>NZ_CDDK01000013.1:0-150788 GCF_000820225.1 Aeromonas veronii bv. veronii
GCACTCAGGCTGTACTGCACACTGCCTGCGCCGTCAGTGCCATACACCGGCGTATTGAACAGGCCGCTAATGGCGCTGCTGGTGATATCGACCGCATCAAACCCGCCGGTCTCATCCAGGGTGGCGCCAGCACTGGCTGCCGCTTTGGCCGACGCACTCGGGCCATCGTCCTTGAAGCTGAATACCGACCGCTCGCCCGCAATCAAACTGACACTGGCACTGTCGGTCACGCTATCGCCATCTCCGTCCACACGGGTCACGCTGTATTGCAGTCCCAGACTGTTCTGCCCACTGAGCAGCAGCGACAGTGATTCATCAAGCAAACCGGTGTCGTCATGAGACAAGGCTTCAAACTGGGTGGTCTGCAGTTGGGATACCCCATCTACCTCCACAATCTTGATGCTGAAGACCACATCGCCGTCACCATCAACCCCTTGCAGCTCGGTCGCGCTCACTGCATTGAGGGTTATCGCACCACCTTTGGTGGCAAACAGGTTGGTGGCAATCCCCGCCTCGCCAATTCCGACAAAGCTGAAACTGCCGGTGATGCTACCTGCACCATCAGCACCGTAGCTGCCACTGCTGGTAAACAGTGACAGCAAACCACCTTCAATCACAGTTGTAGCCCGGGCCAGTGCCCCCTCTACGTCATCACTGACATAGCCGTCATTCACATCACTTTCGCTGTAGGTATCCTCTTTGCCAACCGTCTCGTCCAGACTGACCGACAATCCACCCAAATTAGCCTCTTCGGCCACCCCCACATCCTGGGTCGGCACATCATCCTGAATAACGATATCCAGCGTTGCACTGGTTGTATCACCGTCATCATCGGTCAAGATCACAGCGAGACTCTCACCCAATTGCAGATCAGACGCGGGTTGTTGATGGGCCTCGTTATCAAGGAGGGTATAGCTGTAGGAGACACTGCCGTTACCGGTAACGGGATCGTAGGTTATTGCAGTGATTTGCAATCCATTGCCAAGCGGAGTCTCAATGGATACAGGCAGAGCAATCACGGTGCCATTGCTGATCAACTGGATCGCCCCGATTGCCAGCGTTTGCACGCCATCGGGGGCGCTGAAGGTAAACACTCCACCTTGAGTCAACGCTGTCGCATTGGGGGTTGAACCATCCGCCAGATTGGCATCACTGACCAACACCTCTCCCCCTTCTAGGGTAAGCCCATCAAGGCCTACCGCCTCATCTACCGGAGTAAGGGAGATAACGAGTGTTGAAGTCACTGTATCCTGGCCATCAGTTACCTGATAGTTCACCGGGGGAACAGCGCCATCATAGTTAGGCGCAGGAGTAAAGGTATAGCTCCCATCCGGATTGATGATCAGTATGCCCACTCCGGTAATGGTGGCAGCAACACCAGCAGGGACTCCGATATTGATACCCCAGTCATATGAAACGATAGAGGCATCAGCAGGCCCATCTGGATTGGTACTATTGTCGAGCAAATTCCCACTGACCTGAGTGTCTTCCAGGGTCACGGCGGTTTCGCCCAAATCATCAAGCTGATTTTCAAGAATCAAATCTTCGGCCTGATTTTCATTGATGACAGCGGCCGTATCGTAGGTGGTATCAAACCCTGCAGCCGCTATCGTGGCATCACCAGTTCGATCAATTGTGACGAAACCACCATTACCACTGGTCCCCGCAACCCCACCAATACCGCCACCACCACCGGCCGCTGGTGCCCCACCAGCAGCAGAAGCCTCAAAGTTTTGAGTCGGGTCAACACCCTGCAGAATCGATTCTTGCAATGCGGCAATATCTGAAGGAGCGCCTTCCTGGCTGGCCGCCACTTGCGGTTGAGCAGGTTCAGCGGACTCGGAACCTGCCGGAACATCCGATGCTGGAGTATCGTCATAAGGGGAAAGAGCCAGCTTGGCGTCATCAGCTATGGCCAATTTTGCTCCGGGTTGGAGAATTTCCCCTTTTTGCAGAGGGCGGCTGCTTCCATCAGCCAGCACAATCTCCACATTGCCTTCGATAGCTGAGACAACCACGGACTTGTCGATGATTTGGGTACGCATATCCATTGCTCCAAGGTGACAGATCTTGATGTCTACACCGTAGAAGGAGATAGCACGCTGTTCCGTTGCAAAAAAACGTACGTTCGAGAGGAATTCAACAAAAGGACGGAAAAAAATCGAAGAGTTGGAATTTCTTAATACAAATCAGAACCCTAGACACAGCCCCATTCAAGACTGGCCTTGAGTTGGTTATAGAAAAATGGCGAAAAGAGAAGTGACTGGTATAAAAAAGGCCCCTATCGGGGCCATTTCCAGCATTTAATTCAAGACAATGGGAAGGCAGGATGAACAAATCCCTGGTAACCATCGATATGCAACTTGGAAAGCAGTTCCACTTGATGTTGATCCTCGACACGGGTCGCAATGGTGGTCACACCGGCATTGTGTGCGGCGCGACACACTGCAGCCAGGAATGAGGTGTCAGCCCCCGGCTCCATGACCTGACTGGTATAACCGTGATCGACCTTGACATAAGCCGGCGACAACTCCTCCAGATAGCCCAGAGACTGGAAGTGACGACCATAGTGGTCAACCCCCCACTGGAAGCCATGAGCTTGCAAGGTGCCCACCAACGCAGCCACGTGGTCTTTATGTTTCATGATGGCAGCTTCAGGTATTTCAAATAACAACCGATCTTTCAGCTCAACATGCTCGGTCAGATAGCGCGTCAGCCAGGTTAAAAATTCATCCGAGCAGAGCGAGCCAGCAGTGATGTTGATCGCCAGTACCAGATCAGACTGTTTTTGCAGTAATGGAACGCAAGCATCAAGCACCGCCTGGTCAAACTCGCCCCCCAATTTGAACTGTTCAATCGCGGGCAAGAACTGACCGGCAAAATAATCTGTGCCATCGCGAGAGATAGAAGCAAACAGCTCGGCATGCAACCTTGCTCCATTATCAAACCGGCAAGCTGGTTGTGCCTTGAAGCGCCAAAGTTGTCGTGAAATGGCATCTTGTACCAGATCTCGCCAGGCCAAACGCCCCATCAAACCTTGCTCGGTACCCCCTTCCATCACCACAGCACCACGGCGTTCATTGCGCGCCTTGCCAAGCGCATTATCGGCTTTGGTCAACAAGGCAGAGAGATCATCATTGCCATCACGACCGGCAATACCGATGACGGAGAGCGCATCCCCTTCGCCCATTGGATTCACCACCAGATCGGCAATGCGGCTATTAATCACTTCAGCCAGCTCTTTTAGCTGAGTCAGATCGTCAGTTGGACAGAGCAGCGCATATTCCGTCGCGGAGATCCGTGCCAAGGCTGCGCCATCCCACCCTTTTAATTGCTCTTTCAAAGCCTGAGCTATCGATTTGACCATGTTGTCACGGGCAGCAAAGCCTTCATCGCGATAGATATCATCCAGCATGTCGACCGCAACCAGCATGACGCCACCTTGGCCAGCCTCCGCTATCCATGCGTTTACCTGACCCACAAAATAGGCTCGGTTGCCAAGCCCCGACACGGCATCGACATAAACCCGCTCACGCAATTTCTCGGCCTCATCGGCTTGCTCTTTAAATTGCAACGCCAACTTGCTTGAGAGGGTGTTGATCGCCTGAACAACCTGCTTCAATTCATGGGTTTTAGGCTCCGGGATCGTATGACCGAAATGGTGCAGCTCAATCTCGACTGCTTGATCACAGATCTGTTTGAGTGGCTTGAGCAAGTAGTTGAGTGCTCTCATCAACAAAATGGTGGTGATCAAAAAGCCGACCAGAAACCAGCTCGCCAGCTCACTCATACCACGCCACAACTCGTAATAAGCCTGGCCGGGGTGACCCACTACTTTTAATTTTCCAAGCTGCAACCAGCCAGACGTCAGAATTGACTCGTTGGATACCTCAGGAAACAGTCCCAAATTTACAAACCACCGCGGTACCCCCTGAATATTGTTGGTATTTTCCTGCTCGATGACATCCTTTGAGGCCAGCAGATCCAGGCGAACCAATCGATAATAGCCGCCATCAAAAATAGCCTGGATCACCGACTCGGCACCGACCTTGTCACCGTTTTCCAGATAGGGAGTGAGCGCAAGCCCCAGCGAAGTTGCCGTATTGATGACCGTTGTTTCCTGTTGCTGCGCCAGATAAGTGCGGGTTGAATTGAATTGCACCCAGTATGTGGCCGCAAATAACAATCCAAACAGCAGCAGCATGGTGGCTAATAACTGTCGATAGAGCGTCATAGGTTAATCATCCAAATTCACCACTGGCCGAGCCAATCGCCCCGAGGTCATGCGATTGCGTAAATCATTCCATAATCCCAAGCGGGATGATTGACCAGCCAGTTCCCCTTGGCCTCGTGCCTTCATCAACCACAAGTGACTACCGTTAAAACTGTAAATAGGCACCAGATCACGCCGCTGTGTGGCTGGGCGAATCGAGCCTATCAAATTATCCAAAATAACCGGAACGGAAGAGGGTGTCTCATAATATGCCACCACCATGTGAAACTGGTTGTAATCAAGAGCCTTAACGTACACCATCCGCATTTTATCATCCGGGATCCCAAGCTCGAGCAGCGTAGAGTATTTGGCGATACTGAAATCTTCACAGTCTCCCCCGGCGGCTCCCAAAAATTCTAGCGGGGTTGCCCAATAATCCTTTTTGCGCCACAACTTGATATCGTCAATAAAACGCATCCGATTGAAAAAATTATTTACCCGCTCAAGCTTTTTTTCTTCGCTCAGGGCCCTGCCCTTCGTCTCCATGACCAGCATACGCCAACTGGTTACACGCTTGCCGGCTCTGGCGCCATAGGTCTGCTCCGCCCGTTTGATCAAGTTGAGATCTTCCTGTGGCAGAGGCTGACTGGCACAGAGCAGAAGTGAGAAGGGTAACAGCAGGATCCATAAGGAGTGGCGCAGAGCGCGTAAGGATCGGTATCTCCATTCATTCAGAAGATAACACCATCGGCTACCGGTTCCGCGCTGGAGTGTCACATCATATTCCTGCTGCATTATTACTGCTGCACTCCTCAAAGCTCGTACAACAACCTGCGTTAGCCAAACATGGTGACTGCCAGCTGCAATCACCATGTTGGCGTTCATGATCCCTGCGGGATCATGGGCAAACGGTTATTGCCTGGCCTGCCATTCAGCGGGTTGTTTGACGCTAAATGCATTGAGCAGGCTACCTGTCGCGTTGAGAATGCGATAGTCAGCCAGCAGTGCATCATACTCGGCAGTGATATAGCTGCGACGCGCCTCGAACAATTCGTTCTCGGTGTTCAATACGTCCAGCAATGTCCGTTGACCCAAACCAAACTGCTTCTTGTATGCCTGTACGGTGTCATAGCTGGCGTCAACATGCTCTTTCAGGAAGGTCTTCTGCTTGGCCAGCGACTCTTTCGCGTTCCAGGCCAGACGAGTGCCTTCCTCCACTTGGCGGAACGCATTCAAATGAATGTCTTTCGCCTGAGAGTAGAGCGCCGATGTTGCATTGCTCTCTGCCACATCAGAACCGCCACGGAACAAGTTGTAACGCATCCGCACCATTGCGGTCAGATCATCGTTGCGCCCTTTGACCGCATCGATATCCTCATTCCAGTTCTGATCGACCTCGAATGTTACATTGGGGTAGAAACCGGATTTGGCACCTTCATGCTGATACTTGGCCGCTTCGATATCCTGCAGGGAAGAGAGCAGGGTCGGGTGGACTTCGGTCGCTGTTTTCAGCGCACTATCGAGGCTGGTCGGGATAAGCTCGGTATTGGGAACCGGCTGCACCAGGTCTTTTGGCACCTCGTTCACAACACGAATAAATTCACTCTCTGCGTCGCGATAGTTGTTTTCAGCAGCGGCCTGATTTGAATAGGCCCGGGCAACACGACCTTCAATCTGGGTCTGATCCGCAGTAGAACCAAGCCCTGAATCAGTCCGCTTGCTGATGTCGCTGCGGATTTGTTCGTGGGTTTCCAGGTTCTGTTTGGAGAGTTCCAAAATCTCCTGCTGACGCAGCATATTGAGGTAGACCTCAGCTACTCGCAGCGCGGTATTTTCAGCTTCGGAGATCATCGCCAGACGCTGGGCATTGGCTTCGGCTTCGGTTCTGGAGACGTTGTTGCTGATATCAAAGCCATCAAACAACATTTGCCGCAGGCTGAGTCCAGCCTCTTTGCGAGTCATGGAATCATCAATATTGCTGTTGGCGCTGGCAGCGCGGGTAGAAGGGCTATCAGTTTTTTCATAGCCTACGCCGCCACGCAGATCGATCGTAGGATAATAGCCACCCTTGGCTCCATCATGCTGATAGAGTCGTGCCTGATACAGATCAAACGCTTCCTTTATCTTGGGATGCGTAGCAAGTGTCTGTGCCACCGACTCTTCCAGAGTCTGGGCCTGACCCAAACTCGGGATCAGGATGCAGCCACTGACCAGCATGGCAACAATCGTTTTTTTCATGTTATCTCCAGTCATGTTTTGTTTTTAGATTGTTGGCTTATCGTTCTCTCAGTGCCGACTGCTTTGCCCGTAAAATCGGCTTAAGCAAATAGTCTAGGACACTTTTTTTACCAGTAATGATATCAGCACTGGCTAACATACCGGGGATGATGGGAAGTGCGTTAAGTTCATCGCCCAAGTAACTCTTCTCTGTTCGAACACGAACCAGATAAAAGGAGTTCCCCTCCTCATCCTGGATCGAATCCGCACTTATCTGTTCAACCTTGCCATGCAATCCTCCATAGATTGTAAAGTCGTAGGCAGTAATTTTGACGATGGCATCCAGCCCCGGTCGCAGGAAGGCGATATCTTTCGGTGACACCTTGGCTTCTACCAGCAAGGTATCCTCCAACGGCACAATCTCCATCAAATCCATGCCGGGCTGAACCACGCCGCCCAGGGTGTTGATCTTGAGTTTCTTGATGGTGCCCTTGAGCGGAGCAATCACGCTGGTCCGGTCAACCCTGTCTCGCAAGCCAACCTGCCCTTCTGATAACTGGCCAAGCCGCCCCTGTTTCTCATTCAGTTCAGTCTGGGAGTCTGCTCTGAACTTCAGCGCAATATCATTACGCTTGGAGATGGTCTCACGCAGTACCGAATTGAGTTTTGGGATCAGCAGACGGTTGCTCTCCAGCTCCCCCTGCATCTCGTTGACCTGCCGCTCAAGCTTGATTAGCTCCACTTGAGGCACTATACCTTCTTTCGCCAACGGACGGCTAATATTCAGTTCCTGTCTGGCCAAATCCACACTGCGATTCACGGTGCGAATTTTGGCATTCAGTTCAATCAGCTCCTGCTCTTTCTGTTCGATTTGCTGACCAAGAATATAGAGCTGGTTCTTCAGGTTATTGAGGCGATCCCGCTGTACAGACCGCTCACGGTGTGCGTATTCGGCAAAGACAGTTTCATAACCATCGGGGAACTGGATTGGCGCTTCACCTACCACGACCTGTTCACGCCACCCCAGTGCCGGGTCGTTTTTCACCTCGACGCTGGCCATCTCAGCGCGCAGACGTGCCACATCCCCCTTGAGGGTGACTACCTCTTGCTCCCGTTCTCTAAAGTCGGAGCGGAAACGGGTGTCATCAATGCGCAGCAGCGGCTGCCCCTTTTCGACGATATCCCCCTCTTTGACGAAGATCTCTTTGACGATCCCCCCTTCCAGGTTCTGGATCACCTGCAGCTGACGGGATGGAATAACTTTGCCCTGACCCACGGTGACTTCATCCAGCTCGGCCCAGGCAGCCCAGACGATCGCGCTCATGAAAAAGAGGAAACAGCACCATAGCAGGATACGAGCTCCCGTCGGCGTGGTCAGCAACACAGCTGCAGCGCCGTCATCGACAAACTCCAGATGCTCGGGTGCCGGCAATACCTCGCCGGAAGGCGTCTTTTTGCTGCGCTTGAACCAGTCCATGAGCCCCTTAACCATGGGACACCTCCTGCACGCGCACCTTGCCTTCCTTTAACTGCTGTAACACCACCTCTTTGGGGCCATCAGCAACAATCTGCCCCTGCTCGATGACGATCACTCGCGATGCCACATCCAGCATCGAGGTTTTGTGAGTGATGAGGATCAATGTGGTTTCCGGGCCCAGTCTGGCAAGCTCCTGTTTGACCTGCATCTCGGACTGGTTGTCCATGTTGGAGGTCGGCTCATCCATCACCAGAATGGGGGGGTCATTGAGCAGGGCGCGAGCCAGCAGGATCGACTGACGCTGGCCACCGGAAAGCTGACGGCCACCCTCGCCTATCTGCCGATCCAGCCCGTTGGGATCCCGGTTGGTAAAGTTGGTGACACCCGCCCGCTTGGCTGCGCGCAAGACTCTCACATCATCCACCAGCGGATTACCCAGCATGATGTTGTCCCGCACCGAGCCAAAGAAAAGAATGACATCTTGCGGGACACAACCAATATTGCGGCGGATCACAGCAGGTGGCAGTTGATCGAGTTCAAAGCCGTCGATACGTACCGAGCCATCGGTCGGTCGATACAGTCCCATCAACAGCTTCTCGAGGGTCGTTTTACCCGCCCCAATCCGGCCGATAATCGCCACCTTTTCGCCCGGCTGAATGCGCAAATTGATATTGTGCAGGGTGCTGGTTTCCATGCCGGGATATTTGAAGGAGACATTTTCGAATTCAATTCGGCCGGCAATCACCGGATGATGGATATATTGCTTGCCCTCCTCCTGCTCACCCGGGGTTTGCATGATTTTTTCCAGAATATCCAGTGCTGACTTAGCCTGGTTATAACGGGTCGACAACACGGAGAGTTGTACCATGGGCGCAATGGCGCGACTGGAGAGCATCACGGCGGCAATCATGCCCCCCATGGTGACCAAACCTTCGGAGATCTGATAAACACCGACGATCACCAGACCGACCGTCACCACCTGCTGGATATAACTGGCCAGCGAGGACATGGAGTTGGTAATGCGGCGGGTCTGTACACCCCAGGTGGAAATATGGGAGACGGCCTGTTCCCAACGATGCTGGAACATGCTCTCGGCGCCGAAAATCTTGACGGTTTCCAGCCCGGAAATACTTTCAATCAGGTTGGCGTTCTTCTGGGACGCAAGGCGTGAGCCCTCTTCGATGGACTGCTTGAGGGGCTCTTGAATATAGAAGCTGTAGGCGATGAGGATCAGCATGGCGACGATGGGAACCACCACCATTACGCCTGCAAACATCCAGATAATAAAAAGGAAGAAGACGGCAAAAGGGAGATCGATAAGAGTAGAAACCGTTGCGGAGGTGAAAAACTCCCGCACCGATTCAAATTCCTGCAGATGTTTGGCGAACGCACCAGTGGAAGCGGGACGAGACTCCATCCTCATGCCCATCACCTTGGCGAAAATCTTGGCGGACAGCAGCACATCAGACTTTTTACCGGCAATGTCGATAAAGTAACTACGCAACTGCCGCATCACAAAATCGAAGGTAAAGACCACCATGGCCCCGACCGCCAGCACCCAGAGCGAATCAAACGCCAGATTGGGCACAATCTTGTCATAAACGTTCATGGTAAAGAGCGGACTGGCGATGGCAAACAGGTTGATCAGAATGGAGGCGATCAGCACATCGCGATAGATGCCGCGGGATTCGAACAAGGTGCTCCAGAACCAGTGTCCATCTCGGGTTTCAAGCACCTTGGGCGAACGTTCGTCAAACTTGAACTGCTTCTTTACATAGAAGAGGCGCCCCAAATACTCATCACCCAACTGGGCTGCGGTCAGCCATTGCGCGGCATCACCGGCCTGCGGGAAAATCACTTTCCCCTGGCTGCGATCTTCGTTCCACTCCAGCAAAATGCAGGCGCCACCACTGCGCATCTGCAATACGCAAGGCAGCAGCAAGGGAGAAATATCGGCCAGTGGCTGGATCACTTCACGGGCGGATAACCCGCCCCGCTCGGCAGCACGGCAAAAGAGTGCGGTAGTCAGGCGTCCGGAGACCAGTGGCAACCCGGTCGTCAGGGCATCCTGACTGTTGGGCACACCATAAAAACGGGTCAAGAAGACCAGACACTCCAATAACTCATCAATACGACTTGTTTCTGCTTGCATAGCATCCTGTCACTGCATAAATGAGGTAGATAAGAGCGTTCATCGCTCATATTTCCCTGCTATAGCCACGCTAAAACCGAGTGGCCTTCCCGCTGATGAGACTGATCAGGGGATAAACCTGTCCAGATAGATCGCGACACTCATCGCCAATTTCCCGGCACAGCAGCAATGGCGGCATGATTCGTTATTGGTAAAAATAATCGGCTCATCAACACCATGCTAACACTGCAATCAGGGTGAATGTCGGAGTTAATTGATAATGACATTTATTATGGCGCACCACTATATCAACCGGCACGTACCAAAACTATAGTTTAGGGTATGAAGTTTTTTATATAACCCTATGTTTTACGTGAAAATAATAATCTGGCGCTCAATTATAGGTCAGGAAGTATGAAGGGTCTGCCCAACGCGTGACCTTGCGGGCCGTTCAATGAGAGTGCTTTGGCAATGTCCGCCATGGCCGTCCAGCGATTTTCACACCAGGCTGGCGCCAACAGAGTTGGACGGCGCGCGGAGGCCGAAATCCGGTGATACACCACCTCGGGCGGCGTGTGCTGGATCATGGCAACGGCCGCTTCCACATACTGCTCCAGCGTCAATACCTCAAGGCGCCCCGCCTGCCATGCCTTGCCAAGAGTACTGCCCTCAACCACATGAAGCGGATGCAACTTGATCCCCTCAATACCGGTCTCAACGATGCGATGCAGGGTATCGAGGCTGTCCATCGGCACTTCGCCCGGCAGGCCGACGATCAGATGAGCACATACCTTGATGCCGCGCTGATGGGCACGTCTTACCGCATCCTCATAGGCGGCATAACCGTGGCCGCGGTTGATCCGTTGCAGGGTCTTGTCGTTGGCGCTTTGCAGCCCGAGCTCCAGCCACACCTCGTAGCCCCGGGCCTGATAGCCCGCCAACAGATCCAGCACCGCATCCGGTACGCAATCGGGGCGAGTGCCCACGCAGAGCCCCACCATATCGCTCACTGACAGCGCCTCTTCATACATCCGCTGCAGATATTCGACCTCGGCATAGGTACTGGTATAGGCCTGAAAGTAGGCAAGATAGCGCTTGGCACGGGTGACTTCGTCCCGGCGAGCCAGCAGTTGTTGTACCACGGAGAGTTGTTGGGCCGACTCGTCGGCAAAAGAGGATACATTGCAGAAGGTGCAGCCACCGCGGCCCAGGGTGCCGTCACGGTTCGGGCAGGTGAAGGCCCCATGGATGGAGAGTTTGTGGATCTTCTGACCATGACGCTGCTTGAGATCCTGACCGAATGTATTGACGAGTTCGTGTAACTGCATGACACCTCCGCTAAAGGAGCGCCATTGTACGAGCTTGCGCAAAACAGGGGCTGAGCTGGATCAAGCTAGCGGAGAGGGTAAAACATATAAACACCCGACCAATTTTGAATAAATATAGAGAAAAAGCGCAAAAAAAGGATTTTTACAGTTCTTTGATGATTCAAACAGTAAACATCCATATGAAAATGAGACCTGATAACCCACTGTTGAACAATGAAAAATTCAAAGATACCCGACAACACACAATTGCAAGCATGGGATATTGAAAATGTGATCCCTTCCGCTGTCGGCCACATCGGGTTGGTAAAATTACTACATTCGCCCATCGTCGCCGAGCGCACCATTGAGCCCGCCAATGGCGATATATTTAACCAACAAAATCAAACTAAACAGAATAAACACTCCATAACTGCGAGAGAATCCCCCTAACCCGACATTTTGTTATGCGAATGTAACCATGAAGACAAACCTGACCTGCGATTGACCTCGCCAGAAAATCCCATTAGTTTGGAGATTCGCCACGTCAGGCAGACGGAACCACAAGAGCCAATCGCAATTTATGCAGTCAGGTGATGACTGTGCGATACAAGGCCGAGCAAGGGAGAAATGCAATGTCACTATATGATCCAAAGCTGGAGAGGGATAACTGTGGCTTCGGCCTGTTGGCCCACATGGAAGGGGAAGCCAGCCACAAGCTTGTCCGTCTCGCGATGTCAGCATTGGCTCGCATGCAGCACCGCGGCGGGATCTCCGCCGATGGCAAGACCGGCGACGGTTGCGGTCTGCTGCTGCAAAAACCGGACAGCTTCTTCAGAGCTGTCGCCGAGGAGAAGGGATGGCACCTTGGCCGCAACTATGCGGTCGGCATGCTGTTTCTCAACCCTGACCCCGTATTGGCCCAGCAGACCCGCGACATCATCGACGAAGAGCTGGAAAAAGAGACCCTGAGTCTGGTCGGCTGGCGCAAGGTGCCCGTTGATACCAACGTACTGGGTACCATCGCCAAAGCCTCCCTACCCAGCATTGAACAGGTCTTTGTCAACGCCCCGCCCGGCTGGGTCGACAAGGATCTCGAGCGCCGTCTCTATATCGTGCGTCGCCGCATCGAAAAGCGCGTCAACGACGACTACTTCTACGTGGTCAGCCTCTCCAACCTGGTCACCGTCTATAAAGGGCTGTGCATGCCGGTGGACTTGCCGCGCTTCTATCTGGATCTCGCCGACATCCGTATGCAGGCGGCCATCTGCGTCTTCCACCAGCGTTTCTCCACCAACACCAGCCCGCGCTGGCCGCTGGCGCAGCCGTTCCGCTATCTGGCCCACAACGGCGAGATCAACACCATCGCCGGCAACCGCCAGTGGGCCAAGGCTCGCAGCTACAAGTTTGCGACGCCGCTGATCCCCGATTTGCAGGAAGCGGCCCCCTTCGTCAACACCACGGGGTCGGATTCCTCCAGTCTCGACAACATGCTGGATCTCTTCCTCGCCGGTGGTATGGACCTGTTCCGCGCCATGCGCCTGTTGATCCCGCCAGCATGGCAAAAGCACCCGAACATGGATGACGACCTGCGCGCCTTCTACGACTTCAACTCCATGCACATGGAGCCGTGGGATGGCCCCGCCGGTATCGTCATGACCGACGGTCGCTACGCCACCTGCGCGCTTGATCGCAACGGTCTGCGTCCGGCCCGTTACGTCATCACCAAGGACAAGTTCATCACCCTCGCCTCCGAGGTCGGCACCTGGGACTACACCCCGGACGAAGTGCTGGAGAAGGGCCGAGTCGGCCCTGGCGAGCTGTTCGTGGTGGATACCAGCAACGGCAAGGTGTGGACCAGCTTCGAGATCGATGACGACCTCAAGAACCGTCACACCTACAAGCAGTGGATGGATAAACATTGCCGCCGACTGGTCCCCTTCGAGCAGATGGACGACAGCCAGACCGGTAGCCGCGAGTTCTCCGACGACCAGCTGAAAACCTATCAGAAGCTGTTTGGCTACTCCTTCGAGGAGCTGGATCAGATCATCCGGGTTCTCGGTGAAAATGGTCAGGAAGCGGTGGGCTCCATGGGGGATGACACCCCGATGGCGGTGCTCTCCTCCGGCCCGCGTACCCTCTATGACTACTTCCGCCAGATGTTTGCGCAGGTGACCAACCCGCCCATCGATCCGCTGCGGGAAAACCACGTCATGTCGCTGGCCACCTGTATCGGTCGCGAGCAGAACGTCTTCAACGAGACCTTCGGCCACGCCCACCGGGTGCTGTTCCAGTCGCCGATCCTGCTCTACTCCGACTTCCACCAGCTGCTGGCACTGGAAGGTGAGTACTACCGTCATCAGGTGATCAGCCTCAACTTCAAGCCCGAAGAGGGGCTGGAAGCGGCCATCGTGCGCATCTGCGATGAGGCCAAAACCGCCGCCAGGAGCGGCACCGTACTGCTGGTGCTGTCTGATCGTGATATCAGCGCCGACACCCTGCCGATCCCGGCCGCCATGGCGGTGGGCGCGGTACAGCGCACCCTGGTGGACAACAACCTGCGCTGCGACGCCAACATTCTGGTGGAAACCGCAAGCTGCCGCGATCCGCACCACTTCTCGGTGCTGCTGGGCTTTGGCGCGACCGCCATCTACCCCTATCTGGCCTACGAAACCCTGGCCAAACAGGTTGAAGAGGGCGTGCTCACCATGTCCCTGCGCCAGGCCATGGTCAACTACCGCAACGGCATCAACAAGGGGCTCTACAAGGTGATGTCCAAGATGGGCATCAGCACGGTCGCCAGCTACCGCTGCTCCCAACTGTTTGAAGCGGTGGGTCTGGCCAAATCGGTGGTCGATACCTGCTTCCGCGGCGTATCGAGCCGTATTCAGGGTGCCGATTATGCCGACATCCAGCAGGATCAGCACAATCTGGCCCGTCAGGCCTGGCTGGTGCGCAAGCCCCTCGCCCATGGCGGCCTGCTCAAGTTCGTCCACGGCGGCGAGTACCACACCTACAACCCGGATGTGGTGCAGACCCTGCAAACCGCGGTGCGCTCCGGCAACTATGCCGATTACAAGGAGTACGCCCGTCTGGTCAACGAGCGCCCGGTTGCCACCCTGCGCGATCTGCTGGCCCTGAAGAAGGTCGACAATCCGGTCGCGCTGGATCAGGTTGAGCCAGCCGACAAGCTGTTCCCCCGCTTCGACTCCGCCGCCATGTCCATCGGCGCCCTCGGTCCTGAGGCCCACGAGGCACTGGCTGTCGCCATGAACCGCCTCGGCGGTCAGAGCAACTCCGGTGAAGGGGGCGAGGATCCCAAGCGCTTCGGTACCGAGAAAAACTCCCGCATCAAGCAGGTGGCTTCCGGCCGCTTTGGCGTCACCCCCCACTACCTGATGAACGCCGATGTGGTGCAAATCAAGGTGGCTCAGGGTGCCAAGCCCGGCGAAGGTGGCCAGCTGCCCGGTGACAAGGTGACTGCCCAGATCGCCCAGCTGCGCTATTCCGTGCCCGGCGTGACCCTGATCTCACCGCCGCCGCACCACGACATCTACTCCATCGAGGATCTGGCCCAGCTCATCTTCGACATCAAGCAGATCAACCCGAGCTGTCTAGTGTCGGTGAAACTGGTCTCCGAGCCCGGCGTGGGCACCATCGCCTGCGGCGTGGCCAAGGCCTATGCCGACTTCATCACCATCTCCGGTTATGACGGTGGCACTGGCGCGAGCCCCCTCACCTCGGTCAAATATGCCGGCTCCCCGTGGGAGCTGGGCCTGGCTGAAACCCAGCAGGCGCTGGTCGCCAACGGTCTGCGCCACAAGGTGCGGCTGCAGGTGGATGGCGGTCTCAAGACCGGCCTCGACATCATCAAGGCGGCCATCCTCGGTGCCGAGAGCTTCGGCTTTGGCACCGGCCCCATGGTGGCGCTCGGTTGCAAATACCTGCGTATTTGCCACCTGAACAACTGCGCCACCGGCGTTGCCACTCAGGATGAGAAGCTGCGTCGCGAGCACTTTACCGGCCTGCCGGAGATGGTGATGAACTACTTCAAGTTCATCGCCGAGGAGACCCGCGAGCTGATGGCCCAGCTCGGCGTCACCCAGCTGACCGACCTGATTGGCCGCACCGATCTGCTGGAAGCCCTGCCCGGCCTCACCGCCCGTCAGGCCAAGCTGGATCTCTCCGGCATTCTGGCCCGTCCGGTTGCGCCGGCAGGCTCCAGCCTGTTCAGCCAGCAGCACAACCCCACCTTCGACAAGGGACCGCTCAACCTGAAAATGGTGGAAGAGCTGCTGGAAGCGGTCGAGACCTCAAGCGGCGGCGAGTTCCGCTACGACATTCGCAACACCGACCGCTCGGTGGGGGCGCGCCTTTCGGGCGAGATCGTCAAACGTCACGGCAATCAGGGGATGGCGGCCGATCCGGTCAAGGTGCACTTCAACGGCACCGCAGGCCAGAGCTTCGGCGTCTGGAACGCTGGCGGCCTCGAGATGATCCTCACCGGTGACGCCAACGACTACGTGGGCAAGGGGATGACCGGCGGCAAGCTGGTGATCAAGCCCCATGTCGGCGTGGCGTTCAAATCCCACGAAGCGGCCATCATCGGCAACACCTGCCTCTACGGCGCCACCGGCGGCAAACTCTACGCCGCAGGCACTGCCGGCGAGCGTTTCGCGGTGCGCAATTCCGGCGCTCTGGCGGTAGTCGAGGGGATTGGCGACAACGGTTGTGAATACATGACCGGCGGCATCGTCACCGTGCTCGGTCAGACTGGCGTCAACTTCGCGGCGGGCATGACCGGCGGCTTTGCCTACGTGCTCGACGAGTGCGGCAACTTCGCCAAGCGCACCAACCCAGAGCTGGTGGAACTGCTGGACGTGGCGGATCTCGCCATCCATCAGGAGCACCTGCGCGGCATCATCACGGCGCACCTCAATGAGACCGGCAGCTCGCGCGCCGAGGAGATCCTGGCCAACTTCGACTCCTATGTGCCCAAGTTCAGGCTGATCAAACCCAAGTCCAGCGACGTGAAATCGCTGCTGGGTCACACCAGCCGTTCCAGTGCAGAACTCAGAATCCAGGCGCAATAAGGAGGGAACCCTATGAGCCAGAACGTATTTCAGTTTATCGATGTCCAGCGGGTCGACCCGCCCAAGAAGCCGCTCAAGATCCGCAAAATCCAGTTTGTGGAGATCTACGAGTCCTTCAATCAGCCGCAGGTACAGATGCAGGCGGATCGCTGCCTCGAGTGCGGCAACCCCTACTGCGAGTGGAAATGTCCGGTCCACAACTACATCCCCAACTGGCTGAAGCTGGCCAAAGAGGGGCGCATTCTGGAGGCGGTGGAGCTCTCCCACCAGACCAACAGCCTGCCGGAAGTGTGCGGTCGGGTCTGCCCGCAGGATCGCCTCTGTGAGGGCTCCTGCACCCTCAACGATCGCTTCGGCGCGGTGACCATTGGCAACATCGAAAAATACATCACCGACAAGGCGTTTGAGATGGGCTGGAAGCCCGATCTCTCGAACGTGGTCAAGACCGGCAAGCGGGTCGCCGTCATCGGTGCCGGCCCTGCGGGTCTTGCCTGTGCCGACGTGCTGGCACGCAATGGCGTCACCCCGGTGGTGTTTGACAAGTATCCGGAGATCGGCGGCCTGCTCACCTTCGGCATCCCCTCCTTCAAGCTGGAAAAAGAGGTGATGCAGCGTCGCCGCGAGATCTTCCAGGGGATGGGTGTGGAGTTTCGTCTCGAGACCGAAGTGGGCAAGGACATCACCTTCGCCGACCTGCTCGGCGAGTTCGATGCGGTCTTCCTCGGGGTCGGCACCTACAAGTACATGAAGGGCGGCTTTGCCAACGAAGAGGCGCCGGGCGTCTATGACGCCCTGCCCTACCTCATCGCCAACGCCAACCGGCTGCTGGGCTTTGAGAAGGCACAAGCCGACTATATCGACTTCGCCGGCAAGCAGGTGGTAGTGCTGGGCGGTGGCGATACCGCCATGGACTGCGTGCGTACCGCCATCCGTCAGGGGGCTGACAAGGTGATCTGCGCCTATCGCCGCGACGAGGAGAACATGCCGGGCTCCAAGCGGGAGGTGAAAAACGCCCGCGAAGAGGGGGTTGAATTCATGTTCAACCTGCAGCCGGTGGCGGTCGAGCTGGATGCCAACGGTCGCACCGTCGGCATCAAGGTGGTGAGCACCGAGCTGGGTGAACCCGATGCCAATGGTCGCCGCAATCCGGTGGTCATCGAGGGTTCAGAGCAGGTGCTGGCTGCCGATGCGGTAGTGATGGCGTTTGGCTTCCAACCCAACCCCCAGCCCTGGATGGCGGAGTTCGGCATCGAGCTCGACAACCGGGATCGCATCAAGGCCAGCGAGCAGGCGGAGTATGCCTTCCAGACCAGTAATCCCAAGGTGTTCGCCGGTGGCGATGCGGTACGCGGCTCCGATCTGGTGGTGACCGCCATCTACGAAGGACGCAAAGCGGCCGAAGGGATCATGGACTATCTGGCTGTCTGATCCGACCGACCAAGGCCCGGATGCGCTTTTACTATCAGCCCCGCCCATGCGGGGCTGATTTTTTGTAGCTACCCACCCCCTACAAACGCACCACCAGCCACTCCCCCTTGCCGACCGGCACCAGCGAGGTGGCAAAAGCCGGATCCTGCCCGACCTCGTTCATCCACTCCACCATCTCGCTGCGATGGGAGATGGCGTTATCAACCACCAGCAGGCCACGGGGTGCCAGCAGGCGGCGGATCTGCGGCCACCATGCCCGGTAGTGCTGACGATCCGAATCGAGGAAGATGAGCTGATAGCCGGCTTGCGGCAAGGTCGGTAACAGCTCACTCGCATCCCCTGCCAGCAAGGTTACCCAAGGGGCCAGCCCTGCCCTCTGAAAGTTGTCATGGGCCAGCACGCGCTTATCCTCATCCAGCTCAATGGTGGTCACGTGCCCCTCCAACCGACGCACCGCTTCTGCCAGCCAGAGTGTGGAGTAACCATTGGAGGTGCCAATCTCCAGCACCGCCTGCGCCCCACGGGTCTGCACCAGCACTGACAGCAACTCCCCCGTGTCGCGGGTGATATTGAGCAGCTTGCGGTGTCGAGCCTGCTGCATGCTGTCATTGCGCTCGCCAAGCTGCTCCAGCTGGCGTTTTAACTGTTCCAGTTCCATCAATATCCCTTTCGTCCTTGCCCAAAACCGTTAGCCCACACCTCCAAGCTTGGCATTTGGGAGTCAAATGATTGCTTTCAACCGCCATTCACACCACAAAGGATGAGAAAAGGACAACCATTTGAGGCAGAATTTGTGACGTCTATCTGTTACACTTCGCGCCCGCCATTTTCCGGCTCACTCTCTGACTTGATGTCAGGCGCAGCCGTCGGTGGTTACAACCTCCGTCTCGCTCATGCCGAGCTAACCAAGCCAAACACAGCCCAGCTGGAACACAGGAACCCATTATGAGATTTGAATCGTTCGATTTTGCCCCCGAGATTTTGCGTGCTGTCTCAGATTGCGGTTATCAGGAGATGACCCCTGTGCAGCAACAGGCGATCCCGGCCATTCGCCGTGGCCGCGATGTGCTGGCCAGCGCCCAGACCGGTACCGGCAAGACCGCCGCCTTCGCCCTGCCCATCTTGCAGCGTCTGGTAGACAATCCGGCGCCGGTCCAGCCTTCCAACGCCCGAGTGCTGATCCTGACCCCGACCCGCGAGCTGGCGGCTCAGGTGGCGAGCAACATCAATGACTTCGCCAAGTATCTCGATATCACCACCATCACCATCGTCGGCGGTGGCAAGCAGGACGTGCAGGCCAAGAAGCTCAAAGCGGGCGCTCACATCATTGTGGCCACCCCGGGCCGTCTGCTGGAGCACCTCACCGCCTGCAACCTCAGCCTCTCCGGCGTCGAGTGTCTGGTGATGGATGAAGCGGATCGCATCCTCGACATGGGCTTCAGTGCCGATGTGCAGAAGATCCTGCAAGCGGTCAACAAGACCCGTCAAAACCTGCTCTTCTCCGCCACCTTCTCCGACGCGGTGAAGAAGCTGGCCAACCTGATGCTGGACAGACCGCAGATCGTCAGCGTCAACAAGCAGAACTCCACCGCCGACACCGTCAGCCACACCGTCTATCCGGTCGAGCAGAAGCGCAAGCGCGAGCTGCTCTCAGAGCTGATTGGCAAGCAGAACTGGCAGCAGGTGCTGGTGTTCGCCAGTACCCGCGAGAGCTGTGATGTGCTGGTCGAGGAGCTGAACCTCGACGGCATCAAGTCCGCCGTGGTCCATGGCGAGAAGGCTCAGGGCAACCGTCGCCGCGCCCTGCGCGAATTCATGGAAGGCAAGGTACGGGTACTGGTCGCCACCGAAGTGGCCGCCCGTGGTCTGGACATTCCGGACCTGGAATACGTGGTCAACTATGATCTGCCGTTCCTGGCGGAAGATTACGTGCACCGCATCGGTCGTACTGGTCGTGCCGGCAAGCGCGGCATGGCCATCTCCTTCGTCAGCCGTGAAGAGGAGCGCACCCTGCTGGAGATCGAGGCCCTGATCGGCCAGAAGATCCGTCGCATCATGGTACCGGGCTATGAGGTGAGCAGCCGTGACGAGCTGATCAAACAGCTGCAAGAGCGTCGTCGCTTTGGCAAGCGCCCGCAGCGTGAAGATAACGCCGTGGCCCAGGTGATGGCCGAAGCCAAGCTGCAGGGTCAGCGCCTCAAGCGTCTGGCCGCCGCCAAGAAGCCCCGTCAGCCGAAATAAGGCGGGCAGTTGCTCTATTGAACCGCAAAGGCGCCACTGGCGCCTTTGCCATCTCTGTCATCGGTGTTGACCCCTGGTGGTCAACTCAAGGATTGCTTATGACCTCTCCGACCTACAATCAGGCCCTGCTCGAGATGGCCACCCAGAGCCTGGCCGAACTGGCCCGCACCGCCGAGCAAAAAGCGGGCAAGCGCACTCCGGCCCAAGAGAGCCACTTTCTCTGCACCTGGATGGCCGACTCCCTCAAGGAGAAGCGCTTCTCCCGTCTGGTGATGGAAGATTTGAAAGCTTGGGTGCAGCTTGGCCGCACCCTGGGTGCGGGCGCCGATCTCAAGGGATTGCTGGAGCGCATCGCCTTCCAATACCAGTGCGCCATGACCAATCCGCAGCAACTGGGAGCCAAGCTGGCGGCGCTGCTGGAGGAGCTGGCAACGGCAGGCTGGCTGGTGCTGACCGAGAGCGAAGTGAACGCCAGGCTGCGCCTGCAATCTGGCGGTCAGGCGAGTCTGGTGGTAAGCCATAGCGAATATGAAGGCCATATCGAGGACGGTGAGCTTGTCAAACCCCTCACCCTCTATGTGCGCGGTGACGAGAAGGTGCTGGCCGAGGCGGCCTTCAAGCACGGCCTGCTGCTGAGCCAGGGCAACAAGAAGACCACCCTGGTCAAACATCACAAGGCCTACCGGCTGATGCCGGACAACGCCCAACCGGCGCTGGCACTGCTGAGCGAGGCTCGCCAAGGCGCCTGATCCCGCCTGTTTTCAACAATAAAAACGGCAGACCCTTGAGCAGGATCTGCCGTTTTTTATTGTTCGATGTTTGGTGATGAGGTCTGGTAGTCGTTTAGCGGATCTTGATGCCAATCTGGCCCGCGTCACACCACTCGAACATCACCTCCTCGCTCTTGCCGCAGCAACTGCCACCACAGACCCGGCTTTCACGCTTGATGACCCGCCCCTTGCGCATCCAGACGCCAAGCATGGCCTCCACCGCATCTTCCGAGGTGTGGAAGTGGCGAGCCAGATCACGCCGGCTCACCTTCTGCTGCGCGGCGAGGTAATCCCCCAGCTCGCGCAGGATCATAAGGTCACCACCTTGCGGGCGACGATGTCACCGTGACGGCGACCGGCCCACCAGAGCAGTACCAGAGAGAGGCCGTAGCTGGCGATCCAGAACAAGCTCTGTTCCGGGTGAGCGGCGAAGGTGGCCACCTGATAGAAGAGGGTGGCGCACATAAAGGCCATGTAGTTGCACCATACCGCCGTCATCAGCGCCCACTGACGACCGGTTTCCCGCACCAGCGCGCCCATGGCTGCGGCGCAAGGCATGTAGAGCAGCACGAACAAGAGATAGGCAAAGGCACCGGCCGCCCCGTCGAAGTGGGTCTGCATATTGCCGTAGGTGGAGACATCCACCTCCTGCGCCTCGGCGGCAGCTTTCTGGTCGTCGAGGTTGCCAACATCAAGCCCCATGGGGTCGCTCGGGTTGATCTCCGCCAGATTGGCCGCCACGGCATCGATCGCCTCGTGGAAGCTGGCCACCAGCGAGAACTCGCTCTCCTCCTCTTCATCTGCGCCACCACCGGCGTAGAGGCTGTTGAGGGTCCCGACCACCGCCTCTTTGGCGAAGATACCGGTGACGATACCGACCGTGGCCTGCCAGTTGTCATCGCGTACACCTATGGGGTGCAGCACCGGGGTCACCGCCTGGCTGATCTTGCTCAGGACCGAGCTCTCCTGCTCCTGATGGCCAAAGCTGCCATCGGTACCCAGGGAATTGAGCACGCTCAGCACGGCTACCACCAGTACGATGGTTTTACCGGCGCCAAAGACGAAGGATTTAAGCTTCTGCCAGGTCTTGATGGCAACGTTGACCGGACGCGGCCACTCGTAATCCGGCATCTCCATCAGCATGGAGTCGCTCTTGCCCGGCAGCAGGGTGCTACGCAGCAACAGGCCGGTGAGCACCGCCACCAGAATGCCGATGAGGTAGAGACCGAACACCAGGTTCTGGCCAGACTCGGGGAAGAAAGCCACCGCAAACAGGGCGTAAACCGGCAGACGGGCACCGCACGACATGAAGGGGGCCATGGCGGAGGTCATCAGCCGCTCCCGCTCGGAGTTGAGGGTACGGGTCGCCATCACCGAGGGGACGGTACAACCAAAGCCCATCAGCATCGGCACGAACGCCTTGCCCGGCAGGCCGAGGCGGCGCATCAGGGCATCCACCACGAAGGCGGCGCGGGCCAGATAGCCGGAGCTCTCCAGCACCGCGAGGAACAGATAGAGGCAGCCAATCACCGGAATAAAGGTGGCCACGGTCTGCAAGCCGACCCCGAAGCCATCAGCCAGAATGGCGCCCAGCCATTCTGGGGCATTGACCAGCCCCAGCAGGTGGTGCACCCCATCGACAAACAGGGCGCCGCCCATGATGTCGAAGAAGTCGATAAAGGCGCTGCCAACGTTGATGGCAAACAGGAACATCAGGTACATGACAAACAGGAAGAAGGGGATGCCAATCCAGCGATTGAGCAGCACCCGATCCAGCCACTCGCTCTGGGCCTCGGTGAGCTTGCCCTTCTGCTGACGAGCCTGTTGTACCCACTGGTGGATATGGCCGTAGCGAATATCCGCCAGTTGCAGGTCGATATCCTGTCCCTGATGGGCGCGAGCCACTACATTGGCTGCGGCCGCCTGCTGACCGGGCAGCAGGGTCTCCTGCATCACCGCATCCTCTTCCAGCAGGCGCAGGGCGCGGCCACGGGTAGTGAGGTGATGCGGGGCGAGCAGGGTTTCCAGCTCCGCCAAATCGGTTTCAAGCGCGTGGCCGTAATCGAGCTGCAAGGCGGCTTGCGGCTGACCGATAAACTGCCGGATCTGCTGCTTGAAGGCGGCAACCTGCTTGCTGTTGTGGGCAGAGAGGGCCACCACCGGGCAACCGAGGGATTTGCCTAGCTTGCTCTCGTCGATGACGATGCGGCGCTTTTGCAGGATATCCAGCTTGTTGAGCACCACCACCATCGGCAGGCCCAGTTCGCGCAGTTGCAGCGTGAGGTAGAGGGAGCGCTCCAGATTGGCGGCGTCGATGACGTTGAGCAGCAGGTCGGGTTGTTGGCCCTGGGCAAAGCGGCTGGCGATCTGCTCGTCCAGACTGCCATCCTGACTGGCCAGGCTATAGATGCCGGGCAGATCCATCAGCTTGAAGTGATGCTCACCCGCGCTGAACTCACCCATCTTCTTGTCGACGGTGACACCACTCCAGTTGCCTACCTGCTGGCGGGCGCCGGTCAGGGCGTTGAACAGGGAGGTCTTGCCGCTATTGGGGTTACCTACCGTTACCAGGGAATAATTCATACCAGCTCTACCTCTTTTTTCTTCTGAACCCGCCGCGTGCGTGTGGCAAGCCGCTTTGCAGGTTCGACTTCTTGTCTCTGAACCGCTCCCGGTGACTTTCTTGACCGGAGCGGCAGCCGAGCAGCGGGTTATACCGGCTCGACTTCTATTTGCTGGGCCAGACTCTTTTGCATGGAGAGACAGATCCCCTGGCACTGGATCTGGAGCGGGTCCCCCAGGGGAGCGGAGCGCAGATAGATGACTTCAGTCTGGGGCAACAGGCCCATCACCATCAGTTTGCGGCGCAGCGGCCGGGCGAGCTGATTCATATTCTTGATGCGAGCACTCTGTCCCGGTGACAACTGCGTGAGTACCATGACTGACTCCTGAAGTTAAACAATAATAATTCGCTTTTACTTGGGGCATTATAAGCTGTGTCTTCAACTTTTATTTGAGTAAAATCAAACTCCGCTTAGCTAACCCATAAAGTATTGCCATGAGTCACGACAACAACAGCCGCCTCGTTTACAGCACAGATGGTGGCATGATCAAGGAGCAGAGCGCTCCCCAATCCGCCTCCCCCTTCCCCACCGACGGCACCGTGCGCATTCGCCGCGAGACCAAGGGGCGCAAGGGTGCCGGGGTGATCACCATTCATGGCGTACCCGCCGAACAGCAAAAATCCCTGGCCACCCTGCTCAAGAAAAAGTGCGGCACCGGAGGCGGAATCAAGGAGGGAGTGATCGAGATCCAGGGGGATAAACGGGACCTGATCAAAACCGAGCTGGAGAAAGCCGGTTTCAGCGTCAAGCTGGTGGGTGGCTGATCCCCTTGTCACTCATGCGGTTTTTCCCTAGAATGCCCGCTCCCATCGAGGGGGAGTAGTCTCGCACGCCGGTGCCATCCATTGCATGAATGCCGGTTTGCGACCCTGATCAACATACTTGGTGCCAAATCACCATGGTCAGGGTGATCCATGCCAGCCATGGATTTGACAAGACCTTTGACGGGTCAGTGCCAATACCGGGGACGGATGGCGCAGGCTTGTCTTTGGTTTATAACAATTCCGTCCCCCGGTCATTTTTATGGAAGCCTTGTTAACCTCAACCCTCAGCGTCGCTATTGCCGAAATCGGCGATAAAACCCAGCTGTTGGCGTTGCTGCTCATCTGCCGTTTTCGCAAGCCCTGGCCCATCATCGCCGGCATGCTGGCGGCTACCCTGCTCAACCATGCGGGCGCTGCCTGGATTGGCGAGTTCATCAGCCGCTGGCTCGATCCCAAGATAATGACCTGGCTGGTCGCCATCGCCTTTATCGCCATGGCTATCTGGATTTTGGTGCCGGACAAGATGGATGACGAGGAGAGCCCGCTCGATAAATACGGCCCCTTTATGGCCACCTTCGTGCTCTTCTTTATTGCCGAGATTGGCGACAAGACCCAGATTGCCACCGTGCTACTGGCCGCCAAGTATGACTCGCTGGTGCAGGTCATTACCGGGACCACCCTCGGCATGATGCTGGCCAACGTGCCTGTGGTGCTGATCGGCAAGCTGGGGGCAGACAAGCTGCCGCTCAAGGGGATCCGCATCGCCTGCGCCATCCTCTTCGTCGGCCTCGGGGTGAGCACCCTGATCTTTGCCTGATCGCCTTTTCCGCTGCTCAAGCCCTCCCCCTCAGAGGGCTTTTTTGTTTGCTGCTTTGTCTAGTGCGTAACCCGCTGTCGCAACCACCTGCCCTACAGCCAAGGGGCAGTGCACGGTTGCGGGGACCTCATGCCATAATGGGGCAAACCTCGTGGAGTCCCCCCATGCACAACATATCAAGAGAGACGCTTCTCGAATGGGTCAAACAGGGACGGCTGGCGCCAGAGAAGCTGGCGGACGCCCTGACCCTCGCCGATCTTCCCCCCCATCCAGCGCGCTGGCAGTGGCTGTTTGACCGGCTGCTGCTCTGGCTCGGCGCCCTCTGTATCGGGGCTGGCCTTATTTTCTTCGTCGCCTTCAACTGGCAAGAGCTGGGCCGGGTCTCCCGCCTCGCCCTGCTGGAGGCGCCGCTGCTCGCTATGCTGCTTCTGCTGTGGCGCAAACCGCTGGGGGATACCCCCCGTCAGGCGCTGCTGCTCGCTATCGCCCTCAATATCGGCGCCCTGCTGGCGCTGGTGGGTCAGACCTACCAGACCGGCGCCGATCCCTGGCAGCTGTTCGCCACCTGGGCGCTGATGCTGGTGCCGCTGGCGGCATTTGGCCAAAGCCCCCTGCTCTGGACCTTAAGCTGGCTGCTCGGCCAGCTGGCGCTGGTGCTCTACTGGCGGCTCGGTTTGTTCACCTTCTTCTTTACCTTCGATGAAGAGGGATTGGGCTGGTGCCTTACCCTGCTCAACGCCGCCCTCTGGGGTCTGCTTCTGCTGGCGCCAAACCGCTGGCGCCTGATGCCAGGCTGGCTGGCGGGCCTGGCTGCCGGTCTGGGGGCCACCCTGCTCACCCTGCTAGCGCTGTTTGATGCCGCCTCTGCGCTGGTGTGGCCGCTCTGGCTTGGCTGGCTCGCCGCGGCCTATGCCCTTTGGCATCACAGATTTATCGCCGGACTCGCCATGGGGTGCCTCAGCCTGATTGCCGTCATCCTCGCGGCGCTGGGCAAGTGGATGGAGCCCGACATCAACGGCTTCTTGCTGCTGAGCCTGATTGCCATCGGCCTTTCGGTCACCGCCGCCCGCTGGCTGCAACAACAACGGAGGTCTCATGAGTGATCTGACCCTTTGGCAAGCACTGCAACAGGCCAATCTGGTGGAAGGGGATCAGCCCCGTGATACCCAGCCCCACTGGTCGAGCCGCTTTCTGCTCGGGCTGGTGGGCTGGATTGCCGCCCTGTTCCTGCTCTTTTTCCTGTTTCTCACCTTCGAGCAGCTGACCCGCGAGGCCAACAGCGCCTTGCTGCTGGGGGCCGTGTTGCTGGCGGGTGCCTACGCCCTTAATCGCAGCCAGCGCGGCGATCTCTGGGATCAATTCGTGCTGGCCCTTACCCTGGCGGCCGATGCCTGGCTGCTCTATGGCCTGCTCGATCAGCTTGATCTTCATCACACCCTGCTCTGGTTTGGGTTGTGCCTGCTCTCCCTTGCCATCGCCGTGCTGTTCGATCACTGGCTGGTGCGGCTGTTTCACAGCGTGGCGGCGGCCCTGCTGCTCACTCTTGGCCTCGCCTGCCTCGGGCTGCAACTGCTGGCCCTGCCGCTGGTGATGGCGGCCATCACCTTCTGCTGGCTACGGGCAGATAGGGATCCAGAGCGCCACCAGCTCTATCACTCCATCACGTTGGGGCTGGCCCTCTCCCTGCTGGTGCTGGGCCGTCTGCACCACCCGCTGTGGGATGGCGGCAGCAGCGTGCTGGACGAACTGGGGCTGTCCCGCCTGCCGCTCTGGCTCAATCCCCTGCTCTGCGCTGCTCTGCTGCTGGCGGTGATGGTGAAACTCAAGCTCCCCCTGCTGTTTGGCCTGCCGCTGGTGCTGATCAGTGCCATCATCCCCGGCATGGGGGCAGGCGCACTGGTGCTGATCCTCGGCTTTTATGCTGGCAGTCTGGGGCTGATGACCCTCTCGGCCCTGCTGCTGCTCGGCTATGGCTCGCTCTATTACTACGATCTGGGGCTCACCCTGATGACCAAATCCTGGCTGCTGCTGGGCTCCGGCATCCTGCTACTGGGTGCCCGCCAGCGGCTCATCACCTTCGCGGCAAGGAGCGACTCATGAAACCCGTCACCCGACAACTCGCCCTGTTGCTGAGCGGCCTCGCCATCCTGGCAGGCATCAATGCCACCGTCTGGCGCTATGAGCACGCCATGAGCAGCGGCGAAGTGGTGCTGCTGCGGCTCGCTCCGGTCGATCCCCGCTCCCTGATGCAGGGGGATTATATGCGGCTCAACTACGAAATTGCCCGCGAGCTGACCAGCCGCGACGCCCAAACTACTCAAAACAAGGGCAGCGACACCCTGGTGATCCGCCTCGATGCCCATCAGGTGGCCAGTCTGGTGGCCGATGGCAAACCGGATCGGCTCGCCAGCGATGAGCGGCTATTGCAGGTGCACCAGAGCGAGCGGCAGTGGCAGATCGGCCCCGATGCCTACTTCTTTGAAGAGGGCACGGCGGAGCAGTACGAAGCGGCCCGCTACGGCGAATTCAGGCTGCAAGCCGATGGCAAGACCCTGCTGGTGGGGCTGCGGGATGAAGCCTACCAGCCCATCGGGCAGACCCGCGCCCGCTGGTAACGGCAGTGAATGGCTATTTACTCTGTTCATGGTCACACTCAAGGGAAGGTTGATCGCTAAGGATGTTCCCAATGAGGATATGGCTGATCTGTCATCTGTTGCTGCTCTGCTGGGCCTCGACGGCCCGGGCTGATCTGGGCAAGCTCGAGTACCTCACCGAAGAGTACCCCCCCTACAACTACAGCGATCCGCAAGGCCAGCCCACCGGCCTTGCGGTCGATCTGCTGCAGATGATCTGGCAACACAGCGGTGTGACGCCCCAGCCGGTGCGCATCCTGCCCTGGGCGCGAGGTTATTACTTGCTAACCCAGAAGCCCAACGTGGTGCTCTTCTCCACCGCCCGCACCCAGGCGCGGGAGGATCTCTTCAAGTGGGTCTGCCCCATCGGCTACTCGGAGTACATACTGCTGGGCCGCAAAGCGCAGAACATCACCCTGACCGCCTTCGATCAGATGAGCCAGTACAAGATCAGCGCGGTGCGCTCGGACGCCGCCGATCAGTTGCTGCTCAACAACGGCATGGATGACAACAACATCATCCCGGCCAACCGCCTGTCGCAGGGGTTGAAGATGCTGCTCTCCGGCCGCGCCGACCTGCTCGCCACCAGCAAGCTGGCGGGATATGACGCCATCCGCGAACTGAAGCTGAGCAGCGACGACTTCAACGTGGCCATGGTGCTGAGCGCCGAGCAGCTCTGCTACGCCTTCAGCCGTCAGGTGCCCGACAGCGAGATCACCCTCTTTCAGCAGGGCCTGACCCGCGCCCTCGCCTCGGAAGAGTTTCGCAAATTGCAGGCCAAATACCTGCCGGTGCGCTGAGCACTCACTCACCCGACGGGCAGCAGTTCGCTGCCCATTTTATTGATGAAAGATGCAATAGAGGTAGCTAGCTATTCCCGCCACAAGCAGTCAAACTGGGCTACATAGTTGATTGCGAAGGATCTTTCCCGTGCGGACATGGCACCTACCTCATCTGCTACTGCTCTTGTGGGCCACCTTCGCGCAGGCCGATCCGGGCAAACTCGAGTATCTGAGCGAAATCTCTCCCCCGTTTAATTTCAGCGACCAGCAAGGGATGCCGACCAGATTGTCGGTGGAGCTGATGCAACTTATCTGGAAAGCGCGCGGCGTATCGCCCCAGCCCATCCGCATTATGCCCTGGGCCCGAGGCTACAACCTGCTGCAACAAAAACCCAATGTGGTGCTGTTTGCCACCGCCCGCACCCCGCAGCGGGAAGCGCTCTTCAAGTGGGCCTGCCCCATCGATCACTCGGAGTTTGTGCTGCTGGGGCGCAAGGCGGACAACATCACCCTCGGCTCGGAGGCCGAGATCAGCCGCTACAAGGTCGGCGTGGTGCGCTCTACCGTCTCCAAACAGCTGCTGCTCGAACGCGGTATCGATGAGCGCCAGCTGATGCTGGCCAACCGCCTCACCCAGGCGGCCAAAATGCTCACCTCAGGTCGTGCCGATCTGTTTGCGACCAACAAGCTGGCGGGCTATCAAACCCTGCAGCAACAGGGCTTCAAGCCGGATGACTTTCATGTCGCCTTCGTGCTGGATGCCAGACCGCTCTGCTACGCCTTCAGCCGTCAGGTGCCCGACAGCGAGGTCGCCCTCTTTCAGCAGGCGCTGACCCATGTCGTCGCCTCGGCGGATTTCTCGGCCCTGCAAGCCAAATACCTGCCGCTGCGCTAACGCCCCGATCGCCGCCGACATTGGGCGCGGGATGGGACTGTGCACCCGCGCTTTTTTGCCAAACATGCTCCATCGCCTTGGCGAAATCGGCCAGCTTGGTCACACTTGAGCAGATATTCCCTTGATCAGGATGGCAAAAATGAAACCATGGATTGGATTGGCCGGGGCGCTGCTGGCCACCCTCGCACAGGCGAGTCCTGAGCTCGGCAAACTGCACTACATCACCGAAGATTACAAACCCTACAACTACGCCGATGCCAGCGGCGCCCCCACCGGCCTCGCGGTCGAACTGCTGCAACTGGTATGGAAAAAGACCAATACACCGGCGCAGCCCGTCACCATCATGCCGTGGGCGCGCGGCTACTACCTGCTGACCCAAAAGCCCAATGCGGTGCTCTTCTCCACCGCCCGCACCCAGGCGCGGGACCCCCTGTTCAAGTGGGCCTGCCCCATCGGGTATGCCGAGATCGTGCTGGTGGGGCTGGCCGATCGCAATATCACCATCACCAAACTCGACGATGCCAAGGCGTTCAATATCGGGGCGGTGCGGGCAGATGTGGGGGAGCAACTGCTGCTCAACAACGGCTTTGACGAGAGTAAACTGATGGCCGCCAACCGGCTGGCACAGGCGCTCAAGATGCTCACCTCCGGCCGGGTCGATCTGGTCTCCACCAACAAGACCACCATGGAGCAGCTGATCGTCGAGCAAAAACTCGATCCCGCCCGCTTCAAGGAGCAGTGGGTACTGAGCTCGGAGCAGTTCTGCTTCGCCTTCAGCCATCCGGTGAGCGACGAACTGGTCAAGGAGTTCCAGACCGGCTTGACCCAGGTGCTGGCGAGCAGCGAATACCCGCTGCTGCACAGCAAATACTTCCCAACCCCCGCCGCCAAATAGCGGCGCCGCGTCGAGCACCAACAACAAGGGGCCCACTGCGGGCCCCTTCGCTTTTTACTGTTTGCGCTTCACTCTTTTTTTACCGTTTGCACGCCTCTCGCGGCGTCCCCCCACCGCCCTGCCAGCTCCAAGCCCGACAACCAACAACTAATCGCTAATTAATAAAAGTTTGTGCCAGCGCAAAAAACCACTCTTTTCTGATAGTTAGCTCATCAAAACCATAGATAAGACCACTCTGGCTCCGTAATATGGCGACGGGCGTCTGTTGACCCCTTTTCCGAGATCAATGGTCAACGGCGCAATCTGGTAGCGACAGTCAGGGGCGGTAGCGACTTTAGCGGAGACCAGCCGGTCTCCCGCCCCTGCGCCAAGGTAACCGTCCCCTCTCCCCTTGCGGGAGAGGGCTAGGGTGAGGGGTCACTAGCCTGATGGGCATGACTTCGTCATGCAGGACACGAGGGCGTTGCCCTCGACGGGGTTTCGCCGCCGCTGCGCGGCTTGGCGAGTGACTTTTCTTTGCGTGGCCAAAGAAAAGTCACCAAAAGAAAGGCCACCCCCACTTGTTCGCCCTCCTGCGTCGGGTTCCCTCGGTTCACCCGTTTGTCCCACGGCACGCGCCGATGGGCTTTGACCTTCGCCATCCATGGCGTCGGTCAAAGTCCGCTACGGACATCCATGTCCTTGCGCCAAACCGGGCCGAGCGTTTCTCGTCCAATACCGGTTTGGCCCATGACCCAGCGGCGCTCGCTCGGCGTCCTGCCTCGCGGCCTGGACAAACGGTCTCACCTCGGCGAACAACAGGGGGCAACACCCGACCCATAGCCCCGAGGAAAATATCAGATACAGGATTCATGCCGATCTGAGATAGAGGTGTAATTCACTTCGTTCATTACACCCTACGATATACACCGATTTCCATTGCATTATTTCCTATCAGACAAGATACATTTTCGAGATTGATATGAGCAACAGCCTAATTGATAATTTGAAATCGTTTAACCGAAAAGAGCGGTTTTACCTAATTGGTCAAATGCTGGGAAACCCAGAATTTCGCATGGATAAAATACAGCTTGATGAGATATCTAGGCTCATCGGTATCACAATCCCCAGTGAATACTTTGCTGCTATGGATTATCACCTTGACTGGATCTATGCCAGCCTGTTTCTCACCCAAGAACATGATGAAAAAACATTCCCACGAAACTTCATCGACAATAATAAAAAGGTGGACTTGCAAATATCAGGCACTCAAGAGGATGTCGATTTTCTTCTTGCTTTTGTTGATCACGAAAACACAACCCATATTGTGATGATTGAAGCTAAAGGCGATAGCTATTTTAGCAACGCTCAGTTAAACAGTAAAAACAAGAGGTTCAAGGCTATTTTCGGCGATGAAGATACATGGCCAAATGTAAGGCCTCACTTTTTACTTTGCAGCCCAAAAGAGCCACAAAACGTAACCATTGAAGATCCAGTCTATTTTATGCTTACCAAAGATCAAAATCCTATTTGGTTCCCGCTTATAATGGGTACAGGGAAAAATAAAGTAACCCGATGTATGGATGGTGATAAAAACAATAAACCATCTAGTGAAGGTGACCATTGGAAAGTTGAAAACCGTACTTAGAAATAGCGGGTAATGTACTTCGTGTACTGCTCCCATCCCCGTGTTATCGGGATAACAAATGGGGATCCTTATCTCAGAACCAACCCTTCGCCCACCCCGTGGCGAGATCAGATTGTCGCTCAGATACAACAGGTGTCATCGACATGGTTGCATAGGTGGAAAAAATCATGGTGAGTACAACGGCAAGCGGCACATATCCCTATCGGAAAATAGCTATATATTGGATACCCGAAAGTGCATATTTCATCGTAATAACCCCTTACTTCTCGAACGTCCAATTACGCTTAGCTAATCGAACCCACGGCCCTAATAAAATCACTCTATGTCGAAAGAACCATTATCAAGGAATATAAATTGAAGTTAATACACATATATGTAGAATCATATAAACACCTAAAGAATATTAATATTATATTACATGGTGGATTCAAATGCGAGCATGTGGGCGGCGTTCTATCAATAGCAAGTTCACCAACCATAGATACCTATTATAAAGGTTCATCATTTCAAGCCATCATAGGAAAAAATGGTGTAGGAAAAACAAGTATTTTGGATTTAATTTCTTCTGACGGAACAGATCCAAATCAGCAACTATTCATGGTCTGGTATAACGATAAAAATGAATATGAGATCCATACTAGATACTATGCACCCAAAGATGTAAATGCCGATAAAAAATATAAAATTTTACATGAATATTTAGATGGCAATGTGCGCATTGCGAAAATAAATAACATTTCCGAGCCATTTTCATCATTAAATAAAAACATGGGCACTGTATCAACGCTTACTCCATCTATTTATAAAAGCACAAAAGCCAATAGACGTTATCAAAATAAAATATTGTCGAACTTTTTCTCATCATCTAAATATTATCAAAATGAATTAAGACCAAAATATAAAATCACACTATACAAACTTGACGACCAAAAACTATCAAAGATCTTTTATAATATTGAAAGAGATAAGGCAACACACAAAATATTAAATGAATTACTCTTGAAGAAAAATTTAAACATTCATGACATAAAGAACACATTTATATCTTATGAGAATGATAATGGTATTTCAGTTAGAAATAACTTTATTCTAAGCATCAGCTCACAAATTGCAAAAAATAATCCTCAGTTAATTAATGGCAGTCAAGTTCAAATTGCAGCGATACTTCTAGCACATATATTCTCAACTCATGGCATTAGTTTAACAAGCATTGACCTATGGGAGAAAGAGTACATTGATAACATAGATAAATGGAGTGATGATGTTCGTAGATCAAATTCATTTCGACCAGAAAAAGAAAATACATATTTGACGCTTAAAAATAATATCACAGCAATAGATAACATTATTGTAAACCTGAGCAACTATGATAATAAAAATTATCATAACATTGATGAGTTTCCAGACAGAACGACTTTTATACACTCCGAGCCAAACCAGATTCAATATATAATGGAAGGTCTGGAACGTTCTAAATATCACTTGAATGATGCCTTTGAATACGGTTGGGATGGTTTGAGCTCTGGAGAACTTGCAAAAGCACTGCTGCTTGCAAATATATTCAGATATATTCAAAAGACTAAGGGCGTGACTAACCATATAATTTTGATGGACGAGATTGATATCTATCTACATCCGGAATGGCAACGAAAAATAATAAGCGAGATAATATCATTAATATCTACAGAGTCAGTTGCAGAGAAGTTTCAATTTATTATTACCAGCCACTCCCCCATAGTAATCAGTGATTTACTTCCAGAAAACATTGTTAGTTTGAGCAAGCGAGATAATGGTGTTGTTTTCATTAGTGAATCACCTGGCTATGCAACACAGATCACAGATCTATATCTTCAAGGTCTGCATATTTCGTCTACTTATGGTGAAATAACGAATGACACACTAACTAGATTACTTAACAAAAACACACGAACTCAAGATGACATAGACATTATATCTAGAATATCGAGCAACAACATTAGAAGTCTTTTGGAGCGGATATGATACATATTAATGCCAATCTAAACCGTAATCTCATAAATGAGATCGAGCAACATGTTAGACTTAATGTTATTCCTTATGTCAGAGCATTTTCCGAACAGATACCAGAAAATCATAGGAATATATTTAACGAGTTATTTAGCAATGACAACATCATGTCTTTAATTAATGCATCTCCAACTGAATTAGAGAATATTGCAGATCACATTTATACGACACTGCCGCAGCTTGCAGAACGATACCACCCTTATAGATACTACTCGCAAATAAATGAAAATCTAACTGACATAGAAGATATTGACGTCAGAGGAAATGAAGAACTTATTATTTTAAAAGCTACGCGGGTTCTTGACGAAATTACTAATCTTAATCCAGGTAATCAAGAAAACCCATTCAGCTATGTCAAAGATAACTTATCAGCAAATGCTCTTGGGAAAAAACTCACCGCTCTTAAAAAGATACAAAACTTTAAGAGGTCACGATATAAAATAACTAAAAAATATATAGAAAATTTTTCACCATGGCTTCAATCCCCATTTAGTATGTTTGACTATGACACTTTCAGAGGGATATTTAACGAGAGAATTATTGAATCTTACAATCTAACACCATGTCCATTCTGTGCATATGATTCTGTTGAAATTGTTAGAACTGCAAGAAAAACTTATATTCCAGCACTGGATCATTTCCTACCAAAATCAAAATATCCATTTCTAGCATTATCAATTAATAACTTACTTCCATCATGCTATCGCTGCAACTCTTCTTTCAAAAAAGAATCTGATATGCTTGAACACTTCCACCCTAAAAGAGATTCAGTGGAGCAAATAGATATATTTCAATTCAGTGTATTACCTGACACTCCATTCAACTCACCAGAATCGTCAAGAATAACTGTAGGTATTAATAATAATTGCCCTAAGCTATTGAAGAATTCAGTTATTTTTGAACTTGAAGGAGTTTACAATCTAAAAAATATTAAGAAAAAATTCTTGGATATGAGGGAACGTATTGAACTATATAAAAGTATGGGTGGTACACACATTGATGATATTTTAAGTAACCCAGAAAGAATCCGTTTACTATTAAATGTTGATTTAAATGCTAGCCCTCAAGATATTCCATTGCAAAAATTTAAAATTGAAGCTCTAAAAAGCTTACGTCCTTAATCTAACAAGCCATGCGAATACGAATTTTTTAGTATCTCTATTTCCCAAGGGGCGAGGGGATCAGACTGAAAGATGCTGAAGCTTCACTGCAGACCACAAAAAAACCGCAGCCCAAGGGCTGCGGTTTTTTATTGGCTCAACCTGTTGGCACCAGACGCCAACAAGGCCCACCGGCCTTAGGCACGGCGCCAGCTGGTCTTGCCGGCGCTGTCTTCCAGCACGATACCCATCTCGGTGAGACGGTTGCGGGCGGCATCCGCCGCGGCCCAGTTCTTGTCGGCACGGGCCTGATTGCGCTCGGCGATCAGGCGCTCGATTTCGGCAACCTCTTCGTCCGCTTCGTCACCCTTCAAGAAAGCCTCAGGGTCTTGCTGCAGGATACCGAGCACGGCGCCCAGTTCGCGCAGACGGGCGCCCAGCGCGGCGGCAACGACCATATCTTCCGCTTTCTGACGGTTGATCTCGCGCACCAGATCGAACAGGGCGGAGTAAGCTTCCGGGGTGTTGAAGTCATCGTCCATCGCTTCCTTGAAGCGCGCTACCTGCTCATCGCCACCGGCAGCAGCGGCCACCGGCAGATCGCGCAGGGCGGTGTACATGCGCTCCAGCGCGGCGCGGGCTTGCTTCAAGTTATCTTCCGAGTAGTTGAGCTGGCTGCGGTAGTGGCCAGACATCAGGAAGTAACGGACGGTTTCGGCGTCGTAGTGGGCCAGCACATCGCGGATGGTGAAGAAGTTGCCAAGGGATTTGGACATCTTCTCTTTATCCACCATCACCATGCCGCTGTGCATCCAGGTGTTGACGTAGTCGCCACCGTGGGCGCAGCAGGACTGGGCGATCTCGTTCTCGTGGTGCGGGAACTGCAGATCGGAGCCACCGCCGTGGATGTCGAAGTGGTTGCCAAGGTGCTTGGAGTTCATGGCGGAGCACTCGATGTGCCAGCCAGGACGGCCCGGGCCCCAGGGGCTTTCCCAGGTTGGCTCGCCGGGCTTGGACATCTTCCACAGCACGAAGTCGAGCGGGTTGCGCTTGGCATCGACCACGTCAACGCGGGCACCGGCTTGCAGCTGCTCCAGATCCTGGCCGGAGAGCTTGCCGTAGTCGGCGTAGGATTCGACGATAAACATCACATCGCCGTTATCCGCCACGTAGGCGTGCTCTTTTTCCAGCAGGGATTGCACCAGCTCGATGATCTCTTCGATGTGCTGGGTGGCGCGCGGTTCGATATCCGGGCGCACCATGCCGAGGGCGTCGAAGTCGGCGTGCATGTCGCCGATCAGACGCTCGGTCAGCTCGTCGCAGGTGACGCGGGTTTCAGCGGCGCGCTTGATGATCTTGTCATCCACGTCGGTGATGTTGCGCACGTAGGTGAGGTCGTAACCTGCGTAACGCAGATAGCGAGCCACCACATCAAAGGCGACGAAGGTGCGGCCGTGGCCGATATGACAGTGATCGTAGATGGTGACACCACACACATACATGCCCACCTTGCCCGGGTGGATAGGTTTGAATTCTTCTTTTTGACGAGTGAGTGTGTTGTATATCTTCAGCATCTTCTAACCACTGCCTGTGAGTAAAATGGTTGGTCATAATACCCCGTTCAGGGGCAGAAAACGAGGCAGAAAACGTGGCCAATCCCGCCTGCCAGCACGGTTACGGCGCCAGAGAGACTATGCCGCCAGCCCCTGATGGGCTAGAATTGCCACCACTTTATGCCATACACCTGCGGGCACTTCGTCGTCCGCATCAAATGAAAGGACATATCATGGTCACTCTGCACACCAATCACGGCGACATCACCCTCACCCTGAACGCTGAAAAAGCCCCGGAAACCGTGGCCAACTTCCTGCAATACTGCCGTGACGGTCACTACGACAACACCATTTTCCACCGCGTCATCGACGGCTTCATGATCCAGGGCGGCGGCTATGCCCCGGGCTTTGAAGAGAAAGACACCCGCGCCCCCATCAAGAACGAAGCGGCCAACGGCCTGTCCAACAAGATCGGCACCATCGCCATGGCCCGCACCATGGAGCCGCACTCTGCCAGCGCCCAGTTCTTCATCAACGTGAACAACAACGACTTCCTCGACTTCAAATCCGCCACCACTCAGGGCTTCGGCTACTGCGTATTCGGTGAAGTGACCGCCGGCATGGACGTGGTCAACAAGATCAAGGGCGTCAAGACCGGCAACTACGGCCGTATCCACCAGGACGTGCCGGTAGAAGACGTAGTGATCACCAAGGTGACCCTTGCTGACTGATCTCTGCCGACTCGGCACTGACAAAACTGCGGCCCCGGCCGCAGTTTTTCCATCTGCCTCCCCCACTGCCAGCCCAAACTGGCGCCGCCTCGACTATCTGGCCCACGGCAACCCACGCCAGCGCTCGGCCCATGCCCTGCTCACCGCCGGTGTGTGGGATGAGCTGGCCGCGCAGTGCAGCGATATGGCGCTGGTGAGCACGCTCGCCATCGGCCTCGATCGGCCCGGCAGCGATCTCGATATCCTCTGCCAGCATACAGATCCCGCCGAGTTTGCCGCTATTTTTGCAGAGCAAGGCTGGCAGGCGAGCGCCAAGGGCGACAATATCTGGTTGCTGGAGCGCATCTTTGCCTGCCTCGACCAGAGCTGTGCCGATAACGGTTGTGATAACCGCATCACCAACTGGCCGCTGGAGCTCTATGTCACCCCCGCCCCTATCGAGACGCTGAATGGCTGGCGCCACCTCACCCTGATGGCGGCCCTGCTCGAGCGGTTTGGCGATGCTTTCTACCGCGAAGTGCTGCGCCTGCGCCTTGAAGAGGGATTGAAAGGGGAAGCGGCCATGTGCCGGTTGCTGGGGCTGGCGGGCGATCCTTATGCAGCGCTGCTGACGCTGGAGGGGCGCAATCTGGCCGAACTGTCATGGCAGCCGCCCTCCCGTGACGATATCCATACCGCAACTGGCGCGATGGCGCCCGCAGCGCACTGTTCGTCCCCTGTTGTGTCTACTATCTCTGCCACCCCTGTTTGCCCTGTTTCGACCGAGAGCCCGACCCCCACATCATGAGCACCCTCTTTATCAGTGACATTCACCTCTCTGCCCAGCGGCCCGATATGACCGCGGCACTGGTGCGCTTTCTCGAGCACGACGCCCCCGGCGCCGATGCCCTCTATGTGCTGGGGGATCTCTTCGAATTCTGGATTGGCGACGATGACCCCAATCCGCTCCATCAACAGATGGCCGATGCCTTTTTGGCCCTGAGCCAGCAGAACGTGCCCATCTACTTTATCCACGGCAACCGCGACTTTCTGCTGGGCCAGCAGTTTGCCAAGCGCGCTGGGATGACATTGCTGGGTGACCCTTGCGTTATCGACCTCTATGGGGAGCGGGTAGTGCTGAGCCACGGCGATCTGCTCTGCACCCTGGATGAGGGGTATCAGAAGTTTCGCCGCATCACCCAGCTCAAGTGGCTGCGCTGGCTGTTCCTGCGGCTGCCGCTTGCCCGCCGTCAGGCCATCGCCTGCAAGATGCGCGGCCAAAGCCAGATGGAGAACGCCCACAAGAGCCAGATCATCATGGATGTGACGCCCGCGGCGGTGGACGACACCCTGCGCGCCCACGACTGCCGGATGATGATCCACGGCCACACCCACAGACCCGCCATCCACGACTTCACCCTCGATGGCCACCCCGCCCGCCGCATCGTGCTGGGAGACTGGTTCGAGCAAGGCTCGGTGCTGGTCTGTCGCCCCGGCGAGCAGCGGCTGGAAATGCGTGCGCTGGCAACGATCGACCCCGCCGCTCACCCATCCGTCTGACATCCCCCCTGTGCGGGTTGCAGGCAAAACCTGCGGCCCTGCATCCCCTGTTAACCCGGTGAAGCGACTCATTACGGTGAGCTCAGGCTGGTATGGCCTGTGCTGATGGGGTACTCGCCCCATCCCTATCGGTTCTGCTGCGCCAGCAACACCAAATACGGCAAAAGCCGGCCAAAAAAACATCCAAGATGCTGAAAATAAAGCAAAATGACCATTCAATCAGCGTTGAAATAAGCAAGGCAGCTCATTAGACTACCGACTCCCCTACCCGTCGTAACACAAGGAACGTATCAGACAATGAAAAAGACGGTTCTCACTCCCTTACTGGCGCTGTTGATCACAGGCTGTGGCGGCGGTGATGGCGAACAGGAAGAGACCCCTATCCGCCCCCCTGTCACCCCCAACTATTTCGAGGCATCCAGCCAGAGCAGCGCGGGCGGACAGTTGAACCCCACCAGCCTGCGGTTGGCGACGGGAGAACAGGGGCGCTTCTCGGTACAGGCTGACAGCGGTTACCTCCTGACCGGGATAAGCGGATGTGATGGCACCCTGGACGGCCTCACCTATACCACTGGCCCCATGAGCAGCGATTGCCAAATCTCGGCCAGCTTCACTCAGGAGAGTGCCGCCGTCTATTTCGACGCCACCACTCAAGCTTCTCAGGGGGGCGTGCTAAGCCCCGACTCCCTGCGTCTGAACGCCGGTGAACAAGGCCGTTTCACCGTACAGCCCGAGAGTGGCTTCGTGCTGGCGCAGGTCACTGGGTGTGAGGGCACCCTGACGGGTAACATCTACACCACAGCACCCATGCGCGCCGATTGTCAGGTCTCGGCCCGCTTTATCAGCGATGCCGCCAATGCGATTGCCCGGGAAGATCATACCCTTGCCAGCGAGCAATCCCTGATCGCCCATGCCCGTACGGCGATTGCCGACAGTGAGGCTCACCGCACCGAGCTGGTTCGCAGCCTCTATCAGGGAATGGCACAGATCAGCTGGAACCCGAGCCACGACTCCATCACCTTTTCCAGCTTCCAGCCGGAGAGCACGGTGACCCTGCTCCCCTCCAACATCAATGGCAAGGGGGAGAGCGAGATCCGGGGGCTGGTGATGGTCTCAGAGCAAGCCGGTTACCGTCAGGCCGCCATGGGGGCGAACCTGTTTTCCGTTGACCGCACAGCGCAGAGCGAGGCGCTGCTCAAGGGGCTGATTGGCTGGCTGACCCGGGGCAAGGATAGCGATGGCCTGCGCATCCTCACCGCCCAGATGCCAAGCCGCACCGATAGCTGGTATTTTCCCCATAACGAAGGCGTGCGGGACTGGCTCAAGGCGATCTATCCCGACAAGCACAACATCAACCCGGCCAATACCTGCGATTATCAGGCGCTGAGCGACTGTATCGACACCATGGCGCCGGAGCTTATCGTGATCAGCGATATCGACCGCCAGGGGCTGGGGTATCAGGGGATCGCACAGGGGATCGCCAAGGCCAAAGCGGCCGGGATCCCGCTGCTGCTCTCCAACTATCGGCGCGATGCCAGCCCGCTGCTAAGCCCCCTCTATCTCGATATGGGGCTGGTCACCTGGGGCAACTACTGGTCAAAACTCAGAGCCAGCGATCTGGCAGTGAACACCATCATGGCACCCGACGCCCAGCTGATGGCTGTCGATACCCTGCTTGGCAACCTTCTGGATCGCAACTTCACGACCCAGTGGCTCGATAGCTGCGGCGGCAACTTTATCAATTGCGGTGGCTCGGAGAGCTTCAACCAGCAGTTCAAGCTGGGTGCCGACTGGCTGAGAAATGCGGCTATCACCCTCGACAAGGCCGGGATCAGTCCCTTTGCCCGTGACGGCGTGACACTGTTGCCCGCCACCCTGCTGCTGGCCGACAAATACCGTGCCGCCATCGACTACCCGATTGCCTGGGATGAACATCAATCCTGGCAGCAGGCGATGTTTGCCGACTGGCTGGTGAGCTATGCCCGCACCCGTACCCCGGCCCAGCCCGATCTGGGGGAGTACGTCACCGATCGCAACAAGGTGGTGAAGGGACAAGCAGCTCACTACGCCTATCCCGCGACACTCACCGACAGTCGGCGCATTGCGGTTCCCTACAGCGGGCAGTGGACTACCACCGGTTGGTATTCCCTGCCGGGACAGACCATCACCCTGAGACGCACCGATAACGCCGATGTGTCCGCTACCGTCCGACTCAACTACCACAGGCCCAACACCAATCGCGCCTATGAGCAGAAGATCTATCGAGCCCCGCTGGAGCTGACCACCGGACGACTGATCTTGGCCAAGGGGGGCAGCGTCACCTTCACCTCTCCTTATGGCGGCCCTATCTATCTCTATCTGGAAGGGGGGACAGCATCGCTGGCCGTCCAGGTGAGCGCCACGGGCGTCACCCGTCATCCGGCCATCATGGATTTCAGTGATGAGCAGCAGATACGCGAGTTCAACGAGCGGCTGGAACAAACCGAGCTGCCCCATATCGATCTGCGGGCCGATGGCGCCGAACAGCATCTGCGCCGGGATCGCTTCACCAAGGCGGTGGGTGGCGTCATCCCCGACACCAATGCCCTGCTCGACAGCATCGCCCGGGATCACATCAATGGCGTCTACACCCTGGCGGGCCTGAAAATTCAGGGCAAGGGGCTCGATGAGTCGCTGCCTGCGGATGTTAAAAACGCCTGCGTGGCACTGCTGGGGGAGGGTTGTCTCGATGAGTCGATTCATACCCGCACCATCATCCAGCATGCCAACTATGACCAGAATGCCCATTGCGGCAGCGGTTGCAGTGGCAACCCGTGGGACTCTTCCGGCAGCATCAGCCCGACCGGCTGGCTCGACAATCACGAGCTGGGCCACAACCTGCAGACCAACCGGTTGAACGTGCAGTACGCTGCGGCAGACGATGCCGACAACTGGAGTGGCTACGGCAGCCGGGCGGGGGAAAACTCCAACAACATCTTCCCTTATGTGGTGAAGTGGCGCGCCCATTATCTGAGAGATGGCAACACGGCGCCCATCAAGGATGGACACATGAATCACAAGGATCTCTTCTATGTGTTCATGTCTGATGCGGCGCAGGTACGGGACAGGAGTGGCAACCGCGTCGTGCTCGGGGCCAACTGCAAGGTGCTCGATACCGGCGAGAGTCGCTACGAAGCCCCCTGGAAGAGCAATGCCTACGCCGTCCACAACGGCTATCGCATGGCGTTTTATATCCAGATGGCATTACGCGCCCACCGTATGCTCCTGACTGATGGCACCCGACTGAACGATGGCTTCACTATCTTCACCCTGCTCTATCAGCATTCACGGATCTTCGGCGCGGCAGCCGACAGTGAAGCGCAGTGGAATGCCAACAAGGATAGGCTCGGCTTTAGCCTGTTCCCCTACTCGGGGCATGCTGTCTATGGCGGCAAACGGGTGCGCGACATACCGGGCAATGACTTTATGCTGGTTGCACTCAGTCGGCTCACCGGTTGGGACTGGCGCAATCACTTCGATCTGCTTGGCCTGCGTTACTCCAGCCTCGCGGTCGCTCAGGTGCAGGCCAACCAGCGTTATGGCAGCCTGCCGATGGGGATGTATGTGCTGGAGGATGACCTGCCCCCAGCCAACATGAGCGAAGGCGTCACATTCCTGCCGCTCTCTGAAAGCGACGGATCCACCCTCTGGCCCCGCAACAGTGGCTCGCCAAGCGCCTGCCCAACACCCTGAATAGGGTCATCGCGATAACCACAACAAGCGCCCGGCTGGGCGCTTGTTGTTTATCCGGCCTCTGGCCCCGTTGTTGATGATGTGAAGAGGGTGGGATAAGTGGTGATCGCTCACAGATCAGCAAAGCAAACCTGCACTCCTCCTTCAGGACACAAGGTTGTGTGAACCCCGTCACCTTGCCCCTTGCCAATAGAGAGGATGATGGCGCTCAGGCAGAAACATCTTTCTCGCCAGCTATTTCAACAAGTTGAGGTTTGTATGCCTGACAGCAATGCGGTCGCTCACCCGTTCGATGCCAAGAAGATCAATGTCAACGATCCCTATGAGATGAAGCAGTGGGTCAAAATGTTCGAGTGCACCGAGGTCCAGCTGAAACGGGCGGTCAAAGCAGTCGGCACCTCAGGCAAGGCGATCAGAAAATACCTCAAGAAGTGAGGGTGCAACCCCGTCATAAACCCGACCCCGCTCGCGGGGCTTTTCTCATCTTGGCCTTTACGTGGGCCCGTCCTGCCTCCGGTTTAGCTGCGCACATACCGCCTTTCAACCGCTCATAACCGGACTGTGCAGCCTGACCAGCTCCGGCCGCCGTCCGACAGCTTGTGACCGGCCAGCACCGTCCGGCCCTTCGCATCCCGGCATCCCTGCCTATAATGCGGGCTCAAACACACAGAGAGGATTAATCCATGGGCTTTATCAGCTGGATCGTATTGGGACTGTTGGTGGGTATTCTGGCGAAGTGGATCATGCCGGGTCGCGACGGTGGCGGCTTCTTCATGACCGCCCTGCTGGGGATTGTCGGCGCCATGGTTGGCGGCTATGTGGGTACCCTGCTGGGGCTGGGCTCAGTGACCGGTTTCAATATCCCGAGCATCGCGCTGGCGACCGTGGGTGCCCTTATCGTCCTGTTTGTCTTCAACAAGATCCGCAGCTGACCCCCAACGCCATCTATGTGTAGATAAACAGGGCACCGCGAGGTGCCCTCTCTTTTTTTATCGCCCTCACGGTGTTGCCAGCGGCAAGATCAACCTCACCAGCAAGCCCCCCAGCTGGGTGGCCGGCAGCAACACCACTTCGCCGTGGTGGTAGTGGGCGATATCGCGTACCAGCGCCAGACCCAGCCCCGCTCCCGGCTGTTCGCTCCCCTGCTCGAGGCGCTGGAACGGCTGCCAGACTCGCTCCGCCAGCTCGGGGGCTATGCCGGGGCCGCTATCCTCCACCTCCAGCCAGATCTGCCCGTTGCTTCGCACCACCCGCGCCGTCACGGTGCCGTGGGGTGGGGTGTATTTGATGGCGTTGTCGAGCAGGTTGGCGCACAGCTCCCCGAGCAGCAGCGGCTCCCCCGCCACCATGATGGCGGACTCCTCCCCCTCGTAACCGAGATCGATCCCCTTGCTGCGGGCCTGCGCCAACCGTGACAGACAGGCCTGCTGCACCAGCGCCGTCAACTCCATGGGCTCCCGCTGGCGCAGCCCGGAGCACTCGTCTGATTTGAGTCTGGCCAGCAGCAGTAACCGTTCGGTCAGGGCGATGGTGTGATCGAGCCGTACGGCCATGGCATCGAGACTTTCGCTCATCAGGGCCGGATCGCCACTGCCGCGCGCCACCTCAACCTGGGTTTTCAAAATGGTGAGCGGCGTGCGCAGCTGATGGGCGGCATCGGCGCTAAAGCGCTCCTGCCGGGCCACCAGCTGGCGCAATCGGGCCAGCTGGCGGTTGAACGCCTGCACCAGCGGCCGGGTCTCCTGCCAGGGGAGCAAATCCGGCAAGGGTGCAAGATTGGCGGCATCGCGGCGCAAGATCTCCCGCGACAAACGGCGCATCGGGGTGAGCAGCCGCTTGAGCAACAGATAAGCGAGCAGCAGGGTGAGCACCACCAGCGCCCCCTGTGTCAGCAGGGCCGACCAGAGCAGTTGCTCCGCCAGCTGCTGGCGGCCGAGCAGGGTTTCCGCCACCGTGATGCGGGCCATGCCGTTGACGCCCCCCTCACCCACCGGTTGCAGCAGCATCACGGCGCGGATCGGCGCCTCCTGATAAAGCCCGTCATAGAAGTAGGCGAGCGCCGGATAGCGGTCGGTCAGTGGCGTACCGTCCGGCATGGGGGGCAGGTCATCAAAGCCGGAGATGACCCTATCGTCGATGCCGCGCACCTGATAGAAGAGGCGATCGCGCATGTTGCGCTCAAAGCTGTCGAGCACCACGTAGGGCACATCCACCCTGAGGCTACCTTCGGCTGCCGTCAGCCGCTCGGCGACGGTGCGGGCCGAAGCAAGCAGGGTGCGATCATAGGCCGAGGTAGCCGCCGCCAGCGCGCCGTAGTAGCTGTACCAGGCCGAGGCGGCCCAGAGGATCAGCAGTGGGCCCCCCAGAAACAGCAGCAGTTGATGGAGCAGGGAGCGGCTAATGGGAGGCCTCCGGCGCCGCTTCCAGCAGATAGCCCAGCCCGCGCAGGGTGGTGATCACAACCCCGCTGCCCACCAGCTTTTTGCGCAGCCGGTGGATATAGAGATCGATGCTGTCGAGCCCTACCTCGTCATCGAGGTTGAACACCTGCTCGAACAGCTGCCCCTTGGCGACGGGCCGCCCGTGGCGGTACATCAGCGCGGTCAGCAGCGCCAGTTCGCGCGGAGTCAGGGCAAGGCGGGCATCGGCCAGCAGAAAATAGCCGTCGGGGTGCAGGGTCAGGCGCCCCAGCCGCAGCTCGGCACCACCGCTTTCGCTGCGCCGCAGCAGGGCTCGCAACCGGGCATCCAGCTCCCCCAGATCGAACGGCTTGGCCAGATAGTCATCGGCTCCGGCATTGAGGCCGCAGATCCGCTCCTCCACCGCGCCGCGGGCGGTGAGCAGCAGCACCGGCACCCCCTGCCCCCTACTGCGCAATCGGCCGAGTACCGCCAGCCCGTCGAGCTTGGGCATCTCGATATCGAGCACCGCCAGCGCGTACTGTTCGTGGCGCAGCAGGTGATCAGCCTGAGCCCCGTCAGCCACCCAATCCACCGCGAAACCGGCGCTGGTGAGTGCCCGCGACAGCCAGTGGGCCAGTTCGTGATTATCTTCTGCCAACAGCAAGCGCATCCCTCTCCCCTTGTTCCTAACCGCAGCATTCAGCCTTACTGCTTCAACTGCATCCCTTCGTCACTGCCATTGCGGGAGAAGGTGCGATCAGAGTCACACTCCCGGCTCTTGGTCAGCGATTGAAAGGTGAATGAAAGGTTGTTGTTTTAACAATTTCGCATCACTTCGTCTATCGACGGAGTCACACCCAGGAAAAACAACGACAAGATGGAGCACACAACCATGAAGCAACGCACACGTCATGCCCTCGCCCTGCTGACCCTGCTCGGCGCCCTGCCACTGCAGGCGGCCGAAAGTGCCACGACCCCGAGCCGTACCGAATGTATCGCACCGGCCAAACCGGGCGGTGGTTTCGATCTCACCTGCAAGCTGCTGCAGGTGAGCCTGCAGGAGACCGGCACCATCGACAAGCCGATGCGAGTCACCTACATGCCGGGCGGGGTCGGCGCCGTGGCCTACAACGCCATCGTGGCCCAGCGCCCTGCCGAGGCGGGGACCGTGGTCGCCTTCTCCGGTGGCTCCCTGCTCAACCTCTCACAGGGGAAATTTGGCCGTTACGGGGTGGACGATGTGCGCTGGCTGGCTGCGGTGGGCACCGATTACGGCATGATTGCGGTGCGCCACGATGCTCCCTATCAGAACCTCAAGGAGCTGGTGAGCGCCATGGAACGCGATCCCAATAGCGTGGTGATCGGCGCAGGTGCCTCCATCGGCAGTCAGGACTGGATGAAGACGGCGCTACTGGCCAAACAGGCCGGGGTTGACCCCCACAAGATGCGCTACGTCGCCTTTGAAGGGGGTGGCGAGCCGGTCACCGCGCTGCTGGGCAACCATGTGCAGGCGGTCTCTGGCGATCTGAGCGAGATGGTGCCCTATATCGGCGGCGACAAGCTGCGGGTGCTGGCGGTGTTCTCTGCCGAGCGGCTGCCCGGCAAGCTGGCCACCATCCCCACCGCCAAGGAGCAGGGTTATGACCTGGTATGGCCGGTGATCCGCGGTTTCTATGTCGGCCCCAAGGTAAGCGACAGCGAATACCAGTGGTGGAAGCAGACCTTCGATCAGCTGGTGAAGACCGACACCTTCAAGGCGCAGCGGGATCTGCGTGGCCTGTTCGAGTTTGACCTCACCGGCGAGGCCCTCGACAGCTACGTCAAGGAGCAGGTGGCGCAATATCGCGAGCAGGCCAAAGCCTTCGGTCTGGCCAAATAGGAGCCGCAGCCATGAGCGATCGCATCTTCGCCGCCATCTGGCTGCTGCTCTGTCTGGCAGGCGCCGCCATCGCCTGGCAGATCCAGAGCGAATACAGCTATGAGCCGCTGGGGCCGCGCCCCTTCCCCCTCGGCATCATCGGCCTGATGGCGCTCTGCGCCCTGTTGCTGCTGCGCCGCCAGCCGGACACCGTCAGCTGGCCGCCGCTGCGTACCCTGCGCCACCTCGCCATCATGGTGGTAGCGCTGGCCGGGTACGGTGCCAGCTTCGAGTGGCTGGGCTTTCCGCTGGCCACCACCCTGCTCACCTTTGTTCTGGGGCGCCTGTTTGGCGCCTCTGCCAAAGCCGCCCTGCTCTCCGGCGTCGTCGGCGGTCTGGTGCTCTATCTCGCCTTCGACCGGCTGCTGGATGTCACCCTGCCCCTCGGCGTCTGGTTCTCTTAAGGAGTCAATATGGATACCTGGATGTACCTCTCCCAGGGCTTTGCGGTGGCACTCACCCCGGAGAATCTGGTGATTGCCCTCATCGGCTGCTTTGTCGGCACCGTGGTCGGCCTGCTGCCGGGCCTTGGCCCCATCAACGGGGTCGCCATCCTGTTGCCGCTGGCTTTTGCCCTGAAACTGCCCCCCGAATCGGCGCTTATTCTGCTCGCCACCGTCTATATCGGTTGCGAGTATGGCGGGCGGATCTCCTCGATCCTGCTCAACGTGCCGGGGGATGCCGCCGCCATCATGACCGCGCTGGATGGCTACCCCATGGCCCAGCAGGGCAAGGCGGGAGTGGCCCTCTCCATCTCGGCGGTCAGCTCCTTTGTCGGCTCCATGCTCGCCATCGGGGGGATCATCCTGTTCGCCCCGGCGCTGGCGCGCTGGTCACTGGCCTTCGGCCCGGCGGAGTATTTCGCCCTGATGGTGTTCGCCATCGCCTGCCTTGGCAGCATGATGAGCCAGAACCCGCTCAAATCCTTTATGGCGGCGCTGATTGGGCTGGGGCTCGCCACCGTCGGGGTGGATGCCAACACCGGCGTCTATCGCTTCACCTTCGACAGCGTTCACCTCTCGGACGGGGTGCAGTTTATCGTGGTGGTGATCGGCCTCTTCTCAGTGAGCGAAATCCTGCTGATGCTGGAGCACACCAGTGGTGGCGGCAAGCTGGTGCGCACCACCGGGCGGATGCTGTTCAACTTCAAGGAGCTGGTCCATTGCACCGGCACCATGTTGCGCTCCTCCACCATCGGCTTCTTCGTCGGCATTCTGCCCGGTGCCGGTGCCACCATCGCCAGTGCCATCACCTATATGACCGAGAAGCGACTGGCGGGGCCGAATGCCAAATTCGGTGAGGGGGACATTCGCGGCGTGGCCGCACCGGAGGCGGCCAACAACGCGTCGGCCTGTGGCTCCTTTATCCCCATGCTGACCCTGGGGGTGCCGGGGTCGGGCACCACGGCGGTGATGATGGGGGCACTGACCCTCTACAACATCACCCCCGGCCCCACCATGTTCACCGAACAACCCGATGTGGTGTGGGGACTGATCGCCGCCCTCTTGCTGGCCAACGTCATGCTGCTGGTGATGAACATCCCCATGGTGGGGCTCTTTACCCGCATGCTCTCCATCCCGCTCTGGTTTTTGGTGCCCGCCATCGCCAGCGTCTCGGCGGTGGGAGTCTATGCGGTGCACAGCACCACCTTCGACCTGTTGCTGATGGTGGCCCTCGGGGTCTTTGGCTACCTGCTGCGCAAGATGCACTTCCCCATGTCACCGCTCATTCTGGGCTTCGTGCTGGGTGAAATGCTGGAGCAGAACCTGCGCCGCGCCCTCTCCATCAGCAATGGCGACACCGCCATCCTGTGGAGCAGCGGCATCAGCCAGACCCTGCTGGTACTGGCCATTGCAGTGATCACCCTGCCCCCGCTGGTACGCCTGCTGCGCCGCCGCAAAGCCGATCCGCTGATCCCGGACGCCCACCCGGAGCAGGGAGCCTGATCCGATAGAAAGATGACGGGATATATTGATATAAAAGGGCAAGATCTGAACGATCTCGCCCTTTTTAACAGACCGCATCCATCTGTCACTAACGGTATAAAAACACCCAATATATCAACGCTAATCGCCCCGCGTTCCCTGACACTTCAAGAGCCTCAAACTGACGTCATTCAGCAGGTCTTATGAGCAAGCCGCTACGTGACAAGGAAATATTCAGACTGACCGCTGTATCCCTTGTTCTCGATCTGTATTCCCCACCGAGTCAGGGGGTGGCAAGCCTGATAGTGAGCTTGAACTGGCAATTAAACGCCGGAGGCTCTACCGGACAACACCTGTTTGGATCAAATGTGGATTCGGAGGAAAAAGAAAAAGGCCACTATTTCTAGTGGCCTTTCGTAACTCTTTGATTTTAATGGTGCCGAGGCAGGAATCGAAGATGGCACACCAAAGCCTTTAAAATCAACAAATGCACATTATAAAAACTTCATCGTATACCTATCCGTATACCAATAATATTTTAGTGCCACAGCCCCTGCATGGATCTCTGTGACTAGGTTGGATCTTATACGTACAGGGGATCGAGGAAATCGCGCATCTTGCTGATTGAATCCAACAAGAATCTCAATCAACAAAGGTGATACTCCAACCGGTACACTAGCAAGGAGCAGCTGAAGCATTGCAGGCTGGTCTGGGGGTAAATCAATCCGCCAGTTCGCTGCCCTATCTCTCAGCTTAACGCTTCTCAATTTCGCTAAACCACTCCCCGGTACTCCAGTTACCGGTATTCTGGCTCGTTCTGACCCTGACCGGAAAATTTATCAACCGGAGCGCCTTGTCATGAACATGCATCGCGCTTTCCTTGTATCTACCCATACTCATTTTTAGTGACTTATTTGCGTCATTGGTGATGATCACGTACCCATTATCAATCACACAGCGAGTCAACACCCCAAAATCATGCCAAACAAAACCACTCATCATTAATCCTTACCGTAACGTTGAACAACAACCGCCGCAGTGTAACTGCTACTTAACACCACGGCATGAATCGTTCTCGAAATTAGCCCCTATCAGTTGCACAGCAGTGGGCTGGGCACACCGCTGGAGCTAACAAACAGGCCCTTGATCGCCCGGGTGGCGGCCACATGCAACAGCGCCCGCTCATTAAACAGGGCATCGCGCAGCTCAACCGGATCGTCGGATTGAATGGCTTTGGGCTCTGGCACTACACCATCGTTGATGCCGGCAAGAAACACATACTGAAACTCCAGTCCCTTGATGCGGTGCATGGTGGCGATGCGCACCCCGGGATGTGTCACACTGTCAGCGCTGTCCTGGCCCAGCACAAAGGTAGTGATGCCAGCGTTGTTGAGCTCAGTGGTATATCGCTCATAGGCATACTTGGTACGGGCTGTGAGACAGATATCGGTATCTGGGGTGCCCTCTTGCAACAACGCTTTGATCTGCTCAGCGATGGTGGCTGCCTCTTGCTTAAAGTCGGCATGATGGGTCACCAGCGGTGCCTCGCCATGCATCAGCGACAAATAGTCTTTATCGGTATCAGACTCGCCATCGAGGTTATCGGTCGGCACCCCATTCAACAGCGCCACGGCGAATTTGCGGGTCTCTTCGGTGGTACGGTAGTTGATCTTGAGTTTCTTGCTGCGCCGACCGCGCACATTGATACCACACTGACCGAGCACCACCTTGTTTCGATAGATGCGCTGGTGGCCATCACCGACGATGAAGATGTCGTTTTCGCCTTCGGGGATGAGATGGCGCAGCAACACAAAGGCAGGTGCGCCCATATCCTGCGCTTCATCGACCACCAGGTATTGATAGGGCAGCTGCACCTGCTTCTCTTTAAACAACACCACCGCCTCAAGCATGGCATCGTGCATTTCGCGTAACTTGGCGCGCGCCAGTTGTGCCCGATACTCTTCAAATACCGGCCAAATCTTGGCCCGCTGCAAGCGTGAAATGGCCGTGCCTCGCCCTAATCGGCTCACCTTGAAGTAATCCTCGCGGCTGTGAACCCCATTGGGCTGCACCACACGATGCCACTCTTCCAAATAGAAATTCTCTGGCAGATTGAGGTCTGTGGGCAGCTGTTGCAGCGCATACTCCCAGCATTTGCGGCGCACCGGATCGCTGTCATACACCACCCGAAAATCATAACCGTGGCGCTTTAGTTGATCGGTCAGCCAGCCATCGATATGGATCACCTCAATTTTGGTCAGCTCTTCACGGCTGCACAACCGCTGCAGGTTGGCGCGAATATCGGCCGCCAGGTTTTTGGTGAACGTAGTGAACAGCACCTTTTTGCCGGGCGCGGCTAACAAACGCTGCGCCAACCAACGGGCTCGGTGCATGGCGACCACGGTTTTACCGGTACCGGCGCCGCCCAGCACCCGCACCGGACCATTGGCGTGCGCTTCCACCAGCTTGCGCTGGCTGGGGTGCAAAAATACCCGCCATTTTTCCAGCGGGGCATTGAGCATTTGTAGCAGCTCCAGCTCGCTCTCCACCACGGAAAAGTGCCGCTGGCTACGCTTAATCGCCTGTTCGAAATCGTCGGTATCAACCTTCACATCCGCAGCATCATTAAACTCGGCCAATACCTCGTCATACTCTAGCCCTTCGGCCAACCAATAGAGCGGCTCCCAGGCATCGGCCGGCATCACCCCCTCCAGCTGGTAGAGCTCGCTCAAGTTGGTCAATGCCATCACCCGATCCAAAAACAGCGCCGGCACCCCGAGTGCCATGATCTGCTCGGTCGAATAGTCGGCAAATAACGGGGTTGGCTTGAATGCGATGGGCAGATCAGGATCGTCCAGCGGTGGCTGCACAACCAGGCTGGTGTCGATCACCTGCAACGCACCTGTAGCGGGATGAATTTCACACTTATGATTTTTAGCCCAAGAATAAGCATCATCATGCTTATCTACCCACAACAGCATATAGAGATTGCCCTGCTCGGGTTTGAGCACAATGCCGCGGTAGTTCTGGTCGATGCGCACCGAATGCACATTGGTGCTGCTGGTATCGTGAATCTTTTCGTAGTTAAGCCCCTTGCTGGTAGGGTCATTACGAAACTTGGCAAGAAACTCCATCACCTTTTTTTGTTGTGCTTTGGGGATCTTGGCAAATGACGTTAAAAAGCCATCGGATATGGCAACTTTCAGGGATGGCAGTGTCATGCCTTACCTCCTGTAACTAATTGGGTCAGTGTGTCGATAAGCTCAGCGTCAAGTTCGCCATGGGTCAGTTGCCAACCTTGCGCGATGAAAGCGTCAGCTTGCTGATCGTCTATAAAGCAATGGGCGCGGTGTAGCGCTGGCCAGGCCAAATCGGCCTCGGCAATGATGGCCCCTGCGTCATCTTGAAGGGCATACCCCACCTCAGGCACCGGCAGTGGTAATCGTTGCAACAGCACAATCTGCTGTTGACTCAACACTTCCAGCTCTGCCAGTTCTTGCCACTGCGCCAGCACACCAGCATCCAAAGTGGCATCCGACGTGGTGCCGTCTGGTGTCGCTGTGGTGACCAACGTGTCCACTGGCCTCGGAACCTGCCCGATGTTATTGCGGACAGCGTTGCGGCTGGTAAAGGTCATATCAGGCAGCCACTGCAGCAGATTTACCAAACGCCAAAAACCGGTTAAACCGCGTTCATAGTTATCGGCCAAGGGATTTTGGTCATCAAAACACAGATGTAAGCGTAGGGCTGCATGCAGCTGATCCGGGGTGATCGGATTGATTAGGCAGCGCTGGGGCAACACCGAGGCCAGCTCGATAAACGGTTGAGAGCTGGCCAGGGCATCAAGCAAGCCTCCAAACACAAACGGCTCATCGGACAGCAACTGCGCCTCACGCCATGCCGGGGCATTCTCATGCATCTCATAGGCAAACTTGTTGCAAATCCCGGCATCTTGGGACTTTTTCACCTCCAGCCATACCCAGGCATGGGCGGCCGCCAGTTTTTGCCAGAACTGCGCCTGAGCACGGGGATCTTGCACATAGGTCAGCAGCAGTTCGAAGCTGTTACGCTCACGGACTTCACTCTCCAAGGTGGCAAAGGTGGTGGTATGGAAGCGGTTATAAAACTGCGGTGCCTTCATATCGAGGTTATGGTGCAGTCCCAACACATCTTGCAAATGTTTGCAGCCAGGTTGGGTTAAATCGCGCCAGGTCAGCGTCCATACCCCATAACGACCGCTATCGCGAATGGCCTGTCGCTTTTGCACATCATCCACCACGCTCGCCTTATGAAAGGCAAAGCCATCGAGAAAAATAGCCAGCGGCTTGCACTGGGCGATATGCCCCAGCGGATAGAGCACAAAATCAGGGCGACAGGGAATACCAACCCCCTGTTTGGGGCCCAGATCGACCTGCGTTTTCAGCTGCCAGCTCAGAGAGGGGCTGCTGCGGGTATTGATGATCCAACCGTCGCCCTCATGGGCATAGCTGCGGCTGACGACCAACTCTTTGCTTTGCGCCAACACATCAATAAAGCGCTTTTCCAGTTCAGAGCCCATCATGGTATCGAGCGGGATCTGGTTGATACTGTTAATGCGTTGCAACTTGTCGCGTACCGCGAGGATCTGCCCCACCAGCAAACGCGCCTTATCGCGCGATACGTACTGCATCTTGCCGCGCTCTCGGTAGGCATACACACAGCGATAACAGCCATCTTTACTGGCATCCTGATTACAACCGCAGTCGCACAGCGACTCGTAGGCCAACTGCAATAGTTGCAATAAGTTATCGGGCTCGCGCATCAGCTCCTTGAGTGAGCCCGTGCCGCCCGGCACAGTATCGTAGATCACCAGATACTGGCGCCACGAATCCCCCTCATTTTCCGGCTCGCGATAAACCACCCCCTTGAGGTGATCGACACTGCCCTTGAAGTAGTGCTTAAGCCCCAGCTGGATTGCAGCCCCTAACGAGGCTTCCACTGTCGGATCACTACTATAACTGCTCACCGGCAGCAAGATGCGCACCGCCTCGGATTCCAGCTGACGATAGAGATAGAGATAATCTTCAAACTGCGCCTTCTCAGGCGTGCTCTTGTATTTACAGCTCAGATCGTGCTCTTTGCGTGGATCTTGATTCACCGGATGTTGCACCATGCCGCAGCCCAAACAGACCTTAAAGCCGCTGCAACGTTTAATATCACCGGCGATGCTCAGTTCCAGCGCATCTTCAGTCTGCTTGCCAAAGTTGATATCACGCAGGGTCACCTTGCTTAAAAACTCAAAACCAAACGGCACTTCTCCGTCGCTGATCGCATAGGCTGCGGTCACATCCTTAGGCTCATAACTCACCAGTAATTGGCGCTGATAAAAGGCCGGTTCTCGGCTATCAGACTCATCGCCAATCTGGCTGTCACGAGCACTGGCGCGGGCATAGACCTGACGCAACTTCAGTAACGTGGTCTTCTGACCTGCGTCAGCCCAACCCGGGGTCCCGCACTTAGGGCAGTATTTATGCGGGTCACCGTTTTGGTCGATGTTTTCACTGTGATTGCAGTGGCTACACAAGCGCCAGTGCTCTGGTTCCGACACCTTGAGATCAATTTGTTCAATCTCGACCTTATGACCACCAGCATAAAAACTATTGAGTGGCGCCAGCTCGGCCAAGGCGGTCGAGGCTGGGCGCTCATATTCGTAGGTCGCGGTCTGATAACTGCGCCCCTCTTCATTCTCATTTTTACGCCACAACACAGAACGCAGGGTAATACCCGCCTCAGGGAAGGCGTAATTGGGTAATATTCCCTCATCGGTTAAAAAGTTCAGCGTCTGCTTGTTGTTGATCTGGCTGACCAAGGCTTGCAAGGCTTGGCGTTCGGTATGCAGATCACGCATATCCGAATCAAAGTTCTGATCGCGCGGCCCGGTTTCGAGCTTATCGATGCTGCGCTTGAGCTTATCGATGCGCGCCTTGAGTGACTTACGATCTTCAAGCAACTGTTGCAACGCCTTGTCGATGCGCAGCACCAGCGAATGCTCAGCCTGCTGCCCCATCAAATAGTCATGGAGCTGTTGCAGGGTTTGCGGCTCAAGATCGGCAAACACTGCGGCAAAATCGGCAGCAAGCCGGACCCTCTGCTCCTCGACAAACGCCAAAAAGTTATACGGGAAGCGTTCCTTCTTGCCGCGTTCCACCTCATCGAGCATCTGTTTCACATTCGGGCTGATCGCCATCGGCGTGATGCCGGTTCTCACCCAACTGTCGAGGCAGAAAGCCGCCAGTTGACGCTCCAAAATCGCCACGGCGTTAAGAAACACCCCCGGCGGCTGCACCTGACCCTGCATCATCTCCAGCGGCTCTTCAAAGAAGAATTGATCGTGTGGATTGCCTTCGGCCAGGGTGATATTCAAGGCGTTGCCATCTTTACGCCCGGCACGGCCAATGCGCTGCAAATAGTTGGCCGGCGCCGGTGGCACCGAACAGAGCAGCACGCTAGAGAGATCGCCCACATCGATACCCATCTCCAGGGTCGGGGTGGCTGACAGCAAATTCACCTGCCAGGCGCGAGTGCCGCGATAAAACGCCTGCTCGGTGGCCTCGCGCACCTCGCGGGTTAACAGTCCGGTATGCTCGGCACCCACCACCCGTGCCACATCAAGCCGATCCCAGCGCAATGCACTCGCTTGGGCGGTAAGCTGATATGTCCCGGTGCAGCGCAGCGACATACAGGGCGCGCCCTGCCACTGCCACGCCTGCGCACTGGGGGCGACCAGCGTCTCTCGACAGTCACTGCAGCATAAGCGGCTGACTTCACGGGTTACTGTGAGCGCCTTGGGCACTATGCCCCAGGCTTCGCCCCTTTTGCTGTCAAAGCGGGCCATCAAGCCAGCCTTGGTTAAGGTCTCCAGCAGCTGGCGCAGCACGGTTTCGCTGACGCTGCTAACAAACAGACGCTCACCCTGGGCAAGGGTAAGGTTGAGCCAGTGCTGATACCAGCTGGGGTTGGATTTGGCGCCGAGCAACTGGCTAAAGCTTTTATTGCGCTCGAAGGTGGCATAGGCCGGTTTGCGGGTGCGCGGACCGATGGTGGGCATGTAGCGTGAGGTGCGTTCACGCTGCATCATACGAAAAGTATCACCGCCATCTTCGCGGTAACTTTCAAACGCCGGGTGCATTACGGCTCCGGCGTGGATCAAGTGCCGCAGCACCCCGAGCACAAAATGGGTGACCTGTTCAAGGGTCACGCTCTGCATCAGATCCCCCAGCTCCTCGCGCCACCTGGCGTGCAAGGGCGGCAACAGCGCATCGAGTAACGAGCCATCCGCCGCCACACAGGCAAAACCGCTGTTTTCCAGAGTACGGCCAATACCGGCACGCAATGTCAGCTCACTGCATACCTCCCAGTCAAGCCGCTTGGCCACCAGTTCAGGCAGATCCGAACCCGCGGACAGCACGTTGTCTTGCACCAGTGTCTGATAATCGTTCAGCCACAGCATATTGGGTGCGATAAAGCGGCCGACAAATTCGGCCTCATCCTGACTGCGGACCTTGGCATCAGCCAGCACAGCGGCGGCAAACGCATCGAGGGTGAGTTCTCCCTGCTCAGGCAAGGCACTGGCTATCTGGCCGCGCAGCACCAAAGGCCAGGTGCGGGCAGTAAAGAAACTGGCGCGGTGCGCCGCATCTTGCACCGAATCAGAGAAGGTAATGAGCTTTTTGTGCTCATTAAAGCGGCTGCCATAGAGCTGGTGGATCATCACTGACGAGAGGCTGGCGGCACGCGACCCCATGATCGACAAGCCTTTCGAGCTGCCGCAGTAGGGGCAATCGGTGGATGAGACCAGGGTATCTTTGCGCTCTTTGAGCAGATCCGGCACCAATACCCGCAACAGGCCTTCATGGCCACACTGCTCGCAGGCCGCTTTGTCAGCGCGATTGAGAGTCAAACACTGTGGGCACAGGTGCTGATGAACGCCACTAACCGCCTTATCACTGAGATCAGGGAACGCCAGCGCCAGCGCGCGGCCACTATCAAAGAACTGGCGGTAGATATCATCCAGCTCCGTTTCAAGCTGGCGGCTCTGGCCGTGGCGCATGCTGGCCCAACCGGTGGCGTGGCAATCGCGGCAGTGCACCACCGGCAGGTGATGGGTTTGTTCATCAGCCAGCAGATCGCTGGCGAAACGTAACTTGGGTTGCTTCTCGACCGAAGCCACCAGCCGGCGTAATTCGCGCAGCCACAGTTGAGACCGCAGTTGCACCAAGGGGCGCACCGGACGCGGTTTACCAGCGAGTTCCCGTTGCGCACGCGCCTCTGGCGATTCATTAACCGGGCTGCGCGCTAGCGCCAACAGTGCCAGCCAACTTTGCAGCAACAGGCGTGCCTGCACCGCTGGCAGTGACAGCATCACGGCAAAACGTTCAGCACAGCTGTGCTCGGTCAGGATCCCTCCCTGCAGATCGGCCAGCATCAGATGCAGGGCACTGTGCTGGCGCATCAACTCACCTAGGCGGATGCGCACCTCGCGCCCGGTATCGCTGTCGAGATCGGCGGGCAGCACCAGATCTTCTGCGGGAAACCACAGTGCCAACTGGGCATTAAGGTAAGCGTGATGATCGGCGTAACTGCTTGCTTCGAGCTGGCTATCCGGCTCGGGGAAATAGCTAAAACGCACCGGTGAGTCTTGCAAAAACTCGGCGGCACTGAGGCGGTCTTCGCGGATCACCGCGCTGTCATCAAACGGCTGCTCGAAGATCTGGCTGGCGTAGTCAAGCAACTGGCCTAGCTCATCGCCCACCGTGGCCGAGGTGCCCACACAGGCGAACTGGCCGTTATCCACCGCCACATGATGCTTTAGGCGGCGCACCAAACACGCCAGGTCAGAGCCTTGAGCACCATCGAAGGTGTGCAGCTCATCGACCACCAAAAAGCGCAAGCAACCCGGTGTGTTGTAGCGCCACAGCGGCTGATCCACCGGCCGCATCAACAGGTAGTCGAGCATCTTGTAGTTGGTCAGCAGAATATCCGGCGGGTTCTGGCGCAAGGTTGGCTTGTCGGTGATCACCTGCTTGGGTCCCATCACCTTGCTGGGAAACTCATCGCTATCGCCGACAAACAGGCCAACCGTCACCCGCCCATGCAGCTTGGGATCACTGGCAATGGCACTGGCAAAACGGCTGGCCTGATCGGTGGCCAACGCGTTCATCGGGTAGATGATGATCGCCTTGACCCCCGCGCCGGCTGTGGCGGCGCAGTGGTTAAGCAGCGGATACATAAAACATTCGGTCTTGCCCGAGCCGGTGCCGGTGGCCACCAGGGTTGGCTGGGGGTTGGCGCCGCCTAAACGCTCAAAGGCGCGCGCCTGATGGGCGTGCGGCGGGAAGGGCAACCGCAACTGGCTGAAAAAATCCAGCGGCAGTGCGCTTTGGCGAAACGGCAACTGCGCCGAAAAATAGGGCCCCTTCAGCAAGGTATCCGGGTCTTGCAAAAACGCCTCGAGGGTGTGGTGCTCCGGTTGCTCAGGGTCGCCGGCAGCCTGGTTAAACAGCGGGCTATTCATCGGGAAGGCGGCGCGCAAAAACTCGGCCACACTGTCGGCCACCTGCCGACTGACAACAGAAGGCAGCATCAGCCATGTTCCTTATGGTTGTTGAAGAAGTCCCACGCCACCCGATAGTCATCTTCGCGATCCGGTTTGATAAAGGGCGCTTGCCAGGTGATGGTACGGCGCACCACGCCACCCGGGCGGGTATCGTCGTCGAAGGTGACACTGACCGAGCCGGTTTTCAGGTGCTGGATATCCTCCCAGCCGATGACCAGATCAGCGCCGCTGCCACCGGTCCACTCCGGGCTATCCACCCCATAGACGATACCGGCCTTGAGGTCGGTTTTGCGCGCCTTGCGCGGCAGGCCAACCCCAACCAGCCCCTTACTCGGGGTAAACACGATGCGGCCCACTTGGTCATACCAGGTATCGGCCTCGTACTGGCGCATCACCGGGAACTGCACCCGGTAGATGGTCAAGAGTTCATCGAGGGTCAGCCCCAAGGCCTGGGCCACCAGCACATCGATCTCCACCAGCGCCTGACGGCGGCTGTAATCGGTACGCAGTGCACAATTGCGCTGCCACTTGGGGGTCAGGTTTTTGAAGAAGTCAGTAGGCAGTTGCGGCAGCTCACGGCTCCAGCGATATTTCGAGAAATCTACATCGTAACAATTAGCCCATAGCTCACTATGGAAAGAACTTACAGCATTCAACACTAAACCAAGAATGCTCGCCTTTTTGACTTCTATATATGGAAATTTAGAGAGCTGAGTTCCATATAGATCTGAGCGACCTGATACACGTAAAATAAAATCAAAAACCAAAGAATGAGTCAATGTTGCAAAATTAACTAAGTCGCCAGCATCTTTAAAAACTGTGGTGACAACTGAATTTATATTCACAACACCTTTCGGAATTATGGTGCTAATAAGCGATCTTTCAGCGGAGGCACCAAACATTCGCCTATGAGCTAACCTATAAAAATCACTTACAAGATAAATCTTATTATCAAAGTTCACCGTAGGAATACTAGAGTCATAGCAAATTGATTCTCTGTTTAAGACATACTTAACTCTAGGTAGATAGTTGTCAGAAATAAGAGATAGATCCAATGCATCATAATCACTATTTAACTGTCCCTTAGCTCTAGGGGTTTTGTATAGCGGGTTTGCAACAAAAAAATGAGGGCCAGATAAAACCATATCAATTGAATGTTTAGGAAATGTAATTTTTGAGTCTAGAATCCCATCTTTTTGAGCTTGGGTTTCATCATAATGCACATCAATTGTTTTGACGCCCTTGCAATCATGCAGCATTTTAGCGTTACGGATAATTTTTTCTAACACGCTAATAAATTGTTGTGCATGCAATGTAGGAAGACTAGCCTGACAAGCTTGAGTATCTTCGGAACCATACAAACGAGCAAATATCTGCAGTTCTTTAAGTCCAACAGTAACTAATCGACTATGATGCCCAGAAGTGTTCCAAGACACTTTAATTTTTCCATCAACTTCTTGTTCCTCCTTTATACCAGGTACTGGCCCAGTATTGTCGTGAGAAAATGAAGCATCAATAGAGCTTGCGGCATAAATGTTAGACATATGGATAAATGCCGCTTTATGTAAAGTTGGCCCATAAACATTTATGCTAAACATAGTGGCATGATGCACTTCCGCAAACAAGTTCAGTTCATTGTGGAACTGAAAATGCGCCCGCAATCTGGGATAAATCGCCGCCCGGAGTTGCCCCCCCTTGGGATCATCATAAACTCCTTCCGGATGAAGAAATCCCGCTACCCCTTGAGCGGCCCCCAGCCGCCATGCCTGCGGAAGGAAACATTTATAGAGGTTAGCTTTTTGCCCCTTCAGCAACGGGTAGTTCTGAATAGCGTTTAGGAAGTTCTGGGTCCCTTCACAGCCCTCGTATTCGGCGCGCCAGGCATTCTCCAGCGCCGGAATGCGGGCAAAAGTCTGTTCCCGCAGCTTGACCAAGTTACTGGCCGAAAGCTTGCGCAGTACAAACTCCGGCTCAAAGTCGCCGAGCACCCCCGCCTCCTGCCATTCCACCTTAAGCCAAGGCGGGTTACCCAGCATCAGATCAAAGCCGCTGCGCTTGGCAAACAGATCGCTAAATTCCAAATCCCAATGGAAAAAGCGCTGGGCGCTGGCAATCTCATCCACCAACTTGAGGCGTGGCAACAGCGCAAACAGCTGCTTGCGCTGCAACACCCCCTGCTGGCTAAACAGCGCCAACTGCTGCGCCGGTGCCTCCTCTGCAAACAACTGCCCCTGCGCGGTGGCCGGGGTCTCATGCGGCGCGCTGGTCAGCATCACCCCATCGAGCAGGGTTTCCAGCTCAAACAACCACTCATCGCGGCTCGGTAGGTGTTCGGCCTGATCGATCGGCCAAAACCACAGCGCGCACCAGTAGTTCATCACCCAGCGCAGCTTTTGGTAGGCGCTGCTCTCCTGGCCGCGCCCGGCCAGGCGCGCATCCTTATCACGGATGCTCGATAACGGCTGCGCCGTGCTTGGCGCCGGCCACACCGGGTGGCTGTCGCAGGTTTGCGCCCGCTCGTGCATCAATTGCTGGCGGTGCGCTTGCCACAGCTCATCTACCTTGGCACTGATGCGGTCCAGGGCGACTTGCTCATCGGCGGTGATGCTGGCGCAAAATGCCTTGCGCCAGCCATCGAGTGCTTTTATGTCATCGGGATAACGGGCCTTGACCGTTTTGTCGCTGTAGCTGGCCATGGCAAGATCGGGCAGCAAGAAGTGAAACACCTGCCCTGGGACTCGCGGCTCACTCATCGCCAGCTCGCTGGGCACGCTGTTAAGCCAGCTCGGGTCTTTTTGCTTTTTATAGCTGAGCTCGCTTTTGCTAAACACCTGGCGGCGCGCACCAATCAGCGAGTTGCCGTGATGCAGCTGATAGCCAAACCAGGGCACAAAGGCATCGCCGCTGATGGCGTTGAGCCACAACGACACCTCGGCCAGCTCCACCGCCACCGGGTTTAAATCCACCCCGTACACATTGTTATCAGCAATAAACATCTTCACCCGCTGCAATTCGCGCGGATAGCTATCTTGCGGGATACGCCGCCCCTCGGCCTGTTGCTTGAGTTGCAAATAGGCTTCGGCCAACTGGTTGATGGCTTCGTTCAAGAAGGCCGCGCTGCCCATGGCGGGCTCGCAGACGGTGAGCGTCAAGATGGCATCGGCCTTGGCATGGGGGTCGCTAATCGGGTCGATTTGCGCCTTAAACAGCTCTTTGAGGGCGTATTTGACCAAGGATCGGGTCAGCACCTCCGGGGTGTAGTAGGAGGCGGATTTTTCCCGATCGCGGCCAGCCATGCGGTAGATAAAGCTGCCCTTAGGGTGGATTCGCAGGCTGCCATCTGGGTTAAACACCTTTTCGTCGTCGCGGTATTTGCCAATCTCGGCGGCCGTGACGAAGTAACCGGTCTCCAGCGGGTTAAACTCCTCGCCGGCTTTTTTCACTTCATATAAGTCATCGCTGGCAAAAAAACCGCGGTAAGAGAGCAGCGCCTCATAAACGGCGCCCAACTGGTTGATGCCAAGCTGGCGATAGGATATGCGGCCACGGCGCCCCTTGCCAGCGCGGTTTAGCGACATCAAGTTGATGATGTTAAGCAGGGTTTCGTTGCGAAATACCACCTTGTTGAGGTGCGGGGTGTTGCTGTTGGCAAACAGGTGGCTATCGAGGCGCGGCACACTAAATTGGCTCTGGTGTTGGCTGATTTGCTCGCCACTTAGGGCATCAGCTTGCACCGCGATGCCGCCTGCGTAGCCTTCGCGCACCAGCTTGAACAGCATCTGCAAGCTGTCATGCAAATAGCGGCCGTGGCGATCCTCCTCACTGGTGAGGGTGATCATCTCCAGATCGCGCAGGCTCTCCAGGCTATAGCCTTGCAGGTAGGTTTTGGCGGTCATCGGCGCAAAGCCGAGTTCGGGGCGCGCCTCGATGTAGAACAAAAACAGCAAACGGTACATGTAGCGCAAGCATTCGCGGCTGAGCTCATCAGGGCTGACTGCCCGCTGGCCACTGTAACCGGCCTGATTGTGCTCAATCAGATAGCGCATCGCCTCGTTGCCGAGCAGCTCGATGCTTTCGCGCAGGGCAAATTTGAGATCTTCCGATACCCCGAAAGCGTGCTTGTGGGCGTTGTCATCCAGGGAATCGAGATAGGGTGCGCCGCTGCCGGGCAGCAAGGAGTCTTTGTGCAGCAAGGCGGCCAGCGCCTTGAGGGTGGCATCTTCTTTGCGGCTTAAGATCTCATCGAGTTCAAAGCGCAGCAGGCGGTTTTGCGCCCACTTGGTTCTGTCGAGCAACAGCAGTTGCCGGCTACCGAGCAGCAACACAAAGCGTGGCGGCTCGGCCTGGGTAAACACCACAGAGGAGAGCAACTCCTGCCAGCTACGCGGCTCACCGCGACTGTTGTGGCGCAGCAGTTGGTTCTGTTTCGGGTCGCTGTCAGCGGGCAGTTGCAGCGCATGCAGGGCCTGGGCAAGCGGATCGCCCTCTTCTTCACTATCGAACGCTTCGGCAATCCACAACCAAGGGCTGCCATCGGCACTCTCATAGCTGGCCAGCAGCGGCAAGCTGCAACCTTCATCGAGCGGCTGCAAGGTGGGCGCGAGCTGATAACCGAGCGCGCTTAGCACTGCTGCTTGGCGGGCGCGCTGCTGGCTAAGTTGCTGCGCGATATCGCGTTGTTTCTCCTGCTCGCTGAGCTGGCGAAAATAGCCGCTAGCGAGACTAGCGAGCTGGTTCCATGGGGCACGATAACCGGGGGCGACCGTTTTGCCCAGCTCCCTGGCGGCACGTTCCTGGTCGCGGGCGGCTTGCTCTTGTGCCTGCCAAGGTTCGAGCACGCTGCGGATGTCACTGCCAAACACCTCGTCGAGGTAGTGGTTGGAGTAAAATTCGTTTTCGTTAATGATGCCGACCAGTGCCATGGTTAACCCTCCGCGCCGGTGATAACGGCAATCAACTGAATATATGGTTCTTTTTCGGTGGTCATGGTCTCTTCGATCCACTCGATATAGCTTTCAAAGTTGTGCTCTATTTCGCGCTGACGCTGGGCCTGGCGACTCTGTTTCACCGCTTCGACCTGTTTGTTATCGGCAAAATCCAGCGTCAGTTGCTGGAGCTGGCGGGTTTTCAGCGCGTCGAGTTTCTCTAGCTGCGCGGTTAAGCGCAGGTTGATCTCGGTTTCAAACGCGTTGCGCTCCTGCACAAACACACTGCGAGCATGGTCAATGGCTTCGCGCAGCAGATCTTGCTGGCGTTGGTGGTTGCGCTGCTTGCCGCCGGGGTTGCTCAACTTACTGCATAAGGCGGGTTGCTGAGCAACGAAGTCGGCAAACGGCTGACTGCCCACAAACTGTGCTTGCTTAAAGCTGACCACCAGCCAGGGGTTGACCATGGGGTGGGATTTGCGGTTGGGGAACAGCCCCGAGAGGATAAAGTGGTCTTCATCGGCGTTCATGGCATGGCTCATGCGTAGCACAGGCGCCTGATGACGGCCAAAGGCGCCTTGCACCTTGTCATCGAGCCACTGCACTACCGGGTTGATCTGCCACAGATAGTGAATGCTCGGCCAGGCATGTTGCTCGCCGCGCGCCGCAATAATGGCGCTGTTGATCACCTGTTTGTCTTCGCTGAGCAGCAGTTGCCAGTTGTCGGGCTCAATTTCTGGCGGTAGTTGAGCAAAGCGGCGGCGCAGTTCATCAGGCGCCACCAATGAGAGACAGCCATCGGGCAGACGCTCGAATTGCACCCGTTGACCGGCTTGTTTGAGGTAACCGAGTGCCGTCTCACAATAGGCCTGTTCGCTGGCAAACAGTGACAGATCCTGGGTGGTGAGGCGACTGGCATCCTGGCTGACCTGATTGCTCAGGGCCCCCAGTAGATCGCCGGGTTGCGCCTGCTCGCTGGCATTGTGGTTAAGCAGCATATCTAACAGGCTGGCGCCATCTTGGGCGCCCTGCAGCATGAAGTCAGCGGTCTGCAGTTCTTCTTCTTCCTGGCTGTATTTACCGGTGAACTCGGAGCTGTCGCCGATGTTCTTTTGTGCCTGCTCATCTTTGTTGATCAGCACTTCCAGCACCCGCATATCGCCCTTGATCTGCTCGGCTTCGGTGAGCAGGTAGCGGATCTGCGGTACATGCTGCTGGCCATAGCGGTCGATACGGCCATTACGCTGTTGAAACACCATCAGTGACCAAGGGATGTCAAAATGGATCATCTTGTGGCTTTGATGGTGCAGGTTGATGCCCTCGGAGGCGACATCGGAGCACACCAGCAAGCGCACCGGCGCACTCTGTTTGCTGAATGCTTCGACGGTGTTCATCAGTTCAACATCGCCCTGGTCGCCGCGCAAGGTGGCGAGTTGTTCAGGCTTGAGCTTGAGATCGCGCGCCAAATTCTCGGCCAAAAACTCCAGGGTCTTGATGCTTTCGGTGAAGATCACCAAGCGGTCATCCGCCTGATTGGCGCGCCATTGCAGATCGTTGCGAATGGTGTCGAGCAGCAGTTGGTATTTACTAAAGCTGCTAGCATCGATGCGCTCCAGTGCCAGCTGCAACGACTCCAACTCGTTGATCTGGCTTTGGCAGTTATTGACCTTGCGCTTGGTCAGATTGGCGAGCCGGTTGTTCACCACGCTGGCGCAGGCCATGGGGCTGGAAAACAGGGCCTTGGCGAGAGTGACCTTAAACAGGCGACCACGCTTGGCACTGCTGTCATCACTATCATCATCTTTAAGTTCGCTCTCAACAAGCCGGCGGAAGACTTCTTCTTCTTGTGCGCTGGCCTGACGTGCGATCTGCTTGATCTCGCGCTCGGGAAATTCACCGGCCATCTGATCTTTGACATCTTTTTTAAAGCGCCGCACCACCAGATTTTTGTCGGCAAAATCACTATGCTGGTAATTAGAGGGATTGGCGATGGCTGTCGGGTCGAGCATGTTCATTAAGCTGGCGAAGCTCTCTGGCTTGCCATCATGAGGGGTGGCCGAGAGCATGATCAGGGTGTCACTGCGCCCAGCCAGCAATTTGGCGAGCTTGCTGCGTAGTGAGCTGCTGCCACGCTCGGCAACGTTGTGCGCCTCGTCGATGACGATGATATCCCACCAGGCATTCTCTAAATGGTGGCGATATTCGATGTCTTGCTTGAGGGTATCGATGGAAATAATGCTTTTATCGAAGTAGTGAAACGGGTTGTGGTTGGTGGGAATGCGATTGCGCACCCGCTGCAACCCTTGAGAATCGAGCCGGGTGAGCGGAATGGCAAACCGACTCCAGAACTCTTTTTGAAACTGGGTCAGCATGGATTTAACCGCCAGCACCAAGATCCGCTTGCCACGGCCACGACGAATAAGCTCGGAAACCATGATCCCTGCTTCCAGGGTTTTACCCAGCCCCACGGCATCGGCGATCAGGATGCGCTGGCGCGGTTGCTCCAGTGCCATGCGGGTGGGATCAAGCTGGAACGCCATCGAGTCCATCGCTGCCCGGTGACCAAAGTGCAACTTAGCATCGGTTGGTACCCTTTGGCGCAGCTGGCTTTCGATATACAGCTGCGCAGCCTGATAATTGGCCGATTCATCTTCCACCAGTTGGGTAGTAGCAGGATCGAGGATCTCGATGCGCTGTTCCAGTCGGGTTAAAAACAGCCCCTCTTTGCCACGCACCAATTCAGACACGCCATCACAGGTTAATAAGTGACCACCATCACCACTATTGTCTGCTCGACGGATGCGCCACTCTGCATCCCGGATCACCACCCGCATACCGGGTGCAAAATTTTGGTCGTTCATCAGTCTGGTCTTAATGTCACAACAATGTCACGTGATGGCAGGCTGTACTTCGTCAAGCCAGGCCATGCGGAACAATGCAATTAAAGGAGGCCAAAAGGGTACCATAGCGGGACATCTACATGATAAAAAACACAATTCAAATGTGATGTACCGCAATTTACGCCTTCATTCATTAGCTTGAGAAATGGCTTGGATTAGCAATGACCGCAAATTTAGTCTGCAAAATAGGCTGAAGACGCAGTCAACATTGGCAGCCTCATCCCCGGTTAATCAATAGTCTGAGCGCTTTCATCATGGGCATAACTCAGACTTCGTCATCCTTAATCACATCGCAGTCTTCATCCCTATTGGGTGGATTCACAAACGTGACTGTCGATTTCACCTGCATGCTCCCGTGGTTAACGCCAGAGTCTTCTCGCCGCCCCCCATCGCCATACTTCTTGGGAGCCAGCTTTGAGGCCAGCCATTTACGAGCATCGATCTGCAGGCGGGCACGAGCAATCACATCATGGTTAACTTTCACGTTCCCGTTGGCGTCGAGGAGGGTGTCATTGCTGCCGTCATCGGCAATCTGGAGGATCTCGTCGGCCAGTTTGTCGGCCAGATCCTCGCGCGCACACGTGTACTGGTCCCTAAATTCTATGTAGCGTTCATCAGCCAACCAGCGCATCACCATGGATTTGGACGGCATCCCCGGACGAGCCAACACTGCTCGTAGACTCACCCCATCAGCAATGGCGCTACATATGGCCTCCCCCAACTCGTTCGTGTATGCGCTCCGACGGCCTCTTGTTACCGGCTTGGGATTCGACGTATTGGTTTCCACCGTGGAAACCTGAGGAGTGACAACTGGGATCATAACTTGAGTTGTAGAATCCACGTGTTCTGCGCCACTTATAGGAGCCGTAGGCATAGCTGAAGATGAGGCAGCATTAACAGGTGTTGTGACTCTTGACCATTTGTGCGTCTTGGCCCGCTTGTTAATGGCGGTATGTGAAATGCCGTGCTCTATCGCTATCTGGCGAACACTCTGGCGGCCAGCACAGTACGCAAATTCGATACTGTGCCAGTCTGGGGAATCTGTTGAATGCATAGGGGAATAGATCATAGGCGACCAGTATTTCCGAGGAGGCAAGTAGGTATCCAGCCCTACAGGGGGAGCCCCGTCAGTGCAAACGCAGCTGTGTGTGGCAAGAAGTTGTCTGTGATAGTCACTTGGTCACTGTTTTGATAAACATCCCGCCATCATTGGGCTAGCAGCTAGTGACCATGATTTTTCATGGTCTCTGGGAGTCACTCACATCACTCTTTTGGGCACTGCTTTCACTGATCCACTCATTGCGTCATCTCCCATCTGCCATCCATCAAGAAGCATCAGGGCAGTGACCCAGTGACAAACAGTGACCATGAATCAATGTTGGTCACTGCATCCCAACCCGTGCAGGACAAGACATTCACACAGTAAAGTGACTCAGTGACTATGAAATGGGGTATGCCCCCTCCCCTCAAGTTAGAAAAAAAGGCCCCGCAAGGAGCCTTCTTGTCACCACCGTTCGGCCTCATTAAGTAATGTCGGCCTACAGGGCCCGCGGAAGGTACTCCTCTGCCAGTTCGGTGAGTGCAACATTGGTTTGAGTTTGGCCATTGGTCTTGCGCGTCTTGTACTCCGCGCCCAGCTCCTTTGCAGCCTGTTTAACGGCTTTGCTGAATGAAATAAGCGAGAGTGGGCGGTTCAAGCCGTGGTACTCCAGATAAGCCAGGTAGAGGTGATACAGGAATTTTCTCGGCTCCTTCATCACGGCGACATTTCCCCCCATACAGAACCCTTGCGGCTCAGCCAGAAACGCCAAGGTGGCGCAAAAGTCGAGTACGTGGTCAGCCTCGCGTTTCACCGCCAGTGCATCAGCACCATCCCGTTGCTCCTCCAGCAGACGCTTGGCCAGGTCAGGGTCGGCAAACCGGGTCAGCAGATGGCGAATGATCACCGGTAACTCAGCAGCAATCTTGTCGCCAAGCGCCCCATCCCGATCAGCCGATGCCACCACTCGTCCGAAGTGGAAGATCACCCGGCGACGAGCGATCCCCCCGTTGCGCTCGTTAAACACCATCGGCACGTTGTTGGTGGCCAGCAACACAGCTGGGATCCGAGTGCTGAAAATCGCCTTACCTTTAGGGTTGACCGATACTTTATCGCCACCAGTGATCGCCTTGAGCACGTGGCCATCGCCAACGTACGAAGGTTGGTCCGGCAACAAGATCAGGCGTTTGTCCCAGACATTCTCCAGACCAAAGTTGCTCTCGAGCAGTTTCATCGAGCTACTGCCCACGTTTTCTTGGCCAACCAGCAGCTCGCACAGACCTGCCATGACCGATTTGCCACTGCCGCCTTCCCCCGTCACCTCCAGGAACAACTGCCAGTCGTAGCGATTCGCCAGCACCATGAACAGCGCCGCGTTAATGCGATCCATCTTGGCCGCATCATTGTCGGTTGCGTAGCTCAGCCACTTCATGAAGTGGGGGGCACAATGCGCCAGGGTTTCCCCCACCAGCGGCTCGCTGTACTCGATCCCGTTGTGAGTCAGCAAACCATCGACGAGGGAATGCGGGCGAAACGCGCGGAGCACTAAGTCATAGACCCCATTGGCAAAACCAATCAGGTTGAGCGCCGGACGCGGTATCTCATCAAGGCCCAGTTTCATGGTATCCACAGCAGTGTTGATTATCCGGGCACTGTGTTTGGCGCCTTGCTGCTTAAACATTGCCGTCATACAGCGCGCAAGCACCGCATCCGGCATCGACTCCCACAGGCTGCCGGTGTAACGGTACACCTGGCTCGTGTCGACATTGATGGCCAGGGTTCTCAGACTAGAAACCAGTGCCTCCCCGCGCTGGCAGGCACTCATCTGATCCAGCATCAGCGCCGCGTCGTCCTGCTCAGGGCGCAGAGAAACAACATTAGCCGCCAGCAGAGAACCTGTTTTTTGGCTGCCCTTCTTATCGGCCAACAGCTTACTTTTAGGCGGGGCTTGGCGTGGCTCCTGTATCCCCTTCTGGTGCGCACTGGCAATAGTCGCCTTGACCTCCTGTACCGATTGGCCAGACGCCATGCCAGCAGCAAACAACTGACGCTCAGCGTCGGCGTGGCAGATCTCTCCACCAGCGACCAGTTGCGCCACCCCCAGCGCCTCCCGGTTGAGCGTCTCGTTCCGGCTCCCCATCGGCGCGCTGACAATCGCCTCACAGGCACTCGTCAACGCTCTCTCTCCATAGCGGCTGGTCTCTGCGGAGCTGACCATGGGGGCAATCACCTTTGGCTCATGTTTGGGCTTGGTGATCCACCCCAACAAGATGGCAGGAGCCTCCGGCAGAGCGGCCAGTTGGGGGATGGTATCGCCGCGCAGCACCTTACCGGCTTTGATGTAGATCAGCTGATTGCCGGTCTTTACATCTACGCCGGCCAGTCCATTCGCGTTGTTGACGCTCTGCTTCAAGCTGGCAAGGTCTACCCCAGCTGGCAAGCGGAACAGCCAGTGATACGAACCGTCAGGCAGGGTGTCGGTGAGCATCCGGTACTGGATCGGGAGCGTCTGATTGGGCAATCCGAGCATCGCCAGCAGATCCCTGGGGTGCGGCGCCTCGGGTACCTTGTTACCGTCCAGGTCCAGCAGGACCATTTCATCCAAGCGAACACCAAACAGGGTGTCATCCTCACGCACCATGGAGGACGGGTAGCGCTGCTCATTGCCATAGGGTTTCGGGTTGCCGTTGTCCTGATACGGAATGACAGCGTGACCGTTGGCCTCGATATTTGCAGCCTTGGCTTGCAGGGTTGCGTTCATACCGTACCCCCTACCACGCGCAGCATGGCACGCTTGTGATCGAACAGTGACACGCCGTCATCGTTCTCATAGGCTTCCTGAAGGCGGTGCATTTCCTCGATGCGCGCGCTGTTGGTGCTAGGGGAAGCACCATACAGGGCGAACTGGCCACAAATAACATCCCTGCTAATTATCCCCGACTTTGCGCGGCACAGGCTTTTGCTTGCCAGCGAGCGCGCAGGTGCTACGCTCTCAGCGCTAGGTTTAATTATCTGGCCAATATCAAACATGCTAACCGAAGAGGCCGCCGTACCATGGCGGCTCTTTTTTGCGTAATTGGTGACTGTCATCCTCGCCTCCTTACGCCTCACGGCTCTTCTGGATCTGGGCGATGAGCCATGCTTCCAACTCCTCTTCAATCCAACCAACGGCTTTTGCGCCGATGGACACCGGTTTGGGAAAGGTCGGGTCATAAACATTGGGGTACTTCGGATTGGGACGCATTTTGGCGTAGATGGTAGAGCGGGACAGCCCGGTGCGGGCTTCAACCTCATTACGGCGAATAATGGTCAGAGTGGGTTTGCTTTCTTTAGCCATGTTAGTCATTCCCTGTCATGTACTGGAACGAAATGCACCAGCATGGCTCCTTATTTTTATCATTTCGTCACCAATTCCTAACCCTACAGGGGGAAACCCCGTCAGAGACGCACTTGACAAGGGAAATTAAATGGCGAGTAGGTGTGGATGACTTCCAGGAACAGCAACGAAATCTGCTGTTGAACGGCGGAACCGGGACGGGTCAAACCCACCTGGCATCGCCTTGGGATGCAATGCTGAGGGCCGGGTCAAGCGAGTGCGTTTCTATACAGTGGTGTACTGGTCAGCGAACTGGAGCAGGAAAAGGTGGCAGGCAAAGCCGGACTGCTTGCCATTCGGTTGGTCAATGTCGATGCAGTGATTCTGGGCAAACTGAGCTATCTGCCGTTTGCCGAAAGCGGAGACGCTCTGCTGTTTCACCTGATCAGCAAGCTGCGCAAGCGCACCAGCCCGCTCCTGACCTCCAACCTGGCCTTCAGCAAGTGGAGAAGATGACAACGGTGATGCTGGATAGGATCATGTGAGTTTATCGAGACAGGCAACGACGCCTATCGCTTCAAACAGAGGATGAAATCAGCCAGCTAACCCTGGTCAATGTTGGACGCTGATCCCTGGTCATTTTTCGATGCTGATTGACAACCCGATCCGTCTATACAGACAGACTGTTTGGCAAGTGAATTACATTGCTCTCCAACCCGGTAAATTCATGGGGTGGCACATAGTGATGCTTGCAACAGTCCAGCCAGTCAGCCCACCATTGCACCATCTGTTGCCGCTGGGTGATAAATTCGGCCCGATGAATGTAAGCCGCCCGCACACCGTTACGCTCCTTATGGCTCATCTGCCGTTCAATGGCATCCGCACTCCATTGGCCTGATTCAAGCAACGCGCTGCAGGCCATCGCCCGGAAGCCATGACCGCATACCTCCACCTTGGTGTCATAACCCAGGCGGCGCAAGGCACTATTCACGGTGTTTTCACTCATGGGTTTTGATACATCATGGTCACCGGCAAATACCAGATCAAAACGCCCGGTCAAAGGGCGGATCGCCTCAATGATGGCCAGTGCCTGGCGTGACAACGGCACAAAGTGCGGTTCTCGCATCTTGGCACCACGATGTGAATGTTTAACCCCTTCAATGGGATCGCGGGACGCCGGGATCGTCCAGATTGCTCGCTCGATATCGAGCTCATCCCAGCGCATGAAGCGCAATTCACTCGAACGGACAAAGGTTAACAAAGTGAATTTCACCGCCATCTTGGTCAGCAGACGTCCCGAATAACTATCGAGACGACGCACCAGCTCGGGAATATCCTGCAGCGGCAGCGCGGGATGATGCTGGACTTTGCGAACCGACAACGCCCCCGTCAAATCAGCGGCAGGATTGGCCTCAATCAAATCAGTTCGCATTGCATAACTCATTATGCCATTGATGTGTTGCCGCACTCGTCCTGCCAAATCAAGCGCATTTCGCTGCTCTATCTTACGCAGTGGAACAAGCAGGTCACGAGTCTTGAGTTCGGCAACGGGGCAATGGCCAATCAATGGAAACACGTCTTTTTCAAGCCGGGTCAAGATGCGTGAAGCGTGATCGGAGGACCACTTGCCAGCATTATTTGCATGCCATTCACGGGCAACAGCCTCAAAACTATTCACTTGTTTGCGGGTAATGTCGTTACGCACCTGCTGCTTATGGACGACAGGGTCAATACCCTTGGCCAACAAATTTCGTGCGGCAGCGTGTTTGGCACGGGCCTCCGTCAACGACAGGATGGGGTAATCACCAAACGCCATCAGCCCGGCCTTACCATCAGGCTTAGTGAACTTGAAGCGCCACGAACGGGTACCGTTCTTTTTGACCAATAAGTGCAAGCCATTCCCATCGAACAGGGAATAGTCTTTTTCTCGCGGGCGGGCATTGCGACACTCGGTATCAGACAAGGGTCTGGTGGTTCGCGGCATTGGTATACGACTCCTTTATCGAATCGATGTATACCTAAGCGTATACCAATTTATAGCGGATGTGTTAGGAATGACTCGGAATGTTCTGGACGTAAAAAAACCCAGAGACGTTGAATTCACTGGGTTTTTTGAACTTTTTCGGAATACTTTGGAAGTATTAATGGTGCCCGAGGCCGGAATCGAACCGGCACGACGCGAACGTCGAGGGATTTTAAATCTGATTCAGCCCCATGATAAAACAAGTACTTACATAAAAATCAAAGAGTTAGTTAACCAATGACAACCAAAAATGACCACCCATTTAAAATTTTGTCGCCACTTTGTCGCCACTTTCAGCCCCCACCTGACAGCATTCTCTGCAGCTTTCCCCACTCCTCGGCATACTCCCGACGCAGATAAAACTGCCGCAAGTTGATGGTGGTTTTCTTAAGAAGACCCGCTTCGGATTCTTCTTTCAGCAGGGCCTGGATATCAAGCCAAAGCCGATCCCTCTCAAAGCCGCTCCAAATCTCAGGGACAGGAGTCAACATCTTGGTGTAACAGACAGGGGCAACCCATTCGAACAGGGCTTTTTCCACATGCTCTATTGGAAATGCCTTGGCTACTTTGGCGATGTAGCGATAGTCCACTTCGTTATCCACGAAAAACCCTGAGAGGGCTTCACACAACTCGATATCAGACCTAGTTCCCTTCATCAGAACCCCTCAGCCTCCACCCTACCCAGATTATTCTAAACCACAAACAGAAAGAGGATTTAGACGAATAGCATCCTCCAAGTGATCAGGGGCAAAGTGGGCGTATCGCATGGTCATGGCGATGGTGGAGTGGCCCAAGATCTTCTGCAGCACCAGAATGTTCCCGCCGTTCATCATAAAGTGGCTGGCGAAGGTATGGCGCAGCACATGGGTATTCTGCCCGGCGGGCAGCTCTAGCCCAGCACGTTCGACCACCATCTCGAAGGCGCGATAGCAGTCGCTGAACAGGCGGCCGCGCTTTCTGGGCAACTGGGCGTAGAGCTCTGGGCTGATAGGCACGCTGCGACTCTTCTTGCTCTTGGTGCGAGTGAAGGTGATGCGGTTTGGGGATACTTGGGACTGGGTCAGTTCTTCCACCTCAGACCAGCGTGCGCCGGTGGCCAGGCAGAGTTTCACCACCAACAATAGATCGGGGTTGGGGCTCTCGGCGCAGGCGGCCAGCAGGCGCTTGAGTTCGTCGGGGTAGAGGAAGGCCAGCTCGGCCTCTGCCACCTTGTAGGCCCTCAGCCCATCGAGGGGGTTTTCACTCTGCCACTCCCCTAGCCTTTTCAGTTCGTTGAATACCGCGCGCAGGTACGCGTGTTCGCGGTTCACCGTATTGGGGGTGACGCCTTGCTTCTCCTGATTGATGGCGCGCCGGTCGGTGATATCGCCCGATAGCCTTGCTTCACGATAAGCGGCAAAGTCACGAGCGGTGAAGTTGACCGCCAGCGGATCACCGAGATAGTGACACACCGTCAACAGCTTGGATTTGCGGGCCTCGCCATCACGCAGGCTCTGTCCATGACGACCAAACCAGAGTTCGACCAGATCGGAGAGTCGTCGGCCATCGATTGGTTCCCCCTGCCCCTCTAACCAAGGTTTGCCCTTGTCTGGGTCCAGCACAAAACGCTCGAACGCTAGCGCCTCACCTTTGGTAGCAAACTGCTTGCGCACTCTTGGTGCAGTAGGGTTTGTCTTGCTTGGGCGCCCCTCTGGATAAATCTCTGTAAGCCACTTACCGGATGTCTGTTTTCTTACTGTCATTTATTTAATATCTCTAAAGATGACAAAACATTCCAGATATACTCCACAATCCACTACACACTATTTCAAGTGATACAGAGATTTTATTATCATACGCAAAATCATCCACCAAGCATAAACACAATACTGAGAGTTTGATTCTTGATCAGACAACAACCCATGCGCGACCTCATTCCTTAAGTTAATGCCCACGGACTCGGTAAACACGGCCTGAAGTTCAAACAATATATCTTTACCAAGGATATTCTCAGCGGAAGGATTATTTAACAATGTTGACAACCCACATTCAGTTTCAATTCCATCTCTATCAACATTTGATGTATTAACTCCGTTACTTTTAAAAAGCACTCTAACAATGTTTTCAACCTGTGGAGCCAAAATATAAATGCAACTTGAAAAGTCATATTCAAAGCCAAACCAAAGAGCGCTTGCCATTAATTCCTCTCGCCCATCAGGAATTATTGGTGAAAGTGCGCACACTTTAATTAAAAACTCTCTTGTAATACGATACTCAGATAGTATTTGATTAAGCGCGGGAATAATACAGCCTTTAACATGTAGTGGAATAGCGTATTTGAAATTCTGAATCATCTTATGATGAATAACAATTTCACTATCATCGCCATTAAAGTTAAATGAAGGAGTTTTGGCTATAACTCTTCCATCTACAGACATATAGCTCGATGAGAACAGATTGCTAAGGGGGTATTTTTTAATTTGTTTTAATGCTTGTTCTCTGCTTTCGGAATAATTAGTTATTGAAAAGCCAACGAAATACATCAATGCAAGTTCTATATTATTTTTATCTTTAACATGATTCTCTGCGTTTTTTGCAATTTCCGAAATATTAATCTTGGGAGATTTAAAAGTCCCCATTTCAGTTAGAGCCGCAGCACCAGACTCATTTATTTTCCTTCTTATGGATTGAACTCTTTCTTCAACACCTAACTGCTCTCTATGCTTTACTGGTATTCGTCGATAAGCTTGCAAAGCATCTGTATAAAAAATATTTGCAACCATCTGAACTGAGCTTTTGGCATCACCTTCACACTCGTAGCTTTCAGCGTGAACCATCAATACTTTTAACAACAACTCCGTATCGTTAGAGTACCTTGATGCCTTCTCTGCAAGCAGACAATACTGCCTAGATTGAATATATTCTTTTGCTATCAAACATGATTGAGCACATTCAAAAAGGACACTTGCTATAACACCTATCTGATTTTCACACAAACCATGCTCAATTATTGTTTCAGCGAGCCATAGCTTCATGTATGAAGCATTTTGATAGTCATTTTCAAATGCTTCATATAAAAAGCCTTCTATCTTAGAAATTATTGAAGTGGCTCTTACTTGCCTAGCTAAGCCAATTGCTCTGGACCAGCAATCTTTCACATATATCGACCAGGTATTTTCATTGATCGCTATATTAATGTAACTTTCTATTGCGTCATCCACATACTTTCTATTTCTAGGTTTCCCTATATACCAAAGTAAATCAGCGAGTCTAGCCTTAAGTAAAGGTTCATGTATTTTATCGTAGACTTCACTAATAAATCCTAGTTGCTCAGCTGAAAAGTCATCAACACTTGCCGAACGCTTAGATTCAAGCTGTAGGTATGGTCTAAAGACGTCATTAGTACTGGATGGAGACAATGTCATTGAGCATATTTCATAGATGAGACTCAGTGCGTCGGCAAGTCCATTTTTATCTTCTTCTGCTTTAACTAAAGCATTTCTATATATATCGCTTAGAGAATAATACCCATGTTCAAAGGGCGGAATCGTAATTTCGTTACATAGTTCTACAAAGGAATCAACCGAAATATCAGAAAACGTGTTACTCATTCTTCACCCTGACCATCATATTAGTATTTACTTCCAGTCAAACAGACAGCTTAAATTATTCATTTGGTATTTCACCAGTATTAAGCATTGAAATAAACTCTACCTTGTTGATTACCAATACACTTTTGTTTCTAGCATCCCTCATCTTTGAAGGTCCTGCATTATCACCATAACAAAGAACATCTAAGTCTGTTGTAACACTTTTCCTAACCAAACATTGCATAGATTCAGCCAATTGAACTAACTCATCTTTTTCCTTTTTTGAAAAACCGGTAAAACAAACCTCAAGCAATGCCTTAACTTTTGGTTTTTGCACTTCAATATGGCCAGACTTGAGTAAATGTTGAATTTCATTTTCCAGAGATACAACATCCTCCCCTTCAAATAAAACCCTATCCTGACGGAAAGTTTTTAATTTTCCATCATGAACAGCCTGAATATAAATATCATTCTCACTAATATCTTCAAGCTCATAAGATTTAACTTCACCTTTGGCATTTACATAAATAATGTACCTAATATCCATATCAATCCCCAAAAAATTCAGGGCGCATTAGCGCCCTGTTTGTCTTTTTCTAAATATTCTGTGCTCAACCATCACACCGATGATCTGGATGTGTTGTCGATCGGAGTGCATGGTGGGGTAATCCTCGTTGAGGGGGACCAGTTCAAACACCTCTTGCCCGTTCTCGTCGATGCCACGGGGCCGGTACTTTTTGAAAGTTGCCTCATTGCTGCCGTTCTTGGCCACCACGTAGTCCCCGGGCTGCGGCGCTTCGTCGGGGTCAACAATGATCAGATCCCCCTCTTTGAACTGCGGCAACATCGAATCTCCACGCAACCAAAGGCCAAAGCCAAACGGGCCGATCTCGCCGCTTGCAGATACGAACTCAACGTTGCCATCGAAGGTGGTGGCCTGCTCGCACATTTCGCGCCAGTTGCCCGCTTGGACATAACTAAGAATCGGGATCCGCTTGCCAGGCAGCATTACCGCCGGTTCGACGTTGTGATAACCAGGAATAGGCTGTTCTTCAGCTAGCTCAGGTGTATCCCCACTCCCTGTCAAAAGCCAGTCAACAGTTACCCCCAGCGCTTCGGCCAAATCGTTCAGATAACGGCCTTTAGGCTGGTTCAGGCCAGATTCCCACTTACTGATTGAAACGCGGGTAATCCCGATTCGCTTAGCAAGTTCGTCTTGGCTCATTTTCTGCGCGCGTCTGCGTGCAGATATCCGGTCATTGATAGTTTCCATAAACCTAAGTTACCACCCCACACCGTAACTAAAGCAACGAAACTGCTTGATCTTAAATCGACCCTTAAGTTACATTCACCTCATTCCGACACTTATGGAACGGAAAGAGAGGTGAGTAATGCAAAAATCTGAAGTGATAGAGCACTTCGGCACGGTAACAGCAACCGCGAAAGCACTGGGAATTTCACATGTAGCTGTCAGCAAGTGGGCTGAAAAAATCCCGAAGGGCCGAGCCTACCAAATCGAAGTACTGACTGGCGGCAAATTGAAAGCCGAACAGACTCAAACTGCGCAAGGAAGCGCGTAACTTAAGCAACAGGAGGCACTCATGATCATAGCCCCTATCCACATAGACACCCCGGTTTGCACGGTCGAGAGCTTCTCCGAGCGGACCGGTTTGACCCAGCGCACGGTTGAAAACTACGTGCGTGCCGGGCGCATTCCAATCATGCCCAAGCAAGGCCGATCTGAAAAAGTGCTGATCAACCTGGTGCTCTACACCCAGCAGGCCATGAATCAACCGGGTCTGGAACCCATTTCGAAACCTGTACGCACACCAAGAGTGTCGCGCAAGCAGCGGGATGAAGACCATGTTTGAACAAACATGCAGCAAACATCCTCACTGGGTCAGTGCCTGCCAGCGCTTTGCGGCGAACCACAACGTGGCCGAACTCGCCGACAAGGCAGGCATTAACCCGCAGACCCTGCGCAACAAGTTAAACCCCGACCAGCCCCACGAGCTGACCGTAGTCGAGCTGATTGCCATCACCCAAGCGAGTGAGGGGGATGAAACCCTCTTCGATGGCGCCTTGTTCTGCTGTGGCCTGACGGCCATTGCCATCCCCGAGCGGGAGAAGGGCCCTAGCCTGGCCCATCAGGTGATTGACACCACGGCCAAGGTGGCCGGACTCGGTGCGCAGGCGCTGACAGTGGTGGAGAGCGGCCGCGTCACCAAAGGGCAGCGCAATGCACTGGTCGGTGCTGCAACGGCAGCCATGGGCAACCTCGCCCTACTGATCACCGAGATCGAGCACAAATACCAAGCCATTCCCTCTCTGTCTTGTGCGCTGGATATGGCGCGCATGGCGGCCGGGGCTTAGGAGAACCCATGAGACTGATTTGCCCCCACTGTGGTGCCCGTGCCAGCACTCGCACATCCATCCGGATGAGCCCGCTTTGCGGCATCGCCACTTATCAATGCAGCAATGTGGATTGCGGCCACACCTTCAAGGCGGGGTTCGAAATCATCGCAACCATCAGCCCCAGTGCCATGCCCAATCCGGCCATTGTGCTGCCCATTGTCCCGCGCAGGGTGAAAGAGGTGGCCCAGTGATCCCCTCACTGGCCGCCAGATTCTGCGCCCAGGTGAAGGAGAAACCAGCATGCAACACACCCAACACGAACCCCGCAACATCGCCGGTCTGACCGCCGAGGAGCAGGTGTTGATGAATACCGCCGGCATTGCGCTATTGCGCGAGCACCTCAACCGGGCGGGTTCAAACCTCGACGGTGATTGGCTTAATGCGCCCAAGACCAAGCGCGTCGCCATTTGCACCATCGCCCGCCAGCCGTGGGATTCGCTGATGATGGCGACCCTCTCAGCCCTGCCCTATCAGCAGCGTGAGGCGATCCGCCTTGCGGTGATTGCGCTGGATTATCAGTCGCTGTTTCACAGCGGGTGTGATCCGAAGGTGTGGCACCCATCGGTGAAGGTGATGCCAGCAGAACTGGCCGAGCGGAAGAAGAGAGAACAGGCCAAACGCCAGCAACTGGATCATGCGGTGCATGTCGCTGGCCAGATTGGCCAAGAAGGCCCGAGACCCATCGGGCACTAAAAAGCCCGCTTAACGGAGCTGCAACTCCAAGCGGGCCTTTATCAACAACGTATGAGGAAGTCGACATGGCAACTTTAGCGATCCCCTGCGCCCTGCGCAACCTTCGCATCCAGCAACGCAAGCTGACGGGCCGCTATGGCACCCGTCTTAGCCAACACCCGGACGGTGTGGCGCTGCTCGAGCGTTCCACCGCACTGGCTTGGGCTTCTCTGTTCAGCTGCATCAACCCCTGCACACCTCAACAAGGAGCCTGACCATGACCGCACAACCGACCCAAATCAATCTGCTCAACCACCATGCCGCCAAGCGTCTGCGCCAGTTGCGGGAACAGTTGAAGCTGAGCCGCCCGAAGTTTGCCGACCTGCTGGGTATTCCACCCACCACGCTCAAGAACTACGAGCTGGGATACCGCGAGATTGGCGGCGGTTTGTTCCTGCTGATTGCCAACCACCCGGAGCTAAAACGGCACATCGACTGGTTACTGACTGGCATCGCCACGCCGGAGGTGCAGCCATGAGACAGATCTTTCACCCCATATCCCAACAGGAGGCGCTAGCCGAGTTGCCGCGCCTTCAACAACGGCTGACCGCCAAAGCTCGCCCTGCCTCTTTTACCTATCGGGGGTCAGAGGGCAAATCCCTGTTAGTCCAGGCGCAGCAATCATTGCGCTGGCACCAGTTGTTTCACCACCTCAACCGGAGGGCCCGTCCATGAGTGACGCCATCAAGATTGCCAACCAAGCACCCAAGGTGATCGAGGGTCTGCTGGCCGAGATGTTTGCCGCACGCGCCGAGGATAACCGCATCGCCTTGGGCGCACTCTACTCGGGGGATGAATACATCCAGGTGCAACTGGTGGTGACCAGCAAGCCTGCGGATCTGCTCGATGACGATTTGGTGATGGGGGATGAGGCATGAGCACCACGCTGTTCACCCTGGCCAGCCTGAAAGAGTGGCTGGCCCAGAACGAATCGAAACTGCTGCCGACAGCCCCGCTTTGCTGTGGTGGTGAACTCGGTATCTCAATCCGCATCGAGGCGGGCCATATCGCCATCGATGAGCCGGACTTTCAGGCAATAGATGAGGCATGCGATGAGCAACTTCGAACTGTTTGAGCTGGACGCCCAACAAGAGCAGAGCGAAACCGGCCCTGCACATATGCAACCCACCACACCGGTCAGCCAGCTGACCACCCACTGGTTTGCCGCCCGCGCCGAGTTTATCGCTGCGGGCAGCGATGCCAGAGGCAACCGGGATCAGGTGGCAGAGCTGCTGGCGCTGGGCGCAATGCGCACCGTCTACTGGTTGGCCGCTGCAAATCTGGAGTTGGCACTAGCCCGGGAAATTGCCGAGTGGTGGGCCGAGTGCGCACCACTGCATGGACAGGGGGAGATCATCAAATGAGCCATGGACTGCAATGGGAGCTCACGCTCCTGCAAGATCGCTGGCAAGCCACCTACCGGGAAGACGCGGCACGGCTGCGTCTTTATCAGCGAGAGCTGGCCCATGCGCGCCGACTACCTGCCCGCCCCCACGCCAGCATCAAACAGTTGCTACGCCAATGTGCGGCCGCCCGCCGATTAAAAGAGCATGCCCAAATGAGCGTTCGTGGCTGCCAGTTCCGCATCAAACAGCTATCCGGTTATCTCTCTGCATGACCAGCAAGACCAAACGCCTGCCGCTGTCGAAAAGAACACTGCGGCAGCGCATCGATACCCTTTGCAACTCTCTGCCCGGCGTCAACTTTGACGCCGCTTTTGCTGGTGACCGCGGCCAGTACGACCTGATCTGGGCCATGCAACTGCTCGATGGGCTCTCCACCGAGTTGACCAAGAACCTGTTCAAGCAGTACATCCGCCGCCGCAAGGATTGCAGCTTTACCCATTGCCGCTCCGCCAACATCTGGTTGAGGGAGCGAACCAAGTGGGTGCGGATGCAGCTCCAGACCATCCCGGTCGATCCAAAACAGATGCGCGATGACTCCGGCCGCAAACAGATTGCCCACCAGTTTGCCAACCAGACCGCAGCCATTTACAAGCACATCGAACAGAGCATCAAAGAAGGTGCCGAAGCGGATCTGCTGCAGACCTGGGAGCTGATGCGCCAGCCTGCCGACCAGTGGGGATTTATCGGCGAGCTGCCGAAGTTCAAAACCGACGAGATGCGGGATAACTGGATCCTGAGCGTGCTGGTGCGCCTGCTCTCTGCCAAGTGGTGGGAGAAGCGCGTCAACCGCTGTTGGGATCGGCTGCAGGAGCAGATCAACATTCTGCTGGGCAAGGTACGCAAGGGCGTGTCGGCTTATGTATCGAACGCCACCATGAAGGTGGTGCGCGAACGCAAGCGGGCGATGATACGCTGGCTGGCCGAGTCGGAAGTGGTCAACGGGCAGTATGACCTGGTCGTGTCGATGAAGGATTGCTGGGAGGCCAGCAACGCCAACCCGGTGAACCGCCGCAACGAAATGATGGTGCGTGCTCGGGGATTCAATGACTATGCCGAGGAGCAGGGTCATGTGGGGGTCTTCTTCACCTGGACAGCCCCTAGCCGCTTTCATGCCTGGACACAAAAGCACAATGGCAAAGCGGTAGAGAACAAACGCTATCAAGGGGCTACGCCGCGAGAGACCTGCGCCTATCTGGCCAAACTCTGGAGCCGTGCAAGAGCCGCCCTCAAACGGTGGAACGCCCCCGTTTATGGATTTCGCGTTTGCGAGGCTCACCACGACGGCACCCCGCACTGGCACCTGCTGCTATTTATGCGCCCGGAAGATCGCAACCGGGTGATCGGCATCCTGCAACGCTATGCCCTGACCGATGACCACGAAGAGCTGGTACGGGATATCAAGGGCGCCCCACCCTTTACCGACTTTACTCCCCGCTTTGACTGGAAAGAGATAGACCCAGCCAAGGGGGATGCCGCGGGCTACATCGCCAAATATATTGCCAAGAACATCGACGGCGCCTACCTGGACGATGACGAGGAGGCCGGTACCGCCGCCGATGAGGGTGCCCTGCATGCCGTGGCCTGGGCCAGTTGGTGGGGCATTCGCACCTTCCAGCAGATCGGCGGCGCCCCGGTAGGGGTATGGCGCGAGCTGCGCCGCATCAGCAACGCCAAGAAGCATGCCGATCTGGTGGGCCCACCCAAGCCAGTACTGCAAGACCCGCGCTTTGAGGCAGCCCGATTTGCCGCTGATAACGGCATTTTCCGCTGCTACCTGCACGCCATGGGCGGCGCACTGGCGACCCGTGCCGAACACCCCATCAAGCTGGCCCACCTCATCGAGGAGCAGGCCAACTGCTATGGCGAAGACATCAAGCGCCTGATGGGCATTACCTCCGCTCGCTTGGGCATCAAGACCCGCCTGCAAGGGTGGGAAATTGTGCCCGCCGGCACCCATGAAGCCAGGAAAGCCGCCGAGGCTGCAGCGAGGGGGGTTGGGGTTAAGACGGGCGACAGCCCGGCACCTTGGAGCTCTGACAATAACTGTACGCGGCCGGATCCTGAGGCCTTCGCAGACCAGATCATGAGGGAACAATGGGGGTTATCGCCCTTCTCCATCGACCGATTGCGGGCTGGATCCAGTGTCAGCACAGACGGCTTCACCCTTTGGCTGGAGAACGGCCAGCTGCAGTCAGGTCGCGCACTCCCAAGCGAACCAGATTGGCTGCCAGATGGCCAGAAACCAGCAGAACAGAACCAGCCGGATGAGTACGCGGTACCGGAAGGGGATCAGGATTGGCCGATGCTGGTTGAACTGTGCGGCGAGGTCTACCAGGCACAAGGCCACGCCGGGGCGCACCGCTGGATCGAAATGCTGCCGGAGCCCTATCAGTCAGAGATGTGGAAGGTATTGGAGGGGCTGGATTCGCTAGAGTGGAGCGGGGACTAAACGGTTATAACAGATGACAGGAGAATCTATGTATACAGTAATACTGATAGAGTTAAACCGTTGACGGAATTTTATAGAACAAACAATACGTCATCAATACTAACCACAAAAAAAATAAACACCATATATATTTTAGTGTCAATTTAATAGACAGCCAGTCGATAGAACAGTGGTGAACAGATAAAAAACTGATGGTAAATATTGGTGATTATGATTTTTATCATAGAATAAACGCTGGCCTAAAACCAGCGTCGCATATAAATCAACCTTCATTAGTTGGTAAATTATGCTTTTGATATTCTTTAATATGAACATCTTCAATACCAAGCATACTCAACAAGTACGATTGTATAATTAATTTTAAACAACGACTTATAACCATGCGTTGATAATGACCTATTGCTTTTAATAATGTTTTTGGCCTACCAACATGTGCGATTTCATTTCTAAGATCCGCTAGTTTTTTTCCATAACAATCATGTTTTTGTACTTGCAACGCATTTCTTAGTCTATCAATCAATAAATCACTGCCATATTTATTTATTGGCTTCGTATACTTCTCAATAGATTTCCCGCTTAAGGAAATATTAATTGATTCAAGTTGAGTAGCAAACAATACTAATTCACTGTTTGTTTCATGCTCAGTTCTATAACCTGTTTCATGTTGAATTATTGATACTATAGAAGAATGGCTGTCATCAATTTGATACCACTTCATCAAAGCTTTTTCCAAATCAACAGTTCTAGTTGTCAGCGGGAGGTGCAAATGATGAACTTTGCTTTGCGCCAATTTTAAAGTACTCTTGTTTATCGCCATGCTAGCCAAAACAGGAAGGGTTTTTACATCATTTGGGTTTGCACGCTCTATAAATTTTATTTCTTTTGCGTAAACAGGTCGATCGAAGAACAACGAGAGCAAATCTGAAACTCTAAAAACCTCACGGAGCAATTCTTTTATTGGCACATTGTTATTTTTCTTAAGCCGAAAATAATAACTTAGCTCAGTTTTGAATGTTAATAGAACATTTTTATACTCTTCTCTTATTTTATCCCAGGCAGCCTGAAGATCATTCAATGCTTGCTCATTCTCACAAAACAATGCACCTCTTAGGTCATTTGGTAAATATTTAAATTTTGCAGCATTTTCGACACTAATGACGCCATCCGGCACTACAACTTTATACAAAGCTTCCTTATTAAATTTTATATGGTCAACATATCCTGCCGGGAAGAAAAACTCTTGAGTATTATCAAACTCAAAACAAACCTCGTCAAATTTAGCATCTTCTGATAAATGCCCGCCAAAAATACAAAAAGCCACAGAAAAAACACCATAGTGAGTGTTAATATCACTACATCTAAGTCCTGCATAACCAAAATTAAAATCACCAAAAAGAGTACATAGACGCCCATTATCCAAGGCTGCATAAAGGACTTTTCCTGTGCGAGTTTTTTCTATTTCATCCTCCGTAGATGGCGCCGTATAATGAAGGTGCAAGCCTTTTTCTGATGAGTAAGTTACTTTACCAAAAAAACGATGAGAGAAATTTTTAAAATAAAACTCTCCTGTCCACTCATATTCTTTAGAAAAATCAAAAGCGTTTTTGGTCACACCCAGCCCCTTTTTTTAACAAAAAAACACAACTACTGAAAATGATGCCATCTGAGTTAATACATCTTACCATGCCTTTATCTAAAGGCATTAATATCACACATCTTTATGACAGCTTTTTCTTGTTTTTATGGATTGAAGATAATGATTATTAATAAGTACAAGGAACAATATGTTGTCACCAGTCTTTCACTACCATTAGTATCCACACGTAAAGCTGATATGTATAGTGGTGTGAACATTCTACACTCTTGGCTGAGGGACTTTGGGTATGGGAAAAAGACAAGGTTACCAACTTGTCGTATCTCTTTCGGCGCCTGTGCACTGGCAAAGATAGATATCAAATAACTCACTTCACAACCGGTAACTCGCCGAGAGCGGTGGTATAGCGGGGGCTTAGCTGCTCCCGCTTCATCATCCACTCTCGAGTATCCCGGCCGCGGGCTGCAAAGTAGACCTTCCCCAGCCGTCCCTGGTTGATCTTGTCGATGACCTGCATCAGCGCCTCGCTGCGTGGGGATTGCTGCTGTGCGGCGAACAAGTCGCCCTGCTGCATGCTGGCTGGGGTGAAGTCGGCCAACATGACGCCCCCTTTCTGGTAACGCTGCTCGTCGCGCCAGATGCGGGGGAGCAGCTCGGGGATCAGGGCCAGCAGCGCCCGGGTGTCATGGGTAGGCATGGCCAACTTGGTGCTCACCTGGTTGCCGTAATAGGGCTCCCGGTCGCTGAACGGGCTGGTGCGAATAAACAAAGTCACATGCCGGCAGCACATCCCCTCACCCCGCAGCTTCTCGGCGGCCCGCTCCATGTAACCGGCCAGCGCCTGGTGCATGGAGCCGATCTGGGTGATGCGCTCCCCAAACGAGCGCGAGCAGATGATCTGTTGTTTGGCCTGGGCCTCTTGCTCCAGCTCGGCACAGGGGATCCCCCGCAGTTCCTGAACCGTGCGCTCGACCACCACGCCATAGCGGCGGCGCAGTGCCTTGGGGTCGGCGGCGACCAGGTCGGCCACGGTCTTGATGCCCTGAGCCTCCAGCTTGGCCGATAGCCGCCGGCCAATGCCCCATATCTCGTCCACAGGGGTGATCGCCATGAGCCGTGCGCGCCGCGCTTCATCCCGCAGATCCACCACACCGCCAGTGGCCGGCCACTTCTTGGCGGCATAGTTGGCGAGCTTGGCGAGCGTCTTGGTGCGGCCAATGCCAACCCCCACGGTCAGCCCCGTCCACTGCTGCACACGCTCGCGTACTTGGCGGCCATAGGCCACCAGGTCGCCCGCCCACGACTCGCTCAGTTCGATGAAGGCCTCGTCGATGCTATAGACCTCCACTGCCGGGGCCATTCCCTCCAGAATGGTCATCACCCGGTTCGACATGTCGCCATAGAGTGCATAGTTGCTGGAGAACCAGACCCCGCCCATGGCCTCGAAGAATTGGCGGACCTGGAAATAGGGTATTCCCATCTTGATGCCCAGCGCCTTGGCCTCCGCCGAACGGGCCACCACGCAGCCATCGTTGTTGGAGAGCACCACGATGGGCCGCCCCTTCAAGTCGGGGCGGAACAGCCGCTCGCAACTGGCGTAGAAGTTGTTCACGTCGACCAGGGCAACGGCGCAGCGCTTGTTCATGGGGTATCCACCTGATGCACGACAAAAGACACCACTCCGAAGATTTCCAGCTCCTGCCCCTCATTGAAATGGATGGGCCGATATGCCGGGTTGCCAGGGAGCAGCGCCACGGTTGGCGCAAGCTGCAGCTTCTTCACCGTGAACTCGCCATCCACCGCGGCAATCACCACGCTGCCATGCCTGGCCTTGCGGCTGCGATCGACGACCAGAAGGTCGCCATCACGGATCCCGTGATCCACCATGCTGTCACCGGCCGCCCGCACGAAGTAGGTGGCCGCTGGATGGGCCACGCACAACTGGTTAAGGTCGATGGTCTGCTCGGTGTAGTCCTGCGCCGGCGACGGAAAGCCGCAAGCCACTGGGGAGAGAAAGGGGTAGCTCCAACAAGGGAGCATCAGGCGTGGGTTGAACAAACATGCTGGCAATCTCGAAATACACTGTATAGATAACCAGTATAGCAAAGCGCCAAAATCGGATCACCGTGCGACGTTTGGCTCCAACCACGCAGGCGGCGCAACCCCATATTTATCAGAATGTATCGCTCACAATTCCAATTTTCGGTGAGCAATTCCAATAGGACATAAAATAGATCTACACCCTGAAAGGGAATGATACAGCTCGCGTGCACAGTCAAATGGAGATAATGTAATGGCGCAAAAATGTCCAAATTGCGAATCAACAAAGGTTGATAAGCGCAACTATGCAACCAGAATTGGGGCTGCGATTGGTGGAGCAGCTGCTGGTTTCCTTGGCTTTATCGGTACCCGTGCAACTGCAGTTGCAGGTGCGACAGCGGGGGCGGAGGCTGGAGCCGTGGTAGGAGCTATAGCTGGTCCTGCTGGAGTTGCCACTGGCACATTTGCCGGTGCCGTTTTGGGCGCACTTGCTGGAACGGCTGCAGGCGCTACTGTCGGCGGAACAGCAGGCAAGGCCGTTGATAGTTTCATACTCAACAACTACAAGTGCCTCAGCTGCGGCCATACGTTTACTGACTAGGACTTCTAACAACCATCCCGGGTGTATGTTGCCTACCGAAACTAACGCCCCTTTCCTTGTGCAGGCCCTTTACCCTCCCGGCCGTGTTGTGCTGCAGGGCAGTGGAGGTTGTGGCTTATTCCACATTACTGTGGGTTGATTGGTGTCGTGCTGTTGCGCACCGCCGATTACATGGTGGGGCATCTTTCTCCTGCACGATGTGGCCTAACACCGCGAAGCCGGCACCTACTACTCCATCATCCACGAATACCCGAAGACCCTGGCCGCGGCCCAGCGCATCCTAGCCGACAAGACCCGCCATGTGCAGCCCGCCACCCACAGCGACCGCGACTGGAACAGGTTGATCCCCCATCTGCACCGCCTGCCGACAGCAAAAAGTTGGTAAATGTGACCGGTCCCGCACTCCAGTGCGTGACCGGTCTCTTTTGTATGTGTACTCTACAAAAAATAGATGGAGAGCTTTGACATATGAATAAACGCTATCAGGTTTTTGTTAGTTCAACATATGCAGATTTACAGGATGAACGTGCTAAAGTAATTCAAACACTAATGGAAATGGATTGTATTCCAGCTGGAATGGAACTATTTCCGGCCATGGATGAGGAACAGTTTGAATTTATTAAAAAAATTATTGATGACTGTGACTACTACCTACTTATATTAGGTGCTAGATATGGTTCTATATCCGTAGATGATGGCCTTAGCTATACAGAAAAAGAGTATCACTATGCGAAAGAGAAAGGCATGAAAATCATCGCTCTTGTCCATGGCGAGCCGGATCAATTACCTGTTTCCAAAACTGACAGAAATCCAGAACTGTATGAGAAGCTCGTTAACTTTAGAAATGAGGTATGCACTAATAGGCTTGTTAAGTTCTGGACATCCGCAATAGAGCTTCCCAGTCTAGTTGCCCTTAACCTACCCAAGACGATTAAAGCATACCCTGCTGTAGGTTGGGTGAGGGGAAATACAACCACCTCATCAGAAGTATTGGAAGAACTACGTTCCGTAAAAAACGAGAATGATGAGCTGAACAAGAAAATACAGGAGCTAAGCCATCAACTGGAGTCTTACTCAAGTGTCAACATCCCGAATTTAGCAGGACTTGATCACAATTTTACATTCACAGGACATTATAAATTAATTGGTGAATACCACGAAAGAACATGGACATTTGAAAAAACAATTGGAGAATTATTTAATTTAATTGCACCGTCAATTCAAAACACCCCAAATGACACTAACGCCCGCTCATTAATAAAAGATTGTATTTTAGAAGAATTAAATGTAAGACATGTTTCCAGCTCCACTATTAACGACCAACAATTTCAGACATTTAAAATACAGCTTGAGGCTTTAGGTTTGATTCACGTCAAGCAAAGCCGTACGACAAATGGTGGCATCGCCCTATTTTGGTATGTAACAGAGAAAGGGAAAAAATTAATGGTAGAACTGAGAGTAATTAGGGAAACCTAATGTTTTAAAATTTTTTCGAGCAATTTTAAACGGTGAAGGCCACGTATTCCAATTGCATTTATGGGGCGAAAAACGAAAGGATCTGAAAGATTCTGAAGGATCACAAAAAGGATCCTGTTTCTCACCCGCGACCAGTGCTGGCGCAGGGAGCCGATACCCATAACTAGTCTTTCACCCGCATGATTTTCAATACATAAAGCGCGCAGGCGAGGCGGGGTCCCGATTGCGCGCGCTGGGTGTTGAGGGGCCTTTCGAGGCTCCGCTCATGCTCGCAGGTGCGCGTGAAGGATCTCGGGAGTGTGATGGACGAAGGGTTGGCCGAGGGTGGCCTGTAGCGCGACTGGTACGCTCTGGCAGGATGGGAGCTCAGCCAAAACAAAGCCCCCTGGGTAGGGGGCTTTGAATTAAATCATGGAGGAATTTGGAGGAATTCCGATTTGAAGATAGCCAAGATTTTCAGCTTTGCACTGTCAGATCTGACAGTCGATAGGAGGTGAATCGGATTATCTCCTCCCCTGCCCACTCGTTGAACTGCGCAAAGTTTGCCTTCATGCTGTCGATCTCGTTGACGTCAAACACCTGGGCCGCCTTGGTCACATCCCCGAACCCGCCCGTATTGTTCGGTACGACCCCCATCAGTTGCGGTGGTACCCGATGGGCCGCCAGCTGGTCATCCCGGCTCACCCCCTTGATAGACAGGAAGTCATCCTTGGCCGCAATCTCGGCCACCGGGATCAGCTTCACCGAATCCGCCTTGCCACCCGGGGTATAGAGCAGCAGGTTGCGAAAGTTGCCCGGTCCCTTGCTGTTTTGCAGCGCCGTCTTGAGCGCGGTGATGTCGCCCTCGTTCTGCAGGGCATCGCTGATATGTAGGATGAACCCTGCATGGCTGCCGTTCTCGTAGTAGCGACGGCGAAACAGGGTGGCCGACTCGTTGAGCAGCGCCGAGTTAAGGCTGGCCACATAGTCGGGGATGCCGTAAATCTCCTGGTTAACGTCGGCCTCCATCACATGCCCCACATCACCGGCGGGCAACTCCACCTCATCCCCGGGCCTTGGCACCCACCAGTAGCGGTCAAGGTCGAGGGATCGGCGGGTGTATTTGGCCGGCATCTGGTCATAGCGCAGCGTGCCACCCAGCCGGTTGCGCACCCGCTGCAGGTGAGCGTTGCCGAAGATTTCGTAGTCCATCACCAGCCCGGTGAAGGCGGCCAGGCTCAATTTCGGATGAGGGATAAAACAGCCGCGCAAGATATTGCGCTTCACCTGGATGGCCGAGGCGTGATGCACTGCCGCCCGATAGACCCGCGCCAGCCCGTGCAGGCTCAGGGGATGCTCATACCAGCGGCCGTTATGCATCGACTCCAGGTAATCGAACACCTCCCGCTGGGACAACACCGGGATAGCCTCCCCAAACGTAAACGCCTGCACACCGGCAGGCGAGTTGATCTGCTCACTCATCAGTAAATCTCCATAAAGCCGGAATTGGTGCCGGTCTGCCCCTCAAGAGGCTCATGTAACAGGGCTTGCATGGTTGCCCAGGCAATATCGGCGTGGCTGGTCTCATCAGATCGGCTGGCCTCGAAGGTGGGCAGCTTGCCGCTTTGGGTCACGGCGCGCCGGATGCTCATGAACGCCTGGGCCAAGTCGGTCCAGCCGCTGTCAAACTCCAGCCGCCCCTTGTTCATCACATCCTGTGCCTTCATCACCATCCGCATCTTCACGTTGGGGTTGTACTGAATGGCGGTGACTGCCGGGTAAAACTGCTTCACCAGCTGATAAACCCCCTCCCCAATCCCGGTGGTATCGATGCCGATATAGGCGACGTTGTAGCGATCGCAGATGGCGCGAATGGATTTGGCCTGGGCGTCAAAGTCCATCCCCTGCCAGCGGTGGCGCTCCAACACCCGAAACTTGCCGCCGGGTACCAGTGGCGGGGCCAGCACCGCGCAGCCGGCGCTGTCACCTTTGCCCCCCTTGGCCGGGTCATAACCGATCCACACTGCCCGGTTGGCCAGCGGCCGCAAGGTGTGAGGTTTGTAGTCCTCCCACACCAGCCAGCTGTCGACCATGCAACGCTGCAGCGTTGCCAACGGAAACAGACTCTCGGTGTCATCCATGAATTCGCACATCAGCAGGTTGCGGTATTCATCCTCGGAATACTCACTGCGCAGCTGATCCAGGTCGAACAGGTTGCAACCGCCGCGCACCGCGTCCTCCACCGTGACGATCTGCCGCCATTGCCCATCGGCGCACAGCTTGCCGGCAGACAGGTTGGCGTGGCTCAGGTCAATCTCGACCCGGTCGGCCTTGGCCTTGCCGCGGTTAAAGTTGGCGCCAGACCAGAATCCATAAGCGGGATGAGAAAGGCTGGAAGGGGTGGAGATGTAGGTCTGGCGCCACTTCTTGTGCATCGCCATGCCGGAGGCCACCTTGCGGAACTCCAGAAAGCCGTGGATCCAGAAATACTCGTCCATGTAGATATTGCCGTGATAGCTCTGGGCGGTGCGGGCGTTGGTGCCGAGGAAATAAAGGTGCGCCCCGTTCGGCAGCACCATGGGGTCACCTTTGAGCTCAACCCCCTCCTCCTTGGCGAACTGGATGATGTACTGCTTGAACATGTGGGCCTGCGCCTTGCTGGCTGACAGGAAAATCTGGTTGCGCCCGGTCACCAGGGCATCAATGAAGGCCTCGAAGGCAAAGAAGTAGGTCGCCCCGATCTGGCGCGACTTGAGCAGGTCGCGGATCCGGTACTCCTGCCCGGCCTGATACCAGACCCGCTGGTAATCGAACATGGTCGACTCAAACCGCTCGATGAGCCGTTCTTGCTGCTCGGGCTCGACCACGTTGCGATCGGGCGCCTTCTTCGGCCCCTTGTTGCGGTTGGCGACCTTGGGGTTGAGGTCGGCCTCGTTGCCGCCGTTGCTGTACTTGTTGACCCGGGCGATACGCTCGAGCTGACGGCCCAGCAGGTCAATCTCCTTGAAGTCGCCGCCGCTCTTGGTCTCCTTCATCACCAGCTGGATCATGCGCGCCTCGATGGCGCTATCCACCCGGTCTATCGGTTTGATGTCCTCCCAGCCGTCACGTTTCTTCCAGGTCGAGACGGTACCCTCCGGCGTTTGCAGCAACTCGGCAATGGCGCGCAGCGGGTACCCCTGGAAGAACAGGTACATGGCCTGCCGTCTGGGGTCGAGATGGGGAAAGATGATGGGTGCTGTTGTCATGGCGCCAGTCTACCCAGCCGCTACCACCCCAAACGCCCCACTGCCAGTGTGTAGCGCCACCACACACTGGCCCCGGATTGCACGATCCCGCCGCTCACCCAGACCATAACCGCGACATCACTACCCAATTACCAAAGGGATCCCAGCACATGCCTAAGTCCAAATTCTTCCGTGTTGCGGTTGAGGGGGGCACCACCGACGGTCGCGCCATCACCCGCGAATGGATTGAGCAGATGGCCCAGCGCTACAACCAGGCCACCTATGGCGCACGGGTCAATATGGAGCATATCCGGGGCCTCGACCCCAACGGCTTGTTCAAGATGTACGGCGACATCACCGCCGCCAAGACAGAAGAGGTCACCATCGAAGGGGAACAGCGGCTGGCCCTGTTCGTCCAGATTGACCCGACGCCGGAGCTGATCGCGCTCAACAAGAAGCGCCAGAAGGTCTACACCTCCATCGAGATCCACCCCAACCTGAACGACAAAGGGGCCTACATGATGGGGCTGGCCGTGACAGACAGCCCGGCAAGCCTTGGCACCGAAATGCTGCAGTTCTGCAGCAAAGCCGCGGTCAACCCGCTGGCCGACCGCAAATACCATCCGGAATGCCTGTTTACCGAAGCCCTCGAAACCGTCATCGAGTTTGACGATGAGCAGGAGAAAGGCCCGGGCCTGCTGGAACGGATCAGCGCCATTTTCACCAGCCACAAGCAGCAATCGACCGCCGATTTCAGCGAGGTGCATCAGGCCGTCGAAGCCGTGGCCAAAGAGGTGACCAGCCTCGATACCGACCTGCAAACCAAGTTCAACGAACTGACAGCCCGGCAAACGGAGACCGCCAACGCCCTGGCCGACCTGACCACCCAGCTCGAGCGCCAGGAAGATTTCAGCCACAAGCGCCAGCCTGCCACCGGTGACGATGGCACCAAGCCAACCAACACCGATTTTTAAGGGACCCCGATAATGCGCAACGATACCCGTCAGCAATTCGAGCAGTACACCAGCCAACTGGCGAGCCTGAATGCCGTCAGCTCGGCCATGGTGCAATTCAGTGTCGAGCCCAGCATCCAGCAAAAGCTGGAAACCAAAATGCAGGAGTCCGTCGACTTCCTCGGCATGATCAACATCGTGCCGGTGGATGAACTCAAAGGGGAAAAGGTCGGCATCGGCATCAATGGCACCATTGCCTCTCGCACCGATACCAGTGGCGGCAAGGCCCGCGTCCCGTTCGACCCGACCGGACTGCAAAACACCAAATACGAGTGCGAAAAAACCAACTACGACACCAGCATCGGTTACGCCAAGCTTGATGCCTGGGCCAAGTTCAAAGACTTCCAGATCCGCATTCGCGATGCCATCGTCAAGCGCCAGGGCCTGGACCGCATCATGATCGGCTGGAACGGCAAACTTGCCGCGAAAGACACCGATCGCGTCCAGTTCCCCATGCTGCAGGACGTCAACATCGGCTGGATTGAACACACCCGCAATGATGCTCCCGCCCAGGTGATGAGCGAAGGGGATGCGGGCACCGGTCATATCTACATCTACCAGCCCAAGAGTGAAGCCGACACCAAAGAGGGTGATTACGGCAACCTCGACGCCCTGGTGTTCGATCTGGTCAACAGCAAGATCAAACCCTGGTACCAGGACGACACCGATCTGGTGGTGATCTGCGGTCGCAAACTGCTGGCCGACAAATACTTCCCCATCCTCAACGAGACCCGGGACAACCAGAACAAGCTGGCCGGTCAGGTGCTGGTGAGCCAGAAGCAGATTGGCGGCCTGCTGGCGATCCGCGTTCCCTTCGTCCCGGAAGACACCCTGATCGTCACCCGCCTCGACAACCTCTCCATCTACTGGCAGATCGGCGGCCGCCGTCGCCACCTGGAAGAGCAGCCGAGCCTCGACCGCATCGTAAACTGGGAATCCTCCAACGATGCCTACGTGGTCGAGGATTACGACTGCATCGCCGTAGCAGAAAACATCACGCTGGGCGCCAAACCTGCGCCTGCAGGCGGTTAAGGAGCCACGATGACACCTGCACAACGACACACCGCCCGCATCATGGCCGCCCTGCAAGGGGCGGCCAACCCCGAGCAGGATCGCGCCGCCGCCAACCAGTACGAACTCCAGCTGATGCAGTTGGCCGAGCACCGCCGCACCCTCAAGGGCATTCAGAGCCTCGAGCGCAAGATTGACGCCAAACGCACCATGCTGGCCACCTACACACCGTGGATTGATGGCCTGCTGGCCGCCGATCGCGGCGGTCAGGATGACGTCATGGTGACCGTGATGCTTTGGCACCTCGACACCGGCGATCTGGCAGGTGCCCTGCCGATGGCTGATTACGTGATCCGCCACGGCCTCAATACCCCTGACCAGTACGAACGCACCGCGCCCACCCTTATCGCCGAAGAGGTGGCCGACACCGCCATCAAGCTGCAAGAGGCGGGCAATGGCCCATCCCTGCCATTGCTCAGCAGCTACATGAACATGCTGGCTGACTGCGACATCTTCGACCAGGTGCGCGCCAAGTTGCACAAGGCGGTAGGCCGCGCCTGTTATGCCGAAGGGCTCAAGGAGCAAGCGGCCGACCACTACCGCCGCGCCATCGAGCTGCACGACAAGGTGGGCATCAAGCGAGAGCTGGAAGATCTGATGCGCGAGATCAAAAAGGAGAAAGCCGCCGCCGGACAGCCCGCCAACGAACCGGCACCGCAGCCAGACGCTAAGCCCCAATCCGAATCACAGCCACCCGAACAGCCTGACCCCGCCCCCGGCGAGGCCAGCTAACCGAGCGAACCCCGCACCCTGGGCGGCTCGGGCCTGACGAATGCCAGCGGCATACCAGACGGCCCGACCACCGCCCAACATGCGGCGCCACCTCAAATCAGGAGCACCATGAGCACCGGATTTTTAGCCACCAACCCGACCCCGGCCGCCACAGAAGAGGGCGACATCACCAGCGCCCCCTTCTGGCCGGCCATCTCGCTCTGCGCGCTGCGCGACACCGTCCGGCTCGATGGCACCGTCACCACCGCCCGCCTCACCCATGCGGTGATCGACGCCATCACCAGCGTCAACCGGGATCTGGCACAGTGGCGCAGCACCAGAGAAAGTGAAGGTCACGCCACCCTGGCCGCCGTCCCCGCCGAGTCCATCAACGACGAATCGACATACCTGCATAGCTATCGGCGCGCCGTCTACGCCATGACCCGCGCCAACCTGCTCGAGCGCTACACCGACTACAGCGCCACAGGTGACGGCATCAAAGGGGCAGATGCCAAAGAGATAAGTTCGGATGACCTCTACCGCGACGCCCGCTTTGCCATCCGCGACATCATCGGCACCACCCACACCACGGTGGAGCTCATCTGATGCAACTGCGCAGCCTGCAGGGCGACACCCTCGATCTCATCCTGTTTCGTCACTACGGCTACACCGCAGGCATCACCGAGCAGGTGCTCAACCTTAACCCCGGTCTGGCAGCGCTCGGCCCCACCCTGCCGACCGGTACCCTCATCAACATGCCAGCGGCCCCCACTCAGGCCGAACAGCCGCTGATCCAGCTATGGGACTGACTGTCATGCGACAAAAGAGAACACCGACATGAGCCGCCTCGACGACGAACTCGAACGACTGGCCAGCATCAGCGAGCAGCAACTGGCAGCCCGCATCCATGCCGCCCGCATTGCGGGCACTGGCCCCCACTACTGCATCGACTGCGACGACCCGATCCCGCAAGAGCGCCGCGAGGCGATCCGGGGCTGCGAACGCTGCGCCGACTGCCAGACCATCCACGAATTCCAACTCGCCCGCCACTGCGGCAGCAAACGATAGGAGAGCACGATGCCAGAACCGATTTCCTCCAGCGCCGCAACCAGCACCCTCACCGGTCTGGCCTTGCTGTTCACCCTGCCCGGGGTGGATCCCTCCGTGGTGCTCGGCGCACTGACCGGCGCAGTGCTATTTATCTCGGCCGCCGAAGAGCAGGGGCGCCTGCGCCGGATTGCCCTGTTTGTCGCCTCGTTTGTCAGTGGCCTGCTGCTGGCCGGCTTTACCTGCCAACTGCTCGAGGTACTGCTGCCCGCCAGCGTCCAGGTCAGCAATGCGATCGGCTCGCTGATCGCCTCCGCCATGATGGTGCGCCTGCTGCAGCTCATCATGCGCAATCAAGATCGGCTACTTGAAGCCTTGTTTAACAAAAGGGGGCAACCATGATCCCGACCACTCCAACCGGTGTGTTTATCTACACCGCCCTTTACGCCCTGATCTGCGCTGCCATCTTCCTGCGGGTCATGCTGTTTGACCGCAAAGGTGGCGAGTATCGCGCCCTGCCCGCCTGGATGGCATGGCTGCTCTGCGTGCTGTCAGGCTCCATTCCACTGCGCTTTCTGTTTGGCGGCATCCCTGTGCCAGATCCGGCCGCCTTCGGGCTAGCCCTCTTCCTGCTGTGCGCCGTGCTCAACACCCGCGGCTCGGTGCACCACCTGCTGCCCCGGGGCAAACCGTCCAGCACCGACCATGCCCGGGATATTTACCGGAGGTACCAGCCATGAGCCTGAAAAAAGGGGATACCGGCACCGCCGTGGCCGACCTGCAACGCCGCCTCACCGCCGCCGGTTATCCGCTGGCAGTAGATGGCTGGTTTGGTGAGGCAACCGAGCAGGCGCTGATCGCCTTCCAACGGGATTACATGATTGCCGCCATCGGTCAGGCGGGCCCGCGTACCCTGGCCGCCCTGCTCGGCAGTGAGCGCGGCAACCAGCTGACCATCAACCACATGCAGGCCGGCGCAGATCTGCTGGCGGTACCGCTGGCCACCATGGCCACCGTTGCCCAGGTCGAGAGCATCGGTGAAGGCTTCACCCAAGCCATACGCCCGGTGGTGCTGTTCGAGCGGCATGTGTTCTACCAGCAGCTCACCAAACATCTGGGCAAGGCGGCTGCCGACCAGCTGGCCGCCCATTACCCCAACCTGGTCAACCCCAAACGCGGCGGCTATGCAGGCGGCGCAGCCGAGTGGGAACGGCTGCAACTGGCCATTAGCCTGCATAAGGATGCCGCCATCGAGTCGGCCAGCTGGGGCATGTTCCAGATCATGGGCTACCACTGGCAGCCGCTGGGTTTTGCCTCTGCCAGCGACTGGCAGGCGGCCATGCAGCGCAGCGAGGTCGAACACCTCACCGCCCTGTGCCGCTTTATCCAGCAAGACCCCGCCATGCACAAAGCGCTGCAGGGTCGAAAGTGGGCGGATTTCGCCCGCCGCTACAACGGCCCGGCGTTTAAAGAGAACGACTACGACACCAAGCTGGCCAAGTGGTTTGCGCACTTCACCAAGGTCTATCAGGGGCAGGAGGTAGCCAATGTGGCGTGAGCTACTGGGCTCACCCCTCAGCTGGTTGCTGCTGGCGTTGGCTGTCGCCCTTGGTGGCTGGGGCTGGTCAGCCCGCTCGGCGGCCGAGGCCAAAGGGGACGCCACCACCCTGCAAACCAGCCTCAAGGCAGCCGAAGAGAAAACCAGAGAGGCCGAGCGGCGCGAGCAGCTTAAAGAGACAGCCATCGCCACCCTCACCCGGGAATTGACCACCCAGGCACAAGCGGCGCAGCAGCTGCAGGGCCAGCTCGACCTGCTGGCGCAGGCTGCTGCTACCCGCGCCGACACCATCAAGAGGCTTAAACGTGAAAATGCCGAACTCAGAGCTTGGGCTGATCGCCCTCTGCCTAACCCTGTTATCAGGCTGCTCCAGCGCCCCGCCCTCACCGGCGCCGCAGATTATCAGGCTCACTTGTCCGGCCCCGAGCCCCTGCCAGCTGCCGCCGGCGGCGCCACTCAATAACGGCGACTTGCTCGACCAGCTGAGCCAGACCGAGGCCGCCTGGGCCAGTTGCGCCGCCAAGGTCGATAGCCTCATCACCTGCCAGACACGACAACAACGGAGTGAAGATGGAAAAGCCAAAACAGATCCGTGAGGTGCTGACCCGCTGCGTGCCGCACCTCAAGACCAACCCGGACAAGCTGCACATCTTTATCGCCCCGGGCAATATCGAAAGCACCGGCGCCCGCTCCCTCTCGTTCGAGTGGCAATACCCACTCACCATCGGCATTGAAGACTTAGCCGGCCACCCGGATCAGATCATGGTTCCGCTGCTGGCCTGGCTGCGCCAACACCAGCCCGAGCTGATGACCAACGATGAGCAGCGCAAGGATGGCATCACCTTCGAAGCCGAATACCTCGCCAACGACCTGATGGATCTCATCATCACCGTCAAACTGACCGAGCGGGTCAAGGTATGGCAGAACGAACAGGGGATTGGCTGGGAACATCTGCCAGAACCGCCAGAAGACCCTTATGACGGCATCACCTGGGAGCTCTTTATCAACGGGGAACCGCAGCCATGGCCACCGACGACCTGAACCGGCTGATTAGCTGGGCCGATGCTCTGCTGGCCAGCATGACACCGGCCGCCCGTCGCCAACTGATGGGGGACATGGCCCGCAACCTGCGCGCCAGTCAGAGCAAACGGATCAGGGCCAACATCCAGCCGGATGGCAGCCCCATGACCCCGCGCAAGCCGCTCAAGAAGCTGGCGAAAAAGCGCGGTGCCACCCGCCGCAAGATGTTTCAGCATCTGGTTAGCCCCCGCTGGCTCAAGGCGACCAGCACCGAACATCAAGCCGTGGTTGAGTTTGTCGGCTCGGCCAATCGCCTCGCCACCATTCACCAATATGGACTCAAAGACCGCATCAAGGGCCGCGAGATCAGTTATCCAGCGAGGGGGCTATTGGGGGTAACCACTGAGGAGGTGGAACAGTTGGAAACGTTACTATGTGCCCATTTGATCATGTGAAATCTCACTGGAGCTTGCCAGTACAAACAGGGACTTATACGATACCAAATAGTACGAACATGGTAGGTTAAAAATGGATAAGCAAGCAGAGTTACGTCAGCGAATTAAGCAACGGATAAGTACCAGTAAACAATCCACTCCAGAATCGGTGACAGGTATAGTTACTGTTCCAACCTCGCAATTTTTTCAAACCGTTTTGACGGCATTACCACTGATCACTGCTGCCATTTATATGATGGGAATGGCTCGACATTACGGATATGTCAATACATATGGAATTGATATATCTGAGTTTCCATTGCCAGCAGATACAACTTTATTGGTGGGGTTCATCTCCCTACTAAAATTCATATACCCTTACATAATGTGGCTTTTGGGAGGTTTTTTCATCATTTTCATTTGTTTGTTTGTCCTACTGTTACTACCAAGCTTTCGGTTGAAAATACGTCAAAACTGGCAGCAGACATGGCTAAAACACTATATTACAAAAAAAATTAATAACCTCCGCCGAAGCAAATCTACCTTAGTTGTCTTTTTTCTGGATTTTTTATCGACCCTCTATGATAAATTTACCATCATAGTTATACCGACTCTGCTGGCAGTCATGGCAGCACTTTATTGTATTCCCCAAGGAGCCGTGCAAGCCAAGAAAGAAATTTCACAACTGGCTGAAGGGACACTCCCCATAACCACTTTCATTAGTTCTTCTGCTTGGTTAAGCGATACCCCTCATATCAGGATCATCTGCAATACAACTCACTGCGCCTACCGGCTCAAAGATGGCAAAACTCTTATACTACGCCATGATCAGGTAGAACAGACGTATCACCCCTGACAATCCGAAACTCAAGGTAGCAACGACAAGCCTAAACCTCTCCGCACCAAGGCCGCGAGCAGCTTTACATCAATTAAAAGCGCCATAAAAATAAAGGCCCACACGAGCCTTCATTTAGGGTATGATGTGGCTTTCACTTTTATTTTTTATATTGGTGTGCAAATGAATTTTTTCTCTGAACACAAAAACTTAAAAATTCTCCGTGAAGCCCACGATTCATTACCAACAGTTTTAAATTCCATAGATGAAACATCTTTTCAATACGAAATGGTAATTAATTTTAAAACAATGCTTGAAGCAATTATTGCTAATCCTAGCTTTTGGGATGAGCATAGTAGCTTTAGCATAAAAATTCTTGGGGAGAGATTTATCTCACTTTTAGGAAGAATATTTCCTATTAAAAATGAATTTAATGAGCTATTTCAATTGGCATATGCAATGAACTTTAGATTCATTTATGAGGGATTTTTATTATCAAATGCAGAATTTGAACCTGAACTTTTTGAAGCAATTGCGTTTACTAAAAATAATGTAGACAGGTTTGAAACAAAACCGGCCTCAAACATCACATTTTCAACTCGTGATTTACCCGCGTATCTTTTTAAGGCAATGATGAATGATCCTGCAATAAAAAACTTAAAGCATATAAATGCGACGATAGAAAATGCAAAGGTTTTGACGGCTGATTGGGAAAACACTCTCACAAAAAAAATAGAAAAAGCAGAGGCTTTGAAAGCCTCTATAGAGAAATATGAAAATGCATTCAATTTTGTTGGCTTATATGATGGATTTAATTTATTACACCAGCAAAAGAAGAAAGAGAGAAGCAACCTGATTGGCATGATGGTCTTATCTATACTCCTTATAATGTCACCGTTGGTATATAAGATGTACTCAACATTTAAGCATGAACAAGAGCTGAGACTATCTAGCCTGAGTTACGAGCTAATTTTGAATGGCAGTTCAAATAAACCCTTGGAAAATAAAGTCAGTAAAAATGAATCTCCTGATTTGGTTTACACTATAACATCTTTATTTCCCACGATATCTTACATTGCCATTTTGCTTTATCTTTTTCGAGTCCTGCTCTTTAATTACAAATCGGTTTGCGCTCAACTATTGCAAATTGAATTAAGAATGACCCTGTGTAGATTTATTATGCATTATTCAGACTACGCAGCTAAGATAAAAGAAAATAGTGATATAACTTTAGATAGATTCGAGAGTGTTATATTCGCAGGCATTGTGTCCAACGAAGGTGATTTGCCCGCCACTTTTGATGGCATAGACCAAATAACAGCTCTCTTTAAGTCAGTAAAAACCAACTAGTTTAGATTCATCAAATAATCCCCCTGCTAGTGTGCCAACAAATGGCACACTAGCAGCCCCTCGCCTTACCCGCCATTGCCCAAAACAATGGCCCCATGCAACCGACCCCAACCGAACTCAAACGCCTGCTCGACAACCTGATCCGCATTGGCACTGTTACCGCCGTGCGCTCAGGGGAGTGTCGCGTCAAAACCGGCGACATCACCACCAACTGGCGGCCCTACACCACAGACAGGGCCGGGGCTAACCGTACCCGCCACCGCCTGAGCCTGGGCGAGCAGGTGATCCTGCTCTCCGTCAGCGGCGATCTGCGCAATGCCTATATCGTCGGCCGCCTCAATGCAGACCAATTCCCCGAGCCGTTGGCCGAAGATGACAACCCGGATCTCGACCGCACCGAATACGCCGATGGCGCCGTCATCGAATACAACCCGGCAACCGGGGCGCTCAACGCCATCGGCATCAAGCAGGCCACTATCGCCGCCAGTGTCAGCGTGACTCTCGATACCCCCAAGACCATCTGCACTAACCTGCTGCAGGCCAAGCGCCTCATCTGTAACACCGCCAAGGTGGGCGACATCGAGGTGACAGAGCACAGCCACAAAAACGTGCAGCCGGGCGATGGCACATCAGGGGGCCCGGTATGAACTGGCTCGGCATGAATGCAACCAATGGCCGCGCCATCAGCGCCACCGACCACATCATCCAGTCGGTGCGCGACATCCTTATCACCCCGGTGGGTTCGCGGGTGATGCGCCGCGACTACGGCAGCGAGCTCTTTTACCTCATCGACATGCCACAGCATCAAGCCACCCGCCTGCGCCTGATGGCCGCCACTGTGCAAGCCCTTATCAACTGGGAACCGCGCATCACCGTCACCCGCGTCGATGTACTGGGCGGCGGCATGAATGGTGCCCTCACCATCGAGCTCACCTGGCGGCGCAAAGATGGCGGCGTGCTGGAGTCTGCAACCATCCCCATTCCGACAGGAGCCGCCCAGTGAGCAATGTAGACCTGACCCAGCTCCCACCACCGGAAGTCGAGGAAACTCTCGACTTTGAGGCCATCCTGGCCAAGCGCAAAGCCACCCTGATCAGCTACTACCCGGCAGACCAGCAGGCGGCCATCGCTGCCACGCTGGAACTTGAATCCGAACCGCTCAACAAGCTGCTGCAGGAGAACGCCTACAACGAAATGATCCTGCGGGCCCGCATCAACGATGCCGCCAAGCAGACCCTGCTCGCCTTTGCCAGTGGCACCACCCTTGACCATGTGGCCGGTGAGTACGAACTCGAACGCCTGCTGGTCACCCCGGGTGACCCCAACGCCACCCCGCCCATCGAGCCGGTGTATGAATCTGATGACCGCCTGCGCATGCGCTGCCAAATGGCCTATGAGGGCATGGCCACGGCGGGTCCAGTCAATGCCTACAAGTTCCACGCCCTCTCGGCCAGTGCCGAGGTGGCCGATGTCGCCGTCGACAGTCCCACCCCGGGCACCGTCAGAGTGACCATCCTCTCACCGGCAGGCCAGCCGAGCGCCGACACCCTCAATCTGGTCGAGCAGGCGCTCTCTGCCGAAGACGTGCGCCCGCTCTGCGATCTGGTGGCGGTCGAACCGGCCCAGATCAAACCCTATGCCATCGATGCCACCCTCAACGCCATCGGCCTGGGTAAAGAGCAGGCCATTGCCGCAGCGAAAGATGCAATGGCCAAAACGGCAGCCGCTTACTACCGGGTCGGGGCGACCGTCCCGCTTTCCGCCATCTATGCCGCTCTGCACCAGCCGGGGATCGACAGCGTCACCCTGCGCGCGCCGCTGACCGACGTCACCTGCAGCGCACAGCAGGCCGCCAAACTCACCTCCATCACCCTCGACTAAGGACACCACCATGGCAAACGCCCTCTATGACAAAGGCCGCGAGAAGTTTCTCACCGGCGCCATCAATGCCAGTGCCGACACCCTCAAGTGTGCCCTGCTCAAGAGCACCTATTCACCGACCCTCGCCAGCGATGAGTTTTACAGCGGGATCTCGGCCCATGTGGTCGGCACCCCGCAAACCCTCACCAGCAAAACCGTGGCCGCAGGCGTGCTCGATGCGGCCGATGTCACCTTCACCGCCGTGCCAACTGCCAACGTCAACTACTGCGCTATCTACAAAGACACCGGCAACGCCGCGACCAGCCCGCTGATCGCCCTGTTTGATACGGCGGCGGGCCTGCCGGTCAGCACTAACGGCGGCGACATCATCATCGCCTGGGATAACGGCCCCAATAAGATCTTCAAGCTCTGATGGCAACCCTCTATCCCGTCTGGTGCGGGTCACTCACCTATCACGACGGCACCCTGTCACATGACGGGGCAGCTCTCTATCGGGGTACAGTGCAAGGCCCGGATGATCCAGCGCCGGAGGCCATTGCCGGGGTCAGTGTCGGCCTGACAGTGGCAGGGATAGAAGCAGGCCAAGCCGGAATGGCATCGCTCATCCAGCGCGCGAAGCCAACCGGGATCAGCCAGTTTGCAGCCGGGACCAACAAGCTGACCAGCCGCGCCAGGGCCATCGCGATTACCGATGGCGCACAGGGTGAACCCGCGACGACCATCCGGGCCACGGTTGCAACAATGGGCGATCTGCTCGCCATGGGGGCGGCTGACATGTCAACACAGATAACCCTTGTCGGGCTTGATGCGGGAATGGTCGGCATGGCGGGAGTCAGAACCCGGCTCGCTACCGGCGGGATACGGCCTGATGCCATCAAGGCGCCGACCATTCAGCAACGGCTGGCTCCGGCAGGGTTCGCTCTCGGCGTCATCGGCAGCCACAAGGCCAAGGTGCGACAGACCATCGGTGATCTGACTGACGGTCAGCCAGGTGCGCTATTGCTGAAAACCAAACTGGCGCAGGTGGAAACCGCCTGTACCGGCGCCATGGGCACACCGATCGCCAAGTACGCCCAGATCATCTACCCAATGGCGCCAGCCCTGCCAACAGCAACCCAGCCAGCCCTGACCATCACCCTGGCAAACGATGGACTAGCTCCCCCATTGGTAGGCCCGTTCACCACCATCACTCGCTTGGCGAGCCAAGGGGTCGATGCCGGTGGCATGGGGTCGCACAAGGTGCATCGCCTGCCACTGGCAACCCCGGCAACCCGGGATCTGTTGCCACCCTCTGCAACCCGTCTGGAGCACCTGACCGCCGCCGCGCTGGCCTACAACCTGACACCAGAAGTCATTACCTCAACCCGCTTTGCCGACACCTGCCCTGCGCCACTGCTGCCCTGGCTGGCATGGGCCCGCTCGGTGGACTGGTGGGAGCTGGCGGAATCGGAAGACCAGCAGCGGGCGCTGATCAAAGCCTCGTTCCGGCTACATCAGCGCAAGGGTACCCCGTGGGCCATCAAGGAGGCGCTGAACGTGCTGGGCTTTGGCGACAGCACCATCATCGAGCGCGCCACCGGCCGCCGCTATGACGGCACACTCAGCTACAACGGCAACGAACCCCATGGCGACCCGACCCGCTGGGCAGTCTATCGGGTCATCCTGACTCGCCCGGTCACCACCGAACAGGCCAACCGCATCAAGCGCCTGTTGGCAGAGATGGCCCCGGCCCGCTGCCACCTCTCCGCGCTCGATTACACCAGGGCGCCCGTTACCTACAACGGCGCCGCAACCTACAACGGCAACTACAACCACGGAGCCTCGTGATATGGCGAATTTACAAGAGGTCGTCAGCTGGGAGGCTGGCATCTACCAACTCGAAACCGGTGATCCGGTGCTGGGCGGCCCGGGCGGCATCTCCAACAAGCAGGCACAAGCGCTGGCCAACCGTACCGCCTACCTGAAAAAACACGTCGATGATATCGAAGGGGGCAACACGGCCGCCGGCAAGGCCAACAAGCTCAGCACCGCCCGTAATATCGCCCTGGCTGGCGATGTGACCGGTCAGGCGGCATTTGATGGCAGCGGCAACATCACCATCACCGCCACCTATAAAAACTCAGGAGTGGTGGCGGGCACCTATCGCTCGGTCACTGTCGATGCCAAGGGTAACATCACCGCCGGCAGCAACCCCACCACCCTGGCGGGCTATGGCATCACCGATGCGGTTCCCAGCGCACAAAAAGGCGCAGCCAATGGGGTGGCAACACTCGATGGCAGTGGCAAGGTCCCCGTCAATCAGATCCCGGCCACAGCCATCACCGATACCTTTGTCGTCAACACCCAAGCCGCCATGCTGGCCCTGACCGCCGAAGTCGGGGATATCGCCGTGCGAACAGACCTCAACAAGAGCTTCATCCTGCGGGTAGCGGGCGCCGCCACCCTGGCCAACTGGCAAGAACTGCTCACCCCGACTGACTCGGTGCAATCGGTGGATGGCATGACCGGTGCGGTGACCGTCGCCACTGCCAGCGAAGCCGTGAAAGGTAAAGCGCAGATCGCCACCCAGACAGAGGTGAATGCCGGTACCGATGACACCAAATTTGTCACCGCCAAGAAGCTGATGGCATGGGTCAAGCAGGCATCAGAAACCGTACTCGGCATGATGAAGGTGGCCACCCAGGCACAAATCGATGCAGGCACCGCCGATGATGTGGCGGTGACGCCAAAAAAACTGCGGGCCGGATTCTCGGCACTACTAGCTCCAGTCGGGTACATCACGTTTCCGACATGGATGGGCGGACTTATCATACAGTGGGGACTAGTGAGTGGTATTGCAGCTAGCGGGACAGCCACATTCACATACCCTCTGGCATTCCAGAACGGGGCGTTCGGAGCATTCGCTACATCTGGTTCCTCTACGCCAGCGAACTGCGTTCCTTTCGGTGTGGGGCCAGGAGTAACCACATGCAGTGTCACAAATGGTGGCACAAACGTATCGACGGCATATCTATTGCTGATAGGAAAATAAGGAGAGAGCATGATTTACTGTGCCGAATCTACCGGTGGATTTTATGACACCGACATACATGGGAAAGATATTCCCGTAGACGCTATGGAAATATCAAAGGCTGAGCGAGCTAGACTGCTGGCAGGTCAATCCAGCGGAAAATTTATCGCATTTAAAGATGGGATTCCTTATTTGGTGGATCCCGTCCCGCCGTCAGCTCATGAAATCGCCACTGCTGAGCAGTCTGCCCGCATCACCACCGCCAACCAACAGATCGCCATCATCAAACCAGCGGTCGATGGCGGTTATGCCAAGACAGAGCACACGCAGTTGCTGGCCGACTGGCAGCGTTACCGATACGAGCTGACGCTGGTGTCGGAGCAAGCCGGCTGGCCAGAGTCGCCGCAGTGGCCAACCGCACCGGACAAAATCATCTAACGAAACACCCCGCCTTGTGCGGGGTGTTTCGTTACTGCCATCCGTTACCCCGTTGTCACCGCCCATCCAGTGTATCCACGCCAGATACACTGGGCGCCGCTCGCCTGCCATCCCCTGCCCCTGCATCCTGACCCTGTTCACATCACCTGCATTACCTACGCAAAGAATGCTCCGCCCGGACAACAGGAGAACCTATGGCACTGGACCAATTTCACCACGGCGTGCGCGTCGTCGAAGCGACCGACGGTACCCGCACCATCCGCACCGTCGCCACGGCGGTGATCGGCATGGTCTGCACCAGCGAAGACGCCGACGCCACCTACTTCCCCCTCGACAAGCCTGTGCTGATCGCCAACCTGCCGGCGGCCATCGCCAAGGCGGGCAGCGAGGGGAATCTCAAGCGCTCGCTGCAAACCATCTATGACACCGTCAACACCATCGTTATCGCCGTGCGCGTAGCCAAGGGGGCTGACGCGGCAGCGCTGACCAGCAACATCATCGGCACCATCAAGCCCGATGGCAGCTATACCGGCCTCAAGGCGCTGGAGCGAGCCACCCCGGCCACCGGCGTCAAGCCGCGCATCCTCTGCGTGCCGGACAACTGCACCCTGCCGGTATCCACTGCGCTGGCGGGCATGGCCAAAAAGCTGCGCGCCTTTGCCTACGTGCCGACCATCGCCGAGACCGTCGAAGCCGCGCTGGCCTACCGTGAAAACTTCTCCAGCCGTGAGCTGATGTTGGTGCATGCCGACTGGACGGCGTGGGACATTGCCGCCAATGCCAGTATCAAGCTCGATGCCTGCCTCAAGGCCGCCGCCATGCGGGCACTGATCGACAAAGAAATTGGCTGGCACAAGACCCTGTCGAACGTCGGCGTGACCGGGGTCGATGGCATCACCAAAAACCTGTTCTGGGATCTGCAAGACCCCGACACCGAGGTCGGCCTGCTCAACGCCAACGAAGTCACCGCCCTGATCCGCTCTGACGGCTTTCGCTACTGGGGCAACCGCACCTGCTCAGACGATCCCCTGTTCGCCTTCGAGAACTACACCCGCACCGCCCAGATCCTGGCTGACACCATGGCCGAGGCGCACATGTGGGCCAACGACAAGCCGCTGCACCCTTCCCTGGTCAAAGACATCGTCGAAGGGATCAAGGCCAAGGGGCGCGAGCTGGTGAACGGCGGTTATCTGCTCGGGTTTGACTGCTGGTACAACGAGGAGCTCAACGACAAGGACACCCTCAAGGCGGGCAAGCTGCGCATTGATTACAACTACACCCCGGTGCCGCCGCTCGAAGACCTCGGTTTCATCCAGCGCATCACCGACCACTACCTGATCGACTTCGGCGCCCGCGTCGCGGCCGCAGCATAAGGAGCCCCCATGGCACTGCCACGCAAACTCAAACGCCTGAACGTCTTTCTCAACGGCGAGAACTGGGTGGGTGAAGCAGAAGATTTCACCCCGGCCAAATTGACCCGCAAGTTTGAAGCCTATCGCGGCGGCGGCATGGGCGGCGCCGTCAACATCGACATGGGATTCGATGACAGCGCCCTCGATGTCTCGTTCACCTTCGGCGGCTATGGCGAGCCCCTGCTGCGCTGCATGGGGGAACCCAAGGCCGACGGCACCATGGTGCGCTTTGCCGGCTCGGTACAGGGCGACGACACCGCCGAGGTGGTACCCGTCGAGATCATCTGCCGTGGCCGCTTCAAAGAGCTCGACCGCGGCACCCTCAAGGCCGGTGACAACTCCCAGGCCAAGGTAGGCATGGTCAACACCTACTACAAGGAGACCATCAACGGTCAGGTGATCCATGAAATCGACCTCATCAACATGATTGAGATCGGCCCCGATGGCGTCGACCGCATGGCCGAGCACCGCAAAGCCCTCGGCCTCTAACCCCTTCCCTCATCCAATGGGCGGTCCTTATCCAACCAATAAGTGCCGCCCTCACCACATCACCAGGAACCCAGACCATGGAAAACAAAACCGTTACCCTCGACCAAGCCATCCAGCGCGGCGACACCACCATCACCGAGATCCAGCTGCGTAAACCCAAGGCGGGCGAAATGCGCGGCCTCAATATGACCGATGTGGTGCAGATGGACGTCAACGCCCTCACCAAACTGCTGCCCCGCATCACCACCCCCATGTTGACCGAAGCCGAGATCGGCAACATGGATCCGGCTGACCTGATGCAACTGGGCAGCGAGGTAAGCGCTTTTTTGGTACCGAAGAGAATGGCCTACCTCATTGCGTAGACGAGGTGATGGCCGATCTGGCCATCATCGCCCACTGGCCGCCGTCCGAGATGGCGGTCATGGAGATCAGCGAGCTGATGGGCTGGCACCAACGCCTCGTTGAGACTCACAACCGCATCAACGGGGCAGAACAACAATGAACCCTCTCAAACTGCAAATCCTGCTTAACGGGATCGACAAGCTCACCGCCCCCCTCAAGGCAGCCAGCGGCCAGAGCCGCATCACCGCCAAAGACCTGGTCGACACGAAAAAGCGCATCAAGGAGCTGGAAGCCCAGAGCGGCCAGATTGATGGCTATCGCACCCTCGGCCAGCAGATTGGCGCAACCCGCGCCCAGCTGACCCAAGCCCAGCGCGACGCCCAGCAGATGGCCCAGCAGTTTGCCAAGGTCGAGCAACCGACCAAGGCCATGTCCCGCGCCATGGAGCAAGCCAAGCAGAAAGTGCGCGACCTCTCCCAGCAAGAGCGGGAAATGGTCGCCCGTCATGGCAGCCTGAAACAGGCCATGGGCGAGGCAGGCATCAACACCAGACAGCTGGGCCAGCACCAGCGCCAGCTCAAGAGCGATCTTGCTGCCGCCAACAGCCAGCTCGACCAGCAACGGGCCAAGCTGGGGCAACTGGCCGACCAACAAAAGCGCCTCAACCAGATCAAAGCCAACTACGACAAAACCATGTCTATGCGCGGCACTCTGGCGGGCTATGGCGCTGCGGGCATGGCCACCGGGGCCGCCGCCATCTACAAGGGCACCAATATCGCGGGCAAGGCGATGGGCTTTGATGTCGATATGTCCAAGGTGCAGGCGATCACCCGGCTGAGCAAAGAGAGCCGTGAACTGGCCGCCCTGCGGGCTCAGGCGCGGGAGCTCGGCGCCAATACCGCCTTCACGGCGGGCGAAGCCGCGCAGGGCCAAGGCTTTCTGGCCATGGCCGGTTTCACCCCCAAGGCAATCCGTGATGCCATGCCCGGGGTGCTCGATATCGCCAAGGCGGGCGGCGTCGAGATTGCTGCCGCAGCCGATATCGGATCCAACATCCTGACCGGCTTCAAGTTACCGGCCAACCAGATGACCCGCTTGGGGGATGTGATGGTCGGCACCTTCACCCGCGCCAACGTCGACTTGCAGATGCTGGGCGAAACCATGAAATACGTGGGGCCGGTGGCGGCAGGGCTCGGGGTTGACCTTGAAACCGCCTCCGCCATGGCGGGCAAGCTGGGAGATGCGGGTATTCAGGGCAGCATGGGCGGTACCGCTATCCGGGCCATTCTCGGCCGCTTGGCTTCTCCGCCCAAGGCCGCTAACGATGCGTTGGCTGCCCTCAACGTCAAGACCGCCGATGCGGCGGGCAACCTGCGCTCGCTGCCAGATATCCTGGACGAGCTCTACAAGAAAACCAGCAAGATGGGGGACGCCACCCGCTCGGGCTACTTCAAGGCCATCGCTGGCGAAGAGGCATTTGCCGCCCTGACCGTGCTGACCGAGCAGGCCGGTTCCGGCAAGCTGCAGGAGCTGATCGCCACCTTGAAGCAAACCCAGGGGGAAGCGGGCAAGGTCGCCAAGGTGATGGCCGATAACGCCATCGGCGACCTGGACAACCTCACCTCCGCCTGGGATGACGTAGGGATCCAGATGATGGAGACCGAAAACGGCCCACTGCGTGGCATTATCCAGCGCGTCACCGAGATCATCCAGGTCAGTGGTGACTGGATGCGAGCCAACCCAGAGCTGACCTCGACCCTGACCCGTATCGCGGCGGTCACCGCCGTAACGGCTGCTGCTGGCGGATCGCTGCTGCTGATTGTGGCCGGTCTGCTGGGGCCACTGGCCGCCATCAAGATGGGGCTTTCGACCCTGCTGGTTTATGGCGGCCCGCTGCTGGCCTTCATCAAGGCGCTGACCATGGGCATGGTCAGGCTCGGGTTTGCCATGCTCACCACCCCGATCGGCTGGTTCATCATGGGGATTGTGGCAATCGCGGCCGGGGCCTACCTGCTCTACAAAAATTGGGATGGGGTCACCAAATGGTTCAGCGACCTATGGGCCCAGTGCAAGGCCCCTGCTCTCGCCTTCTGGGAACTCCTGAAAGAGCTCTTCTCATGGACCCCCATCGGCATGCTGATCATGCACTGGAACGAGATCTGGGCCTTCTTCGATACCCTGCCAGCAGGCGCCGCCAACAAGGGTAAGGCCATCATCGACGGCCTGATTGGTGGCATCAGTGCCAAGTGGGAGAGTTTGAAGAATAAGATCAAAGCCCTCACAGACCTGCTGCCGGACTGGATGAAGGGGGGCGGCTCGGTCACCGCCAATGTCAATCCGTCCGGATACCTCACCGGTAACTACAACACCTCGACCACGGCGGGCGCTTCGGGCTATGGTCCGCGCATCGTTACCCCGGTGCGACCAGTGGCCCGAGGCAACAGCACCACCCAGATCCACGCCCCGATCAGCATCGTCCAGCAACCAGGGCAGTCCGGTGCCGATGTGGCGAAAGAGGTGAGCCGCGAACTGGATCGACGCGAACGGCAGGCGGCCGCCAGTGGCCGCGCCTCCCTGACCGACCGCAACTAAGGAGCAACCACCATGATGATGACCCTGGGCTGGTTCGTGTTTATGCGCTCGACCGTAGCCCCGCAATCCCAACAAGACGAAAAATCATGGCGCCACCCGGGCAATAACCGGGTCGGTGCCCGCCCCTCATATCAGTACCTCGGGCCTGATGACGAGCTCAGCACCCTGAGCGGGGTACTCTATCCAGAGCTCACCGGCGGGCCAGTCTCCCTCGACATGCTCAATAGCATGGGCGACAGCGGCCAAGCCTTCCCCCTGATCCAGGGGGATGGCGTGATGCGTGGCTCGTTCGTGATAGAGGGGATCAGCACCACCCGCAGCGAGTTCTTCCAGGATGGCAGCGCCCGAAAAATTGAGTTCAGCATCAAGCTAAAACGGGTCGATGACAACGACAGTTCCCTCGGCAACACCCTGCTCGGGCGCACTGCGGGCAACCTGCTCGGTCGATTGGGCGTTGGCAAGCTGCTGAACACCGTAGGCGGCAAACTCGGGGGGCTGCTCTGATGGGGGCATTCGACCAGTTCGGTACCCGCTTGGCTGAAAACCTTGGCATCACCAGCCAACTGGATGCCCTGCGCCAGCAACATCCGGCGCCCGCCTATCAGGTACTGGTCGATGGCAGCGATATCTCGGGCACCCTGCGCCCACGCCTGATGCACATGACCATCACCGATAACCGGGGCTTTTCGGCCGACACCATCGAGATCGCCCTCGATGACAGCGACGGCAAGCTGGCCATGCCGCGCCGTGGAGCCACCCTTCAAGCCAGCATCGGCTGGCAAGGCGGCCCCCTGGTCGATAAAGGCACCTTCAAAATTGACGAGGTGGAACACGGCGGCGCACCGGATGTACTCACCATCCGGGGCAAATCAGCGGATCTGCGCGGGGGCATGAACAAACTGCGCGAGCGAAGCTGGCACTTCGAAACCATCGGCGCCATCGTGGAACAGCTGGCCGCCCGCTATGGCCTGACACCGACCGTCGACGAAGCCTTCAAGGGGATGGTGATTGACCACATCGACCAGACCAACGAGAGCGATCTGGCCTTTCTCACCCGCTTGGCAACCGAGCAGGATGCCATTGCCACCGTCAAATCAGGCCGTCTGATGTTTATCAAGGCGGGCAACGGCACCACCGTCAGCGGCAAGCCTCTCCCTGCCATCAGCATCACCCGCCAGGACGGCGATCAGCACCAGTTCTCGGTGGCAGACCGCGATGCATACACCGGTGTCATCGCCTACTGGCAAGACAACAAAGCCGCCGAGAAGAAGAAAATCGAGGTGAAGAGCAAGCGAAAGACCAAACCGAAAGAGGAACGGCCGCTACCGCCGGGCGTGGTGGTCAACAAGAAGGAGAACGAGCTGCTGGTTGGCGACAGTGAGAACGTCAAGGAGCTGCGCCACGTTTACGCCAACCAGAGCAACGCAATGCGCGCCGCCCGGGCTGAGTGGGAAAAGCTGCAGCGCGGCGTGGCCGAGTTTCAGATCACCCTGGCCAAAGGCCGCCCCGAACTCTACCCGGAACAACCCACCACGGTCAGGGGATTCAAACCACAAATCGACGAGGCTGACTGGCTACTCACCCAGGTGGTACACGACCTCACCGACCAGGGCTACACCAACCGCTTGCAACTCGAAGTGAAACTGGCAGAGCTGCCGGAGTGATATCTGGATGCGAGAAGGGCCCCACAATGTGAGGCCCTTCTCATTCTGCCTGACAACGCACCGAGACATGGCCAGGGAAAGGCGCCGCATGAAGTGCGCCATCAGGCAGAGCGGCATCATACAAGAAGATCCTGTTACTCAACATTACAGGAAGGGTGAACCGCTTAAAAAAGCGCTGTCGCCACTTTGTCGCCATTTAGGCAAAAGAAAAAGGCCACTATTTCTAGTGGCCTTTCGTAACTCTTTGATTTTAATGGTGCCCGAGGCCGGAATCGAACCGGCACGACGCGAACGTCGAGGGATTTTAAATCCCTTGTGTCTACCGATTTCACCACTCGGGCACCGCAATCGGTATCAAGCTCGCGTGGCGGGCTTGTCAATATGGAGGCACGTTCCGGAGTCGAACCGGACTAAACGGATTTGCAATCCGCTGCATAACCGCTTTGCTAACGCGCCATGCAAAAGAGAGTTGGCTCTCTATTGTCTGAATTTGGAGCGGGAAACGAGACTCGAACTCGCGACCCCGACCTTGGCAAGGTCGTGCTCTACCAACTGAGCTATTCCCGCATTGGTCTGGCTGACTGCCTGACTACGAGGACGCATTCTAGCGATGTTCCTCGCCCAGTCAACCAGAAATATTTAATTACCTGATCGTTCGGGCGTTTTTTGCCCTTTTTGAACAGTTTTAGCGCCTTTGGCCGTTTCCTGCCTCAAATCAGCGGAAACCTCACCTTGCAGCGCGGGTGACTCACAGGTTGGCGTGGTGGGTCAAATCGCCCCAGGCGGCCTTCATGTACTGGAACATCGACCAGAAGGTGAGCACGGTAGCGACATAGAGCATCACGTAGGCGAGCCACACCATCCAGACGTTGTATTGCCAAATCAGACCGGTGAGCGACACCATCTGGATCATGGTCTTCCACTTGCCAATCCAGCTGACCGCCACCGAGGAGCGTTTGCCGAGCTCAGCCATCCACTCACGCAGAGCAGAGATGATGATCTCGCGGCCGATCATGGTCATGGCGGGGATGGTCACCCAGATGGTGTTGTAGTGTTCGACGATAACCACCAGTGCGGCGGCAACCATGATCTTGTCGGCAACGGGGTCAAGGAAGGCGCCAAAGGCGGTGGACTGATTGAGCTTGCGAGCCAGATAGCCATCAAACCAGTCGGTGGCAGCGGCCAGAATAAAGACGATGGCGGCAGCCAGATAGGACCATTGATAAGGCAGATAGAACAGGATGACGAAGACGGGAATGAGCAAAATCCGGAAAAACGTCAACAGGTTAGGTATGTTTGTCATTATTTTCAGCCACTTCTTGTACGTCGCTACATAGTGCGCCAAAGCCGATTTGCGATGCAACCGCACTGGCGCCCGTCTTGGTCTTTTTAATCCATCAATCTTCTCAAAATGCGAGGGCCATTATGGCATTTACGGCCCCCCCGCGTCACGGCTCTTGTGCATCAAGGAGTTAGCGATTTTGCCATGCCGTTAACCCTGCTCAGGCGCTGTGCAAGCCATCGTGGATGGTCTGGGCCAGCTCCTGACTGATGCCGGGTACCTTGGCAAGTTCATCCACGCTCGCCTTTTTGACCTCCTGCAGGCCGCCCAGATATTTGAGCAGCGCCTGCCGCCGCTTTGGCCCCACCCCCGGAATATCCTCCAGACTGCTGCTGGTGCGGGCCTTGGCCCGTCTGGCCCGGTGGCCAGTAATGGCAAAACGGTGGGATTCATCGCGAATATGCTGAATAAGGTGCAAAGCGGGCATATCTGCCGGCAAATGCAGCTCTTCGTGGCTCTCCCCCATGATGAGAGTTTCCAACCCCGCCTTGCGGGTGACCCCCTTGGCAATCCCCACCAGCAGCGGATATTTGCCGCCAAGGAACTCCAGCTGACGGGCCAGGATCTCTTCGGCGCGGCGCAGCTGGCCGAGGCCGCCGTCAATAAACAGCACATCAGGCACCTTGTCCGGCTCCTGCTGCTTGCCAAAGCGGCGCTCCAGCGCCTGCTCCATCGCCGCGTAGTCATCACCGCCAGTGATACCGTCGATATTGAAACGACGATATTCCGATGAGAGCGGCCCCTCCCGGTTGAACACCACGCAAGAGGCCACGGTGCGCTCCCCCATAGTGTGGGAGATATCGAAACACTCCATGCGGGCGATGGGGCGCTCCAGCTCCAGCAGCTCTTCCAACTGGTCGTAGCGGGCGGTGATGGTGCTCTTGTGAGCAAGCCGCGATCGCAGCGCCGTCTCGGCGTTGATGGAAGCGAGCTTGATAAAGCGGGCCCGTTCGGCGCGGGTACGGCTCACCACCCGCACCTTGTAGCCTGCGGTCTGGCTCAGGGTCTCGGCGATGACGCTCTCGTCCTCAAGGGCCACATCGAGCAGCACCTCGCTCGGGATCTGCCGCCCCCCCTGCCCCGACAGATAGAACTGCAGCAGGAAGGATTGCACCACCTCGTCAAGCTGGGTATCAGCAGGCACTTTCGGGAAGTAGCTGCGCGAACCCAGCACCTTGCCCTGACGGATAAAGAGCACGTGGATGCAAGCAGCACCTTGCTGGAAGGCGACCCCCACCACATCCAGCTCGTCCAGCACGTTGCCGCTCACCGACTGCTGCTCGGTGACCCGGCGCAGCGCCAGGATCTGATCCCGGTAGCGGGCGGCCTCTTCAAAGCGCAGATCGCCGCTGGCGGACTCCATCTTGCCCACCAGCTCGCCAATCACTTGCTGGTTCTTGCCCGCCAGAAACAGTTTGGCAAGCTCCACCTGCTGGGCATATTCGGCCTCGCTCACCAATCCGGCCACGCAAGGGCCAGCGCAGCGCTTGAGCTGATAGAGCAGGCAGGGACGGGTGCGGTTGGCATAGACCGCATCCTCGCACTGGCGCACCGGAAAAATCTTCTGCATCAGGTGCAAGCTCTCACGCACCGCTCCGCCAGAGGGGTATGGGCCGAAGTACTCTCCCTTAACCTTGCGGGCACCGCGATGGACACCGATGCGCGGATGCTGGTGCGCGGTGATGATGATCCAGGGGTAGGATTTGTCGTCCCGCAGCAGCACGTTGTAACGGGGCTGGTACTGCTTGATCAGGTTGTGCTCGAGGATCAGCGCCTCGGTCTCGGTGTGGGTGACGGTGACCTGAATATCGGCGATCTGGCGCACCAGGGTGCGGGTCTTGATGCTGTCGACGTTGGTGCGAAAGTAGGAGGCGAGCCGCTTTTTCAGATCCTTGGCCTTGCCCACATAGATCACGGTGCCACCGCTGTCATACATGCGGTAGACGCCACTCTGATGGGTGACGGCGCTCAGAAACGCCTTGCTGTCGAAGAGAGGTTCGGGAGAGAGGGTCATCAGCTACTCGGCTCACACAAAGGCAAAAATTGACGGGCAGAGCATACTGCCCTCGCCGCCCGAAAAGCAAAGGGGCAGAAAAGCAAAAAGGCGGCACTCGCCGCCTTTGTGACCACACGCCACTCGATTAGAGGGTATCGGCATCCAGCATGCCATAGCGAATGGCCAGATGGGTCAGTTCCACGTCACCGTTGATCCCCAGCTTGCTAAACAGACGATAGCGGTAGCTGTTGACCGTCTTCGGGCTCAGATTGAGCTGCTCGGAGATATCGGTCACCTTCTGCCCCTTGGTGATCATCATCATGATCTGCAGCTCGCGCTCGGAGAGGGACTTGAAGGGATTCTCGTCAGCGGAGGCAAACTGGCTGAGGGCCATCTGCTGGGCAATCTCCGGGGAGATGTAGCGCTGACCGGAGTGCACCAACCGGATCGCTTGGATCATCTCGTCAGGAGCTGCCCCCTTGGTCAGGTAACCGGCGGCGCCGGCCTGCATCACCTTGGTGGGGAACGGATTTTCTGAATGAATGGTCAGCACTATGATGCGCACATCGGGGCGGATCCGCAGAATTTTGCGGGTCGCTTCCAGACCACCAATACCCGGCATGTTCATGTCCATCAGGATCACGTCCGGATGGTGTTGGCGACAGAACGTAACTGCGGTCTCGCCGCTCTGTGCCTCACCCACCACCTTGATCCCGCGCACATCTTCAAGAATGCGTCTTATCCCTGTACGCACCAGCTCATGATCATCGACCAGGAATACATTTATCACCCAAACACCCCGTTTTATCTCGTTTTAGCCGCCCGGTTAGGGTTAACAGGGCGTCTTGCATCATAACCAAACTCGTCGCTTTGGCAAACCATGCACGCCAAAAGTTTGAGAAAACCCATGTTTAGCGTTTAAAATCAAATAATTATATAAAATTTCAAAACAAAAAACGGTGTCTTGCGACACCGTTTTTCATGACGTTAGTGCTGTGGCCATCACTTGGCCAAAAAGGCGCGCACCTTCTCCAGATCTGCCTGGGTATCCACCCCGACCGGCGGCGCTTCAAGGGCCTGGGCGACGTGGATCTTCTCCCCGTACCAGAGCACCCGCAGCTGCTCCAGCGCCTCGATCTGCTCCAGCACGCTCGGTGCCCAGTCTACGTAACGCTGGATAAAGCCGGCGCGATAGGCGTAGATACCGATATGACGCTGGTAGTGGTCACCAATCTGCTCATGGCTCTTGGCAAAGCGATCTCGATCCCAGGGAATGCTGGCGCGACTGAAGTAGAGGGCGTAGCCATCCTCGTCAGTCACCACTTTCACTGCGTTCGGATTGAACGCCTCTTCGGCATCCTTGATCGGCACAGACAGGGTCGCCATCGGCGCCGTGGCGGCGGCCAGATTGTCCGCCACCTGACGAATGATGGCGGGCGGAATGAGCGGCTCATCCCCCTGCACGTTGACGATGATGGTATCGGCGGCAAAGCCGTAGTGACGGCACACCTCGGCCAGACGCTCGGTGCCGGACTGGTGATCCGGTGAGGTCATGCACACCTCGACGCCGGTGCTCAGCAGTGCCTGCTGTACCCGCTCGTCATCGGTGGCAACGATCACCCGATCGGCCCCCGATTGCAGGGCTTTCTCCACCACATGTTGCACCATGGGCTTGCCATGGATATCCGCCAGCGGCTTGCCCGGCAGACGGGTTGACGCATATCGGGCCGGAATGACGACGACGAAACTCATGACGGCAGCTCATCGCTGTTGAGCGGACGGGCACGGTTCTCCAGCAGCACCGGGATCCCCTCCTCCAGCGGATAGGCCAGCTTGTCAAAGCGGCAGACCAGCTCATGAACTGCTTTGTTGTAATGCAGCTTACCCTTGCAGACCGGGCAGGCGATGATGTCGAGCAACTTGATGTCCAAAGCCAAAACGATACTCCTTCAACGATGTCGCGCTGGCGGCTTCATCACGCCAGCGATGGATGTCGAGCAACCAGCTATTCCATGCGGGACCGCTATTGGTCCACTTCTCCCACATTCAGGCGAGAGAGATTAATCTTGTGCCTTGGCCGCGCCCTTTGCCTTCGCCCCCAGCTTGTGCAGCAGGGCATCGAGCAGGGAGGCCGGCAACTCGGCACTGACCGGCAGATACCACCAGTTTGCGAGGGCAAACGGACGACACTTGACCGCATCCTTCTCGGTCATCAGCAGCGGCTTGCTGGCAAAGCGGCCCACCAGCTCATCCCGATCGAAGGGGTGATGATCGCCGTAGGCGGCCTGCTGATCCAGCTGGTAGCCGAGCCCTTCCAGGGTGGCAAAGAAGCGGGGCGGATGACCGATCCCCGCCAGCGCATCGACCGGCCCCGACAAGGGGGCAGCCAGCGGGGCATCGTCGCATACCCGACGCGGCGCATCGGCGACCAGTTGCATGGGGTACTCCCCCTTGCCCGGCTCGCCGCCGTTGCAGATGATGGCGTCCACCCGTTTGAGACGAGTGACCGGCTCGCGCAGCGGCCCCATGGGCAGCAAGCAGGCATTGCCGAAACGGCGCGCTCCGTCCACCACCACCAGCTCGATGTCGCGGGCCAGCGCGTAGTGCTGCAGACCGTCGTCGGTGATGATGATATCCACCTCACCGCTCTGCTCCAGCAGTCGTACCGCGTCGGCCCGTTTCGGGGCAACCACCACCGGACAGCCGCAGCGCCGTGCAATCAGCACAGGCTCATCCCCCGCCTGCGCCGTGGTGCTAGTTTCATCCAGACGATAGGGGTAATGGGGCGCCTTGCCACCATAACCACGACTCACCACCCCGGGGCGATAGCCGCGGGCTTGCAACTGCTCCACCAGCCAGACCACCACCGGCGTCTTGCCGTTGCCCCCCACCGAAATATTGCCCACCACGATCACCGGCAAGGAGGCGCGATACCCCTTGCGCCAGCCGTGACGATAGGCGTAGCGGCGGGTGCCGCTGATGATGGCAAACAGCAGGGCAAAGGGGGCCAGCAACCAGCGCCAGCCACTTTTGCGATACCAGAGCCGTTCCAGCATCAGGCCTTGCTTCCCGCGTTGCCAAACTGAATGGCGCGCAGCTGGGCATAGGTGCCACGCTGCTCCATTAATGCTTCGTGGTTACCGCGCTCGACGATATGACCTTCGTCGATCACCAGGATCTCGTCCGCCTTCTCGATGGTAGAGAGACGGTGGGCGATCACCAGCGAGGTACGCGCCTTGCAAAGCTCGTCGATGGCCGCCTGAATGTGGCGCTCGGACTCGGTATCTAAGGCCGAGGTGGCCTCATCCAGCAGCAGAACCGGCGCATCGCGCAGCAGAGCGCGCGCAATGGCAACACGCTGGCGCTGACCACCGGAGAGGGATGCACCGTTCTCGCCAACCACAGTGTCATACCCGTTGCTCATCTTGCTGACGAACTCGTCGGCATGAGCGATACGGGCGGCCTGCACGATCTGGTCGCGGCTGTATTTGTCTTCTGCCGCGTAGGCGATGTTGTTGGCCACCGAGTCGTTGAACAGGTGGACATGCTGGGAGACCAGCGCGTACTGCTTGCGCAGCTCGCTCAACTTGTATTCGCGGATGTTGATGCCGTCCAGCAGGATCTCGCCCTGATCGATGTCGTAGAAGCGGGTCAACAGGCTGGCAATGGTACTCTTGCCAGAGCCGGAACGGCCCACCAGCGCCACCGATTTACCCGCCTCCACCTTGAAGCTGACGTTGTGCAGCGCCGGGGTGTCCTTGGTCGGGTAGGTGAAGGTGACGTTGCGAAACTCGATCTCGCCGCGAGCACGCTCCAGAGTACGGGTGCCGGTATCCTGCTCCGGCTCGGTGTCGAGCAGGCCAAACAGGCTGTGGCAGGCGGTGATGGCGCGCTGGAACTGGTTGTTGACATCGGTCAGGCTTTTCAGCGGCTTGAGCAGCATCATCATGGAGGTGATCATGACGGTAAACGTACCGGCAGTCAGGGTTGACTTGACGCTGTCAATGGTCGCGACGTAGAGGAAGGCCGCCAGCGCGATGGAGGCCACCATCTGCACCACAGGACTGCCGATGGCATCGGCGGCGACCATCTTCATAGTCTGCTGGCGCATGTTGTTGCTGACCTGGAAGAAGCGTTTCTCTTCCACCTTCTGGCCACCAAACATCAGCACCTCTTTGTGCCCTTTGAGCATCTGCTCGGTGGAGGTGGTGATATCCCCTACCGCCTGCTGAATGTGACGGCTGATCTGGCGGAAACGACGGCTGATAAGGCCGATGATGACCCCCACCAGCGGGCCAACCACCAGGAAAATCACCGATAACTGCCAGGAGTGCCAGAACATCAGGCCGAGCAGACCGACCACGGTCGCCCCTTCCCGCACCAGGGTCACCAGCGTGGTGCTCGCCGCCGAGGAGACCTGACTGGCGTCATAGGTCACCTTGGAGAGCAGATGACCGGTGTTCTGACGGTCGAAGAAGCTCATCGGCATCGCCACCATGTGATTGAACACCTGCTGTTGCAGACGCATCACGACGTGGTTGCCGACCCAGGCCATGCAGTAGTTGGAGAGAAAGTTGGCGACACCGCGCAGGGCCACGATGCCGAGGACGAAGAAGGGCATCCATTTCAAAACGGTGCTGTCGTTGCCATTGATGCCCTGATCGATCAACGGCTTGATGGAGTAGACAAAGGTGGTATCCACGGCGGCGTAGCCCAGCATCCCGATGATGCCACCGACCAGGCCCAGCTTGCGATCACGGACATAACCGAGCAGGCGTTTGAATACTGGCCAGCTCTCTTGTGAGGTTTCTTGTTGCATGAATAGCCGTTAGTAATGGAAATGACGGGCTATTCTAGCCAAAGCGCAGGCTTACACCAAGCGCCGCCACCTATATCGCATTCCTACACGGCAGAAATGGCGGATTATTGCTCAAACCACACTCGCGGTCGCCACCACTCGCCACTGCGTCGGTACCAAGGGCCTGAATCTCGCTCGGCAGTGACGCTCAAGCCTGCGGCGGTGGGTTCGACCAGCATCGCCCCTTGCTGACCGGTGATCCACTGGCGGGCATCCCGATAGCGGGCCACCACATCGGGACGGGGAAAGCCCCACTGATTCATAAAACCGGCACTGTGGATCACCTCCTTTGCCGCCACCGCCGCGACAAACGGGGGCGTGGAGGAGGTGCGACTGCCATGATGGGGGCTCACCAACAAGGTGCTGGCCAATCCCTTTCCCTCCAGTGCCACCAGCCGTTGCTCGGCCTGCCGCTCGATATCGGCGCTCAGCAGCACGCTGCGCTGCCCATCGCTGATGCGCACCACGCAACCATCGTTATTGCGCCCGCCACCGGGGCGCTCGGGCCAGAGCACTGCAAACGAGAGCCCCTGCCAGCGCCACTGTTGCCCACGCTGGCAGAGCGTCGTTCCCTCACTGAAGGGATAAGAGGAGAGTTCGTGGCGCACCGGCATGGCGCTGAGCAGTCGCTTGCGATTGCCGGCATGATCCCGATCCTTGTGGCTGATGATGAGGCGATCGATGACCCGGATCCCCAGATGGCTTAGCTGGGGCAGGATCACCGCGTCCGCCATGTTGTAGCCTCCGGGATAACGATCGCCGGTGTCATAGAGGATGGCTCGCTCCCCCTTGCTGATCAGCACCGCCAGCCCCTGCCCCACATCCAGCACCCGCAGTTGCCAGCGGGCCGGAGCAGGCCAGCACGCCAACACCAGCGCAAGGGCGCCCGGTAACCAGAGCCAGCGTGCCGGTCGCCACTGCGCGGCGAACCAGAGCAGCAACAGCAGGGTGCAGAGTGGCAGCCACCAGCCGGGTAGTGGCCACCACAGTTGCAGTTGATCGGAAAGCCAGCTCAGGATCGTCAGCATCCACCCGAGCCCCAGATCCGCCAGCCAGAACAGGCCATAGGCGAGCGAGGTGGAGAGCGGCGCAAGCAGCACACCGATTAGGGCCAGCGGGATGATGGCGATACAAAAGAGCGGCACCGCCAACAGGTTGATCACCATGGCAAGGGGCGCTATCCCCTCGAACAACGCCAGTTGCAGCGGCAGCAGACCAAGCAGCAGCCAGAGCTGGAGCTGCCAGAGTCCCGGCTTGTCGTGGACATATCCCACCAGCAGCAAGATGGCCACCGACAGAAACGAAAGCCAGAAGCCGGCCGAATAGAGGGCGAAGGGATCCCAGAAGGTCAATACCACAAAGGCCCACAGCCAGATACGCCAGGCCGGCCACTCTCGCCGGCTCCAGCGCAATACACTCCACACCAGCACCATGATCAGAGCCCGTTCGGTGGCCACCGCAAATCCGGCCAACGCGCTGTAGACGGCGGCAAACAGCAGGGAGGTGATGATGGCGCCGCGCAGACCAAACAGCCTGCCCAGCCACCACCCGAGCACCGCCACCAGCGCGATGTGTTGCCCTGAGATGGCGATGATATGGGTCAGACCACTGCCGCGAAACAGCTCCCACTGGGCATCCGTGATGCCGCTCTGCTCGCCAAAAGTGAGCGCCGCCAGCAAGGGAGCATAATCAAGCGGACGCCAACTCTCGGTCGCCGCGCCCAACCAGCGTTCGCGCCACCCCGCAGGTGCCTGTTGAATGTCGATTACCCGGCGCAAATTGCCGGTGGCGGTGATCCCCTTGCCCAGCAGCAGACGCCGCCCATCCAGCCCCGCCTCGTTGGCCAGACCGTGAGCCGGTTTCAACGAGGTCACCAACGTGATCCGGCTACCTACTGTCATGGCGGGCAATGCCTGATAGGCATTGACCCGGATCAGGGGCTCAGGTGCCACCGGTTGTTCGTCGAGGGTGCTCACCCGCAGCAGCAGCCGGACAAATTTATCCCCATCGGGCTCTGCACTTTGCAGCTGTGCGGTTATCATGTGGCTCGTCTGATCGCCCAACCGCTCCAGCCAGGCCAGCCGATAGGCAAGATTGGCCTGCATCCAGAGGATGCCGAGCAGGAGAAACAGCCACCGCCAGGCACGGCAACATGCAAGGGGGATCAGCAGGGACAGCAACAGGCCCCCCCATGCGAGTGAAGGTAACCATGGCCAGAGCAGTGAGGAGCTTGCCCCCAGGGCAAACGACAACAGACGCAGATCCATGGAGCAAGTATTTAGCAAGGTTTCAATATGCCCAAACGACTCATTAAACGCTGGATGCCCGATCAGCAAACCCTGAAAGAACACAAGCACCTGCGGCTGTTCGGCAAACTGCTGCTCGATGCCAACCTCTGGCACCTCAACCGCCGCTCGGCCGCCGGGGCCTTTGCGGTGGGCCTCTTCATGGCCTGGGTGCCGCTCCCCTGCCAGATGCTGCTGGCTGCCGGAGGCGCCATCCTGTGCCGGGTCAATCTGCCGCTCTCGGTGGCGCTGGTCTGGCTCTCCAACCCCTTTACCATGCCGCCCCTGCTCTATGGTGCCTATCTGGTGGGTTGCCAGCTGCTGGGACATTCAGCGCAGCAGATAGAGATTGAGTTCACCTGGGAGTGGTTGGTCTCGGTACTGGGCACAGTGGCACCACCGCTGTTGCTGGGCTCGCTGATCCTGGCCCTGCTCAGTTCCCTTATCGGCTACACCCTGATCCGCACCTTCTGGCGGATCAGCACGGTGCGCCAGTGGCAAAAACGCAAGATGGCCCGCCCATGCTGAGTCGCTGGTTTGCCCGCTTCAAACTCGATCCCGATACCCTGCGCCAGCAGAAGTGGTTTGCCCTGTTTGGTGAACGACTGCTTGCCCCAGCACTCTGGCAAGGGGGCACCCGCGCCCTGAGCGGCGCGGTAGCGGCCGGGATCTTCGCCTGCTGGTTCCCCATCCCGATGCACTCGCTCATCGCAGTCGGTCTGGCGCTGGCATTCAGCCTCAACCTGCCGCTGGCGCTGCTGGCGGTCTGGTTCAACAATCCGCTGACCCTGCCATTCATGTATCTCTACGCCTATCGCACCGGCTGTCTGGTGCTGCACAAGACGCCGGAGCCTTTCCACCTCAGCTGGACCCTCCACTGGCTGGAGCAGGAGGCTGCGACCCTGGTGCCTCCCTTCCTGCTCGGCAGCCTGCTGCTGGCGGTACTCACCGCCCTGAGCGGCGGCGCCCTAACCGCGCTGCTGTTGCAACTGCGCAAGCTGTGGCAGGGTGCCCGCCAACAGTGAGTCCCCCTTCCTATCGTTTGACGATCAGCCGTTGGCGATCAAAAAAGCCCGTCACCAAGGTGACGGGCTTTTTCATGGCATAGTGCCAGAGCGCAAGGTGATGCGATTACAGCACCTTGGCGATCGCCTCGCACAGAGGATCGATATTGGCGCGGGTAATACCGGCTACGCTGATCCGGCCGGAGCCGACGATGTAGATGGCAAATTCGCTCTTGAGGCGCTCCACCTGATCCTTGGTGAGACCGGAGAAGGAGAACATGCCGTTCTGCTCGCGGATAAAGCTGAAATCCTGGCTCACGCCGAGGGCAGCCAGCTTCTCTACCAGCAGTTCGCGCATCTCGCGAATGCGCACCCGCATGGCAGCCACTTCTTCGACCCACTCGGCATAGAGAGCTGGATCGCTCACCACGGCGGTGACCACAGCAGCGCCGTGTGACGGCGGGTTGGAGTAGTTGGCACGGATCACTGTCTTGACCTGGGTGAAGGCCACGTCGGCGATCTCTTTGGTCGCGCTCACCAGCGTGAAGGCGCCGACCCGCTCATTGTAGAGGCCGAAGTTCTTGGAGAAAGAGCTCGCCACCAGCAGCTCGTCATGGCACTCGGCGAAAATCCGCAGACCTTCGGCATCCTCTTCGATACCACGGGCAAAACCCTGATAGGCGAAGTCAAACAGCGGCAACCAGCCGGCAGCAGCACTCTGCTTGGCCAGCGCGCGCCACTGATCGCTAGTGGGGTCGATACCGGTCGGGTTGTGGCAGCAACCGTGCAGCAGCACCAGCTCACCCGGCTGCACTTCGGCCAGCGAAGCCTGCATGGCGGCAAAGTCGAGTCCCTTGGTGGCGGCGTCGTAGTACTTGTACCACTTGACGGTCAGACCGGCGGCCTGGAACACGCTGACGTGGTTGGCCCAGGTGGGATCGGAGATCCAGATGGTCTTGGCCAGACCGTTGCGCACCACGAATTCGGCCGCGATACGCAGGGCACCGGTACCGCCCGGCGCTTGGGCGGTCTTGGCGCGGCCGCTGGCAACCAGCGCAGAGTGCTGCCCGAACAGCAGTTGCTGCACGATACGGCCATATTCGATATTGCCTTCAATACCGAGGTAGTTCTTGGTCTTCTCGTCGGTCAGCAGCTTCTGCTCGGCTTTCTTGACGCAGTGAAGAATGGGGGTGGCACCGGACTCGTCCTTGTAGATCCCTACGCCCAGATTGATCTTGTGGCTGCGAGAGTCAGCGCGGAAGGCTTCGGTCAGGCCCAGGATCGGATCCGCTGGGGCGGCAACAACCTTTTCAAACATTGTATTCCCTGTATTCCGTTGAGTTCGTTGGGTGGCAAAGCGGCTTGATAAACAAAAGCGCTCATCTGGCGAGCGCTTCGTCAACTCTTTATATCACCGCGTTCAATGGGGGAAAACCGCTTTTTGGCTCGCTTTCAGGCCAATTTCAACCAACGGCATGCCACGCTGGCGCCAGCGCACACACCTCGGCCGACAAGCCACCATTGGACTCAACCAAACCGCTACAAACTGCTAACAATGACTTGGGGATCCGGCTCGGTTCCCAGGGCCGAGCCTCAGTCAAAGGTTGGGCATACGCGCTGAGGATGGGGGCCAGATCACGGGGCAGCCACCAGCTGGCCGGACGGCCCAAGCGCTGGGCCAGCGCCTGCAGCCGATCCACCCCTGCAGGGTCGAGGGCGGTGAGATGACTCCACAGCACATTGGGGGGCAAGGCGGCCACCACCTGCTGCAAGGCTAGAGGAGCCGATGGGGGAGTCCACACCAGCAAGGTGCCAGCATCAAGGGGCATTTCGGCAAAGGCGCCGACGCTATCTGTGGTGATCACCCGCTCGATACTCCCCTCCCCCCACAGGATCTTGCCAAGACCCGCCAAGGTGCGCTCGGGCAGCGCCACCTCCCCCAGCGCCTGCAACCAGGGGGCTGCGTCGATCAGGGTGCCGCCGCTAAAAAAGAGGCTGAACGGCTGGGCGGCGCGCAAGCGCAACAGCTGATCGGCGCAGAGCCGGATCCCCTTGTCCTCGAAATCAATCTGCTCGTTGGGGGTGAAGTTCACTTCGCTCTTGCGATAGAGCGCCGCCAGCACCCGTTCGTTGACCAGCTCCCCCAATTGCCAGCCCTGGGCATGCAACCACTCCTCGGGCTCGGGGGGGGCAGTTGCGATCTCGGCCAGCATCAGCTCGCGGGTGAGATAGCGCCGTCCGGCCGGGGTGAGCTCATAGCTGTAGCTGCCATGGGCGAGCAGCAGCTGGTTATCCTTGAGCAGGCCCACCAAAGGTTGCCACTGGCGGCCACGGATCACCAGAGGTGAGTGGCTCAGCAACTGCTGCGCCAGCGCCCGCCATTCGGGGTGACTAAAGTCGATCAATTACAATCCATCCCTGTCAGTGCTCAATCGGATAAACAGCCTGAAAAGGTACCGTTACAGGCCGATGACGCCAAGCCTCCCGCGCCAATTACGTGACCTCGCTCCCTGCAATTTTCCCCAAACAGAAGAGCCCACCGTGGGGTGGGCTCTTTCTTGGATAACACTCGATGCTTATTCGACGTTGAGGCGCAGCTCGGCATCGTGCCAACCCAGTGGCAGGGTCAACAGCTGATCGATCAGCTCCCGGCGATCGGATTTCTCCAGATATGCAAGATAGAGCGGACGGCTCAGCGGCTGGCCCCCCTCCACCAGATGGAGCGCCCCCTTCTCGAGGAAGGGGCTGACCATCCGCCGTGGCAGGTAGGCAGCGCCACCGTTGGCCAGCACAAATTGCAGCGCCATGCTGGCAGAGCTGGAGTGCAGCACCGGGGTCTTTTGCAGGCTCTGCAACCGGCTGGGTTGCGGCTCGAAGCTGGTGCCCCAGTCGAGGTGGATGTGCGGCATCTGCATCAGGTTGTCGGCATTGGCGGCCGGATCCCGGCTCACCAGCTCGAACACCAGCTCACCGATGGGATGCAGGGCAATCTCGTCGATCTTGGTGGGCTCGGAGAGCAGGGCCAGATCGAGGGAGCGCTCCAGCAACTGGCGGCAGAGGTGCTCGCGGGAGGCTGTTTCCAGCCGCACCGCCAAACCGGGCGCCAATGCATAGATGTGATTGAGCCAGTCGTTGAAATCGAGCTCCCAGAACACCGCGGGCGCGCCGATAGCCAACTGCTGGCTGAATCCTGGCGAGAGCGCCACATCCTGCTTGGCACGACCAAGGGTGTGCAAGATGGCGTCTGCGTAGGGCAGCAGACGCTCACCGGAGGCGGTCAGGCGGATGTTGTTACGATGACGGGCAAACAGACTGACACCCAGTTGCTGCTCTAGCTGGCGGATCCGGAAACTCACCGCCGACTGGGTCAGGTAGAGATTTTCAGCAGCCCGGCCAAAGTGCCGGGTCTTGCTCACCTCGATAAAGGTCCGAAGCAGCTCGGTATCCATTAATCGATGGACTCGTCACTGCCACCGCCGCTGCCACCACCGACATCAAAGCTGCCGCCACCGCTGCTCTCTTCGCTGGCGCCGCCAACGACGGTGCAGAGGCGATGAACGCGCTTGGGACCGATCACCTTGAGGTATTTGAACCACACCTTGGCATGGGGGTTGGCACCGGCTTCGCCGGATTTGACCTGCTCGACGAAGGCGGACTCGACATCGTCACGGGGTGCAAGGTTGCCCTGGTAGAGTGCCAGCATGGCGGTACCATACTTTTCCAGACTGTCCGCTTCGGCCACAGTGAATTCGCCACTGCGACGCAGGCCACGGGGAAAATGTTTGAAGTCGTTGAAACGCTTGTCTGATTCGAAGCTCATAGTGCTCTTTTTTCTGGTTAGTTTGACCTTTGCGGGCAAGTATCATCAGGCCATCGCCGAGTGCAAAATCAATTTTCTCACTATGTTAATAAATATCTTTTATCGAAGTCACTTTGCCCCATCGCTGACGCCGATTTTGTGGCATAACACACAAAAAACGTTGATAAATAATAAACTTATGTAAACGTACAGCCAATTTGCACGTCACTTTCTGGACTGTGCAGGCAAAAATAAAGCGCCATACGGCGCTTTATTTATCACATCAGGTGAACCAGCTGAACCTTTGGTTCAAACATGCTTACTCAATCATGGCCGGTTGGGCCAGGTTGTCGGCACGCCACAGACGGTAGCGCACTTCATACTCCTGCGGCACGTAGATCACGAACGGCAGTTTTGAGTTGTAGTTCACGAAGAAGCCCTGACCGTAGATCTGGACGAAGGTCTCTTTCTGCTGGTTATCCGGGCACATCATCAGGGTACTGATGGGGTCGGAGACTTTGCCCAGTTTCAGGTAGTTGTAGCCCCAGCCTTTGACGCTGTGCTGTTCCAGGTTGCCTGCAAAACGCGGTACGTTGCAATCAACCATCATCTTTTTGCCGACCTGCAGCTCGACCATCATGTCGGCTTCTTTCTCGACTTCAGGCAGGCGGATCACCACACGTTCCTGATTCACGTCAGCGGCTGGGAACATGCTGATATCAAATTTTTTCGGCTCGGCGGCGAAGGCATGGCCACCCAGCAACAAGGCGCCCAGCAGGCTAAAACGCAATACGGTTTTCATCTGTACCTCATGGGGTTGGTTCAACGCCGCTAGACTAACCGCTCTGCCGATTTCATGCCAGCGATCTGCTACGTAAAAACTGCGTAAAATGATGCAGATCCGGCACACCATGACGTGATCTGGCTATTTTCTGACAGGGCGCACACTCCCGTTACGGGAACCTGAAACAAAAAGCGAGGCCAATTGGCCTCGCTTTGCATTCAAATGGCGCCAGAGTGCTATTTAGCCGCCTCTTGATGGGCCTTGATGACGGCAACCGCCTTGTCGGGGAAGTCGCTGAACACCCCGTCCACATCGGCCTGATAGAGGAAGATGTTAAGGAGGTCGGTGAAGTCCTTGGCATAGGCCGGGATCTGCCCCTCATCCTGACGGAAGGTATAGGGGTGAACTTTCAGGCCCGCCGCATGGGCTTCTTTTACCATGCCGGTGAAGACCGGCTTGCCCAAAGTGCCAGGCTCGGTGACGATCATCGGCTTCCACGGGCCAATCCCTTCGGCATAGCTGGCGATGGTTTTCATCGCCCCCGGCTTGAACATCCAGTCATAGTTGTAGGGGGTCGCCTTGCCCTTGGCGTCGTAGACCATGGTCTCGTTCCAGTCGGTCTCGGCCATCAGCTGCACCAGTTTCAGATCCATACCCATGGCGGGCATCAGTTCGTTGTTGATGCGCTTGAGTTCATCGGCATCGAAGCACTGCAGATAGACCTTGTCATCCTTCCCGGTGTAGCCGTACTCCTTGAGCACCTTCAGCACCGCCTTGGAGATATCCTTGCCTTCGTGACGGAACAACCAGGGCGCCTTGATCTCCGGGTAGATGCCGATGTTCTTGCCGGTGCTCTTGTTGAGCCCCTGGATCATCTCGATCTCCTCCTGGAAGGTGTGGATCTTGAAGTCTGACTTCCAGAGCGGGAAACGGGCCGGATAGACCGGCACCTGCTTGCCATCCACCAGCTGGAACGGCTCGGTCATACGCAGGGAGCGCACCTCGTCCAGGGTGAAATCCACCACATAGTAACGGCCGTCCGGACGGGCACGGCCGGGGAAGCGCGCCGCCACATCGGTGATACCGTCGAGGAAGTGATCGTGCATCACCACCAGCTGGTCATCCTTGGTCATCACCAGATCCTGCTCCAGATAGTCAGCCCCCATGCCATAGGCCAGCGCCTTGGACTCCAGAGTATGCTCGGCCAGGTAGCCGGAAGCGCCACGGTGGGCGATAACCACCTTGCCTTCATCGGCAGCCAACACGGGTAATGAGAGGGATGCCCCAAGGCTCAAGGCGATGAGGGAAACGGCGAGTTTTTTCATATGTGATGCTCTTTATTATTGTGTGTAGGTAATTGTTCTATCAGAGGTTTGTTGCATATTTACGGTGGAAAGCGGTGGGCAGCAGCGCACTGCCCACCGTCACGCATCAGCTCGCCTTGCGCAGAGCCTGATGGTATTGGTCGAGCCAGATCTGCAGCATCTGCTGCTCTGACTCGTTCAGGCGCAGCCCCAGCTTGCTGCGGCGCCAGAGGATATCATCCAGTGAACAGGCCCACTCCCGCTCGATGAGATAACGCACTTCCGACTCGTACAGGCCACCACCAAAGTGAATGCCACGATCCTCTTTCAGCCAGAGACGGGCATGGGCGCCATAGGCCTCGGCAATGCGCAGGGCGCTGCGATCGTCGAGCCAGTCAAACTCCAGCGCAAAGGCGCGGGCCAGCTCGCGTACCGAGCAGTCAAACTCGCCGCCGGGCAGACGGCTGGTCGCCGTCCAGTCATCCCCCATCTGGCTGAACCAGGGCTTGAGCTTGTTGCAGGCAGCCTGCGCCAGCTTGCGATAGGTGGTGAGCTTGCCGCCAAACACAGACAAGAGCGGCGCACCGTCAGACTCGCCAGACAGTTCGAGGGTGTAGTCGCGGGTCACCGCCTGCGGCGAGTCTGACTCGTCATCACAGAGCGGGCGCACCCCGGCATAGGTCCAGATCACATCTTTCGGTGCAATTTGGCGAGTGAAGTGGGCGTTGACCACCTTGCACAGGTAGGTAATTTCGGCCTCGCTGATCTTCGCTTCCCGCGGGCTGCCGTGGTGCTCCACATCGGTGGTGCCGATAAGGGAGTAGTCCTGCTGATAAGGGATGACGAAGACGATGCGATTGTCTTCGTTTTGCAGGATATAGGCCTCTTCGCGCTCATGGATGCGCGGCACTATCATGTGGCTGCCTTTAATAAGGCGAATGCCGCGGGGGGATTTCTCGTGCAGGCTCTCGTCATAGAAGGTCTTGACCCAGGGGCCCGCTGCATTGACCAGACCACGGCAGGTGACGGTGAACTGCTCGCCCCCTTCCCGCTCCAAAGTGAGCGTCCAGTGTTTGGAACCGCGCACCGCCTTGATGCAGCGAGTGCGGGTCTGAACGTCGGCCCCCTTGTCACGGGCCATCATGGCGTTGAGCACCACCAGCCGGGCATCGTCGACCCAGGCGTCCGAGTATTCAAACCCCTTATTGATCCCTGCGGTTAACCCATCTTGCGGCAGGAAGCGCACGCCACAGCTCCCCTTTAGCTTGTCGCGCTTGGCCAGATTGTCATAGAGGAACAGACCGGCACGGATCATCCAGGCCGGACGCAGGTGCGGGCGGTGCGGCAGGCGAAAACGCATGGGACGGGCGATGTGAGGCGCCATACCGAGCAGCACCTCCCGCTCCGCCAATGCCTCTTTCACCAGCCGGAATTCGTAATGCTCGAGATAGCGCAAACCGCCGTGGATCAGCTTGCTGGAGTTGGACGAGGTGGCAGAGGCGAGATCTTGCGCCTCAAACAGGGCAACCTTCAGACCCCGTCCTGCCGCATCGGCTGCGATGCCGACCCCGTTGATGCCGCCACCGACGACGACCAGATCATAATGTTCGCTCATGTTCACCTACTTTCATTTTTATGATTGCTATAACAGCAACGTTTGATTTCGCTCATTTTAGAACATGAAAATACAACAAACGAACATTTTATGGTGAAAGTGTGATCGCCACAGCCCGCCAGAGGTGGCAAAGGGGACAGGTCAGCTGAGCAAATGGCGTCGGGCCGAAATCAGCGGGTTACTAGCCAAAAAAACCAGATTGAATAGTGGTTTTGGCAATACCCATAAAGGGGTGAGATGACGCAGGAACGGGAGAGAGAAAGGAGGCCGCCCTGACGGGCGACCGGCACAGCCTGGGCGTGTTTCGCCGTCAGCAGATGTGGCAGGCGATCTGGTGTTGCGCCATCAATCGCGTCAGCTTTTCCGGTGGCTCCTGATCGGTAAAGAGGGCGTGGATCTGGCTGAGATTGCCCAGATTGACCATGGCATTGCGACCGAACTTGGTGTGGTCGGCGGCCAGGAACACCTGACGGGAGTGAGCGATGATGGCCTGGGCAATCTTCACCTCGTGATAGTCGAAATCGAGCAGGGAGCCGTCGTTGTCGATCCCCGAAATCCCGATGACACCATAGTCCATGCGAAACTGACCGATAAAGTCGCGGGTCGCCTCCCCCACGATGCCGCCATCGCGGTTGCGGATCTCGCCACCGGCAATGATGACGGTGAAGTCATCCTTGGCCGTCAAAATGCTGGCCACGTTGAGGTTGTTGGTGACGATGCGCAGCTCACGGTGATCGAGCAGGGCGCGGGCGATCGCCTCGGTGGTGGTGCCTATGTCGATAAAGAGCGATGAGCCGTCGGGAATATTGGCCGCTACCTCGCGGGCGATGCGCTCTTTCTCCTTGAGTTGCATCACTTTACGGGCGCTGTAGGCGGTATTGACGGTACTCGAATGCAGGGAGGCACCGCCGTGATGGCGCCGGATCTTGTTCTGTTCGGCGAGATCGTTCAGATCCCGGCGGATGGTCTGGGGGCTGACGTCAAAGTGGGTCACCAGATCGTCGGTCGAGACAAATCCCTGCCGCGTCAGGACGTCCAGGATCTCCAGATGTCGTTGGGTTTGCTTCACGCTTGCACTCCGATGATGAGACAAAAAAAGGCCCCGGCAGATGCGGGGCCTTTTGGCAGTTTACCTGATCCCCTTTGGGATCAATAAGCTGAGGATCACGTTTTATGCCTTATGGGCAGCCGCTTTCTTGGCCGCAACGGCAATGTTCTCATGCTTGAGGGTCATCGCCAGCAGGATGATGGAGAGCACGCAGGAGACAGTCAGCACCATGAAGCCGCCATCCCAACCGAAGTGGTCAACGGTATAACCCAGCATGGCGTTGGCTGCCACGGCGCCGCCCAGATAACCGAACAGACCGGTGAAACCTGCCGCAGTACCGGCTGCTTTCTTCGGTGCCAGCTCAAGAGCATAGAGGCCGATCAGCATGACAGGGCCGTAGATCAGGAAGCCGATAGCCACCAGCGCCATCATGTCGATGGTCGGGTTGCCGGCCGGGTTGAACCAGTAAACCAGCACAGCCAGGGTCACCAGCACCATGAACAGGATACCGGCCGGGGCACGGCGGCCCTGGAACATCTTGTCAGAGATCCAGCCACACAGCAGGGTACCCGGAATACCGGCCCACTCGTAGAGGAAGTAAGCCCAGGAGGAGTTGTCGACGGTGAAGTGCTTGGCCTCTTTCAGGTAGGTTGGCGCCCAGTCCAGCACACCGTAACGAATGAGGTAAACGAAAGCGTTGGCGATCGCGATGTACCACAGCAGTTTGTTGTGCAGCACGTACTTGACGAAGATCTCCTTGGCGGAGAACTCCTGCTCGTGGCTCTCGTTGTAATCCTTCGGATAGTCGTTCTTGTACTCCTCGATGGGAGGCAGACCGACCGATTGCGGGGTATCACGCATCACGAAGAAGGCGATCACCGCGATGGCGGCCGCCGCTGCCGCAGGCACATAAAAGGCGCTGCGCCAGTCGTTGAACCAGCCCATCCCGAGGATAAACAGCGGGCCAATCATGCCGCCGCCCACGTTGTGCGCCACGTTCCAGACCGCAACCACTTCGCCGCGCTCTTTCTGTGACCACCAGTGCACCATGGTGCGACCGCAGGGCGGCCAGCCCATGCCCTGTGCCCAGCCGTTCAGGAACAACAGCACAAACATGATGGCAATGCTGGAGGTGGCCCAGTGCATGGTACCCATCATGAACATGATGGCAGCCGAGAGCAGCAGACCGGCGGAGAGGAAGTAACGGGCATTGGAACGGTCGGAGACGTTCCCCATCAGGAACTTGGACAAACCGTAAGCGATGGAGACCCCGGAGAGCGCGAAACCGAGATCACCACGAGAGAAGCCCTGCTCGATCAGATAGGGCATCGCCAGACTGAAGTTTTTCCGTACCAGATAGTAGCCGGCGTAACCGAAGAAGATCCCGAAAAACACCTGCCAACGCATGCGTTTGTAGAAGGGGTCGACCTTGTCAGCCGGGAGCCTGTCGATGTGCGCCGCAGGCCTGAAGAGACTAAGCATGTTCTGCTTCCTTATTGTTGTTATGGGCGGTTGAGGATGCCCTGACCATTCCAACGAATCATGTGAGTCCACTAATTCGTAAGCGAGCCTATTGTGCTCATATGCGCTCATTTAATCTGTGATGCATGCTCAAATATTGCAGTTTTATTACAAATAAAAGCTCCAAATGAGAAATCACTCAGCAAGCGCCAACCCTTGTGTGGCAAGGGTTGCAAGCTACCCCCTAAGTGGTAACTGGCGGTTATCAAGATGCTTTACGTCACATTTTCTTAGCAATGAGTGGGATCTTGTCCACATTTCCTATGGAGGGGGGATGGTGAAATTATTGGGAAGGGTTATTTTCTGTCACGACCGATAACGAGCGCAAACGAGCATAACGTTTGCGCAAGACGCAAAAACAACAAGGAAACGTTTTCGGCGGCAACGGATAGACACAAAAAGATAAAACGGAACATCAAACCTCTACGGGTGGATATAAGGAACAAAAGTATGAGCATACAAAGACCCAATACCCTGCTTGGCGAGTGCATCGCCGAGTTTATCGGAACCGGCCTGCTGATATTTTTCGGCGTCGGATGTGTGGCGGCACTGGTGCTGGCAGGCGCCAACTTCGGGCAGTGGGAAATCTCCATTACCTGGGGTCTGGGTGTGGCCATCGCCATCTATGTGACCGGCGGCATTTCAGGTGCTCACCTGAACCCTGCTGTAACCCTGGCGCTGATGACCTTCTGCGGGTTCGACAAGCGCAAGGTGGTGCCCTACATCATCGCCCAGATGGCCGGTGCCTTCTGCTTCGCGGCCCTTGTCTATTTCCTTTATGGTAACCTTTTCACCCAGTGGGAAGTGACCCATAACGTGGTGCGCGGCAGCGTCGAGAGCCTCGGCACCGCTGGGATCTTCTCCACCTACCCCAATGCCCTGCTGACCAACATGCAAGCCTTCGCCGTCGAGCTGGTAATCACCGCCGTCCTGATGCTGGGCATCATGGCGCTGGGTGACAACAACAACGGCGCTCCCAAAGGTTTCGCAGCCGCTCTGCTGATCGGTATCCTGATCGCGGTGATTGGTGCCTCCCTTGGCCCGTTAACCGGTTTTGCCATGAACCCGGCCCGTGACTTTGGTCCGAAACTGTTCGCGTTCTTTGCTGGCTGGGGTGATGTTGCCCTGACCGGTGGTCGTGACAACCCCTACTTCTGGGTTCCGATCCTTGGCCCCATCGTTGGCGCCCAGATTGGTACCGCTCTGTATGTCAAAGTGCTGGCTCCCTGCGTCCCGGGCAACCGTGTCGTCACCACCGAGCAAGCGACCCAAACCGCCAAAGAAGAGGCTGCCGCATAAGAGCGGCCCCCTCCAACGTATAAAAACGTGGAAAATAGAAACGTGGAGAACATCATGTCTGCTGAAAAGAAATATGTCGTCGCTCTGGACCAGGGAACCACCTCTTCCCGCGCCATCGTGTTTGATCAGGATGCCAACATTGTCGGTACCTCCCAGCGCGAATTCACCCAGCACTACCCGAAAGCGGGCTGGGTAGAGCACGACCCGATGGAGATCTGGGCGACCCAATCCTCCGTCTTTACCGAAGTGCTGGCCAAGACCGGCCTTCGCAGCGAAGAGATCGCCGCCATCGGTATCACCAACCAGCGTGAAACCACCGTTGTCTGGGAAAAGGCCACCGGTAAGCCCATCTACAACGCCATCGTCTGGCAGTGCCGCCGCACCGCCGCCATCTGCGAAGAGCTCAAAGCTCGCGGTCTGGAAGAGTACGTTCGCGAGAACACAGGTCTGGTGCTGGATGCCTACTTCTCCGGTACCAAGGTGAAGTGGATCCTCGACAACGTGGAAGGTGCCCGCGAGAAGGCGATGAACGGCGAGCTGCTGTTCGGCACCATCGACACCTGGCTGGTCTGGAAAATGACCAATGGCGAAGTACACGTCACCGACCCGACCAACGCCTCCCGTACCATGCTCTACAACATCCGCGAGCTGAAGTGGGACGAGAAGATGCTGGACGAGCTGGGCATCCCCATGTCCATGCTGCCGGAAGTGAAACCCTCTTCCGAAGTGTACGGCTACACCACCCGTGGCGGCGGCTCCCGCATCCCCATCGCCGGTATCGCCGGTGACCAGCAATCTGCCCTGTTCGGCCAGCTCTGCTTTGAAAAAGGGATGGCCAAGAACACCTACGGTACCGGCTGCTTCATGCTGATGAACACCGGCACCGAGCCGGTTCGCTCCAGCAACGGCCTGCTGACTACCGTTGCCATCGGCCCGAAAGGGGAAGTGAACTACGCGCTGGAAGGTGCGGTATTCATGGGCGGCGCCACCATCCAGTGGTTGCGTGACGAGCTGAAGATCATCCACGATGCCCGCGATACCGACTACTTCGCCTCCAAGGTGGGCGATACCAACGGCGTCTATCTGGTACCGGCCTTCGTCGGTCTGGGCGCGCCCTACTGGGATCCGTATGCTCGCGGCACCATGGTCGGTCTGACCCGTGGTGCCAACCGCAACCACATCATCCGTGCTGCGCTGGAATCCATCGCCTATCAGAGCCGCGATGTGCTGGATGCGATGCAGCAGGACTCCGGCATCAAGCTGGCAGCCCTCAAGGTAGACGGCGGCGCCGTAGCCAACGACTTCCTGATGCAGTTCCAGGCTGACATGATGCACACCCCGGTGGTGCGTCCGACCCGCATCGAGACCACCGCCATGGGCGCCGCCTTCCTGGCGGGTCTGGCAGTCGGCTTCTGGAAGAGCTCGGACGAGCTGGAAGATAAGTTCAGCGTTGACCGCGAGTTCATCCCGCAGATGGACAGAGACGATCGCGCCAAACGTTACAGCGGCTGGCAGAAAGCGGTTGAGCGTTCACGCCGTTGGGCTGAAGAGGATTGATCGGGCACCCGATATTCCGTTGAGATAAACCCCAGAGAGGCCGACCGCAATGTCGGCCTCTCTTTTTTGCTTTCCCTTGCCGGTTTCTGCCCCCTTCCCGCTCATTGCTCCCTCCTGTTTTTCTGCCACCCTCTGTTGTCACCATCCGCCACAACACAATTGAGTTCTCTATCTATAATCATCATCTGGGTCGCATATGCGACCTTATTTATGAGGAGAGCGATATGGAGAGGGCGATACACCGTTTTACACTGCACTCACTCTGGTCAGGGCTCGGGATCCGCACCCGGATCCTCGCTGGCGTGGCGATACTGATGGCCATCGCCATCAGCTGCATCACCTTGATCCTCGAGCAGATATCCCACAGTCAGGCCCAGCAGCGGGTCGAACGTTACGAGCTGCCAAGCAGCGTGGATCGCATTGCCAACCAGCTGACAGCCCAGCTTATCCAGCACCTGACCGAGGCGCAGGCGCTGGCCAGCAACCGTTTTGTCATAGACTGGCTGACCACTGGCATGCCAGAGCAAGAGTGGCCCGCCATGGAGCGTTACTTTCAGGATCTGCAACGGCGTATCGGCGGCAACGTCTTTATCGCACCCCGCCAGAGCAACACCCTGATCAACTTCAGCGGCGGCCCCACCGCCCAGAAATCGCTGAGCGAATCAGACCCGAAAGATGGGTGGTTTTTCGGCTTTCTCAAACGCAGCAAACCCTATGAGCTGAACCTCGACATCTCGGATTTTGACAAGCGCGCCTCCCTCTATATCAACACCGCCGTCACCCACGAGGGCAAGACCCTGGCGGTGGCAGGCACCTCCATCGACATGAGCGCCCTGAGCAAGCTCATCAGCGGCTACCGGATCGGCAAGAGCGGTCAGGTCTATCTGGCGGATATGGAGGGCGATATCGAGATCCACCCCGAGCAGGAGGTGGAAGGGGCCGCCCACCACCAGCAATCCTTCCTCGATACCGTCAAGCGGCTTATTCCCAATGCCCGGGAACAGGTGGCCGTAGAGGCGCTAACGCTGGAGGGGCAAACCTACCTCATCGCGGTGCGTTACATCCCCACCCTCAACCGGCTGCTGATTGGCGAGATCAACAGCGCCGAGCTGGAAGAGGGCCTGCAGGAATCCCGCCAGCTGATCATCATGGTGTCGCTCGCCATCGGCGGGATCGCCATGCTGGCCTCCGCCTGGCTGGCTCACTCCATCAGTCGCCCCATTCGTCAGGCTGCCGATGGCATGCACCACATCACTGCCGATCGGGATCTGGCGACCCGCCTCGACTTCTCTGACGAGTCGGAGCTGGGCATGATGGCCCATAGTTTCAATCAGCTGATCCAGAGCCTGAACCAGAGCTTCTCCCGCTTCCAGCAGTCAGGCAGCGCCCTCTCAGCGCAGTCGTCCCAATCCATGCAGCAGGCCCAGGCACTGGCAGGAGAAGCGTGCCAGCAGGCCCAGAGCATTCAGGAGCTGACCACTGTGGTCACCACCATCGGCGACAACGCCGAGCAGATCGCCAGCCGCTCTGAAGGGGTCAACGACGTAACCCAACGCATCGCCAACCATATGCTCAGCATCGAGCAGGATGTGACCCAGAGCGCCGCGCAACTCGACACCTTGCGCAGCAGCATCGGCAGCTCCTCGGCCCTGCTAGATGAGGTGGTGAAAGACAGCAACAACATCACCCAGATCATGAACCTCATCCGCGATGTCTCAAACCAGACCAACCTGCTGGCCCTCAATGCGGCCATCGAAGCGGCCCGGGCGGGGGATATGGGACGGGGTTTTGCGGTGGTGGCCGACGAGGTACGGCAACTGGCGGTGCGTACCCAGACCGCCACCAAGGATGTGCAGGATCTTATCTTGCGCCTGCAGGAGGGAACCCGGCAGGCCAGCAGCTCGATGGCAGACTCCCGCAACCTGAGCGAAGAGGGATACAACCGGATGAATCAGGCCAGAGAGGTACTGGTTGATGCCACCAGCCAGATCAACCAGACCGCCCTCGAGATCAACGAGATCAGCGCGCTGGCGCAGGCGCAGAATCAACAGATGGGGCAAGCCAGAACGGCGCTCGACGAATTGGCCATGGTGGCCGAACACCAGCGGGAACACGCGCAGGAGAGTAATGCAGCCAGCCGCGAACTGTTCGAACTGGCCAAGGCCATCGACGAGCAGATCCGCCAATACCGGATTGGCTAGACCCGGCGCTTCCCTCTCTCCCTCTCAATAACCAAGACGCCACCACAGGGTGGCGTTTTCATTTTGCAAATCATTTTGCCTGCACTCTCGAAACGGGAATGACGACAAAACTCGCAAGATATTGATAATTAACATGAAAAAATGTGGAACGGCCATTGCTTAGTGATATCAGACTCAACAGAGGGATATCGCCATGAAACCGACCACCACTCAAGCGCCCGTAGCTCACGTCGCCACTCCAAAAGAGACACTGACCCCCCGCGAAGGCACCTTCCTGATGATGGTGGCCCAACTGGTGGTGCTCACCTGCATCGTACTGGCCGCCACCATCGGCGGCCTCTCCTGGCAGTGGACCCTGCTGCTGGCCATTCCGCCGGTGATCGGCGGCGCCCTGCTCAGCCGGGTATGGGGCAAACTGCCACGGTAACTGCGCTTCACCTCACACACCTTCCCGAACCGACGGCCGACCCTCAAGTCGGCCGTCTGTTTATCTGCCGCCAGGCTAATGCTGATTGACCCCAACGAATGAGCGGCTTGTTTTTCGTTAAGCAAACCGCAGCGACGAACCGTTCAAACAAACCGCACAAACCAACCTGTGCTAAAGGGTATGGCTGCCCAGCTGCTCTTTGAGAAAATCGAGCCAGACCCGCAGTCGGATATCCCGCTGGGCATCGGAGTAGAAGACTGCATTGATGGGGCGCGAGGCGCCGCTGTTACTGCGGGCCAGCACCTCCACCAGCGCGCCGCTCTCCCGATCCGGCCCGGTCATGAAATCCGACAGACAGACAATCCCCTGCCCCGCCAACGCCAGCTGACGCAAGGTTTCGCCGCTGCTGGCTCGCAGGCTGGGGGTAATGGCAAAGCGATCCCCCTGCTCGGCACTGAGCAGCGGCCAGTGGTTGAGGTGATCGGGATGCAAAAAGCCGAGCAGCTCGTGACCGCTCAGCAGATCCGCCGGTTGGCGCGGGGTGCCGCGCTCGCTCAAATAGCCGGGAGAGGCCAGCAGCCGCAGCCGCGAACGGCCAAGGGGCAGCGCGCGCAGGGAGGAGTCGGTCAGCTCGCCGATGCGGATGGCCATGTCCACCCGCCGCTCCATCAGATTGATAAAGCCCTCCGAGCTGTGCAGCTGTAGCTCGATGGCGGGGTAGCGGCGGCGAAACTCGCCGATGATCGGCACCAGCCGGTGCAGGATAAAGGGGGTGGCCGCATCGACTCTCAACACCCCTTCGGGTTGTTCCCGGCGCATAAGCAGATGCCCCTCCGCCTCGCTCATCTCGGTCAGGATCTTCACCGCCCGCTGATAGAACCAGCTCCCCTCCTCGGTCAGGCTGACCCGGCGGGTGGTGCGATTGAGCAGCACGGTGGAGAGCTTCTCCTCCAGCCGCTTGATACCGCGACTCACCACAGAGTTATCCATGCCGAGGTTCTCCGCCGCCTGGCGAAAACTGCCCGCCTCCACCACCGCCACAAACAGGGTCAGCTCATCAGAATGGGTCTTCATTGCTGTTATCCGGACAAGAGTAATGGGTCTTTATAGGCGCAGCCGCTGTGGATTGGCAAGCGTGCTCAGACAGACGATCTTGTTTTTCGAAGAGAAATAACCAGAGAGAATCACTATCTCTCACCCTGTTTAATCAGTAGAATGCGATCAAGAGGAACCGTATGAAACCTGATTATCAAGGAGATACATTAATGGAGTTTGAAGAACGGCTGGCTATTGCCCATCAACTACTGGCTGACAGCGGCCTCAAGGAATTTCACTACAATCCGTGGCTGTTCAAATTGCTGCGTAAACTCGGCGTCCCCGTCAAGCCGCCTTATTACGCGGGCTGGCTTACCAATTTCCTCTGTTCCGGCCTCTCTATTGCGCCGTTATGGGGTCTGATTATGTGGACATTCGTCTGGCATCCAGAGGGAAGGGATCTTTTATCAGCCCTGTTCAACACAGCCATGTTCGCTGGCGTATTTGGTCTTTTCACCTTAATTGGACTCTGGCTCAAGCGCCGGCAGCTTGGATTGACCCCATGGGAGCAGTTGGAGCACCAGCACATCAGTGAAGGCACAGAGAAGAAGGTTAAAGCTCCTGCTGCCGATTGAAACTGGGTGCAATACAGGCTCTGAAGAGCACACTTTCACAGACTCGGACTATCACCTTGCCAGATTTCGTTAAATTTTTTATCAGCTTTTCAATTAACTGCCTCATCCAAACCGCCATTGGCCTCTTGGTTCTCGCCTACAGGCTTTTCCGCCACCACAATGGCAACTGGCGCAGCTATCGACGAAGCTGGGATCCTCTCCCTCTATTTGCCTCCATTTTCCTTGGCATGGTGATCGCAAAAAAGCTACATCCGGCCATCATGGCAGCCTTGTAATGATTGGCCATAGCTTGGACGTTCATAGCCACAAATAATCAAGTAGTTCACTAGATGATCAAACAGTTGTGCCCTCACTGTGAGATAAGCACTGGATCAAAGCGTCCATACGGGCCAGTAATATCTCTTTGCGGGTTTTAGGTGGTTTGCCATTGAACGCGCAATCAGCGAAGGTGAGCTGGTGACTCATGCAGAAACAGGGGTGTTGACTACAAATTCAGACAATCATTCATAAAAATTTCTCACTACAGCTATTGCTGCTCTCCCCTCAATACTGTGTTGCGACCTGCGCCCTGTTTCCAGCAAGTCACGGCAGGCATACTGACCCTTCGTTTTTGCCAAGGAGGTTCAGATGTCATCACCCGTTATTGTGATTGCCCAGCTTGAAGCCAAACCCGAATTCGCCGCCCAGTTTCGCGCCGCCCTTGAGCCGCTGATTGCGGCCACCTTGCAAGAGGCGGGCTGCCAGCGCTATCAGCTGCATCAGGACTTGGACAATCCAAACAGCTGGATGCTCTACGAGGTGTGGGAGAGCAAAGCGGCCCTCACCGCCCATCAGGGTCAGCCCCACTTTACAGAATTTGTCGCCAAGGCCGAGCCCTGGTTTGCCAGCAGCACCATTCGCCGCTATCAGCCGCTGGGCGCCTGACTGGCCCCTGTGCCACTTTCCACTTAGCCCATCAAGGGCCAACCACCACCCCATTGAGGAACAAGATGATCAATATGCCACCCATGGGTCTGGGCACTTTCCGCCTGAAGGGCGAGCCGCTGCTTGCCACCCTGACCAACGGTCTGGAGCTGGGCTATCGCCATATCGATACCGCCCAGATCTATGACAATGAAGCCGAGGTCGGCGCCGTGCTGACCCGCAGTACTGTTGCCCGCCACGAGATCTACCTGACCACCAAGGTGTGGACCAGTGAGTTCGGCCCGGGCAAGCTGATCCCGAGCCTTGAGGTGAGCCTGGAGAAACTGGGCACCGACTATCTGGATCTGGCGCTGATCCACTGGCCCTCCCCCAAGGATGAGGTGCCGATGGCAGTCTATCTGGAGCAGTTGGCCGAGGCCAAGGCCCGGGGCCTGACCCGGGAGATCGGGGTCTCCAACTTCACCGTGGCCCAGCTCAAACAAGCTATCGAGATTTTGGGGCCGGGGGCCATCGCTCACCAGCAAATCGAAGTTCATCCCTTGCTGCAAAACCGCAAGGTGGTCGAGTTCTGCAAAGCCCAGGGTATCGCCGTCACCGCTTATATGCCGCTCGCCTATGGCAAGGTGCTGAGCGAGCCGCTGCTGATGGAGATTGGCCTGCGCCACGGGGTATCGGCGGCGCAGGTGTCGCTGGCCTGGCTGCTGGCGCAGGACATGACAGTGATCCCGAGCTCCACCAAGCGGGAGAATCAGGCCGCCAATCTGGCCGCCCTCGATATCACCTTGAGTAGCGAGGAGATGGCCGCCATCGCCACGCTGGATAGGGGCGAGCACTGCGCCAATCCCGACTTTGCCCCCGCGTGGGACTGACGCGAAAGGCGTGAGACTAACGCGAAAGAAAGGCTGGCTCGCCAGCAAGCCAAATTAAACAGGGAGAGCATCATGCTCTCCCTGTCTCTTTTCTTGCCTCACGCTTTGCAGCGCTTGCTGAACGTCCAGTTGCCATATTGATGCCAGATACAGCCCCGCAATCAGGGCGCGTTCTGACAAAGGGCGGGATCGAACACTTGCTTCCAGTCTGATTTCATATCGACCACCACCCAGCCCCGCGCTTTTGCCTGTGCCAGCCCGTCGATCAGCTTGCCGCTGGCTGGCGGATGGCTGTCGTAGGCGTATTCGCGCTTGGCATCGGTGTGGTGCACCAACAAACCAAAAGTGTGGTAATCCGGGTTGGTCGAGGTGTATTGCAGCATGGGCACGTCGCCATCGCTGTTACCAAAAGCGCCGACCGGACGCTGCCCCATAAAGAGGTGAATGGCGGCCGGTTTCGCCTTGCTGTCATCGAAATAGGCGCCGTTCATGGTCTTGCGGATCTCGCTGCCCTCCCCGGTCAGGGCAAACTCGCCGAGGGTAAAGGAGCCAATAACCTGCTGGGGCGGGATGCCATACATCTGCTCGGACATCACCCGCATAAAATCGACGCCGCCGCCGGAGACAATCCAGGTCTGGAAGCCATTATCCCGCAGATACCCCAGCAGTTGCTTCATCGGCAGATAACCGAGCTGATCGTAGTGGCAGCCAAAACGGGGATCCTTGCTGCTGTTGACCCAGCGAGTGACCCGCTCGGCAAACTCGGTGGTGGTCATGCCGCTGTGGCTCAGTCCCACCAGCTTGGCGAGCCCCTTCTCCCCCGATTTGGCCACGGCCTTGAGGTCGTTGTTCAGCACTGCCGCGACGATGGGGTCGGCCTTCCACTCCGGGTGTTCCGGCGCCAGGCGCTTGATCTCGTCCATCGCAAACTGCAGCTGATAGGTCATGGGCGCTTCCGGCCAGAGGGTGCCGTCATTGTCAAACACCACATGGCGCTTCTCTGGCGGAATAAAAGTGGCCTGCTGCTGATCGGTGGCATTGGTTACCCAGCGGGTGATCGCCTGCTTGGCCGCCGTGTCATTCCAGGCAGAGAGGGGATCGCTCTGGCCGGCCTGTACCGCAAAGGCGCCGCACAGCAGCAAAAGAGAGGAGAGTCGATTCAATGTCATCATGTTACCTGTCAGCTGGATATTGTCTGTCGATGAAAACGCACGGCCATCACACCACCGGCGCACATGGGTTCAACACACTCGGGTTTCACAGGGAAAATCCTATGGCGGCCAGCTTGTACTGGAGCTTAAGCAAGCTCAGAAAAGGAGCAGCGTTCATCCCGTTCTGCGAGGCAGATCACTGCGTTGCGCTCACGCAGCGGGCAACACAACCCCCTCCTCCCCATCGTCATTGCTGCTGATTTGGCAAAAGTAATTTGTTGTCACCGTCATTTTTGCCAACAAAACCCATCGGCATACTGGCGCCATTCTCCCGTCGGGAGCCCCTAACCAAGGAGTTGTTATGCCACTGGCGTTATTTGCCCTTACCCTGAGTGCCTTTGCGATAGGCACCACCGAATTTGTGATTGTGGGGCTTATCCCCACCATCGCAGAGCAGCTCAATGTCTCGCTCCCCTCGGCGGGCCTGCTGGTCAGCCTCTATGCCCTTGGGGTGGCCATCGGCGCCCCCGTGCTCACGGCGCTCACCGGCAAGGTGCCGCGCAAGTGGCTGCTGGTAGGGCTGATGGCGCTCTTTACCGCCGGCAACCTGCTGGCCTGGCAGGCCCCCGGTTACGAGAGCCTGATTGTGGCCCGCATCCTGACCGGATTGGCGCACGGGGTCTTCTTCTCGGTGGGCAGCACCATCGCCACGGGTCTTGTGGCCAAAGAGAAGGCGGCGAGCGCCATCGCCATCATGTTCAGCGGCCTCACCGTGGCACTGGTAACCGGCGTACCGCTCGGCACCTGGATTGGTCAGGTCTTTGGCTGGCGTGAAACCTTTCTGGTGGTGAGCCTACTCGGCCTCATCGCCATGGTGGGGAGCCTGCTGCTGATCCCGAACAACCTGCCCAAGGGGGCAGCCTCGACCATCCGCGAGCAACTCTCGGTACTGACCAAGAAGCCGCTGCTGCTGGTCTACGCCAAAACCGCCCTCGGTTATGGCGGCGCCTTCACGGCGTTTACCTTCCTCGCCCCCATCCTGCAGCAGGTGAGCGGCTTTAGCGCCGGTGCGGTGAGCCTGATCCTGCTGGTGTACGGGGTATCGGTTGCCGTCGGCAATATCTGGGGCGGCAAGCTGGCCGACAAGATGGGCCCATTGCCGGCGCTGAAGCTGCTGTTTGCCGGTCTGGCGCTGGTGCTGCTGGCCCTCACCTTCACCGCCCCCCATCCGGTGCTGGCCGTGCTCACCGTGCTGGTGTGGGGCGCCTTTGCCTTCGGCAACGTGCCGGGTTTGCAGGTACTGGTGGTGAAACAAGCCGAACTGCACACCCCCAAGGCGGTGGATGTGGCATCGGGCCTCAATATTGCCGCCTTCAACGTCGGCATTGCGCTGGGATCTGTGGTTGGTGGCTTGGTGGTTGAGCACCTCGGCCTGATGCACACCCCCTGGATCGGCGCCCTTATCGTGCTGCTGGCCTACGGACTGACACATGTCAGCGAGCGCCGCGAAGCCCTCCGGCTCGCCGCCTGTCAGGCATAAGCTGCGCCAGCAGGCGTCACGCAAGGGCGTGGCGCCTGCTGCAATCGGCGCGGCAGACTTCTATGCTGTGACACAGCGTTAACCCGGCAACCATTTCAGCAACTGTTTCAGTAACCAAGCCTGTCACCCTCGCATCGTTTGCCACGGAGTCTGTTATGAAGGTGCTTATCGTCTATGCCCATCCCGAACCCAAAAGTTTCAACAGTACCCTCTTCTGCCATGCCATCAGAACGCTGGAGCAGGCGGGCCACACAGTGATGACCAGCGATCTCTATGCCATGGGCTTTGATCCCGTCTCGGATCGACGCAACTTCACTGCCGCCAGCGATCCCGATTTTCTCAAGCTGCAACTCGAAGAGCTGGCTGCCACCGAGCAAGGTAGCTTTGCCCCGCAGCTGGAGCAGGAAATGCAAAAGCTGGAGGCGGCCGATCTGCTGATCTTCCAGTTCCCGCTCTGGTGGGTTGGCCTGCCCGCCATTCTCAAGGGGTGGGTGGATCGGGTCTTTGCCATGGGGCGGGTCTACGGTCAGGGCCATATCTACGAGAGCGGCAAGTTTCGCGGCAAGCGGGCCCTGCTGAGCCTGACTACCGGCGGCCCTGCCGAGACCTATCTGCCCGACGGCTTCAACGGCGATATCGACGGGGTGCTGCGCCCCATCCAGCGCGGGATCCTGCAATTTGTCGGCTTCGACGTGCTGCGCCCCCATATCTGCTATGCCCCGGTGCGGGTCTCGCAAGAAGAGCGGGAAGCCTGGCTCGCCCAGTGGGCCGAGCGCCTTGGCCAGATTGAGCAGGAGTCCCCCATCGCGGTCGGCCGCTACCAGTAACGGCTGACGCAGCTGACACTCTCCCCCACACAGCACAAAAACAGCGAGCGGCACCCGGCCGCTCGCTGTTTTTCACGCTCTGTCGTTATGGTTTTTGTTATCCGTTGGCGGGTCTTATGCCGCCTGTTGCACGCCTGCTTTGCCGGTCACGGCACGTTTGAGCCAGTAGTCGAGGCTGACGTAACGGCCCCCGCCGTAAACCAGCAGCACCAGCAGCATCACGAAGTAGGTAGCGGCAAACTCCATCCCGTTGTTGAGCATCACGGGATCCCCGAGCTCGGTGATGTAGTTGTAGCGACCGGGGAAGTTGGCGGCCAGCCACTCGATAAAGCCGTTGAGGCGCACAGTAGCCTCCATGCTGCCGGTGGCGATGGCATCCCAGCCGTGCTTCCAGTGCACCATGGCGCTCGCCACGCTCATCAGGAAGATGGTGGGAATGGCCATGATGCGGGTAAAGAGGCCAAGGGCAATGCAGATGCAGCCCAGCACCTCGGTGCCCGCCGCCAGAAAGGCGAGCAGGGTCGGGAACGGCAGGTTGAGCCCCCCTTCCGAGACTGGCGCACCAAACCAGGCGACCGTGCCGGCAAAGCCCATCACCTTGGAGTGGGCCCCCACATAGATGACCGGAATGAGATAGAGGCGAATGGCCAGCAGGGCCAGAAAATCGAGCCGCTTGCACTGGGCCACCGCCCGCTCGTACCACTGGATAAGGGTGTTGTTCATGGGAATTCTCCTTGGTGTTTGCTAAATGGGGGCAAGGGGGCGCCGGGCTGGCGCTCACCGACGGGCAGGATCAACAGACCCAGCCGGTGAAAATGGCGTGCCCACTCGCTCAGATCAAAGTCGCTGCGAACCTGTTGTACCTGTTGCAGGAACGCGGCTTGGGTGATCCCCGGCTGCTGTTGCAGCAACTGGATCAGCGCCACATCCCATTCGCGCAACCGCTGGGTCACCACCTGATGCTCCGGGCTGCGAAACAGGCCATAGAAGTGGTTGCCCTGCCGGGTCGGCACCACGCCGCTGCGACGAATGGCAAAGGGGAGTTCAAGCAGTTGCAGGGTAGGGTTGAGCACAAGCGAACTCTCCGGCGTCACCTCAACCCCCGATATAACTTGCGGCACTACCCCTTGGTCAATTTCGACACAGAGGCAGGCCCACTCGTACTCCAGCAGCGCCAACCGCTGCCTGGGCCAGTTGAGAGAGCCCTCGCCGTGGCGATGCTGCACATAGCGGACAAACTCGGTGGCGATATGGTGAAACTCGGGGGCCTCGGCGCCGTGCGCGATGACAAAGCCCTCCACCAGTTGCCACCTGTCCACCGACGCCCAGTGAGCGTGGGTGAGCGGAAAGGCACTCTCCAGCACCGACTCCACATTGGCGCGCACGCTGCGGGCATAGTGGCTGGCGATGCCATCCTGCGGCAGCCGCACCCGGCTCGCCAGCCAGGCGGTCTGCTGCTGCATCCGCTGCGGCGCCGTTTTGGGCGCAGTGATCAGTGATAACCGTCTATCCATAGCGCACCTCCCGCACCTGACTGTCAATCGCCTCGCAACAGGCGCCGTGCACCCGCGCCAGCTCGGCCTCCAGCTCTGCCAGCGGTGGCAGATGGTGATCCCGCTCCAGCAGCAGGGGGCGCAGGCCGTGGGTCTGAACCGTATAACGGGCCAGCGCCACCACCTCCTCGCACACCGGTTTGCCATGGGTATCCAGCAAGGTGCCATCCGCCTCTTCCAGATGACCTGCGATATGGAAATAGCGGATCGCACTGCCCGGCAGCCCGGCGATCATCCGCTTGGGGCAATAACCGTGGTTGCGGCTGTTCACAAAGACGTTGTTGATATCAAGCAACAGTTCGCAGCCGCTGCGCGCCACCAGCTCGGCGAGAAAATCCTCCTCCGGCATCTCATGGTCATAGCCGTGGTAGTAGGAGATATTTTCCAGCACCAGCGGGCGGGCCAGCGCCTCTTGCACCTGCGCGATCCGCTCGGCCAGATAGGGGATGTTCTCCCACTGCCGCGGCACCGGTAAGAGCTCGTAGAGATACCCCTGCTGGTCGCGGGAAAAGCTCAGGTGCTCGCTGTAGATCCCGATGCCGAACTCGTCCAGAAAGGTGCGGATCTGGCTGAGCAGGGTGCGATTGAGGGGCTGGCAATCGCCAAGGGAGAGGCTGAGGCCGTGGGCCACCAGCGGGTAACGCTCGGCCAGCTGATGCAGCTGCGCCCGCCTGACGCCGCCGATAGCCATCCAGTTCTCCGGCGCCAGCTCGAGAAAGTCGATGCCGGGGCGGACGGGGCCGGCGCAGAGCGCATCCAGATGCTCCTGACGCAGCCCGATCCCCCGACTGCGGGAGCTTATTGGCCGCATACCCCCTCCGTCATCTTGCTGCCCTTGCTGGATGTATTGCCATCAATCCCCTCGCCCGCCACGCCACACTTGCCATCGCGAGCGCGTACCAGCCGCCCCTGCGGATCACTGTCGATGGCCTGCTTTTCAAAGCGCTTCTCGGTGCCGCACTTGCCCGCCGCACACTTGCCGCCGTGCTGTTCGCTGGGGGCGGCCTTGACCGGCGCATCCCTCGGGGTGGCCGCCAGCGCCAGCCCCGGAGTGAGGGCAATCAGGCTGGTCATGGCGATGGAGAGGGTCAGTTTGCCGGTAGTTTTGTTGCTGCTTGAGTTACTCATGGGAGGACTCCTTGACGGATGAAACGGGGTAGCTGGAGAGATCGCGGGCGGCCACGATCTGGCCGTGGAACTGCTGTTTGACGATGGCCATCGCCTCTTTCTTGTGATTGAGACCAACCCCCATCCAGTGGTTGAGCACCAGCAGCTTGGGGTTCACCTCGGCGGCAATCTTGGCCACCACCGACGGCTTGGCGTGAAGCGAGGCGGAGACAGAGTCGGCCCCTTCGTGGATGGCGAGCGGCATCACCAGAATGTCGGCCCCCTTGGCAAACGGCACAAAGGCCGGGTTGCTGCCGTTCTGATCCGCCGAGATAACGATGGTTCCCTCGGCGCTCTCGATGCGATAGGCCAGACAGGGCACGTCACCGTGAGGAATGCCGAGCGCGGTGATGGTCAGCCCATCCTGCTGATAGACGGTGTGAGGCTGCGGGTTCTGGTAGGGCACATCGTGCAAGGTGATGGGGAAGAGGCCATCGGTGCCATCCTTGAAGCCGCTCAGGTAGGCATAAGCGCCCTTGTCCTTGTTGAAGAGGGCATCGAAGTAGCCGCTCATGCTGGGAAAGGCCGAGCCGGCCTCTGGCCCCGCCAGATCCAGCGGATCGCTGCGCTCGAAGAAATAGGCCCCCTTGAGCAGGGCGGGAAGGTCGGTCACATGGTCGGTGTGGAAGTGGGTGATGCCGATAAAATCGACCTCTTCGAGCTTGGCCCCCGCCTGGCCGAAGCGCAGGTAGACGCCGCCACCGGCATCGATCAGGATGCGGGATTTCCCCTTCCACCAGATCACCTCGCTGGAGGAGGCGCGCAGATCGTCGGAGATGGGGCCGCCACTGCCGAGCACCTGCAGGGTGAAGGTTTTATCCAGTGGCGTCAGTTGTACCGGTTCGGCACAGGCCGGGGCGACGGTGAGCGCGCACCCGATGGCCAGCGCCACCGCTTTCAATCTCTGTTTCATCACAATTACCTGTCGGTTGGTTGTCGGTTGAAAGTGTGTCGTTTGTGTCGTTTGTGTCGTTTAAAGAGGGGGAGAGAGGGGCCGATGGCGACGTGTGAACGCCAGCCACCGGCCGTGGCGGGGC
>NZ_CDDK01000013.1:151013-158782 GCF_000820225.1 Aeromonas veronii bv. veronii
CCCCCCGCCGTCAGTTGCCGTCCCGTTCGTCCGCCTGCCAGCGCGCTTCCAGCCAGAGCAGGTTGCACAGGCCCAGCAGCAGGGCGAATCCGAGGCCCAAAATCCAGGTGAAGTACCACATAGCAGATCCCTTGAGGTCAGTAGAGTTGATGGCTGTCGCGCTTGATGCGGGCACGGTCGAGCTTGCCGCGCACCACCCGATAGACCCAGCCGGTGTAGCCCAGGTTGACCGGCATCAGCACCAGCACGAGGCCGAACATGATGGCCAGGGTCTTGTAACTGGAGGTGCTGTCCCACAGGGTCAGGCTGCTGACCGCATCGAGGGATGAGGGCAGCACGAAGGGGAACAGGGCGATGGCCACCGAGCAGAGCATGGCGGCGCAGGCAATGGCGCTGGCCAGCAGCGCAATTCGGCCCCGCTCCAGCCAGGAGGCAATCCCGCTCACCAGCGGCGCCAGCGTCCCGATGATCGGCACCAGCCACAGCAGCGGATAGTCAAAGTAGTTGCGCAGCCAGCCTCCGGCGTGGGGGATCACCCCTTTCATCAACGGGCTGATGGCAGCATTCGGGTCAAAGGGTTGTGTGCCGACACCGGTCAGCTGGAACCCTTGCAGATCCACCAGATGCCAGCCGGCCAGCAGGTAGCAGAGGCTCACCAGCGGGGCCAGCAGGATGGCGATCCCCCGTGCGCGCAGCGCAGGGGTGCCGGTCACCTTGGCTTGCAGAAAACCGGCGCCATGCAGCAACAGCAAGGTGATGGCGGTGGCCAGCACCGAGAGCAGCCAGCCCCAGTGGAAGTCGAACGCGCCATAGTGCAGACGCAGCGCCGTGTCGAAGCGAAACGGCAGCCCCTCCATCACCAGACCGATAGCCGCACCGAGGATGAGTGCCGGTATCAGGCCACCGGCCACCAGCGCCCGATCCCACCAGCGGCGCCACACCGGATCGGCCAGCTTGCTGCGATAGTCAAAACCGACCGGACGCAAAAATAGCCCGAGCAGCAGCACCACCATGGGGATGTAGAGCCCCGAGAAAGCGGCGGCATAGACCAGCGGCCAGGCGGCAAACAGGGCACCGGCGCCGGCGATCAGCCACACCTGATTGCCCTCCCACACCGGCCCCACGCTGTTGATCACCAGACGGCGGTCGTCGTCATCTTTCGACACCACCTGCAGCAGCATGGCGATGCCGAGATCGAAGCCATCCATCACGATAAAACCGACCATCATGAAGAGCACCAGCGCCCACCAGATGAGTTTCAGGGTTGCGTAATCCATCAGGCGATCCTCGCAAGTTCGGGTTGTTCACCGCTGTAGCGGCCGGTATGGAGAATGGCGGGCCCCTTGCGGATCACATGGCGCAACAGGAACAACTCCACCACCAGCAACAGGGTGTAGATGGAACAGATGGCGATGAGGCTGAACCAGAGTTGGCCCGGCTGAAGCAAAGAGACCGAGGCCGAGACCGGCAGCACATCGCTGATGGTCCAGGGTTGACGACCGAGCTCGGCCACCAGCCAGCCCGCCTCGATGGCAATCCAGGGCAGCGGAATGCTCCAGAGCAGGGTCTTGAGCAGTCGTGGCGAGTCTTGCAGCCGGTTACGGCAGAGCTGAACAAAGCTCACCACCATCAGCCCCAGCATGGTGACGCCAAGCCCCACCATCACCCGAAAGCCCCAAAACAGCGGTGCCACCGGCGGGATGGAGTCATCGACCGCTTTGGCAATCTCCGCCTCACCGGCCTTGGCGATATTGCTGGCATAGGGGGTGAGCAGCATGCCGTAGCCAAGATCCTTGCCATGCTGCTCGAAGCGGGCGCGGTTGGCAGGTGTATCAGCGCCCTGCCGGATCTGGTCGAGGGCCTCGGCTGCCACCATGCCGCTGCGGATGCGCGCCTCGTTCTGTACCTTGATATCCTTGAGGCCGGTCACCGCCTCGTCGATGGAGCGGGTGGCGATGATCCCCATCAGATACGGGATCTTGATGGCGGCGTGGGTGGTTTCCGCCTGCTGATCCGGGAAGCCGAACAGGGTAAAGGAGGCTGGTGCTGGCTCGGTCTCCCACTCCGCCTCGATGGCGGCGAGCTTGACCTTCTGCACCTCGCCGGTGCGATAGCCCGACTCATCCCCGAGCACAATGACCGAGAGGATGGCCGCCAGCCCGAAGCCAGAGGCGATGGCGAAGGAGCGCAGGGCAAACTGCACCTCGGTTTTGCGCAGCAGATACCAGCTGCTCACCCCCATCACGAACATGGAGGCCGCCACATAGCCCGCCGCGACGGTGTGAACGAACTTCACCTGCGCCACCGGGTTAAAGAGCACGGCGGCGATATCCACCAGCTCCATCCGCTGGGTCAGCAGGTTGAACTCGGCCCCCACCGGGTTTTGCATCCAGCCGTTACCGATCAGGATCCAGAGCGCCGAGAGATTGGAGCCGAGCGCCACCAGCATGGTCACCAGCAGGTGCTTGCCGCGGGAGAGCTTGTCCCAACCGAAGAAGAAGAGCCCCACCAGGGTCGATTCGAGGAAGAAGGCCATCAGCCCCTCGATGGCCAGCGGAGTACCGAAGATGTCCCCCACATAGTGGGAGTAGTAAGCCCAGTTGGTGCCGAACTGAAACTCCATGGTGATCCCCGTGGTGACCCCCATGACGAAGTTGATGCCAAACAGTTTGCCCCAGAAGCGGGTGATGTCCTGATAGATCACCTTGCCGGTCATCACATAAGCCGACTCGGCGATCACCAGGATCCAGGACAGCCCCAGCGTGAGGGGCACAAACAGGAAGTGGAACAGGGCCGTGGCGCCAAATTGCAGGCGAGACAGGCTGACCACGTCATCCGGATTGATCATGCGTCACTCTCTTTTGTTGTATTTGCCTTGCACGTTTCGTGCGTGACAAGTACATCACGGAGCATGACACCTATAACAGATGCAGTTATATTGAATTACACCTATAACAGTTGATCCAGATCATGTCCCTTTACCAGCAGTTGGCCGACCGCCTCCAAAGCCAGATCGACGATGGCATCTGGCAACCGGGGGAGCGCATCCCCTCCATTCGCCAGAGCTGCAAGACCCACGGGCTCAGCCCCATGACAGTGTTGCAGGCCTATCAACTGCTCGAAAGTCAGGGGCGGATCCTCGCCCGCCCCCAGTCCGGCTACTACGTCAAAGCCGCTTCGCCGCAAGTCGTGCAGCACACCCCGAGCCAGACCCACTACAGCGGCTCGGTGGATATCAACGATCTGGTGTTCGAGGTGTTGCAGGCGAGCAAATCGCGGGATCTGGTGCCCCTTGGCATGTCGGTAGCCGACCCGACCCTGTTCCCCCATCCCCAGCTCGGGCGGGCCTTGGCCAGCTGCATGCGCAAGCTCGATCCCTTCAGCACGGTGGCCGACCTTCCCCCCGGCAACGAAGCGCTGCGCCGCGCCATCGCCCAGCGTTACGCCAGCGACGGGGTGGCGGTCAATCCGCAGGAGATCATCATCACCACAGGCGCCATGGAGGCGCTCTCCCTCAGCCTGCAGGTGCTGACCGAGCCCGGTGACTGGGTGGTGGTGGAGTCCCCCACCTTCTATGGCGCCCTGCAAGCCATCGAGCGGCTGAAACTCAAGGCGGTGGAGATCCCGGTGATTCCGGGGGTGGGTATCGATCTGGCGCTATTGGAAGACGCCCTCACCCGCATTCCGGTCAAGGCCTGTTGGCTGATGGGCAATGTGCAGCACCCGCTCGGCCACACCATGCCAGATAGTCACAAAGCGCGGCTGATGGCGCTGCTCAACAGCCATGGGGTGCCGCTGGTGGAGGATGACGTCTATGCGGAGGTCTACTTCGGCCGCGAGCGCCCCAAGCCGATCCGCCACTGGGATCAGCGTGGCGACAGCCTACTCTGCAGCTCCTTTTCCAAGTGTCTGGCACCGGGCTTTCGGGTCGGCTGGGTGGTGGCGGGGCCCCATGCCGAGCGGGTGCAGCGGCTGCAGCTGATGTCCACCCTCTCCACCAATGTGCCGAGCCAGCTGGCGCTGGCCGAGATGCTGCGCCAGGGCGGAGTCGATGCCCACTTTCGCCGCCTGCGCCACACCCTGGCCCAGCGCCAGCAGCAGATGCGGGCGGCCCTGCAACGGCTGTTGCCGGACGAGGTGCGGATCTCCTCCCCCGATGGCGGCTACTTCCTCTGGCTGGCGCTGCCTGCCCATTTCGACAGCCGCGCCCTGCATGCCAAGGCTCTGGGCAGCGGTTTTTCAGTGGCCCCCGGCGCGCTTTTCTCCAGTCAGGGGCAACACAACCACTGCCTGCGCCTCAACAGCTCCCATCCCTGGAGCGAACAGCTGGAGCAGGCCCTATTCAAACTTGCCGAGCTTATCAATCGCCAAATTGCCCAAGGCACGTAAGATGACGCCAATAATTCCGCTCATGAAACAGGAACCCAAGTGCGGCTGTAATTACCTCTTCAATGGTCTGCGTAACCAGCCATATTCTCGAGGGGCAATCCTCAATAGCTCTGCAATAGTCGCATGACGCTTATCTTCACTCATGCGCAAAAGCAGAGAACGCAATTCGTACTCGATACTATCCCGCTTAGCACCACGGGCTTCCGCCATGAGATACCAATTATGCCCCTCTTCAATATTCCCCTGCTCAATATTAAGCGCACCTAACAGTGTGCATGGTCTGAAATTATTCGGTTGCAATGCATGAGCCTCAGCCCCCATTTTCAGAGCATCTGTACGCTTTCCCAAGTCACGCAACGCCCCACCATGGGTTGTTCTAATCGCAGATTTGAGCTTCGCATGCTCTTGGTCTTTAACTGGAATAGCCGAGAGCAATTCAACAGCCGAGGCTGCTGCTGCACATTTTCGAAGATGCGCACTGGCATTGACTGCTTGCCATGGATCGCAGGTTTTCTTGTACTCTGAAATATAAAAATCAGCTTCTATTCGATGATAAGCATGCCATATCTCATCTGTCTGATACTCCCGCCCCTCAACTTTTAGCCATATAGAATCAAGTTCAGAAAGTCGTGACTTGGCATCCAGCGTACGCAAAATCTTCATCAGTTGCTTGAAATGATGTTTTTCCACAAAGGATTCAATTCCAAACTTCCGACGAAGCTCTTGGTTTATTCTCCTCGCAATAAACTTTGGATCGTTCTCACGTTTTATACGTTCAGCTTCATATTGAGCCTGGAGCATTTCATACCTCAAGGCGGAAGCTTTCTGCTCGGCTATTTTAATGGCTTCAAGTTCAAGCTGCCGCTTTTTAGCGATTACGATACGCTGTTCTCGCTCTAATAAGGCACGTCTATAAAACTCCTCTTTGGATAACGACCCGGTAAGAAAACCGAGCAAGGCATTAAGTCCTTTAGACTCAAGGTATTGCTGACTCCAAATAGATAGTGGCAAGCCTTTTTGAACTGATAAAAGCAGGTTATTGAGCCTGCCTCCACCCGTTGTTGCACTGGTTAAATCATCAACACTGTAATATTTGGCCAGCTCGGCTGGGGAAGTTGACATTACGCACGCTCCTTGTGCAAACGTTGATATTGTTCTTTGACATTAACATGATTTGGAGTTCAGTTAATAAACGAGTGTCGCATTTCCCACTACTGCTCCTTGCAAAAATGGTGATGGTTCTGCGCCATCTTAGGGGCTGTGCCCCACAATCCAAATAGGCTCATCCGTATCTTTTGGCGGGCAGCAGAAACAACAACGCCCCTTGAGCGGGGCGTTATCGGCAATCCATGGCGATGAGGGGTATCAGGCGGGGGCGTTAAGTTGGGCCACCTGCCGCTCGATGCTGCCCTTGAGGTTGTCATCGAGTTTGAGGGCGCGCGCCAGTTCGTCGAGATAGCCTCGCTCCATAAAGTGATCCACCTCGATGGCGAGCAGGGAGGCGAGATAGACCTCGGTGGCCAGCTCCATGTCGGTCACTTCCCGCGCCAGCGCGTGGGGGTCGAGGGGGCGGGCCAGCTCGGCGTCAATCCAGCGGGCGACATCGCTCTGGCCCTGTTCGGTCAGGTACTCCTGAATTTTCTGGCGCTCGGCGCCGTCGATATGGCCATCGGCCCGGGCCGCAGCCACCATGGCGCGCACCAAAAGCGCCGCGCGGGCATCCAGCGCATTGCCTTCCAGCCCACTGATGGGATGGGTGGGCTGGGCCGGTGCCGCCTGCTGGGCCTGCCAATCCTGATAGAGCTTGTAGGCCAGCCCGCCAAGGGCCGCCGCGCCGCCCACGGCAGCGGCCTTGCTGCCATATTTGCGCACTTTTTTATTGCCCAGCAGCAGACCTAGCGCACCGCCGGCCAGCGCCCCCTGCATCTGCCCCTTGCGCTTGTCTCCGCCTTCGTTGAGCCAGCCTTTGCCTGCCCCCAACAACTGTTCCAGCATCTGTTTCATGGTGTCACTCCTGCGGCTATGTTCCCGTCGATAGAGCAAGATAGTGACCCCGCCCCCCTGAATCGGGGATGAACCCTTGACCGGGCAGGCCGATGGGGCAAAGCTCAGGGAAACCCTTCAGGCAATAAGGATGTAACTGTGCCCAATCGCGAACTGACCCTGCAATTTCTGGCCGAACCCTCTGACGTCAATTTCGGCGGCAAGGTACACGGCGGCATGGTGATGAAGTGGATAGATCAGGCGGGCTATGCCTGCGCCGCTGGCTGGTGTGGCGGCTATGCGGTGACCGTCTATGTGGGGGGGATCCGTTTTTTACGCCCCATCCAGATTGGCCAGCTGGTAGAGGTGCACGCCCAGGTGATCCACACCGGCACCACCAGCATGCATCTGGCGGTGGATGTCTACAGCCGCCATCCCACCGAGACCGAGCGCCACAAAACCACCCACTGCATCATCATCTTTGTGGCGATGGATGAGCAGGGCAAACCGACTCCGGTACCCCAGTGGCAGCCGGTGAGCGAGAGCGATCTGCAGTTGCAGCAGTACGCCAAAAAGCTGATTGCCCTGCGCGAGGAGATCGACAAGGAGATGCGCCAGCACCTCTGACCTTCATGCCTCACAGCCCGACAGAGCGGGCGCTTTCGGCCAACGGCGGCGCCCCTGTATAATCCCCCCTCTTCCCGCAACCGGAACCCTGCCCATGTCACTGGAAACTGCCCCGCCCGAGGTGAAACTCGCGGTGGACCTTATCGAACTGCTGGAAACCAATGAGCTGGCCCCCGAGCTGGTGCTGGCGGCACTGGCCATCGTCAAAAATGACTACGAGCGCAAGCTGGCGGAGGGGAAGGATCACTGATCTCCCCGTACTTTTTCCGCCTTATCTTGCCGACGTCAGTTTTTCCCCACAGAAGTTTTTCCCCACATAGGCCACTCACTGCGGCCCCATCACCTCGTCACAGAGGGCGATCAGGGCCGCGCTCAAACGGGTGAGCGGTTCGCTCACGCTTACCCCGGCATGGAGCGCCAGCTCCACCGGCGCCACCTTGGGCCACTGGGTCAGGGCCAGCTGATCGGCGGGCATCAGCCGCTTGGGCAGCAAGCTCACGCCAATGCCTGCGCTCACCGCCCCCTGCAAACTGGCGAGACTGGCGCTGACATAGGCGATACGCCAGCGCCGCCCCAGACCATCGAGCGCCTCGGTCATCTGCTGGCGATAGAGCCCTTCGCTCGGGAAGGCGACCAGCGGCAGCGGATCCCGTTCCCGTGCCGGCCAGTCGCGACTGTCGACCCACACCAGCGGCTCGCGCCAGCTGGCAAGGGGCGAACCCTTTCCCCGAGTCTGCTTGACCAGCGCCAGATCCAGCTCTCCCGCCTCG
>NZ_CDDK01000013.1:158890-203498 GCF_000820225.1 Aeromonas veronii bv. veronii
TCGCGGGCAAAGGCGGCCAGCACAGGGGTGATGGCGCCCGCGGCGAAATCCTCCGGCACCCCGAGGCTAAGCGCCACGCTCCCTTCCGTCACTTGTTCTTCGGCCTGTGCCAGCAGCGCCAGAATGCGGCGGGCCAGCCCCAGCAATTTTTCCCCCTCCGCCGTTGCGACCACCTGACGGCCAGCACGATCGAGCAGCGGGCAGCCAAGCTGCTGCTCAAGGCGGCGGATCTGCTGGCTGATGGTGGATTGGGTCAGATGGACCCGTTCACCGGCGCGGGTAAAGCTGCCGGTGTCGATAATGGCGACAAAACTGCGCAGTAACAGGGGATCCAGCATGGGGCGCTCCATTTATAAAACCACTGAACTCCATTCTACCATTTAATTTCCAAATGACTTTCGAGCCCGCTAGGCTGGCGTTTTTGCCTCCTTTAGACGGTGATCAGCCATGTTCAGCCCCGATGACTCCGCGTCCCGAATGCGCCCTGTTTCTCCCAGAACCGGAAACTGCACCCAATGAATCAACGAAATACGGATCAACCCGCAGGCCAGACCGCCCTGCTGGTGCTGGTGATCCTGATTGGCCTTAACCTGCGCCCCTTTCTCACCGCCATCGGCCCGCTGAGCGGCGAGATTGGCCGCACCCTGTCGCTGGGGATGGATACCCTCGCCTGGCTCACCCTGCTGCCGCTCTGGCTGATCGGGATTGGCGTGCTGCTCACCCCCAGCCTGCGTAGACGCACCAGTGCGCGCCAACTGCTGGGGGCCGCCCTGTTGCTGCTCGGCGTTGGCAGCGCTATGCGCTTCGATGCCCAAAGCGGTGCCTTGCTGATCGCCAGCGCTGCGCTGTGTGGATTGGGGTCGGCACTGGTGCAGGGGGTGCTGCCCGCCCTTATCAAGCAGGCCTTCGCCCACAAGGTGCCGCTGGTGATGGGGATCTTCTCTGCCTGCATGATGGGGGGCGGGGCGCTGGGGGCCAGTCTCACGCCACGGCTGGCGGCGAGCCTCGACTGGTCGCGGGCACTGGCGCTCTGGAGCCTGCCGGTGCTGCTGGCCCTCGTCTGGCTAGGGTGGAAAGTGCATCTGCCACGGGCCACGGCGGTCGCCATTCCCCACGGCGAGCGGCGGCTGATCACCTTGCCCCGCAGCTGGTTGCTGATCGTCTGCTTTGGCATCATCAACAGTGGCTACGGCATAGTTGTCGCATGGTTGGCCCCCGCCTATATGGCGCAAGGGTGGAGCGCCGCGCAGGCGGGCGAGCTGGTCGCCTGGCTGGCGCTGGCGCAGACCGCCAGCGGTCTCGGCTTGCCGCTGCTGGCGGCGCGCAAGATGGATCGGCGGCCGTGGATGGGCCTTGCCATCGCCATGCAGCTGGCGGGATTCGGCGGTCTCTGGCTGGCGCCAGCCAGTGCCCCGATTCTCTGGTGCATGCTGTGCGGTGCCGGTCTTGGCGGCAGCTTTTCGCTGATCATGGTGATTGCGCTCGATCACCTGCCCGACCCGCGCCGCGCGGGCACTCTGAGCGCCCTGATGCAGGGATTCGGTTTTATGCTGGCGGCCACCGGCCCCTGGGTGGCGGCGCGCCTCTATCACCTGTTCGGTGACTTTGCCGCCGCTTGGCAGTGGCAGCTGGGGGGATTGCTGCTGATGAGCCAGCTGGTGCTGCGTCTCGACCCGCGCCACTACCCTCGCGTCATGGGGTTACCGACCGCCAGCGAGCCGGCCTTTTCAGCGCCCCTCCCGGCCAGCACTGCGGCCCAAAGCAACACACCGGCCTGAGGCCGGTGTGTTGGGGATAACCGTGTTAGGGATGACAAGGTAGGCTGACGCCACTCAGGGGAGCAACTTAGCGCCCCTTCTTTTGCCGTCCGGTGTTAGCGGTGCGCGGCTTGCCAGCGGCCGGTTTGCCACCCTTGGGAGCCCCTTTGCCAGCGCCGCCCTTGTTGGCAGCACCTTTACCCGCACCGCCCTTGCCCACCGGCAGCTTCTTCTCGAAGGCTTCCGGGCCCGGCACATTGGGGCGACCACCAATCTCGTGATCGTCATCGCGGCGCGGCTTCTTGCCCTGCCCCGGTTTGGCGCTTTGCGCCGCAGGGGCCTTGGCAGCCTTGGGCTTGTCGCCTTTGGCCGGTTTCACCTCGGAGGAGGAGTCCTCAATCAGCTTGAACAGATCGATCAGCTCGTCGTCGGTGAGATCGCGCCACTCGCCCACCGGCAGCCCCTTGAGGCTGACGTTCATAATGCGGATGCGCTCCAGCTTGGTCACTTCAAAACCGAAGTGCTCGCACATGCGGCGGATCTGGCGGTTAAGCCCCTGCACTAGCGTGATGCGAAAGACGAACGGCGCCTCTTTCTTCACCTTGCACTTCTTGGTCACAGTACCGAGGATCGGCACCCCGGCCGCCATGCCGCGCACAAACTCGTCGGTCACCGGCTTGTCGACGGTCACCAGATACTCTTTCTCGTGATCGTTGCCCGCCCGCAGGATCTTGTTGACCAGATCGCCGTGGTTGGTGAGAAAAATCAGCCCCTGCGAATCCTTATCGAGCCGCCCGATGGGGAAGACCCGGGTGCTGTGGTTGACGAAATCGACGATGTTGTCCTTCTCGCCCGCCTCTGTGGTACTGACGATGCCCACCGGCTTGTTGAGGGCGATCAGCACCAGACTGTCCGCCTCGCGCGGCTCGATCACCTGACCGTTCACCTTGACCAGATCGCCAACCTGCACCTGATCACCGATCCCGGCCCGCTTGCCGTTGATAAAGACGTGGCCCTGCTCGATAAAGCGGTCGGCCTCGCGGCGCGAGCAGATACCGCTCTCGCTGATGTATTTGTTCAGGCGCATGGATTCGTTAGCCAGCATGAGTCACCTGCCACAGGGTCTGGGCCGCGCCCGGTTGTGCCATCGCCTGTTCCGGCTGCGCCGGAGAGGCTGTCTGCTGCATCAGCCAATTCACTACGTCAAAGTTCTGCATACCATTCCATCTTCAAAAAAGGCCAATGCCAGCTTATCCATCAAAAAACGCCGCTACAGTAGCATAATTGCCCCCTTTCAGGGGCAGATAGTTGCAAGATAGCAGCGCCCAAGCGGGCATCCGCGGACAAGTTCACGCCGCCGGATGGCCCGCGATGCAGCCTTTGAACAACCAGCCTGATGTAAGCGGCGGGGTCAGGCGCCCACAGCCAGCGCGGCCGAACGCCATCAACTATACATATCACCTTGTTTCCATTAGGCTTTAAGCCGATTGGCAGCACCTTGGATGCTGCGCCAAACTTGCCCGCCCAGAGGCGGCCCCACCCCTATCGCCAAGGATTGCACCATGCAGGCTCACACTCGCCGCCTTGTTCGCCGTGCTCTGCTAACCCTGTTGCTGCTGTTGCTGACCGCGTGGGCGGTGATCGCCTACTTCGCCTGGCAGGCTGCGCCGCTGCAGCTGTGGCACACAGTGGTGCCCCCCGAACTCAGTGCCGATGAGCTCGACAGCAGCGACTGGCAAGCCTATCTGACCCGCGAAGCAGAGCTGTTCGAGCTGGTGGCCACCGAGGTGGTCGCCAAGACACCGCCGGAGCAGCAACTGGCCAGCAATCGCTACTATCAGGACGCCCCCATCAATCCCGCCCGCTTTCAGCAGAACTGGAACCGCTCCTACCTGCTGCGCCCCGAGGGGGAAGTCAAAGGGGTGGCGGTGCTGCTGCACGGCCTGACCGACTCCCCCTACAGCCTGCGCCATCTGGCCAGACGCTATCAGCAGCAGGGCTTTATCGCGCTGGGGCTGCGGATCCCCGGCCACGGCACCGTGCCCGCTGGCCTCGTGGATGTGGATTGGGAGACCTGGCTGGCCGCCACCCGACTGGCGGTGCGGGAGGCCAGATTGCTGGCACCGGGCAAGCGGCCGCTGCATCTGGTGGGCTTTTCCAACGGCGGCGCGCTGGCGGTGAAATATGCGCTCGATGCGCTGGCCGACCCAAGCGGCACACTGGCAAAACCGGATCGGCTGGTGCTGATCTCCCCGATGATCGGGGTGACCCGCTTTGCCCGCTTCGCCGGGCTCAAGGCCGTGCCTGCCCTGCTGCCCGCCTTTGCCAACGCCGCCTGGCTCGACACCATGCCGGAGTTCAACCCGTTCAAGTACAACTCGTTTCCGGTCAACGGGGCGCGCCAGTCCTATCGCCTGACCCACGCCATCCAGCAGCAAGTGCGCCAGCTGGCCGCCAGTGGCGAGCTGGCGGCGTTTCCCCCCGCCCTCACCTTCCAGTCGGTGATGGACTACACCGTCAGCACCCGCTCCATCATTGCCGATCTCTACCACTACCTGCCGGCCAACGGCAGCGAACTGGTGCTGTTTGATATCAACCGCAGCACCCTGTTTGGCCCGCTGATGAGCTCGGCCTCCGAGCTGGCGCTGCACCGCTTGCTGCCAAACGCCCCCGGGCACTATCGCCTCACCGTGGTGGGCAATATGGACCCCGCCTCCCCCGCAACCCAGGCCAGAACGCTGGCCACCGCCGATCAGCCTGAGCAGCTCCGCCCGCTGGGTATCGATTATCCCAAGGAGATCTACTCCCTCTCCCATGTGGCGCTCCCCTTCCCGATGGACGACCCCCTCTATGGCATGGCGGCGCGCCCGCAGCAGCGGGAGCAATACGGCATCAATCTCGGTGGTCTGGCCCTGCGTGGCGAGCGCGGCGTGCTGATCGTCAACCCCGGCGCCCTCACCCGCACCTCCTCCAACCCCTTCTACCCCTATCTGCAGCAGCGGGTGATGGAGACCCTCACCGCCCCTCCCATGGCCCGGTCTGCCGCCGTAACCCCAGCCAGCAGCGGTCAACCTGATGCGGCCTATCAGGCAGAAGTGGAGCGGTTTTTACAGGAGAGCGACGAGAGCAGCGCGCCTTTCTAGGGCGTGTGTGGCGAATCGGCGAAGCTGCGCGGACACTTGGCGCGATAGCGATACGAGAAAGGGGCCGTCAATTGACGGCCCCTTTCTGTTGCTGATGGCGATGGGAGTGATGGCTTGGTGGGCTCAGGGATAGATGCTCACTTCTATCAGATTCTGATCCGGGTCGAGGAAGTAGAATGATTCTGATAGGTGTTGCACCGTCAGGCGCCGCGCCAACCCTGTCAGGGATAGATGCTCACTTCTATCAGGTTCTGATCCGGGTCGAGGAAGTAAACTGATTCTATCGGCCCACAGGCACCGCTTTTGGTCACCGGCCCCTCGACAATCTCCACCCCGTGGCAGGTAAGCTGGGCCATCACCTGCTCCAGCGGCCAGCGGGTGATAAGGCAGACATCCCCCGACCCCACCTGCGCTCGGTTACGAGGCTCCTGCCCCAACAGTTGCAAGTTGATCTTCTGGTTGCCAAATCCCACCGCCCGGCGCCCCGCACCGAAGGTAATGGCCTCCATATTGAGCACCGAACTGTAAAAGGCCACGGCCCGTTCGATATCGCTGACCGTCAATACCAGATGGTCGATATGGCTGATCATGGTTACCTCCTGGTGACGCCGACAAGGCGGTCAATTGCAACAACACTTGAGATGACAGCATACCGATACGGCAGGCGACGGGCAAAAAATGGTATCTAGATCCAGTTATTTTAATAAAGAGTTACCAAATTTCCTTCGTTGAAAAATTTCGACGTATATAGGAATACGAGATAATTCATCTTGCCTTTACAAAAACCACTGGATACCATTTAAGGATTTTATAACTATTTCAAAGTACCTTCTTATATATTTGCGATCCATCTTAGAGTTTCTGAGAAATGTATGTAAATCATGGAAAATCCATACAACTTTTCTGGCCGTGTGAAAATCACATGAACAACGTTGAACAGCTAGTTGGCTCCCCATCCAACCGTAGCAATTACAGATTCGCCAATGACCAAGTGAAGAAAGTAACAAAAGTCGCGAGACGAGACGAAGCCACAACTCACTTAAACGATACAGAAAATGCATCGGGTAGTGACTTCAAGAAGCAAGTCGCTTGCACCTCACAATCCTAGGGGGTATCCCATAAATGACCGTTCCAGAACTTGAATTCCTGAAAAATGAAGCCGGTGAAGAAGAAGGACTTTCCGACGCAGGTATCGAAACCTTCCGCGATGATCCATATGCAAGCTGTGCCAGAGAGGCTGGTCAAAACTCACGCGATGCTGGCCTTGATGGCAAGCCAGTCCGAATGACGTTCGATTTGAAACAGGAAGATATTGCAAATATCCCTTTTCATGCATCACTTGCGAGAACCTTGAACTGCTGCAGCAGCCAAGCTCATGCAGAGAAAGAAAAGGAGTTTTTCAAAAATGCGTGTGCCGTAATGTCCAGAGATACATTACCAATTTTGAGAATATCCGACTTCAATACGAAGGGACTTATAGGACCTCCAGAGAAAAGTGGAACGGCATTTCACTCATTGCTGAAGTCATCAGGAGTAAGCAAAAAAGACAGCGAAACCTCAGGAGGGTCTTACGGAATAGGGAAAAATGCAAATTTTGCAGTTTCAGACCTGCAAACAGTTATGTATTCGACACTTTATGTTGGAGAAGATAATGAGCATCATTTTGCAGCACAAGGTAAGGTAAAGCTAGTATCTCATACTGACGGGAACAACGTTCATAGGCGTGCTATAGGGTACTGGGGATTCTCTGATAACTTCCGAGCCATTACCAACGCCTCTCAAGTTCCAGCATGGATGCAACGTTCAGATGTTGGAACTTCTATATTTTGTGTCGGATTTCGCGAGTCGGAAGACTGGGCTGAACGGATGGCATTCTCGCTTGTTTCCAATTTTTTTGTAGCTATTCAAAATGAAGACATGGAATTCGAGGTAGATTCTGGAAAAATAAAAATAAACAGCAATACCCTTGAGGAATTATTATCGAATGATGCTATTGAAGAAACAGCTGATAGATCTGGGCACTCTTCCGAGTTGGAATTTGCACGTCAACTATACAAATGTCTAGTTGCGGAAACTGCTACAGAAGAAATCATTGATATCCCTAACTTGGGAAAAATGAAAGTCCGGATACTAATGGAAGTTGGCATGCCGCGACGGGTTGGATTTGTTCGAAATGGCATGCTTATTACCGATAACCTCAGGAATTTTGGCCATGTTCTTGCAAGGTTCAATGGCGCAGATTTCATCGCGTTGGTAGAACCCAATGATGATTCCGCAAGCAAGGTTCTTAAAAAGCTGGAGAATCCTGCGCACAATGCTTTTTCTGCAGAACGTATATCTGACCCTGAAGGGCGACGTACTACGGAAAAAGCAATGCGTAAATTGGGTGAAAAATTACGAAACATAATTAAATCATACACAACCATACCAGTTCAGGACTCATTAACACTAGATGAGTTGGGAGAGTTATTTTCTTACAAGGGAACATCAGATACAGAACCAGATCCCAACAGTGAGAACGATCCTGAAAAATACACATATTCAGCAGCTCATGTTAATACCAGAAAAAATAGTACTTATCGCCATAATGTTAAAGATGACGGGCAGAATGGCAGGCACAAAGCACGTAATAGCACAACATCCAATGGAGGAAGCAGCTCTCAACCAATATCTAAAGGAGCTGAAGATACTGATAGATCGGATATGCATACCGCATTAAATCTATTGGATGTAAGGAACCGTATAGCCCCTGATGATAAAGGCATAGCTAAGTCAAGAACGTTATACTTTAGTTCTCCTGTCACGGGGAAAATTGAGTTGATATTACAAGCAACAGGTGTCAATACCCCTGAGAGCTTACATCCAGTAAACGCAAACGGTGCATCTATCAATAATAAAAAACTTTTACTTGATGTAAAAGAGGGGACAAGAAACTCCATTTATGTCGAGTTTGATGAACCTTATGATGGCCCCATTGAAATTTACGCCAGAAAAATCTCCAGCATGGGAGAAACAAAATGAGGATAACTGAAAATACTAGATTTCCACACCCAGTGCTCGGGCTTGATAGCGGTGACTTTGTCGCTGGGGAATTTAGCATACAAATACAAGTCAAAGAAGATCGGTCTGCAGGTACAGTGACTTTGGAGCATGCAATCACTCTAACTGAACCAGCAATTCGAGCTCTAGTTGAGAGTAATCAAGCATCGGTTGGATGCATAATAAAATGTGCTGATACCTTCTTCAGCGATCTCAAAAAAATGACTTGGTCAACCGGGATAACAGATTTCCCTCCAGATCAATTACTTAATCAGGTTACTTTTCGCCCAATCGTTTGGTTGAAAAAAGACTTGGATAATTGGGATCCTGGTACGATCAATTCTGAGTTCTCCCCTCCTATATCTCTCAAGAAGAGCGATATTATTGCAATTGGTAATGAGTTAATGATAAGCGTCGGGCAAGCGAAGCTGACACCTATTGAGAGTATTTTCGAGCTTGTTAAGTCAGAAAGGATTCCCGATGGAGAGTTACAGGTAGACATATCTGGATCCTGTATTGGTTTACTTGTCTCAGAAAAAACATTTCAGACTCTTAGTGAGCTGAGATTACAGTCACACTCGAAAGATATATTGATGAGTTCGATATATCTTCCTGCGGTAATGGAGGTTCTAGACATACTCCGTAATGACAGCAAGGAATATGAATTTCAGCGCTGGTACCAGCCATTTCTTGCCAAGTGTCATGCAAAGGGTATCGACATAGAATCAAACCATTCAATTCTTGAAGCAGCACAATGTCTTTTGGAACATCCAATATCTCATCTTGGAAAAATTGCAGAGGAATAAAAAATGTCTTATGTGCCTCTTAAATATTTATCACAAAGTGTTTTAGACTCACTTGGTAATGATATCTCATCTAATCGAGAAAGGTACATTAGCGGGGACTTTTCAGACCTTGCCAAGGAGAATGGATGGGAAATAAAAAGCAATACAGTAAATGTTGATCTAGATGCACTAAATGAACTCAATGGCACTAAAAGTACCGCTGAAGCTGACATCAGAAACTCCCTGATTGTTTACAAGTCCTTACAAGGTATGACCCCGGCATTAGCAAGAGAAGAACGTTTATGGGTTAGACTGACTCATGTTGAATGCTTGCAATATAGCAGAGCTAGATGGATAAAAAATGTTAATGACGAAGCCTTGGATAACACCGTAAAAAAGCATTTTTTTGCCAGAGGACGTACCGGTGTTCGTGATGATAATGCAATATCTAGATTATGGTGGAATATGCATGTCGCAACAATCGCAAATCCAGAATCCCCAGAAAGTGCACTTCAACTAATACTCAAAACTGCCGATATTCGTCAGGCTATTGTAGAGCGACCAAATATTGCATCGCGAAAACACCTTGCTCAGGCAATAGTGCGTGCAATGGATGCTATTCCTTGGCTAACTTCCTCTGAAGTTATTTTTCGTGAATTCATGAAAGAAATGAATAGGGACGCTGGCGGTATTTTATTTGAGGCGATATCAGCCTCTGAGGCTGATTGTATCCTTAGAAAATATGCCTCACGGGTTAAATTTAATTTAGAGAATTCGGAAAAATAATTTCATTTTAAAGGCGAAGCAAGTAGGCACCTTATAACTTGCTTCGCCTTTTTATTCTACTGACCACACTACATAGTTTATTTATGATGGTTGTGTTTTGATAATATAATATTTAAAACCAGTTTCGCTATTTTATTTGCTAGCAACGGCGGCACTGCATTACCAACTTGATGATACTGCTGTGTCCTCCCCCCTTGGAAGAAATAGTTGTCAGGAAATGTCTGCAAGCGGGCGGCTTCTCTCACTGTCAGACTGCGACATTGCCTTGGATCGTAGTGAATAAAGTAATGCCCATCCTTAGAAATATGACTGGTGATTGTTGTTGATGGTGCATCAGCCAGCTGCACTCTGAATCTGTCAGAAAAATTGCCAGACTCCCAATTTTTATGATCCGGAGCCAATCCTGGCAGACAAAAATCTGTATGGCCTTTTGGTGAACGACCATATTCTTCAGCAAAACATGCCGCAAAACCATAACGGGCCAAATCATCAATACGATGCCCTCTGGTTTCATGATTCAACCATACCTTAAGCTTGGGATCCGAATACCATTTCTCTAACTTGTAATTACCAATAAAAACGGACTTTTCATCTTTTTCAAGACGCAATGAACCAGGATGGCTTGCCTCAAGAGTTTCAGCCACTGCGGACAATTTATTGGCAAGAGGCTTTATATGTTCAGCCCCCAGTGGAGCATTCAGGGCAAGCTCCATCAATTGATCATTAACAGAAGAAACCCAATTTTCATAAGAGTCTTCCTGCTTGCTCAACTTGCTTCTCAAGACAGGTAGATCACCTATTACTTGTTTTACCGTGATGGGTTCTTCTTGTGACAATTTCGGCAATTCAGTCAATATGCGATCATCCCGAATACCTAGCAAAATCACTCGGTGACGAGCTTGTGGGATGCCATACTCCTCTGATTTAATTATGAACTTTCTTGCATCAATTGCTTTGGGGTCATCGCCATCTCTGAATACCTCGTCGCTAACCAGTGACACAATCTGGTAACGCAAATCATCATCAGAAACATCCAATGCAGCATTGGGGTTTGCCAGATCTCGAAGTATCTGATGGAAAATAAAATCCCCATTTATTTTTGAAGATAGGATACCTTTGACATTCTCCATGACAAATATATCTGGCCTGTTTCTTTGAATAATCCGCAGATACTCTTTGTATAAAAAATGTCGATGGTCTTCTTCCGGTTTGTAATCGGATTTGCCCTTGTTTCTGGAACGCCCTGCAAGGGAGTATGCTTGGCAGGGAGGCCCACCAATCAACACCCATGGCTGGGATTCGTTTCTGTTTTCAAGCGCCTTGGTTATTGCCTGATCAAGTCGTTGATTGCCAGATTCACTGCCGATCTCCAGACACATGGCTTCCAAACCAGCCTTCTCCCAGAGGTCATTAGTCTTTTCCGTGTAAGGTTGGTCAGCGTCACCATTGCAATACTGGTAGTAATCTTGGAGGCAATCTCGCCGATGATTCTTGAGCAGACGATAAAAGGAGCGAAGTCTCAAGGTTTCACGTGCTATTGGGTCCTTCTCCGCGGAAACCCTAATCTCGAATGCCTTGCCATCGTTGAGAGATGAAAACCCCTCACCCAAACCACCAGGACCGGCAAACAAATCGACTACGGGGATGGATGATGAAAAAATGCTCATTGGTAATTACTGTGTTTTTGATCAGGCCATAAAGATACCAGGAAGCTTGCCAAGCAGGAAGCAAAAGCATGGATGTTGTCGATACAGCAACCCGTTCAGCCATGATGGCTGGCATAAAAAGCAAAAACACACGCCCTGAGCTGACACTGCGCAGATATCTTCATGGATTGGGATTTCGTTTTCGAGTGCATGTCAAAGAGCTTCCCGGCAAACCTGATATCGTTCTTCCCCGCTACCGGCTCTGCATTTTCGTTCATGGCTGTTTTTGGCATCGCCATCCGGGCTGCCGCTTTGCTGCAACCCCCAAAAGCAATACCGAGTTCTGGCTGCAGAAATTTGCGGCCAATACCGAGCGTGATGAACTGGTTGAAAAACAGCTGCATGAAGCTGGCTGGCGAGTGTTCAGGATTTGGGAGTGCGGACTCAAAAATGCCGATTTTCAGACATTGGGCTGGCTGCCAGAACGGATCAGAGGAACAACTTCTTTTCTTGACTGGCCTGAGTTCGAAACCCTCTGAGTACCCTCTAGTCATGGTGCTCATGCGAACAGCTTGCCAAACTGCCTCAATCTTGCCCAAAACCCCGGCTAAATTATCCAGTTGCATAATAACCATGCGGCCTTGCGGTTGTTTAACTGGCCCTAACGTCAGATAATACCGCCCGCCTTCAACCCCCGATAACCCGACTTTCAGTGACGGTAATTGATGACTGAGTACCTGCTTTTATTGATCGGCACCGTGCTGGTTAACAACTTCGTGCTGGTGAAATTCCTCGGCCTCTGCCCCTTTATGGGGGTCTCCGGCAAGCTGGAAACCGCCATCGGCATGGGGCTGGCGACCACCTTCGTGATGACCCTCGCCAGTGCCAGCTCCTATCTGGTGGAGCACTATATCCTGCTGCCGCTGGATATCGCCTATCTGCGTACCCTCGCCTTTATTCTGGTGATCGCCGTGGTGGTGCAGTTTACCGAGATGGTGGTGCGCAAGAGCAGCCCGACCCTCTATCGCCTGCTGGGGATCTTCCTGCCCCTCATCACCACCAACTGCGCGGTGCTCGGGGTGGCGCTGCTGAGCATCAATGAGCGACACGACTTTATCCAGAGCGTGATCTACGGCTTTGGCGCCGCCACCGGCTTCTCGCTGGTGTTGATCCTGTTTGCCGCCATGCGCGAGCGTCTGGTCGCCGCCGATGTGCCCGCGCCGTTTCGCGGGGTATCGATTGCCATGATCACCGCCGGTCTGATGTCGCTGGCCTTTATGGGCTTTACCGGCCTTATCAAGATATAACCATGATCCATATTCTCTTTGCCATTCTGGTGCTCACCCTGCTGGCGCTGGCGTTCGGGATTATCCTGGGCTTTGCCGCCGTCAAGTTTCATGTGGAAGCAGACCCCATCGTCGATCAGCTCGATGCCCTGCTGCCCCAGACCCAGTGTGGCCAGTGCGGCTATCCCGGCTGCAAACCCTACGCCGAGGCGCTCGCCAACGGCGATCAGATCAACAAGTGCGTGCCCGGTGGCGAGGCCACCATGCGCAAGATTGCCGATCTGATGGGGGTCGAGCCCCAGCCACTGGGTGGCAGTGACGAGGCCGCCGTGCCAGTCAAGAAGGTCGCCTTTATCCACGAAGATCAGTGCATCGGCTGTACCAAGTGCATTCAGGCCTGCCCGGTGGATGCCATCGTCGGCGCCACCAAGGCGATGCATACCGTGATTGCCAACGAGTGCACCGGTTGCGATCTCTGTGTCGATCCCTGCCCGACCGACTGCATCGAGATGATCCCGGTGCCCACCACGGTCGATAACTGGAAGTGGGATCTCAATAACGTGCATGTTCCGGGCAAGATTCCGGTCAAGATAGTGGAATAAACAGCGGAGCAACCATGCATTCCTTACTCGAACGTATCAAAGCCGGCACGCTCTGGGACTTTCACGGCGGCATTCACCCCGCCGACAACAAGCTGCAATCAAGCCAGAGCCCGGTGGTAGACGCCGGTCTGCCGCCGCGCCTCATCATTCCGCTGCGCCAGCACGCAGGCCCCGCCGGCGATCTGCTGGTGCAGGTGGGCGACAAGGTCAAGAAGGGTCAGCCGCTGACCCGTTATGCCAAGGGGCGGGTCGTCCCTGTCCATGCCTCCACCTCGGGCACCATCACCGAGATTGGCAACCACACGGTTGCCCACCCCTCCGGACTCGGCGATCTCTGCGTCATTCTCACCCCCGATGGGGAGGATGAGTGGGGCGAGCGCAATGGCAAAGCCGATTACTGGAATCTGGAGCGGGGCGAGCTGCTCGAACGCATCCAGCAGGCGGGGGTGGCGGGCCTTGGCGGCGCCGTGTTCCCCACTCACAGCAAGCTCGATGGCCGCGGCCAGCTCACCGAGATCCTGATCGTCAACGGACTGGAGTGCGAACCCTATATCACCACCGATGATCGGCTGATGCAGCAGTATGCCGACGAGATCATGGATGGCATCCGGGTGCTCAAGCACCTGCTCAAACCGAAACTCACCCTGATCGGGGTGGAAGACAACAAGCCCGAGGCAATTGAGCAGCTGACCCGCCACGCCACCGACGAGGACGTGCTGGTCAAGACGGTGCCGACCAAGTACCCCTCGGGCGGTGCCAAGCAGACCATCGAGCTGCTCACCGGCCGTCAGGTGCCCAAGGGGGGCCGCGCGGTCGATATCGGCATCATGGTGCTCAACGTCGCCACCGTGTTTGCCATCAAGCGCGCCATCATCGACGGCGAGCCGCTGATCGAGCGGATCGTCACCCTCACTGGCGAAAGCTTCAAGCAGCCCGGCAACGCCTGGGTGCGCCTGGGTACGCCGGTACGCTGGCTGTTGCAGCGTTTCGAGCTGCAACCGGAAGCGGAGCAGCGGGTGATCATGGGTGGCCCCATGATGGGCTTTACCCTGCCCCACGCCATGGTGCCTGTGGTCAAGGCCACCAACTGCCTGCTGGCGCCGACACAGGCCGAACTGCCCGCCCCCGGCCCGGAGCAGCCCTGCATCCGTTGCAGCGCCTGCGCCGATGCCTGCCCGGCCACTCTGCTGCCGCAAGAGCTCTACTGGTACAGCCGGGCCAAGGAGTATGACAAGGCCGAGAAGCTCAACCTGATGGACTGCATCGAGTGCGGCGCCTGCGCCTGGGTCTGCCCGAGCGAGATCCCGCTGGTGCAGTACTACAAGATCGCCAAAGACGACATTCGCGAAGCCCGTGCCGAGGCCGAAAAAGCCGAACGCGCCAAGCAGCGATTCGAAGCCAAGCAGGCCCGTTTCGAGCGGGAGAAAGCGGCCCGCGAAGCGCGCCATGCCGAAGCCGCCGCCCAGCGCCGTCAGACCATGACGGCCGCAGGCGGGGAAGATCCGGTGGCAGCCGCCCTGGCTCGTATCAAGGCCAAGCAGGATGCCCCCATCACGGCCATTACCGCCACCGCCGAGGGCTTGCCTGACAACAGCGCCGTGATTGCCGCCCGCGAAGCCCGCAAACGGGAAGCGGAGGCGCGCCGCGCCGCCAAACTGGCGGAAAGCGCAAACAGCGAAACAGCCGCTGCGGCGCAATCCACCGAGGCGGTTGACCCCGCCAGCGATCCCAAGAAAGCAGCCATCGCTGCCGCACTGGCCCGCGCCAAGGCCAAAAAGGCCGCTCAGGCTGGCGATAGCGCCGAGCCTGTGACTGCCGAAGCCGTTGCTGCCCCTGCGGTAGATGCTGATCAGCAAAAGGCAGAGGTTGATCCGAAAAAAGCGGCGATTGCTGCCGCCATCGCCCGTGCCAAGGCCAAAAAGGCCGAGGCCAGTGGCGAGCCGGTAAGCGCAGCCAACAGCGCAACAACCGACGCTGACACCCAAAGCGATGCGCCCGCCGATCCCAAAAAAGCTGCAATTGCTGCCGCTATCGCTCGTGCCAAGGCCAAGAAGCTGGCCCAGCAGGGTGACAGCGCTGAGGGCAATCTGACTGCCACTGCAGGCACCAGCGAAACGGCTGCAACCCAAAACGATGCGCCATCTGCGGCCAGCGAAGCGGTTGATCCCAAGAAAGCCGCTATCGCTGCTGCCATTGCCCGCGCCAAGGCCAAAAAGCTGGCCCAGCAGGGCGAAAGTGCCGGTGCTGAGGGTGCGCAGAGTGAGCCAACTGCCAGCGCACAGACCCGCGACGTGGCGCTAGCCAAGGGCGAAGTAACCACCAGCCAAAGCGATACGGCTGCAAGCGAAGCGGTCGATCCCAAGAAAGCAGCTATTGCCGCCGCCATCGCCCGTGCCAAGGCCAAAAAACTGGCGCAGCAGAGCGCAAGTACCAGTGCTGAGGTAGAAAGCGCTGGTACTCAGGTAGAGAGTGCCGGAACTGAGGGTGAGCGCGCACCGGCCGAGCCGATGCAAACCGATGCAGCCAGCAGTGAGCAACCACTTGCCGTCACTGCCGCGCCTGAAGCGAGCGCCCCTGCGGCTGATGCCCCGGTTGATCCGAAAAAAGCGGCCATTGCAGCCGCCGTGGCCCGCGCCAAGGCGAAGAAGCTGGCGGCCGAGGCAGCCAGAGCCGCAGAGAGTGCTGCTGAAGATGCCCCGTCAGCCGACCGAACAACCACAAGGTAATCGACAGACTCATGTTCAATATTGCGACTGCGCCGTTTGCCCATAACCGCAAACAGACCCGAACCCTGATGCTGCTGGTGATCCTGGCCTGCGTGCCGGGCTTGCTGGCCCAGACCTGGTTCTTCGGCTGGGGCTCCTTTATCCAGATCCTGCTGGCGTTGGTGACCGCGCTGCTGTGCGAGGCGCTGGTGCTCAAGCTCCGTGGCCGCGCCATCAAGCCTGCCCTGATGGATGGCAGTGCGGCGCTCACCGCCGTGCTGATTGGTCTCTCCCTGCCGCCGCTGCTGCCGTGGTGGATGCTGGTGGTGGGCACGGCCTTTGCCATCATTGTCGCCAAACACCTTTACGGCGGACTGGGTCAGAACCTGTTCAACCCGGCCATGGTCGCCTATGTGCTGCTGCTGGTCTCCTTCCCGGTGCAGATGACCAGCTGGCTGCCGCCGGAGAGCGTGCGCGCTTACGGCCTCGGTTTTGGCGATGCCGCATCGGTGATCTTCACCGGCTTTAGCCTCGACGGCTACAGCATGGCCCAGCTCAAGCAGGGGGTGGATGGTCTCACCATGGCGACCCCTCTCGATACCCTGAAAACCGGCCTGACCCAGGGGCTCACCACAGGCGAGATCCTGAGCGGCCCGCTGTTTGAGGGCTGGGGCGGCATCGGCTGGAGCTGGGTCAATCTCGGCTATCTGCTGGGCGGCCTGTTCCTGCTGCAACAGAAGGTGATCAACTGGCGCATTCCCACCGCGATTCTCGGTGCCCTGCTGGCGGCCTCCACCATCGGCTATCTGGTAAGCCCGGATGCGACCGCCACGCCCATGTTCCATCTCTTTAGCGGCGCCACTATGCTGGGGGCCTTCTTTATCGCCACCGATCCGGTCAGCGCCTGCACCACACCGCGCGGCCGACTGGTCTATGGCGTGCTGATCGGAATGCTGGTCTACATCATTCGCCGCTTTGGCGGCTATCCGGATGCGTTCGCCTTCGCCGTGCTGCTGGCCAACCTTTGTGTGCCGTTTATCGACAGCCTGACTCGTCCGAAGGTATACGGAGCCCGTCGCCAATGACCAAGACGATAACGCCGAAACGTATCGAGTGCTGCTGGCCAACCTCTGCGTTGCCCACTTTTATCGACACGCTGACTCGCCCGAAAGTGTATGGAGCCCGTCGCCAATGATGTTTCTGCCCTTTTCCCCCATCACAGCTGACGGAGCCCGGACATGTTAAAGAGCATGCGCAAGAACGGCCTTATTCTGGCGATGTTTGCGCTGGGCTGTACCGCGCTGGTGGTACTGACCAACGAGTTGACCAAGGATAAAATCGCCCACCAGCAGCAGTTGGAGAAACAGCAGACCCTCTCGGTATTACTGCCAGAGGGGAGCTATGACAACGATCTGGTGGCCAGCTGCAAGCAAGTCACCAGCAGGAAGTATCTGGGCAGTGATCAGCCGCAGGCCCTATATACCGCCAGCAAGAATGGCGTGGTGACCGGCTATGCATTGGAGGCGATTGCGCCGGATGGTTACAGCGGGGCGATCCGCATCGTGGCGGGCTTTGATGCCAAGGGCACCATCACAGCCGTGCGCGTGCTCGCTCACAACGAGACCCCGGGCCTTGGTGACAAGATCGAGCTGAAAAAATCGGACTGGATCAACAGCTTTGCCGGAAAATTCCTGACCCATGACAACGAGCCCCAGTGGGCGGTGAAGAAGGATGGCGGCGAGTACGATGCCTTTACCGGCGCCACCATCACCCCGCGAGCCGTGGTCAAGGCGGTGAAGAACCTGCTGAAACTGCAGCAGGAGCAACCCGAACTGCTCAGCAACGCCCCGGCTTGTCCGGCGGCGAACTAACGGAGTCGAGCAATCATGAACCAGATGGAACAGATTGAAACGGGCGCAACCCCGATTGCCGAGCTGGAAAGCCGCAAGGGCGAGCTCAAGGAGCTGATGAGTCAGGGGCTGTGGAAGAACAACCCCTCGCTGGTGCAGGTGCTGGGGCTCTGCCCGACCCTCGCAGTCTCCTCCACCTTTACCAATGCGCTGGGGCTGGGCCTTGCCACCATGGCGGTGCTGGTCTGCTCCAACCTCGCCGTCTCGCTGGTGCGCAACTGGGTGCCGAAGGATATTCGCATCCCGGTCTATGTGATGATCATCGCCTCGCTGGTGACCAGCGTGCAGCTGCTGATGAACGCCTACACCTATGGCCTCTATCAGGCGCTCGGCATCTTTATCGCCCTCATCGTCACCAACTGCGTCATCATCGGCCGCGCCGAGGCCTATGCCTCCAAGAATCCGCCGCTGCTGGCGGCCCTCGACGGCCTGATGATGGGCCTTGGCTTTACTCTGGTGCTGCTGGTACTGGGCGGCATGCGCGAGATCATCGGCATGGGCACCCTGTTTGATGGCGCCGAGCTGCTGCTGGGCGAGTGGGCCAAATCCCTGCGCATCGAGCTGTTACACGCCGATGCCAGCCTGCTGCTGGCGATTTTGCCGCCGGGCGGCTTTATCGGGCTGGGGCTGCTGATCGCTGCCAAGAACGCCATCAATGACTGGCGTGATCGCAAACAGGCCGCTACCGTGGCCCACTGCAACGTTGCCCCGGCTCGCGTCCGGGCGACCGAGCTATGATCGGACGCAAGGCATGAACAACCAGAAACGCAGAGAGATCCTCGAGCGACTGCGGGCAAACAACCCCCACCCCACCACAGAGCTCAACTTCAACTCGCCATTCGAGCTGTTGATCGCCGTGCTGCTCTCGGCACAGGCGACCGATGTCAGCGTCAATAAAGCGACCGACAAGCTCTATCCGGTGGCCAACACCCCGCAGGCAATGCTGGATCTCGGGGTGGACGGGCTCAAGGAGTACATCAAGACCATTGGCCTGTTCAATACCAAGGCCGAGAACGTCATCAAGACCTGCGCCATCTTGCTGGAGCGCCACGGCGGCGAGGTGCCGGAGAACCGCGAAGCGCTGGAAGCCCTGCCGGGCGTTGGTCGCAAGACCGCCAACGTGGTGCTCAACACCGCCTTTGGCTGGCCCACCATCGCCGTCGATACCCATATCTTCCGGGTATCGAACCGCACCGGCTTTGCGGTAGGCAAGAATGTGGATCAGGTGGAGGAGAAGCTGCTCAAGGTAGTGCCCGCCGAGTTCAAGCTGGATGTCCACCACTGGCTGATCCTGCACGGGCGTTACACCTGTCTGGCTCGCAAGCCCCGTTGTGGTTCCTGTATCATCGAGGACTTGTGCGAATACAAAGAGAAGGTCTATCCAGAAAGCTGATGGCCTCGCAACCGAGATTGAAAGCAGTACACATCACCAACCCGGAGAACTGAGCAATGAGAATTCTGCATACCATGCTGCGTGTCGGCGATCTGCAACGCTCCATCGACTTCTACACCCGCGTCCTTGGCATGAAGCTGCTGCGCAAGAGCGAGAACAGCGAGTACAAGTACACCCTGGCCTTCGTCGGTTACGGTGACGAGAAGGATGAAGCGGTGATCGAGCTGACCTACAACTGGGGGGTGAGCGAGTACGAACTGGGCTCTGCCTACGGCCACATCGCGCTGGAAGCGGACGACATCTATGCCACCTGCGAAGCGCTGCGCGCCGCCGGTGCCAAGATCACCCGCGAGCCGGGCCCGGTTAAAGGCGGCACCACCGTGATCGCCTTCGTCGAAGATCCGGACGGTTACAAGATTGAACTGATCGCCAAGAAAGATGCCGGTACCGGCCTCGGTGACAGCTTCTAAGCTGCCCTAATCCCGCTGCCGAATGGCAGGATCAAAAAAGAGCGCAGATGCGCTCTTTTTTATGCTTCTCTGACCGGGGACGGCGCTAGATCTCGCCATTGCGCCCCATGCTGATCACCACCCGCCGGTTCTTGGCACGTCCCTGTTCGGTTTCGTTGGAGGCGACGTGCTGCTTCTCGCCATGCCCCTCCACCGAGATCTTGCCGGGATCTATCCCCAGATCGACAAACACCTTCTTGATGGCATCGGCCCGCTTCTCGGAGAGTTTCAGGTTCGGCCAGCGGCCGCCATAGCTGTCGCTGTAAGCATCGATCACCACCACGTCGATGCCCTTGTCCGCCTTGATAAACTCGCTGATCATCGCCAGCCGCCGCTTGGAGGGGATGGAGAGCTGATCGCTGTTCTTGTCATAGGTAAGCACGCTAAAGGCGATATCGTTGAAGCTGTAGGGCAAGAGCCCGCTCAGACAGTCGATAAAAGCCTGATATTTCACCCGAAAGTTGACAGACGAGAGGGACACCCGCACCGCGCGGTTCTGGCGATACCAGTCCCGATACTGGAAGGTCGGCATCCGCCCCCCCTCCAGCTCGTCGAGCATGGTCCAGGCGGTTTGCCCCTCCACCAGCCCATCGAACTGCTGATAGAAGCGCAGTTGACTCACTTCTCGCCCGGCTATCCCCGGGCGCCATACCGGCGGCATGATGCCAAGGCTCACCGTCTGGGTCTGGGCCTGTGGCCGCTTGCCCTTGAGCTCGAAGTCGAGGTTTATCTTGCGTCCGGCGCGGCTGACAAAGGCCCCCGTTCCCCAGTTGGGAATAGGGTGCTCGAGGCGACACTCAATCTGGGTATCGGAGGTCAAACGCCAGACGGATTGATCCAGACCGGCACCAAATTCGGTGACCCCAGCCTGTAACTGCATACTCACGGATATGCTGACCAACCCCAACACCCAAGCGTTCAATTGCTTGTCCTCCACACGATCTCACAAGAGATATCGGCGGCAAGAGGCCAAGCTTTAGCGACAAACTGCAAAGGCGTGCCGTTGGTGTGGCAAAGGCTTGCCCCTCAGCGGCAACCGACCGCAAGCGGCGCTTATTCCCCCCTCTTAGCTCCGTGCCAACCGGCAGGAAGCTCGCTACAGTAAAACTAGGGCAATCAGACGCCGCTTATCGGGAACCACACTCATGCACCGCTCTTGCTTCTCTTTATTGCAGATGTTGTTGCCAATGCTGCTGGCGCTATCCGCCAGCGCCGTCAAGGCCGCAACACAGGATCAGGAGTGGGCACAGGAGCGCGCCAATGCGGTGCTTTCGCTGATGACCTTCACCGTGGTGCCCGACATCACCGCCAGCAACCTCGATATCGGCAGCGGCACCAATCAATCTGCCGCCCTCAACATGACCCAGATCGGTGGCGGCGCAACCATGAGCGAAGCCGTGCCCATCTATCTGGAAGGGGCGATCGGCTTTAGCCGCTACGATCCCCAGTTTGTGGTAAGCAACGGCACAGAGAGCCGCACCCTCCCGACCAAGTGGAACAGCCTGACCGCTTCGGGCGGGATCGGCTGGGATATCGCCCTCCATGAAGACCCGCGCGGTGGCCACTGGGTGCTGCGTCCCATCGCCAACGTCTCGCTCGGTACCATGGCCAGCGATCTGCGGATCGGCAACTGGCTGCTGGAGCGTACCAAGGGCTACTCGCTGGATTTTCTCGATGGTGGGCAGCTCAATATGTACGGACTGGGAGGCTCGCTGATGCTCGACTACGAGCTCTTTTCAAAGGTGCAGGATATCGATCTCGAAGTGCGCTACTCCTACCAGCACCTGCAGAGCTTTGGCGGTACCTCGACCAGCGTCAGTGGTCACGCCGAGGCGGAGAACCTTGGTCTCTATCTGCGCCGCCGGGCCCCGCTATTCCACTGGACCCTGCTCGACAGACCGGTGCGCTATGTACTGGAGGGGGCCCATACCGCATATCTGGGGGAGCAGCGGGGGTTGCTTGGCTTTGACTCCCTCAACTCCATCGGCGCCGGTCTGGAGCTGGACAGCAGCAAATACGACATCATAGTCACCCGTACCCGGCTGGTTGCCCGCTATATGTTCAGCCACAACACCAGCGGTTATTCCATCGGGTTGGCTATGAGTTTCTAAGTCGTTATTTTTGCCTGACACGAGTGGGCCATTCTCAGGGAAAGCACAGTAACACTCCGGGTAATTATGTCCGTATTGATGGAGGATTTATTGATCTACCCCCTTTCATATTTCTCACTACCCAGTCATATCAGGTAAAAATATCTTCCTGCTGGCAGGCCAATTTTGCCCCCCCCCTCGCACACCAAAAATTGGTGCTTTTTTCTGTATATTTACGGCGCGCAATGGCTGATTGGCCCTTGATATCGCTAGCCTGTGCCCGCTTGCAACAGGAAAAATACCAAACGCCCGACATCACTGACCGATGGCCAACCTTATCGATGCCCATAAGGAACCAACCTGGAGGTCCCTCATCTTTTGCACAGTGGCTTGATCTGCACATAAACCATTGTTTTAAAAGGTTTATAGTTTTTCATATTTTATGAGCCAAATTAATCCTGTTTTATTTTACTTACATCACCCGACTGCTAAATTTGGCGTCATCCCGGCAGGACGAGGCGCACTGAAACGACTGACTGCGGGCTACCGATAACAGGTGTGCAATGAGCACAGAAATAACGTTCAGGCATAGCAACCGTTATTTTGACGACATCACACTTGCTGAACCTTGTTGATTTGAGGTTATCTGATGAAAAAAACGCTGCTTGCTCTCTCTGTATTGGTCATAACCGGAACCGCATATGCAGGGGTGCCTGATTTATCCGCCAGCTGTCCTGGACATATTAATCTTCGCGTCGAAGATGGCACGGCTTATATCAATAACCAGCAAGTTCCGCTTAAAAAAGTGAATTCAAATTTCTACGAGGCGAGCAAGGGGCGCACCACCCTCTCCATGGTGAAAAATGGCGACTGGGGCATCACCTATTTTGTCAAAAATGGCGACAGCGGCGCCTGCCAGCTCAATGACGATGAGAACGATGACGACGGCGATGATGAGAACGCCAGCAGCAGTGCCTACAACGGCAGCACTGCGCAAACCAAGGTTGCCGAGAACGCCTGCATGAATGCCGTCGCCAGAAAAGCGGGCGTAAGCCGCAGCAAACTAACCCTCGACTATGTGGCCGACTCCCAAGCGGGGATGATGATTGATATCAAAGGGCCCAATGACCGGCTCTGGCACTGCCTCACCGACGCCCGCGGCCATATTTCTGGCATCAATCAGGACTGATTTCGAGCCACGGCTCAGCGGGACCCACACCGACCGTGGGGGCTCCACCCCTTATCCATTGCAATTATTTGATACAGGTAAATGAAGATGAAATCCAAACAGACTCTGCTCAATATCGCCCTCGGTTGCCTGCTGGCGGTCGGTATCTCCGGCTGCGCCGTGGCTAAAACCCATCATGGCCACAAGACCCATGCCCAAGCGCACGCTCAGGAAGGGGCCGTGCAGTATGGCGACGAGAGCCCGTGGGCTGGCAACTATAAGGCGGTCACTGACGATGGCCGCACCTTGGCCGAAATTCACGTCGATACCACAGGGGAAACCTATATCGATGGCAATCAGGTAAAGCCAAGTCACAGCGGCAGCGACTACCTGAAATTCAAGCAGGAGACTATCACTTACACCCTGCGCAAAAGCGGCGCCAGCTGGAAAGACAGCGATGCCGGCACCAGCGGCCGCATCCTGTTCGATTGATCATCCCGACACCGACCTTGCCAGACACCAAGCCCCGCCAAGGGGCTTTTTTGCACCTGCAAAATACTATCAGCCTCTGCATGATCACCAACGAGAAAGTAGCACGTCGCAAACTCAGCCTGCTAGACCTCGCCAAAGAGCTCAATAATGTCAGCAAAGCCTGCAAGCTCATCGGCTACAGCCGTCAGCAGTTCTACGAAATTCGCCGTAATTACCAGACCTATGGTGCCGAGGGATTGCTCGACAAACTGCCCGGTTGTAAAGGGGCTCATCCCAATCGGGTTGCGCCCGAGATTGAACAGGCCATCCTCGATTACTCCCTCACCAGACCAACCCATGGCCCGCTGCGAGTCGCGCAAAAACTGGCTCTGCAAGGCATCAACGTCAGTGCGGGTGGTGTGCGTGGCGTGTGGCAACGTCACGACTTGCTCTCCAAACACGACCGCTTGCTGCGCCTCGAGAAAACTCACCGTGAGCAGACCATTGAGCTCAATGAAGAACAAATTCGCCTGTTAGAACGCTCTAGCCCCGAGTTCCGCGAACGTCAGATAGAAGTCCACTACACCGGGGAACTGGTGGCGGTCGACACCTTCTTCGTCGGCGCGCTCAAGGGAGTTGGCAAGGTGTATCTGCAAACCATGCTGGACTGCTACAGTCGCCACGCCTGGAGACAGCTCTACACCAGCAAGCTTCCAGTGACCTCGGTTCATGTGCTCAATGAAACGGTACTATCGTTCTTCGAAGCCCACGAGGCACGGGTCTATATCATCCTGTCAGATAACGGGCGCGAGTTCTGTGGACGCCCAGACCACCATCCCTACGAGCTGTTTCTGCAACTGGAGGGGATTGAGCACCGGACAACCAAGGTACGCAGGCCGCAGAGCAACGGCTTTATCGAACGGCTACATCGCACACTGCTGGATGAACACTTCCGTATCAAGGGGAGAACGACCTGGTATGAGTCGGTAGAACAGATGCAGACAGACCTGGATAGCTATCTGGTGCACTACAACACCCAGCGGCCACATCAGGACAGGATGATGGAGGGTCAGACCCCCTACACCATGTTCAAGAAGGGTCTGAAATTGATACCGAAGGAAGTGCGCACTAAAGTAGCGTAAACAAGACACCGGTTTGAGGCCGGAGTCAGGTGATAACTAGATCTGTACAAATTAACCGAGACCGGCAATCTGCCAACTATCACTAGAAATTACAATCCGGCGATTCACCAGTACTCCGTTACGCAATAGCAATGCCGCCAAAAAGAAAATGGCCGAGATATCATCTCGGCCATTCGTAGCCTAGTCAAAGACTCAAGCCTGGATATTACTCATGTGCAACTTATTAGAAGTTGTACTGCAGAGCAACAGTCCACTCGTCGTCTTGCTTGTCGATGCCCTGGATCTTGTACTCGGTGTAAGCTTTCAGCTTCGGAGTGAAGGCATACTGAACACCCAGCAGGGTCTCGTCAACCAGATCCTTGTAAGTAGAACCGGCAGCTTGAGCGTTGGCCTTGCCTTCTTTGAAGTTGTAACCAGCCAGGAAGGTCCAAGCATCTACGTTGTAAGAAGCAGCCAGCTCGTAACCACGGCCGTCATCTTTCAGACCCAGGCTCTTGTTCTTCACTTCGCCTTCAGTGTAAACACCAGCGAAGTAGAAACCATTGATAGCGTAGTGCGCGCCAACAGCCCACTCGTCTTTCTTACCAGTCTGACCGTTAACTTTGTTTTGCAGGTCGGAGTAGGCATAACCGGCGTTGAAGCCCAGACCGAAGTCAAAGTCGTAGCCAGCGGCAACGGCATAAGCTTTCTTACGCTTAACGTCTTTACCCCAAATAGCGTCTTCTTTGATCTTCTGACCAACGTCAGTGATCTTGACCGCTACGTCATCGTTGGTTTGGTAGGAAACTTTACCTTTGAAACCACCAAAGGTGTTGGAGTAGATAACCTGCCCTTCCTGACGACCGTCATAGAAGTTACCAGCATCGCCCCACTCGTTGAAAATATCGGTAGGCTCGAGTACGTCGTAGAAAGCAGTGTCGGTCTGACCGAAGATGATTTTACCGTACTGGGTGCCGTCAAAGCCTGCATAGATATGACGAGCATCGAACTTGCTAGACTTACCGTCACTGCCCTTGTCGGAGTTTTCAGCAGCAACTTGCCACTCGGTCTTGGCAATACCGGACCAAGTGTTGTTCAGAGCAACTTTACCGGACCAGCCCAGACGGGAAGAACCAACCAGCTCGCCGTCGGTATCATCGTGCTCACCGTAGTAGTTAGCCTGTACACGGCCGTATACGTCGAAAGTGGTACCGTCTTTGTCATAGATCACTGCGGCGTTAGCGGCGGATGCAAACAGAGCCGGAATAGCAATAGCCAGAATTGTCTTTTTCATAGTTTCCAATGCCTACTGTAATTAAACACTAAGTTGTTGTTATTCCCTGTGTTAGCGATGTTCTTTGCATCACTATGCCGCCGAGACTAGCACCGGATTTTTTGAACCGCAATGAAAAAACTTGGAACTTTTTACGCAAACCATAGTCATGGAGGCAAAAATGTGAGCCAAGTCTCACCTGACGGCAAGGCAAAAGGAAAACGTTTACAATGAATCCTGCTGATTATTTGGACTCAAATAGTCTATTTTGCATGCAAATAATGCTAACTACCTGATAAACAACCAAAGTGGTCTGATCAGCGTAAAACAGCCGTGATAATGGCAGTTGCCTCGACCTCACCAAGGGGTTGCGGGTATCCTTGTCCTTCGATTAACCCCTAACTGGCCTTCTCTTCATGCTCTCTACTCGCCTTAAAGCCACCATTCGTCAAACCTATCGCCAGATTTCGGATGGATTACCCGGTTTTGTGCCGCGCAAAGAGCAGAACTTTCTGGTGGCCGAGATAGCCAAAACCCTGACCGGCGAGTACGACAAGCAGCGCCGGATCCTGGTGGCCGAAGCGGGCACCGGTATCGGCAAATCCCTCTCCTATGCGCAAGGTGCCATCCCGGTGGCGCGGCTCACCCAGAAGAAGCTGGTGATATCCACCGCCACCGTGGCCCTGCAAGAGCAGCTGATCCACAAAGACCTTCCTTTTTACCACCGCCACAGCGAGCTGCCGTTTCGCTTTATGCTGGTCAAGGGGCGGCAGCGCTACTGTTGCGAGCATCTGCTGGAGCAGGCAGCCAGTGGCGCCGAGATGGCCAACTTCGAGCTCGACTTTGGCAGTCTGAGCAAATCCAAACCATCTGACAGCGACAAAGATCGCTACCAGGCTCTGTGGCAGGCCTACATCAATGGCAAGTGGGACGGGGATCGGGACAACTGGCCGGAGCCCATTCCCGACACTTGCTGGGATCGCATCGCCGCCGACCGCCACACCTGCAACAAGGCGCTGAGCCATCACCAGCACTGCCCCTTTCATCGCGCCCGCAACGACATGGAGAGCGCCGATGTGCTGGTCGTCAACCATGCGCTACTGCTCTCCGATCTCACCATGGGCGGCGGCATCATTCTGCCGCCCCCTGATGAGTGCATCTATGTGCTTGATGAGGCCCATCACCTGCCCACCATCGCCCGGGATCACGGCGCGGCGTCGGCCAGCGTCAAAGGCTCGCGTCGTTGGCTGGAGAAGCTGGTACAAAGTGCAGGCAAGCTGGCGCGGACTCTTAATAAGGAGAGCCTGCTCGACCCCCAACTCAAACTTCAGGATGCGCTGGCCTCCATCCAGCCCGACCTGAAGGCGGTCGAGCAGTGGCTCAGCGCCAACGATCGGCTGTTTGGTACGGAACCTCACTACCGCTTCGCCGAAGGGGTACTGCCGGATCCCCTGCCCATGCTGGCGGAGAATCTCAAGGAGTCGAGCAAGAAGGCGCTGCGGGCGCTGGATCGGATGCAAGGGGCCATAGGTGAAGCGCTGAAAGATGGTGAGATCCGCCGCAAGGAGGCCGAACCTCTGCTGGCCGAGAGCGGTTTTCATCTGCAACGGCTGGAGAGTTTCTGCGCCCTCTGGGAGATGCTGGGGCGCCATGTCCCGACCGGTAAAACCCCGCTCGCCCGCTGGATGGCCAAGAGCGATGACGGCGATATCTGGCTGCACGCCTCACCGATTGAAGTGGGGTATCTGCTGGAGGAGTGGCTCTGGTCGAAATGTCTGGGGGCCGTGCTGGTCTCCGCGACCCTCACCGCCCTCTCTTCCTTTAGCTATTTTCGCCATCAGGTGGGGCTCAAGGAGCACGACGGCACTCGCTATCTGCGCCTGCGCTCCCCCTTTGACTATCAGAAAGCCGAGCTCTATCTGCCCAAGATGGAGCACGAACCCAACTCGCCAGCCTTTACCAACGAACTCATCAGCGTGCTGCCACGCATTCTGGCGGGCAAGGAGGCGAGTCTGGTGCTCTTCTCCTCCTACCGCCAGATGAATGAGGTGGCCATTGGCTTGCGAGCCAAGGGACTATCACTGCTGGTGCAGGGGGAAGCCTCCCGCAATGCCCTGCTCACCCTGCACAAACAAAAGTGCGATGGCGGTCAGGCCAGCATTCTGTTTGGTACCGGCAGCTTCTCGGAGGGGCTGGATCTGCCGGGTCACTACCTTACCAATCTGGTCATCACCAAGCTCCCCTTTGCGGTGCCCAACTCACCGGTCGAGGAGGCTACCGCCGAATGGGTGGAGCAGCGAGGGGGGAACCCGTTTCTACAACTGACGGTGCCAGAAGCATCGCGCAAACTGATCCAGGCCTGTGGCCGCCTCATCCGCAAAGAGGCTGATCGGGGGCGAGTCACCATTCTCGACCGCCGCCTGCTGACCAAACGTTATGGCAAGGGGTTGCTCGACGCCCTCCCCCCGTTTACACGGCGGATCGAATAAATAAGTCGGTCGCTATTGATAAACAAACTGACAGCAGCGCGAACATCGACCACCAGAAAGAGCCATTGCTGCAGTAGGCCAAACCTGTAAAAATGAGCCCCTGTTTTCAGTGGGCAATCGCCTGACTGTTCAAGGAGATGAAATGAAACTGACTGTTCTGGTACCGGCGCTGGCTGGTCTGTTGTGCGCCGGTAGCGCCCTTGCTGATGCCCAATTGGAAGTGACCACCCCGTATGTCGTCCAGCTGATCGATGGTCAATCCATCAACCCCAAGCTGCTCGACAAAACCAGCACCTTCCCCCTCTCTGCCGGCAAACACCAGTTGGTCGTCGCCTTTGAAGGCAACTACTCCAGCCGTAACGAAATCAAGCTGGTGACCGCCGAGCCGCTGGTGCTGAACTTCACTGCCGCCGACAACCAACAGCTGGTGCTGGACTATAAAAAGCCCCGCAACGAAGCCGAAGCCAAGCAGTTTGTCAAAGAGCAGAAAGTGGCGCTGAAAGACAAGGTCAGTGGTCAGCAAGTGAGTAGCGAACAGTTCGTGATGCCGAAAGTAGAGGGCTTCCAGCTGACCCGTGACTATCAGCAAGAGCTGATCAACATGGGCAAAGCCTTCAACCAGCCCAAAGCGGTGGCCGTCTCCTCTGCTGCCGTGATGGCTGCCGCCAGCGTACCGGTTCAGGTTGCCCCCAGCAAGGCTCAAAGCAATCCGGAAGCGCTGACCCAGTTGCAAAACTGGTACAACAAGGCCGATGCGGAAACCCGTAAAGCCTTCCAGATCTGGGTTATCCAGCAGCAATAAGCCGGGCTGGGATATTGACTGAAAGGGGAGCCAAGCTCCCCTTTTCTATATCCTGCGGTCTCACTCACGACGCGTCTTTATTTATGCGCTGCCACTTCCCCTTTATATAGGGAGTACATATATGGATTCATCTGCTGATTTCATATATAGAAAGCGCCACCTTGCCAGGGAGAATGGCACCATGTCGTTGCGCATTTTCTATCACCCCCTCTACTCCTCCCTGACGCTACCCGAGCGCCATCGCTTTCCGCTGGCCAAGTATCAGGGGCTGTTTGAACGCCTGCAGGTGCAGGGTTACCCCCTTGGCGAAGCACCGGCCGCAACCTGTGAGCAAATCTGTCGCATTCACGATGCCGATTATGTCGCGGCGGCCCTGAGCGGCCAGCTGGAAGATCGCGCCATCCGCAAGATCGGTTTTCCCTGGTCACCCATGCTGACAGAGCGCACCTTGCGCTCGGTGGGTGCCACCGTTGCCGCCAGCCGCCATGCTCTTGAGCAGGGATGCGGCTTGCAGATCTCCGGTGGCTACCACCACGCCCATCGGGATCACGGCAGCGGTTTTTGTCTGTTTAACGATTTGGTGATTGCCGCCCAGGCTTGCCTCGACGAGGGGCGTTGTGAACAGGTGCTGATCGTCGATCTCGATGTGCATCAAGGAGATGGCAGTGCGGCCCTGTGCGCCGGACGGCGCGATATCATCACCCTCTCCCTCCATGGTGAGCACAACTTTCCCCATCACAAAGCCACCTCTCACCTCGACTTTCCACTGCCAAGCGGCATGACGGACGATGCCTATCTCACCACACTGCAACAGGCACTCTCACTGGCACTGCGCCTCTATTCGCCTGATCTCATCCTCTATCAGGCGGGCGTCGATGTGCATCATGCCGACGAGCTTGGCTATCTCTCCCTGAGCGATGAAGGGGTGCGCCTGCGCGATGCCATGGTGTTTGACTGCGCAGTACAACACGGTGTGCCCATCGCGGCGGTGCCCGGTGGCGGCTATCGCCGCGACTGGCAACAGCTGATCCCGCTTCATATGTCGCTGTTTGAAATAGCGCGCCACCGTTTTGGCTGATGGCATGGCTTTATAGCGCGGACACCCCATCAGAAGTGGGCGGGCACTTCACCAGATACAACAGAAGAGGCGACCCTGGGGTCGCCTCTTCGTGTTTCGTCCTCTCGGTCACACAAGCTCGCTCGTTGCCAGGCAAGCTCGGGACGCCTGAGGATAACTATTTCTGACGCTTGCGGGCGTACTTGCGACGGGCGCGGGCCTGACGCTCCTCTTCCCGCTCGGCCTTCTCTTTGGCTTTTTGCTCGGCTTCTGCGGCGGCTTCGACAATCTCGACGCTCACCATCTCCGGCGTCTCCAGCGAGATGCGCCCCAGCAGGCCGGAGCGGAACTCGTTGATCAGGATCTCGGACGCCTTGTGCAGGTCGGCCAGCCCCCCTTTGCGCATAAACGCCCGCTGGCGGGCGATCATCTCCAGCAGCTCGATCTCGGTCTCGGGCAACTCGTCAATCTGGTAGCGCGCCTTGATCCGCTCCGGATAGGCCTTGATGAAGTAGTCAGCGGCGAACATGGCGATATCGGCATAGTCGAACACAGTGTCCTTGATGGCCGCGGTGATGGCCAGACGATAACCGCAGGAGGGCGGGTTGAGCTTGGGCCAGAGAAAACCTGGGGTATCGGTCAGGATAACGTTGTTATCCAGCTTGATCCGCTGCTGGGACTTGGTCACCCCCGCCTCGTTGCCAGTACGGGCGATGATGCGCCCCGCCAGGGTATTGATCAGAGTGGACTTGCCCACGTTGGGGATCCCCATGATCATCGCCCGCACGCCGCGCAGCTCAAAATTGCGCTCCGGCAGCATCTCGTGGCAGAGAGTCAGCAGTTGCTTGATCTTCTCCGGCTCTTGTTGCGTCAGCGGCAGCGCCTTGATCCCCTTCTCTTTTTCCATGTGCGCCACCCACAGATCGGTGATCGCCGGATCGGCCAGGTCCGCCTTGTTCAGCACCTTGATCACCGGGGTATCACCACGCAGCTCGGGCACCAGCGGGTTTTCGCTGGAGAAGGGGATGCGGGCATCGAGCATCTCGATGATCACATCGACCTGGGGCATGACCTCGGCAATCTCTTTGCGGGCCTTGTGCATGTGACCGGGGAACCAGTTGATGGACATATCCGTTACTCTCTGTGGGGGCTGCGGGCGCACGCATGGAACAACAAGCGCTCTGCCGCGGGCATCGAACGAAGGGGGCGCATTTTACCTGCTGCGGGCCTCTTTTGACAGGTCATTCTAGCCATCACTTCATCAAATCAGCAAACCGCCGAGGTGGAGCGACCTTGCCGGAAACGACCGGGCCAACTCGCCCAATTGACAGATAACACATTGATATAGTGTAACATTTTCATCGCTTTTTCACACAACCGTCACCGATAGTCAGTAAAAGTGTCATCTGCCCCCTCTAGGCTGCGCTCAGGTTTTACAAGGAGCGAACCCCAATGAGAAAAATGGCAGGACTTGCAGTGATGATCGGCGCCGCCCTGGCTGCCGGCTGCAAATCAGACAATGACACGGTGGCGACCAAGCCCGCAGCCCAACCCACCAACGTCATCTTCTTCCTCGGTGACGGCATGGGCCTCAACACCCTGACGGCGGCCCGCATCTACGGTGTCGGCGAAGAGGGTGATCTCACCATCGATACCCTGCCAGAGACGGCCTTTATCAAGACCTTCTCCCACGATGCCCAGGTCACTGACTCGGCCCCCTCCATGGCGGCCTACATGACCGGGGTCAAGAGCAACAACGGCGTCATCAGCATGGACGGCGACGCCACCTATGAGAGCGACTGCAGCAAGAGCGCCGGCAAGCCGGTGACAACCCTGCTGGAGCTGGCCAAAGCCGATGGCCGCGGTACCGGTGTGGTAACCAGCACCCGGGTAACCCACGCCACCCCGGCGGCTACCTATGCCCATATCTGCAACCGGGATCTGGAGGCGGATATCGCCGTCCAGCTGGTACCGGGCGGCAAAGGCTACAACAGCGCCCTCAAGGAGGGGCTGGATGTGGTGCTCGGTGGCGGCAGCAGTTTCTTCCTGCCCAAAGCCGACAAGGGCAAGCGGGAGGATGGCCGCAACCTCATCAGCGAAATGCAGGCCAAGGGCTACCAGTTTGCCAGCAATCTGGATGAGCTGAACAAGGCCGATGCGGGCAAGCCGCTGCTGGGCCTGTTTGGTTCCAGCCACATGAAATATGACCTGGACCGTCCCGCCAGCGAGCCGTCACTGGCCCAGATGACCTTGGCCGCCATCAAGCAGCTCAAGGGCAAAGAGAAGGGTTACTTCCTGATGGTGGAAGGGGGCCGTATCGACCACGCCCTGCACGACACCAACGCCAAGCGGGCGCTGCAGGACACCATAGCCTTCGACAACGCCATCAAGGCTGCTATCGACGAGGTGAAAAAGAGCGACCCCGAGCTGAAAAACACCCTGATCGTGGTCACCGCCGATCACGACCACACGCTAGTGCTCAACGGCTATGCCAAGCGCACCGGCAAGACCACCGCCGACAACCCCGGCGTACTCGGGCTGGTGAGGAACTACGAGACTGGCGAGCCAAGCAAGGATAGCGAGGGTATGCCCTACACCATCATCGGTTTTGGCAACGGCTACAACCGGGTAGATGGCCCGCGCAGCAGCGTCGCCCCGCTCGACGATGCCACCGTCTCCGCCAATGACTACCACCAGGAAGTGGTGGTCAAGGTAGGCGAGATCGGCAACGAGACCCACGGCGGCACCGATGTCTTCCTCGGCGCCATCGGCAAGGGGGCTGACAGCTTCCATGGCTCTCTCGATAACACCGCCGTGTTCGGCAAGATCAAGGCTGCGGCCAAGCTGTAAGGAGCATTTTCATGAGCAAACAGATGAAATCTATCAAGCACACGCTGGTCTGCGCCGCCCTGTTCAGTGCGCTGGGCGCAACCTCCCAGGCACAGGCCGGTGATGCCAAAAACGTCATTCTCTTTATCGGTGATGGCATGGGCCCCACCGTGCTCACCGCCACCCGCCTGTTCAAGGTGGGGGAAGAGGGCAATCTGGAGATGATGAAACTGCCGCGCAGTGCCCGCATCAAGACCTTCTCCAATGATGCCCAGACCACCGACTCGGCCCCCTCCATGGCGGCCTACACCACCGGGGTCAAGATGAACAACGAGGTGATCGCCATGAGCAGCGACACCAAAGCCGTTGCCCCCGGCAAAGACGTCAATGGCAACAAAACCGTCAACAATTGCAGCAGCGATAACGGCAAGCCGGTGCCCACCATCCTGGAGTTGGCCAAGGCGGCAGGCAAATCGGTCGGAGCCGTCACCACCACCGAGCTGACCCACGCGACCCCGGCAGCCACCTACGCCCACATCTGCCATCGGGATGCCGCTTATGACATCGCTGCACAAGCTGTTCCGGGAGGAGCAGGTTTCAACCAGGCGCTGGGGGATGGGGTCGATGTGCTGATGGGCGGTGGTGCCAACCACTGGACTCCCTACAGCGCCAGCAACAAGGGCGGTCGCAATGACAACCGCGACCTGACCGCCGAGATGAAGGCACAGGGATACAGCTATGTCACCACCCAAAGTGAACTGGCCAAGGTCACCAGTGGCAAGGTGCTCGGTCTGTTCAGCAGCAAATCCCACCTCGACTACGAGCTGGATCGGGTCGCCAAGGGGGCTGCCAATACCCAGCCATCCCTCTCCGAAATGACCGCCAAAGCGATCGACCTGCTGAGCAAGAACAGTCAGGGTTACTTCCTGATGGTAGAAGGCGGCCGGATCGATCACGCCCTGCACGGCACCAATGCCAAGCGCTCGCTCACCGACGCGGTGGCACTGGATGAGGCGGTCAAGACGGCGCTGGGTAAAGTGGATCTCAACAATACCCTTATCGTGGTCACCGCCGACCATGACCACACCATGACCATTAACGGCTACTCCGCCAAGGGCAATCCGGTGCTGGATCTGGTGAAAAATAGCGATGGCTCGACCCAGAACGACGTGGATGGCAAGCCCTTCACCACCCTGGTGTTCGGTAACGGCCCCAATCGTGCGGCCGTGCGCCCGGTCCTCACCAGTGATCAGGTGATGGCCAATGACTACCTGCAGGAGACCGGCGTCAAACTGACATCGGAAACCCACGGCGGCGGCGATGTGATGCTGTTTGCCGATGGCGCCGGCAGCAACCGCTTCAAAGGCACACTGGATAACACCAAGGTGTTTGGCAAACTGCGGGAGGCGCTCGGCCTGTAAGCAGCAGGGGCCCGGGTGCATCTGAGCAATTGACTCAGCGGCCCGGGCCCCGGCTCTTTCGAGCGACAGATGATGATGCGACTTTTGCTTTCGTTATGGCTGCTTGGCAGCACCCTCGCCTTCCCCCTGCATGCTGACGACACGCCCCCGGATCTCGCCGCCCGGATCAGCTATCACGACCGGAACACCGGCAGCGATGGCATCGCCAGAGAGAGTGTCTGGCAAGAGAAGTGGCTGCGCGTGGGCAATCAGGTGTGGAGCCAGCGGCTCATTCCCCTCCCCCTTGCCCGTGCCTATCACGCCACTCACGACGCCACACCCGGCCACAAGCACTTTACCCACCAGATGGCGGCCCGCTGGGTCAGCCGCAGTGATGAGGGTGAACTTCAGCTGCGCTATGCCGACAGCTGGCACAACCAGCTGGTTGAAGTGCCGGTGGAAGAGTATGGCCAGGTGGCCTTCAAGCCCGACTGGCCGCGGATCCGCCATCTCGTCAACCCCACGCTGATCGAGGGGATGACACCGCTGGATGAGGCCGCCCCCGAGCAGGCCCGCTGGTATGAAAAGCGCGAAGGGCAGCAACGAACCCGGATTCTCTGGTCGAGTCAGTGGCAGATCCCGCTGGTGGTCGAATCGGCCAGTCTCGACGGCTATCGCAGCTACCGGATGGAGGTGACCCTGCGCAAGCTGCCTGCTCAGCTCCCCTGGCAGCAACTCGCTGATTACGAAGTGCGCGATCTGCGGGATTTCTTCGACTGAGATCCCAACCCATCCGCGGGTGCAACGACAACGCAGGCAGGAATGTTACACTCTGCATATTCGACTCTGGCTCACGACCTTGATGCGCGCTCTCTGCCTGCCCTTTTTTGCACTGCTGTTATTGCTGGTACACACCGGTGCCCAGGCTATTGTGCTGGTGGCGGCCGAGTTGCCCCCCTATGTCATTCGCTCCTCTCACGGCAAACCAAGCGGTGTCGCCATCGAGATCATGGAAGAGGCCGCCCGACGCCTTAAAGAACCGCTCACCATCGAGTTGATGCCGCTTCCACGTGCACTGACCCAGACAATTCACCGCCCCGATGTATTGATGATACCGCCCGTGCGAAGCAGTCAGCGAGAGCACCTCTATCAGTGGGTAACGCCCATCCTCGATGAGCAATTTTTGATCGTCAGCGATCGCCGGTTTCATCCAAAAGCCCTGAAAAGCAGCGATTTGAAAAACCTTGATGTGGGCGTGCTGCGCTACTCGTTTGGTCAACACCTACTCAAACAACGCATCGGGATCCGGGGAGAGACAGTAGCAGATGAGCAACTCAACGCTCATAAACTCCATCGCGGTCGCATTGATGCCTGGGTCGCCGCATGGAATGTCATCCTGTATGCCCAACAACAAGACAAACGCTCATCACAACAGCTGGTTCGCGGGGAAGTGTTGATGAACACCCAACTGTTCCTGGCCGCTCACAAGGATTTCCCCTTCAAACAGGCGCAGCGCTGGCAAGCCGTGATAGACGAGATGCGCCATGATGGCACACTGGCGCGGATCATCCGTCAGTACAACTATCAGGCTCCTGAGTAGTCACTCAATCACGGTTGCCAAGGCCGGCCAGAATGGTTATGGTAGCCCCATGAAAATACTCGCTATTTCCGCGCATTTGCTCACACCCTGCTGAGCCCCCGCCTCGCTCCTTCGGCCGCGAGTCGCTTGGGGGCATGGCATTTTCAATCGATTGAACCTGTTGAATCCATTTTTGTAACACTTTGCGTGATGGCCAACCTGCACCCGCCGGTATGGGCCTATCCGCTATTGATAAGGAATATCTTATGAAACAACCTCATCTGGTTATCTCCAGCCTTGATCTGGACCGTATCGAACAACTGCTTGGCACCCACCCGCAGCATCTGGCCCTGCAAGAGGAGCTGGACCGCGCCGAGATCCGCGAACCAGCCGACATGCCGCCGGACGTGGTCACCATGAACAGCAAGGTACGCTTCAAGATGCAGAGCAGCGGCAACGAGTTCTGCCTGACCCTAGTCTACCCGCGCGATGCCAAAGGCGACGAGAGCAACATCTCGGTACTGGCGCCGGTGGGCAGCGCCCTGCTCGGTCTGAAAGTGGGCGACAGCATCGCCTGGCCGGGCCCGGCCGGTCGCACCATCGAGGTCGAAATTCTGGAAGTGGTTTATCAGCCGGAGCGCGCCGGCGAGCTGCACCGCTGAGTCCCCCGGGCTGGTCATCCCCCTGTTGATCAGCCCGCTTGCTCGCCCTTGCCAGCTGATCCCGATCAAGCTTTACGCACCTTGCCCCCCGGTTTTTAGCCCCTTTTCCTGCTGCTGCTTGAGCCTGACTCGGGGGGCAGGTATCTTGTTGGCCGCGTCATGGTCATGACGCACCGAATTTCAGGCTGACATCATGATAAAAATTGCCCTCATCGACGATCACCAGATCGTCCGATCCGGTTTTGCCCAACTGCTCAATCTGGAGCCCGACCTGCAGGTGGTCGCCGAATTCGGCTCCGCCAGCGACGCCCTTGCCGGCCTGCCCGGCAGCGGGGCGCGAGTCTGCGTCTGCGACATCTCGATGCCCGACCAATCGGGGCTGGATCTGCTCAAGCAGCTCCCCTCCGGTCTCGCGGTGGTGATGCTCTCGGTACACGACAGCCCCGCCCTCATCGAGCAGGCACTGCAGACCGGTGCCAAAGGATTTCTCTCCAAGCGCTGCAGTCCGGACGAGCTGATCGCCGCGGTGCGCACCGCCGCCCAGGGGGGGTGTTATCTGACGCCGGACATCGCCCAGAAACTGGCCAGCAGCAGCCGGGATCCCCTCACCAATCGGGAGCGGGAGATTGCCCAGTTGCTGGCACAGGGGCTGGAGGTGAAGGCCATCGCCGAGCAGCTCGGCCTCTCCCCCAAAACCGTCCACGTCCATCGCGCCAACCTGATGGACAAGCTCAAGGTCAGCAACAACGTCGAGCTGGCCCACCGCATGCTGGATAGCTGGTGATCTCCCGTTTTGCCAGCTATGTCGCCATCGCGCTGGCGGCCTGCTTCATTTTTGCCGCCGGCTGGTTTTGCCTCTGGAGCATCAGCCTGCATCTGGCGGGTGGCCCGGCGCTGGCAGTGCTGCTGTTCCCCTTTGGCCTGCGCCTCGGCTTGCTGCTGCAAAGTCCCGGCCACTACTGGCCGCCGCTATTATTGTGCGAAGGGCTGCTGCTCTACTGGCTCAATCTGGAAGTGGGGCTGCCCCACTGGCCGTGGCTGGTCGCGGGCAGTCTGCTGACCCTGCTACCGCTGCTGATTGCCCGTCGCCAGCAGGTGCGCAACGACTGGCAGCAACTGTTGCTGCTGCTCGCCACCGTCACGGCGGCGGCGCTGCTGCAAGCCCTGCTCTGGCATCTGGCCGGGGAAGATGGCCTCTCGGCCCTGCTGCTCAGCCTGACCGGCGGGCTGACGCTGACCTCCACCTGCATGCTGATCTGGCACTACCTCACCCGCGCCACCTGGGTGCCGCTGGGGCCTGCGCTGGTGGATCAACCGGTGGAGTGGCGCTTTCGCCATCTGGTCTGGTATCTGCTGCTGTTCGTATTGAGCCTCTGGCTGCAACTGGGATTGCCCAACTCGCTGGTACGCTTTACCCCGTTTTGTCTCGCCATCCCCATCATCGCCATGGCGTGGCGCTACGGCTGGCAAGGGGCGCTGCTCGCCACCCTGATGAACACCATCGCCCTGCTGGCCAGTCAGGCCTGGCACGATCACCCCCTCGATCTGCTGCTCTCCCTGCTGGCCCAGAGCCTCACCGGCCTGCTGCTGGGTGCCGGGATCCAGCGCCAGCGTGAGCTCAATCAGGCGCTGACCCGCCAGCTCGCCCACAATCGCCAGCTCACCGAGCGGCTGCTGGAGACCGAGGAGAGCATCCGCAAGGAGGTAGCGCGCGAGCTGCACGACGATATCGGCCAGACCATCACCGCCATTCGTACCCAGGCTGGCATAGTGCGCCGCCTCGCCCCCGATAACGCAGGTGTCGGTCAGAGCAGTGCCCTCATCGACACACTGTCGCTCGGGATCTATGACGCGGTGCGCGGCCTGCTCGGGCGGCTGCGCCCGCGCCAGCTCGACGACATGACTCTGGAACAGGCGGTACGGGCACTGCTGCGGGAGCTGGAGCTGGAGCGCCACGGCATCGTCACCCGTCTGGAGTGGCAGCTGGCGGATAGGGATCTCTCGGATGCCCAGCGGGTCACCCTGTTTCGGGTCTGTCAGGAGGGGCTCAACAACGTGGTCAAACATGCCAACGCCCACTCGGTCACCATTCGCGCTCGGGCCTGCGGCGAGCAGTTGCAACTGGTGCTGGAAGATGATGGCCGCGGTTTGCCGGAAAGCCGCCCGCAACAGGGCTATGGCCTGCTCGGCATTCGCGAGCGGGTACAGGCCCTCGGGGGCAGTCTGCAACTCTCCTGCATCCACGGCACTCAGCTGACGGTCAACCTGCCCAGTCGCAGACGGGAAGAGAGTCATGGCTAATCACCACCAGAGGGCCTGCCTGTGCTGAGTTTTATGAGAAGCGCGCCGCACCGGCCCCTTATCCGGGATCAGGCCGAGATCGACGCCACCTATCGCCACTGGCGGCTGCATCTGCTGCTGACCATGTATCTGGGCTACGCGGTCTTCTACTTCACCCGCAAGAGCTTCAACTTCGCCATGCCGGACATGCTGGCGAGCGGCATGCTGGACAAGTCCGACATCGGCATGCTCTGGACCCTGTTCTACATCACCTACGGCTGCTCAAAGTTCTTCTCCGGCATCATCAGTGACCGCGCCAACCCGCGCTACTTTATGGGTGTCGGACTGATGGCCACCGGCGTTATCAACATACTGTTCGGCCTCTCGTCGGCACTCTGGATGTTTGCCGCCCTCTGGGTCGCCAACGCCTTCTTCCAGGGCTGGGGTTGGCCCCCCTGCTCCAAGCTGCTCACCAGCTGGTATTCGCGTACCGAGCGCGGCGTCTGGTGGTCGGCCTGGAACACCGCTCACAACGTCGGTGGGGCGCTCATTCCCCTTATCGTCAGCACCATCGCCCTGCAACATGGCTGGCGCTACGGCATGATAGTGCCCGGCCTTATCGCCATCATCGCGGGGTTGTTCCTCTGCTGGCGGCTGCAGGATACCCCGAGCGCCATGGGACTGCCGACAGTAGGCGAGTGGCGCAAGGATGCCATGGAGCTGGCCCAGCAGACTCAGGATGCGGGGCTCTCCCATCGCCAGATCCTGCGCAAATATGTGCTGGGCAACCCCTATATCTGGCTGCTCGCCTGCTGCTACGTGTTGGTCTATGTGGTGCGCACCGCCATCAATGACTGGGGCAATCTCTACATGACCGAGCAGCGCGGCTTCAATCTGATGAGCGCCAACTCGGCCATCTCCATGTTCGAGGTGGGGGGCTTTATCGGCGCTTTGGTGGCGGGTTGGGGATCGGACAAGCTGTTCAACGGCAACCGTGGCCCGATGAACCTCATCTTTGCGGTGGGGATCCTGCTGGCGGTGGGATCGCTCTGGCTGATGCCCTTCTTCAGCTATGTGATGCAGGCGGCCTGCTTCTTTACCATCGGCTTTTTCGTGTTTGGCCCCCAGATGCTGATCGGCATGGCGGCGGCGGAGTGCTCCCACAAAAACTCGGCTGGAGCGGCCACCGGCTTTGTCGGCCTGTTTGCCTACATGGGGGCGGCGCTGTCGGGCTATCCGCTGGCCAAGGTGATGGAGATCTGGCACTGGAACGGCTTCTTCGTGGTGATCTCGGTGGCGGCAGGCGTCTCGGCCCTGCTGCTGCTCCCCTTCCTCAAGGCGCAGGCACCGAGAACCGCTCAAGCGAATGCAGAGTAGCGGGTGGCAGCTGACGAGCTATATCCGGCAAACAGAAACAATCAGGGCGCGGATCACCGCGCCCTGATTTTATTCCTGAACCTATTCCTGCATCAGGCCGCCTGACAGACCCGGTTTTTTCCTTCCCGCTTGGCCCGATAGAGAGCGTCATCCGCACGGCTGAACAGGCTGTCAAAGTGCCACTCCCCCTGCCAGTGAGCAATACCCATGCTGACGGTGATATGGATCCCCTCTACCTCGCTGGCCGCAAGCTGAACACGCAGTGACTGGCACCGGGCGATCGCCTCCTCTGCGGTGGCATGGCGAAACAGCAGCACAAACTCCTCGCCCCCAAAGCGACTGGCCAATACGCCCTCCAGCTCGCGCAGTGCCAACCCGACCTGCTCCAGCACCCGATCCCCCACCTCATGACCATGCCGATCGTTGATCTGCTTGAAGTCATCCAGATCGAGCACCACCAACGCCCCCTGCTGTGCAGGGCGTCCCCGGGCCAGACGTTCCATAAAACCACGGCGATTGAGTAACCCGGTCAGCGGGTCATGACTGGCCTGATAGCGCAGCGCCAGCGCCCGGTGCTGGTTGCAGAGCAGTAGCACCCCGAAGGTGAGCATGGAGCTACCCACCAGCATGGAGACATAGGGCAACACGTTGAACAGCTGACGCTGGAACGGGCTTTCGATCACCTCGCCCCACACGGTAAACATCCGCATCAGGGTCATGGCGATCAGCACCAGATTGAGGCCAATCAGCACCCAGACCGCCACCTGATAATCGGGTCGGCCGTGACGCCAGAGCTGCCAGATGATGAGCGTACTGAGCATGAGGAAGGTGGCACTGCTGATCATCACCCGCACCGCAATCCGGCCATCGATGGCGACCGACCAGGTCATGACGGCGGCAAACAGCAGGATGAATCCCCAGCAGACAGGCCAGCCCGGCGATTGACGGAAGAAACAGCGTTGGGCGACTAGCAATAACGACACATGAAAAATCAGGAAGACATTGCCCACCCAGGAGCCATAGGGGGTGGGTGTCAGCAGCAGACTGGCAAATCCCGCCTGACCCAGCATGGCAAACAGACTGGACCACCACCAGACCCCGACGCCGGGAATATCGTTGTGGGTAACGCGAATGATGGTAAGAGTGAGGAAACCGAGACAATAGCCACACAAGGCCATGATCATCAAGGTAAAAATATCCAGCTTAAGCAGTAGTGAGGCGTCCATACCAAAGCCATGCAGAGAGGGTAACTGAGTATATGAGAAGCGTTTGCCAAGACCCAGTACGACTTGATGGTTTTCACAATAAAGCCCGTTCGTTTGCTGACAAACAGAGCAATGCGTGTGATATCCCACCAATGCGTATTCGTATCAGCCCCACAAAAAGCCTCTTACGGAGCCCGACAACTCAGTAAGAGCCGCAATCGGCGCCCTGACTTTGTAACAAAATGTCTTGGGGATAATTTGGGCTTGAACCCACCCCATTAGATAGATATGTTGTTTTCGTGTGATTTTATGAATGAAGCCATGAGCAATAAATGCCTCTAACCTGTTGAGTCTTCTGACACAATCTGTTTTTGGTACATTTTTCACTCAACCACTATTCATAGCATCTCATATGGGGCTTTTGTCCCGCTCAAGACATTCATCCTGTCTTGCCTGTTGCCGGATGCAGCAGTCTCTTGTGCCACGGAGTCGCACGGGATCAGGTTCAAGGCCGAACACACCACCGACAGAGACGTCACTTATGATCAAAAAACTGATTCTTTCTACCCTGCTGTTTTGCGGGATCGCCACGGCGGCCCCGACCCCTGCCCCCACCTCCACCCTGGATGCCGTGCTCGAACGCGGCGTGCTGCGAGTCGGCTTCGATGCTGGCTATCAACCCTTCGAGATGACCAACAAGCAGGGCCAGTACATCGGCTTTGACGTGGATCTCGCCAAGATGGTCGCCAAAGAGATGGGCGTGAAGGTCGAGTTCGTCAACACCGCCTGGGATGGCATCATTCCGGCGCTGCTGACCAACAAGTTCGACGTCATCATGGGCGGCATGACCGTCACTCCCCAGCGCAACCTGCGGGTCAACTTCGCCGATCCTTACATCGTGGTCGGCCAGACCATCGTCCTGCGCAAAGAGAAGGCGGGCGAAATCAAATCCTTCACCGACCTCAACGACCCGAAATACAAGATCGCGGTCAAGCTCGGCACCACCGGCGAGCAGGCAGTCAAGCGCCTGATCCCCAAAGCCACCCTGCTGCAGTTTGAAACCCAGGATGACGCCAAGCTGGAAGTGATCAACGGCAAGGTCGATGCGTTCGTCTATGACCTGCCCTACAACGCTATTTTCGCCTCCCAGAATCAGGGCGCCGTGGTGCATCTCGACAAGCCGTTCACCTTCGAGCCGCTGGCTTGGGCCATCCGCAAGGGGGATCAGGACACCCTCAACTGGTTCAACAACTACCTGCGCCAGATCAAGGGCGATGGCAGCTACGACCGTCTCTACAAGAAGTGGTTCGAATCCAACGCCTGGCTGAAGCAGCTCAAATAACCTCTTGGGGGCGGCGCATTGCTGCCCCTGCACCACGCAGCTCCCCACACAATAACGAGAAGAGGTTGTGACTGTGCACACACCCAAACCGACAAGACAGATGGAAAAACAGCCCAATCAGCTGCTCTGGCATGGGGTTTTCCTGCTGATGCTGCTGGTTGCCGTATTCGGCATCTACAAGGCTGTCCAGTCAGTGGATTACACCTGGCGCTGGGAACGCATTCCCCAGTACATCGCCTATCAGGCGGAGCAGAAGAATCTGGCCGAATTTGACGGCACCGTGATGGCGGGCACCAGCGAGGCCGAGAAGGGCAAGCTGTTCCTGCAAGACGATCTCGACCCCAATATACGGCAAGCCATCGCCAGCACCGGCGTACAAGTCGCCGAAGGGGATACCGTTTTTCGTGGCGATACCCTCGACACCCAACTGAGCTGGACCGCAGGCCCCATCGCCTGGGGCGTCTGGGTCACCGTCAAGCTCTCGCTGGTAGCAGGCATCTTCGCCATCCTGCTCGGCACCCTGGCCGGGCTGGCGCGCCTCTCCCCCAATCCCGCCCTGCGCAATCTGGCCATCACCTATGTGGAGCTGATCCGCGGTACACCGCTGCTGGTGCAGATCTTCATCGTCTACTTCTTTATCGGTACCGTGCTGAACCTCGATCGCTTCACCGCCGGGGTCGCCGCGCTGGCCGTCTTTACCGGGGCCTATGTGGCGGAGATCGTCCGCGCCGGTATCAGCTCCATCCACAAGGGGCAGATGGAGGCGGGCCGCAGCCTGGGTATGACCTCCGCCCAGACCATGCGCTATGTCATCCTGCCGCAGGCGTTCAAGCGGGTGCTGCCACCGCTGGCAGGCCAGTTCATCAACCTGATCAAGGACTCCTCGCTGGTCTCGGTCATCTCCATCACCGATCTGACCAAGGCCGGTCGCGAGGTAGTCAGCTCCACCTTCAGTCCGTTCGAGGTGTGGTTTACCGTCGCCTTGCTCTATCTGGTGCTCACCGGCACCCTCTCCTTCCTGGTACGCCGTCTCGAGGTGAAATATGCACGCAGCAACTGATCCCATCATCAAGGTGCAACAGGCATCGAGAAGTGCAGCCATCACCGACACCCTCTTCGCCTTCCCGGTTCGTTTTCTGGAGGTGAAATATGCACGCAGTAACTGATCCCATCATCAAGGTGCAACAGGCGTCGAGAAGTGCAGCCATCACCGGCACCCCCTTCGCCTTCCCGGTTCGTTTTCTGGAGGCGAAAAATGCGCGCAGCAACTGATCCCATCATCAAAGCGACCGGCGTAGAGAAGTTCTACGGTAGCGAAGTGCACGCCCTGAAAAATGTCAGCACCCAGGTGGCCGAAGGGGAAGTGGTGGTGATCGTCGGCCCCAGTGGCTCGGGCAAGTCCACCTTCCTGCGCACCCTCAACCAGCTGGAGACCATCAACGACGGCAACATAGTAGTCGACGGCATCTGCCTGACCGAGCCGGGCGATGTCAACAAGCTGCGGGAAGAGGTGGGCATGGTGTTTCAGTCCTTCAACCTCTTTCCCCACCTGACGGTGCTGGATAATATCTGCCTCGCCCCGCAGAAGGTGCGTGGCCTGTCGCGCCGTGAGGCCGAAGACAGAGCCAAGGCGCTGCTGCTGAAAGTGGGGCTGTCGGTGAAAGCGGCCAGCTATCCCTCCCAACTCTCCGGCGGTCAGCAACAGCGGGTGGCCATCGCCCGGGCGCTCGCCATGCAGCCACGCATCATGCTGTTTGACGAGCCCACCAGTGCGCTCGACCCCGAAATGGTGGGGGAAGTGCTGGATGTGATGAAGGGGCTGGCCCGCGAAGGAATGACCATGGTGGTGGTGACCCACGAGATGGGCTTTGCCCGCGAGGTAGCGGATCGGGTGCTCTTTAT
>NZ_CDDK01000014.1 GCF_000820225.1 Aeromonas veronii bv. veronii
TGGGCTGGGCTGGGCTGGGCGCGAGTAGCGATTTGCGTAGCCGGTGCATCTGCGTGAGTCATGTGAGTGCAATACGAGCACTGCGCCGGAGCATGGTTGGGGAAGATATCTGAATCCCTTCTGCAAGATTGAGATATAAAAAGCGGCGTATGACGAGGAGGCTGAACAAGCTCGTTTCAGGGTCGACAGAGCACAGGTCAACGCAATCCGGTTCGCAGTGATAAAACATTCACGACAATACCGGAACTCTGTTCGTAGGCTGAAGCCGGTTGCTGTGAGGAGGGGAAGGCTAGTGATCTGTAAGATGGCGCAAGGCTTGGGAATCAGGCAACCCTTATGGTGAGGGGCACACAGCGTGCGGATGCACCAGTGTGTGTAAGATATTAAAAAACCCTCCGATGGAGGGTTTTTGTCATCAACAGCCGATTAAAAGCCGCGTGGCTTAGAACAGGGTAGTGGAGAGGTTGTAAAGCTCCTGATCGAACGGACGCTTCATGTTCTCGATGCAGTCGATGATGTCGTGGTGTACCAGCTCGTTGCGCTGAATGCCGACGCAGCGACCACCGTGACCAGCCAGCAGCTGCTCAACGGCATAAGCACCCATACGGCTGGACATGATGCGGTCACGGGCAGTCGGGGCACCGCCACGCTGGATGTGGCCCAGGATGGTGGCGCGGGTTTCACGACCGGTCAGGGCTTCGATGTCCTTGGCCAGCGCGTTCACGTCGGTTACGTGCTCACAGATGGTGATAATGGCGTGCTTCTTGCCTTTTGCTTCGCCTTCCTTGATCTGCTTGAGCAGCTTCTCTTTATCGAAGGCTACTTCCGGCACGATCACATACTCGGCACCACCGGCAACGGCGGCAGACATGGCCAGATCGCCACAGTGGCGACCCATGATCTCGACCACGGAGATACGGTGGTGGGAGCTGCAGGTGTCGCGCAGGCGGTCGATGGCGTCAACAACCACGTTCAGAGCGGTATCAAAGCCGATGGTGAAGTCGGTACCGGCGATATCGTTGTCGATGGTGCCCGGCAGGCCGATGCAGGGGAAACCCTCTTCGGTCAGCTTCTTGGCACCCATGTAGGAGCCGTCACCACCGATGACGACCAGCGCATCGATACCGTGTTTTTTCAGGTTTTCGATCGCTTCGGCGCGCACTGCGGGGTCTTTGAAGGCAGGGAAACGGGCGGAGCCGAGGAAAGTACCACCACGGTTCACCACGTCGGAAACGCTGTGACGCTCCAGCTTGACGATGCGATCCTGGTGCAGGCCGAGGTAGCCATCATAAATACCGTAAACTTCCAGGCCATGATGCAAACCGGCGCGAACCACGGCGCGAATGGCTGCGTTCATACCCGGTGCGTCGCCACCACTGGTCAAAACACCAATACGTTTGATTTGTTTGGTCATGAGTGCCTCTGGATCTGAGTTGTCAAATACGAATGTTTAAATAGACAAGCCACTTTTACTATATCGGCTTTCATATGGGATACGGGGGCCACCATAGGAAAAGCGATACAAGAGAGGGGACGAGCCCCTCTCTTTGCCGTAATCAGCGATTACTTGGCAGCGCCAGCGATGATCTGGGAGAAGTCGTCCACTTTCAGGGACGCACCACCGACCAGGCCACCGTCGATGTCCGGCTGACCGAACAGGTCGGCTGCAGTGGCGCCAGTGACGGAACCGCCGTACAGGATCTGTACTTTGGCAGCAACAGCGGCATCAAAACCGGCCAGGTACTGACGGATGTGAGCGTGAACGGACTGAGCGATCTCCGGAGTGGCAGTCTTGCCAGTACCGATGGCCCATACCGGCTCGTAAGCGATAACGGCGTTGTTGAAGGAGGCGATGCCGCAACGGTCGATAACGGCTTTCAGCTGGGTCTCAACCACGTTCTTGGTCACGCCGGCTTCGAACTGCTCCAGAGTTTCACCGATGCACAGAACCGGCACCAGGCCGCCTTTCTGGATCGCTTCGTACTTGGCAGCAACCACGTCGTCAGTCTCTGCGTGCAGGGTGCGACGCTCGCTGTGGCCGACCAGAGAGTAGGTGCAACCAAAGGCTTTCAGCATGGAGGGGGCGTTTTCGCCGGTGAAGGCACCAGACTCGTGAACGTCAGCGTTCTGGGCACCGTAGGCAATCTTGCTGCCAGCGGTCAGTTGTTCAACCAGACCCAAAAAGATAACCGGCGGGCAGACGGCGACTTGCACAGAAGGATGAGCGGCAGCAGCCGGGGTCAGTCCTTTGATCAGAGCTTCTACAGAAGCCTTGGTGCCGTTCAGTTTCCAGTTACCCATTACCAGGTGCTGTCTCATCTTGTATATCTCCTAGGCATTTGATTGCGCGACATTATATGAATTGAACCGAGCCCAAGATAGCTGACCCGGCGGCAAATGACGTAATTTTTTTTCGCTTTCCTGATCCAAATCAGGAATGAAACGCTTGATCGCTCATTCGTTAACCTGCCCCCGCAAGCGAGCCCACCATACCCCAATCCATTCGTGGATGGCAGCTTCGGAATACATCAGATAACGCCCTTTGGGTAAATAACTGTAGAGCGGCTGGGGTACCTGGCTCTGCTTGGCGGTGTAGTCGGTGGGGGCCGGCACGGCCTTGAGTCCCTGACCCTGATAGAGGGCCATGGCACGTGGCAAATGAGTGGCCGAACTGACCAGCGCCACCTCTTTTCCTTTCAGATGGCGGCTGATACTGACCGCTTCATCATGAGTGTCTTTGTTGTTTTCAAACAACGTCATCCGCGAACGGGGTATGCCGAGACTCTCGGCCATCCGGGCATTGACCTCGGCATTGGAGAGGGTATCCCCCGACACATAGCCGGAGAAAACCAGCTCGGCGTCCGGATAGGCCTGGGCGAGGCGAACCCCCTCCAGAGTGCGAGCCAACGAGATATTGTTCTGCCAACTGCGCATCGGCACCGCCGGATCACTGACATGGCCGTTGCCGAGCACCACGATGGCCTCGATGTTGGGATGCTGGCTCGCCTCGAACGGCGGGAAGGTCTGCTCCAGCCCGCGGGCCAGTTCATAGCTCACCGGCCGCATCCCCATCAGGGCCACAATGAGCAGCGAGAGAGTGGCCAGCAGCTTGCCGGTTTTCTGAAATCGGGTGAACCAGAGCAGCAGCAGGGCGACCAGCAGCAGGGAGAGGGAGAAGGGGAGCGGCATCAGCAGCTGACCCAGCCACTTTTTAATCACAAACACGGCAGACACTTCCTTGAGTTTTCAGCAAATTCGGGATGTGACAGAATACCTCTCTTTTTTGGGATGGCCACAACCCTGTGGCGCTAATGTTGAGTTTCTCCTTGAAGCACGATCAGAGTTTTGACGGGCGCGCCGACAAGTTCGCCCGCAACATTTACGACTCCACCAAGGGGCGCATCCGCACCACCATTGTCTGGAGCGACATCGAAGCCTGCCTGGCCCGCCTTGGCAACCGACCGCTGCGCATCCTCGATGCGGGGGGCGGTTTTGGCTATTTCGCCCAGAAGCTGGCGGCCATGGGCCATCAGGTGGAGCTGTGCGATCTGTCAGCAGAAATGCTGGAACTGGCCCGCAGCCAGATCGCCGAGAAGGGGCTGGAAGACAAAATCCGTCTCATCCATTGCCCCATTCAGGATCTGAAGCAACACGTGACCGGTACCTTTGATCTGGTGCTCTGCCATGCGGTGCTGGAGTGGCTCGCCGAGCCGCGCCAGACCTTGCTGGGTCTGTTCCCTTTCGTCAATGCCGGGGGCATACTGTCGCTGCTTTTCTACAACCGTCATGGTTTGCTGTTCCAGAGCCTGGTGGTGGGCAATTTTGACTATGTGCGCCTTGGTCTTCGCAAGAAGCGCCAGACTGCGCTTACGCCCACCAATCCCCAATTGCCGGAGCAGGTCTATGACTGGATTGGTCGCGGGGGGCTGCGCATCATCGGCAAGACCGGAGTGCGGGTGATCCACGACTATATGCGTCACAAGCAGGATCAGGTGGAGAAGTTCGACGATCTGCTGGCCATGGAGCATCAATATTGCCGTCAGGAGCCTTTTGTTTCCCTCGGCCGCTATATCCATGTAATGGCCCAGAAGCCGGCCAGCTGATTGCTCGCTGTTCACGTCGATGTGAACCATGTTTTCGATGCTACCGGATGTAGCCGCGCGCACGATTTTGCGCCCAATACAACAACGAGATGACAACATCATGATGAGTACATCCCGTACCCTGCCAGAGCGTTCTTTGCCGGAGCTAGTAGGGTGGGTCAGGCAGGAGGGGTTGGCGTTGAGCCTGCCGACCGACCGGCTGGCCTTTCTGATTGCAATCAAGACCCTGTCCGAAGATGAGTCGGATCTGTCGGAGGCGGCGCTGCACGACGCCTTTGGCTATGTCAGCAGCGCCTTCGGCCAGATGGACGAGACCCTCACCGGTCGCGCCAACAACGCCATCAACGATCTTATTCGCCAACAACTGCTGTCGCGTTTCAACACCGACATGGTGGCGGGGGAGAGCCTCTACCGCCTGTCGCGCCTGGGTGTGAGCATCGTCGACTTCTTTATGGATCAGCGTCAGGTTGACTCCATCAAGCTCTCAATTCTGCTCGAACACCTGGCTGCCGAGCTCGACACAGCCCGCAAGGCGGCGCTTGAAACCAACACCCGCGAGCAGTGGGATGCGGAGGTGCTGCCGCGCCTCACCTTCTCGCTGGAAGAAACCCTGGGGCGCATCGATCTCACCCAGCGCGCTATGGATGAGCAGCAGAATCAGGTCAAAAGCGAAATCGCGGCCCTGCTGACCCAGAACTGGGTCGATGCCATTCACAGCTGCGAAAAGCTGCTGCACGAGACCGGCCAGACCCTGCGCGAGCTGCAAGATACTTTGGACGCTGCCGGCCACCGCCTGCAGGCGGGGCTGCTCAACATTCAGGAAGCGGCGCAGGGGCGCGATGACCTGTTTCACGTCGAGGAGCTGACTCACGCCTTGCAAGGTCGTCTTGACGTCATCACCAGCTGGGGTCAGCAGTGCATCGAGCTCTGGTCCCGCTACGACAGACACGTCCACAAATTTATCCGCAACGCCATCGACATGGACAAGAACCGCGCCTTCAGCCAGCGGCTGCGCGAGTCCATTCGCAACTTCGAGCAGCACAACTGGCAGCTGCGGGTGGCCGAAGAGCCCCGTCTGCTGGAGCTGCGCGACGAAACCATCGCCATCCACGACGAGGAGGTGACCGGTGAGGTGCCCCTCGAGATGGAGTACGTCGAGATGGTGGACATCAACCAGGAGTTGGCCGAGCGCATCGAGCGCTATCTGGCCCGCTACCCCGAGCAGGGGCAGCAGCTGGACTTGGCCGATGTGCTGCGGGAATACCTGCTGGACTACCCGGCTCATGCCCACTTCGATGTGGCGCGTCTTCTGATCGACCAGGCCGTGCGCCTGGGCCATGCCAGCGGCGAGCGCGAACTGCATCGCCAACCCGCATGGAAACCCATTAACCAAGCTGGATCCAAGGTTCAGGCCTATGTCATTGATCAATACTGAGTTTCCCTTGCCGCTGCGGCTCGCAGAGGCGATTGCCAACCCCTTGTTTCCGCGCATCGACACCGCCTTGCGCTCCGGTCGTCACATCAGTGCCGACGAGTTCGAGCAGCACTCGGCGCTGGTCGAATATCACAGCGAGCTGGAGATCTTCTACGGCCGCTATCAGGTGGAGCTGATCAAGGCGCCGGAAGGCTTCTTCTATCTGCGTCCGCGCCCGAGCTCCGACATCGGCACCACTGTGCTCTCCGAGCTCGATATGCTGGTGGGCAAGGTGCTCTGCTACCTCTACCTGAGCCCGGATCGTCTGGCTTCGGAAGGGGTATTCGCCATGGCCGAGCTGCAGGAAGAGGTGCTGAGCCTCGCCGACGAGAAGCAGCTGCTGCGGATGGTCAACAGCCGCTCCGGCGGTACCGATCTCGACAAGAAGAAGTTGCTCGAAAAGATCCGCACCTCCATGCGCCGTCTGCGCCGCCTCGGCATGATCACCGCTCTTGGCAACGGGGATAAATTCCGGGTCAACGAATCGGTATTCCGTTTCGCCGCCGACGTGCGCTCCGATGAAGATCCGCGCGCCGTCCAGCTGCGGATGATCCAGGAGGGTGAAGCCATCTTCCACGACGACGAAATGCCGAGCAGCGACTCGCTCTTTGATGATATCGAGGCGGATCTCGATGAAGAACAACTGGATCTGGAGGTATAACCGGTGCGAGGCAAGTTCAAATCCCTGACCATGGTCAACTGGAACGGCTTCTTTGCCCGGACCTTCGATCTCGACCAGCTGGTCACTACCCTTTCCGGCGGCAACGGTGCGGGCAAGTCCACCACCATGGCGGCCTTTATCGCGGCACTCATCCCCGACCAGTCGCTGCTTCACTTCCGCAATACCACGGAAGCGGGATCGAGCAGCGCCTCCCGTGACAAGGGGCTCTACGGCAAGTTGCAGCGCGGTCACTGCTATTCCCTGCTGGAAGTGATGAACAGCCGCGAACAGCGGATCTGGGTCGGCGTCCACCTCGAGCAGGTGGCCAACCGTGACAACAAGGTCAACATCACTCCGTTTGCGCTGGTGGATGTGCCGGAGAATCTGGCACCGACCGATCTGCTGCTGGAGAAGCTTGATGGCGGCAAGGGGCGGGTACGCGCCTTTACCGACCTGAAAGGGGCGGCCGCCGAGCTGGGGGCGATGAAAGTCGCCAAATTCAATACGGTGACCGACTATCACAACTTCATGTTCGAGTTCGGCATCACCCCGAAGAAGCTGCGTGACCAGAAGGATCGCGGCAAGTTCTATCGCCTGATCGAAGCCTCCCTCTACGGCGGCATCTCTTCGTCCATCAGCCGTTCCCTGCGAGAGTACCTGCTGCCGGAGAACTCCGGGGTGCGCAAGGCGTTTGCAGACATGGAGGCGGCCATCTATGAAAACCGCCGCACGCTGGAAGCCATCAAGGAGACCCAGGGTCAGCGGGATCTGTTCAAGAACCTGATCACCGAGACCACCCACTATGTGGCCGCGGACTATGTGCGTAACGCCGCCGAGAAGAGTCGCCTCTCCGAGCTGGCCCTCAAGGCGCGCCAGGAGCTGGCCGACAAGCGCCGCATTCTGGCCGAAGAGAAGCAGCGCGCTATCTATCTGGCGGATGAGGTGGAGCAGCTCACCAACCGCGAGAAACTGCTGACCGACGAGCTGGAGTCTGCCTCCGAGCATCTGGCCAAGGTGATGGCGGCGGTCAGTTTGCAGAAGAAGATCGAGATGTACCGTGCCGATCTGGCGGATCTCTCTGACAAACTCGAACAGCAGCAGGCGGTAGTGGAAGAGATCCACGGCCAGCTGCTGGAAGTAGAAGAGCGCAAGGAGCTGGCACAGGCAGAAGTCGACAGCCTCAAGACCCAGCTGGCCGACTACCAGCAGGCGCTCGATATCCAGCAGACCCGCGCTATCCAGTACCGTCAGGCGGTGCAGGCCCTCGATGCTGCCCGCGAGCAGTGCGAGCTGCCGGGGCTGACCGCCGAACAGGCGAGCGACACCCTGCACCAGTTCCGCGCCGCCGAGCAGAGCCTCACCAGCCGGGTGCTGGGGGCCGAGCAACAGCTGGCACTGGCCAAGGCTGCAGTGGCCGAGCACGAAGCAGCGCTGGCGCTGCTGCTCAGCATCGCTCCGGAAACAGTACGCGAGGCCGCCTGGCTCACCGCGCAGGCGCTGCTCAAGCGTCACATCGAAGACAAGGCTCGCATCGCGCAGGGGCAGGGGCTGCGCGCAGCGCTGGCTCGCCTCGAGAAAGAGAGCGAAAGCCAGAAGAGCCTCTTCAAGCTGCGTGACGAGCTGCAGCAGGCCTCTGGCCAGCTTATCGCCAGCAGCGATGAGCTGGAGATCTTCCTAGAAGCCCAGCGCACTCGTCAGGAGGAGCTCTCCGAGCAGCAGGCGGAGGTGAACCAGCGCCGCGCCAGCCTCGAGCATCAAGGCACCCAGCTGGGCCGTGATATTGCGGAGCTCACCAAGCTTGCGCCGCGCTGGCTGAAATCCTTTGAAAAACTCGAGCAGCTGCGCGAGCAGAGCGGTTTGCCGCTCGCCACCGCCGAAGAGCTTTCGGCCGGTATGCAGACAGTGCTCGACAAGGAGCGCGAGTTCGAGCAGGAGAGCAACCGCATCGCGGCGCAGAAACAAGCGCTGGAGCTGCAAATTCGCAACCTGCAGCTGGGTGCTGGTGAGGCGGATCCCCGTCTTGCTCGTATCGCCGAGCAGGTGGGGGGCGTGCTGCTCTCCGATGTCTACGACGACATCTCCATCGACGATGCCCCTTACTACTCCGCGCTCTACGGCCCGGCTCGCAGCGCTTTGGTGGTGCTGGACCTTGAGGGTGCCATCGAGCGGCTGAAAAAGCTGGAAGATTGCCCGGAAGATATTTACCTGATTCAGGGCAACCCCGACTCCTTTGACGAGGATCTGGTGGAAGCGGACGAGCTGGGCGATGCCGTGCTGGTGCGCACCAGCAAGCGTCAGGTGCGCTTCTCCCGCTACCCCGAGCTGCCGCTGTTTGGCCGCGCGGCGCGGGAAAAACGGATCGAGCAGCTCGACCTTGAGCGAGAAGGGCTCATCGAGGGTTACGCCAAGGCCGCCTTCGAGCAACAGAAGTATCACCGTCTCTACGGTCACTTCCGCGACTTTATCGGTCAGCATCTGGATATCGCCTTCCGCCCCGACCCGGAAGCCGAAGTGCAGGGCAAGCAGGCCGAGCTGCGCGCGCTGCAAGGAGCCATTGGCGAGTGCGACAAGCAGCTGGCCGAGGCCAAAGCGGCGGCCGCCCAGCTGACCCGCCATATCCAGCTGGTGCAGGGGATGCTGCCCTTTGCCCACCTGTTTGCCGAGACAGACCTGGCCGCCCGCCTCGAGGCGGCTCACGCCGATGTGGAAGCGCTGAAACAGGCCGAAGCCTTTATCGCCAAGCACGGCAAGTCGCTGGAAAAACTGGAAACCATGGTGCAGGTGCTGCGTCAGGATCCGCAGGATCTGGCCGCGCTGCAGGCGGCTTATGATGAGGTGAGCGACCTGCTGGCCGAGCAGAAGCGCCGTTGCTACGCCCTCGATCAGCTGGTGGCTCGTCTGCCGCACTTTGCCTATCAGGATGCACAAGACCTGCTGGGCAAGGCCTCCGAGATGAGTGAGCGACTCAAAGAGAAGCTGAAAACGGCTGAGCTGGCGGCCCGCACCGCTGGCGAGCAGCACAAGCAGATTGCCCAGCGCCACACCGAGGCGTTGCAGTTGCGCACTGCGCTGAACTCCAGCGTCGAGGCCAAGCGGCAGACCCTGACCGAGTTCGAGCAGGAGCTGGCGGCCATGGGGCTGACCCTCTCTGACGATATGGAAGAGAAGGCGCGCGCCCACAAGAAAGAGATTGAAGAGCTGCTGATCCGCACCCGTTCCCGTCGCACCAGCGCCGAGGCCCAGTTGCAGGTCACCAAGCGAGAGATCGAATCCCTTGGCGGCCGTCTCAAGCTGGAAGGCAAGGATTACTACAGCGCCCGTAAATCTCTGGTGGGTCACAAGGCGAGTTGGTCACGGGTGGTGCGCCTGGCGCGGGAGACCGATGTCGAGAAGCGCCTCAACAAGCGCGAGCTGGCTTATCTCGACAGCGACGAGTTGCGTTCCATGTCGGACAAGGCCCTCGGCGCCCTGCGGGTGGCGGTGGCCCACGACGAAGCCCTGCGCGATGCGCTGCGTCTCTCCGAGGGTAATCGCAGCACCGAGCAGAAGGTGGCCTTCTACGTGCAGGTTTACCGTTACCTCAAGGATCGCATCCGCAACGACATCATCCGCTCCGATGATCCGGTCGAGGCGATCGAGGAGATGGAGATCGAGCTGGCCCGTCTGGCTGACGAGCTCAAGCAGCGGGAAACCCATCTGTCGCTCTCCTCTCACGAGGTGGCGGCCAAGATCACCAACATCATCCGCCGCGAGCAGAACCGCATCCGGGTGCTCAACCAGGGCTTGCAAAACATCGCCTTTGGTCTGGTGCGCGGAGTGCGCCTCAACGTCAATATCCGCGAGGCCCATACCCGTCTGCTGACGGCGCTGGCCGATCAAACCGCCATGCACAACGATCTGTTCGCCGACAAGGAGCTCAGCTTCTCCGAGGCGATGGCCAAGCTGTTCCAGCGCCTCAACCCGCAGATAGAACAGGGGGATCGCAGCTATCAGGTGATGGGCGACGTGCTGCTCGACTATCGCAACTATCTGGAGCTGGAGATTGAGGTGCAGCGCGGGGCCGATGGTTGGTTGCGGGCCGAGAGCGGTGCGCTCTCCACCGGCGAGGCGATCGGTACCGGTCAGGCCATCCTGCTGATGGTGCTGATCAGTTGGGAGGAGGAGTCCCGCCGTCTGCGCGGCAAGGATATCGCCCCCTGCCGTCTGTTGTTCCTCGACGAAGCGGCCCGTCTGGATGGCAAATCCATCGCCACCCTGTTCGAGCTGTGCGAGCGGCAGGATATGCAGCTGCTTATCGCGGCGCCCGAGAACATCAGCCCCGAGAAGGGCACCACCTACAAGCTCATCCGCAAGGTACAGGGCAAGCACGAGCATGTGCATGTGGTAGGCCTGCGCGGCTTCGGCTTTGCCGATGACAAGCTGATCGCCTGAGAAGTCTCTGGCTCATCCCGGCACAGGATGACCGGTAACTAGTTGAAAGGGAGGCATTTGCCTCCCTTTTTACATGGAAGATATGGCAAAGTAGCCGCACGGTCGCTGCTGCCGTACAACAAGGCGAGTAACATGGTGAGTGCCTTGGAGCTATGGCAAGGTGAGATCTACCGCCTGCAAACGTGTCGCAAGCGTCACCTGCCGTATCGAAGAAGAAAAATTGCGCATAGCGAAAAGAAGAAGAGAGGAGAGGGGAAAGGTGCAACATATCCAGAAAGGGCTGCTGTTATCTCTTTGCCTACTGTTGGCGGCCTGTAGCAGCCGTTATGACGAGAGCCACGGCGGCAGCTGGCGCGGCTATAGCGAAACCGGCTATGCCAGCTATTATGCCGACCGTTATCATGGCAAAAAGACCGCCAGCGGCGAGATCTATCGCAACAACCTCAATAGCGCCGCCCATATGGAATTGCCCTTTGGCGCCATGGTGCGGGTCACCAACCTCGCCAACGGCAAGAGCGTAGTGGTCAAGGTCAATGACCGTGGCGCCTTTAAAAAAGGGCGTATTATCGATCTCTCCAAATCGGCTTTTAGCACCATCGGCAATATTCGTGACGGGATTATCAAAGTAAAAATAGAGGTGCTCTAGGCTGGGTGAACCCGTTTATACACGAAAATGGATGTTGATGAATGATATTGGCAGGCTGACATCGACCAGTCAGCCTTTCGGTGGATAAAGATATAACATTGATATGGATCAATATTTAATTCAGCTAAAAATGGATTTGTTATCAATGGAAAAAATCGATGATCGTGATTGATATTTATTTTAGCTTATCTCGCCTGTTCGGCCTTACTATGGGGCAAAAGGAGGGGTTAGTGATGATTATCTATGGTAAATATGGTGGTGCAGCGCTGAGAGCTGTTCATCTGATGGTGCAGAATAATTATGGGCATGCCACCGCCTGGGATATGGCTATTGCTGAAGCATTTGGTGGTGATATCAGTACAGGAAAATTCAAAAATAATCCAAAGGTAACTTTTTTGACTCTTTGCAGTCTTGGTTGTATCAGTTGCATCATGCCAGTTCATTATGTAGCTGCGACCAAAACCAGAGCATATGTGTTAGCTGCCATTGATTTATTGTCACACAAGGATATTACCAAGCCGATCAATCCCGAGCAGTTATGGCTGGAGGTGATCTCGGCCTGTAAGAGCGGCAAGGTTGTTAAGCATAACAATCAGATGGATGTCATTCTGACACTCTGGTATGCCGGTGTGCTTAATCCCGAGTGGGATAGGGATGCCATCAGGATAGACTATCGACGAATATAAAAAAGCCAAGGTAATGAATACCTTGGCCATGAAACATCAATTGGTTCTGGTCAGGGATGCACTATCGGAGTGTGCAAATGGCTTGCCATACACCATCAGGTTGGTGGTTTGACTGTATTTGAGGAGATCTTTCTCTGAGAAGTCCAGAGTCATCGAGAAATCCGTGGTGGAATCATTAATGGTCATATAATTGCTTTCCGCAATACCGCGCTTGCCCGCCTTGAACTCGATTTTGTTACCCGCTTTGCCTTCAGTGACCACACAGACTGCACGGGGTATACAGTATGAGTTGTAAACAAGCTGATTAGTCTTGTCATAAATCAGATAGCCGCGTTGGTCATGAAATTTCCCATTATCACTTTTTCTGAATACTTCCTGCTTGTAATACATGGCTACCAGATATTGTTCGCTGGCATTTTTAGCATCGGCAGCCGGTTCAAAAGTAATGACTTCGTAAAAGGGTTCCACTGCCGGCCCCCCTTTGCCAACTTTGCTACCCTCCTGGCCGGGTGCTACATCTACACCACCAGCATCGGTGCTTTTCCATGTGCCAGCCAACTGAGCTAATGGACCAAAATCCAGACCGTTGATAATAGTGCTGGACTCTGCGTGAGCGAGCGTGGCACAGGTAATTAATGCTATGGGTAAGATAACTTTATTCATTATGATAACTCCATCACTAATAATGACTTGCGAATAAATATGTTCAGCAAAGTAATTGTTATAACGGACCAAGGATGTGGTCAATGATATTGAGTGATGGTGGTTCGTTTTTGTGAGGTATGATTTGCTTTTTCGTGGCTAAATAAATTGAATTTGATATAAGACAATGTTGTATTTTTTCATCGCGTTTCCTCAGATATATCGTGATAGAGATAAAGGAACATTGACATGATGCGATGATTATTATGTCAACAGCGTGAATATTTCACTCAGCCCCATCAATTGAAGGCGATAGCCACTAACTCTGCGGCACCCTGACCCCTTTATCGAGATAGAGGCTGCTGTAGTGGGCGCGGTGGGTGACAAACATCACCTGATGGCGGCTGCCGTCGGAGAGGATAATAAAATCCCCCGCCTGAGCGGGGCTTTGCAAGGTGATTTCCTGCTCGGGGGCGGTCAGGCGATCGACATCTTCCTTGAAGGTGAGGGTGTAAGAGTACATATGGCGCTCCACTGCTGGCTCATATCAAACACTCCGTTGAAGGTAGTTGCTGGCAAGGGGGCGCGCGGCGCCCGATTGGCGCTGTTAGACCAAATAGCGGTGATGAGAACGCGTATGGCTTCAGTCGGGTTGTTCTGCTGAGGTGCGCTTGAGGCGTTTACATCAAGGCCATTGGTATCAAAACGATGGTAAAGGGGCGAAAGGGGGATAAAAAAACCGCCTATTGGCGGTTTTTCTTATTCGATGGGCCCTACTTCAGGGCCTTCTTCAGCTTCTTGATCTTGCCTTCATGCTTGGCAATTTTCTCAAGACGAGCGGCGATCTTCTTCTTGATCTCTTTCTTGCTTGCTTTGGCCATCGGTGGCGCTCCTTTGCAGTGGGGACACATCAGATGTCAGTGTGGGTCTTCCCTTTGACGTCCCAGAGTGCCACAGGGATACCTTGTGAACCAGCACTCTGTTGCTTTAATAGCCAGTTCGCTATAACTGCAAGGGGCTGAGCCAGCGCAGCAGTTGCTGGCCAACCTGCGGGCTGGCCAGCAGGGCCATATGGCTGGTGCGATAGACAATCAGGGTATGGGCAGGAAGAAAAGCCAGCTGATGGCGCGCCTCGCTGTGCTGGCCGAGGGCGCTGCGTAGCGGCACCAGTCCATCGCCAATCAGCCGGTCGGCCAGCAGGCTGCGCTTGGCGGCAGTGGTCGCGGCAATGGCATAACAGTTGACGCTGCAGGGTAAGGGGAGTGGAACGCGGGGATCGCGCAAGGGCACTGCGGGGTTGGGTGGGGCGAGCGTCTCGATCGCCTTGCCGTGGCGCAGATCCTTGATGCCTGCACTGCGTAGCCGCGCCAGCCTGACGAAGGGCTCGCTGTAGGCGGTGGCGGGCAGCAACTGCTCCAGCCAGTGACCTGCATGTTCGAGCGGCGCGCCGTGGTGTGGTGTGCCGAGAAAGATCAGGTTGACAAGGCGTACAGGCCAGGTGAGCCCGGTCACGCCGGCATGGTGGCAGGCGCTGCGGGCAACCAGTCCGCCCATGCTGTAGCCAATTATCGTTATCTCTTTGAGCTCTCCCGGCCAGTGGGCGAACAGTTGCTCCAGCAACAGGGCAAGTTGCTGCCCGTTTTGTGTGATGGGCAGGCCCGAGTTGTAGCGCAGGTAAAGAGGCTGATAGCCAAGCACGGCGGCAAGTTGCTCCCCGTGATTGACCGGCTTGCCTTGATGTTCGGTCTGCCACTGCAGATCGTTCATGCAGAGGCCATGGATCATCAGCAGCACCCGTCCCTCGCGGAGTAGATCCTCCGGTATCGCCTGCCAATCGAGGGGCTTGCCCTGATAGCGCAGGGTCATGGGTGTGGCGAGAGCATTGTGGTGCTCGACCAGCTTGTCCCCCAACACGCCGTTGAGGGTGGCGATCAGGGCCGCGCGTTTCGGGGTTTCGGGGATCTGGTGGGGCGGCGGTGTGGCTGGCAGGCGGCTGAGCAGATGGTTGATGCCGCTGCTTAGGTTGTTGGCGGTGCCATGTACCCCCTTGTAGACCAGCCCGGTGATCCCGGCTGTTTTTCCCTCATCCCGTCCCTTGAGCCCCATACCGCTCAGTACCGCCTGATGTACCGCTTCGGTGATCTCTACCGCGGCGGGCAGCGCCAGAGTCAGCAGGTGCGCCAGCTCGCGGATATCCGAAAGATGCCAGGAAGAGGATGGCGAGGGGTCTGTGGCGTCGGTCATGGCAAGCCCTTGTGGAAGCGGGTATCGCGTTGTCGTGCCGCGAAGAGTGCAGCGTATCTCTATATCAAACCAGCTTGCGCCCTTTGTGGCGGGTTTACCAGTAACGGGCCATGCATGGCGGGGTTGATAAGAACCGCTTGCGAAGCCGGTCACGGTAATGACAGGGAAAATCACCTCTACTTCGTCATATGAAGCCACATGGAGAGGTGAGGATGTCGCTGTTTAATGAGGTGCGGGTACAGGATTTGTGTGCACGGTTGCTCGATAGCCAGAACGAGAAGGGCTGCTCCCTTGAGAGCCGGCATGGTAGGGAGTTGAAGGATCTGTTGCAGGCGGTGGGCGGGATCAAGCCGGTTGGCCGTGGTGCTCATTATGTGTTGACCGACGCGGGGCGGACTTTTCTGACCGGACAACTGGCACGGGCTGCGCCCCCCGAACCGGACAAGGGGGAGCAGCTGCAACGAATGGGAGTGAGTTTACCTGCACGGCTCAATCAGGCCTGCTTTTATGCCCTCTGGCATGGGGACAGCAAGCATTCGCGGTCAGCATCCCTTGCCGCGCCACAGCTTGTGGAATTGTCGCTCACGCAGGATGAGGTGATCCGCATCCGTACCCTCGAACCGCTCTCACTGGTCGATCAGCAGGGTCAGCAGCACGATATGACGGCAATGATGGCGCTGCTGGGGGAATTGGCGTTGCCGGAGCGGACTCTGGGCACGCTGGCGGCCATCGGCTGGCAAGGGGAGCTTGTGATTACGGTGGAGAACAAGGGGGCCTTTGTCGACTACCCGCTGCAACCCGGGCAACTGCTGCTCTTTGCCCCCGGTCGCAATACCACCTTGGCCAAACAGCTGATCCCGCTGCTGCCTGCAGGCGTGCAGTGGGCCCATTTTGGCGATCTCGATCAACGGGGTATCGATATTGCCATCGAGCTGGCGCGTGAGCTAAATCGACCGGCCATGCTCTGGCTTCCCTGTGAGCTGCAACCTTATCTGGAGCACTATGCCCGCCCTGTTCGCACCTTTGCAACGGACAGTGGCAAGGTGCCCTGGCGTGTGACGACGCAGGCTGATCAGGTTGATGGTCATGGCGCGCCGGCAGGCGTTCCCTGGCTCGATAAACTGATCACAGACGGGACTTGGCTGGAGCAGGAGGTATTGATTCTGGCCCCTCACTGGCGGAGCTGGTCATTGGACGCGATGGGCAATCAGGGGTGAAACGGGGAGCCCGCGCTCCCCGTCATTTCGTGGTCAGCTGCTTACTTGGCGTTGATGGGCCCCTTGGTGCCGGCATCATTATCGACCCAGCCATCTTCACCCTTGATGCGGCGATCCCCCTGAATGGTGTAGATGACCATGCCATCCTTGAACACCAGCGCGCCATCAGATTTCTTGGCATTGACCTTCTTGTCGTTGACCCACACCTGATCCTTGCCATCGATGCGGATATTGGCCACGGTGGCGCCGGTTTGGGGGAAGGTGGCGATCCAGTTGCCCGCATAGGGACTGGCGCTGGTTGCTGCGGCCGGAGCATTGCCAACACCGGCTGCGGCGTTCTCAGCCTTGGTTTTGTTGATATCGCAGCCATTAAGCTCGCTCACCTGAGTGCAGCCCGAGCGCTCCAGCTTCTGCTCATAGCTCAGATTCAGACCGCCCTCCGCGGCCGGGGCGGCCGTGCCAAATCCCGCCTTGGCATTTTCCGCTTTGGTTTTGTGAATGTCACAGCCCTGTGCCTCGGTGACCTGGGTGCAGCCGGATCGCTCCAGTTGCTCGGCATATTTGGCACTGATGGCTTGGGCAGGGGCTATACCGAGCAGGGTCAGGGTGATGAGCAGAGCAGCATTCCTGGACATAGATAATCCCTCAAAGATGTAAGTCATGCTGGTTCATCCGCGCAGTTGCGGCAGTGAACGTCGGCCTCTCCTGAGCATCCGATACAGATGCGCAGCTGGCGTATTCACGTTAGCACCTTGGGCCAACCGCGCCTAGCGATGTGGCCGGAAGATAAGGCGAGAGGTGATACGGGAGTGCAGGGGAGGCGAGATGGCCGAGACATTTCTGCAGAAGAGGTCGTAACAAAAGAGCAAGTCGCTGCACGGCATTATCATAATGATAACGACAGCCCCACTGATATCATTTCAGCCCTTGAAACTGACCTTTGATGATAATTATCACCGATGCCGAGATATCGCCTCTGATTATTATCACCTTGCTATTTTATGGCTTGGTTGATCCGCTCACCTTTTTATTAAATAAACCGCTTAAATAGCCACTGATTTTGTGGGTGGCATCACACACTTTCGCCATTTTTTAGTATCTGCCTGCATTTTATTGGTTTGGCACGGTTATTGATTGCCTCATATCGACGCTAACCGACGCGCTCACCCACAACCGGGATGCTGGTGACATCGTGAGTGAAAGGGGAGCTATCCATATCTCATCCAATGATTGGGGCGAACGATGAAAGCAGTTAACGAATTAATCAAAGAGATCAGAGCACTCAAATCCAACCTGCATGAAAAAGATTTTCTGCTGACCTGGGAGCAAACGCCTCAGGAACTGGAGCTGGTATTGAAACTGGCCGAATCCCTCAAGACACTGCGCGCCGAAAATATCTGCACCAAACTGTTTAACAGCGGGCTCGGTATCTCGGTTTTCCGCGATAACTCCACCCGAACCCGCTTCTCTTACGCCTCTGCCCTGAACCTGCTCGGTCTGGCCCAGCAGGATCTGGATGAGGGCAAATCCCAGATCGCCCACGGCGAGACCGTCCGTGAAACCGCCAATATGATCTCGTTTTGCGCCGATGCCATCGGGATCCGCGATGACATGTATCTGGGCGCCGGTAACGCCTACATGCGCGAGGTGGGCGCCGCACTGGATGAAGGGTTCGAGAAGGGAGTGCTGCCCCAGCGTCCGGCGCTGGTCAACCTGCAGTGCGACATTGATCACCCGACCCAGTCCATGGCTGATCTCGCCTGGTTGCAGGAGCACTTCGGCAGCCTGGATAGCCTCAAGGGCAAGAAGATTGCGATGACCTGGGCTTACTCCCCGAGCTACGGCAAGCCGCTCTCCGTGCCGCAGGGCATCATCGGCTTGATGACCCGTTTCGGTATGGACGTGACCCTGGCCCACCCGGAAGGGTATGACCTGATCCCGGACGTGATCGAAGTGGCCAAAGAGAATGCCAAGGCCTCCGGTGGCAGCTTCCGTCAGGTCACCTCCATGGAAGAGGCGTTCAAGGATGCAGATATCGTCTATCCCAAGTCCTGGGCCCCCTACAAGGTGATGGAGCAGCGCACCGAGTTGCTGCGTGCCAATGACCACGCTGGCCTCAAGGAGCTGGAGAAACATTGTCTTGAGCAGAACGCCAAGCACAAGGATTGGCACTGCACCGAGGAGATGATGAAGCTTACCAAGGGTGGCGAAGCGCTCTATATGCACTGCCTGCCCGCCGATATTTCCGGCGTCTCCTGCAAAGAGGGCGAAGTAACCGAAGGGGTATTCGAGAAATACCGTATCGCCACTTACAAAGAGGCGAGCTGGAAGCCCTATATTATCGCCGCCATGATCATGGCCCGTAAATTCTCCGCCCCGGCAGAAACCCTGGAAAATCTGATTAAAGAGGCGCAAAAGCGGGTGAAATAAATAACGGCAGGGCAGGGTGAATATTCATCCTGCCCACACTGTCGAACCCATTATTTTGAGTTTTCTCTCCGTGGTATCTGAATAACGGATCTCCCGGCGAGGCAGCTCTTTGTCAGGTAACGCCTAGTGAGGTAAGCATGTCCCAATTTTCTTTGAAGATGGATATTGCCGATAACCGCTTTTTTACTGCCGAGCCATCTCCGCTGTTTTCTCGCGCCGAAGCACAAAAGGCTCGCGCTTTTCATAAAAAACTGGCCGGTTATGAACCGACCCCCTTGTGCGACCTGAAAGATCTGGCCGCCTATATCGGGGTAAAAAATATTCTGGTCAAGGATGAGTCAAAGCGCTTTGGCCTCAATGCCTTCAAGATGCTGGGTGGCGTCTACGCCATCGCCAACCTGCTCTGTGAAAAGTACGGGGTGGCCATCGAGGATTTCTCCTTCGATCTCATCAAACGCACCATCAAGGAGCCGATGACCTTCGCCACCACCACAGATGGCAACCACGGTCGTGGCGTTGCCTGGGCCGCCAAACAGGTGGGTCAGCATGCAGTGGTCTACATGCCCAAGGGCTCCGCCCAGGAGCGGGTTGACCACATTCTCAATCTCGGTGCCGAGTGCATCGTCACCGACATGAACTATGACGACACCGTGCGTCTGACCATGAAAATGGCCGAAGAGCGCGGTTGGCACATAGTGCAGGACACCGCCTGGGAGGGTTACACCAAGATCCCGACCTGGATCATGCAGGGTTACTCCACCCTGGCCGACGAAGCAGTCGAGCAGATGCAGGATATGGGCATCAAGCAGCCGACCCACGTGCTGCTGCAGGCCGGGGTAGGGGCGCTGGCGGGCGGGGTGCTCGGTTATCTGGTGGACTGCTTCGGGGCGAAAAACCTCCACAGCATAGTGGTCGAGCCGGCTCAGGCCGACTGCATCTACCGCTCCGGTGTGGCGGGGGAGATGGTCAACGTGGGAGGCGATATGCGCACCATCATGGTCGGTCTCGCCTGTGGTGAACCCAATCCGCTCGGCTGGCCGCTGCTCAGAAGCTGCACCACCCAGTTCATCTCCTGCCACGACAAGGTGTCGGCGCTGGGTATGCGGGTGCTGGGCAACCCCCTGGGCAATGATCCGCGCATCATCTCCGGCGAATCCGGCTCGGTCGGTACCGGCGTGTTGGCGGCAGTGCGTCACCACCCGGATCGCGCGGCGCTGATGGCTCGCCTCGGGCTGGATAGCAACTCGGTCGTACTCATCATCAACACCGAAGGGGACACCGATGTGACCCACTACCGGGAAGTGGTGTGGGAAGGCAAACATCCTGCCTGCGACTAACTCTCCCGCCAGAGCAGAGACACGAATTGAAGAACTGATCGCACCTCGCCAACGGGGTGCGGTAACGGGCACAGGGCGCTGCCGACGAACAGGCCGCGCACTCTCAGTTGTTATGGAGAATCACAATGAGCAAGCAAATTCCGTTTGAAATGGTGTTGGAGAAGGCCTACCAGTACAAGGCCGAGATGAGTCAGTTCCTGCGCGACATGATCGCTATCCCGAGCGAAAGCTGCGATGAAGAGCGGGTGGTACTGCGCATCAAGCAGGAGATGGAGAAGGTTGGTTTCGACAAGGTAGAGATTGACCCTATGGGCAATGTGCTGGGCTATATCGGCCATGGCCCGCGCCTGATTGCCATGGATGCCCACATCGATACCGTCGGTGTCGGTAACCGCGCCAACTGGACCTTCGACCCCTATGAGGGCATGGAAGATCACGAGATCATCGGCGGCCGTGGCGCATCCGACCAGGAAGGGGGCATGGCCTCCATGGTCTATGCCGGCAAGATCATCAAGGATCTGGGGCTGGAAGATCAGTACACCCTGCTGGTGACCGGGACTGTGCAGGAAGAGGACTGCGACGGTCTGTGCTGGCAGTACATCATCGAGCAGAGCAAGATCCGCCCCGAGTTCGTGGTCAGTACCGAGCCGACCGACTGTCAGATCTACCGTGGCCAGCGTGGCCGTATGGAGATCCGCGTCGAGGTGCAAGGGGTGAGCTGCCACGGCTCTGCGCCGGAGCGCGGTGACAACGCCATCTTCAAGATGGGCCCGATCCTGGGCGAATTGCAGGAGCTCAGCCACAACCTTGGCAATGACGACTTCCTCGGCAAGGGCACCCTGACCGTCTCCGAGATCTTCTTCACCTCCCCGAGCCGCTGCGCCGTGGCCGACAGCTGTGCTGTCTCCATCGACCGTCGTCTCACCTGGGGCGAGACCTGGCAAGGTGCGTTGGACGAGATCCGCGCCCTGCCTGCGGTAAAAGCGGCCGGTGCCGAAGTCTCCATGTACCAGTATGATCGTCCGGCCTACACCGGTCTGGTCTACCCGACCGAGTGCTACTTCCCGACCTGGAAAGTGGAAGAGGATCACATCACGGTCAAGACCCTCTCCAAGGCCTATCGCGAGCTGTTCCGCAAAGAGCCGGTGGTCGACAAGTGGACCTTCTCTACCAACGGGGTCTCTATCATGGGTCGCCACGGTATTCCGGTCATCGGTTTTGGCCCGGGTAAAGAGCCGGAAGCCCACGCCCCGAACGAGAAGACCTGGAAAGAGCATCTGGTCAAGTGCGCCGCCATGTACGCCGTGATCCCCATGCTCTATCTGGCCGAGCTGGACAAGTAAGGGGTCTGCCGGGTGGTGACTGCCATCGCCGCCCAGCTGTTGAAAGTGCCCCGTCTCCATTGAGGCGGGGCCTTGCTGTTTGAAGGCAAAAGCATTCGAGGTGGTGGGGATGAAACGGCTGATAAAAAACGGTGTGCTGGTCGATCCACAAGGGGAATATCGTCAGGATCTGCTGATCGATAACGGGGTGATCCGCGCCCGTGCTGCCGATATCCAGCCCGATGGCGAGACCGAGGTGATCGATGCCAGCGGCTGCTATGTGATGCCGGGCGGCATCGATGTCCACACCCACTTCAACATCGATGTGGGCATCGCCCGCAGTTGCGATGATTTTTTCAGCGGTACCCGTGCCGCCGCTTGTGGTGGTACTACTTCCATCATCGACCACATGGGATTTGGCCCGGCGGGGTGCAATCTGCATCACCAGCTGGCCCGCTATCACGACTACGCCGCCGATCAGGCGGTGATCGACTACAGCTTTCACGGCGTGATCCAGCATGTGGATGACGCCATCCTGGACGAAATGGCCGCCATGGTGCAGGAGGAGGGGATCAGCAGCTTCAAGCTCTATCTCACCTACCAGTACAAGCTGGGGGACCATGACGTGCTGCGCGCGCTGGCCCGCCTCAAAGAGGTGGGGGCGCTCGCCACCGTCCATCCCGAGAACGACGCCGCCATCGCGGCGCGCCGGGCGGCCCTGTTGGCCGCCGGCCACCATGAACCCTGGTATCACCCGCAGAGCCGTCCGCTGGAGTGCGAGGCGGAGGCGATCGCCCGGATGATCAATCTGGCGGATCTGGCGGGCAGTGCGCCGCTCTATATCGTCCACCTCTCCAACGGCCTGGGGCTGGAGTACCTCAAGCTGGCGCGCCGTCAGGGTCAGCCGGTCTGGGTCGAGACCTGCCCGCAGTATCTGCTGCTCGATGACGCCTGCTACTACCGCGAAGACGGAGTCGACTTCCTGTTGAGCCCGCCACTGCGTGGGCGCAGCGAGCTGGACAAGCTGTGGGTCGGCATCGCCGCGGGCGACATCGACACCGTCGCGACCGATCACTGCAACTTCTCCCACGCCCAGCGCATGACCCTCTCGGGTGGCGATTTCAGCCGCTGTCCCAACGGCTTGCCGGGCGTCGAGAACCGGATGCTGCTGCTGTTTGCCCACGGGGTATTGGGCGGGCGCATCTCGCCGTCCCGCTTCGTGGCCCTCACCAGCGCTAACCCGGCGCGCCTGTTTGGCCTCTGGCCGCGCAAGGGCAACTTGCAAGCGGGGTCTGATGCCGATCTGGTGATCATGAATCCCCGTGGTGACACCCTGATTTCCCATCAACAGTTGCACGACAACGGCGACTACAGCCCTTACGAGGGGATGCGCTGCCCCGGCCAGATCAGAATGACCCTGAGCCGTGGCGAGATAGTCGCTCGCGATGGCGAGTTTCTGGGGCGGCGTGGTCATGGCCGCTTTCTGGCCAGGGCACCCTTTGATCCGGCGTTGGCGCCGGAGCTGCACTCGCCTTGCCCCGCGGCTGCAGGCTGACAATCCGTTCGAAACACGCAGAGCAGCAAGCTTATGTGAACAACGAAAGGTGGGCCGGTATCGCGCCGGCTTGTCCCATCACTGGAGATAACAAGATGAAACAGAGAATCGTACTGGCCCTTGGTGGCAATGCGCTGGGCAACAACCTGCCCGAGCAGATGAAGGCGGTGCAGAGCACGGCGGGCACCATTGCCGACCTGATCGCCCAGGGGCATGAGGTGGTGGTGACCCACGGCAACGGCCCGCAGGTAGGGATGATCCAGCAGGCGTTCGAGGTGGCGGCCCGCCACGATCCCAAGGCGCCCCATCTGCCCATGTCGATCTGCGTGGCCCTGAGTCAGGGTTATATCGGTTATGACCTGCAAAATGCCCTGCGCGAGGCACTGCTTGAACGCGGCATCCACAAGCCGGTCGCCACTCTGGTGACCCAGGTTGAGGTGGATAAAAACGATCCCGCCTTCCTCGACCCGAGCAAACCCATCGGCGGCTTCTTCAGCAAGGAGGAGGCCGAAGCATTGATGGCCAAGGGGGAGCGGCTCAAAGAGGATGCCGGTCGCGGCTATCGCCGGGTAGTGGCATCCCCCAAACCCGTCGATATCATCGAGAAAGAGACCGTCTCTGCCATGCTGGCTGCCGGTCAGGTGGTGATCACCGTCGGGGGTGGCGGTATTCCGGTGCTGCGGGAGGGCAACCACCTGCGCGGTGCCAGTGCGGTGATCGATAAGGATTGGGCCAGTGCCAAACTGGCGGAACTGATCGACGCCGACATGCTGATCATCCTTACCGCCGTGGAGAAAGTCGCCATCAACTTCGGCAAGCCCGATGTGCAGTGGCTCGATACCCTGAGCGTGGCTGATGCCAACAGCTTTATTGCCCAGGGGCAGTTTGCCAAGGGATCCATGCTGCCCAAGGTGGAGGCGGCGCTCTCGTTCGCCACCGCCCTGCCGGGGCGAAAATCCCTCATCACCCTGCTGGAAAAGGCAGCTGAGGGGATCGCTGGCAAGACCGGTACCGTGATCAGCCTGTAGCGTGCAACGTGATGACGGGTTGATAGACAGGGGGCCTTGGCCCCCTGCTGTTTTTGGCTAGGGCGCTACTGTGGCTGAGGTCGATTTGCTCACAGGCAATTTGCCCATAGGCTATTCACCCGTAGGGAATGGGCAGCCCGCCAGCACAGGGGTAAGATAGCCACCCCGATAAGGGGTTGGCCCATCGGAACAAGAGGCGAAAGGCAGAGCAATGCGTGGTGAGAGATGAGTGGAAAGATCAATATGGCGGCGTTGGGGGGACTGGTCCTGCTCACCGCCATCTGGAGTTACAGCTGGATCGTGATGAAGCAGGTAATGCTCTACGCGGGGGCCTTCGAGTTCACCGCCCTGCGCTGCCTGTGCGGTTCATTGGTGTTGTTGCTGGTGCTGGCCCTGCGCGGGCGCCGTTATCTCAAACCCACCCCGTTTCGCTATACCCTGGCCATCGCCCTGTTCCAGACCTGCGGCATGGTGGGGTTGGCACAATGGGCGCTGATCAGCGGCGGGGCGGGCAAGGTGGCCATTCTGAGTTACACCATGCCGTTCTGGGTGGTGATCTTTGCAGCGCTCTTTCTCGGCGAGCGGATGCGCAAGCTGCACTATCTGGCTGTCGGGGTGGCGGCCTGCGGCCTGCTGTTGGTGATCCAGCCCTGGTTGCTGCATCTTGAGTCCCTCAAGAGTGCGCTCTTGGCGATCCTCTCCGGCATCTGCTGGGGGATCAGCGCCATCATCGCCAAGCGGATGTATGCCCGCCATCCCGGGGTGGATCTGATGTCCCTCACCACCTGGCAGATGATCTACGCCACCCTGGTGATGACACTGGTGGCCGCGCTGGTGCCGGAGCGTCCCATCGACTGGCAACCCTACGTGATGGGCGCCCTGGCCTATAGCGCCATCTTCGCCACCGCCATCGCCTGGAGTCTCTGGTTGTTTGTGTTGAAAAAATTGCCGGCGGGGATTGCCAGCCTCAGTACTCTGGCGGTGCCGGTGACCGGTGTGCTGCTCTCCTGGTGGCTGCTCGGCGAAAATCCGGGGCCGGTGGAAGGAAGCGGCATCGCCCTTATCGTGCTGGCGCTGTTGGTGATTAGCCGCAAGGGCAAACGCTCCGTGGTGTCGGTCGCAGGAGAGACCCGCATCAAACACGGTTGAGCCGATTGCTGGCAACGAAATAAAAGGGCCCGCCATCATGGCGGGCCCTTTTGGTTTTAAGAACACTCTCTTATCTGCGCTGGGCCAGATGCATCATGGCTTCCAGCACGGCGCCGCCGATGGCGCGTGCCTTGTCCGATACCGTGGTGGCGTCGGCCCGCTCGCCTCTGGGGTCGATGTCACCGATCTTGAAGCCGACGGTCACCTCGATGCCATCGCTGAGCAGACCTCGCACCATGCCGGAGAGCGGCGCGATAATGGGAGCGTCCCCCACATGGGCGATCACATCCCCCTCCTGCACCAGATCACCGAGCTTGATAATGCTCTTCATCACCCCGGCGACAGGGGCGCGCACCACCCGGCGGGCGGAGTGCCCCTCGATCACCCCGGGAATGCCGGTATTGGGCTGGGCGGGGCCCTGATAGATGACCCGGCCCAGATGATGGCCGCGGTTGGTCTCGATCACCGCATCGCAGTCGCGCCCCGCCTCAAACCCCGGGCCGAGGGCCACTGTAATGGGGGCCATCTCCTTGTGGGTGCCGAGATTCTGCTTGGCGAGGATGGCATCCACCAGGTAGCGGGGCTTGAGCTCGGCGAGGGTGGCACAGTCGGGGTCAACCAGCAGCGGAATGATGCCCCGATCCAGCTGCTCGAACGCCTGCTCGACGCTCTCGACCCGCTTGGCGCTCACACCCTCGACGCTGGTTTCACCATCAAACATCCCTTGCGCGAAGGCGACGGTGCGGCGGATCACCGTGGGTTTGTCGAGATCCAGCATCACCACCTTGAAGCCGGCATTGTGCAGGCGCAGCGCCACGCCGGTAGCGATATCGCCGGAGCCGCGCATCACCACCAGTTGATCCCGCTTGAGGCGCACATCGTCCTGCATCAGGCCACCTGCCTTGCCGTTTTTCACTTGCAAGAGTTCGGCGAGGATGCTGATGGCGATCTCCTCGGGGGTCTCGGCACCTATGTTGTAGCCGATGGGGGCATGCAGCCGCTGCAGTTGCTCCTGACTCACCCCTTGCTGGCGCAGTGCCTGGGTGAAGGTCTGTACCTTGCGCTTGCTGGCGAGCAGCCCCAGATAGGCGAGGGGACGGGTGATGAGCCGATCCAGCGCCTCCTTGTCCTGATGGTTGGTGGCGATGATGACGAAGTTGGCGGGCTCGATGGCCAGCGCCTCGATCACCGCGCTGATGGAGTCGGCCTGCTTGAGATGGGTGCCAGCGGGGAAGTGGTCGGGGTTGAGGCTCCCTTCAAAGCAGTCGCCGACATGGATATCAAAACCCAGCGGGGCCGCAGCATGGGCCAGCGCCCGGTTGACGTGACCGGCGCCAATCAATACCAGACGGGGGCGCAGACCGTAGACGTCGATATAGACCGACATGGCGCCGCCGCAATCCGACCCCACCGCATGTTCGCCGTTGCGGGCCATCCGGCCGTGGAAGATGCGCGGCTTGCGCTCGGCAATGGCCGCCATGGCCTCTTCGATCACCAGCCGCTCGATCATGCCGCCGCCGATGGTGCCGAGGATCTGGCCATCGGCCATCACCAGCATCTGGGCCTGATGGCGCGGGGTGGAGCCCCGGCTCTCGATGATCTGGGCCATGGCAAACGGCGTGTTCTCCTGTTCCAGTCGGGCTGCGTGTGCAAACAGATTCATAAGGTACCTCTTCTTATCCTTAAACCATCATGGGCGAGGCGGCTGTGCCCCATCATGAGCGAAGTAACCGAGTGCGTGGCGAATGGGCTGTGGCTCGCGAACCGCCCCCTGCCAGATGGCATAGATCTCGGGGTGGCGGCTATGCAGCTTTATCAATTCATCGAGCCACGACGCCTCATTTTGATAATCCCCATTGATAAACCAGATCCGGCGCGCCCTGGCCGGGGTGCCTTTGAACAGCCCCTCGGGGTGGGAGAGCAGTTGGTGAAACAGGGCCCAGTCGAGGGGGTCACCGGCCACTATCCCGCACAGGGCCTGAAGCTCTGCCCAGCGGTGGATCTGCTGCGGGTCGGCCTTGGCCCCTACCATGGCGCCGCCCGTCAGGGCGATCACCCAATCACTGCTTTGGGGAATGCAAGGTTCGTGCAAAGCGGGCACTTTCAATAACTTGTGATTGGCGCCATCCGCTTCGACCAGGATGAGATCGAAGCGCTGCTGCCCCTTGATGAGATCAATCTGCTGGGGTGTGGGGCCCGCCACCTTGCCGCTGGCCTGATCGATATGGCTGAACAGGGCGACCAGGGTCGGCTCATCGGGCAGTTGCTGACAGCGGGTAAGTTGACGAACGGGATCCGTCTCGATAATCAATTCCCGATAGTGTGACGGGGCAGGCAGAAACATCCGGGTGGTGGTGGTAATTAGCACCCTTTTACTCTGTTGATAAAAATATTCCGCCAGCCAGAACAGGGTGCTGGTTTTTCCACCGGCCCCGCAGAGGCTAATTAAGGTGGTATGGCTATCAATATTTTTGGTGAGCGAGTTTAATAGCGGATCTATATCTGGAAATGCGACAGCAACAACGTGTGGGTGCGACATAATGACGACCAAAATAAATATCAAAGGGAGTGGAAAACAACGTTGCCAGGAACAAGTGCAGTGTGACTGTATAATAACGGCGGCGGGTTTATCTTCCCGAATGGGCACCTGGAAAATGATGCTACCTTATTGCCAGGGGACAATGCTTGATGCAAGTCTCAAAAATGCCCAGGCCTTTTGTCAGCGGGTTATTCTGGTGGTGGGCCATCGTGGCGAGGAGCTTCAAGCGCGCTACGGATCACGGCCGGATATTGTTGTCGTCTACAACCCCGACTATCGGCAGGGGCTGGGCAGCTCCATCCGCTGCGCTCTGGCGGCCAGTGACGCTGACTACCTCTTTATCAGCCACGGGGATCTCCCCTGTATCCCGCGCGAGGTCTATCAACAGCTCTGGCAGGCACGGGGCTGTGAGGCTCTTTTCCCCACCTGGCAGGGGGAGGCGGGCCATCCGGTGTTGCTGCCAAAATCCCTTGTCCGCGAGCTGGCAGCGGCCCCGGTGCAGTCGTCGGTACGGCGCTGGTTGCACGGGCATCAGCACCGTATGGTGCCAGTTGACAGCCCCGCCATCCTGTTTGATGTGGATACCCCGGAGCGCTATCAGGCGCTGCTGGGTGGCATTCTTGAAAATGAGAGCGAGCCCACGAAATAACCCAGTTTAAAAAGATAACGGGGAGATAAATGGCGTATCAAAGTGATATTTCTCGCACTTGATCTGATAGGGCAAGTTCTTTTTGAACTGATCATTAAGTAAATTCCAGAGTGATTGATAACTACTCGCAGTACCCATAATGGTGGCATCGTAAATTCTCTCCATTAATTGGAGCTGTCTCACGCTTTTACCGTAAAAAATAGTTTTTTAACTGTAGTGGCCTGATTGTTGCTCTTCTCCTTGCCAAGGGGGAACACCCGTGCGGGATACCCCATTTATTCATGCTGCCAATGGGCAGAACAGCTGCAAGGAGATAGCCATGGGCGATATTATGCGACCCGTTCCGTTCAAGAACCTGCTGACCCGTATTTTTGCGGAATATAAAGAGAGTCAGAGCATTTTCGGTATTCCCGCCGCGCAATTCTATCGCAAGCAGGACGAGCGCAAGATCAAGGTGTTCGGTGAAACCTGCGAGACCCCCATTGGCCCGGCAGCCGGCCCCCATACCCAGTTGGCCCAGAATATCGTCACCTCCTGGCTGACCGGCGGGCGCTTTATCGAGCTCAAGACGGTGCAGATCATGGACCGTCTCGAACTGGAAAAGCCCTGTATCGATGCCGAAGACGAGTGCTTCAACACCGAGTGGTCTACCGAGTTCACCCTGCCCAAGGCGTTCGACGAGTATCTTAAAGCCTGGTTTGCTCTCTACCTGCTGGAGGAGGTGTTCGACCCGCGCCTCGACGGAGAGGCCAAGTCCTTTATCTTCAACATGAGCGTGGGTTACAACCTCGATGGCATCAAACAGCCACCGATGCAGCAGTTTATCCACAGCCTGATGGATGCAAGCCAAAGTCCGAAGTTTGCCGAGTACCAGCAGGTGCTGCGCGAGTTGGTGGCCGACGGGCAGTTTATCGCCGAGCTGGGGCTGGGAGCGCGCCGCGATCGCCTGCAACAGCTGGTGGATCGCATCCCGGCCAATTTGGTGCACGGCGTCACCCTCTCCACCATGCACGGCTGCCCGCCCAACGAGATCGAGGCCATCTGCCGCTACATGCTGGAGGAGAAGGGACTCAACACCTTCGTCAAACTGAACCCGACCCTGCTGGGCTACCCGCGGGTGCGCGAGATCCTCGATACCTGCGGCTTTGATTACATTGGTCTGAGCGAAGAGTCGTTCGATCACGACCTCAAGCTGGATCAGGCCAAGGCGATGCTGACCCGTCTGATGGCGCTGGGGGCCGAGAAGGGGCTCACCTTCGGGGTCAAGCTGACCAACACCCTGGGCACCATCAATCGCAAAGGGGCGCTGCCGGGGGATGAGATGTACATGTCCGGCAGGGCGCTGTTCCCGCTCTCCATCAACGTGGCGGCCGTGCTGTCTCGTGCCTTCGATGGCAAGCTGCCCATCTCCTACTCCGGTGGTGCCAGCAAGTTCAACATCGCCGAGATCTTCGAGACCGGTATCCGCCCCATCACCATGGCCACCGACCTGCTGAAACCGGGTGGCTATCTGCGCCAGATCGAGTGCCTCAAAGAGATCGACACTTCTGACAGCTGGGGCATGGCTCAGGTGGATGTGACCAAGCTGGAAGCGCTTGCCGCCAAGGCCCTCACCATGGATTACACCCAGAAGGAGTGGAAGTCCGACGATCGTATCGAAGTGGGGGGCGGTCTGCCGCTGACCGACTGCTATGTGGCACCCTGCGTCACTGCCTGCGCCGTGCATCAGGATATCCCCGAGTACATTCGCCTGATGGGCGAGGGGGAGTATGTGGCGGCCCTTGAGCTGATTTATCAGCGCAACGCCTTGCCCGCCATCACCGGCCATATCTGCGATCACCAGTGCCAGTACAACTGTACCCGTCTCGACTACGACAGCGCGCTCAATATCCGTGAGCTGAAAAAAGTGGCGCTGGAGCGCGGCTGGGAAGGGTACAAGGCCCGCTGGCACAAACCGGCAGGTAGCGGTGACAAGCACCCGGTTGCGGTAATAGGTGCAGGCCCGGCCGGTCTCTCCGCTGGTTACTTCCTGGCCCGTGCCGGCCACCCTGTCACCGTGTTCGAGCGCGAAGCGGATGCCGGTGGCGTGGTCAAACACATCATCCCCGAGTTCCGCATTCCGGCCGAGCTTATCCAGCACGACATCGACTTTGTCGCCGCTCACGGGGTCAAGTTCGAGTTTGGTTGCGATCCGGCGCTCACCGTCGACAAGCTGCACGCCCAGGGCTTTGCCTATGTCTTCGTCGGCATCGGTGCCGACAAGAATGGCGGCATGCGCCTCGAAGGGGGACATGATCGGGTCTACAAGTCCTTCAACTTCCTGCGCAGCTTCAATCAGGGCAAACCGCTGCCGCTCGGCCGCCATGTGGCGGTGATCGGCGCCGGTAACACCGCCATGGACTGCGCCCGCGCCGCCCTCAAGGTGCCGGGTGTCAGCGATGTGACCGTTATCTACCGCCGCAGCGAAAAAGAGATGCCTGCCTATCGCGAGGAGTATCTGGAAGCGGTGGAGGATGGGGTGCGTTTCTGCTTCCTCACCAATCCGGAGCGCTTTGACAAAGATGGCAAGCTCACTGTGCGGATGATGGCGTTGGGGGATCCTGACGAGCAGGGCCGCCGCCGTCCGGTGCCCACCGAGCAGACCGAAGTGATGCAGATGGATGCCCTGATCACCGCCATTGGCGAGCAGCCTGACTGCGAGGTGCTCAAAGCTATGGGTATTCCCCTTGGCAGCGATGGCTGGCCCGAGGTGGATGGCCAGACCGGCGAAACCAGCCGTCGCAACGTCTTCCTCATCGGTGACGTGCAGAGCGGCCCATCCTCGATCGTCGGTGCCATCGGTGGTGCCCGCCGCGCCGCGGATCTGGTGCTCTCTCGTGAGCATATCGCCAGCCATCAGAGTGAAGTGACCATCCAGCCGTCGGGCAAGGATGAGATCTACCGCCGCAAGGGGAGCATCGCCGTCACCATGGTTGACAAGAACGAGCGCGATGCCTTCGTGGCGCAAGAGGCGCACCGTTGCCTCGAGTGCAACTACCTCTGCAGCAAGTGCGTGGATGTCTGCCCCAACCGGGCCAACGTCGCCATCGCGGTGCCGGGCTTCAAAGACCAGTTCCAGACCCTGCACCTGGATGCCTACTGCAACGAATGTGGCAACTGCGCCCAGTTCTGCCCGTGGCAGGGCAAGCCCTATCAGGACAAGGTCACCATCTTCAGCCTGCCCGAGGACTTCGACAACAGCCGCAACCCCGGTTTCTATCTGGCTGACGGCGGCGAACTGCGGGTGCGTCAGGATGGCGAGACCTATCGCCTGACCATAGATGCCCAGAGCCGGATCAAGGATGCGCCAGCGGCCCTTGGCGACATGTGCCGGATCATCAGCCATGTCCATGCTCATCACCACTACCTGCTGGGGGCCGTCGAGGCCTGAGCGAACCACGAATAAGCGAAGGAGCAAACCATGTTTATTCTGAAGAACGTCACCGCTGTCCAGCTGGAGCCGACCCGGGTGCTCGAAGGGGTGGATATCGCCATCGAAGGATCGCTTATCAAAGCGGTGGGGCCCAATCTGCGGGCCCTCTACCCGGAGGCCAACTATCGGGAGATGGGGGGCAAGCTGGTGATGCCGGGCATTGTCTGTGCCCACAACCACTTCTACTCCGGCCTGTCGCGGGGGATCATGGCCAATATCGCCCCCTGCCCGGATTTTATCTCCACCCTGAAAAACCTCTGGTGGCGGCTGGATCGGGCGCTTGATGAAGAGTCCCTCTACTACAGCGGCCTCATCTGCTCGCTGGAAGCGATCAAGAGCGGCTGCAGCGCGGTGATCGACCACCACGCGTCGCCCAACTTCATCAAGGGCTCCCTGAATGTGCTGCGCAAAGGGTTTATGGAGGCGGGCCTGCGCGGCATGACCTGCTTCGAGACCACGGATCGCAACGGCGGCCTCGCCGAGCTGCAGGCCGGGGTAGAGGAGAACATCCTGTTCGCCCAACAGATCGATGCGGCCAAAGCCAAGGGGAGCGAACCCTATCTGGTGGAAGCCCATATCGGTGCCCACGCCCCCTTCACCGTGCCCGACGAGGGACTCGCCATGCTGCGCGAAGCGGTGCAGGTCACCGGTCGTGGGCTGCATATCCATGTGGCGGAAGACCGCTACGACATGGCCCACGGTCACCACCACTATGGCAAGGAGCCCATCGCCCGGCTGGACGAGTTTGGCCTTATCGACAGCAAGACTCTGATCGCCCACGGTATCTACCTGAGCCCGGCCGACATCGAGCTGCTCAACAGCCGCGATGCCTTCCTGGTGCATAACGCCCGATCCAACATGAACAACCATGTGGGCTACAACATGCACCTGCCGGAGTATCGCAATCTGGCGCTCGGCACCGATGGCATCGGCTCCGACATGCTCGAAGAGCTCAAGTTCGCCTACTTCAAGCACAAGGATGCCGGTGGTGCCCTGTGGCCCGACAGCTTTGCCCGCTTCCTGTGGAACGGCAACACCCTGCTGGAACGCAACTTCGGCGCCAAATTTGGCCGCCTGGAGCCGGGCTACAAGGCCGACCTCACCATTTGCGACTACGACGCACCGACCCCGCTGGCGCCGCGCAACCTCGGCGGCCATCTCGCCTTCGGCATGGGATCTGCCTGCGTCAACAGCGTGATGGTGGAGGGGCGCATGGTCTATCAGGATCGCGAGTTCCCGTTCGATGTCGCGCCCATTTACGAGCAGGCCAGCAAGGTGGCGAGCCGCCTGTGGCAACGGATGGATCAGCTGGCCTAAGGCCACCCTCCACAGTTTTGGACCGGATTGCCCGCCCTGTGGATTTTCCCGACGGCGGGCAGCAAGAGTAAGGACGACACATGATTGAGCAATTCTTCCGACCCGAGCAACTGGGTCAGGCTTTGGAACTCAAGGCCAGTTTCGGCAACGACGCCGTCTACATGGGAGGCGGCAGCAAGCTTAACGCCGCTCCGACCCGCACCGACAAGAAGGTCGCTATCTCACTGGACAAGCTGGGGCTTGACCAGATTGAACAGCAGCACGGCCAGATCCATATCGGCGCCACCGTCACCCTGCAGACCCTGAAAGAGGATCCCCGTACCCCGGCCGCCCTGTGCGACGCGCTGGGGTTTGTCTACTCCCGCCATCTGCGCAATCAGGCCACCCTCGGTGGCGAACTTGCCTGCCAACAGCAGGACTCCCCGCTGCTGCCGGTACTGCTGGTACTCGAAGCCGTGGTGGTGCTGGAGAACAACCTGTTGCAACCTATCGACGCCTATCTGGCGGGTCAGCGCAATGCCCTGGTGCTGGGGATTGTGCTGCCGGAGCCTGAACTGCGCTGCGCCACCCGCCGCATCAGCCGCAACGCCGATGGCTTGGCGGTAATGACCGCCGCGGTAGCCCTCGACAGCATTGGCGAGATGCGGGTGGCCGTCGCTGGTGTTACCCCGCAGCCGATGCGCCTGCGGGATCTGGAGCGCCGCGAACTGCACGATGCCGCGCTGGAGGCCGCCGTGAGCGAGCTGATTGCGCCCCGTGAGGATCTGGCGGGAAGCGTGAGTTACAAGCGGTATATCACCGGTGTAGTGGTGGCGGATCTGCTGGTGGATTGCCAGCAGCAGGAGGTGCAAGCATGATGGAACTCAACTTTACCCTGAACGGTGCCCTGCGTACCGTCATCTGCAAGGCCGGTGACAATGCCCAGCGGGTGCTGTTCAACCAGTGCCGGATGCACTCGGTGCGCAACAGCGACGACGGTTTTGGCTTTGCCGGCTCCGACGCCATTCTCTTCAACGGCAAGGTGATCAACGCCTCTCTGCTGATCGCCGCCCAGCTGGATGGGGCGCAGGTGCGCACCGCCGAGTCCCTCGGTAGCTGGAACCAGCTCAGTCTGGTGCAGCAGGCGATGGTGGACGTGGGGGTGGTGCAGTCAGGCTACAACGATCCGGCTGCGGCGCTCATCGTCACCGACCTGCTTGATCGCCACCCCGAACCTACCCGTGATCAAATCGACGATGCCCTCTCGGGCCTGTTTCACCGCGATGGCGGTTACCAGCAGTTCTATCAGGCCATCGAGCTTGCCTGCTCACGGATGAAGGATCCCGATTACCTGTGCCAGATCGCCCCGGAGTTTCGCGACGATTTGCGCCATATCGGCAAGAGCTGTCCGAAAGTGGACGCCGCCAAGATGGTGCAGGCCAAGCCCTGCTACGTGGAGGATCGGGTTACTGAAGATGCGCTGATCATCAAGATGCTGCGCAGCCCCCATCCCCATGCGGTGATCACCAAACTCGACGTGAGCCGCGCGCAAGCGCTGCCGGGTGTAGTGCATGTCATTACCTATCTCAACTGCCCGGATGTGTTTTACACCCCGGGTGGTCAGAGTGCTCCCGAGCCGTCACCGCTCGATCGCCGTATGTTCAGCCGCAAGGTGCGCCACGTAGGTGACAGGGTCGCCGCCGTGGTGGCCGAGAGCGAAGCCATCGCATTGGCGGCGCTGAAACTCATCGAGGTCGAGTATCAGGTGCTGCCAGCGGTCATGACCATCGATGAGGCGATGGCCCCCAATGCACCGTTGGTGCACGACGAGCCCATCGTCTACATGGCCGGTGCGCCTGCGGATCTCGAGCAGCAGAACGCCTGCTCGGTGCGCCGCGGCGACGAGCACATGATCATCAACTTCCCCATTGGTTCCCGCCCGCACGAGAACCTGGCCGCCAGTGTCCATGGCCAGATCGGCGATGTGGCCAAGGGCTTTGCCGAGGCGGACGAGATTGTCGAGCGCACCTACGAATCGACCCAGGCCCAGCAGTGCCCGACCGAGCCGCACATCTGCTTCACCTATATGGATGGGGATCGTCTGGTCATTCACGCCTCTACTCAGGTGCCGTGGCACGTGCGCCGTCAGGTGGCGCGCATCGTCGGCCTCAAGCAACATCAGGTGCATGTGATCAAGGAGCGGGTAGGGGGCGGCTTTGGCTCCAAGCAGGATATCCTGCTGGAAGAGGTGTGCGCCTGGGCGACCAAGGTCACCGGCCGTCCGGTCACCTTCCGCTACACCCGTGAAGAGGAGTTCATCAGCAACACCTCCCGCCACGTGGCCAAGGTGAAGGTGAAAGTGGGGGCCAAGAAAGATGGCACCATCACCGCCATCGACATGGATTTTCGTGCCAACACCGGCCCTTACGGCAACCACTCATTGACGGTGCCGAGCAACGGCCCGGCGCTCTCCCTGCCGCTCTACCCGTGCGACAACGTGTGCTTTACCGTCAACACCTACTACAGCAACATCTGCCCGACCGGCGCCTATCAGGGCTACGGCGCGCCCAAGGGCAACTTCGCGCTGACCATGGCCATTGCCGAGCTTGCCGAGAAACTGGGGATCGATCAGCTCGACATGGTGGAGCACAACCGGGTGCATGAAGGGGACATCCTCAAGGTGCTGGGGGCCATCGGCGAGGGCAAGATGCCCACTTCTGTACCCCACGCCGCCAGCTGCGCCCTCGAGCCCATCCTCAAACAGGGTCGCGAACAGATTGCCTGGGATAGCCCCAAACCCGCAGACGGGGATTGGCGCATCGGCCGTGGCGTCGCCATCATCATGCAAAAATCGGGGATCCCGGACATCGATCAGGCCAACTGCATGGTCAAGCTGGAATCGGACGGCACCTTTATCGTCCACTCCGGTGGCGCCGATATTGGCACCGGCCTCGATACCGTGGTGGCCAAGCTGACCGCCGAAGTGCTCGGTTGCCCACTCAGCGATGTGCATGTGATCTCTGGCGATACCGACCACGCCCTGTTCGACAAGGGGGCCTACGCCTCGTCCGGTACCTGCTTCTCCGGCAATGCGGCCAAGATGGCGGCCGAGAACCTCAAGGCTAAGATCTTGTTCCACGGCGCCGCCATGCTGGGCGAGCCGGTGGAGGATGTGGAGCTAGTTCACCCGGGGATCGTGCGCGGCAAGCAGGGGGAGGTGAGCTTCGCCAAGCTGGCCCACAAGGCGGAGACTGGTACCGGCTTCGGCATTCTGGTGGGCACCGCCAGCTACATCACCTCTGAGCTCGCCTTCCCGTATGGCGCCAACTTCGCCGAGGTGGCGGTCAACGTCAGAACCGGCGAGATCCGCCTCGACAAGTTCTACGCCCTGCTCGACTGCGGTACTCCCATCAACCCGGAGCTGGCCCTCGGCCAGATCTACGGGGCGACCATGCGGGCCATCGGCCACACCATGACCGAAGAGATCTGCTACGACAGCAAGGGCATCCCGCTGACCCGGGATCTCAAGAGCTATGGCGCGCCCAAGATTGGCGATATTCCGCGCGACTTTCGGGCCTTCCTGGTACCGAGTGATGACAAGGTCGGCCCTTACGGCGCCAAGTCCATCTCGGAGATCGGGGTGAACGGCGCGGCGCCCGCCATCGCCACCGCCATCCACGACGCCTGCGGTGTCTGGCTGCGCAAGTGGCACTTCACGCCGGAGCAGATCCTGCGCGAGCTGGGCAAGCTGGAGCAAAACGTGTCGGCATAACAAAAGAAAAGGTGAGGGGCGGGCGCCAGCTCGCCCCCAGCGCCTGACGGCGGAATGAGTACTCCGCCTACATTCTGTGTGATGGGACAAACATGATGTCTAAAACAACACGCAAGCACTCGGATCTCATTTACGAGCTGGAAGACAAACCCCCGTTTTATCAAACCCTGATGGGAGCAGTGACCCATCTGCTGGCTATTTTTGTCCCCATGGTGACCCCGGCGCTGATCGTCGGCGGCGCCTTGGGCCTCTCTACCGAGATCACCGCCTATCTGGTCTCCATGGCGATGATCGCCTCCGGTATCGGCACCTGGTTGCAGGTGAACCGTTATGGCCCCATCGGTTCTGGGCTGCTCTCCATCCAGTCGGTCAACTTCTCCTTCGTGACCGTGATGATCGCCCTGGGCGGCGCCATGAAAAAAGATGGCATCCATGAGGAGCTGATTGTCTCGACCCTGCTCGGGGTCTCCTTTGTCGGCGCCTTTCTGGTGATGGGCTCCTCCTTCGTGCTGCCCTACCTCAAGCGGGTGATCACCCCGACCGTGAGCGGTGTAGTGGTACTGATGATTGGCCTGAGCCTTATCAAGGTGGGGATCATCGACTTTGGCGGCGGCTTCTCCGCCATGAGCAGCGGCACCTTTGGCAAATACGAGCACATCGGGCTGGGGCTGCTGGTGCTCTGCGTTATCGTCGCCTTCAACTGCAGCCGAAGTCCGCTGCTGCGGATGAGCGGCATTGCCATCGGCCTGATGGTTGGCTATGCGGTGGCCCTGATGCTCGGCATGGTGGATTTTTCCGCCCTTGAGAATCTGCCGCTTATTACGGTACCGATCCCGTTCAAGTACGGTTTCTCTTTCGATTTTCACGCCTTTATGCTGGCGGGCACCATCTATCTGTTGAGCGTGCTGGAGGCGGTGGGGGACATCACCGCCACCGCTATGGTCTCCCACCGGGATATTCAGGGCCCCGAGTTTCAAAAACGGCTCTCCGGCGGTGTGCTGGCTGATGGGTTGGTCTCGGTGATCGCCTCGGCCCTCGGCTCTTTGCCGCTCACCACCTTTGCCCAGAACAACGGCGTTATCCAGATGACCGGGGTGGCCTCACGCCATGTGGGCAAGTTTATTGCCGTCATTCTGGTGTTGTTGGGGCTCTTCCCGGTGGTGGGGCGCTTCTTTACCACCATACCGTCACCTGTGATGGGGGGCGCCATGGTCATCATGTTCTCGATGATCGCCATCGCCGGTGGTCGCATCATCATCAGCCACGGTTTCGATCGGCGGGAGACCCTGATTGTCGCCACCTCGCTGGGTCTTGGGCTCGGTGTCTCCTATGATCCGAACGTCTTCAAGGTGCTGCCTGCCGGTATCTACATGCTGGTGGAGAACCCCATCTGCGCCGGCGGCATCACCGCCATCATCATGAATCTGGTGCTGCCGCAAAGCCGCAAACGCAAGGCGGCCGTCAGGGATGCCGAGGCGGTTGAAGTGATCCAGCTGAGCGACAAGCCGGATGTGATCTTTACCGCCCGCAGTGCGGGCCAGCCATCGGCCAGCAAGGGTGAGGGGTCACCAGAGCCAGTGCCCGGGGAGGCGGTGGCGCCACAAGTGGAACGGATCTGACGGTTAAACCGGCAAAAAACGTCAACAGAACAAGAAAAACAGGGAAACGGTTATGAAAAACGACAACTCTGTCAAAGCGGTACGCGGCAGTTTCTTCGATATCACCCGGGTGGTGGATCAGCCCGAGGAGATTGAGTCCAACGCCCGCCTTATCGAGGATGGTCTGCTGATCATTCGCAACGGTTGCATCGACTGGTTCGGTGAGTGGGAGGAGGGCAAGGATCGCATTCCGGCCGAGGTGCGGGTGCGGGATTACCGCGGCAAGATGATAGTGCCGGGCTTTGTCGATACCCACATTCACTATCCCCAGAGCGAGATGGTAGGGGCCTATGGCGAGCAACTGCTGGAGTGGCTCAACCGCCACACCTTCCCGGCCGAGCGGCGCTACAACGATCTCGAATATGCCCGCGAGATGTCCACCTTCTTTATCAAGCAGTTGCTGCGTAACGGCACTACCACGGCGCTGGTGTTCGGCACAGTGCACCCCGAGTCGGTAGACGCCCTGTTCGAGGCGGCCAGCCGTATCAATATGCGGATGATCGCCGGCAAGGTAATGATGGATCGCAATGCGCCCGATTATCTGCTCGATACCGCCGAGAGCAGCTATGTGCAGAGCAAGCAGCTTATCGAGCGCTGGCACGGCAATGGTCGACTGCTCTATGCCATCACACCACGATTTGCCCCCACCTCGACACCCGAGCAGCTGGCGATGGCGCGGCGACTGCGCGAAGAGTTTCCCACCACCTATCTGCACACCCATCTGTGCGAGAACAAGGACGAGATCGCCTGGGTCAAATCCCTCTTCCCGGCGCACAAGGGCTATCTCGATGTCTATCACCAGCATGGGCTCACCGGCCACAACTGCGTCTTTGCCCACTGCGTCCATCTGGAAGAGCAGGAGTGGGATTGCCTGAAGGAGACCGGCTCCACCATCGCGTTTTGTCCCACCTCGAATCTTTATCTCGGCAGCGGCCTCTTCAAGCTGCACAAGGCGTGGCGCAAGCAGGTGAAGGTGGGGATGGGCACCGACATCGGCGCCGGCACCACCTTCAACATGCTGCAGACCCTCAACGAGGCCTACAAGGTGATGCAACTGCAGGGCGAACGGCTCTCGGCCTATCAGGCTTTCTATCTGGCCACCCTGGGCGGCGCCCATTCGCTGGGGCTGGACGAGAAGATCGGCAGCTTTGCGGTGGGCAAGGAGGCGGACTTCGTGGTGCTCGACCCGGTCGCCACCCCGCTGCAGCAGCTGCGTTATGACAACTCCACCACCCTGCGGGACAAGCTCTTTGTGCTGTTGACCCTGGGGGATGACAGATCCATCTACCGCACTTATGTGGATGGCCAGCTGGTGCATGAACGGGGGTAGGGGCTGGAGTGGGCTGCCGCGGCGCAGCCCCAACGAATACGGCGGCTGGCGTGCCCCACAGGGGCGCCAGTCTTGCCGCACTACAGGGGATCTCCCCGCATAGAACGTGAAATGGCCCGGTTTTTTTGACCAGCAAGGCAAACGTTTGAGTCAAGGCTGCCTGCCCTGGTCTGTCTGTCGCATCCTCTGCCACCATCGCCTGTTTCTCATCAGACTGGCGCGAGGCAGACCCGCAGATCCTGTCGCCATTTCGTCATGGAACATTCAGGCGCGTGTGAAGGAGTTGGGTATGACCCAAGCAAACAGCAGGACAAACAGCGTGGAACAGCTGGCTAATGATGACGCCAGCCAGAGCGCAGCAAAGCAACAGCCGCTAACGGCTCTTGATCGCTACTTTATGATCAGCGAGCGGGGCAGCAACGTCAGACAGGAGGTGCTGGCGGGCCTCACCACCTTCCTTGCCATGGTCTACTCGGTGATAGTGGTGCCGAGCATGCTCGGCAAGGCGGGCTTTCCCCCCGGCGCAGTGTTTGTCGCCACCTGTCTGGTGGCGGGGTTCGGTTCGCTCTTGATGGGGCTCTGGGCCAAGTTGCCGATGGCCATCGGTTGCGCTATTTCCCTCACGGCGTTTACTGCATTCAGTCTGGTGCTGGGGCAGCAGATCCCCATTCCGGTGGCGTTGGGCGCCGTCTTCCTGATGGGGGTGCTGTTTACCGCCATCTCGGTGACCGGGGTGCGTAGCTGGATCCTCGACAACCTGCCGATGGGAATTGCCCACGGTACCGGCATCGGGATTGGTCTCTTCTTGCTGCTTATCGCCGCCAACGGGGTGGGGCTGGTGATCAAGAACCCGCTGGAGGGGCTGCCGGTGGCGCTGGGGGCCTTCACCTCCATGCCGGTAATCATGTCCCTGATCGGCCTTGCGGTGATCTTCGGGCTGGAGAAGCTGAGAGTACCGGGGGGGATCCTGCTGGTGATCATTGCCATCTCCATCTTCGGCCTTATCTTCGATCCGGCGGTGAAGTATCAGGGACTGTTCGCCCTGCCGAGCCTCTCGGATGATCAGGGCAAGTCCCTCATCTTCAGTCTGGATATCATGGGTGCACTCTCGCCGCTGGTGTTGCCCAGCGTGCTGGCGCTGGTGATGACGGCGGTATTCGATGCCACCGGCACCATCCGCGCCGTGGCGGGGCAGGCCAACCTGCTCGATAAGGATGGTCATATCATCAACAGCGGCAAGGCGCTCAGTGCCGACTCGGTCAGCAGCATCTTCTCCAGTCTGGTGGGGGCGGCCCCGGCTGCCGTCTATATCGAATCGGCGGCGGGCACGGCGGCGGGGGGCAAAACCGGCCTCACCGCGACTGTGGTGGGCGGCCTGTTCCTGCTGATGCTGTTCCTCTCGCCGCTCTCCTATCTGGTGCCGGCCTATGCCACGGCGCCGGCCCTGATGTATGTGGGGCTCCTGATGCTGAGCAACGTCACCAAGCTCGATTTCGATGACTTTGTCGGGGCCATGTCCGGGCTGGTGTGCGCCGTCTTTATCGTGCTCACCTGCAACATCGTGACCGGCATCATGCTTGGCTTCAGCTCGCTGGTGATCGGCCGCATCTGCTCGAAGGAGTGGCACAAGCTCAACGTCGGCACCGTGGTCATCGCCCTGGCGCTGGTGCTCTTTTATGCTGGGGGGTGGGCTATTTAGGGATAACCCGCCCGTTTGGGGCCGCACTGGCGGCCCCATTTTTATGTCTGTTGCTTTTTATGTCTGCGGTGTTCACCCCACCCACGCTGGCTATCACGCCTTGGCCTTCTCCGCAGTTGGGGAGCATCGCGATACCATTTTGATAAATCCTCCTACCAGATTGATAGGCTCCCACCCTTGCTCTCCTCGCTCTGCCGCTTTTTTCACCGCTGATGTGCCCCGTTTGCTCAGGGGCTGCCCCTGGCTTGTCGCTTCGGGCCAACAAAAGCGGGCTAGATGGGATCCCCTTCACACTTCTCCCCATTCTCCTGACGATGACGGGAAACAGGCGCATATCTTGCTGTTTTTTATGCCGGTTCCAGATTTTTCCATTCGAAAAAGGACTTGCATATGTCCATAGGATTACCGCTCAAGCGGGTGGATGCCGAGGCCAAGGTGACCGGCAGCGCCCGCTATACCGATGACAACATCATGCTCGGGATGCGCCACGCCAAGTACGTGCGAAGCAATATTGCCCACGGCAAGGTGCTTGCCATCGATGCGACCGAGGCACTGGCCCTGCACGGGGTCGAAGCCGTGTTTACCCATGAAGATGTCCCTACCACCTGTTTTCGCACCGCCGGTCACGCCTGGTCCCTCGATGAGGCGAAACGGGATGTGAAAGACCGCCGTCTGCTCACCGACCATGTACGCCACTTTGGTGATGGGGTCGCCATCGTGGTGGCGCGCGATCCGCTGGTGGCCGAAAAAGCGGCCGCGCTGGTCAAGGTGACTTACGAGCCGCTGCCGGTGATGACGGATGCCCAAAGCGCGCTGGCCGACGGTGCCTATCCCATCCACCCGAGCGGCAATCTGCTGCGCCAAAGCCAGCTTCGCGCCAATGACCCGGAGCAGGCCATTGCCTCCGCTGACCTGCAATTTCAGGCGCACTACCGGACGCCGGTGGTGCAGCACTGCCATCTGGAGACGGTGACCTGCTACGCCTACATGGATCAACCGGACCACATCATCGTCGTCAGCAGCACCCAGATCCCCCAGATAGTGCGTAGCCGGGTGGCCAAGTCCCTCGGCCTGCCCTGGTCTAGCGTGCGAGTGATCAAACCCTATATGGGCGGCGGCTTTGGCAACAAGCAGGATGTGCTGGAAGAGCCGATGGCGGCGTTTTTGAGCTACAAACTCGGCGGTGTGCCGGTCAAGGTGACCTTGAGCCGGGAGGAGTGCTTCTTTGCCTCTCGTACCCGCCACGGTTTTGCCATCGATGGCAAGATGGGCCTCAACCGCGACGGCACCCTCAAGGGCTATCAGCTCGACGTGCTCTCCAACACTGGCGGCTATGCCTCTCACGGCCACTCCATAGCCAGCGCCGGGGGCAACAAGATCAGCTACCTCTATCCGCGCAGCGCCTTCGGTTATGACGCCAAGACCTTCTACAGCAACCTGCCCACCGCTGGTGCCATGCGCGGTTACGGCGCGCCCCAGGTGATTTTTGCCCTCGAATGCATGCTGGATGACGCCTGCGCCGAACTGGGGCTGGATCCGCTTGATGTGCGGATCGCCAACGTGGCGCGGGAAGGGGACGTCAATCAGGTCAACCAGAAGACCATCTACAGCGCCGGGTTGCCCGACTGCCTGATCCGTGGTCGCGAGATGTTCGAGTGGGATCGACTCAAGACTGAGTGTCTGGAGCAGGATCCGGCGAGCCGGGTGCGGCGCGGCATTGGGGTGGCCTGTTTCAGCTACGGCTCCAACACCTATCCGGTGGGGGTCGAAATTGCTGGTGCCCGCATGCTGCTCAATCAGGATGGCACCGTCAATCTGCAGATCGGTGCCACCGAGATAGGGCAGGGGTCGGACACCGTCTTTGCCCAGATGGCGGCCCAGACGTTAGGCATTCCGTTTGAGCAGATCCGGGTCATCTCGACCCAGGATACCGACATCACCGCCTATGATCCGGGCTCGTTCGCCTCGCGCCAGAGCTATGTGGCGGCCCCTGCCATCCATCAGGCGGCGCTGCAGTTGCGGGCTCGCATTCTGTCGCTGGCGGCCCAACTCTGCCATCAGGATGTAGGATCGCTGACCCTGATCGACGGCTACGTGGTGCTGGCCGGTGCGCCGGACAAGGTGCTGATCAGCGTCGCCGAGGTGTCGGTCAACGCCTACTACCACCTCACTATCGGCGGCCAGATCACCTCCGAGGTCTCCCACAAGACCACCACCAATCCGCCGAGCTTTGGCTGCACCTTTGTCGATCTCAGCGTCGATATCGATCTCTGCAAGGTGACCATCAATCGCATCATCAACCTGCACGATGCGGGCAAGATCCTCAACCCGCAGCTGGCGGAGGGACAGGTGCATGGCGGCATGGGGATGGGGATCGGCTGGTCGCTGTTCGAGGAGATGATCATCGACGCCAAGAGCGGCGTGGTGCGCAACCCCAACCTGCTCGACTACAAGTTCCCCACCATGCTGGATTTGCCGGAGCTTGAATGCGACTTCGTGCAGACCTACGAGCCCCAATCGGTCTATGGCCACAAATCCCTGGGGGAACCGCCGATCATTTCGCCGGGCCCGGCCATCCGTAACGCCATCCGCATGGCGACCGGCGTCGCCATCAACGAGCTGCCCATCACCCCCAAAACCCTGTTCCGGGAGTTTGTCGCGGCGGGTTTGATTGGCGAGGGATCAGGGGAGGAGCAACACCATGTTTGATATTGCCCGTTACTACAAGGCGCACAGCGTGGCCGAGGCGGTCGCCCTGCGTCAGGCTGATCCCGAGGCGCGTTTGCTGGCCGGTGGCACCGATGTGATGATCCAGCTCCATCACCTCAACGCCGCCTATCGCCATATCGTTGATATTCACGACTTGCCCGAACTCAAAGGGGTGTGCGAGTTGCCTGATGGGTCGATCCGCATCGGCTCCGGCACCACCTTTACCGAGCTCATCGAAAACGAGCTGGTGCAGCGCCGCCTGCCAATGCTGGCCGAAGCCTCTGCCACCATCGCCGGCCCGCAGATCCGCAACGTCGCCACCTATGGCGGCAACATCTGCAACGGCGCCACCAGTGCCGACTCGGCGGCGCCTACCGTCGCGCTCGAGGCCGAGCTTGAGATTGCTGGCCCTAACGGCACACGCCGCATCCCCATCGCCGGTTTTCACACCGGCCCCGGCAAGGTGGCGCTGCAACCGGCGGAGATCCTGGTGGCATTCCACTTTGCCCCGGACTCACACCCCCATGTGGGCTCCCACTACTTCAAGTACGCCATGCGGGGTGCCATGGATATCGCCACCATCGGCTGCGCCGCCTATTGCCAGATTGAGGATGGCCACTTCAAGAGCCTGCGGCTGGCTTATGGTGTGGCGGCCCCGACCCCGGTGCGCACCCCTCACGCGGAAGCCGCGGCCGAGGGGCAACCCCTAACTCGCGCCACACTGGCTGCCATTGCCGAGGCGGTGGTGGCCGACGTGGCACCGCGATCCTCCTGGCGGGCAGAAAAGGAATTTCGCCTGCACCTTATCAAAACCCTGGCGCAGCGGGTGGTCGCCTGCGCAGTCGAACGTGCCGGAGGCAAGATCCTATGATGCAACCGCAAACCTGTCCCGCCGTGGAGATCCAGTGCGAAATCAACGGCAAACCTTACTCCTATGCGGTGTCGCCCACCATGTCGCTGCTCCACTTCCTGCGCGGGCAGGGGCTTATCAGCGTGAAAGAGGGGTGCAGTGTCGGCGAGTGTGGCGCCTGTACCGTGCGGGTGAATGGCACCGCCATCGACAGCTGCCTCTATCTGGCGGTCTGGGCCGATGGCAAATCCATTCGTACCGTGGAGGGGGAGCGCAAAGGCAATGAGCTCTCCGACGTGCAGCAGGCCTTTATCGACGAGGGGGCGGTGCAGTGCGGTTTTTGCACCCCGGGCCTCGTGATGGCGAGCGCGGCCCTGCTCGACAAGACCGAGCGCCGTCCGCTGACCGATGCGGAGATCCGCCGTGGGCTGTCGGGTAACCTCTGCCGCTGTACCGGTTATCAGAACGTGGTACGGGCGGTGAAGAAGTGCTGCAAAGGGTGATAGTTCGGGTGCCGTGAGTGGTGCGTGCTGTTGTGTGAGTGTCTAGTCCTGAAATAGGTTTACACATTTTCAACTAGCATTTCTCTACTCAGAACCCCCTATGTACCGCATCGGGGGTTCTGTATTTCAACGCATGATGCGGCCGCTCCTCGTTGTAAATATCCACTGCTTCACGCACCATCTCCCGCGCTTGCGCCAAATCCTGCGGGCTTTGCAACAATAACTCTCCTTTCAAAATCCCGTTCACCCGCTCCGCCAACGCATTCTGGTAACAGTCATACCCATCCGTCATCGAGCATTTCACCCCGTACCGTTCATGTAATGACTGGTACAGCCCCGAGCAATACTGCACGCCGCGGTCCGAGTGATGGATAAGCTCCCCGCCGCCACGCCGTTGCTTCAGTGCTTTCTTGAACGCCATCGCCACCGACTTGGCGTGCATTCCTTCGTGCACGTGATGGCCCACTATCTTGCGTGAGTACGCATCCGTCACCAGGCTCAGGTACAGCGGCCCGCTTCTGGCTGGCAGATAGGTGATATCTGCGACCCAGACCTGCTCCGGTGCTACCGGTGTGACCTGCTCTGGCCCCGCCTTGAGCAAGTTGGGATGACGGTAGAAACGGTGAAAACTGTGGGTGGTCTTGTGATACGCCCGCTTAGGCTGCACCAGCAGGCGGTGCTCGGCCAATATCCGAAACAGCCTGTCCCGCCCGACCTTGAGCCCGCCATCCTCCTGACCCTGCAGCAGATAATGCAGCTTGCGAGTGCCCACCCGAGGTTGTCGCAGTCGAACCTGACGCACGAAGCGCACCACCTGCAATCCCTGTGCATGGCGCTCGTCGGCGACCCGATTGCGTTTGTAGTAAGCCTGCCGGCTTATCCCCAGAAACAGGCAAGCCCTGACAATGGTCAGCCTCTCGACTTGCCGCTGCGAGAGGACTTGCCGGGTCGCTTTTTTACGATGGAGACGCCGTAGTCATTCTTCAGTACATCGACGACGGCCTCAAAGAACTGGGCCTTCTGACTCATCAGCGCCAGCTGTTGCTCGAGTTCCTTGATGCGCTGTTCGGGCGTCTGGTTGTCGGGGTCAGGCATGGTGATGCTCCTGCCAGCGCGCACAGAAGCCCCCTGGCT
>NZ_CDDK01000016.1 GCF_000820225.1 Aeromonas veronii bv. veronii
CCCACGGTCAGTTGCTCGTCAACGATGTTGACCACCACGCTCGGGGCGGCAGTATCCAAGCTGTAGCCTTCGCTGTCGGTCGCAGTGGCACTGTTGCCCGCCGCATCGGTGCTGGTCACGCTGGCATCGATGCTCTGGTCTTTATCGGCCACTAGGTCACTGCCCGCCACCAAGATGGTGAAGCGGCCATTGGCGTCCATCGGACCGGTGTATGCGGTGTTATTGACGTTCAGGGTAACGATGTCGCCTACCTTGAACTCGCCGCTCACGGTACCACTGACCGGGATCTGCTGACCCGCTTCGGCGGCGTTGATGACGTCGTCGTCGGTGATATTGGCATCAAGCGCGATGGTCAGGTTAGGGGCCTTGCTATCCACGCTACCATCGTCGGTCGCAGTGCCGGTGTTGCCGGCCGGATCGGTGACGCTGGCCGTTACTTGATAGCTGCCTTCCGCCAACGGAGTGGTGACATCCACGCTGTAACCACCACCCGGTTGCACGGTGGTAGTCAGGGTTTGCTGAGTGCCATTGGCATCGGTCACCACAAGAGTGACCGTGCTGCCTGGAACCGCATTGCTAGTACCAGTGATGGTCGGGGTGGTGTCATTGGTATTGTCGGGCGCATCAACGGTGATCGCTGGAGCTGTTACATCCACACTCCCTGAATCAGTCGCACTGCCGGTATTCCCCGCAGGATCGGTCACTGTGGCAGTGACGGTATAGGTGCCCTCGGCCAATGGGGTGACCACATCCACGGTGAAGGTACCGCCGGGTGTAACGATAGCGGTCAGAGTCTGTTGATTGCCGTTGGCATCGGTGACCAGCAGGGTGACGATGCTGCCAACGGGAGCATCCGTGGTTCCGGTCAGGGTCGGAGTGGTGTCATTGGTGTTATCTGGCGCAACTACGGAAATGGTGGGCGGAGTCAGGTCAAATACTTCATCCTCGCCAGCAGCACCCAACGGTGGCTCACCATTGGCGTTGTAGGTGGTATCGAAGGTGGCTTCAGCAATGGTTGCGGAACCAGTACGATCGATGGTGACAAAACCGCCGTTGCCACTGGCACCGGCGACGCCCCCAATACCGCCACCACCGGCGGCAGGTGCACCGCCTGCGGCAGAGGCTTCAAAGGCCTGGGTCGGGTCCGCACCGCCCAAAATGGCCTGTTGCAGGGCATTGATATCATCAGGAGTACCTGCAGCGCCGTTTTGCGCCAGCTGGGGAGCATCTCCCTCTTCGGCAGGCTCACTCTGTTCGCTGGCTGGTTGCACATTGAACGACTGTCCGCCGCCCATGAAACTGGCGCCATCCGGCGACATGATCACCGCCCCTTTCGGCAGTACATCACCTTCAGCCAACAGCTTCCGGCTGCCATCAGCGGCAACCAGATAAATTTGTCCTTTAAGTTGGGTTACGGTTACGCCCTGTTCCAAGGTAACGGCATTGGTGATCATGTTCTCTCCTGAATCCTGATTTGAATGCAATAAGCCACAGCCTACTTTGCAGACTGAGGGAAAAAATAACCAGCTCGAAAATTCGAAAGGATAGACCGATTTGAGGCTGAACTGTTCAGCCAGACAGAAGTGTGTAAAACGAGGTTGTGAGAATGGCAAAAACCAAAATTATCAATAGATTACAAAGTAATGACAGGAGCATGACAAAGCATGCTCCCGTCAGGATTAACCCTAGGCTCCCGCCCAGAGGATGATAGCCAGCAGCTGTGGCGAGATGATCCGCAGGAACATCACCAGCGGGTAGACAGTGGCGTATGATAGCGCACTGGCGCCACTGGTCGGGTGCATGGCGTTGGCAAAGGCCAGCGCGGGAGGATCAGTCATAGAGCCGGCCAGCAAACCGCATAGGGTGAGGTAGTTCATCTTGCCGTAGAGTCGCGCCAGCACACCGACTACCAGCAGCGGAATCAGGGTGATCGCCATGCCGTAGAGCATCCAGGCCGGGCCATCACCGTTGATCAGGGTATCGACGAAACCTGCACCGGACTTGAATCCGACCACCGCCAGAAAAAGTACAATGCCGATCTCCCGCAGCGCCAGGTTGGCACTGGGGGGCATGAACCAGTAGAGCTTGCCGATGCTGCCGATCCGCGACAGGATCAGCGCCACCACCAGCGGCCCACCCGCCAGACCCAATTTAAGAGCGGCCGGGAAACCGGGCAGGTAGAAGGGGATGGAACCGAGCAATACGCCGAGACCGATCCCGATAAATACCGGCAACATCTGCACCTGCTGCAGTTTTTGCTGCACGTTGCCGACCACATTGGTCACCGCTTCGATGGCGTCGAGACGGCCAACCAAGTTGAGAATATCGCCAAACTGCAGGCTGGTCTGACTGGTCGGCACCAGTTCGATACCGGCACGGTTGAGGCGCGAGATCACCACGTCATAGCGCTGTTTGATATCCAGATCACGGATCTTCTTGCCAAGAACCTGCTCGTTGGTCACCACAACCCGCTCGACGCGCAGATCGGTGCCGCGGGTCGAGAGCGAGGTCTCCACCTCCTCCCCCAACACCAGCAACACCTTGTGCAGCGCGTGACGCTCACCCACCAGATGCAGCAAGTCACCCAGTTCGATACGGGATTCCGGCCGTGGCACCATCAGCTCGTCGCCACGCTTGAGCCGTGAACAGATGACATCAGACTCGTCGAGACTCGGGATCTCGCTCAGCATCAGGCCGTGCATGTTGGGATTGCGCACCGCGATGTTGATGGTCTGCAAGCTCTCCTTGGTTTTACCGGTTTGTAGCTCGAACTGGGCGGCTTCATCGTCGATCTTGATGCGAAAGAAGACCCTGACCAGCCACATGGTGAGCAAAATGCCACAGATACCAAACGGATAGGCAACCGCATAGCCCATCCCCATCAAACCGGTAGAACCGGGCGCGGCGCCCAGCTCGGCCAGGATCTGCTGGCCCGCACCGAGGGATGGCGTATTGGTGACGGCACCGGAGAAGACCCCCAGAATGACCGGCAACGGCACATCGAAAAATTGATGCAAGCCAGCGGCCACCACGCAGCCAAGGATGACCAGTAAGGCGGCAAAGGCGTTGAGTTTGAGACCCGAACTGCGCAATGACGAGAAGAAACCCGGCCCGACCTGGATGCCGATGGTATAGACAAACAGGATCAGGCCAAATTCTTGAATAAAGTGAAGCGTTTGTGCATCCAGCGCGAGATCGGAGGCACCTGCAAAGTGACCCACAATGATGCCACCGAACAGCACCCCCCCTATTCCTAACCCAACGCCATAGACTCGCCAGTTTCCCAGCCAGAGTCCTAGCACTGCCACCAGCGACAACATGCTGATGGAAAGCGCGATTTCACTCATTTCGTGCATCCTTTGCGAATTGAACTGGCCCTAGCTTGTCAGCAAACGCTGATGCCAACTGTGTGATACCGCACGAATTTATCCTTTTACGCGCTAAAAATACCAATTAAGGGCTAGTTGCAAGACGTTAGGCGACGTAGCCGTAAATGGCCATAAAGTGACAAACGCTGCCACCCAGCACAAAGAGATGCCAGATGGCGTGGTTATAGGGAATCCGCTTGGCCACATAGAAGATGACCCCGAGGCTGTAGATAAGGCCGCCAAGCCCGAGCAGCAGCAGCCCCTCACCGGCCAGATGGATATAGAGCTGGTAGATGACCACCAGCGACAGCCAACCCAGCATCAGGTAGGTAAAAAGCGACAACTTCTTGAAGCGGTTGATAAACACCAGCTTGAACACCACGCCAGCCAGCGCCAGGGCCCAGATCACCACCATCAACCCCTTCGCCAGCGGCGTGTCGAGCGCGACTAGCAGGAAGGGGGTATAGGTGCCGGCAATCAGCAGATAGATGGCGCAGTGATCAAACACCTTGCACCAGCGTCTGGCCCGCCCTGACCCCATGCTGTGGTAGAGGGTCGAGGCGAGATAGAGCAGCACCAGACTGCCGCCATAAAGGCTGTAACTCACCAGCGCCTGCGTGCCCTGCCCCCATCCTTTGATGAGCAACAGCACCAACCCGACAATCCCCAGCAACAATCCCGCACCGTGGCTCAGCCGGTTTGCCAGCTCCTCCCGGGGGGAGTAATCCATCACACCACTCATAACATCGACTCCACAATAACTGTGGCTCACTCTACCCAGCGCCATTTCGGAGTACAAGTGTTCGCTTAAAAAATGGAGTGGCTGTCACCTGCCAACCTTTGGTGTATGCTCTGCCGCCGATGCCCGAGACAAGCGGCATAGACACCTACCCCGGTGACCTGGTCTGGAGAACCTGATGAAGTTGACTGAGCTGTTTGCACAAGCGGATCCCGCCTTTGGCGAGGCCATGAACACCTTGCTGGAGAGCTTCCACCACTCCGACGACAGTCAGGCCCCCTATCAGCGCGACCTGTTCACCCACCAGCTCGATCAATCCCGCATGCCTGCAGTCGGCCAACCTATCGAGGAGTATCTGGCGCGGCTGGCTACTCTGGTGCCCGGCGCCTCACACCTCACCTCGCCACGCTACATGGGCCACATGACGGCGCCACTGCCGGCCTATACCGCCGAGCTGTCACGCCTGCTGGTGATGCTCAACCAGAATCCGATGAAGATGGAGTCCTCCCGCCTGCTCAGCTTTCTGGAGCGGGAGGTGCTGGCCAAGCTGCACCGCCTCATCTATGGCAGGGACGATGCCTTCTACGGCGAGCAGATGCATGCCAAGGATGCCGCCCTCGGCGTCATGACCAGCGGCGGCACCATCGCCAACGTCACGGCACTGTGGCTGGCCCGCAACCGCGCCTGTGGCGACAACCTGTTCGCCCTCTATGAGCAGGGCTATCGCGGCGCCGTTATTCTGGGTTCCCGGCTGATGCACTACTCCTTCGACAAGGGGATGGATCTGCTGGGGCTGGGCGCCCGCAGCGTTTGGCGCCTTGAGACTGACGAACAGAACCGGCTCAGTCTGGCTGCGCTGGAGCAGGCGCTGATCCAGTGCAAAGAGCAGAAATTGAAAGTACTGGCATTGATCGGCGTGGCTGGCAGTACCGACTTTGGCTCCATCGACCCCCTGCCTGAGCTGGCCGCCATCGCCGAGCGCGAGCAGATCCACTTCCACGTGGATGCGGCCTGGGGCGGCCCGACCCTCTTCTCCCCCCGCTATCAAGGTCTGCTGGCCGGAATAGAGCAGGCCGACACCGTCACCCTCGATGGCCACAAGCAACTGCTGGTGCCGCTTGGTACAGGCATGCTGCTCTGCCGCCAGCCCGACCTGATGATGGCGGTCAAGCGAGAGGCGCCCTACGCCATTCGTGCCACCTCGTTCGATCAGGGCCGCTTTACCCTGGAGGGCACCCGCCCGGCCAATGCCCTCTATCTGGATGCCGCCTTCCAGCTGTTCGGCCAGCAAGGCTATGCCGAGCTTATCGAAGCCAACTACGACCGGGCCCGGCTGATGGCCGAGCTCATCACCAGCAATCCCGCCTTCGAGCTGATGTCGGCACCGGTGATGAACCTGCTCTCCTATCGCTGCATCCCGCCCCATCTGCAGGGCAAGGTGCTAGATGAGACGGCCAATGCGCAGATCAACGACTTCAACGTGTCCCTGCAAAAAGCCCAGCGGGCCGAGGGGCACAGCTTTGTCTCCCGCACCCAACGAGCGGTGGTACGCTACGGTGCCCAACCGCTCACCCTGCTGCGCGCCGTGCTGCTCAACCCTCTGATTGAAGAGCGCCATATCCGCGACCTGCTGGCCGATCAGCAGCGACTGGGGATCTCCATTGCACGCCAACTGTTTGGCGACAGCGCGGAACCGGCGTAAAAATGAGCGGTCTTATTCATTTGCCGTTGTCCGCCATGCAGGTAGACTGGGCGAAATTTGCAGGCCATCTTTGAGGACTAGGCGCCAGACATGAAGCAATTTATTGAATTTATTCCACTTATCGTTTTCTTTGCGGTCTACAAGTTCTACGACATCTACATGGCTACCGGCGCACTGGTAGTGGTCACCGGTCTGCAGCTCGCCTATAGCTGGATCCGCTATCGCAAAGTCGAGAAGATGCAGCTCTTTACCTTCCTGCTGGTTGGCTTCTTCGGCGGCCTCACCGTCTTCTTCCACGATGACACCTTCATCAAGTGGAAAGTGACTGTCATCAACGTACTGTTTGCACTGGGTCTGCTCATCAGCCGCTACGGCTTTGGCAAGAACCTGATCAAACAGATGCTGGCCAAGGAGCTGCAAGCGCCCGATGCAGTCTGGGACAAGGTCAATCTCGGCTGGGTCGGCTTCTTTACCGTCTGCGGCCTGCTCAACCTCTATGTGGCGTTCAACCTGCCGCAGGAGATGTGGGTCAACTTCAAGGTGTTCGGTCTGCTGGGGATGACGCTGGTCTTTACCCTGCTGAGCGGCGTCTATCTCTACCGCCACATCCCTGCCGAGCAGTTGTCCCAGCAAAAAGACGAACCCAAAAAGTAACCCTCATCAGAAAAGGATTGTCTCATGTGGTATCTCATCTACTCCGAAGATGTCCCCGATAGCCTGCCACTGCGCAAGCAAGTTCGCCCTGCCCATCTGGCCCGACTGCAAGCCCTGCAGGATGAAGGTCGCCTGCTGACCGCGGGTCCCAACCCGGCTATCGATGCCGAGGATCCGGCCGATGCAGGCTTTACCGGCAGCACCGTCATCGCCGAGTTTGCCTCGCAGGCGGACGCCCAAGCCTGGGCCGATGCCGATCCCTATGTGGCAGCTGGCGTCTATGCCAAAGTGACCATCAAGCCGTTCAAAAAGGTTTTCTGACCGCAAAGCGAATAGCGAAATAAAAAAGGCCGGACTGGAAGTTCATTCCAGTCCGGCCTTTTTGCATCCCGATATCTCGTTTATGCCTTGGCGACAAACCAGGGGTTGAGAATGTCGGGCTTGTTGTAACGCAGCGGCGAGCCATCGAGTTGGGTGACGCTGCCACCCGCCCCCTCCAGCACCGCCTGCGCCGCGCCGGTATCCCACTCGCAGGTGGGGGCAAGGCGCGGATAGAGCTCGGCGTCCCCCTCGGCAATGATGCAGAACTTGAGGGAGCTGCCCATCGAAACCAGCTCGATCTCGCCAAAAGGAGCCAAGAAATCGAGGGTCTCCTGCGACAGGTGATTGCGACTGCCCACCACTCGCCACGCCTCGCCTTCACGATGAGGCCGAGTCTGTATAGGCTCGCGCTTGCCATCGACGATGCGCCAGGCACCGAGACCCTTTCCGCCATACCAGAGCTTGCCCAGCACAGGTGCATAGACCAGCCCCCAACGCGGCGCCCCCTCTTCGATCAACGCGATATTGACGGTGAACTCGCCGTTGCGGGAGACAAACTCCTTGGTGCCATCGAGGGGATCCACCAGCCAGTAGCGGGACCAGCCGTGGCGCGCCGCCATCACCTCGGGCCCCGACTCCTCAGACAGTACGGGAATATCCGGAGTCAGCTGTGCCAACGCCTGCACTATCACCTCATGAGCACCCTTGTCGGCCGCGGTCAGGGGACTCTCGTCGCTCTTGTACTCCACCGCGAAGGGCTGGCTGTAGATGGCCATGATGGCCGCTCCCGCCGCTCGGGCGACAGGTTCAAGTTCGGTGATATCGGGGTGGTACATAACAGGCTCGATCAGTGAGTAAGAAACCCAGTCTATCGCGTTTGTCATCAACCGCTTATAGCTGATTGTACTGGATTATATTGCCCCTGCTTCTCCTGCCCCTTGCTGCCATCGGCTGGTACCAACAGCACTTCGATACCGGCATTGCGCAGGCCGGAAAGGATATCGGCAGGCACGGCATCGTCGGTGATCAGGGTGTGAATACGCAAGGTATCGATGATCTTGTGCAGACTGCGCCGGCCAAACTTGGTGGAGTCGGTGACCACCACAATCCGCTCGGCCACCTGACACATGCAGCGGTTAAGGCGCGCCTCGTCCTCATGATGGGTGCTGACGCCGCGCTCCAGATCGATGCCATCCACCCCGAGAAACAGCATGTCAAAGTGGTAGTTTTGCAGGGACTGCTCCGCTTGCGCACCGTAGAAGGAGAGAGACTTGCGGCGCAGATGCCCGCCCGTCATCAGCAGCTCCACCCCCTCTGCTTCGAGCAATTCATTCGCCACATTCATGCCGTTGGTCATCACCAGGATCTCCTGATGTCCCTTCAGATGACGCGCCACCTCCAGTGTTGTCGTCCCCGAATCGAGGATAAGGCGACAACCGGAGGGCACCAGGGTCGCCGCCAGCGCACCGATCCGCTGTTTCACCGGGGTATTGAGCACGCTCTTGTCGGCAATGGTGCGCTCCGGCACCGTCTGGCCAAGCTCGCACAGCAGGGCGCCGCCGTAAGCGCGCACGGCCACCCCCTGCTTCTCCAGAAAGGCCAGATCGTTGCGGATGGTCACGGTAGAGACCTGATAGTGAGTCGCCAGCTCGTTGACCTGAACGCTGCCATTGCTGCGCAGCTGCTGAATAATCCGCTCCCGCCGCTCGCTGGTTCCGAGCGCACCTTTTTCGCTTGTTTGCATAGTTCTTCTGCCGGAATGCTGTAGTGAAAGATCGCTTTCACTTCGTTACGTTTGCATATTAACGCTCAGCAAAGGTGCCAAATCAAGCCTTCATTACGCTTTACCACCACGCTCCCCATCTTTACCCATCATTCACAACCTTTCGATACCTTTCTTTTTGTGATCCATCTCAAGATCTAACGACTCTTTTGTTTCGTTTTCTTTTCCTCCCCACTACCGTAAAGAAAAGAAATCGAAAGAACCTTTCCATCCGCAGCAACCAAGGAACATCAAAATGAAATCCATGCTGGCACTGGTCGAAAGACATAAACAGGGAGAACAGACCGGGATCTACGCCGTCTGCTCCGCTCACCCGCTGGTGCTGGAGGCCGCGCTGCGGCTGGCCGCCGAAGGGGATGAGCTGCTGCTGGTCGAGGCCACATCCAATCAGGTGGATCAGTTTGGCGGCTATACCGGCATGACCCCCGCCGACTTTCGCGATCGTCTCTACGAGCTGGCGGCACAGTGTCACTTTCCGGCGCAGCGCCTCATTCTAGGGGGAGACCATCTGGGTCCCAACCGCTGGCAGGGGGAACCGGCCGAGCAGGCCATGGCCCATGCCGGGGATCTCATCGCCAGCTATGTCGCGGCCGGGTTCAAGAAGATCCACCTCGACTGCAGCATGTCCTGTCAGGGCGATCCCGTTCCCCTGACCGACGAGCTGGTCGCTGAAAGGGCGGCACGGCTGGCGCAGATCGCCGAGCAAACCTGTCTGGCCACTTTTGGCGAGAGCGATCTGGTCTATGTGATTGGCACCGAGGTGCCGGTGCCGGGCGGTGCCCATGAAGATCTTGCCGAGCTGGCGGTCACCACGCCGGAGGCGGCGCGCCATACCCTCGAGGCCCACCAACAGGCCTTCAGCAAGGCAGGGCTGGCCCATATCTGGCCGAGGGTGATCGGTCTGGTGGTGCAACCCGGCGTCGAGTTTGACCATACCCGCGTCATCGATTACCGGCCCGAAAAAGCGGTGCCCCTTAGCCGGATGATCGAAGCCTATCCCCACATGGTGTTCGAGGCCCACTCCACCGATTACCAGACTCCCGAGGCTTACCGCCAGCTGGTACGCGACCACTTTGCCATTCTCAAAGTCGGCCCCGCCCTCACCTTCGCCCTGCGCGAAGCGCTGTTTGCCCTTGCCGCCATCGAGGAGGAACTGGTGGTTGCCAAGGCCTGTTCAGGTCTGCGCAAGGTGATGGAAGAGACCATGCTGGAGCGCCCCGACTTCTGGAGCAGCCACTATCAGGGCAGTGCCAACGAGTGTCGACTGGCCCGTGGCTACAGCTATTCGGATCGCATTCGCTACTACTGGCCCGATAGCCGGGTCGATGAGTGCTACGCCAGATTGCTGGCCAATCTGGCGGCGGAGCCCATCCCCTTGCCACTGCTCAGCCAGCATCTGCCCCTGCAGTATCGCAAGGTGCGTCAGGGCTCGCTCTCGGCCAATCCCCATGACCTCATTCTCGATCAGGTGCAGGAGGTGCTGCGGCACTACGCCAGCGCCTGCACTGCGGCCTCTCGCCGCCATTCCCAGCTCGACCCTGTTGTATAAGGAGTTGCAGACATGATCCTTGGTTATCCAGAAGAGATGTTGCGCAGTGCCAATGGCCTGGCGACTGCCCGTGAAATTCGCCAGCAACCCGTCACCTGGCGCGAGACCCTCGCCATGGTCGAGGAGTGCCGTCCAGCATTGACCCGTTTTCTGACCCCCCTGCTCGCCCGGCAAGAGCTGCGCATCATCCTGACCGGGGCTGGCACCTCCGCCTTTGCCGGTCGGGCGCTCGCCCCCTATCTCTCGGCCCACCTGCATGCCCGGGTCGAGGCGATCGCCACCACGGATATCGTCACCGATCCGGCCGAGTATCTGGCCGAAGATTGCCCGACCCTGCTTATCTCCTTTGCCCGCTCCGGCAATAGCCCCGAGAGCGTGGCGGCGGTCGAACTGGCCAGCCAGCTGCTCAGCCACTGCCACCATTTGGTGCTGACCTGCAACGGTGAAGGGGCGCTCTATCGCCGCTGCCAGCAAGATGCCCACTCTCTGGCCCTGCTGATGCCACCCCAGACCAATGATCGCAGCTTCGCCATGACCAGCAGCCTGACCAGCATGATGCTGAGCTGTCTGGCTCTCTTCCTGCCAGAGCGGTTCAACCGCCAGCGCTGCGAGCAACTGGTCGCTACCAGCGACACCATTCTGGAGCAGGTTGTGCAGCGCGTACCGGCCTGGAACGAGCCGTTGCCCGAGCGGGTCATCTATCTTGGCAGCGGCAGTCTGCAAGGGGTGGCGCAGGAGGCGGCACTCAAGCTGCTGGAGCTGACCGCCGGCCATCTGGTCGCCATGTTCGACTCCCCCACCGGCTTTCGCCACGGCCCGAAATCGGTCGTCAACGAACAGACGCTCATTGTGCTGCTCATTTCCAACGACCCTTACACCCGACAATACGATCTGGATCTGCTGCGCGAGCTGCGAAGCGATGGCAAGGCCGCCCAGGTGGTCGCCATCGCCGACCAGCACCATCCCTCCATCGAGGAGGGGGAGCACATCTATTTGCCCGCCACCCTGCATGGCGACGATGCCCAGCTCGCCTTCTGCTACCTGCTCTATGCCCAGTACTACGCCTTCCATACTTCGCTGGGACTGGGGATCAGCCCGGACAATCCCTGCCCCACCGGTCAGGTCAACCGGGTCGTACAGGGGGTCAATATCTATCCGTTCCACCAAGAAGGAGTGCTGTGATGCCCAATATCGTATTGAGCCGGATCGATGAGCGTCTGATCCACGGTCAGGTCGGTGTCCAGTGGGTCGGCTTTGCCGGTGCCAATCTGGTGCTGGTCGCCAACGACGAAGTGGCAGAGGACCCCATCCAGCAGAACCTGATGGAGATGGTACTGGCCGAAGGCATTGCGGTGCGGTTCTGGCCGCTCCAGAAAGTGATCGACAACATCCACAAGGCGGCGGATCGCCAGAAGATTCTGCTGGTCTGCAAAAACCCTACCGATTTCAACACCCTGGTTCAGGGAGGTGTCCCCATCTCCCGGATCAACGTCGGCAACATGCATTACGCCGACGGCAAGCGTCAAATCCACAAGACCGTATCCGTGGACGAACAGGACATCACCGCATTTCGCGCCCTGCGGGACGCCCGTGTCGAGTGTTATGTCCAGGGCGTGCCGACCGAACCGGCACAGGACATTTTCAATTTGCTCTGATTAAGGACAATTGTGATGGAAATCAGTTTGTTACAAGGTCTGCTGCTTGGCATCCTGGCATTTTTCGCCGGACTCGACCTGTTCAACGGTCTGACCCACTTCCACCGTCCCGTGGTGCTGGGGCCGCTGGTTGGCCTCATCCTCGGCGACCTGCCCACCGGCATTCTGGTAGGCGGCACCCTGGAGCTGGTCTGGATGGGGTTGGCCCCGCTAGCGGGGGCGCAACCGCCCAACGTCATTATCGGCACCATAGTCGGCGCCACCTTCGCCATCACCACTGGGGTCAAACCGGATGTGGCGGTCGGGGTTGCCGTTCCCTTCGCCGTTGCCGTGCAGATGGGGATCACCTTCCTCTTCTCGGTGATGTCGGGGGTGATGTCCCGCTGCGATCGCATGGCCGAAGCGGCTGACGTGCGCGGTATCGAGCGGGTCAACTACCTGGCACTGCTGGCGTTGGGCACTTTCTACTTCCTCTGTGCCTTCCTGCCTACCTACTTCGGGGCCGAACATGCCAAGGCGGCCATCGACGTGCTACCTGCCCGCCTCATCGACGGCCTCGGCGTTGCTGGCGGCATCATGCCCGCCATCGGTTTTGCCGTGCTGCTCAAGATCATGATGAAGAACGTCTATATCCCCTACTTCATCCTCGGTTTCGTTGCTGCCGCCTGGCTCCAGTTGCCGGTACTGGCCATCGCCGCCGCCGCGCTGGCCATGGCCCTGATCGACTTCATGCGCACCACCACCCCGCAAGCTCGTCCTGTTCAGGAGGAAACCGAAGATGGCATCTAACAACACAGCTGCGCGGATCATCTCCAGCGCTGAACCGCACAATACCCGGCCACAATCCGACGACACCTATGAAGATCAGCAGCTTGGCGCCGAGTTGACCAAGCAGGATATCAACCGCTTTGCCTGGCGCTCCCTGCTGTTGCAGGCCTCCTTCAACTATGAGCGGATGCAGGCCTCCGGCTGGCTCTATGGGTTGCTGCCGGCACTGCAGAAGATCCACACCAATCCGCGGGATCTCTCCCGGGCCATGAAAGGGCACATGGGTTTCTTCAACACCCACCCCTTCCTGGTCACCTTCGTGATGGGGATCGTGCTGGCGATGGAGCGCTCCAAGCAGAACGTCAACAGCATCCAGAGCACCAAGATCGCCGTCGGTGCACCGCTCGGCGGGATTGGCGATGCCATGTTCTGGCTCACCCTGCTCCCCATCTGCGGCGGCATAGGGGCAGACCTAGCGCTGCAAGGCTCCATCATGGGTGCCGTGGTCTTCTTCCTGCTGTTCAACGTGGTCCACTTCGGCCTGCGTTTTGGTCTGGCGCACTACGCCTACCGCATGGGGGTAGCGGCCATTCCGGTCATCAAGGCCAATACCCGCAAGGTGGGCCATGCCGCCTCCATCGTCGGTATGACGGTGATCGGCGCGCTGGTCGCCACCTATGTGCGTCTTGGCACCACGCTCGAGATCACTGCCGGTGATGCAGTCGTCAAACTGCAGGCGGATGTGCTCGACAAGCTGATGCCCGCCTTCCTGCCGTTGCTCTACACCCTGGCGATGTACGCCCTGATCCGCAAAGGTTGGAGCCCGCTGCGCCTAATCGTCATCACGGTGGTACTCGGTATCGTCGGCAAGTTCGCCGGTTTCCTCTAATCCGGAGCCGGCAGCAAGCCGGCCCCCTTTGCAGTAAAGGAACAGACTATGTTGGGCATCATTATTTGTGGTCATGGCGGTTTCGCCAGCGGTCTGGAGCGCGCCATGCTGCAGATCCTCGGCGAACAGGAAGCGGTTATCGCCATCGACTTTCCCGAGAGCTCCACCACCGCCCTGCTACAGGCACAGTGCGAAGCGGCGCTGGCAGAGGTCGACAAGGGGGATGGCGTGGTCTTCCTGACCGATCTGCTCGGCGGCACCCCGTTTCGGGTCGCCTCAACCCTCTCACTGCACCAGCCAGAGCGGGAGGTTATTACCGGTACCAACCTGCAACTGCTGCTGGAGATGGCGCTGGAACGCGATGGCCTCAGCGCCCGTGAATTCCGCCGGCAGGCCCTTGATTGTGGCCACCGGGGGCTCACCTCTCTGGCGGATGAGATGAGCAAAGAGCGTCAGACAGATGCCGCTCTCGTCGAGGAGGGCATCTGATGGCCTCACGGATCCGTGCCCGTCGCCTGCTGACCGAACAGGGTTGGCTGGAACATCAGGAGCTGACCCATGAAGGTGGCATCATCACCGCCATCGCTCCCATCACGGATGGCGATCCGGCGCGGGATGCCGAACTGCTGGTGCCTGCGCTGATCGATGGTCATGTCCACGGCGGTGCCGGTGTCGATGTCATGGATAGCGAGGACAATACCTTGGCTACTTTGTCGATGGCCAAGGCTGCAGAAGGGGTCGGTGCTTTTCTTGCCACCACGGTCACCGCCCCACTCCCCGAGATAGAGCAAGCTCTTGCCCGCATCGCCGATGGTGTTGCCCGCGGCATGCCGGGCGCCGAGCTGCTCGGCTGCTATCTGGAAGGCCCCTACTTCACTCCGGACAACAAGGGCGCCCACGATCAGGCGCTGTTTCGGGAGCTGGATATTGCCGAACTGACCCACCTGCAACAGCTGGCGCGCGGCAGCCTGAAGGTGGTCGCACTAGCACCGGAAAAGCCCAATGCCATCGCAGCCATTCACCATCTTGCAGCAAACGGCATCCGGGTGATGCTCGGCCACTCGACGGCGGATCACGACACCACCATGGCGGCGCTGGCAGCGGGCGCCTCCGGGCTGGTGCACTGCTTCAACGGCATGCGCGGCCTGCACCACCGCGAACCCGGCATGGTCGGTGCAGGTCTTGTCCATCCCGCTGCCTGGCTGGAGCTGATCGCCGATGGCCATCATCTCCACCCGAGCGTGCTCAAGCTCTGTCACTGCTGCGCCGGCCAGCGCCTGCTCTTGGTCACGGATGCGATGCGAGCCGCCGGTATGCCCGACGGTCACTATCTGCTTGGCAACTATCGGGTCGAGATGAAAAACGGCGTGGTACGCACCGACACCGGCGGTCTGGCGGGCAGCACCCTCACCCTGCTTGGCGCCGTACGCAACATGGTGCAGCTGGCGGATGTGCCGCTCGATGAAGCCATCGCAATGGCCTCGCTGGCACCAGCAAAGATGCTCGGCATTGCCGATCGTCTCGGTTCACTAGCGGTTGGCAAACAGGCCAACCTGCTCGCCCTCACCACTGAACTCAATCAACAACACATCTGGGTGGCTGGCCGGGAGATAAACCCGACCCAGCTCTCCTCCCTTTTCTCAGGATCTCGCGTCAATCAGGACGCTCAGGAGTCACTATGTATCTGATCTCTTCCCATGAAATGCTCAAAGATGCCCAGCGCCGCGGCTACGCCGTACCGGCTTTCAACATCCACAACCTGGAAACCGTGCAGGTGGTGGCTCGCACCGCCGCTCGCATGCGCTCTCCGGTGATTTTGGCTGGCACCCCTGGTACCTATCGCCATGCCGGGGTCGAGTATCTGGTCTCCATCTGTCAGGCCGCCGCCCATGAGTACCGTATCCCGCTGGTGCTGCATCTGGATCACCACGAAGACGAGCAGGACATCCACAACAAGGTCGAAGCGGGTATTCGCTCCGCCATGATCGATGCCTCGCACTTTCCGTTTGAAGAGAACATCGAGAAGGTGCGCAGTGTGGTGACCTTCTGCCACCGCATGGGGGCCAGCGTCGAAGCAGAGCTGGGCCAGCTGGGCGGTCAGGAGGATGACCTCATCGTCGATGCCGCTCACGCCAAATTTACCGATCCGCTCAAGGCGGCCGAGTTTGTCCGCCGTACCGGTATCGACTCGCTGGCGGTGGCCATCGGCACCGCCCACGGCCTCTACAAGGAGGAGCCCCGCCTCGACTTCGCCCGCCTCGCCACCATTCGCGAGCAGGTGGATATTCCGCTGGTGCTGCACGGTGCCTCAGGTGTGCCGGAAGCCGATGTGCGCCGCTGCATCGAGCTCGGGATCTGCAAGGTCAACGTTGCGACCGAACTGAAGATAGCCTTCGCCGATGCGATGAAAGCCTTCCTTGGCTCTCATCCGGATGCCAGCGACCCGCGCCAGTATCTGGTGCCCGCCATGGCTGCCATGGAGGAGGTCGTCGAGGCGAAAATCCGTATGTGCATGAGCGATGGAAAGCTGTGATCACGAGAGTTGACTCGCCATACCGTGATTGACTTGGTTCAGCTAAAAACAACAAAGGACGCCGTGGCGTCCCTTGTTGTTTTTGGCGACCAGTATCAGGCCGCTGACCTATCCAGCGGATCAGATCCCCTGACGGGCTTCCTGCATCAGCAGGCGCATATCGCTCACGGCCTTGGCCAGACCGTCGAAGGCGGCGCGGCCGATAATGGCGTGGCCGATGTTGAGCTCATAGAGCTCGGGGATGGCGGCGATGGCCTTGACGTTGTGGTAGTGCAGACCGTGGCCGGCATTGACCTTGAGCCCCTTGCCAGCGGCATAGGAGGCACCGGCGGCGATGCGCTTGAACTCGGCGTTGCGCTCGGCATCGGTAGTTGCATCGGCGTAACGGCCAGTGTGGATCTCGATAAAGGGAGCACCACTCTCGGCAGCTGCATCGATCTGGATGGGATCGGCGTCGATAAAGAGGGATACCTGAGCCCCCACCGCGGAGAGACGGGCAACGGCATCAGTCACCTTGGCCAGCTGACCGGCCACGTCCAGACCGCCCTCGGTGGTCACCTCGGTACGCTTCTCCGGCACCAGACAGACGAAGTGAGGCTTGATGCGGCAGGCGATGCCGATCATCTCTTCGGTCACCGCCATCTCCAAATTCATTCTGGTCTGGATAGTCTGGCGCAGGATCTCCACATCGCGGTCGGTGATGTGGCGACGATCTTCTCGCAGATGCACGGTAATGCCATCAGCCCCGGCCTGCTCGGCCACGAAGGCGGCCTGTACCGGATCCGGATACTGGGTGCCACGGGCGTTGCGCAGGGTGGCGATATGGTCGATGTTCACACCCAGATAGATTTCACTCATTGAGAACTCCTTGAAAGGCTTCATCTGTTGACTGCGCGGTCAGCGAATCACCCCGCGCCAATATCCGTATGTCTGTAATCTGTGTCAGCCTTGCATACTGGCTTTGCGTTTTAAAAACAGCTCCCGGCTCTTTAGCTGGCGCTTGCCCAGATAGGGTTGCAGTGCCAATCGGCTGAAACGTTTGGCCGCCTGCAGCAAGGGAGGGGTATCGAAACGTCCCTCGGCAAAGGCGAGCAGGTGGGCACCGAGAAACAGGGTACGGGGATCCGGCGCCCGCTCGCAAGCAACAAAGCCCAATTCACGCTCGAAGCCATAGAGCAGGGTCGGCTCGATGGGCGACTCGTCGTCCGCCGTGTATTCGAAATCCACCGCATAACCGAGCGCCTGCAACAGCAGGAACTCGAAGCGACGCAGCGGCAGCTCCGGCGTCTCGCCGTCGGCCAGCGCCATGATGGCACGGGCATAGGCATCGAACACTTCGGGGAACGGGGTGTGCGCTTCCAGCAGGTAGTAGACCAGCTCGTTGAGATAAAGGCCGTAGAAGAGGCGATCGCCCCCGAGTCGCAGGGAGTGATCCGGGCATTCGACCTGGGTGAGGTTCTTGAGATCACCCTTGCCGCGCCAGGCGATGGTGAGCAGGGTAAAGGGTTGCAGCAGCCCCTTGAGAGGGGAGCGTGGCCCGCGAGAACCGCGAGCCACCAGAGTAAATCGGCCACTATCCTGGGTGAAGACTTCGACCAGCTGGCTGGTCTCCCGATAGGGCCGACTGTGGATGACGAAAGCCGGGGTCAGCAATCAGTCGTCACCATACCCGAGGCTACGCAGGGCGCGCTCATCATCAGCCCAGCCCGACTTGACCTTGACCCACAGCTCGAGGTGCACCTTGTTCTGGAACAGACGTTCCATGTCGAGGCGCGCCTCGGTGCCGATGGTCTTGATCTTCTCGCCCTTGTTGCCGATAACCATCTTCTTCTGGCCATCGCGCTCGACCAAAATGAGGCCGTGGATGTGGTAGAGGCCGTTCTCTTCCACCTTGAAGCGCTCGATCTCCACCGTCACCGAGTAGGGCAGCTCCTCACCGGTGAAGCGCATCAGCTTCTCGCGGATGATTTCGGAGGCCATAAAGCGGGAGGAGCGGTCGGTCACGTAATCTTCCGGGAAGAAGTGGACGTTTTCCGGCAGCAGATCCTTGGCCCACTCGCGGATCTTCTCCACGTTGGTGCCCTTTTCGGCACTGATGGGCAGAATATGGGCGAAGTTCATCTGTTGGCCCAGCCACTCGAGGTGGGGCAGCAGATCTTCTTTCTCTTTGACGTTGTCAATCTTGTTGACCGCCAGCACCACAGGGCACTTGAGATTGCGCAGCTTGCCCAGCACCATCTCGTCGTCTTTGGTCCAGTGGGTACCGTCGACCATGAACACCACCATGGCCACATCACCCAGCGAACTGGTGGCGGCACGGTTCATCAGACGGTTGATGGCCCGTTTCTCTTCAATGTGCAGACCCGGGGTATCTACATAGATGGTCTGGTAGTTATCCTCGGTGTCGATCCCCAAAATCCGGTGACGGGTGGTCTGGGGCTTCTTCGAGGTAATGCTGACCTTCTGGCCAAGCAGCTTGTTGAGCAGGGTGGACTTGCCCACATTCGGGCGGCCCACAATGGCGACAAAGCCGCAGTAGGTGGTATCTGTCATGCCAGTGTTTCCAATGCCTGTTGTGTCAAAAGACCGCGCCTTGTTGAATAGGTAGTATCTGTCATGACAGTTTTTCCAATGCTTGCTGCGCCGCGGCCTGTTCGGCCTTGCGACGGCTGGTGCCGACCCCGACGAGGGGACCATCCAGACCTTCCACGTCACACTGGACGGTGAACTCCTGGTTGTGGGCCTCGCCCTTGACGTTGGTCACGGTGTAGGTCGGCAGGGATTTGCGGCTTCCCTGCAAAATTTCTTGCAGACGGGTCTTGGGATCTTTCTGCTCGATGCCCGGCTTGATCTCTTCCAGGCGGCTGGCATACCAGCTCAGCAGCAGTGTCCGCACCGTCTCAAGATTGGTATCCAGATAGACGGCACCGATCACCGCCTCGACCGTGTCGGCCAGAATGGATTCGCGGCGAAAACCGCCGCTCTTGAGTTCGCCGGGGCCGAGGATCAGGTGATCCCCGAGGTCAAACTCCCGGCCCAGTTCGGCCAGGGTCTTCTCGCGCACCAAGGTGGCGCGCATCCGGCTGAGATCCCCTTCCGCCGCTTGCGGGAAGCGGTGGAACAGATCGTCGGCAATCACCAGACTCAAAATGGAGTCCCCCAGAAATTCCAGTCGTTCATTGTGACGGGAACCGGCGCTGCGGTGAGTCAGCGCCCGGGTCAGCAGTTCCAGATCCGCAAAGACATGCCCGAGACGGGACTGCAGTCTGTTCATCTTGATATTCATTTACTTGATTCCGCCAATGCGGTTGAAGCGCACACCTGTCGGTACCCAACTTGGCAGCAGGGAGCCTTCTTCGCGCTCGAATTCAAAACTTATCCAGATAGCGACCGCCTTGCCGACCAGATTCTGCTCGGGCACAAAGCCCCAAAAGCGGCTGTCGGTGCTGTTGTCGCGGTTGTCGCCCATCACGAAATACTGGCCTTCCGGTACCACCCACTCATCGGGGTAGGTGCCGGGCTGGCGATAGTAACGGCCAACCATGTCGGGCATCAGCGGATTGCGCAGGGTCTCGTGGGAGACATCGCCCAACTGCTCGGTATAGCGATCAAGGGGGATCCCCATCTGGGTAAATTCGCCTCTTTGTTCAAACTTGACGTCGAGCTTCTTGAAGCCCGGACACGTTTTCCCTTCCTGCTCTTCGCACTTGGGCCGGATCATCAGCTCCTTGTTGCGATAGATGACCCGATCACCCGGCATGCCGACCACCCGCTTGATGTAGTCAACGCGCGGTTCAAGGGGATACTTGAACACCACCACGTCGCCACGCTTGGGCTCGCCAGTCTCGAGGAACTTGGTGTTGGTCACCGGGTCCCGCAGACCGTAGGCAAATTTTTCCACCAGGATGAAGTCGCCCACCAGCAGGGTGGGCATCATGGAACCTGACGGGATCTGGAACGGTTCAAAAATGAACGAACGCAGGATCAGCACAAAGGTGATGACCGGGAAGACCCCGGCGGTCTGCTCAATCCAGACCGGCACGGGGGCCACCTTGGCCAGGGTCTTCTCATCCAGGTGGGCACCGCCATGGGCACGAGCCACGGCAATCTTGGCGGCGCGCTGCTTGGACCAAATCATCTTGTCCAGACACCAGATAACACCGGTGATCGCGCAGACCACCACCAGGATCAGGGAAAACGTGCTTGCCATCTATTAATCCTTTCCGACGTGGAGAATCGCGAGGAAGGCTTCCTGCGGCACGTCGACACGGCCGAGGGACTTCATCCGCTTCTTACCTTCTTTCTGCTTGTTCAGCAGTTTCTTCTTACGACTCACGTCACCACCGTAACACTTGGCAGTTACGTCTTTACGCAGAGCCTTGACGGTGCTGCGAGCGATGATCTGGTTGCCGATGGCCGCCTGAATCGCGATATCGAACATCTGGCGCGGGATCAGCTCGCGCATCTTCTCCACCACCTGACGACCGCGATACTGGGCGTTGTCTTTGTGGGTGATGATGGCCAGGGCATCGACCCGCTCACCGTTGATCATGATGTCCAGACGGACCATGTCGGAGGTTTCGAAACGCTTGAAGCCATAGTCCAGCGAGGCGTAACCACGACTGGTGGACTTCAGACGGTCGAAGAAGTCGAGCACCACTTCCGCCATCGGGATTTCATAGGTCAGTGCCACCTGCTTGCCGTGGTAGACCATGTTGGTCTGCACGCCACGCTTCTCGATACAGAGGGTGATCACGTTGCCCATGTACTCCTGCGGCAGCAGGATATGACACTCGGCGATCGGCTCGCGCATCTCCTTGATGCTGGTGATGGCGGGCATCTGGGCCGGGCTGTCGATATGGATGGTGGAACCGTCGGTCAGCTCGATCTCGTACACTACGGTCGGCGCCGTGGTGATCAGATCCAGATCGTATTCACGCTCCAGACGCTCCTGAATGATCTCCATGTGCAGCATGCCGAGGAAGCCGCAACGGAAGCCGAAGCCCAGTGCAGTAGAGCTCTCAGGTTCGAAGAACAGGGAGGCATCGTTCAGGGAGAGCTTGTCGAGGGCGTCACGGAACGACTCGTAGTCATCGCTGGAGATGGGGAACAGACCCGCATAAACCTGCGGCTTCACCTTCTTGAAGCCAGCCAGCGCCTTGTCGGCACCATTCTTGGCCTGAGTCAGGGTATCGCCCACCGGCGCGCCGTGGATGTCCTTGATACCGCAGACAACCCAACCTACCTCGCCACAGCCCAGCCCCTGGGTATCCACCTGCTTGGGCGTGAAGATACCGATACGATCGACACCCCACACCTGACCGGTGCTCATCACCTTGATCTTGTCGTTCTTCTTCAGGGAACCGTTCTTGATCCGCACCAAAGAGACAACGCCCAAATAGGAGTCGAACCAGGAGTCGATGATCAGCGCCTGCAGCGGGGCATCCGGATCACCTTCCGGTGCCGGGATCTTGGCAACGATCTCTTCCAGCACCAGGTCAACACCCAGGCCAGTCTTGGCGGAGCAGCGCACCGCATCGACCGCGTCGATACCGACGATGTCTTCGATCTCCTCGGCAACCCGCTCCGGCTCTGCAGCCGGCAGGTCAATCTTGTTCAGCACCGGCACCACTTCCAAATCCATTTCCATGGCGGTATAGCAGTTGGCCAGAGTCTGTGCCTCAACCCCCTGGCCGGCATCCACCACCAGCAGCGCCCCTTCACAGGCCGCCAAAGAGCGGGAGACCTCGTAGGAGAAATCCACGTGGCCCGGGGTGTCGATAAAGTTCAGCTGGTAGGTGTTACCGTCTTGTGCCTGGTAGTTCAGGGTCACACTCTGTGCTTTGATGGTAATGCCGCGCTCGCGCTCCAGATCCATGGAGTCAAGCACCTGAGCCTGCATCTCGCGGTCGGACAAGCCACCGCAAGTCTGGATCAGACGGTCCGACAGGGTCGATTTACCGTGGTCGATGTGCGCAATAATCGAAAAGTTACGAATGTGTTTCATCGAGCAAGAGTCACTCAAAATTAGTTAAGGTCAGTTATGGAGGCGCGATTTTACTGGATAACCCGGCTGACGGCCATTCTTTAGTCGCCAGCGCCAGTGAAATAGCGCCTGTTCGGTCAGGGGAGGATGCGGACAGGGACGACCACGCCGAGCATCTGCGGGCCGTAGCGCCCCTGATCCAGGCGGTTGGAAAAGTAACGAACCAGTAAAAAGCCCAGCACGCCCCCCAGCAGGCAGCAGAGAATGGTGATCCCCTCCCCGCCCGAGAGCAGCGGCGTCAGCCAGAGCTGCCCCAGCAAGGCGCCGGCCAACAGACAGAAAAGCGGCAGCACATAGACCAGCGCAGCCCCGCGCAGCAGACTCTCCTGCGGGATACCGAGCCTCACTTGCTGGCCAACCCGCACCTCGGCGGTCAGCCTGACTCGCAAGCGGGGAGCTTTCAGGGGAAATGCCTTGGCCACGGTGCCGGTACCGCAGTTGGATTGCTGCTGACAACCACTGCAGGCGGAGCGACGCTCACACTCCACCCAGGCATGGTCACCCTCAATGGCCACCACGGTCGCCAGCTCTTCACTCATCTCATTCACGGCAACACCTCGGGTTCACACAATCAGGGGATCTGACCACGACTCGCCACGCTCGGCAAGCGGTGAAGAACCCCGCATCCCCCGTTACTGCACCGCTTCGTTGCGGGCCAGCGGCTGGACCGACTCGGCGATGCGCTTGGCGGTTTCGGCAGGCACCTCACCGACCACGGTGATCTCGACCCCCACCTCGTTGACATAGCTCACCAGCGAAGTCGCCCCCTGGCGGATCAGCTGCTGGCGCACCGCCTGCTTGGGATCGACCCGGGAGACGTAGACCGAGAGATCCACCAGCCCATCGGAGAGCATCATGTAATCCACCGGCATACTGGTGGTCACCAGCTGGTGCCGGTCTTGCGACAGCACCTTGAAGCCATCGGGCAACCAGGTGATCTGCCAGTTCAACTGCTGTTGCGGCGCCGGATAGGCATCCTCCAGCGCCAGCGCCGGGGGCTGCTTGCTGTTGGCCAGCTTCACCAGCCAGGGGGCCGGTTTGCTCTGCAGATCCAGTTCGACACCAAGTACCTGCTCCACCAGATTGCCTTCCCGCTCGACCATGTCGATCCGCAGCAGCAAGTGGCTCTGCTCGTCAATCCAGAGCACGAAACCATATTTATCGGCCTCTTTAGGCACCAGCCTCACCACCTGTGCCACCACACCGGCGACCCGGCTGCGGCCGGCCAGCACTGGATCATAGCTCTCCAGCACCTGCGCCAGCGGCATCTTCACCAGGGTCGACCAGATGCCGGGGAAGCGGGCATCCTTCAGGGTGTAGGGATCGTGGCTGTTTTCAAAGAAGGTGTATTCGTTCTGGCGCTGGAGATACTCGATCGCCTTGCCGTCGAGGTAACTGAGGTGGGCCACTTCCTTGCCGTTGATCACGGCATGGCTGATCCGGATCGGTTCAAGACGCCCCTGACGGGCCTTGACCATGGACAACTCGAAATTCTGTTGCTGCACGGCACTCTGCATCTGCTGCAACAAGGCCTCGGCCGACTTATCGTCGGCCGAGGCCTTGGCACTAATCAGCAGGAGAGAGGCCAGCAAAATACGGCTGGACTGGCGCACGTTTGTATCCCTGACAATTCGTTATTGTTGGATCTGTCTGTCTTGCAACAGGCGCTGCTGCAACTGGTGGTCACGCAGGAAGGCGTTGATCCGCTCCCGCTGCTCCTGCATCTGCTGTTCGGTCAGCCCTTGCTGACGGGCACGGGCGCCATCCTGTTGCGGATAGTGAACACTCACCGGCGCCGCACTGCCACCGATTGGAATGGTATTGAGCACCGGATTGGCCGGAACGCCATCCTGTCCCTGATACTGCTGCACCCCGAAGATAACGGCAGCGGCCACGGATGCCGCAATGGCATATTGACCCAGTTGCTGACCGACACGGCGGAACAACGGAACCACATTGGAATCAGTCTTAACCGGCGCAACGGCAGGTTGCAGCACGGGAGCCGTCTCGACCGGCTTGGGTGCCAGTATGGTGGGCTCATCTTCCAGCGCGGCCATGATGCTGTCACTGAGATCCAGTTGCAGATTGACCGGCAGGTCACCCCGCATGGCATCGCCGATCAGGTGGTAACGACCCCAGGTATCTTGCAAGTCGGAGTCCATCTCCAGCTCGTTCAGTACCTCTGCGTCACTCAGGTCACCGTCCATCAGGGCAGAGATTTGCTCTTTATTTGCCATAAGTTAACCCGTCTTTCCCCAGTTAATTCTCGATCAGAGGTTGCAGCTTTTTATCGATTGCTTCCCTCGCCCGGAAGATACGGGATCTGACCGTACCCACTGGGCAATCCATGATTTCGGCAATCTCTTCGTAGCTCAGCCCTTCCAGTTCGCGAAGGGTGATAGCTGTCCTCAGGTCTTCCGGCAATGCCTCTATGGCTGAAAACACGGTGCGTTTGATCTCGTCAGTCAGCGCCAGGTTTTCGGGGGTTGAGACCTCTTGCAAGGCTTCACCACCACCATAAGACTCCGCTTCGTCAGCCTCCACATCACTGCTGGGCGGCCTGCGCCCCTGGGAGGTGAGATAATTCTTCGCCGTGTTCACGGCAATTCGGTACAACCAAGTGTAAAAAGCACTTTCGCCACGGAATGTCGGCAATGCACGGTAGGCTTTTATAAAGGCCTCTTGCGCCACATCGGGCACATCACCGGGATTGTTGACATACCTGGCAACCAGGTTGACCACCTTATGCTGGTATTTTTTTACCAACAGGTTGAAAGCTGCTTTATCGCCGCGCTGGACCCGTTCAACCAGCTGTTCGTCCAGTAGATTCTGGTCGCTCATCAGAGCCGTAAAACCCCCATCAGGTTATCGTTTTTCTTTTCCGGCCCTTCCTAAGCGCACAAGTTCAGACAGGGAGAATCAGAGAAAGTTCGCTTCAATTGAAAAAAATGTGATGCAGGCTGCATCCTCGCCCTCGCTTGGGCTACCATGGTGCCAGTTCTTAATCCAGGCCAATGATACTTATGAAAGCAAGTGTTGAATACCTTTGCGATGTACTGATCATTGGCAGCGGTGCCGCTGGTTTGTCCCTCGCGTTGCGATTGGCAGACCACGCCAAAGTCCTGGTTCTGAGCAAGGGGCCCATCAGTGAAGGGGCCACTTTCTATGCGCAAGGAGGCATCGCTGCCGTTTTCGACGAAACTGACAGCATCGAATCCCACGTGAGCGACACGCTCAACGCGGGCGCCGGGTTGTGTGACCCGGCAGTGGTCGAGTTCACCGCTCGCCACGCCCGCGAGTCCATCCAGTGGCTCATTCAGCAAGGGGTCCCCTTCGATCAGGAGGAGAACGCCGACGGCGAGTCTCAGTACCACCTCACCCGGGAAGGGGGCCACAGCCATCGCCGCATCTTCCACGCGGCCGACGCCACCGGCAAGGCGGTGCAACTGACCCTGATCGATCAGGTGCGCGCTCACCCCAATATCCAGCTGATGGAGCGCTTCAACGCAGTCGACCTCATCACCACCCGCAAGCTCAACCTGCCGGGCAACAAGGTGCTGGGGGCCTACGTCTGGAACCGCAACGCCGAGCAGGTCGAGGTGATCCGCGCCCGTTTCGTGGCACTGGCTACCGGCGGCGCCTCCAAGGTCTACCAGTACACCTCCAACCCGGATGTGAGCTCTGGCGATGGCATCGCCATGGCATGGCGGGCCGGTTGCCGGGTGGCGAACCTGGAGTTCAACCAGTTCCACCCCACCAGCCTGTTCCACCCGGACGACCCCAACTTCCTGCTGACCGAAGCTCTGCGTGGCGAGGGGGCCTATCTGCGCCGCCCGGACGGTAGCCGCTTTATGCCGGAGTTTGACGAGCGGGCCGAGCTGGCACCGCGCGATATTGTCGCCCGCGCCATCGACCACGAGATGAAGCGACTCGGGGCGGATTGCATGTATCTGGACATCAGCCACAAACCGGCCGATTTCATCATCAAGCACTTCCCGACCATTTATGAGCGCTGCCTCGCGGTCGGCATCGACATCACCAAGGAGCCGATGCCCATCGTGCCGGCCGCCCACTACACCTGTGGCGGCGTGATGATCGACAACAACGGCCAGACCGATATCCCCGGCCTCTACGCCATAGGTGAAGTGACCTACACCGGTCTGCACGGCGCCAACCGCATGGCCTCCAACTCCCTGCTGGAATGCGTGGTCTATGCCCATCAGGCGGGGGCCGACATTCTGGCCAAGCTGCCGATGAGTGTGGAGCCGCCGCGCCTGCCGGTATGGGACGAGAGCAAGGTGGAAGACTCCGACGAACTGGTGGTGATCCAGCACAACTGGCACGAGCTGCGGTTGATGATGTGGGACTACGTGGGGATAGTGCGTACCAACAAACGCCTGGCCCGCGCCAAGCGCCGCATCGACCTGCTCAAGCAGGAGGTGCAGGAGTACTACGCCAACTTCCGCGTCTCCAACAACCTGCTGGAGCTGCGCAACCTGCTGCAGGTGGCCGAGCTTATCGTCAACTGCGCCCTGCAGCGCAAGGAGTCTCGCGGCCTGCACTACAACCTGGATTATCCGGATATGCTGCCGGACTCAAAGCCAACCGTGCTGACCCCGGAGCGGGATTAATCCCCTTCCAGCCAAGCGTTACAGCAATCAGTGACCCCGCCCCGGCGGGGTCACTTGTTTTCAACCGCTTTTCAGCCACAAAAAGAGTGCCGCCAGCCGCATCGCAGCAGCTTATCGCGGTAAATCAGCGCATGGTCATCACGGGAAGCAGGCGTCAGCGCCGAGACGGCAGAAAGTGGATGGCTCGCGCCAGCAGGCGGTAATGTTCGGGGGGAAGGGCGTCGGAGAAGAGCCACAGTTGCCGTGGCAACACGGCTCCACTCTCTTGCGGATCGGGACAAAGCGCTAGCCTGAGCACACCGGGCAGAATGCGGCTTTTCTTGTCGAGCTGATAGCGACGACCTTGCCACTGTAGCCACTGGCCATCCCAGACAAGCTCGAACGGGGGCTCGGCAAGCGCCCGCCAGCTCAGCCAGAGCACCACCAGCCAGACGGGCAGCAACAGCGCCCACTGCCAACCGGCAATCAGGCCAGCCACCGGCCAGAGCAGCAACAGAAAGAGGGCCACCAGCAAATATTGCTGATGGCGGGAGGGGTGAACCGTCATGATCACCCGCTCCACGGTATTACCCCTGGCGGTCGTGGCGCGCCTGATTGCGCTCCAGGATCATCGGGATCATGGCGGCAAATGCGGGATCGGCAGGGACACCATGACCCATGCACCATTTGAACAGATCCGGATCGTCGCTCGCCAGCAGGCGGATAAAGGTCTGCTGATCGGCTTCGCTCAGGGAGTCGAACTCGTGTTCGAAAAAGGGCATAAAGATCACATCCAGCTCGAGCATACCGCGACGGCAGGCCCACTTCAGGCGGGATTTTTCAACTGGGCTCAACATGGCACTCTCCTTACAAAGACCGGGGGATGGTACCAGCTGGATTTTCCGGCTGACAAACATTAGTTACGTCTTTACCATGCAGCTCACATACTTTCTCTCTGGAATACCATCGTGAGCCTGCAACCACCTGTTTTTCCTGCCGAGCCGACCCGCTTCTCCCTGACCAAGCTGGCCATCACCCGTATCAGCGGCCAGGATCGCGTCAAATATCTGCAAGGTCAGGTCACCTGTGATGTCAACGCCCTGCAACCGGGGCAACAGACCGCGGGCGGCCACTGTGATCCCAAGGGCAAGCTGTGGAGCAATTTCCGCCTGCTCTGCCTCGACGACAGCCTGCTGCTGCTGACCAGCCCTTCAGTGCTGGAACGTCAGTTGCCGGAGCTGAAGAAATTTGCCGTCTTCTCCAAGGTCGAGATCGCCGCCGATGAGCGTCACGCCACCGGGATCGCCGGTACAGGCAGCGATGCGTGGATCGCCGCGCAGTTTGGCCTTCTGCAGAGCGGTCTTATCGACGGCGGCATGGCGGTGAAGATTGAGCAGGATCGCTGGCTGCTGGTGAGCAATCAGCAAGCCGACGCCCTGCCGCAAGGTGACGAGTCACTCTGGTGGGGGCTCGAGATCAAGGCGGGCCTGCCGCACATGGAGGCGGTGCATCAGGGGGAGTTCATCCCGCAGATGCTCAACCTGCAGGCACTGGACGGCATCAGCTTCAACAAGGGCTGCTACATGGGGCAGGAGACGGTGGCCCGCGCCAAGTATCGCGGCGCCAACAACCGCGCCCTGTTCCTGCTGGCGGGGACTACCGGCGAGCCAGTTGCCAGCGGCGATACTCTGGAGCTGCAACTGGGTGACAACTGGCGCCGCAGCGGCATGGTGCTCAACGCCTGGCAACAGGCCGGGCAGGTGTGGCTCACCGCCGTACTGCCGAAAGATACCGAGGCTGACGCCCAATTCCGCCTCAAGCAGGACGAAGGCTCCCGCCTCACCCTGCAACCCCTGCCTTACGCCCTGACCGAGTAAGGTCGGCTAGCGAGGCACCCGCGCCAGCAGTGCCTCCTTCAGCCAGCGCCCCGCCTGCCCCAGCGGGCGGGCGCGATGCCACTGCAGCTCCAGCGCCAGCGCGTGGCTGGCGATAAAGTCCGGCTCCAACACAACAACCTCGCCCCGCTTCAGCGGTTGATGCAGCAGAAATTCCGGGATGGCGGACCAGCCAAGGCCCCGCTTGACCAGCTCCAGCACCCCGAGATCCCCCTCGACCCACCACACCTGAGCCGAGATGCGAAAACGCTGGCGCTCGCTCCCTTCCCGTCGGCCGGTGACCATCAGCTGACGTGCCCCCTGCAGATCGACCTCCCGCAGCGGCTGCTTGCGGGCCAGCGGATGATCCGGTGACACCACCAGCGGCATGGTCACCTCCCCCAGCGAATGGGCAACAATCTCCCGCTGCGGATGCACCTTCTGATAGCTGATGCCAAGCTGGGCCCGACCGGTCACCAGCATCTCGGTCACATCTTCCATCAGCGGGAAGAGCAGCTCCAGCTCTACGGTAGGGTAACGAGTGGCGAACTCCTCCAGCAGGGTGCCGAGCCAGGGCAGGTGGGAGTCATCATCGATGGCCAGAGTGAGGCGCGTCTCCACCCCGGCCGCCAGCTCCCCGGCAATGGATTGCAATCGTTCACTCTGCGCCAGCAGGATCCCCGCCTCCTGCACCATGCGGGCCCCCGCCTCCGTCAGCTGCGGATAGCGGCCGCTGCGGTCAAACAGGGTGAGCGCCAGATCGATCTCCAGATTGGCGATGGCGCTGCTCACCACCGACTGCGCCTTGCCCAGCTTGCGGGCGGCAGCGGAAAACGAGCCGGTTTCGGCGGCCGCCAGCAAGATCCTCAGTTGTTCCAGTGATGGCGTCATCTTATTGCCCTCCGGCAAGCCCTCTCATCCATCTATTTTAGCGATGGATACCAACATGAATCTATCGCTAAAGATCTATAGATTAACCAGCAATCCGTGAATAAATCTGATTGAGAGAGTGACTTATGCGTACCCGTAACGATCGCCTGCGCCATGCCATTGGCTTTGAATTTATTGGCCTGCTGATTGCCGCCCCGCTGGCCAGCTGGGTTACCGGGGTAGGGCTCAACCATATGGGCCCGCTGGCACTGTTCTTCTCGGTGCTGGCCACAGTCTGGAACTACATCTACAACATCGGGGTCGACAAGCTGCTGCTCAAATATCAGGGCCATACCCACAAGACCCTGTGGCAACGGGTGCTGCATACCTTCGGCTTTGAGGGCGGTCTGCTGATCGTCGCGCTGCCGGTCATGTCCTGGTGGCTGAGCGTCAGCATGCTGGAGGCGCTGGTGCTGGATCTGGGCTTCGTCGTTTTCTACCTGATCTATGCCTTCGTCTACAACTGGGGCTATGACAAGGTGTTCCCCATCCCCCGCGAAGTGCCGCACGGCATGCCCCAAGAGGCGCGCTAAGGCGCAAATCGATTGGGCCGGAACCGAGAAGCGAAGGTCAACAAGAGAAGGCAACAGAAGAAACGACACGGCCCCACCATGGCAGACATGATGGGGCCACAACAGGGATCAGCGCTGGCAGGCCGGCTGATTCAGAGGTAAGGATTCAGGCCTGCCCGTCGCTCAGGCCTGGGCCTTGAGTTCTTCGCCGCTCTCGTCAGTTGCGACAGCCTCTTCAGGCTGGGCCTGAGCGGTCTGCAGCGCTTCCAGCTCGCTCTGATAATCGCTCAGGATCTGCTGGGCAACCGCCATATCTCCCTTGTGTTTGCGCTCGAACAGATGGTGCTGCACCACGCCGTTGAGATACTCCACCGTGATGGGCTGCTCCAGGGTGGCCATCAGCTCCTCTTTCTCCAGCTCGGCATTGATTTCATCGGCGGTCGTGCGCAGCAGCCCGGCCAATTGAACCAACATGCGGCGCTCACCTTCGCGCAGCAGGCTCAACATGCGGTTTCTCTGCTGCTCATTCTGTTGGGTCATACATTTCCTTACGTCAATTGGGAACAAGCCAGCTCATTCTGCCCTGTCCCCATGACAGCGTCTATCTCATGCCCCCCACAAATTTTTGGCGCTGGCTCACAAATGGCTACAGATGCTATTTGAAGCGCCTCTGGGGTATAGTAGCCGCTGTTTTTCGGGCGCTTTTTTCACCTTCATCCGCGTAAAGGGATGAGACGGCAAGGGCGCCTGCCCGGTTTACCCCAACGAGGTGAAGATCCGCTTTATGACCGACGCCATTGTGGTGCTCTGCACCTGCCCAGATCAAACCAGTGCCGACCTTCTCTGCAAACAGCTGCTGAACCAGCGGCTGGCCGCCTGCATCAATCAACTGCCGGGCATTACCTCCGTCTATCGTTGGCAAGGCAAGGTGGAGCGCGCCACCGAGATCCAGCTCATCATCAAATCCCGTCAATCGCGCTTTGCCGAGCTGCAGGCATGTATTCAAGCCAATCACCCCTATGAGGTGCCCGAGCTGCTGGCCCTGCCGGTGAGTGCCGGACTACCTGCCTATCTCGACTGGATCAATGGGGAGACCTCATGACGTTCACCCGCTTGCTCTCCCCCCTGCTGCTGCTCTGTGCCCTGTTGATGACAGCGGTGGGCAGCTCCCCTGCCCACGCCAGCGGCGCCGATCTGCTCAGCTCGCTGGGCATTGAGGCCAACGCCAAACCCAAATTTTTGCAGGTCGATGAGGCCTTTCAGATCGAGAGCGAACAGCGCGGCGATCAGCTGCTGCTGACCCTCCACATCGCCGACGATTACTACCTCTATCGCCACAGCCTGCGTTTCAAGGGGAACAACCTCACCTTCAGCGAGCCGACCCTGCCGGAAGGCACCGAGCACGAGGATGACTTCTTCGGCAAGACCCGGGTCTACTACCAGCAGGTGAGCATCGTGGTGCCGCTAAAGGAGGTGGGGGAAAATGCCACCCTGCGGGTGCGCTATCAGGGCTGTACCGACGGCCTCTGCTACCCGCCGACCGACAAACTGATCGACGTGGCCCCGCTGGTCACGACAACCACAGCGTCCACTGCTGATACGGCACAAAGCGTCGCACCGGTTAGCCAGCAGGATCAGCTGGCCGCCGCCCTCGGTAATCAGGGTTTTTGGCTCAGCATCGTCGCCTTCTTCGCGCTGGGGCTGGGGCTCGCCTTCACCCCCTGCGTCTTCCCCATGTACCCAATCCTGACCGGCATCATCGCCGGTGCTGGCCATCGCCTCTCCACAGGTCGCGCCTTCCTGCTCTCCTTTGTCTATGTGCAGGGGATGGCGGTCACCTACACCTTGCTGGGGCTGGTAGTGGCCTCGGCAGGGCTGAAATTCCAGGCTGCGCTGCAACACCCCTATGTGCTGATCGCCCTCTCGGTGATGTTCGTGCTGCTGGCCCTCTCCATGTTCGGACTCTATACCCTGCAGTTGCCGAGCAGTTTGCAAACGCGGCTCTCCGGCCTCTCCAACCGTCAGCAGGGCGGCTCTGTCGTCGGGGTCGCCATCATGGGGATGATCTCCGGGCTGGTCTGCTCCCCCTGCACCACGGCGCCACTCTCGGGGGCACTGATCTACGTGGCCCAGAGCGGCGATCTCTGGCTCGGCGGGGCGGCGCTCTACGCGCTGTCACTGGGGATGGGGCTGCCGCTGCTGCTGCTCGGCACCTCGGGTGGCAAGCTGCTGCCCAAGGCGGGCGCATGGATGGATGTGGTCAAGCAGCTGTTTGGCTTTGCCCTGCTGGCAGTGCCCATCCTGCTGCTGTCACGGCTCTGGAGCGATCAGATTGCCACTCTCGCCTGGCTCGGCTGGGGGCTGCTGCTGTGCGGCTATCTCTATCACCACAACCAGCATCAGCCCCACTCGGTGGCCAAAAGCGTGCGCGGCTTCGTGCTGTTGCTGGCGATGATCAGCGCTGTGGTGGTGGGCAAGGATCTGCTGCAACCGGCCCCCCCTGCTGCCGTCACGGCGGATGCCAGTCAAACGGCGCCGCGGTTTATCCGCGTCAAGACGCTGGATGATCTGAAGGTGCAGCTGGCCGCCGCCCGCGGCAAGCCGGTGCTGCTCGACCTCTACGCCGACTGGTGCGTCGCCTGCAAAGAATTCGAGCACAAGACCTTCAGTGACCCAACCGTGCGCGAGCGCTTCGGCCAGATGGTGCTGCTGCAGGCGGATGTTACCGCCAACGACGATGCCGATATCGAGCTGCTCAACGGTCTCAATGTGCTGGGGCTGCCGACCCTGATCTTCTTCGACCGCGAGGGCAAGGAGCTGACAGGGCAGCGGGTCACCGGTTTTATGGGGCCTATCCCCTTTGCCAAACATCTCGAGATGGTAAGTGATGCACACTGAGTTGCGTCGGCTGCAGACAAGCGATGCACCTGCCTTGCAGAGGCTGTTCGAGCAGGCCCCCTCCTATCAGGCGGCGGTGAGCAATGCCCCTCTCTCTGCACAGGCAGGAGAAGAGGAACTTGTCGCCTGCCCACCCGGCCTGCCTCTCTCCGACAAACATCTCATCGGCCGCTGGGAGCAGGGAGAACTCACCGCTGTCATTGATCTGCTGCGCGGCTACCCCAATCCAGACACCGCCTATCTGGGTCTGTTACTGGTGGGGGAACCCTGGCAAGGGAGTGGCCGTGGTCAGTCGCTCTATCTTCACGCCTGCACGCTGGCAAGCTCATGGGGGGCTACCCGGCTTCGCCTGTCAGTGATTGCCAGCAATGAGAGTGCTCTATCCTTCTGGCTGCGCAGAGGCTTCACCGAGTGCTATCGCCGCGAGCTGGCTGGTTATCGGGCCGAAGCCATCGTGCTGGAACGTTCACTGGAACCGTGAGCCGAGGTTTGCCGCCGCGCATTCGCGTGGCACAATCGCCCCTCTCGTTTTGTACTTGTCCGGAGTTTTGATGAAAAAGTGGTTCATCCCCCTGCTAGCCCTCTGGCTTTATGGCTGCAGTGCAGGGCCCGGTGAAGAGGATATCCGCCAGCAGGTCACCGCCAAGCTGCTGGCCGAGATAGACGCCAACCTGTTCGATATCAGCGACTTCACCATCCTCGGCAAGGAGGAGCGGATGGAGGGGGTCTATCTGGTCAAGGTGAGTTACCAGCTCCACTTCAAGCAGGGGCTCGATCAGTTGCAGGTGTTGCACGACGAGGATCTGGTCTACGACCGGGTTGGCCCCTTCCAGCAGGAGATGGGGCTGATGGAGCTCGAGCGCAAATATGGCGAGTTCGAGGCGGGCCAGGTGCTGCCGCAAGAGGCCGAGGTGTGGATGATGAAGGACGAACAGGGCTGGCGGCTGGCGGAACCGGCGCAATAAAGGGCAACAAGCCCCTCATGTCTCTGCAACGGCGGGACTGCCGTTGCCAACCAGCTCAAACCTGGGTATCGACCCGATACCCTTTTCGCTCGGCAGGTTCGTTCGGCAGCTTGCTGGCCAACCCTGACAGCACCTCCTTGAGGGTGACCCCGCTCTCTGCCGCACCACTGCTCTCCAGCAGCTTGGTCAGCTGGCTCTGCAAGGGGTTGACCGCTTCACGCTCGGCTCCTTGCTCGCTCTCTTTCTCCTGTCTGCCCTGCTGATCCAGCGTCTCCAGCAGGCGCTCCAGATCCCGCTTGAGCGGGTTTTCGCTGCTGTCGGCGATGGCGAGTTTGCGCTGTTCCTGCTCTTGCCGCTGTTGTTGCTGCAATGCCAACTGTTGCTCCTGCTGCTGTTGCAGGGAGCCCATCATGGTGTTGATGAACGCTTCCAGCGAATCCCTGATTGAAACAGTGCCACCGCCGCGGCTCTCCCCTTGCGGTGACAGTCCCAGTTCGTCCAGCACGGCGCCAAGGTCGCGCACCATCCGGCTGTCGCCGCCCGTTGATGGCGAGGTCACAGCCCGCTCCTGTGCCTGCACAGCGGGAGAACCCTGCTGTTGCGCCAGCGGGCTGAGCCCGCCTGACGCGACCACATTTATCTCCATCTTGGCCCTCCTCTCCCCGTCCTCGGCCCTTTCTCGGCAAATATTGCGGCAATCTGACAACCCCTTGCCCCTTGGCAGATAACCGCTCTCACACCTAAAAGATAGCGCCAACCGAACGAAATTGGCGCGAATGCATCTTTTGGTCTATCAGGCGGAATGATAGTGCCAACCCGCAATAAACAAGGGCTGGCAAGGGGGCTTAGTTCAGCCATCACTGCACAGGCTGACAATCGGAGTCAGAAGATATCCTTCATCCGGTGCCACAACATTCCCAGTGCCAGCAGCGGGGAGCGCAGCGCCGGGCCGCCGGGGAAGGTGATGTGGGGCACGCTGGCAAAGAGATCGAAGCCCCGGCTCTCGCCGCGGATCGCCTCGGCCACCAGCTTGCCCGCCATATGGGTGGCATTGAGGCCGTGACCCGAGTAGGCCTGGGCGTAGAACACGTTGGGGTGTTCCTTGAGACGGCCAATCTGCGGCAGCCGGTTGGCGCCGATCCCGATCATGCCGCCCCACTGAAACTCGATGGCGGTGCCAGCCAGCTCGGGGAAGACTCGCTGCATCTTGGGCAGCATAAAGGCCTTGATATCCTTCGGGTCTCGCCCCGAATAGTTGCAGGCGCCGCCAAACAGCAGACGGCCATCGGCAGAGAGGCGGTAGTAGTCGAGCGCTACGTTCTGATCGCACACCGCCATGTTTTGCGGCAGCAAGCGCTGGCGCAAGCGGCGATCCAGCACCTCGGTGGCGAGGATGTAGGAGCCGGCAGGTAGCACCCGCCCTCCCAGCTCTGGATTGAGGTCGTTGAGATAGGCGTTGCAGCCGATCACCAGATAATCGGCGGTGACCCGCCCATGAGCCGTGGTCACCTCGACCTGCTTGCCGTAATCGATATGGGTCACTCGGGAGTGTTCAAACAGGGAAACCCCGAGGCTGGCTGCGGCTCGCGCCTCGCCGAGCGCCAGATTGAGGGGATGGAGATGGCCGGAGCCCATGTCGATAAGGCCGCCGATATAGCGATCCGACCCCACCACGCTATGGATATCTTCCCGCGGCACCAGTTTGAGTTCGTGCTCATAGCCAAGGCTCGCCAGATGGTCGAGATCCTCCTCGAAACCTGCCAGATGGCGCTGACGGGTGGCCAGATCGCAGTAACCCCAGGTGAGGTCGCAGTCGATATTGAAACGCTCAACCCGCTCGCGCACCAGCTGCACCGCCTCCAGCCCCATCAGGTCGAGTTCGCGCACCCCTTCCTCACCAATCCAGCGGACAAACTGGCTGGTATCGTGACCGATACCGCGAATAAGCTGACCGCCGTTGCGCCCGGAGGCGCCCCAGCCGATACGGTTGGCCTCCAGCAAGGCGACCTTGTAACCGGCATCAGCCAGATTGATGGCGGTATTGAGACCGGTAAAACCGCCGCCGATGATGCAGACGTCAGCCTTGTGCTCCCCCTCCAGCTCGGGCCACTGTTGCGAGTCGTTGCGGGTGGCCGCGTAGTAGGAGGCGACGTGCTCCTGATATCCGTTGTGCTTTCCTGCCTGCATGCTCAGCATCCTGCCTTGGTTGCAAATTGTTTAATAAAATAAGCAAAGTTGTTTCGATAATACCCAGTTCCCCCTCCACTCACCAACTGGTGCGGATCACAGAAATGCAAAAGGCGCCCCGAAGGGCGCCTTTTCATGCAATCAAGGTGCGGTAACGAATTACAGTACGTCGATGGCGTTCAGGTCGGAGAATGCTTTCTCCAGACGAGCGATCATGGAAGTCTGACCTTCACGCAGCCATACGCGCGGATCGTAGTACTTCTTGTTCGGCTTGTCGGCGCCTTCCGGGTTGCCCAGCTGGCCTTGCAGGTAAGCTTCGTTCTTCTTGTAGAAGTTCAGCAGACCTTCCCAGGTTGCCCACTGGGTGTCGGTGTCGATGTTCATCTTCACTACGCCGTAGGAGATGGACTCGCGGATCTCTTCCAGAGTGGAACCTGAACCACCGTGGAATACGAAGTCCAGAGACTTGGCAGGGATTCCGAACTTCTCGGAAACGAACTTCTGGGAAGCGTCCAGGATGGACGGGGTCAGCTTGACGTTACCCGGCTTGTATACACCGTGTACGTTGCCGAAGGAGGCAGCGATGGTGAAACGCGGGCTGATCTTGGACAGACGCTCGTAAGCGTAAGCAACATCTTCCGGCTGGGTGTACAGAGCGGACTGATCCATGTGGCTGTTGTCGACGCCGTCTTCTTCGCCACCGGTGCAACCCAGTTCCAGCTCCAGAGTCATGTTCATCTTGGCCATGCGGGTCAGGTACTCGCAGCAGATGTCGATGTTCTCTTCCAGAGACTCTTCGGACAGATCCAGCATGTGGGAGGAGAACAGCGGCTTGCCGGTTTCAGCAAAGTGCTTCTCGCCCGCTTCCAGCAGACCGTCGATCCACGGCAGCAGCTTCTTGGCTGCGTGGTCGGTGTGCAGGATTACCGGCACGCCGTAGGCTTCGGCAACAGCGTGAACGTGCTTGGCACCAGAGATGGCACCAAGGATGGCAGCTTTCTGACCTTCCAGCTTCAGACCCTTACCGGCGGTGAACACGGCACCACCGTTGGAGAACTGAACGATAACCGGCGCTTTAACCTTGGCGGCAGCTTCCAGTACGGCGTTCACGGAGTCGGTACCAACGCAGTTTACGGCCGGCAGAGCAAAGCCGTTCTCTTTAGCGATGGCGAACACTTTCTGAACGTCATCACCAGTGATCACGCCGGGTTTTACGAAGTCGAAAATTTTCTTAGACATGTTTAATCGTCCTGTCTCGTATGCCGTTAATAAAAAATGGGGGGTTCATCATGAACCGGCACAGCGGGCACATGATAAACGAAACGGGAGGCTTTTGCCCCCCGTTCCGGGTCAATTAGGCTTTGGCGCGCTGTTCCAGAATCGCAACAGCCGGCAGTACCTTGCCTTCTACGAACTCCAGGAAGGCGCCGCCGCCAGTGGAGATGTAGGAGACTTTGTCAGCGATGCCGAACTTGTCGATGGCAGCCAGGGTGTCACCACCGCCAGCGATGGAGAAGGCCGGAGAAGCAGCGATGGCTTCAGCGATAACCTTGGTGCCTTCAGCGAACTGGTCGAACTCGAACACACCAACCGGACCGTTCCACAGGATGGTCTTGGCGTTCATGATGATGTCAGCCAGGGCCTTGGCAGAATCCGGGCCGATGTCGAAGATCATGTCGCCGTCGGTCACGTCAGAGACGGACTTGATGGTCGCCGGAGTGGACTCGGAGAACTCGGCACCTACAACCACGTCGGTGGTCACAGGAATGTTGGTCTCGGCAGCCAGTTTCTTGGCGGTGTCGATCAGGTCGTGCTCGCACAGGGACTTGCCGACGTTGTGACCGGCAGCAGCGATGAAGGTGTTGGCGATGCCACCACCGACAACCAGCTGGTCAGCGATCTTGGAGAGGGATTCCAGAACGGTCAGCTTGGTGGAGACCTTGGAGCCGCCAACGATGGCAACCATCGGACGCTCGGGCTTCAGCATGGCTTTGCCCAAGGCTTCCAGTTCACCCGCCAGCAGCGGACCGGCACAAGCGACCGGAGCGAACTGGGCAACACCGTAGGTGGAACCTTCGGCGCGGTGAGCAGTACCGAACGCATCCATTACAAAGACGTCACACAGGGCGGCGTATTTTTTGGCCAGCTCTTCGGTGTTCTTCTTCTCGCCTTTGTTGAAGCGGCAGTTTTCCAGCACAACCAGCTCACCGGCAGCGACTTCTACGCCATCCAGGTAATCCTTGGCCAAGCGAACCGGGCAGGACAGAGCGTCTTTCAGATAGTTGACAACCGGAGCCAGGGAGAATTCTTCGTTGTATTCACCCTCGGTCGGACGACCCAGGTGGGAGGTGATCATCAGCTTGGCGCCCTTTTCCAGAGCCAGCTTGATGGTCGGCAGAGTCGCAACGATACGTGCATCGGAGGTGACCTTGCCGTCTTTTACCGGTACGTTCAGGTCAGCACGGATCAGAACGCGTTTACCCGCCAGATCCAGGTCAGTCATCTTGATAACAGACATATTCAGTCCTCTATATTTTCCAGGTAATGTTAAAAACAGTAACCTTTCGCCCGGGGCAGGCTCAGCCTGCGGCCATCATGGCCCGGGTGGTATCCAGCATCCGGTTTGCGAAGCCCCATTCGTTATCGCACCACATCAACATCTTGACGAGGTTGGCATCGCTCACCCGGGTCTGGGTACCATCAATGATGCAGGAGTGTGCATCATGATTGAAGTCTACGGAGACCAGCGGTTCTTCCGTGTAATCCAGAATACCGTGTAATGTACCTCTGGATGCCCGTTGCAGGGCTTGATTTACGTCAGTAACTGTCACTTTTTTACGAACAGTAATACTGAGATCCATCGCTGTTACATTGATGGTCGGCACCCGCACCGCGATCGCCTCGAACTTGCCGGCGAAGTGGGGCAGGATACGCTCCAGCCCCTTTGCCAGCTTGGTGTCCACCGGAATGATGGACTGACTGGCAGCGCGGGTTCGGCGCAAGTCACTGTGGTAGGCATCGATGACTTGCTGATCATGCATGGCCGAATGAATTGTCGTAATAGTACCACAATTTATCTCGAATTCTCGATGCAATGTTTCAATCACCGGCACCACGCAGTTGGTGGTACAGGAGGCGTTGGAGACGATCCGCTCCGCTCCGGTGAGGGTATGATGGTTGACCCCGTAGACCACGGTGGCATCCACATCGGCATCCGCCGGGTGGGAGAAGAGTACCTTGCCCGCCCCCGCCGCCAGATGCAGCTCGGCATCGGCCCGCGAGCCAAATACCCCGGTGCAATCGAGCACCACGTCCACCCCCAGCGCCCGCCACGGCAGCTTTGACGGATCCCGCTCGGCAAACAGGGAGATGAGATCCTCCCCCACCAGCATGCTGTTGCCCGCCAGTTGCACCGGATGGTGGAAGCGACCGTGACTGGTATCGTAACGGGTCAGGTGCACCATGGCCTCGGGGGCCGCCAGCTCGTTGATGGCGACGATCTTGATGGTCTTGTCGCGCCCGCTTTCATAGAGGGCTCGCAACACGTTGCGACCGATCCGCCCGTAACCATTGATGGCAATCTTGATCATCGAGAATCCGTTTCCTTGAACCAGCAACAGGGCGGCGCACCGGCCGCCCGGGAGCCCCGGCTACGACAGCAGGGCCTCCTTGAATTCACCGCGGGCCAGCAGTGCGGCCCCGAATACCCCGGCACTGTCGCCAAGGGCTGGAGCAATAATGGGGGCACTGAAACGGGGATTAAAGAGGAAGGGCAAAATTGTCTGCCGTCCTGCGCTGTAAAGGCTCTGCACATTGCCCACCCCACCACCGATGACGATCACATCTGGGTCGAGAATATTGACCACATTGGCCAGCGCCTGACCAAACAGCAGGTGCAGCCGGTCGATGGTGAGCTTGGCCACATGATCGTGAGCCGTGGCGGCCGCGATTTGGGCAAGCGAGAGGTGGCGCTTGGCCTTGGCCTCGTACCAGGCCTCCAGCGCCGGGCCGCTGATCAGGGTCTCGACGCAGCCACGCTTGCCGCAGTAGCACTCGGGGCCATCAGGGGAAAGCACGTTGTGGCCCCACTCACCGGCGATGCCGTGGTGGCCGTTGAGGATCTGGCCGTTGATGACGATGCCGGAGCCGACCCCGGTGCCCATGATGATGCCGAACACCACTTTCGCATCAGGATGGTGCTGGCGCACTGCACCGAGATGGGTTTCTGCCAGCGCAAAGCAGTTGGCATCGTTGGCGATCAGCACCGGCACACCCAGCTTGCGCTCCAGATCCTCCTTGAATGGCTTGCCGTTGAGCTCGGTGGTGTTGCAGTTCTTCATCAGGCCGGTCTGCGGATCCCGCGCCCCCGGCGTGCCCATGCCGATGACGGTCGGACGCTGGCCAATCTTCTCGGCGCACTGCGCTACCAGCTTGGCGATCTGGCCAATCATATGGTCATAACCGCCAGCCCGCTCGGTGGGGATGCGGTGGCGCAGCAGCACCTCGTCGCCCTCCAGCACCACGCATTCACACTTGGTACCGCCAAGATCGATACCCCAATCCAGTGACTTGCTGCTCATCTTGCCTCCTGCACTGGCGCCACGCTCTCGTGTCGCAGCGCCATTCTTTAATGTAAAACGGGGCCTTGCGGCCCCGGATATCAAACACACTCTTCTTCTCTCACCCCGGCCTTAGCGACCGTGGTACTGGGCGGAGAGCTCGTGTACCGCGTTGACGAACACACCGGCATGTTCCGGGTTCACATCCTGATGGATGCCGTGACCCAGGTTGAATACATGGCCATTGCCGTGACCGAAACCGGCCAGGATGGAGGCGACCTCTTCACGGATGCGAGCCGGGGTCGCGTAGAGCATGGAGGGATCCATGTTGCCCTGCAGCGCCACCTTGTCACCGACCCGACGCTTGGCGTCGGCAATGTCGGTGGTCCAGTCCAGACCCAGCGCATCGCAACCGGTGGCGGCGATCTGCTCCAGCCACTGACCGCCGTTCTTGGTAAACAGGGTGACCGGCACGCGGCGACCGTCGTGCTCGCGGATCAGGCCATCGACAATCTTGTGCATGTACTGCAGGGAGAAATCGCGGTAATCGCGAGGGGTGAGCACGCCGCCCCAGGTGTCGAACACCATGACAGCCTGCGCACCCGCCTTGATCTGGGCGTTGAGATAGCTAATCACGCTGTCGGCCAGCTTGTCGAGCAGCAGGTGCAGGGTTTGCGGCTCTGCGTACATCATCTGCTTGATCTTGGTGAATGCCTTGGAGCTGCCCCCCTCCACCATGTAGGTGGCCAGGGTCCATGGGCTGCCGGAGAAACCGATCAGCGGCACTTCGCCCTTCAGCTCGCGGCGGATGGTGCGCACCGCGTTCATCACGTAGCCCAGCTCATCTTCCGGATCCGGAATGGGCAGCGCCTGCACATCGGCCATGGAGGTGATCGGGCGCTCGAAGCGCGGGCCTTCACCCTGCTCGAAGTAGAGACCCAGCCCCATGGCATCGGGCACGGTCAGGATGTCGGAGAAGAGGATGGCGGCATCGAGCGGGTAGCGGCGCAGCGGCTGCAGGGTGACTTCACAGGCCAGCTCGGCATTGCGGCACAGGGACATGAAATCCCCCGCCTGGGCGCGAGTCGCCTTGTATTCCGGCAGATAACGGCCAGCCTGGCGCATCATCCATACCGGGGTCATGTCTACATCCTGACGCAGCAGGGCGCGCAGGTATCGATCGTTCTTCAGCTCTTTCATCCCAGTTCCCGAGTTCGTATCACGCATAAAATGGCGGCCATAATACCACTTTGCCCACCGGATCGGACTGCCCAAAACGTGGCAAATGGACGCGCGGTTGAAAAGATGTGAAGGGGCGCAAACCTGACCGCCCCTCTTGTAACAAGAAGTGCAAAAAGATTGGCGAAAAGATAAGCGCCTCGTTACCCCTCGCCCGCCAGCGAACGCTCAATCAGCCGCCGGGCGATGGTGCCGTGGGGCGGCAAACGCGGCAAGCGGTCGGCGGTAAAGAAATCGGCAGCGACCAGTTCGTCATCCTGCACCCGGATTTCGCCGCTCTCGTAGTCGGCGGTAAAGCCCATCATCAGGCTGTGGGGGAAGGGCCAGGGCTGGCTCGCCACATAGCGCACATTGCGCACCCGGATGCCGCTCTCCTCGAACACCTCCCGCGCCACGCACTGCTCGAGGTTCTCTCCCGCCTCCACAAAGCCGGCCAGCACGGTATACATGGGATCGTCCGCCTGATAGTGACGGCGATGGGCCGCCAAGAGGATCTCCGGCCCCTTGCGCACCGCCACGATAATGCAGGGGGAGATACGCGGATAGGCCGTGTGGCCGAGGTGGCACACCTGCGCCCACTCCCCCGCCTTCGGGGTCATGGGAGCGCCGCACTCGCCGCAGAAGCGGTGGGTGCGGCGGAAGGTGGCGAGCTGCCAGGCGCGGCCAGCGAGACGAAACCCCTCTTCATCCCCCGCCACCATCAGCTGGCGCAGCGGGCTCATAGCGCTCGTGTCGGCCTCATCACCCAGATCGAGCAGATAGCAGGGCAGCCCCTGCCACTCATCAAAACGCTCGAAATGGGCGTCAGCCAGCGCTGTGGGCAGGCACGCTTTACTTCCTTGTGGCACCTCTCCCTGCTGATCGAGCAGTACCAGATGATCGCCCCCCAGCACGAACCAGCGGGCTTGTTCGGTTAATGACATCAGATAAACACTCTCGTTAAAACAAAACCCTGGCTACGGCGGGCCCGCCAAGGGGCAAACGCCACGCGAATGGCTCCCATCTTACGACCAGCACGGGTCGCTGACGACCCCGCTGTGGCCGATTGTCCCATTCGTAAAAAACGGATGGTGCAAATAAAGAGGCCGCCCGAAGGCGGCCCGTTGTTATCCGGCATCCCTTATCCGGCCTCTATCGACGCGGATCAGGCATCGCCCATCGCCAACAGGGAGGCGTTGCCGCCCACCGCCGTAGTGTTGATGGTACGGGTCTTCTCGGTAACAAACCGCCCGAGATAGTGGGGGCCACCCGCCTTGGGGCCGGTGCCGGAGAGCCCCTGGCCGCCGAACGGCTGCACCCCGACCATGGCGCCGATCTGGTTGCGGTTGATGTAGACGTTACCGACATTGATGCGGCTCGCCAGCTCTTCGGCGTGGGATTCGTTGCGGCTGTGGATCCCGAGCGTCAGACCGTAGCCGGTGCCGTTGATGTCGCTGATCACCTTGTCCAGATCCCGGGTGGCGTAGCGCACCACGTGCAGGATGGGGCCGAACTGCTCCTTGGCCAGCTCGCGGATGGAGCCAATCTCCAGCGCGGTCGGCTGGACGAAGTGTCCCTCCATGGTCGCGGCGGGCATCGGCGCCTGGGCAATCAGGCGAGCTCGCGGGATCATCCGGGCCAAATGGGCATCCAGCCCCGCCTTGGCATCGGCATCGATCACCGGGCCGACGTCGGTGTTGTGCTCGGCCGGGTTGCCCACTTTCAACTCCTGCATGGCGCCGGTGAGGATCTCCAGCACCCGCTCGGCAATCTCCTCCTGCAGATAGAGCACCCGCAGGGCCGAGCAGCGCTGACCGGCGCTCTGGAAGGCAGCGCTCACCACGTCGCGCACCACCTGCTCCGGCAGGGCGGTGGAGTCGACGATCATGGCGTTCTGACCACCGGTTTCGGCGATGAGCGGCAGGATGGCACCATCGCGCTGGGCCAGAGTCATGTTGATCAGCTTGGCGATCTCGGTGGAGCCGGTGAAGCAGACGCCGCCGATGCGCGGATCGGCTGTCAACTTGGCCCCCACGGTAGCACCGTCACCGGGCAACAATTGCAGTACGTCGCCCGGAATACCGGCCTGATGGGCCAGCGTCACCGCCAGATGTGCGATAAGGCCGGTCTGCTCCGCCGGTTTGGCGATGACGGTATTGCCGGTGGCCAGCGCAGCGGCGATTTGGCCGAGGAAAATCGCCAGCGGGAAGTTCCACGGGCTGATGCAGACAAAGACGCCGCGCCCCTGCAGGAACAGCTCGTTCTGCTCGCCGGTGTAACCGGGCAGCAGGGTCGCCTGCCCCATCAGGCTGCGGGCCTGCACCGCGTAGTAGCGGCAAAAATCCACCGCTTCACGCACCTCGTCGATGCCATCTTGCAGCAGCTTGCCCGCCTCGCGGGTACAGAGGGAGACAAACTGCTCGCGGTTCGCTTCCAGCAGATCTGCCAGCTTCTCCAGTGCGGCGGCACGCTCGCTCACCGGGGTTTCGCGCCAGCGCGGGAAGGCGGCGTGGGCAGATGCCAAAGCCTGTTCCACCGCCTGCTCGTCGGCCCAGTGGATCTTGCCGACGGTGAGGCTCACATCCTGCGGGCTCAGCACGGTGCGTGCCTCGCTGCGCTTGAGGGTCTCGCCATCGACGATGGGGCCCGCCAGCCACTGCTTGCTCTCCAGCTCTTTCAAGCGGGCGAAGAAGGGGCGCTGGATGGAGAGGATATTCATGTTGACGCCGCTGGAATTCTTGCGGTCGGTGAAGAGGTTCACCGGCTGCGGAATGCGGTCGTTGGCAAAGCCGGAGTAGCGCTTGAGGGTGCGCAGCGGATGCTCGGCCAGCGAGTCCACCGGGGTGTTGGGATCCACCAGCTTGTGAACGAAGGAGGTATTGGCCCCGTTCTCCAGCAGGCGGCGCACCAGATAGGGCAGCAGATCCTTATGCGCGCCGACCGGCGCATAGATGCGGCAGTGCAGGCCGGGATTGTCGTTCAGCACGGCGTTGTGCAACTCCTCCCCCATGCCGTGCAGACGCTGGAATTCAAACTGGCGATCACCCACCATCTCCAGAATGCTGACCACGGTATTGGCGTTGTGGGTGGCGAACTGGGGGGCGATAAAGCCGCGAGTCGGCTCGCTCAGCAGGTAGCGGGCGCAGGCGAGGTAGGAGATATCGGTACCCGCCTTGCGGGTAAACAGCGGGTAGCCGGGCAGGCCCGCCTGCTGGGCATATTTCAGTTCGCTGTCCCAGTAGGCGCCTTTTACCAGTCGCACCGGAATGAGGTCACCCTGCTCGCGGGCCAGCGCGGTGAGCCAGCAGAGTACCGGCAGCGCGCGCTTGGAGTAAGCCTGCACCACCATGCCGAGCTTGCCCCAGCCACGGTTGGCGTCGGAGCGATAGAGCTGCTCGAACAGATCGAGAGAGAGCTCGAGGCGGTCCATCTCTTCGGCATCGATGCTGATGGCCACATCCTTGTCGCGGGCGAGACGCACCAACCCCACCAGCCGCTCGCACATTTCGCCGAGCACCCGCTCGCGGTTGGCCACGTCATAGCGCGGATGGAGCGCCGAAAGCTTGATGGAGATGGAGGGGGCCGGGCCGCCGTCGCTGATCCGCTCGTTGCCCACCGCCTCGATGGCGTTGCGGTAATCAGTTAGATACTTGTCGGCATCCTGCATGGTCAGCGCCGATTCGCCCAGCATGTCGTAGGTGTGGGTGTAGCCCAGCTCGCGGGATTTGCGGCTCGCCTTGAGCGCCTCCTTCATGTCGCGCCCCAGCACGAACTGCTTGCCCATGATCTTCATGGCGGCATACATGGCGGAGCGCACCACCGGCTCCCCCAGCTTGTTGACCATGCGCCCCAGCAGGTTGGCCGGGTTGCCGTCGAGCTTCTTGTCGAGCTTGATGATCTTGCCGGTCAGCATCAGCCCCCAGGTGGAGGCGTTGACCAGGGTAGAGTCGCTTTTGCGGAAATGGGAGGACCAGTTGGCGCCGGAGAGCTTGTCCTTGATCAGGGCGTCGGCGGTCTCGGCATCGGGAATGCGCAGCAGCGCCTCGGCCAGACACATCAGGATAATCCCCTCCTGGGTATCCAGGCTGTACTCCTGCAGGAAGGCGTCGATACCGTCACCGGAGCCGCTCTCCTTGCGCACCTTGGTCACCAGAGTACGGGCACGCTGGGTCACCTGCTCCAGCGAGGCGCCATCCCCCGGCAGCATGGCCGACAGTTCGGCCAGATAGGCATTTTCATCCACCACGTAGTTCTGGGTGATGGCTTCGCGCAGGGCGGCCAGATCGGAGGGGATATAGTCAGCGGCAAGCACTTGAGTAGCTTTGAACATATGGGGTCTTCCTGTACGCCCTAGGGCTGATATCGACAAAGGCGGACGCGCCGCCGAAACGCCGATAATGTATACAATGTTGCACCCTATATGAAATGAATTTGTTGCCATTCTTTAACAAAGATCGCTCATTCACCCCATGAACTCCCTTTTGAAGCCAATACGCCAGCAAGCGTGAGGGTCATCTGACTTCATTTTGTATACGATCTGCCGCCGCTCTATCGCAAAGCAGCCACGCATTCCGCCCAATACACCCCAAAAAAAGAAGGGCCGCCACGGCGACCCTTCTCAACAATTCATTCAGCCAGATGCTGTCAGTTCATCCAGCGATCGCCGCGGCTGCGACGACGGGGCAGCATGGGCAGCAGGATGCCAAGCAGGATACCGGCACCCACCATGGCGCCACCACGGATAAACCAGTCCATCTGCATGTCGTGCTCCTGGTTGTCGTAGCTTTGGGTCAGGGCATCATTCTGCTCTTTGAGATTGCTCATCTCCTCACCCTGACTGACCAGCTGGGCCTTGAGGGCGGCGATCTCCTTGCTCTGGGCAGCGATCTGACCATCCTTCTCGGTGAAGCGTTTCTCGTTGTCACCGTTAAGGTTCTGCAGGCGATCTTTAAGCTCATCGCGCTCTTTTTCCACCTGGGGCAGACGCTCGCGCAGGCTGATCTGGCTCTGCAGTTCGCTGTTCTTGATCCACCCCTCGCGGCCACGACCGTCCACCACCTGGGTGAAACCGGCCTCGCTGTTCACCGCCTTTACCTCCAGCGGTTCACCAGCCTTGACGCTGCCAAGGATCCGGTACTGGGTACCCGGGCCATTGTGGATATAGGTAAAGATGTTGTCTGAAACATAACGGGTATCGGCCAGTGCCTGTTGGGCACACAAGCAGATCAAAATCCCGAGAAGGGCGCGCATGGTCGATCGGTTCTCTTTTTCAGGTTTGGACAAGAGGTTGAATGTTAAGCCGCCAGCAGGTTAAAGGACAAGCGAAGAAAAAGCACCTCCCCCGGATTAAAGAGCGCAGAGTTGCGAGTCACCTCGCAACTTGCCCGTCTGCGGTCTCACTTGTTTTTCAGCTCCTGCACCTCGCTGCGCAGGGCGCGGATCTCCCGCAGCAGCTCCTCTTGCTGGTTGTTGTAGTGATGGCGCCACTTGTCGGTCTCGCCATCCCCCTTGTTGGGCTGCAAAAACAGGCTGGCCATAAAACCGCTGATGGCACCGAACAGACCGACCCCGAACAGGATCAGCAAGCTGGCGACAAACCGCCCCTCCTCGGTCTTGGGCACCAGATCCCCGTAACCCACTGTCGAGAGGGTCACCAGAGTCCACCAGAACGCGTCATAGGGTGTCTCAATCTGGCTGCCGGGCTGGCCTGACTCAATCCAGTACATGACGCCGGACCCCACCCCCAGCAGCAGGAAGAACAGAAACAGGATGCCGGAGAGAGTGGTCTCGTTGCGCTCGCGACGGAACATGGCCCAGAGATCCGGGTGTTCCTTGAACAGCTGATAGACCCGCCACAGCTGGATCAACCGCGCCCAGCGCAGCTGCTCCGCCATCGGCAGGCTACCCGGCAGATAGATCCAGTTGGCCTTGAAATAGGCCTTGCGATCGGAGGCCCGGATCCAGCCATAAGCAAAGTGCGCGAGGAAGAAGTAGCAGATCAGACTGTCGAGGTCATAGAAGAGCTGCAGAGTCTGTGGTGTCAGGCTCTCATGGCCCCACCAGCGGGCCGTCACCAGCACAACCGAGATAATCGACAGAAATGCCATCAGCAGATCCATCGCCCGCAGATGAGTTAAGTGATGTCGCATACATTTTCCAACTTTAAGCACAGTGCAAATTAATAAAAGAGAAGATAATGCCGATAGTCCTGAGGGCAAAGGAAAAAACGGCTTTTAAAAGGAGAATGACAATGCAGCTGAACCTGCTGGAGAAAAGAATGAGCAACATCCGGTTGGTACCCAAAGTGGTGCTGCTGATGGTGTTCAGTACCCTCCTGCTACTGACAAAACTCTGGTTTGACGCCAACAATCTGGAAGCGACCCTGCTCAGCGAAGGGCTCGATCCCGCCAAGGCGGATGCGATCTCCAATCGCCTGCTCTGGACCGGCCTGATGGAGACCGCCATCATGGGGCTGCTGTTCGTGATCCTGCTGCTCACCGGCTCCCGCCTGATGGTCAAGCAGGTGCACTATCTGGTGGGCCTGCTGGAGCGCTTCGCCAAGCGGGACCTCAGCCACAAGGTACTGCTCAAGTCTCGTGATGAATTCGGTGACATCGCCAAGGCGGTCTCCCACTCGCAGGAGAATCTCAAAGAGGTGTTTGGCAACCAGCGCGCCGCCTGCAAGGAGCTCAACGACATCGCCTCCCAGGTGACCCTTTGCATGGAAGAGGCCAACGAAGCGATCAACGAAGAGTTCACCCAGATCGAACAGCTGGCCAGCGCCATGAGCCAGATGGTCGGCGCCATTCGCGAAGTGGCCGCCCATGCGGATCAGGCCTCTCACGCCACCGCCGAAACCAGCCAGCTGGCGGAAGAGGGGAGCCGCTGCGTCGCCGACACCGTCAGCACCATAGACACCCTCTCCGGCAACATCCAGCGCTCCGCCACCGTGGTCAACGAAGTAGAGCAGGGGGTCGAGCGCATTGGCTCTGTGGTCGACACTATTCGCGGCATCTCGGAGCAGACCAACCTGCTGGCACTGAACGCCGCCATCGAGGCGGCTCGCGCCGGTGAAGCGGGTCGTGGCTTTGCCGTGGTGGCCTCCGAAGTGCGCGAGCTGGCCAACCGGGCTCAGGCCGCCACCGTCGAGATCCAGAAGATGATCGAACAGCTGCAGGGCAATGCCCATCAGGCTGGCGAGCTGATGGCCCAAAGCGTACAGCAGGCCGACAAGGGGGTGGAACAGGTGACCCAGGCCGGTACCCAGCTCGCCACCATAGTGCAGCGGGTACAGGGTGTCGCCGACATGAACCGCCACATCGCCGCGGCCTCCGAGCAGCAGAGCTCGGTCGCCGAAGAGATGCGCGGCAATCTGGAGCAGGTCAAGCAGATCGCCGAAGGCTCCGTCGTGGTGCTGCGCGAACTGCAAGAGGCCTCCGAACTGGTCGAGCAGCACAGCAAGGAGCTCGACAGCCAGATCCAGTCCTTCAAACTCGTCTGACTGTTTTCATGCCCCAATCCGGTTAGACTGGAAGGCCCCTTGAGGGGGCCTTTCTCATTTCCAGCGCACGGCAAGGAGCCAATATGCAGCAGAATGCAACGCACCCACCACTCGAGCTCAGTGACGACAAGGGGCAGCTCGATGTGCCGCTGATCCACCGTTTTCTCTCCCAAGAGGCTTACTGGTGCCGTGGTATTCCCCACAGCACTGTGGTGCGGGCCATCAACCACTCCCTCTGCGTTGGCGGCTATGTCGATGGTCAGCAGGTTGCCTTCGCCCGGGTCATCACCGACAAGGCCACCTTTGGCTATCTGGCCGATGTCTTCGTGCTGCCTGAGTACCGCGGCCGGGGTTACAGCAAGGCACTGGTGGCAACCATTGTCGACCATCCCGAGTTGCAGGGATTACGGCGTCTCGCTCTCGCCACCTCTGATGCTCACGGCCTCTATGCCGGTTTTGGCTTTGCGCCCCCAGCAAGTCCAGACAGCCTGATGGAGATCTACAACCCTGCCATCTACCAGCGCACCTGATTGACTGGCGGCCAATAATTCCCACCGGATCATGCTTCTCGCCCCTGCGCTGTGACGCGGGGGCCTGACAGTGCTAGATTGGCAGCCACCATTTTGAACCGGCAGCGTTGTTAACCTCGTGTCGTTAACCCTCTGTCGTGAACCACAAGGACGGCAACCGTGGCCCAGCACTCTCCCTCTTTCTCCGCCCTCTCCCCCCTGCTGCAAGAACAGGCCGAGCGCCAATGGCAGCGACTGGTCGAGCTAGCCCCCGACTATGGCTCGCTGCCCGAGCCCGTTCGCCAGACCCTGCTGACCCTGCTTGGCCTCTCCGATTTTGTCGCCGACTCTCTCTTCAAACAGCCGGAGTTGCTGACCGAACTGCTCGCCTCCGGGGATCTTGAACAGGCCGAACGCTGGCCCGCCTACCAGCGCGCTCTGACCGCCCTGCTCGCCGAGGTAAGCGATGAAGAGGCGCTCAAGCGCATCCTGCGCCAGTTCCGCCGCAGCCGCATGCTGGTGATCGCCTGGCGCGAGCTGCTGGGCCACTCTGAAGTGGAAGAGAGCTTTATCCACCTCACCAAACTGGCGGATGCCCTCATCTGCTCTGCTCGCGACTGGCTCTACGCCAAACAGTGTGGCGAGCTGGGCACCCCGATGGACGGCAATGGCAACCCGCAGCCGCTGCTCATTCTCGGTATGGGCAAGCTGGGTGGTGGCGAGCTCAACTTCTCCTCGGATATCGACCTTATCTTCACCTTCCCCGAGAACGGCTACACGGTTGGCGGGCGACGCGAGCTCGCCAACCAGCAATTCTTCATCAAGCTGGGCCAGCGCATCATCAACGCCCTCCACCAGCCCACGCAGGATGGTCAGGTGTTCCGGGTCGATATGCGACTGCGCCCCTTTGGCGATGCGGGGCCGCTCGCCATCTCCTTCGCCGCCATGGAAGATTACTACCAGCACCACGGCCGCAACTGGGAGCGCTACGCCATGGTCAAAGCGCGGGTACTGGGCCCCCAGTGCGAGCACGCGGTGGAGCTGGCCGAGATGCTGCGCCCCTTCGTGTTTCGCCGCTATATCGACTTTGGCGTCATCGACGGCCTGCGCCAGATGAAGGCGATGATCGCCGCCGAGGTGCGCCGCAAGGGGCTGGAGGGCAACATCAAGCTGGGGGCTGGCGGCATTCGTGAAGTGGAGTTTATCGCCCAGGCGCTGCAGCTTATTCGCGGCGGTCGTGAACCTGCACTGCGGGTGCGTCACCTGCCCGAAGCACTGGCCGCCATCGCCCAATGTGGCGCCCTCGAATCTGCCCATTGCGATCGCTTGCTGGATGCCTATCGCTTCCTGCGCCGGGTCGAAAACATCTTGCAGGAGATCGGCGATCAACAGACCCAGACCCTGCCCACCGAGGAGCGGGATCGCCAGCGGCTGATCGCCGCCCTCGGTTTTGCTGACTGGGGCGCCTTTATGGCTCATCTCGATGAGGAGATGGCGGCCGTCCATCAGGAGTTCGCCGCCGTGGTGGGGGAAGAGAAAGAGGCACCCGCCCATCTGGAGCAGCTCTGGCTCGATCTCTGGCGCACCGAGCTCGACGCCGCCGAGCTGGAAAAATTGCTGACTGCGCAGGGGGTGGCCGAGCCCGCCCCACTCTGCGCCGCGCTGCTGCGTTTCAAGGAGGAGTACAAGCGCCGTCAGGTAGGGCCGCAGGGACGCATCGCGCTGGACTGGCTGATGCCAGAGCTGCTGCGGCTGGTGGTCGCCAGCGAGCAACCTTCCCGCCTGTTCGAGCGGGTATGCGAGCTGCTGACCCGCATCTTCACCCGCAGCGCCTATCTGCAGCTGCTGGCGGAGAACCCTGGCGCCCTGCGCCAGCTGGTGCGGCTGTGCGACGCCAGCCATCTGGTGAGCGAGCAGCTGGCCCGCTACCCCATCCTGCTGGACGAGCTGCTCGATCCCCAGCACCTGTACCACCCCACCCCGCTCGATCAGTACAAACCCCAGCTGCGCCAGTTCCTGCTGCGCATCCCCGAAGAGGACGTGGAGCAGCAGATGGAAGCGCTGCGCCAGTTCAAGCAGGTGCAGCTGCTGCGCATCGTGGCGGCCGATATCGCTGGCGCCCTGCCGCTGATGAAGGTGAGCGACCACCTCACCTGGCTGGCGGAGGCGATCACCGAAGAGGTGGTCAATCAGGCCTGGGCCCAGATGAGCGAGCGCTACGGGGTGCCGCCCGAGGTGGCGCTGAGCGGCCAGCGCGGTTTCGCGGTGGTGGCCTATGGCAAGCTGGGCGGCATCGAGCTCGGCTACGGCTCGGATCTCGATCTGGTGTTTCTGCACGGCGGCGACCCCAACAGCTACACAGATGGGCGCAAACCCATCGACAGCCGTCAGTTCTACCTGCGTCTGGCACAGCGGATCCTGCACCTGTTCAGCACCCGCACCCCCTCCGGCATTCTCTACGAGATCGATATGCGGCTGCGCCCCTCCGGCGACTCCGGCCTGCTGGTCTCGTCGCTGTCGGCCTATGAGCAGTACCAGCAAAACGAGGCATGGACCTGGGAACATCAGGCGCTGGTACGGGCTCGCCCCATCTATGGCGATGACGCCATCGTTGCCGAGTTTGCCCGTATCCGCCGCGATGTGCTGGCCAAGGAGCGAGATCTGCCGACTCTGGCCCGCGAGGTGCGCGAGATGCGCCACAAGATGCGGGACCACCTGCTCAAGGCCGGTGCCGGCGAGTTCGACCTCAAGCAATCCCCCGGCGGCATGGTGGATATCGAGTTTATCGCCCAGTATCTGGTGCTGGCCCACGCCTGCGGCGAACCCGATGCCCTCACCCGCTGGTCCGATAACGTGCGCATCTTCGATGAGTGCGTGATGGCGGGGGTGCTGACCCTGGAGCAGGCGGAGGGGCTGAAGCAGGCCTATCTGGAGATCCGCAACCTCGGCCATCGCCTCAACCTCTCGGAGATCTCCCGCAAGGTGAGCGACGATCAGCTGCAGAGTGAACGCAGCCATGTACTCGCCGTCTGGCGAACCCTGCTGGGGGAGTAATTACCGCCAGCGGCAATGAAAAAGGGCCCGCCTGAATTGCTTCAGGCGGGCCCTTCTCTTATCGGTAAAACAGCATTCTTGCGGCTGCTCAGCCGTGATCCATCACCGTCTCCACCAGCATGCTGTTGAAACGCTGATAGGCCTCTTCCTCAAGGAGCCCCGGATAGCTCAACACCCTCAGCGTATGTCCTTGATAATCAGGATGATAGGGCGGGTGGACATGGGCATAGTCGTTGAGACAAAAACCCAGCCCCTGATAGAAGCGCAGACGGCGAATGGCAATCTCATCCTCTGGCGGATCGATCTCGAGAATGACGGTTTTGCCTGCCTGCTCGCAAAATTCGGCCAGCAGGCGACTGCCGTAGTTGCGGCCGCGCAACGCCGGATTGATGGCCAGATGCTCGATATAGATCTGCTCGCCGCACGCCCACCAGAAGATAAAACCGAGCAGCAGGCCGTCCTGATAAAAGATTTGGCAGTGATAGCGAGGATCCCGCATCTTCTGGGGCTGATGCTGTGACTGGCGCTGCTCGTAGCGGGGAAAACTCTCGCCATAGATCTGCCAGACCAGCGGCCACGCCGGATGGTTTACCTCTCTAATCACTTCACTCTCAATCATCAGAACTACCTCTAATCCATTTTGCAGAACGTTCATCTATACATAAAAAGTTCCGCCACATCATCCTCTAATGAAATAAAAGCCAGAACGCCAGATTAGCGGGCGCCATCCGGTTGCGAGACAAACTGCTGCTGGCTGCCATCGGGCAACAGCGCCAACACGCTTTGAGCGGCCAGTTTTATCCCCGCCAGCTCGGTGGCCGGGCCGAAGTTGGCCACCAATCTGGTGCCATCGGCAAACTCGCTCTGCTGCACCACACCTCTTTTATCGAGCCAGCGAAAACCGGTGAGGGGCTGGTTGTAGAGCCGCTCATGCAGCGGGCGGAAGAAGGCATCGAGCCTCCTGAGGTAGGGAATGCGCACGCTGGCGCTATCCAGACTCATGTTGAGCAACGGCGGCACGTTGTAGAGCTGCTGCAACAGTTCGGTCACCTGACGGCTCTCCCTGAACTTGAGGCTGTCCATCGTCCAGTGGTGGGTGGTCACTATGCTGTCGTGAAAGACGCTCTGGAGCAGCGGCAACCGCAGCGCCGGATCGAAGTAGAGCCCCTGATACTCAGGTTTTAGGTGGCTCTGGCGAAAGAAAAATGCAGGCTGATAGTCGGGATACCAGACCCCCAGATAGTAGGGAGAGCGCTTGTTGCGGCGCATATCGGGATCCTGCCAGCCAAAGCCGCTGGTCTGGGGGCCGTGGGCAAAGGCCGCGGTGCGGTTGGCAACCGAGCCGCCCTCCTCGGAGCCCACCAGTACACCCTGACTCCTGGCAATCCACGCAATTCCCGCCATCCGGTTCTGTGCATCCTGCGCCTGACTGGTCGGCTTGGCCGGGTCGAAATCGTCAAACACCATGCCGGTCGCCGCCACATCGAGGAACCAACTGTTGTAGTGGCTCGCCTGCTGCAATTTGGGCACTCGCTGCTCCATCACCGGGCGCACACAGGCCTGATTGGTGTAGACGCCGCTGTTTTGAAAGCCGCTCTTGCGCCGCCCGTTCTCCTGCATGATGCCGCAGCGCAGGTAGATATCCTGCCCCATCTGGGCGGTGAGCCAGCTCTGCTGGCGATTCCCCTCCGGCAGCGCGGTATCGTAGGAGTCGTAAGGAGCGATGAGATAGCCCGCCGCTTTGGCAAGTTCAATCCCCTCTGACGCAGCAAAACCGGCGGTCCACTGGGGCAGCCCCAGCCAAAGTCTGGGAAGATCTGCCTGTTTGAGGGCATAGATCATCTTGGCCGAGCTGCCATCACCCCAACTCTGCGGCTCGTTAAGCGCAGCCCCCAGTTGCCTGGCCGCCAGTGCGCGCCGGGCAGCGAAATCAGCCGGTTGCTGACCCGGATGGCGCAGCGCCAGCGCCTGCTCAACTCCGGCCAGCACCCGGTTTTGCAGGTAGCGGTTGCGGGCCAGATCGGGCGCTTGCAGCGCACGCTTGCTCTCCCCCTTGAGCCAGTCGGCAGGGATCAGGCGGCGCAGAGCGGGCCAACTCTTCACATCCTGTGGCACCAGCAGTCGCTCGCCCCAGAGGTAGAGGTGAGAGGCGCCAATCAACCGCCTGCCATCCTTTACTGCCGCCAGCTTGCTTTCGAGCGAGACAAGCTCGCCCCGAGCCTGCAACCAGTGGCGATAGGCCTTGCCCGCCGCCAGCCAGTCGTTGCCCGGCTGCAGCGACACCGCCACCTCATAGGGGGCAGCCTGATTAAGGCGATTGACGCTGTGGGTCGCCGTGAGGGCAATGCCATCTTTCTTCGGAGCAAAGGTGAGCCGGTTGTTGAAAGGGTTGGCAAAGAGGATCGCCAACTGCTGATCGCCGTGATCCAGCCCAACCACCGGCAGGGTCAGATTATCCGTGGTGTTGATCCCCTGATACTCCTGCGCCAGCGCCTTGCGCCACGCAGTGTGCGTAGCCGGAATGCGGAATCCCTCGTGGATCGGCAGCATCAGCGCCTGCGCCCCTGCCGGTACCCGCGGCCACACCAGCTCGCCAGCACTCGCACGGCTCAGGGTGAGGATCAGACGGTTGCCCTCGAGGCGAGCCAAGGCCCGCACCTCGCCATCGGCACGGGTCAGCCAGCTGGCACGCTCCCCCTCCTGCTGCAGCACGGTGACCGGCTGACGCGGGCCGGGGGAAGAGATGAGAAGGTGCTTGCCCGATGGCAGCACAGCCTCGGCCGCCAGGGTGGCGGGATCCAGCTCGATGCGCCACTGATCGTTGGCAAGGGTCAGCGCCTCGGCAGGCAGGGAGAACAGCGGCGCCAACAGCAGCAGCGGGCGGATCCGGCTCGTTAGCACGGGAAGAAGAGTCATGGTCGGTGATTCCTGATAACACACGGGAATCGCCATTTCAGCAGATTGGCCGCCTGCGATTGTCAGGCCAATGTCAGGATTGCGTGCACCTGACCATCACGACGACCATTACTCAACCGGCCCCGCCTGACTGTGGCTCAGCTGCAACACCAGCTGGCCGCGCTGGCTGGTTTGCACCAGTGAGAGGGTGCGCCAGCTGTTGGGGGTAATGGCTGGCCATTTCACCGGCTCATCGGGCGCAATGCGGTGCCACCAGAGCAGGGAGAATTGCGGGCGGGCCAGTACCGCCTGATCGAGCCAGAGCGGCGTACAGGAAGCGGGATTGGCGGGGGGATTGGCCACCGCCTGCGGCGAGCGGGAGAGCCAGTCCAGATCCTGCACCGCAGGCAGTGGCAGCGCCACCTGCCAACGCTGGCCCGCCACCGTCAGCCGCAGCTGATAGAGCCCGGCTGGCAAAGGCGTCGGTAGATCGGACCCGACAACCCTGACTCCGGAGTTCTCTTCCGCCTCCCACTGGGCACCTGCCAGTCGGTCACGGCCAGCGGGATCGATAAGTTCAGCTGCGGTGATGGGCCCCTCGCCGGTCAGCTGCACCCGATAGTCCCGCAGCAGCGGCGCATCGCGCTGGATCAACTCAAGGCGCAGCTCGCTCACCCCATCAGGCAGAGTGAGCGGGAAATCCTTGCCGCAGTGCTGGGCACTCAGCGCGGCCAGCATCCCCTGCCAACTACGGCGCTCGGCATCACTTGTGAGCGCAGGCCAAGCCTGCTGCAAAGATTGCCAGGCGTGCCGGTTATCCCCCTGCAACAGCGCCAGGGTAGCCGGTTGCAGTGGATCGGCGCGATCGGCTTCCAGAAGGCGATCAGTTGCCATCACGCTGCTTACGTTTAGAAGGCCCAGGTTCAGAAGGCCGCCGCTTAGAGCCAACAGCAGCCCAGCCAGCGTTGCACGCTTCACGCTGGCACCTCCAGCCGGTAGCCGATGCCGCGCACCGTCTCGATAGCCAACCCGGGCAGCTTCTGGCGCAGTTGCAGAATATGGGTATCGACAGTGCGGGTGGAGGGAAACGCCTGATAGCCCCACACCCGGTTGAGGATCTCCTCCCGGCTCAGCACCCGCCCCGCCATCCGCACCAGCAGGGTGAGCAGGGCAAACTCGGTGGGGGTAAAGCTCACCTCCGCATCCTGCCAACTCGCCTGCATCCGGGCAGGATGAAGCTGCAAGCCGCCCACCGCCTGAGTGCCATCCCCCAGCTGACGCAGCTGGGCCCGGATCCGTGCCAGCAGCTCGTCGTGGGAGAAGGGCTTGGTCAGGTAGTCGCGCGCCCCCGCATCGAGCCCGGCAACCCGATCGCTCACCTCCACCCTTGCGGTCAGCACGATCACCGGCAACGCCTTGCGGGCCAGCCACTGGGGCAGCCAGTCGAGGGCATCCCCCTCCGGCATGGTGCGATCCAGCAGCACCAGATCCGCCGCCAGCCACTGCTGCTCCGCCGCAGTCAGGGTGTCGCACCAGAGGCAACGATACCCCTCGCGGGTCAGATAACGTTGCAGGTTCTCCGCCAATAGCGCCTCGTCTTCGACAAGCAGAATGGTCTTCATGATTCGATGTCACTCCAGAGTTGGCAGGGCAGCGTCAGGGTGAAGGTGGTGGGCGGGCCGGATAGGGCGAGGTGCCCGCCAAGACGGCGTAGCAGATGGCGCACGATGGCAAGCCCCAGCCCCAAGCCCTCGGCACGGGCACCACGGCGCAGCAGGGTGGCGAGCCGGTAACTCGGCAGCTCGCCACCATCGCTAACGGCGAGGATCAAGCGCCCCGCCTGCCAGCTAGCACAGATCCGAACCGGCGCGCGGCCATGCTGGCTGGCATTGCGCAGCAGGTTGTCGAGGGCGAGATCGAGCCAGTAGAAGGGGAGCGCGAGAGTCATCTCACGCTCAAGGCAGAAGGTAGCGCCATGCCGCTCGCAGGCCAGCGTGAGCCACTCGGCCAGACTGACCGCCACCCGCTCATCCTCGAGGGTCTCTGCCGCCAGATAGTGGCGACTGGCCTGTGCCAGTTGATGCAGGCGGGCGACACTGCCCAGCAGCTGACCCACGCTCTGCTGGGCGGAAGGGGGGAGCCTGTCGAAGTCGTGGCGCAGCTCCTCGCTGATGCCGGAGAGCGCCATGATGGGGGTGCGCAGCTCGTGGGTCAGCATCTGCAATGCGACGCGCCGCTCCCGCAGCAGGCGCCAGCGCTGCCAGCTGGCCCACCCCAACAGCAAGATAAATCCGAGCGAGCTGGCCAGCGCCAGCCACTGCCAGTGCAGCGTGGGTCGCTCGTTGATGCAGAGCGCGCCGACCCGCTCCTGACAGGATCCATCAACCCGGCTATCCAGCATCACGCCGAACCGCTCGGCCAGCGGTTGCCACTGGCCAGCGCCATAGCGACGCCACTGCCCATCGGCAAGCAGCCAGAGCTGGCCGGATTGCAGCAGCCAACGATCACCCCGCAGCAAGGCGTCAAGGTTGTCATCATCGAGCTCCCCAAGCTGCCCCAACCGGTCGCGCCGCTCCCGCACATGGAGCAGAGCATCGAGCCCAGCCGCCGGATGACCCGCCAGCCAGTGGGCTGCGCTGGAGCCGCCAAGCGGATAGATGGGGTGAGCGGCAAACCAGCGGGTCGAGGGCGCAGCCCCTTGGCCGCAAAGCGCCAGCAGCAGTGGCAGCCACTCGGCGGGCAAGGCATTCTCTGTCCCGCACTCCTGCTGATAGCGATAGATGGCCTGCAACTGGCGCAGCGGGTAGCGTTGCCAGCCGGGATAGAGGGAGTCGGGAGCAATCAGGCGACGGTCGAGCCGCTGTACCTCATCAAGAGGCAACACCTGTTCGGGAGCCAGTTCGGCCAGCTCACCAGCCAGGCGATCCGCCAGCGGCCCGGCCAGCACGGGATAAGCCATGCCGTAGCAGATCAGGGAGCAGAGCAGCAGGATCAGGCGCATGGGTTCAACTCGAGATGACTCAGGATGAAGACACAGCAGAGCACTGCGCCATAAAAAATGTCAGCGCCATTTTTAAATGGCGCTGACATCCGGTCAACCGCTAACGGCATTCGCGCAGCTCCCGCCAGCCCATATGAACCGTCACCTATTTGAACAGTCCCTTGAGCAGCTGGTCAGCCACCCCTTTGACGGCCTCGTTGTCAGCCTTGTCACCCAGCAGCTTCTTGAGTCCGCGCTCGGCCTCCTTACGGACCTTATCCTCCAGCAACTTGTTGTTGCTGAGCAGCGCCTTCACGTCGAGCCGATAGCTGGGCGCCTGCCAGTGGCCGCCGATCCGCACCGGTATGGTGATCTCCTTCAGCTCATCCACATCCTTGCCTCCCTGCCCCTTGCTGCTCTCGACGATGGAGGTGAGGAACAGGAAGTCGAGGCTCTGTGGCACCAGCGCCGTCTGCCCCTCCCCCTTGACCCGCAAGGCCGGGGCAAAGAGCTGGATGTCGTTGCTGCGGGCGATGCCATCGGCAATCTGGAAGCTGGCGGTCAGGGCGCTGAAATCGGTCTTGCGCGCCTCCTTCACCTGCTCGGCCCCCTTGCCGCTGAGGGTAGCCCGCGCCTCGCGGATCATCTCCGGCAGGTTGATGCCGTGCAGGGCGCCATCGCTCAGTTTCAAGGTAACCTTGCCCTGCATCCCGTTGCGCAGCGCCAGCGCAGAGAGACCACGGCCCTGCACCTGAACATCGAGATCGCCCTTGCCCTCCAGCAGATCGCTCTGGGCCAGAGTTTGCAGCAAGGGACGAATGTTCACTCCGGCCACCTGCTTGTGCACCTTGTAGGTGGCGGGTTGCTGGCGTGCGTCGAGTACCCCGTTCGCGTTTACCTGACCGCCAGCCACGGTCGCGCTGAACTGTTTGAGCGTGAGCAGTCCCTTGGCCAGAGCCACCTGCAGATCGACAGCGCCGAGATCCAGCCCTTTCAGACGCAAGCTGCCGAGTTGCAGCCGCCCATCCAGATCCACCCCTTTGAGCGCGCCCAGATCCGGTTCGACCGCGGAGAGGGTTTCGCTCTTGCCGGTTACCGCTTTACTGCCACTTGCTGCGGCATTGGCCGCCGGTTTGCCCTCTTTCGGCTGTGCGGTCGGAGCCGGTGTCGATTTGGCGAGCCATTTGTCGAGATCCAGCTTCTCCCCATGCAGATCAAAGGTGATTGCCGGAGTGGCACCAAGCTGCACGGTTCCATCACCACTCAGCAGCGCCTCATCGGCACTCATCACCAGCTTGCTCAGGGTAATCAACTGCTTGTCGAGCTCGACACGGGCAAAACCGGCCAGTTTCAGCTTCATCTGCGGGCGCGGCAGCGCATCACCTTCCAGCGCTGCCGTCAGCAGCACATCGGAGAGTTCGGCAAGCTTCATCTCCTTGTCGAGCCGTCCCTTGAGCGTTCCTTCCAGCGAGCCAGCCAGTAAAGCTTGCTGCCCCTCTACCTTGGCTCCTTTCAGCGCCAACGTGAGGTTGCTCCACTCACCAAAGGCCAATCGGTCTCCCTTGATGGAGAAACTGTCGAGTCGCAGGGACGGAGCACTCAGGCTGCCACTGAGGCTCAAGTCTTTCAGTTCACTGGCCATCACCTCCTGCGCCAGCTTGATCTGGGTCTGCCCTTTAACATCGAAAGCGAGCTTGTCGGCACTCCCCTTGGCGGCCAGCGCCACGGGTACCCACTCACCGGTAGCCAGCTGCCCCATATCGAGATCGAGGCGATCCAGTCGCAGCGACGTGCCGCTGCGATCATCCTGTACCAGCGCACTGGCCTGGGAGAGCGCGACACCCTGCAAGCTGATCTGCCAGGGCTTGCTATCAGCGGTTGGCGCAGGGGTTGCGGGGACGACCGGTTCGCTTGCATCAGCAGTGGCATCTTTGATCAGTCCGCTCAGATTGGAGCTGCCATCCGCCTTGGTCTGGATAAAGAGATGGGCGCCACTCAGGGTCACCTTGCCGACCTCCAGACGATGGGAGAACAGCGGCAACAGCGCAACCGAGGCCTCGCCCTGTTCGAAACGAACCAGATCCGGCTCGGCAAAACCGGCCGGATTGCGCAGAGCCACCTTCTCCAGCGAGAGGCCGAGACTAGGCCAGAAACGCCAGTCAATCTCCCCCGCCATCACCAGTTCCCGGCCCGTGCTCTTGCGCACCTGCTCTGCAAGTTGGGGCTTGAATTGATTGGGGTCGATAAGGCTTATCAGCGTCACTATGGCCAGCAAGGCCGCCACGGCGATGCCGAGCAAGATGAGAACTATCTTCTTCACGATATGCTCCTTGAATCCGGATCCACTGCTGACTATACCACTCACCGTCTGACGAATGGCGTCTGCGGGACAAAAGCGGACAAGGATGAGACAGGGATGGTCGCTGCCAATCCCCATCGTCATCAGCAGGGATCAGGCTTGCAAAGAGGATTGCTGCAGCCGCGCCATCGCGGTGCGCGTCGACTCGAAAGCAAAACGGGGCAAGGGGATATCGCTGATCTTCAGCCACTGACAGGCGGCCACATCGTCAGCCGGCTGGATGACAGGTTTTTCGCTCAGCACGATGGCAAAGAAGGTGTCACAGGTGTGATAGGTGATGCCATCGTAGGGATAGATATTGGGGAATGAGCCAAGATAGGTGCAAGGATGAGCGCTAACATCGAGCCCCAGCTCCTCCTGCAACTCGCGCACCAGCGCCGCCTCCAGCGACTCGCCGGGATCAACAAATCCTCCTGGCAGATCCAGCAACCCCTTGCCCGGATTGCGGGCACGCACCGCAACCAGCACCTCGTCCTGCCAGCAAAGCGCCACCATCACCGCAGTCGCCACATTCTGGAAAAAATGAAAACCGCAGCCACAGCGAAACTCTTTGGGGCTGACGCTCTGCAGGGTTTGCCCGCCGCATTTTGGACAAAACATGGGCTATCTCCGACCAAATAAAGCGCCATTTTACGCTGTTGCGACCGTTTTTTATGAATAAAACTGACGGGGAAAACGAGGAATTCAAAGGGAGAGGAATAAAACGGAGCAATTATCAGGCTATTTGCTGAATTACAGGCAATAAAAAACCCCGC
>NZ_CDDK01000017.1:0-2577 GCF_000820225.1 Aeromonas veronii bv. veronii
GGTTCGGGCTCGGGAACCACCTCAGGGGCGGCTGGCGCGGGGGCAGGCTCGGGTTCCGGTTCGCTCTTGCGACTCTTGCCCGAGGCCATCACGGCCAGTCCCACCGCCTTGGCGGCTGTCTTCATCTCTTCACTGCGTGCCCCTGTAATGCCGACCAGCACAAACTCTTCGGACTCCACCAGCTCCTTGAGCTGTTCGAAATCGGGAATATGTTCCAGTCGGGAAACATTGATCACCAGCGGCGCACAATTAAAAAAGTAGGGTGCCTGGGCCACTTTTTCGGCCAACAACTGACGTATCCGCTCAGGCTCGCCATCGCTGATATGCAACACAGAAATAGTGAAGGTGGTCCCTTTCAATTCGTTATCGCGCTCAACCATGAATCTTCCCCGAGGCAGAGATGCTAATCCGTTATTGTTATTCAATTCCTGATGTTATAGTTTGCCCCCATCAGAGGCAATAAACTCGTCGGATTATATCAATTTCCATGTTGTGTGCAGTCTATAAAAGTCGCAAAAAAGCCGAGACCTACCTTTTTGTTGAAAAAAGAGAGGATTTCTCCCGCGTTCCCGCGCCACTGCTGAGCGCATTCGGGCGTCCCGAGCTGGTGCTGATGACCAAGCTGGATCCGGCCAAGCCCTTGGGGCTGGCTGATGTCGGCAAGGTGATGGCCGCGCTGACCAACCAGGGGTTCTACCTGCAGGTGCCGCCGCCTCCCGAGAATTTGCTGGAGCAGCACAAGGCCAGCCTGAAAAAACCATCCTGAATATCCAGCCCCGTGGTGCGTTCTGCCCAGCGGGGCTAATTCTTTGTGACTCTGCATGACGCATTCCGGCCCCGGTGAGGTGGCCTGCGATAATCCCGTGACAGGATCTGGCCAAATTAAACCCTCCCTTTGGTGATATTCACTTTTCGCTGTTTAAATAGAAAGTCAATCTGCTCCCAACACCATATCCTCAACCTTTGCTGGCGCTCACAAAAATAGCGAGTGGCGCGTACTCATATCCGCCATTTCAACGGCTATTGGCCCATTCATCGATTATTTTCAGCCCCTTCTTTGGGCGCTTTTTGGGCCTCCACTGCTCGATGCGTTTTACATCAAATAGGGCGTAAAGAGGGCGGTGATAACTGTACTAAAACCAGTTTGCGCGATGCGCTGTGGCCAAAATGATGAGCTAACCCCCTGTTTGTGCACTTGATTGTTTGCCCTGATCACGAAAGTGCCACATAGGAGGCAATCAATGTGGCGGCGTGATAATCCGCAGGGTGAGCGGTAACCGCGTCTTGCCAAACAAGGGTATGACCAAAGCGGGGATATTGAGCTGAGGGGGCATCTCGATATCGATTAGTTGTGGAATCGTGGCTGGGGCAAGATAGCGGGTAAAGGTTACTGGCAGGGTAGAACGTCGCTTCCAATCCATTGAGACGAGTTAATCAAGGTATGTAATTAGAAAGGTATGCAGACAAGGCAATCCGCATTGCGGTGGCGTAGCAGGGTATATCAGCGACGCCCTACAGTGAAATGGTCGGTATGCCGGTATAAGTGCCCGGCATCCCATTCGGTGTCTAGTCCTGAAATAGGTGTACACATTTTCAACTAGCATTTCTCTACTCAGAACCCCCTATGTACCGCATCGGGGGTTCTGTATTTCAACGCATGATGCGGCCGCTCCGCGTTGTAAATATCCACCGCTTCACGCATCATTTCCCGCGCTTGCGTCAAATCCTGCGGGCTTTGCAACAATAACTCTCCTTTCAAAATCCCGTTCACCCGCTCCGCCAACGCATTCTGGTAACAGTCATACCCATCTGTCATCGAGCATCTCACCCCGTACCGTTCATGTAATGACTGATACAGCCCCGAGCAATACTGCACGCCGCGGTCCGAGTGATGGATTAGCTCCCCGCTGCCACACCGTTGCTTCAGCGCTTTCTTGAACGCCATCGCCACCGACTCCGCGTGCATTCCTTCGTGCACGTGATGGCCCACTATCTTGCGTGAGTAGGCATCCGTCACCAGGCTCAGGTACAGCGGCCCGCTCCTGGCGGGCAGATAGGTGATATCTGCGACCCAGACCTGCTCCGGGGCCACCGGTGTGACCTGCTCTGGCCCCGCCTTGAGCAAGTTGGGATGACGGTAGAAACGGTGAAAACTGTGGGTGGTTTTGTGATACGCCCGCTTAGGCGGCACCAGCAGGCGGTGCTCGGCCAATATCCGAAACAGCCTGTCACGCCCGACCTTGAGCCCGTCATCATCCTGACCCTGCAGCAGATAATGCAGCTTGCGGGTGCCCACCCGAGGTTGTCGCAGTCGAACCTGACGCACAAAGCGCACCACCTGCAATCCCTGTGCATGGCGCTCGTCGGCGACCCGATTGCGCTTGTAGTAAGCCTGCCGGCTTATCCCCAGAAACAGGCAAGCCCTGACAATGGTCAGCCTCTCGACTTGCCGCTGCGAGAGGACTTGCCGGGTCGCTTTTTTACGATGGAGACGCCGTAGTCATTCTTCAGAACATCGACGACGGCCTCAAAGAACTGGGCCTTCTGACTCATCAGCGCCAGCTGTTGCTCGAGTTC
>NZ_CDDK01000017.1:2818-9062 GCF_000820225.1 Aeromonas veronii bv. veronii
CCATATTCAGGACGGGACAGGGGCAATAAAAAAGGCGGGATATCCCGCCTTTGTTCAGATGAGGGTCGCAACCCTTATTTATTCGCAAGCAACCTGCATCACCTTGATGGCCAGACCACCACGGGAGGTTTCACGGTACTTGGAGTCCATGTCCTTGCCGGTGATGTACATGGTCTCGATCACCTTGTCCAGGGAGACGCGCGGCTTGGAGGTACGACGCAGGGCCATACGGGAGGCGTTGACTGCCTTCATGGCTGCGATGGCGTTACGCTCGATGCAAGGCACCTGTACCTGACCGGCAACCGGATCACAGGTCAGACCCAGGTTGTGCTCCATACCGATCTCGGCAGCTTCGCAGACGTGCTCCGGGCTACCGCCCATCAGCTCGGTCAGACCGGCAGCGGCCATGGAGCAGGAGACACCCACTTCACCCTGACAGCCCACTTCGGCGCCGGAGATGGAGGCGTTCATCTTATAGAGGATGCCGACGGCACCGGCAGCCAGATAGAAACGGGTGTACTCGTCGCGGCCAACCGGCTGGATGAACTTGTCGTAGTAAGCCAGTACGGCCGGGATGATACCGGCAGCGCCGTTGGTCGGTGCAGTGACCACGCGGCCACCGGCAGCGTTCTCTTCACTCACGGCCAGAGCGAACATGTTGACCCAGTCAACGATGTTCATCGGATCGCTCGAGAGGTTCTCGTTGGTGTTGAGCTGACGGTAGAGCGGCGCGGCACGACGGGGTACGCGCAGCGGGCCGGAGAGAACGCCTTCGGTACGGCAGCCGCGCTCGATACCTTCACGCATGGTGTTCCAGATCTTGCCGAACTTCTTGTAGATCTCTTCCGGAGTGTTGAAGCACTTCTCGTTTTCCATCATCAGGGCAGAGATGGAGAGACCGGTCTGGCTGCAATGGGCAACCAGCTCGGCGGCGCTCTTGAACGGATAGCGTACGGACATGTCGCCGCTGTCAGCCTTGCCGAAGTTCTCTTCGTCAACGATGAAACCGCCACCGATGGAGTAGTAGGTCTTGCTGTAAACCACTTCATCTTCAATCAGGGCAGTCAGCTTCATGCCGTTTTCGTGCAGCGGCAGGGCTTCGTCGTGGAATACCATGGCGTCACGCGGGAAGCTGACGGTGTGGCAGTGCAGGCCGATCGGCAGGCGCTCGGTCTGTTCAACACGGGAGATAAACTCGGGGATGGCATCGATATCGACATTTTCCGGCAGGTTGCCAGCCAGGCCCATGATGATGGCAGTGTCGGTATGGTGGCCTTTGCCAGTCCAGGAGAGGGAGCCGTAGACATCGACATTGATCCGGGTTACATCGCGGATCTTGCCGCCCGCGCGCAGCTCGTCAACAAACTGTTTGGCCGCTTTCATCGGGCCAACAGTGTGGGAAGAAGAGGGGCCTACACCGATTTTGAAGATATCAAAAACGCTGATCATGTCACTATTACCTCAGGGTAGAAGGGGGCGGCATGCCCACTCACAGAAATTTGGGAGATCCATGGAACGCGCTTGTCAGCGCAGGTCACAGAACCAGATAACCGTAGTGTAACGGCTCCAGACCTAAAAAAAGTTGAAATAGATCTATTTTTGTTGAATCTGAGGCGCGAGTATAAAATTTATTTTTGTGCTTATCCATTTTGTTAAGCGTTTGCCCATAAAAATACCCGGCGATGCCGGGCATTTCGGAACCAAATGGAGTCATTTGCCGTTTTTTAACATTCGGTAATGTTAACGGCGAGGCCGCCACGGGCCGTCTCCTTGTATTTGGTCTTCATGTCGTTGCCGGTCTCCCACATGGTCTTGATCACCTTGTCCAGCGACACCTTGTGCTCGCCGGTGCCGCGCAGGGCGAGGCGGGCGGCATTGATCGCTTTCACTGCGCCCATAGCGTTGCGCTCAATGCAGGGCACCTGTACCAGCCCGCCAATGGGATCGCAGGTGAGGCCGAGATTGTGCTCCATGCCTATTTCGGCGGCGTTCTCCACCATGGCCGGGCTGCCCCCCAGCAGTTCGGTCAGCGCGCCAGCCGCCATGGAGCAGGCGACACCCACTTCCCCCTGACAGCCCACTTCGGCGCCGGAGAGGGAGGCGTTCTTCTTATATAAGATGCCGATGGCAGCCGCGGTGAGGAAGTAGCGGATCAGCGTCTCGTCATCCACCTTGTGCACGAAGCGATCGTAGTAGTGCAGCACGGCGGGGATGATGCCCGCAGCGCCATTGGTGGGGGCGGTGACCACCCGGCCACCGGCGGCGTTCTCTTCGTTGACCGCCAGCGCAAAGAGATCGACCCACTCCATCACCATCAGCGGATCCTTGTTGAAGTTGGTCTCGCAGCTGAGCTGGCGGAACAGCCCCGGGGCGCGGCGCCGAACCTTGAGGCCGCCCGGCAGCACCCCTTCGCTTTTGCAGCCTCGCTCGACGCAGCCCTGCATCGCCTGCCAGATCTTGCGCAGCCCCGCTTTTATCTGCTCATCGCTGCGAAATACCCGCTCATTGGCGAGGATAAGCCCCGAGATGGAGAGGCCGCTCTCCTGACAGTGGGCCAGCAGTTGGGCGCCGCTGTCGAACGGGTAGGGGACTGGGTGTTTGGCATCAGACTTGGCGGCCTCTTCTTTGGCGGTGGCAAAGTGGCTCTCTTCAATGATGAAGCCGCCCCCGATGGAGTAGTAGGTCTGGCTGAAGCGCAGGTTTTCCTCTTTATCAAAGGAGCGCAGAGTCATGCCGTTGGTGTGGGCCGGCAGGGTTTTGCGGCGGTTGAAGATGATGGCTCCGGTGCGGGGAAAATGGCTTGGTTGTTCGCCTGCCAGCTGCAAGTTCTGTTCCTTTTCCACTCGAGCCAGAATGGCGGGAATCGCTTCGATATCGACCGATTCCGGTTCAAAGCCCGATAACCCCAGAATGATCGCCTTGCCGGTACCGTGCCCTTTGCCGGTCTGGCCCAGCGAGCCGTAACACTCCACTTCGACCCGCGTGACTTGTGGCAGATGGCCTTGCAGCTTGAGCTGCTGGACGAAGGCGTAAGAGGCACGCATGGGGCCGACAGTATGGGAAGAGGAGGGGCCAATTCCGATGGAAAACAGGTCAAACACGCTGATCATGACATCAATCCGGTGATGGTTTATGTCTGTTTATTCTAGGATTTTTGACGTGGATGGAAAGCGGGGATGTGCGGTGCTGTGACATGGACACAGATAATGGGGCTGGGGATTGCCCAAGAAGGTTGAAGGGGCTGATCCCCTTCAACCGGCCTGATCAGTCGAGAAATTCGCACAGATAAGCTGTGGGGGTTTTCACTTCCAGTTTGAAGGAAGAGTGACCGGCCACCAGGAAGGATTCACCCTGGCTGTAGGTGTGCCACTCATCTTCATCAGCCAGCTGGATGGTGAGAGCGCCCTTGATCACTGTCATCCGTTCGGGGGCGGCGGTGTTGAACAGGTAGTCACCGGCGTTCATCACCCCGACGGTTGATTTCTCGCCTTTTTGTTCGAAACCGATGGATTTTACATTTCCGTCGAAATACTCGTTAACTTTCAGCATCTTTACATCCCTGTGTGTACGTTTGTGCAGCCAAACTAGCACAATCTTTTGCCAGTTGTCATGGGGGATGAGGTAAAAATCGCCGAGACCGCTTTGAATCTTCACTTTTTCGCAAACTTATTAATAGCCAAGGTTAATGATTTGCTGATTTAAAACAGCAATTAAATGTGAGATAACACGCGCAAACAGGGGAATGGGCAGCCGCTCATTCCCCTGTTTGGTTAATTGCACTGGGAAAAGTGTGAATTTTGCTACATAAAGGAACATATTGTGTTAACTAAAGGACTCATTAAAAACATCGGCTTCCAGGTTGTGGTCGCCATGGTACTGGGCGCAGTGGTCGGCGCGTTCATGGGTGAACAAGCCACCGTGTTTGCACCGCTCGGTACCCTGTTTATCCAGCTGATCAAGATGCTGGTGATCCCGCTGGTGGCGGTAGCCATCCTCTCCGGCGCCGCCAATCTGGGCGCCAGCCCGGCTGCGGGCAAGATCGGTGCGGCTACGCTGGCTTTCTTCCTCGTGACCTCAGCGTTGGCCGTGTTGCTGGCACTGGTAATGGGGCAGATCTTCAAACCGGGTGTCGGGGTCGATTTCGCTTCCGTTGCCTCCATGTTTGGTGGTGACTATGCCGATAAAGGGGCGTTGCCGGATGCAGTCGCCACCCTGCTTGGCATGATCCCCACCAACGTCTTCAACTCCCTCAACGAAGCGAACATCCTGCAGATCCTGGTGTTCTGCATGTTCCTCGGCATTGCGCTGGCCAAACAACCACGCGAGCGGGCCAAGCCACTGGTCGATGGGCTCAATACTCTGGTGGATGCCTTCGTCTGGATGATCAACAAGGTGATGATCATCGCGCCGCTCGGGGTGTTCGGTCTGATGGCGGAAGCCATCGGTACCTATGGCTTCGATGTGCTGACCCTGGTACTCAAGCTGTTCGTGGTCTATGTGGCTGCCATCCTTATCTTCGGCTTTGTGGTTTATCCGCTGCTGGTGATGATGTTCTCCAACACGCCGGTAATGAAGTACCTCTCTGCCATGAAGAAGCCGCAGATCGTGGCCTTCTCCACCGCCTCTTCCATGGCAACCCTGCCGGTCAATATGGAGACCTGCGAGCATGATCTGAAAGTGACCAACGCGACAGCCTCCTTCGTGTTGCCGCTGGGTGCCACCATCAACATGAGCGGCAACGCCATCTATTACGGTCTGGTCGCCATCTTCTTCGCGCAGGTTTACAACATCGATCTGAGCGTCGGTGCCTGGGCGGCCATCATTGTGACCTCCACTCTGGGGGCGATCGGCCAAGCCGGTGTGCCGGGCCCAAGCTTCCTGGTGGTTGCCGTGCTGCTGGCGGCCGGGATCCCCATCGAAGGGTTGCCGCTGCTGTTCGCGCTGGATCGTCTGTTCGACATGATCCGCACCTCCCTCAATATTACCGGCGATGCGGCCTGTGCTGTCATTGTTGACCGCTTCAGCCCGGAATATGACCCACAGCGCTGGAACAAGGCATAACTGCTTTGAGCTGGACTGAGATATAACAGCCTTAAGCTGACACTGCGTAACGCGAGCCCCTGCCATGATGGCGGGGGCTTTTTTATATCTGCCGGAGAAGTATCAGAGCAAAGGTGTGCACAAGAGATTGCTGACGGATTTAGCTGTGTTGAATGGAAAGTACAGGAGGGGAAAACATCAGTTGTGGGCATGTGCCGTATGGCTTCAACCGGCCTGTTGTAGATGCCGGGGTAGGGGATTGTCAAACGGCGGGTAACAAAAAGGGGAGCCTTGCTCCCCTCGGATATGATCTGCTGCTGGTTCTACTCCATCAGGCCATATGGTTAAACCATCCTGGTTACACCCTTGTGGCGAAAGAAACAGCGTCAACGTGATGAAATCATATCTATGTTGACCATCTCGGCATTATTACTGAAAAGCACCAGTTGATGGCGATTAAACAGACATGACAAAGAGGGTCGGTCCGGATTGATGCCTCTCTATCCGGCTCAGAACTGTGACAGTGAGGGCAGAGAGACAGCAACCAGGGTGAAAAACACCGTGAAAACGGCAGTAACGACAAACTCTTTCATTTTTCTCTCCCTAAGTTGTTGGTTGATGTAGTCAAGATACCATAACAAGGGGGTAAAACAAGGTGTAAGTTGATAAAATAGCTTCTTTATGTGCGTGGTTGGTTGAGATGGCTATTTTTGTCATATTGAGCTGATTTTATCACCTGCTATGGCATGTTAGGCATTCAAGATTCTGTTTTTATGGTTATTTCATTTAAATTCAATTGGTTGGTGAGCTGTTGGCTGGTTTGGTGAGGGGTTTTGTATGGAGCTCAAGTGGCGTTTTATAAGTTTTCACCCTCGTAATAGTGTCATTGAGGCCATAAAAAGTGCGCAAGGCAATGATTTGACGATTCCTGACGTAGATAGCCCATCCAAAAGAAGTCTATGGAGAGAGTCTGGTTGCCAACCCTTGTCACAACATCACTTTATCAGTCCAGAGTCTCCGCATTTTTACAGCAATACACTGGGTTCATAGGGAGGAGAGCTGTGCATCGGGGGGATACAGAGTGGCAGCTGGCTGTTTTATCAGCGCCAATTTCCCCGTTGGCCTCGGAATAGACATGGCCGCAGCAAGAGTGAGGTGCGCAATAGGCCAGAGGCGTATTCTCTGGCTGGGCTGGGCTGGGCTG
>NZ_CDDK01000018.1:0-501313 GCF_000820225.1 Aeromonas veronii bv. veronii
GGGAGCCTTGCAAGGCTCCCCCCCAGTGATCAGATGGGCTTTTGCCACAGGGTCAGCAGCAGATCCTGTTCCAGTTCATTCGGGCCCTGTTGAGCGAAAGCGTGACGCTGCTCACCGGTTGCCCGCCAGCCAAGACGGCTGGTCTCCAGAATAAAGCTGCGCATGGCCTGATCCATGGTGAGGCTGAACTGGCAGCGCTGTTGAGCCATCGGATTGAGGCCGCCGAGGGTTGGCCAGCTGAGAGGGTGTTCCATGCTCACCGGATTGAGGCTGACCCGCAATTGCCACTGATGACGGGGACCCGGCTGCAGATAGAGCAGATAGCCACCGGGGGCCAGCCAGCTGACCAGCTGTTCAGTCTTGACCTTGAGATCGTTGACCAGCAGCACCTGAGCAGAGCCCGGTTGCAACGGCGCGCGAGCGGGATCGGCAATGACAAACTGGCCGTCCGGCTGCGCTTTTTTGGCGGCAAAGATGGTGTTCTTGGCGATATCAACCCCGGCAAACTGCCAGCCGGGCAGGCGCTCTGCCAGCGCGCGGCAGTAGTAGCCTTCACCGCACCCAAGATGGATCAGCTCTTGTGGGGCCAGCGGAGCGAGCAGGCCGGCCATGGCCTCAACCAGCGGCAATTGGTGGCCGGCTTCCAGGAAATGGTGCTTGGCGCGCATCAGGGCACGGCTGTCGCTGTCTTTGGGGTTTTTCTTGCCGGGGATGAGATCCAGATAACCTTCCGGTGCCGGATCGAAGTGATGCTTGTTGTCGCAATAGCGTCCCTGGGAGGCTTCATGAAGATGGAGCGGACTGCGGCAGCGGGGACATTGAAGGTGCATAGTAACTCTCTGGGCGAATGCCGGAACAGTGAAGGGCGTTCGGGATTATAGGGGAGAGGATCAAAAAAGGCTGCCGTAGCAGCCTTTTTTATCCCAAGGCCTCAGTCAGGCCTGCGGACGGGTCATCAGCGAGTGCCAAATACCACAATGGTCTTGCCGTGAGCAGAGATGAGCTCCTGCTCTTCCAGCATCTTCAGGATGCGGCCCACGGTTTCACGAGAGCAGCCGACGATCTGGCCGATCTCCTGACGGGTGATCTTGATCTGCATGCCATCCGGGTGGGTCATGGCATCCGGCTGTTTGGCCAGGTTGAGCAGGGTCTGGGCGATCCGGCCGGTCACATCCAGGAAGGCGAGGTTACCCACTTTCTGGCTGGTGTGTTGCAGGCGCTTGGCCATCTGGCCAGAGAGGCGCATCAGAATGTCCGGGTTGACCTGGATCAGCTGGCGGAACTTCTTGTAGGAGATCTCTGCCACTTCGCAAGAGCCTTTGGCGCGAACCCAGGCGGAGCGCTCGGGATTCTCGTTCTCCTCGAACATCCCCATCTCGCCCAGGAAATCGCCCTGGTTCAGATAGGAGAGGATCATCTCTTTGCCCTCATCGTCCTTGATCAAGACGGCCACAGTGCCCTTGACGATGTAGTAGAGGGTCTCCGCTTTTTCACCCGCATGGATCAGGGTGCTCTTGGCGGGATACTTATGAATGTGGCAGTGCGACAAGAACCATTCCAGGGTGGGATCGCTTTGCGGTTTGCCAATGACCATGAGAATTCCTCTGTAGTGTCTTTTTATGGACTTGTGCGTCCGGGCAAGCTGCCAATCTTGCCATTCCTTGTATTGGTCGCAGTAGGATAAGAGCCTTTGCCTGTGCTGACAAGGCTTTGCGGGCTTTTGACAGAGCCCTTTGAGTAATGCCTGCTGCGCCGCTCCGGCCATTCTAGGGAAGATAGAGGTCGGAGATGTTGATTTTGATCTATTTCCATCCCAACTCCCCCTGTTCGGCAGAGATAAGCGACTGGGTTATGCTAGGGATCCATCATCATGATTAACAGGAGAGAGTGCGAGATGAAAGCCAAGGTCAGCTGGGTGGAAGGGATGAAGTTTGTGGGTGAGAGTGAATCCGGTCACAAGGTGATCCTGGATGGTGCCAACCCCGGTGAGGGGGCCAGCCCGATGGAGATGATCCTGCTGGCGCTCGGTGGCTGCAGCTCCATTGATGTGGTTTCCATCCTCGAAAAAGCGCGCCAGTCGGTGACCGCATGCCATGTCGATGTCAGTGGCGAACGGGTCGATAGCGTGCCCCGGGTTTTCGAGAAGATTAATCTGCACTTCGTGGTGACAGGCAAGGGATTGGCAGAGAAACAGGTGGCCAGAGCGGTCGATCTGTCGATGGAAAAATACTGTTCTGTTTCCCTGATGTTGGAAAAAGCGGTACAAATTACCCATAGTTATCAAATTGTTGAAGCTTGATAACGATAGTTTCGTTGGTACCCTGGCATAAGGCCGTTACGTAAGGCCACTGCACAAGGCCATGACATAAAGCCATTACATAAGGAAAGTGCAATGAAAAAATTGATCGCTCTGCTTCCCCTTTTGGGCCTGGCGGCGTGCAGCAGCCCGCAACCTACCCACTATCAATACAGCCAATACCAGTGTGGCGAAGAGATGCTGGCCGTTACCTATGATGCTCAGGCCGACATGGTGCAGTTCCCCTATGCCGGGGTTTATCACAAGCTGGCGCGTGTGGAGTCAGAGTCTGGCGCCAAATATTCTGACGGCCTGACCACCTTCTGGAATCAGGAGAAACAAGCTCTTCTCACCCAGAAAGGGGTCACACTGCTGACCTGTACGCTTAAATAAGTGACCACAGATAGCTGAAGGTGTGCAGCTTTGTGCCCGGGTCTGGCCTAGGCCGGATTGGGTCAATAGGTTGAGACCACAAAAAACGGCTTGCCGGGAAGCAAGCCGTTTTTCTATCCATCCGTTATCACTAAACAAGCGCTAGTTGGTGGGGACGCGATTGAGCAGCTCGGCCGCGAGCTGCTGGCTGAGTGCCTGACGCTGGCTGTCTGCAATGCTCACATCGCTGGTCAGCTGGATGATGCTGCTCCAGACCGCTTTCTGGGTTTTGCGATCGAGCAGCACGATGGCCAGCGACCCTTTGCGCTGGTTGGCCGAGGCATATACCCCGGGCGTCATGCCAAGACGGGCGAAAATCTCGCCGTCACTCATATCCTTGCCGCCCGCGACGCCGATGGCGACCCACAGATCCGCCTCGTCGAGCGGTGCGCTTTGCCATCCCTTGCCATTGAGCTCCCGGCTTACCGCCTGCTGCATTGGCTCCAGCCACCCTTCCGCCAACTCACCGGCAAATTGATACTGTTCGGCCAGGGCGTAGCGCGGGGTTGCACCATAGGTCCAGTTGCCCATCGGGCGAACCAGCATGGTGCCGGACTCCAGCGTGGGGGCCGCCGGCCCGCTGCTGCAACCGCCAAGCAGGGCGAGCAGTGCCACAGAGAGATAAGCAAGCCGCATCGTGAACTCCTTTGAATCAGGTTATTTTGCCGGTTTCGATCAATTGCTGGATGAGCGGGCGCAGGATCAGCTCCATCGCAAAGCCCATCTTGCCACCCGGCACCACTATGGTGTTCATCCGCGACATGAATGAACCATCGATCATCGACAGCAGGTAGGGGAAATCCACCTGCTTGATACCGCGAAACCGGATCACCAGCATACTCTCGTCCAGACTCGGGATCACCTTGGCGCTGAAGGGGTTGGAGGTATCCACCGTCGGTACTCGCTGGAAGTTGATATGGGTGCGCGAGAACTGCGGGGTGATGAAGTTGATGTAGTCATCCATGGAGCGAACGATGGAGTCGGTTACCGCCTCGCGGGAATGCCCTCGCTCCGAGGTATCGCGGATCAGCTTCTGGATCCACTCCAGGTTGACGATGGGCACTACGCCTATCAGAAAATCCACGTGGCGCGCCACATTGTGATCCTCGGTGACCACACCGCCGTGCAGCCCTTCATAAAACAGCAGATCGGTATTGCTGGGCAGATGCTGCCAGGGGGTAAAGGTGCCGGGCATCTGGTTGAAGGGCACCGCCTCGTCAAAGCTGTGCAGGTAGCGGCGATACTGGCCATTGCCATCCTGCCCATAGCCCTGAAAAAAGCTCTCCAGCAGCCCGAAGTCATTGGCCTCAGGGCCAAAATAGCTGATATGACGCCCCTGTTCGCGCGCCTTGCGGATCGCTACATCCATTTCCGGTCGGGTGTAGCGGTGAAAACTGTCACCTTCCACCACCGCCGCGGTATATCCCAGTTGATGGAACATGGAGCGAAAGGCGTTGGTGGAGGTGGAGGTGCCGGCTCCGGACGAACCGGTAACGGCAATAATGGGGTGCTTGGCCGACATGGGATTCTCTCTTCCTTGGGAATTCCGTTATAAGGTCCGGATTGCGGTTGGGTCAAGACTGCTCGATGAAGCGGTCTTTCATCACTATATTCACCGATTCGTGCAGCTCGCTATAGACGATGACAGCTTTGCCTTGCTGTAATTGTTCTCTCACTGCATCGACTTTGACGCCAAGCGGGACATCCTGCTCTCCATATTCGGTTCCTTCCTGCAACACAAAGTGTTCGATCAGGTTGGTCAGGGTGTCGCCGTCCAGTTCTTGCCAGGGAATGATCATTTAAAGGTCTCACAGCAAAAGAGGTGATCGTCAGGCTATTGTTGTGTTGAATCCCGTCAGTGCAACCTTTTTATTTTCTTTGGAGTCCTTGCATGCTGTCTGCTGCGCAACTGAGTACCCCGCCAACGCTGGTTGCCCACCTTGATCAGGCGCGCCGGCAAGCGATTGCACGCGGTATGGTGTGGTTCTGGTTATTGCAATGGTTGATGGTGCTGTTTCTTGCGATACGCTACGAGGTTTATCGACAGGCCGGTCTGGCCAGTGATAGCGCTCTTCCATGGCGTTTTCAGAGTGAGTTGGGCTTTGTCATGGTGGCGCTGTTGCTGCTGCCTGTCATCGGGTTGTTCTGCGATTATCTCAATGACAGGGCCTGGCTGAGGGCTGCCTCGCTGGTCACCCTTGTCTGGGGCTGTGTGTGGGCTGTTCATCTTTATACGTTGGGGCAGGTCGAGCTGCGAGGCGGGCTCGGTTTTTCAAATGGCATCATGCGCCTCAACCTGTTAGCCGCGATGATCGCTTTCTATCCTTCGTGGAAGGTATTGTACGGATTCGTGTTCGGCTCATTGCTGTTAGGGATATGGAATGAGCTTTACCTGCGAGTAGATTTTCCGCAGTTATACATGTTGGGGTTGGGTTGTGGTCTGGTGGTGTTGGAGGTCGGCCGTCGCATGCTGCACCGCTGGTTTGAGTTGGCGATCATGCGGGAGCATGAAAATCTGACGCTGCTGCGCCAACTTGATCAGCTCGCCAAGCAAGATCCTCTGACTGGTGTCGCCAACCGGCGGCATTTCAATATCGAGTTGGATCGCGCATTGGCCCATAGCCAGGAGAGCGGCGCTCCGCTATCGCTCATTCTGATCGATGTGGACTATTTCAAGCGCTTCAACGACCACTATGGCCATCAGGTGGGGGATATGTGTCTCAAGGAGGTGGCACAAGCGCTCAACCGTGCGGTACGCACGCCATCTGATCTGGTTGCCCGCTATGGTGGGGAGGAATTTATGCTACTGCTGCCCAATACCGACCGTCAGGCGGCGGCCAGCGTGGCGCAGCGGCTGCAAGATGGCTTGGCCAGCCTGCGGCTGGAACATCTGGCGTCCGAGGTTGCCCCCTGGGTGACGGTGAGTCAGGGGATTGCCAGCAATGTCTCCGGCGAAGGGGCGAGCCAGTTGCTGGAGCGGGCCGATCAGGCGCTCTATCGGGCCAAGGCGTTGGGACGCAATCAGTTCTGTGTTGCGGAGTGACTCTGTTCGGCAATCCAGCGACTGATCCGTTCATCCAGCCAAAACCGTGGCCGCCAGGGCGTGCCGTGCAGAAAGCCGACATGGCCGCCACGCTGGCTCAACTCATAGCGCACCGTGGGCGAGAGTTGCTCCGGCCGGGGAATGACCGCGTGTGACATAAAGGGATCGTCGGCGGCGTGCAGGATAAGGGTAGGGATGGGGATTTGAGCCAGCAACGGTAGTCCCGAGCAGCTCTGGTAGTATTGGCTGGCGCTGTGAAAGCCGTGCAGCGGCGCGGTGACCAGCTCGTCAAAATCGCGCAGGGTGGCAATCTGCTCCACTTGTCGAGGTTGCCAGCGTTCACTCGCTTTCTGCTGCTGGCTAATCTTGCTAAGCAAATTGCGGCGCATGGTGCGCAGCAGATAGTTCTGATAGACCTTCGAGAAGCCCTGATTGACCCGCTCGGCACAGCTTGCCAGTTGCAGCGGGGCCGAGACCACCACCGCTGCTTTCAATGCCGCAGGACAGCCCCGCGCCAGCAGATTGACCAGCATATTGCCACCCAGTGAAAAGCCGATGGCGATCAGCGGTTTGCTCGGGAAGCGCTGGCTCAGCTCGGTAATCAGCTCCTGCGCATCACCGATGGCGCCGGAGTGATAGGCCTGCAGGTGGCGATTGGGCTCGCCACTGCAACCGCGAAAGTGCATCAGCACAGCCTCTCTGCCCTCTTGCTGCAGATGGGCGAACAATCCCTTGGCATAGTGGGAGTGAATGCTCCCCTCCAGCCCGTGAAACACCACTATCAGCGGCCGTTCATCAAGGCTGACTTCCCCGCTCCAGGCGAGGTCGACAAAGTCCCCATCCTGCAGTTCAAACCGCTCCGCCACAAAACGGGCAGGGGGGCGGCGCAGCCATTTGGGCAATATGGTCTGCAGATGAGGATTGCGTGCCCACCAGGGGGCGTGGAAGTGGCTCTCGGTCAGCATGGGGTCAGTCGGTCTGGGTCGAAGATAAGGAGGACGGGAGGCGTGTTCCTCCCGCCAGTCATTGGCTTATTTCAGCAGGTGATCGTGATGCTCGGCACCGCGCAGCATGGCCTGGATCAGCTCATTGGCTTCGAACTTGGTCAGCGCCTCATGGGCTCCCACCTGATGGGCCCGCTCCACACTGATCTCGCTGGAGAGCGAGGTGTGCAGGATGATGTAGGCCCCCGCCAGTTTGCTGTCGCTCTGTACCTCGAAGGCCAGCTCGTAGCCATCAAGCCCCGGCATCTCGATATCGCTCACCAGAATGTCGATTGGGGTCTTCTGGCTCGCCCGCGTCTGCATCAGGGTCAGAGCATCCTTGCCATTGGTGCAGACCTCATAGGGGATATTGATGTAGTCGAGGGCGGCCATCAGCTGACGGCGGGCGACCGAGGAGTCATCGACCAGCAGGATCCGCATCGGCTTTATCCGCTCCCGCTGCACATCGGTCAGCACCGGATAGAGGTGGCTCGGATCATCCGGATAGACCCGGGAGAGGATCAGCTCCACATCCAGCAGCTGGATCAGCTGGTCATTGACTCGGGTCACACCGGTTACGAACACATTGTGACCGAGGGAGGCGGGTGGCGATTCAATATCGCGCCAGTTGCACTCGGTGATCTTGTCGATACCGCGTACCAGAAAACCCACCAGAGTGCGGCGGCAATCGGTAATGATGATGAAGCAGTGGGGCATCTCTTCCTTGCTGATGGGGCGATAGCCCACCGCCATCGCCATGTCGATCACCGGAATGGTGGAGCCGCGCATATTGGCAGCCCCCAACACGGTCGGGTGCGAGTGCGGCATTGCCGTCAGCTGGGTGTAGGGCACTATCTCCTTCACCTTGAGGGTACCGATGGCAAAGGATTGTTTGGCTGAAAGGTGAAACAGCAACATGCCCTGTGATTGATTGGCTTTGCTCGTCATGGCAGATGTCCTGTTGGTCGAAACGTTGGCAGTCACTTCAGGCCTCTAGCATAAAGGATTACGGGGGGAATGGCCCTTCCTTGTTAACGACCATCTGGCAAAAAACTGGACTCATTCAGCCAATTTCGTTGGCGTATTCCATCGGCGTCCGGTTATTGATCGCCATCCTCGCCAACGCCCCATTGCTGGCAGGCCGCTTGCAACGCGGCCTCATCGGCATAACCCAGCTTGCTGGCCACCTGCGCGGGTTTGCTGCCGCCCTTGAGCAATCTGAGCGCCTGCAGCAGTTGCCACTGTTGTTGCAATTCACTCCCTTCCACCGGCGTATCGGCTTGTTGTGCCCACTGTTGCAGAGACTCAGGCTGGCCATTGGCCAGCGCTTGCCAGCAGGCTTGCAGCTCACCGTGACCCTGCTGGCTGATGGCGCACTGTTGCAGCTCATCCAGGATCACCTGCAGTCGCTGACCGTAGGCCCCTTGCCACTCTTTTGGACGTTGCCACAGAGCCAGCGAGTCGAGCAGGGCATCGAGCAGGGGCGTGGCCTGCAGCCAGCCAGCCTGCTGCGGCTGAGCCACGCGCAAAGAGACGCTCAGCTGATCGAAATCGCAACCGCTGAGGGGGCTGAAGGCCGCAAGGGCATCGGCGCAGAGCCAGAAGCTGCTGCCTGCCGGAAGCAACAGCTCATTTTGGCCCAGTCTCAGCAGCGCAGCGCCCCGGGTGATCCGCAACAGCTGCCCGACCGGAGTTCGTTTGCGGTTGCCGGCGTGCAGGTCCTGGCAGGAAAAATGGTGATACTCGATGGCGTGATGCATGTAAAAACCCTGATATGATGCTGCCTGGAGGTAACAAATATGGAAACCAGACGTAAAAAACGCTTCATTGCCGGTGCTGTCTGCCCGGCGTGCGGCAAGTTGGACAACATGATGCTGTATCTGGAGCATGGAGTCGAGAAGGTGACTTGTGTCGCCTGTGGCGATACCCAGGTACAAACGCCTGCCGAGGTCGACAAGCAGACTCGCGAGGCGGAAGAGGTGATCGGGGTGTTTCGCCCCTGATAAGGCAACGGCGGGTGGAATGCGGGTCTCCTTGCTGACGCTGTTGCCGTTTTTTTCGTCACTCAGTGGCGCCGCACGGCATATGCGCGGCCCGCTTTTTAGGGTATTCTGAGCCCGTTTTTTTCTATCCGCAGGATCCTGACATGAAAGTAGCTCCTCTGAGCGTGGTTACGCTGGAATACACAGTCACCGATGAGCACGGTGAAGTCATCGACAGCACTGTCGGCAAAGAGCCGCTGGTCTATCTGCACGGCACCCGTTACCTGGTCTCAGGCCTGGAAGCCGAGCTGGAAGGTCGCGCGGTAGGTGAAGCCTTCGAAGTGACTCTGGCACCGAGCCAGGCCTACGGCGAATATGACGAGACACTGGTACAAGAAGTACCGGGCGAGCTGTTCGACGGCATGGAAGTCTCCGAAGGGGATACTTTTGTGGCTGAAACCGACGATGGTCACCGTCCTGTGACCGTGGTTGAAGTGTCCGAAGAGTTCGTCAAGGTGGATGGCAACCATCCGCTGGCTGGCGTAACCCTGGGCTTCAAGGTCGAGATCAAGGACGTGCGTGCCGCCACTGCCGAAGAGCTGGCCCATGGCCACGTTCACGGTGCCGGTGGTTGCGGTCACGATCACGGTCATGACCATGATCACGGCGGCTGCTGTGGCGGTCATGGTCACGACCACGATGAAGATCACGGCCAGGGTGGTTGCTGCGGCGGTGCTGGCCACGGTCACGATCATGGCCATGACCACGGTGACGACCATGGTCACGGCGGCTGCTGCGGTGGCGGCGGTTGTGGTGGCAAGGGCCATCACCACTGATCACGGCCATGCCGATGATAAAAAATCTGCCGTAGGAGCCATACCGAGCAATTAATGCTCATTAATTGCTCCTCCTTGGATGATGAAATCCGAAGCCGGTTGTTCTGGCTTCGGATTTTTTATGTCTGTCAAATAGGCTCGCGGCTTTTCCCAAGCTAACAGGGCCGCTTATTTTTGGTTAATGCTCAGCATTATTCCCTCTCGGTTCCGCGATGGGGCTTTTGTGCGGAGCGCAAACGCCATCTGCAAACGAGTCATCAAATCGGTGTCTTCATCAGCACAATATGACCAAGTTACTTCATGTTCCAACAGCTATAACGAGCCAGCGTCAGTCTCTATTTGGTCTCGTTGTGCCCCATAAAAAAATAGCCAGTCAGGCTTAACTGACTGGCTATTGCCTAGTGACTAACTGATAGGCGCGAAGCCTTACAGCTGCTCGATACCGACGATATGCCAAGGGGCGTTGTTCTTGGCCAGATCGCGTTCGAGGTGCCACACCTCTTTGATGTCTTCTTCGACCTGCTCCTGACGGTCCATGTAGCGGCCGCTAAAGCGCACGCTCACCTGAGCCCAGTCGCTGCCGTAGTCGGCGCGTACCAGCTGGGTATCGACGTACATTACTTCCGTATGCTGGTCGCCAGTCAGTTCGGCGCGCTCGGCTTTGAGCTGTTCAAACAGCTCGGGGCTGACGTATTCGCGCACTTTTTCCAGATCGTTCTTGTTCCATGCCTCTTGCAGGGTGCGATAGTGATCACGGGCACCGGCCAGGAAGCTGTTCATGTCAAAGCCTGGCGGCAGGCGGAACGGCACGTCGCTGTCGGCAAAGCCGGTGGCTTGCGGTGCGCTGTTGCTCTGCTCAAACTGCTGCGGGGCCGCGGATTGCGGTGGCTGATAGCCCGCATAGGCCGCCTGTTGTGGCTGTGGCGTCGCGACTTTGCCCTTGCGCAGGGTACGGATCAGGAAGACTGCCCCCAGCGCCAGCAGGGCGATCAGCAGGAAGTCCATTCCTTGCAGACCTTCAAAGGCACCGCTGCCCAGCAGGTAGGCAAACAGGCCGCCAGCCAGCAGGCCGCCCAGCAGGCCACCCATCATGCCGCTCTTTTTCGGTGGAGTCTGGGCATTCAGTGTCGGGTTCTTGTTGTCGACCGGTTTGGCCGCAGGCTGGGCCGGCGCAGTTTTGTAACTTTTACCAAAGGATTTGCCGCCGCCAAATTTTTTGGCTTCGGCGTGAGGTGCCCCCAGGCCAATGGCCAGGATCACGGCAAACAGGGTCAGCATCTTTTTCATTTTGACTCTTTTCACTCTCGTCTGTGGGTGGGGCATGCTCCGCTTTGGCAAGCTCAGCAAGGCGCATGGCAGGCTGCCTGTCCCTAATTGTGTCGCAGCTTGTATTCATCAATATCACCTCTGGCATGAATTATTCATGAACGAGGTTGCCGCGATGCGGCGTCAAACAAGAGGAGTAAACCGGATGAAAAGCAGAAGATTGAGTCGCAAGGAGCGCAAAATGCGAAGCAAAATCAAAATGGTCAAGGTAGAGCAGACTCTGGTTTGGCCCTTTATGATGGTATGAGCCGCCAGATAGGGCTCGCCGTAGTTGGCTTTCTTTTGTAAAATTCCCGTCCCCTTCCCGCTGCGGTTTTTATGTGTATGGCAGAGCAAGTGACGGCGAAAAAAGACGCCAAGACACAACAGCTGAAAGTTCCTCCCCACTCTTTTGAGGCCGAACAGTCCGTACTGGGCGGCCTGATGCTGGATAACGATGCCTGGGATCGGGTTGCCGAACGGGTTATCGATCAGGATTTCTACAGCCGTCCGCACCGGTTGATCTTCCAGGCCATGACCCGCCTCTCCAACGCGGGCAACCCCATCGACCTCATCACCCTGCAGGAGGAGCTGGAACGCTCCGAACAGCTGGAAGAGGCGGGTGGCTTCGCCTATCTGGTGGAGATCGCCAAGAACACCCCGAGTGCCGCCAACATCAACGCCTACGCCGAAATCGTGCGCGAGCGAGCTGTGGTGCGGGAGATGATCTCGGTCGCCAACGAGATCGTCGAAGCGGGCTACGAGCCACAGGGCCGTACTTCTGGCGATCTGCTGGATCTTGCCGAGAGCAAGGTATTCAAGATTGCCGAGCAGCGCACCAGCGCCAACGAGGGGCCCCAGCCCCTCAAGCTCATCCTCGAGCAGACCGTCGACAAGATTGAAGAGCTGTTCAAGACCCCCCACAACGGGGTGACCGGGGTATCGAGCGGTTACAACGATCTCGACAAGATGACCGCCGGTTTGCAGCGCTCGGACTTGATCATCGTGGCGGCCCGTCCCTCCATGGGCAAGACCACCTTTGCCATGAACCTGTGCGAGCATGCGGCCCTCACCGCCGACAAGCCGGTGCTTATCTTCTCGCTGGAGATGCCCTCCGAGCAGATCATCATGCGTATGCTCGCCTCGGTCGGTCGCATCGATCAGACCAAGGTGCGTACCGGTCAGCTCGACGACGAGGATTGGGCACGCCTCTCCTCCACCATGGGATTGCTGCTGGAGAAGGGCAAGATGTATATCGATGACGCCTCCGGCCTCACTCCGACCGATGTGCGCTCCCGTGCCCGTCGGGTGGCACGCGAGCATGGTGGCCTATCCATGATCATGGTGGACTACCTGCAGCTGATGCGGGTGCCGGCGCTCTCTGACAACCGGACCCTGGAGATCGGCGAGATCTCCCGCTCCCTCAAGGCCTTGGCGAAAGAGCTGCAGTGCCCTGTGGTGGCGCTCTCCCAGCTGAACCGAAGTCTGGAACAGCGGGCCGACAAGCGCCCGGTCAACTCGGATCTTCGTGAATCGGGCTCCATTGAGCAGGATGCGGATTTGATCATGTTTATCTATCGTGATGAGGTTTATCACGATGACAGCCCGGACAAGGGGATTGCCGAGATCATCATCGGCAAGCAGCGTAACGGCCCTATCGGAAGAGTGCGCCTCACCTTCCAGGGTCAGTTCTCCCGGTTCGACAACTATGCCGGTCCGGCGTTTGACGACGATTATTGATGTAAACCCAAGGTGATGGCGGTTTCGCCATTACCACGATTGCCCTGATCGATAGCCAGTCATTGGCTGCTGCTCAGGGCCTGTTTTCCCGGTTCGACAATTATGCCGGTCCGGCCTTCGACGACGATAAGTGAGTGGCGGTCTTCGGCCCGATGAGGGGGAGACCATTTGTGCCCTCGTAAGGGAAAACCATGAAAGCGGCTACTGCCCAAATCAATACTGCGGCCTTGCGCCACAACCTCGCCGTGGTCAAGCGCCACGCTCCCGCTTGCAAGATCATCGCTGTGGTCAAGGCCAACGCCTATGGCCATGGACTGCTGCCGGTCGCCCGCACCCTGGTGGATGCGGATGCCTATGCGGTGGCCCGTATCGAAGAGGCGCTGATGCTGCGCTCCTGCGCCGTGGTCAAACCCATTGTGCTGCTGGAGGGCTTCTTCTCCGCCGACGATCTGCCGGTGCTGGCGGCCAACAATCTGCAGACGGCGGTTCACACCTGGGAGCAGCTCGAAGCGCTGGAGCAGGTTGAGCTGCCAGCGCCCGTGGTGGCCTGGCTCAAGCTTGACACCGGCATGCACCGCCTCGGGGTGCGTGCCGACGAGATGCCCGCCTTTATCGAACGACTCGGCAAGTGCAAGAACGTGGTGCAGCCGTTCAACATCATGACCCACTTCAGCCGCTCCGATGAGCTGGAGCAGCCCACTACCCGCGAGCAGATCGATTTGTTCAGCAAGTTGACCGCACCGCTGGCGGGCGAGCGTGCCATGGCCAACTCGGCGGGCATTCTGGCCTGGCCAGACTCCCACTGCGACTGGGTTCGCCCCGGTGTCATCCTCTATGGCGTCTCGCCCTTCCCCAACACGATAGCGGCCGATTATGACCTGCAGCCGGTGATGACTTTGAAGACCCAGCTGATTGCGGTGCGGGATCACAAGGCGGGCGAGCCGGTGGGTTATGGCGCCAACTGGGTGTCGGATCGCGATACTCGGCTCGGGGTGATCGCCATCGGCTACGGTGACGGCTATCCGCGCATGGCGCCCAATGGCACTTCCGTGCTGATCAACGGCCGCATCGTGCCGCTGGTGGGGCGTGTCTCCATGGATATGAGCACCGTCGATCTGGGCCCAGGCGCGACCGACAAGCCCGGCGACGAGGCGGTGCTGTGGGGCGAGGGGCTGCCGGTGGAGCGGGTGGCCGACGAGATTGGCACTATCCCCTACGAGCTCATCACCAAACTCACCTCCCGCGTCTTTATGGAGTACGTCTGATGTGGCAGCAGTGCCTGCTGACTCTGAAGCCCCGTTCGCGGGGCTTTCATCTGGTGACCGACGAGCTGGTGGCCAAGCTGCCGATGCTGGCGGATTACCGGATCGGCATGGTCCACCTGCTACTGCAACACACCTCCGCCTCGCTCACCCTCAACGAGAATTGCGACCCCAGCGTGCGCAGCGATATGGAGGCCCATCTGCACCGGCTGGCGCCGGAGGATGCCCCCTACTATCGCCACACCTATGAGGGGGCGGATGACATGCCCGCCCATATCAAATCCTCCCTGCTCGGGGTGAGCCTGCTGCTGCCAGTTCGTGATGGTCAGTTGGCGCTCGGCACCTGGCAGGGGATCTGGCTTGGCGAGCATCGTGTCGATGGCGGTGCCCGCAAGGTGCTGGTGACCCTGCAGGGTGAGTAATCAGGCTGCAACCAGCTGAAAGATGACGATAAAAAGAGGGATGGCATTGAGCCATCCCTCTTTTGTTTTTACGATTTCGCGAGCTATCCGCCTGCCAGTAGTGAAGCGCTCTGCTTGGCTCAGACGACCTTGAAGGGGGTCAGCTCGGCCAGCGGGGCGGCGTCCATAAAGGCTTGCGGCTCCTGGCCATGTTTGAAGATCTTGAAGTCCTGCTCGCGGGCGCTCCAGTACTCAACGGTATCGCCGCTGATCTGCAGCAGGCTCGCTTCGCGCAGAGCCACCACATATTCGCTCGGGTTGATGGCGCAGAACTCGGCCAGACGCTCGTCGCGGGTTTCACCCATGTGGCCGCTGATGCTGGCATCCAGATAGTGCGGGTTGATCTGCAGCGGGAACAGGCCCAGCGCGGGCAGCACGGCGGCGTTGCAGACCGGCATGTCGTTGGTGGTGCGGATGCTCGGGGTCGCCACGTTGCAACCGGCGCTCCAGCCTACATAGGGGACGCCCCGTTCGCGCACGGCACGCTGGATCGGCACGATCAGGCCGTTTTCATGCAACATCTGGTTGAGGCGCCAGGTGTTGCCGCCACTGATAAAGATGGCATCGGCCTGATTGACGGCCTCGACCGGATCATCGAAGTGATGAATGCTGATGGTCTCGATCCCGAGGCTCTCGGTAAGTTCGTTGGCGCGGGCATCCCAGTCGCTGCGGATCACCGCGTAGGGGATGAGCATGATGCGCTTGACCTGTTTGCGCGCGAGCAGGCTTTGAACCCGATCGCGGGCCCAGCCGAGCAGACCCGGAAATTCGTTGGCTTTACCGTTGCTAAGCAGAAGTAGTTCCATCAGATACGTCCTCAAAAAGTGAAAGCGGAGGAGGGAGGGCCACCGGAGCCGCCGTGCGGCCGGATGGCAAGAGGAGGCATGCTACCACCATTGGCGCGGCGGTTCTGTGATCGCGAGGCCCATTCAACGGCCATGGAGGAGTTATGGATGGATAACTCAATGCCAAGCGGTGGATTAATGGGCCGTGGTCAACTCGCCACCCATTGCCAATAAAAGACCCCGCCGCAGCGGGGTCATGGCATAGTTAGTCGAGTTTGAGATCGACCCACACCATGCGGTGATCCGAACTGACTCCCTTGGCGATGCCGAGTTTCGCATCATAGACCAGGTGATAACCGGCCTCGAAGCTGGCAGGCCAGAAGACGCCGCTCTTGACCGCGTTGAGGTTGGCGGAGGGGATGACGTGATCCAGCTGCAGCACGCTGGAGTTGGTGATGCGTTCCGGGTTGGGGCGATTGAGGTTGCGTTTGCAGTCGGTCCCCTTGCTGACACACTCCGGGCCCCCTTCGCTTACCGGGATCAGGGTGCCATTGGTGATGGCCTGATTCATCAGCGGGTTGTTTAGCAGATCCTGAATGGCGGTCAGGTCACCGTCACCGGTGAGCGGATCGGCGTTGAGATCACCCGCGATAACGAACTTGGCGTTTTTGGCCAGTCCACCCTTGGTGCCCTTGTCATCGGTCATGTAGTTGAGACCCTTGACGTAGTCATTCCAGAAAGCGATCTCGGCGCGGTTGTGCTTGACGGTGTGACGCGCCGCGTTGGCAAAGATCGGCGGGGTCGGGTGGGAGATCAGGAAGTGGATCACCTCTTCCCCTTTCTCGGTCTTGATGCGTACCGGCACATCGGCATGGTTCTTGGAAGAGAGCGGGTACTGCTGCCAGGCTGCGTCTGAATACCAGGCATCACCACACTGGCGGCTGGCCGGGATCTTGACCTTGGGATTGTTGCAGTCATCGATGATGGGGTTCTGCTCGCCCGGCATATCCTTCCACTTGAAGTTCTGGAAGGTGCGGATCTGCTTGGTGTCGATGGGGTATTTGGACATCACCGCAAAGGCGTACTGGCCGTGGTAGTTGCCAAAGCCCCAGGCATCGTCGGGGCCGCTGTTGACCTTGCCATCCAGATTGAGGTCATAACCGCTCATCAGGCCGGTGTTGGTGGCGAAGTTCTGCATCACCGGATAGCTGATGGCGGTCACTTCGGCATGCTGGGCGTGGGCCAGATAGTTGTCGTTGAAGGCTTTCAGATCGGCGGTGCTCTCGCCTTTGCCGTCGTTGTCGAACTCGTTGAGCAGGAACACATCCGGGCGGGTGCGCTGGATGATCTCCGCCACGTTGCGGATCTGCTGCACGTTCTTGGCTTTGGTTTCAGTGGCGCCGCTCAGGCTCCCTTCGGCGAGGCGGGCCAGCAGGGCATCCTGCTCGGTGCGGGTCAGCGCCAGCTCACCGGTCAGCATACCGGCGGCCGTGCGGTCAAAAGAGAGGTTGAAGGTGGCAAAACGAACCATGGGATCAGCTGCCTTTGAGTCGTTGTCGCTGTTGCAGCCAGCCAGCATCCCGAGGGAAATAGCGGCAGCCAGTAGGGTCTTGTTGATATTATTCATTGTAATTATTCCGTAGCATCAATGAGTTATGCCTTCTGTGAGGCGGCGTCATTATAAGTAGACGGTGATGCTGCGGGGGTTTTGCCTGAGCAAAGTGTGAGGATATTCACACCACATATCTGGCGATGATGAATGTTAGCAGGGCGATATGGGGTGTGAAAAACCGGTTTATACGCTGCAGTTTCCGGGATGAATAGCGCGCTTCCTGCCGTTACCGCACTCTGAATTTGTCACACCACCATCGGCAGGCCGCTCTCGGGGTGGTGGATCACCTGTGCCGGATAGTCATAGAGACGGGCGATGAGCTCAGGGGTGAGCACCTCGGCAGGTGTGCCATCGGCCATCAGCTTGCCCCGTTCCAGCATCACCAGCCGATCGGCATAGCGCGCCGCCAGATTGAGGTCGTGCAGCACCACCAGCACAGCTGTATTGCGGCTGGCGAGGGCGCGCGCCATGGTGAGCAGCTGATGCTGGTATTTCAGATCCAGCGCCGAGGTGGGTTCGTCGAGCAGCAGCAAGCGGGGTTGCTCGGCTTGCTCGGTCGGGGAGGGGGCCTGCCAGATCTGCGCCAGCACCCGGGCAAACTGCACCCGCTGCCGCTCGCCGCCGGAGAGCCCGGGATAGAGCCGCTTGGCCAGATGCTCGACCCCGGCATGGGTCATGGCCGCCGCTACTATCTCGTCACGCCGCGCCGCCGGTTCACTGTGGGGCAAGCGCCCCATGGCGACCACTTCCTCGCAGAGAAAGGGGAAGTTGAGGGAGGAGCTTTGCGGCAATACCCCGAGCCGGTGGGCAAGCTGGCTGCTGTCCCACTGCTGGCGATCCGCGCCAAACAGGGTGATGGAACCCTCATATTCCAGCTCGCCGGTCAGGCACTTGAGCAGTGAGCTCTTGCCCGCCCCGTTGGGGCCGAGCAGCGCGGTGAGGGTACCGCTCTCGAGACTAAGATCGAGCCCATCCAGGATCTGGCGCTGGCCACGGCGCAGGCTGAGGCGGGTGCAGGTTAACAGGGGGGAGGAGAGTGAGGATGAGAGTGGTTGCATAACAGTCCGTATCACAGGGCGCGGCGGCCTTTTACCAGCAGCCAGATGAAGAAGGGGGCGCCGAGCAGGGCGGTGATGATGCCCACCGGCAGTTCGGCCGGGGCCAGCAGGGTGCGTGCCAGCATATCGGCTGCCAGCAGCAGGGCGGCGCCAAGCAGGGCCGAGAGCGGCAGCAACCTGACATGGTTGGGGCCTGCCAGCAGGCGCACCAGATGGGGCACCACCAGCCCGACGAAGCCGATCATCCCCGATACCGCCACCGCCACCCCGACGCCCGCTGCGGTGAGCAGAATCAGGCGACGTTTGAGGGATTGCACATTGATCCCAAGATGACGGGCTTCTCCTTCACCCAGCAGCAGGGCGTTGAGGGGATTGGCATCGCGCATAAAGAGCCACAGCAGGGCCGCCAGGGTGAGCAGGGCCAGCGCCACATCGGCCGGTTTGCCTGCCGCCAGCGTTCCCATCTGCCACAGGCTCAGGTTGCGCAGCATCTGATCGTCCGCCAGATAGGTGAGCAGGCCGATCACTGCACCGGAGAGCGCCGTGATGGCGACCCCGGCCAGCAGCATGACGGTGACCGAGGTGCCCCCCTCACGGGTGCCGAGCAGATAGACCAGGGTGGTGGTGAGCGCGCCGCCGAGAAAGGCGAGCAGCGGCAGCAGACCAACCCCGATGGTGGCTTGCAGCTGCTGGCCGAGGGGGGCAAGCAGCACGATGGCGAGTGCAGCCCCAAGCGCAGCACCGCCGGAGACACCTATGATGCCGGGGTCAGCCAGGGGGTTGCGAAACAGTCCCTGCATCACGGCGCCACATAGCCCGAGGATCCCCCCCACTGCGATGCAGAGCAGGGTACGAGGCAGGCGAATTTCCTGCACGATCAGCAGCTTGTGCGACTCTATCCCGCTCTCCTGCCCGGCAAACAGCGCCCGCAGACTCTCGCCCAGGGTGAGGGTCATGGGGCCGGTTGCCAGCGAACCGAGCAGCAACAGTGCCAGTGCGGCCGTGGTGAAGGCCAGCAGCCAGGAGAGGGGTAACCGCATCATGACCCCTGCTTGATCCACTGGGCGATCTGGTTCGCCTGTTGCAGGGAGTTGAGGCTCAGGCCCCCTTGCAGGGCGTGGCCGTCGATGGCGTGAATGGCGTTGCGCTTGCCTGCCGGGGTAGCCGCCAGGGCGGGCACTTCTGCCAGCACCTTGGCCGGATCGGCATATTGCTGCCAGTCACGACCGCTGACCAGCACCAGATCGGGCTGCATCTCGATGAGGGATTCGGCAGATACCGGCTTGTAGTTGCGCAACTCGGCGACCGGATTGATGCCGCCCGCCAGCGAGATCAGCGCGCTGGCAGTGGTGTCCCCCCCGGCGATGCTGGTGGGTTGCCCCTTGTGCAGCAGCAGGAAGGCGACCTTGAACGGTTTGTTCTGTTTGGCTTGCGCCGCCAGCTGAGCGGTCTGGGCCTGGATCTCTGCCTTCAGGCGATCGCCAGCGGCTTTGTCGCCCAGCAGGCTGGAGAGGGTGTCGATACGCTGGTTGAGGTTGGCGAGAGTCGGCGCGGTATCCAGCACCTCCACCTTGACCCCGGCACGGCGCAGCTGATCCAGGGTCGGGGCCGGCCCCATCTCGTCACTGCCCACCAGTCGGGTGGGGGAGAGGCTCAGGATCCCTTCGGCGGCCAGAGCCCGGTGATAACCCACCTTGGGCAGCCCTTTTGGCAAGGGACTGCTGACATCGGTGGCGATCAGGCTCGATTCACCGCCAAGTGCCAGAATGAGTTCTGTAGTGGCCGGGCCGATACTGACGATACGCTCTTTCTGTCCGTCGGCGGCAACGGCAGAGAAGGGAGAGAGTGAACTGCAGAGCAGGGTGATGGCGAGGGCAAGACGACGGCCCATGCTAACCTCCGAAGGGGTGAATGAAACGGGTGTGCCGCCGAGAATATCAAGGCTTTGGAAAAAATGCACTGATAATGATAGCAATTATCAATTGCATTGGTTTCGGTGCTTTATTAGAGTAGCCGCCATGATAAACAGCGGGACAACATGGTCCCGCAGAGGGAGAAAACATGAGCATTGCACAACGCATTCACGCGCTGCTGGAGCAGGATCCCGGCGCTCATCCGTCCACCCTGGCGGCCCAGCTTGCCATCAGCGAATGGGAGGTGGTTCGCCATCTGCCCGCCGAGCTGGTGACCCTGCTGCCCGCCGATCGCGCACAAGGTCTGCTGGAAGATCTGGCCGACTGGGGCCCGGTGACCACCATCGTCGAATCAGAAGGTTCCATCTTCGAGGTAAAAGCTCCCTTCCCGAAAGGCAAGGACGCACGCGGCTACTACAACCTGATGGGCCGCGACGGTGAGCTGCATGGTCACCTCAAGCTCGACAACGTGGCGGGGATTGCGCTGGTCAGCAAGCTGTTCATGGGCAAGGAGGGGCACTCCTTCCAGTTCTTCGGTCACTCCGGCCGCTGCATTTTCAAGGTCTATCTGGGTCGCGACGAGAAACGCCAGCTGCTGGCCGATCAGGTCACCCGTTTCATGGCGTTGCGCCACAACTCTCAAGAGGAAGTCAAAGCATGAGTGAACGTCAGGAGCGTCTGCAGAACCGCCTGCAACCGGAGATCCGCGAGTTTCGCGACAGTTGCCGTACCCTGCAGCTCGCCACCGTCGATGGTGAAGGCAATCCCAACGCCAGCTATGCCCCGTTCGTGCTGCAGGAAGATGGCTACTATGTGCTGATCTCCGAGATCGCTCGCCACGCCCGTAACCTGCAACAGGTGCCGCGAGTATCCCTGATGCTGATCGAGGATGAGAGTGGTGCCCGCGAGCTGTTTGCCCGCAAGCGCCTGACCTTCGATGCGGTGGCTGAAGTGGTGGCCCGTGACGACGCCCGCTGGAGCAAGGCGGTGGCGGCACTGGAAGGTCGTTTTGGCGAGATCATCAAGGGTCTCTCCAACCTCAAGGATTTCAAACTGTTCCGCCTCAAGCCGGAGCAGGGGCTGTTCGTCAAGGGCTTCGGCCAGGCGTTCGCGGTCTCCGGTGACGAGCTGGTGGATTTCGTCCATCTGGTGGAAGGGCACAAGCGCATCGACAACGGTGCCGAGCTCACCAGCCCGGCCGATGCGCCGGTCTGACGATCCCTGTCGACCACGACAGCCGTCATAACAAAACGGGCAGCCACTGGGCTGCCCGTTTTTATTGCATTATCTCATCCGGTCTTTTCAATCCTGCCAGCTGGCCTTGTTGGGAAAGGCGCGACGATCGGCATCGGTTGCCGTTTCGTTGCACTCTCCCCGCACCTTCCAGGAGGTCTGGCTCAGTACGATGTAGCCCTGGCGGCAATACTGCTTGGTCGCCAGGGTCTCGGTCAGCAGGTTCTCCTGCAACGCCTCCCGCTGCTCCAGCAACCGCTGGCTCTGGGCCGCCGAGAGGCCGCGCGGCAAGGTGTCGTTGGGTGCGGCTTCAAAGGTGAACCGCTTGCTCCCCTCCTCGTTGATGTGCGTCAGAAACAGGGGTTCCGGCCCGTCATACTTCTGGCCGGGCAAGCTGGAGCAGGCCGACAGCAGGGGAACAATCAACAACAGGGTGGCAGACAACAGGCGCACGACAGACTCCAGTGAGAAACGAGGCGAGGCTCGCAGATTAGCACGGCTGCAGGGCGGGTGTTACTGCCAGCAGCTCGTCGGTGGTGAGCAGGGTCACACTGCGCCCCTCCGGCAGGCTGAGGTGGCGCCACATCCAGTGATGGTGCTCGGTGATCTGGGCCGCGCTCAGGTGGGGGCGATCGGCGGTGGTGTGACCATCGCTCAATACCAGCACCTCGTACCCATGGGAGGCGGCACTGCGCACCGTGGTATCGACGCAAAAATCGGTGGCGCAGCCACAGAGGATCAGTCGATCGACCGGCTGCTCGGCCAGCAGGAAGGCGAGCTCGGTGTCGAGAAAGCTGTCACAGGCCGTTTTGCGCACCCGGCTCTCTCCCTTGGCCGGTTGCAGCGCACTGTGCAACTGCCAACCCGGGGTGCCTGGTTCCAATTCGGTACCGGGGGGCGAGTCATGCTGGATATAGATGACCCGTCCCTGTTGCTGCCTGACATGGGCCGCAGCCCGATTGATATTGGCCAGCACCTGCTCCTGGCGGTAACGGGGCTCGTTGAACAAGCCTTGCTGCACATCGATGATCAGTAACACATCCATATTTTACCCGCCGTTTCCTGGAAGATTAGGGTTGCAGCCACTGGCTGCAGTCACGACTGCGGGATTGATGCAGCGCGCCCATATCTTGCTTCATCTCGTCACTGTTTTGCCAGCGCTTAGGCAGCGGCATGATGGTTACCTGCACATCGGCTGCGGGATCTGCAACAGAGGTCTCATCTGTACGGGGCACGACCAGCGCTACCTTGAGGGCAGGATTGCGGCTGGCGATGCGACTGGCGAGCCCAAGCCCCCCCTCGACGTGGAAATTGCCGGCGATATGCATGATCTGCTGGCCCGGGTGCTTGGCGAGATAATCCACCATGCTCTCGGCCATGGTGTCATCCCAACTGGTCTGGGCGGCGAAGCGGCGGGCGTTGCTGTCGGCATCGCCGTGGTGCATGGAGGCCATAAATTTCTGGCGATAGGGATCATCCCCCAGCGTCAGCTGGCGGGCCAGCTGGCTGCGACGTGTGGCGGGCAGTTTGTCGAGCCACTCAGCCCCCTCCTGACCGACACAGCTCACCAGCGGCTTGGGGGCGTTGGCGGCGATCACCGGCATCTGGTGCGCTTTGGCAAACTCCACCAGCGGGCGATAGTCGCTCGGATAGTTGGGCCAGGCGTTGCCTTCGCGGATCAAGGCCGCTTCACCAATCTGGTTCGCCAGATAGGCATCCAGCGTCTTCTGATCGGCGCGGCTGAACTGCTCCATGGAGAGGACCAATGGCCGACCGTGCTGCTGACCTGCGGTGTAGAGCCCGCTCAGCAGGCTCGATTGCAACAGATGCACGGCGGGATGGCTGTGCAGCTCGCCCACCAGAATGATGTCGGCGTCGGCAATTCGCGCGATTGCCTGCTCCAGCGTCAGGTCTGCATCTCCCTCGCTACTTAGCCGGTAGTCATAGAGCGTCTGCAACTGTGATGACACGGTTGGCTGGGTTGGGGTGGCACAGGCTGCCAGCAGCAGCGGCAGGGCGAGCAGGGGAAGTCGTCTAATCATGGGATCTCACGGCTGATATGCCCGGATGCCGGTGCATCTCGGGGGACTAATAGAGAATAAGGGCAACACAGGGCGACAGTGTAAAACCAATTTGGTTCAAAACAAATGAGAATGATTTCGTTTCTTGTTGATCTTTGTCGAGAGCCGGGTAATATGCGGCCTGTTTGATAACAGTTCTCAATAAGGATTCGCTGTGACCCATCATAACGCACTCTCTCTGGTTGCCCTCGCTGTGGCGGCCGGTCTCTCCTCCCAGGTCTTTGCTGCCACCCAGAAGGCGGATGAAGTCGTGGTCGTCAGCGGCTCACGGATGGAGCAAAAACTGGAAGATGTCTCCGGCCCCATCTCGGTGATCACCGCCAAGCAGATTGAAGAGCAGGTCGTCACCAACGTCGCCGACCTGTTCCGCTACGAACCCGGTGTGACCGTGCTCGGCGGTCAGGGGGATGCGCAGACCTTTATCATCCGCGGCATGGGGGAAAACCGGGTCAAGGTGGTGCGCGACGGTGTGCGCCAGAACGATGCTTACAGCAAGGGCGGTGTTGGCCAGAGCTACTTCGATACCGACATGATCAAGCAGGTAGAAGTGGCCAAGGGGCCGGCGTCTGCCGCCTACGGCTCCGATGCGCTGGGTGGCGTGATTGCCATCACCACCAAGGATGCCAGCGACTTCCTCAAGGGCAAGGATAGTTATCTGGATGTGACCAGCGGTTACGCCTCCAGCAGCCACCAGAAGATGGCGGGCTTTACCGGCGCCTTACGCACTGGTGAAGTGGAGAACCTGCTGCGCTACACCTGGCGCGATGGCGGTGTGACCCAGAATTTCGACTCCACCAAGAACGACTTCGATATCGGTACCCACGCCCTGCTGCTCAAGAGCAAGTGGAACCTCTCCGATGAGCAGTTCCTCAAGCTGACCGTTGACTACCTGACCGATGGCGAGGAGCCGGATGCGGTCAAGCTCAACAAGGTCGGTACCGGTACTGCCCGTGTCTTTGATCAGCCCATCACCGACAAGCAGACCGACAACCTCTCTGTGGTGCTGGATCACGGCATCGCGCTCAATCAAGGCTGGGCCGATCGGATGGATAGCAAGGTCTACTTCGCCCGCACCAAGCAGACGCTGGATCAGTACGCCTCATCCAAGTATCCGGTCAGCCCCGGCAACCCCTATGTGACCAAAAACTCGCTGGATCACAACGTGTTCGATCAGAAGAACATCGGCGCCCAGCTGCAGTTCCACAAGGCGGTCGCCAACCACCGCCTGGCCTGGGGGGCTGAATACGAGCACACCGACAACGAACGTACCCGTTACAAGGGGCCGACGACTCCCGGTGATTTTGTCGGCTACAACGAGCTGAGCTTCCCGGCTACCACCAGCGAGCGCAGTGCCCTGTGGGCCTTTGACGAGATCAAGTTTGGCGAGCGCTGGGTGCTGACCCCGGGTGCCCGTTATGACTACTACCGGATGACCCCGGACAACGATCCGGCCTACACAGGCGACAAGCTGCACAAGTTCTCCGAAGGGGAGTTGTCACCCAAGCTGGGTCTGGTGTTCAAGGCCCACGAGGCGGCCAACCTGTTCGCCCAGTACAGCCACGGTTTCAAGGCCCCCATGTATGACAGTGCCTTCTCTACCCTGAACCATCAGGCGTACGGCTATCGCATCGAGCCCAACCCGAACCTCAATCCGGAGAGCAGCGACGGCATCGATCTTGGCGTGCGTGGCAGCAGCAATGGCTTCAGCTATGAAGTAGCCAGCTTCTACAACAAGTTCGAAGACTTCATCGAGATGGTGGAAGTGGGCAAAGAGGGGCGCACCGCCGTCTACCAGTACCAGAACCTGAGCAAGGCGACCACCAAAGGGGTCGAAGCCAAGGCGGATTACTGGCTCAACGACATCGTCAATGTCTGGGGCAACCTCGCTTACATCGAAGGCAAGGATGGGGATGGCAACTACATCAACAGCCTGAGCCCGCTCAATGGCTCGATCGGTGTGCGTCTGGAACAGTCCCAATGGAACTTCAACACCGCGCTGCGCTTTGCTGACGACATGGACAAAGTCCGTAAAGACAGCAAAGGCAACGATTACGTGAAGAGCGCCGGTTGGGGTGTGGTAGATATGTACGCCCAGTTCAACCCGATGACCGACCTGCAGCTCAACGTTGGGGTCTTCAACCTGTTTGACAAGGAGTACACCAGCTACGAGCGCATCGCCGGTCGTGCCGAGGGCTCCGATAACAGCATGATGACCGAACCGGGCCGCAACCTGAGTGCACGGGTCAAATACGTATTCTAAAGAGCAAACAACAGACGCAGATGATCAAAGGGGCTTCGGCCCCTTTTTTGTCGCCGCCATGTTGTGACGATGGCGCAGAGCAGATGTTTGCCTAAAAAAGAAACCCGCCATGGGCGGGTGGAAGGATTGCAACACTAACCAGGAGGAGGTGTTACCAGGTAGACCCCACCTCTTCGGTAATAGTTCAATTTTATTGAAGTTTTTTCGTTTTCTGCGCAGGGTTTCCATCGGGATCTGCGGGGGCGGATGGGTTATCATTCTGCTCCCGTCATCCGGTTGCAGAGGATCTATGCCCGCGTTTTCCTGGTTAGCGCTCTTTTTCGGCGCCTTCTATTTTGTCTACGGTGCTTACTTGCCGTTCTGGTCGCTCTGGCTGGAGGGGGTGGGCGTCAGCGCCGAGATGATTGGTCTGCTGCTGGGGGCGGGGATGGCGATCCGCTTTGCCGGCAACCTGATGGTGATGGGGCAGATCAAGGGGGCGGGCCATCTGTTGCCGGTTACCCGGTTGCTCTCCCTGCTCAGTTTGCTGGCGTTTCTCGGCTTCTATCTCAGTCATAACCTCTGGTGGCTGGTGGGCTTGACCCTGCTGGCGAACTTTATCTATCCGACTCTGATGCCGGTGGGAGAGGCGCTGGCGACCCGCATGGTGGTGCAGGCGCACCTCGATTACGGCAAGGTGCGGCTGTGCGGCTCTTTTGCCTTTATCGTCGCCTCTACCCTGGTAGGGGCGCTGGTGGGCAACTTCGGTAGTGACTGGATTTTGCACACCATGGTGGCGGGGCTGGTGCTGATGCTGCTGCTCAGCTGGCTGCCGCTCTATCCGGCGCCACAGGATAGTCAGGGCGAGCGCGCCAAGGCGTCCTTGCTGGCAACCCTGCGCAGCGCACCGGTGCGCCGTTTCCTGCTGCTGACAGCGTTGCTGCAGGGGAGCCACGCCGCTTATTACGGTTTCAGCGCCATCTACTGGAAGGCGCAAGGATATAGCGGCACCATCATCGGCTATCTCTGGGCGCTCGGGGTGGTGGCGGAGATCTGTATGTTTGCCGCCGACAAGCGTTTCCTGCAACGCTTTGGCGCCCAGAGTCTCTTTATCGCCGGTGCCATCGGTTGTGTGGTGCGCTGGGTATTGCTGGGTGCCTCGACCGAGTTGTGGGTGCTGGTGCTGGGGCAATTGCTCCACTCGGTGACGTTCGGTATGAGCCATCTGGGGGCGGTGCGCTTTATGACCCGTCAGCTACCGGCCGAGCAGTTGATCCCGACTCAGGCGCTCTATGCGGCCCTTGGCCTCGGCATGACGGTGGCGGCTCTGATGGCACTCTGCGGCGTGCTGTTCGAGCCTCTCGGCGGCGGCATCTTCTTCCTGATGGTGCTGGTGGTCTTGCCGGTGTTCTTCCTGCGGCTGCGTCCCTTTGCGTCGTCTGCGCAGGAGAGTGCTCCAGCCTGATATTTGTCTATTTGAATCATCACCTCACAAAAGGGAGAGCCACGGCTCTCCCTTTTTCGTTGTTGCAGTTTGCGGCGTTACTGCTGCTCGCCAAGATAGAGGCGGCTGAGACGGCGCCAGGTATCCGAGCCGATGGTGCCGGCAAGCAGCTCATTGGAGGCGGCATCAAAGCGTCCATCCGGCAGCCAGCCCAGTTGGGGCAGCAGTTGCGCCAGCGTCACGTCATTGTGTTGCAGCTCCCGCTCCAGCGCTTCCCAGAAGGCGCTCCCCTTGACGTAAAAGAGCGGGTAGTAGGAGCGATCGCCCGCCAGCACCTCGCGAGCTGCCCGATAGAGGCCGCTCTCGCTATGGGGCAGCTGTTTGCCCCGCTCGGCCAGCTCGTTGACCGCCGTGACTTGATGCAGCCGAAAGCGGCGCAGCGCTTTGATGGCAAGGTACTCGGCGAGGCTCTCGTTGACCCAGGTGGGTTGTGGAGCAGAGTGGCGAGCGCTGAGGATATGCACCGCCTCGTGGGCCGAGGTGCGCAGCAGGCGCAAGGGGGCCTGTGGCGTCGGCTTGCCAGCCTCGGTGGGGTAGTTGGCGACAAACACCTGATCCCCAGTTGCGCCGCCAAGGGAGCGGGTTGCCACATCCCGCCCCAGCCACACCAGTTGCCACGGGTGAGTGGGCGGATCCACATCGAGCTGGAAGGCCAGATAGTCGATGATCTCATTCAGTTGCTGCTGTAAGGCCGGCAGATCGAGCTGGTTGGCGGTCTCGTCATGGCTCAGCACCAGCCGCGGATCCGGCTTGGTGACGGGCACTGTGTCCAGACCAAACGGCAGGATCAGCGGCGGTTGGTTGACATCCGGCAGTGGTTGGCAGCTGCCATCCGGCAGACAAACCTTTCCTTGGCGACTCCCCATCTGGCGCACAAAGTTACCCCACTCGGTCAATAGCCACTGATTGGGTGCGAACAAAAGCGACTGTTGGGCCGAGGCATCTGCACCCAGTGCCGGAGCGGGTGTGAGCGTGATTTGCCAGCCAACCTCTTTGCAGGAGAAGGGCTGGTTGAGGGCAACCGGCTGGTTGTCTGCAAGGCAGACCAGCGCGGGGGAAACCGGCGTGGCACTGCCCGGCAACTGACGAGCGGGGAGCAGGGTAAAGGGAGGTTTGCCCTGCATGGTGAGGCGCACTTGCAGCACATTGGCGCTGGCGCCCTGCTCGATAAGGTAGCGGGGGCCGTTCGCGTCATTGCCAGCGCAGGCCCACAGCGGCAGCAGCCACAGGGCAAACAGGGTGATATGACGACTCATAAGAAGGTTAGCGCTCCTGCTCGTAGCCCAGCAGATCGCCGGGCTGGCAATTGAGTTCACGGCAGATGGCCTCCAGGGTGGAGAAGCGCACCGCCTTGGCGTGGCCATTCTTGAGGATCGAGAGGTTGGCCTCGGTGATGTCGATACGCTGGGCCAGCTCGCGGGCGGTCATTTTGCGCTCTGCCAGCAGGGCATCGAGGCGGATGATAATGGGCATACGTTCCTCACACCGTCAGTTGCTGTTCATCGGCCAGCAGTTTGGCCTCGCGCATGACCAGTGCCAGCGCCAATACGATCAGTCCCGCCAGCAGTACCCGGAAATCGGAGGTACTCAGCGCTATGGTACCGAGTACTTCCGGGCCTCTCATGGTGAGCACCGTATCCAGCAAGGGGGCCAGGATCAATTCGACCAGGAAGGTTGTACAGAGCAGCAGTCCGATCTGCCGATAGCGGCGGATCTGCTCGAAGGTGAAGAGCAGACCGGCGCGGTAGCCACGAAACAGCTGGCGCAGTTGCCAGAGCATCATCATAAAGACCAGATCCGGCAACAGCTGCACCAGGGTGCCGAGCAGCCGGGTGGAGAAGTGAAGGGGATAGTCGGCAGGATTGATGCCGGGGCGGCTCAAGATGGTGTTGAGCTTCTCCTGCAGCAAATCGGCGCCACCGAAGGGGGTCCACACCTCCAGCAAGGTGATCAAAGGGGTCGCCAGCAGTGCCAACAGTAGCAGCCATTCGATCAGCATGCTCGAGCGTTCGAGTTTGTTGGAGATCATCTCATTCCTCACTGTGATGGTTTTATCTGAAAGGTAAAGTTTATCGTTTATCAATATTCACATCGGCAATGTTTATTGTTTTGCGATATACAGTCAAGATAAAACTTATTGAAAAACGATAATTTCAATCTGTCCGAAGGGGATGACTTTTGGCTGCTGCCTCTCTAGACTGGCGAGGCTGTATACAAAAACTCAACATGGACAAGGAGTTATCGATGCACCAGGGATGGCTGCTGATCGGATTGTCGCTCACCTATCTGGGGCTGCTGTTTCTGATCGCCTTCGTGGCAGACAAGCACAAACGGCACCGTCTCAAGGGGCAACCGCTGCTCTACAGTCTGTCGCTGGCGGTCTACTGCACCTCCTGGACCTTCTTCGGCACCGTGGGGCAGGCGAGTGAATCCCCCTGGTCACCAGTACCCATCTACCTTGGCCCCATGCTGGTCTTTCTGTTTGGCTGGCGGCTGCTGGCCCGCCTCATTCTGGTGGCCAAGCGCGAGCACATCACCTCCATCGCTGACTTTATCGCCGCCCGTTACGGCAAATCCCAGCGGCTCGCCATGGTGATCTCTCTCATCGCCATCATGGGGATCCTCCCCTATCTGGTGTTGCAACTGAAAGCCATCGTCACCGGGCTGGATCTGCTGATGGTCAACAGCGGCGGCATCAGCCCGACCAGCAATACCAGCGAGTTGGCGCTCGGGGTCACCCTGCTGCTGGCGCTGTTCAGCATCCTGTTCGGCACCCGCCATCTTGATGCCACCGAACATCACAGGGGGATGGTGGTGGCCATCGCCTTCGAGTCGGTGGTCAAATTGCTGGCCTTTATCGCGGTGGGGGGCTTCGCCCTCTGGCTGATCTTGAGCAAACCCGGCGAAGCTCACGAGCAGGTGACCCGCGACTTCTTTGCGCAGGTGGTGGCGGTGAGTCCCGGCAATTTGTTGGAGCTTGCCATCTATACGGTGCTGGCGATGTGCGCCGTCATCTGCCTGCCACGCCAGTTTCATGTGACTGTGGTGGAGAACAATCAGGGGCAGGATCTGCACTGGGCGCGCTGGATATTCCCGCTCTACCTGTTCGTGATGGGACTCTTTATCTGGCCATTGGCGCTGGCGGGCAAGCAGTGGGTGGGGGCGGAGATGGCCTCAGACACCTATGTGATCAGCCTGCCGATGGCCCTCGGTTTTGATGGCATGGCGATGCTGGCGTTTCTCGGCGGCACCTCGGCGGCCACCGGCATGGTGATCGTCTGCACCATCGCGCTGGCGATCATGGTGAGCAACGATCTGGTGTTGCCGGTGCTGCTGCGCCGCTTCTGGCGGCAGGGGCGCGACGAGCGGCTGGTGCGGCTGCTGTTGCAGGTGCGCCGTGGCGCCATCCTGCTGATCTTGCTGGCGGCTTGGGGGCTCTACCTCTGGCTCGGCGATCTCACCAGTCTGTCGCGCATCGGCTATCTCTCCTTTGGCGCGGTGGCCCAGTTTGCGCCGGCCCTGCTGCTCGGCCTCTACTGGCGTCACGGCAATCGCAAGGGGGTCTATCTTGGTCTCTTCCTTGGGGTGAGTCTCTGGTTCGTGACTCTGCTGGTAGAGAGTGGCTTGCTGGCCGGTTCACCGCTGGCCGAGCTGTTGGCGCCGCCGGACTGGCCCGCGTTTCGCGAGCTGAGCCTGGGGGCCTGGTGCATCTTCCTGAGCCTGCTCTTCAACCTGCTCGGCTATGTGGCCGGTTCCCTGTTGTCGCGCCCTGCGGTGAGCGAGCGGCTGCAGGCGGCCAACTTTGTCGGCAAGCCGAGCCGCGATACCGCCGCCCTCTATCAGGCGCGGGTCTCGGTCAAGGAGCTGGAGATGCTGGCGGCCCGTTTCGTCGGTTCAAGCCGGGTCAAGCGCGCCTTTGGTCGCTTCGCCGGTGAGCGGGGTGGCACCCTGGCGCCCCAGATGCAGGCTTCGGCCGAGCTGATTGCCCATACCGAGCGGCTGCTGGCGGGGGTATTTGGCACCTCGTCGGCGCGGCTGGTGCTCGCCTCTGCCCTGCAGGGGCGCAACATGCAGCTCGAGGAGATCGCCACCATAGTCGATGAGGCCTCCGACGTGTTTCGCTTCAACCGCGGCCTGCTGCAGGGGGCGATCGAGCATATCGGGCAGGGGATCTCGGTGGTGGACAGGGAGCTTCGGCTGGTGGCCTGGAACCGCCGCTACATCGAGCTGTTCCACTATCCGCCGGGGCTTATTCAGGCTGGGCGTCCCATCGAGGAGATCATCCGCTACAACGCCCAGCAGGGACTCTGTGGCCCCGGTGATATCGAGGATCACGTGGCGCGGCGGGTTGCCTTTATGAAGCGCGGCAGCGCCCATATCTCGGCGCGGGAGCGCCCGGACGGGCGGGTGATCGAGATGCAGGGCAACCCCATGCCCGCCGGTGGTTTCGTCATGACCTTTACCGACATCACGCCGTTTCGCGATGCGGAGCGGGTGCTGCGCGAAGCGAACGAACATCTGGAGGCACGGGTGGCCGAGCGCACCCGTGAGCTCTCCGAACTCAACCGCCAACTATTGCTGGTGAACCAGCAGGTGGAGCGGGCCAATCAATCCAAGAGCCGTTTTCTGGCAGCGGTCAGCCACGATCTGACCCAGCCTCTCAATGCCGCCAAGCTGTTTACCTCCTCCCTGCTGGAGATGTTGCCCGATGCTGGCGAGCAGGCCCGCATCGCCCGCCATATCGACGATGCGCTGGGGGCGACCGAGGATCTCATCACCGATTTGCTCGATATCTCGCGGCTCGAAGCGGGCAAGTTCAAGGCCAAGAAGCTCGACTTTGCCCTGCGCGATCTGCTCGACAACCTCAAGGCGGAGTTTGGCGTGCTGGCCCAGGCGGGGGGGATCCACTTCTCGGTGGTGGAGAGCAAGCACGCGGTGCATAGCGATGTGCGGCTGCTGCGCCGGGTGCTGCAAAACTTCCTCACCAATGCGTTTCGCTACAACCCGGGCGGCAGGGTGCTGCTTGGTTGCCGCCGGATGGGGGAGAAGATCCGCATCGAGGTGTGGGACAACGGCCCCGGCATCCCGCAGGACAAGCAGGAGGCTATTTTTGACGAGTTCTCCCGCCTCGATCACTCCCGCACCGCCAAGGAGCAGGGGCTGGGTCTGGGGCTTGCCATCGCCCGTGGCATCTCGCTGGTGCTCGGTCATCAGCTCACATTGCAGAGCTGGCCGGGCAAGGGGTCGGTCTTTGCGGTGACCCTCAATCTGGCGACCCGGCCGGTCACGGCCCATCAGCTGGCGGCGCCGGTGGTGCGTGACAGCCAGCTGGAAGGTGTAGCCGTGCTCTGTATCGACAACGAGCGGGACATTCTGACCGCCATGAGCACCCTGCTCGGCCGTTGGGGCTGCGAGGTCCGCTGCGCCGTCGATCTGGCCGAAGCCGAGGCGCTGGTGGCAGACGGGTTTGTGCCGAGACTGGTGCTCTCTGACTACCACCTCGACGATGGCAAGACCGGGTTGGAGGCGCTCGCTGTCCTGCAACGGGTGTGTGGCGACGAGCTGGGAGGCATCATCATCAGCGCTGATCGCAAGAGCGAGCTGCAGGCGCAGATCCGCGAGCAGGGGTATGGCTACATCAGCAAACCGGTCAAACCGCTCAAATTGCGGGCCCTGATGAACAGCCTGCTGCTGCGCTAGCCGCATCCGGAGCGGCAAGCCGTGAACCGGCTCACAAAACCGCGCAATGATCCTCTGGCCCGTGGTCATGGATGAATGCCGAAAACAGCGATTTATTGGCGAAGATCTCTTCATCTTCCAGCGCAATCGCCGCCAGTTACAGTATTGGCTTGCCACTGTCGTTCAACGCCGACAGTGGCAGACCGGATTGGCTCACTCTATAGTCGGGATGCGATTTTTTGCATCGCAAATGAAGTAACCGAAGGGCAAACCGATCGCAAGATCGGGACGCAAAGCTTCCGGTCCAGGGATGAGCCGTACTTGAGATAGCGGGGCCACCACAGGTTGTTGTGCACCTTTGCCAAGAGGCCGCACTGCCGTCTGCGTTACCTGTCAGGGCGTAGCCCTTTTCGTTGCCAACATAACGAAATAGGGAAATATAAAAAATGCTAAGTCCAAAGCCTACCATGCTGGCCCTTGCGGTCGGTCTGTGCTGCGCCTCGTCCGCTTATGCTGCGGCGCCCGGCAAGCCGACCATAGGATGGGGTCCCACCAAGTTTTCCATCGTTGAAGTCGATCAGGCGGCCACTGCCTACAACAATCTGGTCAAGGTAAAGGATGCCGCCGATGTGGAGGTGAACTGGAACCTCTGGAGCGGCGATCTGGGCCAGAGTGCCAAGGTACTGCTCAATGGTCAGGAGGTGTGGTCCGGCCCCTCCACCGCGGCGGGCAGCGCCACATTCAAGGTGAAGAAAGGGGGGCGCTACCAGATGCAGGTGGCGCTGTGCAACGCCGATGGCTGTACCCTCTCTGATGCCAAGGCGATCGTGGTCGCCGATACCGATGGCAGCCATCTGGCGCCACTCAAGGCGCCGTTGCAGGAGAACAACAAGCCCTACGCCAACAAGTCCGGCAAGGTGGTCGGTACTTACTATGTGGAGTGGGGAGTCTATGGCCGCAAGTTTACGGTGGACAAGATCCCGGCCCAGAACCTGACCCATATCCTCTATGGTTTCACCCCCATCTGCGGCGGGGATGGCCTCAACGACAGCCTCAAGGAGATCGAAGGGAGCTTCCAGGCGCTGCAACGGGCGTGTGCCGGTCGCGCCGACTTCAAGGTGGCGATGCACGATCCCTGGGCCGCCATCCAGATGCCGCAAGGCAGCCTCACCGCCCATGATGAGCCCTACAAGGGCAACTTTGGTGCCCTGATGGCGCTCAAGCAGGCCTATCCGAACCTCAAGATCCTCCCCTCGGTCGGCGGCTGGACCCTCTCCGACCCCTTCTACTTCCTCGGTGATAAAACCAAGCGCGATGTGTTCGTCGGCTCGGTGAAAGAGTTCCTGCAGACCTGGAAGTTCTTCGACGGCGTGGATATCGACTGGGAGTACCCGGGCGGCCAGGGCGCCAACCCGAAACTGGGTAGTCCGAGCGATGGTGCCACCTATGTGACCCTGATGAAGGAGCTGCGGGCCATGCTCGACGAGCTGGAGGCCGAGACCGGTCGCCAGTATGAGCTCACCTCGGCCATTGGTGCGGGGGGCGACAAGATCCAGGATGTGGACTACAAGGCGGCCCAGCCCTACATGGACCACATCTTCATGATGACCTACGACTACAACGGTGCCTGGAGCAACACCGAGCTGGGCCACCAGACCAACCTTTATGCGGCGAGCTGGGATCCCGATACCAAGTACACCACCGACAAGGCGGTGAATCAGCTGCTGGCGCAGGGGGTTGAACCAGGCAAGCTGGTGGTCGGTGCCGCCATGTATGGCCGTGGCTGGACCGGGGTGAGCGGTTATCAGGGCAACAACCCCTTCACCGGCAAGGCGACCGGCAAGGTGAAAGGCACCTGGGAGGACGGGGTGGTGGATTACCGCGACATCGTCAACAACCGGATGGGGGCGGGCTGGGAGAAGGGCTATGACGAGGTGGCCGAGGCGCCCTATCTGTTCAAGGCGTCGACCGGCGATCTCATCACCTATGACAACGACCGCTCGGTCAAGGCCAAGGGACAGTATGTGCTGGCCAACAAGCTCGGTGGCCTCTTCTCCTGGGAGATCGACGCCGACAACGGCGACATCCTCAACGCCATGCATGAAGGGCTGGGCCACGGCAGTGGCGTCACGCCGCCAGCCAACAAGCCGCCGCTGGCCAACGCAGGCAGTGATCTCAAGGTGACCGGCCCGACTGAGGTGACGCTGGATGGGTCTGCCTCCCACGATCCGGAAAATGGCGCCCTCACCTATAGCTGGAAGCAGATCTCCGGGCCGCAGGCTGCCCTGCTGGATGCCACTCAGGCCAAAGCCCGCTTGGTGCTGGATGCTGTGGCTGCCGACATCAATCTGGTGTTTGAGCTGACAGTGACCGATGACCAGCAGTTGAGTGCCAAGGATCAGGTGGTGGTGACCAACAAGGCGCCGCAGGCCAATCTGGCGCCGGTGGTGAGTGTACCTGCCACGGCCTCTGTGGAGGCGGGCAAGCAGGTGACCATCAAGGCGACCGCCTCCGATCCAAACGGTGATCCGTTGACTTATCAGTGGAGTGTGCCAGCAGGCATCACCGCAACGGGTCAGAACAGCGCCACCCTGGTGGTCACTGGCCCGAACGTGACCAGCGATACCGGCTATGACCTGAGCGTCACCGTCTCCGACGGCGGGCTGGATGCCAGCGCGGCAACCCGTCTGACGGTCAAACCGGCCAGCAGCGGCGGTGGTTGCACGGCGACCGATCCGGATGCGGCCAATTGGCCAGTCTGGAAAGCGGCAAGCACCTATAACAGCGGCGACAAGGTGAGCCACAACCAGCTGGTGTGGCAGGCCAAGTACTGGACCCAGGGCAACGAGCCTAGCCGCACCGCGGATCAGTGGCTGCTGGTGAGCAAGGTGCAACTGGGTTGGGATGCCAATGTGGCCTACAACGGTGGCGAGCTCACCACTCATAACGGCCGTCAGTGGAAGGCGCAGTACTGGACCAAGGGCAATGAGCCCGGCAAACACGACGTCTGGCAGGATGTGGGAGCCGCCAGTTGTAAATAAGCATTGAATGGTGGCGGGGCATGCCGGTCATGCCCCGTTTTTTCTCCCCGCTTTGCCACATTCTGGCGGGTCTGCCAATCGGTTTCCCCACCCAGCTTCTCTTTTGTGTCTGCAAAGCAGCCCTTCCGGGCTAGTGATTAATGCTCTCCCCGATAGCTGGCATCTGTGCCGCCCGCAGCTCTTTGTGGTGCCGCTTGTGTTGGTACATGTCGGCATCGGCTCTGGCAAACGCGGCGGCAAAGTCGCCGCGATAGGGGGCCATCCCCATACTGCACGAGATAGTGGGGGAGGCGCTGGCCAGCATGGCCGTCAGCCTGGCCATCGTCTGTTGCAGCTCGGTCGGTGTCAGAGTGGTGAGCAGCACAAACTCATCCCCGCCGAAGCGGGCGGCAATCACCCCCTGACCGAAGTGCTGGCGTATGCCATCTGCGATAAGGCGCAGGGCCTGATCACCGGCCAAATGGCCACTGCTGTCATTGAGCTGCTTGAGATTGTCCATGTCGATCAGCAGCAGGGTGCCTTCTGGCTGTGCTTGCAGAGCGAGTTCGAATTGCTGGCGATTGGCGAGCCCGGTGAGCTGGTCGGTATTGGCCAGCTGATAGATGCGGCGGGACTGCTGATAGATGGTGATGGCGTGGCGAATATCCCGCGCCAGGATCGCCATCAGGTGGCTGTCGTAGCGGGTAAAGGCATTACGTTTGCTGCTGTCCATATTGATCATGCCGTAGAGCTGACCATCGATATGGATCGGGGTCGCCAGCGTGGCCTGGATGGGCAGGTCGGTGCAGTTGACCAGCAGCTCTCTGTCCTGTTCGGACAGGGGCATGGTGGCATTTATCTTCGACAGGTCGTTGATCAGCAGTGTTTTGTTGCAGCGCCCCTGAGTCAGCTTGTACTGAAAGGTGTGCTCCAGCGGCAGATTGATCCGCCGCAGTTTCACCAAATCCATGCCGATGGCCGCTTCATATCTCAACATGCCTGTGCCCGGCAGCAGCTTGATCAGGCAGCCCATCTCTGCCCCCGGGATCAACATCACGGCTCGTCTGAGCAGATCCTCCAGAAAGGCCTCTTCGGTCTGGTATTGCGCCGAGTTGCGGGCCAGCTCGGCGGTGGTTTCGTTGATCTTGAGCGCCTCACTCAGATGCTGCCACTGGCGGTGCAGATGGTAGCGGTAGTGGCGATAGAGCCAGAAGGTGCAGATAAGGTAGCTCTGGACTAGCAAGGTGCTGGCAAGCGGCGCCCTTTGCCAGCCATTGAGGCTGTTGATAAGCCAGATCATCCCGGCCAGTGGCAAGGCATAAATCGTCAAACGAACAAATTTGTCGTATCTGGATAACCGGGTGCGTGAGGGCAATTCGCTGGGCATGAAGACACCTGCTGGCCATGCAAAGCGGCGATTATAAATTCATTAGTTGCGATACAGATGGGTCTTTTGTCGCATATTGTTCTTACTCATTGATTTTTCTCAACTTGGTGTGATGCAGATCAAAAAAATGGTGTGAGGTATCTGGTTGGAGGTGATGAGATTATGTCTGCATATCCGGCTGTTTTTTAAACATTAATTTCTTGAAAGTGGGTAATTGTCGGGGTTGGTAACTGGTGGGCTGGCAATGGTCCGATTTGCTTACTTATCAGAATTACCCTACAGTCAATCGGCGATTATTTATCGCCAGAAATAACGTTGTGACAAGGGCAAACCGATTGAAAAGTCGGGACGCAAAGCTTCCGGTCTAAGGGTCAAGACGGCCTAGGATAGCGGGGCCACCACAGTAGAATGCAGGCTGCCTTTGCCAAGGGGTGGCCGTTTTTGTGTCACCTGTCGTGTTGCGTTGCCCTTTCGTTTTTCCAATAACGAAAAGGAAAGCAATATGCTAAGTCCAAAACCTGCACTGCTGGCCATGGTGGTCGGCACCCTGCTCGCCTCCTCCGCCGCTTATGCGGCAGCTCCCGGCAAACCCGCCATCGGTTGGGGCCCCACCAAGTTTGCCATCGTCGAAGTCAGCCAGTCCGCGACCGCTTATAACGAGCTGGTCAAGGTGAAGGATGGCGCCGATGTGACCGTCACCTGGAATATCTGGAACGGCGATATTGGCCAGAGTGCCAAGGTGCTGCTGGATGGCAAGGAGGTGTGGTCCGGTCCCTCTTCCGCCGCTGGCACAGCCACCTTCAAGGTGCACAAGGGGGGGCGCTATCAGATGCAGGTCGCGCTGTGCAACGGCGATGGCTGTACCCTGTCTGATGCCAAAGAGATCGTGGTCGCCGATACCGATGGCAGCCACCTTGCGCCGCTCAAGCCTGCCCTGCAGGAGAATAACAAACCCTATGTCAACAAGTCCGGCAAGGTGGTCGGTACCTACTATGTGGAGTGGGGGGTCTATGATCGCAACTTCACCGTGGACAAGTTGCCGGCCCAGAACCTGACCCATATCCTCTATGGCTTCACCCCGATTTGTGGCGGTGATGGCCTCAACGACAGCCTCAAAGAGATTGCCGGCAGCTTCCAGGCGCTGCAACGTGCCTGTGCCGGGCGCAAGGATTTCCAGGTCGCCATTCACGATCCCTGGGCCGCGCTGCAAAAAGGGCAGGGGTCACTGGTCGCCTGGGATGAGCCCTATAAGGGCAACTTCGGCAATCTGATGGCCCTCAAGCAGGCCTATCCGGACCTGAAGATCCTCCCCTCAGTCGGTGGCTGGACCCTCTCCGACCCCTTCTTCTTCATGCATGACAAGGCCAAGCGTGACGTGTTCGTCGCCTCGGTCAAAGAGTTCCTGCAGACCTGGAAGTTCTTCGACGGTGTCGATATCGACTATGAGTTCCCGGGCGGGGACGGCGCCAACCCCAATCTGGGGGACAAGACCAAAGATGGGGAAACCTATGTGCTGATCATGAAGGATCTGCGCGCCATGCTCGACGAGCTGGAGGCCGAGACCGGTCGCACCTATCAGCTCACTTCCGCCATCGGTGCCGGTTACGACAAGATTGAGGATGTGGATTACAAGGCTGCCCAGCAGTACATGGACCACCTCTTCGTGATGAGTTACGACTACAACGGTGCCTGGAGCAATACCTCCCTGGGTCATCAGGCCAACCTCTATCAGGCCACCAACGGCTCGGCCAACAAGCGCTACAACACTGATGCAGCGGTGCAGCAACTGCTTGCGCAAGGGGTCGACTCCGGGAAGCTGGTGATCGGTGCCGCCGCCTACGGTCGCGGCTGGAAAGGGGTGAGCGGATATCAGGGCAACGATCCCTTCACCGGCACCGCCACCGGCAAGATCAAGGGCACCTGGGAAGATGGCGTGCTGGATTATCGCCACATCGTCAACAGCCACATGGGTGCAGGCTGGGAGTACAACTACGACGAGACTGCCGAAGCGGCCACCCTGTTCAAGCCCTCCACCGGCGAGCTGATCACCTATGACGACGAGCGCTCGGTCAAGGCGAAAGGCCAATACGTGCTGGCCAACAAGCTGGGCGGGCTCTTCTCCTGGGAGATCGATGCCGACAACGGCGACATCCTCAACGCCATGCATGAAGGTCTCGGTCACGGTGAAGGGGTTACCCCACCAGCCAACAAGCCGCCAGTGGCTAACGCAGGCAGCGATGTGGCGGTGACCGGCCCGGCTACCCTGACGCTGGATGGCTCAGCCTCCTATGATCCGGAAAAAGGCTCTCTGACCTACAGCTGGAAGCAGGTCTCCGGCCCGCAGGCCGCTCTGCTTGATGCCACTCAGGCCAAGGCCCGGGTTGTACTCGATGCCGTGTCCGCCGACATCAATCTGGTGTTCGAGCTGACGGTGACCGATGACCATCAACTGACCGCCAGGGATCAGGTGGTGGTGACCAACAAGGCGCCGCAGCCCAACCTGCCTCCGGTGGTGACTTTGCCTGCCAGCGTCAAGGTGGAAGAGGGCAAGCAGGTGACCATCACCGCCAAGGCATCCGACCCCAATGGCGACGAGCTGATCTACCAGTGGCAAGTACCTGCCGGTATCACGGCGACCGGCCAGAACAGCGCCACCCTGGTGGTCACCGGCCCGGCGGTGGATGTCGAAACCGGTTATGACCTCTCTGTGACCGTCTCCGATGGCGCACTCGATGCCAACGCGGCCACCCGTCTCACCGTCACGCCAATCAACGAAGGTGGTGAGGGGGGCTCTTGCAACACCACAGATCCGGAAGCAGCCAACGTTCCCGCATGGCAGGCCAGCAAGGTCTACAACGGCGGTGACAAGGTGAGCCACAACCAGCTGGTATGGCAGGCCAAGTACTGGACTCAGGGTAATGAGCCGAGCCGCGCCGCCGATCAGTGGGCGCTGGTGAGTCAGGTTGATCTGGGCTGGAACGCAGCCGTTGCCTACAACGGCGGGGATCTCACCAACCACAATGGCCGTCAGTGGAAGGCCAAGTGGTGGACTCAAGGCAATGAGCCGGGCAAGCACGATGTCTGGCTGGATATCGGGGCAGCAAGCTGTAACTGAGGCCTCCTCACCAATGACGGGGCATGGCGACATGCCCCTCATTCCCGGTAGCAATATGAACGAGAACCTGACAATGACCACAAATGTGACCCGAATCGCTGCCCTCATCATGGCAACCCTGGCGGCTGGCCCCCTGTCTGCCGCCACCTCGCCCCTGATATTCAATGACACGACACCGCAAAGCGATCTGGCGGGTAGCCTGGCTGCCAGCGTGCAGTTTGCCCAGAGCCAGATCCTGCCTTCCTATCCCAAAGAGGGGGATCGCCAACCCATCCTGACCAGCCTGCGCAAGAGCCTGCTGCTGGTGCAACCACTCCAGGCCGACGGGGTGACCCCCATAACGGTGGATGCCCGTGACGGCAGCGGCAAGCTGCTTGGCTCCCTGACCTTGTCGCCGCCATCAGCACTGCCCGAGACGGTCTACCACCTCGCGGGGGTTCCCGAAGGCGGAGTGAGCTTCATCCCGGAGAGCGGCACCACTGCCGTCATCAGCAGTAGTGCTGAGTTGGCCAAACTGAGCGACAAGAGCGGCGCCTTCCTCAAGGAGCGGCTGACCGGGCGCGCGCTGGTGGAGATCCAGACTGCCGACGGCCGCTGGGTTCGGGATATCTACCTGCCCGTGAGCCCGGAGCTGGAGGGCAAGATGGTGAGGATCCGCTCCAGTGCCGGTTATAACTCGACGGCCTTTTATGGTGAGCGACAGGTGACCGTCTCCCGTGGCCAGACCCTGCAGTTCAAGTTTGCCAATGGGCAGTGGTTCCGCGAGGGGGAGCTGGAGAACAACCGCATCACCTATGCAGCGGATACCTGGAGCGGCGAGCTGCCTGCCGAGTGGATCCAGCCCGGACTGAACCTCTCCGTTCGTCAGGGCAATCTCAGTGGTGAACTGCGTGACATCAAGGTCGGCGCCCCCGGCGAGCTGCTGCTGCACACCATCGACATCGGCATGCTCACCCCGCCACGGGATCGCTTTGCCTTTGCCAATGACAAGGAGGCCCATCGCGAATACTTCCAGACCATTCCGGCCAGCCGGATGATTGTCAGTCAGTATGCACCGCTCTCCCTGCCTGAGGTGATGCTGCCCAACGGCACCCTGCTGACCGACTTTGACCCGAGCGAAGGGGGCTGGCATGGCGGCACCATGCGTCAGCGCATCGGCAAGGAGCTTATCTCCCATGGCATCGACAATGCCAACTACGGCATCAACAGCAGCGCCGGTGAAGGGGAGGGGAGCCATCCCTTTGTGGTGGCCCAGCTGACGGCGCACAACAGTCGCGGCAAGTATGCCAATGGCGTTCAGGTGCACGGAGGTTCCGGTGGCGGTGGCATCGTCACGCTGGATGATTCGCTGGGCAACGAGTTCAGCCACGAGGTGGGCCACAACTTCGGCCTTGGCCACTATGTGGATGGTTTCCGCGGCTCGGTTCATCGCAGTGCCGATCAGCTCAACTCCAGCTGGGGCTGGGACAGTGACAAACACCGTTTCATCCCCAACTTCTCGCCGACCCGCACCAATGAGGATGCCTGTCTGGATGGCCAGTGCCAGCCACCGTTCGATGGCCGCAAGTTTGGCCACGATGCGATGGCGGGCGGCCGCCCTCTCTCCGGCGCCAACCGTTTCACCCTCTATACCCCCAATTCGGCCGCCATCATCCAGCGCTTTCTGGAGAGCAAGGCGGTGTTCGATGCCAACTCGGCCACCGGCTTTAGCAAGTGGAACAGTGCGATGGCCAGGATGGAGCCCTATCAGCACACAATCGAGGGGATCGAGAAAGTCGAGGCTCCCATGGATGCCCTGAACGAGGCCGGGCTGAGTGCCCTGCTGGCGGATTACGGCTTGGTCAGGGTCGCCATGTGGGACGGTCGCTGGACCCGCGATATCCGGGTGCCAGTTGCCTCTGCGGAAAACCGTGGGCGCAGTCTGACCATCGATCACGGGGCCGGTTACAACAGTCGCCTCTTTATCAACGGCAAGGAAATTGTGGTGAACCGGGGCTTCAAGAAGAGCTTCACCTCGGATGGCCAGAGCTGGGTGGAGGTCTCCCCCATCGATACCAAGGTTGCGCGCAAGCCAGAGCAGTTCGGCGTGCCGGTGACCACCTTGGTGGGCTATTACGATCCGCAAGGAGCCCTGCGCAGCTACATCTATCCGGCTCTGCACGGCGCCTACGGCTTCACCTACCCGGATGACAGAAACACCCTGTCCGGCAATGACTGCCAGTTGCAGGTGGAGACCCGCGATGGTCTGCAGCGCTTCAGGCTGGCCAATCACAGAGTGTCCAGCAGTGTCATGAACAAGTTCCACATCAACCTGCCCACCGCCAGCGAGCCCGGTCGCGCCACCATCCAGTGCCGTGGCCAGACGCTGGTACAGCAGAGCTTGTTGCCACCGCAGCAGACCCTCTCCTTTACTGTCAACGGGCGGCTGCTGGAGCAGGGCGTGGTTGAGAACCAGCCTCCGGTAGTAACCGTACCGGCACAACTCGGCGGCATCGGCGGTGAGTGGCTGACCATCACTGCTGAGGCGAGGGATCCCGAGGGCGATGCGCTCAGCTACCGCTGGCACTTCCCGATGGGCTGGCAGGTAGAAGGCGAGACCAGTGCCAACCTGCGTCTGCTACCGCCGGCTGTCACTACCAGCGAGCAGCATGAGCTGAGTGTGAGCGTCTCGGACGGGGTACACCAAAGCGAAGGGCGCATCGTGCTTACGCTGGATCCAGTGGTCGACGGCTCTTGCAACACCACCGACCCGGAAGCGGCCAACGTTCCCGCATGGCAGGCCAGCAAGGTCTACAACGGCGGAGACAAGGTGAGCCAGAACCAGCTGGTATGGCGTGCCAAATACTGGACTCAGGGCAATGAACCGAGCCGCGCCGCCGATCAGTGGGCGCTGGCGAGTCAGGTTGAGCTGGGCTGGAGCGCGACCGTTGCCTACAACGGCGGTGAGCTGACCAACCACAACGGCCGTCAGTGGAAGGCCAAGTGGTGGACTCAAGGCAACGAGCCGGGCAAGCACGATGTCTGGCTGGATGTCGGGGCGGCAAGCTGCCCCTAGGTTGAGTCCATGATGAAGATGGCGGAGCCTGTTCAGGCGGGCTCTGTCTTTTGCCACAAAACCATAGAGAGCAACAATAATGAAAAAAAACCGCATCACCCTTCTGCTTGCCGGCATGATGCTGAGCGGCCACCTGTGGGCGGCTGAGGCATACGACATCAACAAATCCTATCCGGGCGGCAGCCAGGTCAATTACAACGGCCAGGTTTTTGAGGCCAAGTGGTGGGTCAACCCGGGTCAGACTCCCGGCATGGCGGCCGCCAATGAGTGGGATACCCCGTGGAAGCTTGTCGGCGAAGGGGAAGTGGCCCCGCCTGACACCGGTGGCGATGACAAGCCCAATCCGCCAACGCCAACCCCGCCGGATGGCAGCACCACCCCCGTCTATATGAGCCAGGCTGAGCTGGATGCCAAAGAGAAGGCGCTGACCGACTTCCCGGCGATGGAAGCGGTCAAGGCTTCCATCGCTACCCGGGACAATCTGGTGGTCGAGGCGGTGCAGCCGGGCCGTGCCGACAACCCGGGCAACGTCAAGCGGGTCGAAAGCCTGCTGAGCGAGGGTCAGTTCAACTACCTCTTCCCGCTGCGCGCCCCCGAGTACACCTATCGCGGCCTGTTGCAGGCGGCGGCCAAGTTCCCGGCCCTGTGCAGCGACTACAGTGATGGCCGCGATGCTGACGCCATTTGCCGCAAGACCCTGGCAACCATGTTCGCCCACTTCGCCCAGGAGACCGGCGGCCATGAAAACTGGCGCCCGGAGGCCGAGTGGCGTCAGGCGCTGGTCTATGTACGCGAGATGGGATGGAATGAGACCATGCGCGGTGGTTACAACGCCGAGTGCCGCCCCGATGTGTGGCAGGGTCAGCAGTGGCCGTGCGGTACGTTCGACAATGGCGAGTTCAAGAGCTACTTTGGCCGCGGCGCCAAGCAGCTCTCCTACAACTACAACTACGGCCCCTTCTCCGAGGCGATGTTCGGTACGGTGCGCACCCTGCTCGACCGCCCCGATCTGGTGGCCGACACCTGGCTGAACCTCGCCAGTGCGGTGTTCTTCTATACCTATCCGCAGCCGCCCAAGCCCTCCATGCTCCATGTCATCGATGGTACCTGGCAGCCGAATGACCATGACAAGCAGAACGGTCTGGTACCGGGCTTCGGGGTCACTACCCAGATCATCAACGGCGGGGTGGAGTGCGGCGGTCCGGTCGAGCACGCCCAGTCCCAGAATCGCATCAACTACTACCGCGAGTTTGCCAACTACCTCGGAGTGGCGGTGCCATCCGACGAGGTGCTGGGTTGCAAGAATATGAAGGTGTTTGATGACAATGGCGCCGGTGCCTTGCCCATCTATTGGGAGCAGGACTGGAGCTATGTGGCAGGGAACCCCAACGGCGGCAAGAGTTACGCTTGCAAGCTGGTGGGCTACCAGACCCGCTTCAGCGCCTTCAAGGCAGGGGATTACAGCCGCTGCGTTCAGCACTTCTATCCGGAGGTGGTGATCGAGGATAACGGCGGTGGCACCAACCTGCCGCCAGTGGCCAATATCACTGGCCCGGCGCAGGCCGAAGGTGGCAGCAAGGTGACTCTCTCCGGCCAGCACTCCAGCGATCCGGAAGGCAAGCCGCTCTCCTATGCCTGGACTATCCCGGCTGGAGCCTCTGCCCCGGCACTGGATCAGGTCACTCTGGAGTTGACTCTGCCCAAGCCGGCCAGCGATACCAAGCTGGAGATCAAACTGACGGTGACCGATGAAGGGAGCTTGAGCCGTAGCGCTACCCATAGCCTGCTGGTGAAAGGGGAGGAGGGGGGCGTAACGCCACCTGACTATCCGGCCTACAAAGAGGGGACTCCCTACAAGGCGGGCGAGCGGGTCAGCAACGGCGGTGTCAGCTACGAGTGTAAACCGCACCCCTACACCGGCTGGTGTGCCGGTGCCGCCTGGGCCTATGAGCCGGGCAAGGGGACGGCCTGGGCCGATGCCTGGATCAAGCTCTGAGCCGTTTCAGGGTTACAAGGCTTACCGATTAGCCAGCGCACTATCTGATGTAATCACAGTCTGGAGCAATAAAAGATGGGGCCTGCGGGCCCCATTCTTGTTTGGTGGAGTTCAGGTTTGGCCGTGGAACATCTGGCCCGGACAGGACAGCGCCTCGAAAGGGCTGTGTGATGATGTGTGTTGTTTTTTTATTACATTTTCCGTGAAAGGCTTTCAGCAATTACTTGCCGTAGCGGAAGTAGTATTCACGGGTGGAGGGGGCATAGGCATCTTTCTCTACAACGCCGTTCTTGGTGGTTGCACCGCGCAGGTGGAACAGGACTGCCAGATTCTCAAACATGGTTTACCTCATCGCTCTGTCATTTATGGTTATGGTGTGTGACCTGGGTCACGGTTTGATCCTATGGTCATTTGTGAGCCAGATCAACTTTCTGTGTTGTAAATTTACAAAAATCATGGAAAGGGTTTTCAAATGCAATGCCCTTTATGGAAAGGCTTTCCCGAGGTGACGGGGGAGAAGCTGATGATCAGCCTGCAAAAGATGCCTGAGAGCGGGGGCGTTGCACGGGGAAAGAGGCTTGCTGCACGGCCTCTCCTTTATAGGTGCTTGAGCTGATTTGTGACATAAAACAGATAGATAGCACGCGTCTTGCTGGTAAAAACAGCGAACTGCTGCAATTTTGACTAAACGAATCAGTCGCGGTTATTTTAGGGTTGACAGCAAAGCGGGTGATGCCTATCATGCGCCTCCGTTGCCGGAGATAACTTCGTCAGCGCCGAGGTGAGTTGGGGTTATAGCTCAGCTGGGAGAGCGCTTGCATGGCATGCAAGAGGTCCGCGGTTCGATCCCGCGTAGCTCCACCAAATTCTCCTCGAACAATCTGGAATCAAAGGGGTTATAGCTCAGCTGGGAGAGCGCTTGCATGGCATGCAAGAGGTCCGCGGTTCGATCCCGCGTAGCTCCACCAGATTCTTGATTGTTGTATTGAATACCCAGGGCAGTGTGGTGTGTATCACCCAAGCCGACCTTTGTGGGGCTATAGCTCAGCTGGGAGAGCGCCTGCTTTGCACGCAGGAGGTCTGCGGTTCGATCCCGCATAGCTCCACCATTATTTAGGATGAATGGCCGCCAGAACCATTCATTCAGTACCGATTATGGGGCTATAGCTCAGCTGGGAGAGCGCCTGCTTTGCACGCAGGAGGTCTGCGGTTCGATCCCGCATAGCTCCACCAAATTCAGAGTGACTGCCGGTCATTCACAAAAATCGGGGTTATAGCTCAGCTGGGAGAGCGCTTGCATGGCATGCAAGAGGTCCGCGGTTCGATCCCGCGTAGCTCCACCAAATTCTTTTTACAAGAAGCAAAAGGCCACCGCATCGCGGTGGCCTTTTTGTTTTCTCCATCATTTATTTTCTCCATACGCCCGCGCCTTTCATTTGTAAATCCAATGACCTGAATGAAAAAGCCCGCGAGACTTGCGGGCTTTGCTTGCACTATTCAAATTCGCCTGTGGTTAACGGCGACGTCGCCAGGCCAGTGGCAACAGGGCCAGCAGGCCGAATCCCAGTGCACCGCCGCCTGAGGAGGAGTCCGGTTTGGTGGCATCGCTCTCCAGTCTCAGGTCGACGATGATGGGATCATGGTCGGAGGCACTGAAGGGGTTGTCAGACTTGAGCAGGGAGCCGGTGTACTGGCTGCCGTATTCGAACAGGGAGCTCTCGAAGGAGTTGATGTGCCAGTCGGCGACACCTGCCACCTTGCTGGCCAGCGCCGGGTTGGCGAGGGCGTAGTCCAGGGTGCCCAGCTCCCCGTCGTAGCTGTAGGAGATGGCTTTCTCCTTGTTGAATTTGACGTTGAGATCGATCAGGCCGTAGCTGCGAGTCACTTCGCGACCGAGCTGTTCATAGGAGTGATCACCGATAAAGGTGTGAGAGGCCGATACGATCTTCCGCTCGCTGGTGGCCGGGTTGTAGTCGGTCAGAACCCGGATCGGATCTTCCTTGGCGTAGGAGTTGAAGTCGCCCACCAGCAGCACCTGGCCCGGCAGTTTGCTGACCGCCTCACCCAGCACCTTGGCGGCAGAGACCCGGAACTCGGTGCACTTGCCCTGCAGGTCGGCCGGTTCTGTCTTGCCATCGCCATTTTCGTAGCAGCCTGACCCTTTGGATTTGAGGTGGTTGACCACCAGCGTCAGCGGCTCCTTGCTCTTGGCGAGGGTGAAGGTCTGAACCAGAGAATCGCGCTGACCAGCTGTCTTGGCTACACCACCAGTGGTGTAGCGCTGCTCCGGCAGCTTGATGACGCTGGCATCTCCGCTGGGGGTGAGCAGAGCAGGACGGTAGAGCATCGCCACCATGATGGCATCTCCGCCGAAGAACTTGCCATCGGTAAGGGCAGTGACCGGCAGACGCACATAGGCGTAGTGTTTGCTCGCATCCTTCTGCTGTTCGTTGAGGCGGGTCACCAGATTGTGGAGGGCCGAGTTATCCTCGAAGCCGTTGTTCTCCATCTCCATCAGGCCGAGCAGATCGGCATCCATTGCGGTGATGGCATTGATGATCTTGGTGCGCTGTTTCTCGAACTCGGGCTGGCTCTTGGCACCCCGGTTGCAACCTTTGGCGTTGTCGGCATCCGCCTGATCCTTGCACAGGATATTGAGTGCGCCGCCGATGCTGGAGTGGCTGGTGAAGTAGTTGAGCACGTTGAAGCTGCCGATCCGCAGATCGCTGCCAGCGAGGCGAGCCGGCGCGTCTTGACGATCCTCTTCAGGGTTGCGCAGCAGGGCGCCGGCAGTCAGGGTGACATCGCTCGGTACCACCAGGCGGAACGCATCCTTGTTGTATACGAGCACCCCCTCCAGCCCGGTTAGTTGATCACCGATGCGCAGATATCCCTGATCGGCATCCCAGCTCGGGAACCAGGGCAGTACGCCATCCGGCGCTTTGTAATCAGACTCGACTACCAGACGGTTGCTGCCATTTTTGGTGGCTAGTGCGACAGCGTCCGCACTGTTGGCAACATGAAGTTGGGTCGGTTTGATCAGCGGGGTTTTGTGGGCCAACTCTACGTTGTTGCGATAGACCTTGTAGTCAAAGCCATAGTTGCGGGTCAGGTGCAGGTCACTGCTGCTGTCGAGACGTACCCGCATCCCTTCGTGGCGATTGAGCGCTTGCGCAAGCGTCTCCCCTTCATTGACCTGCAATACGCTGGTCGGCACATTCAGCCCTTGTGCGGTGACTTGCAAGTGGGCTTTTTTGGTGGCCTTGTCGACTAACGGGGTCAGCTGGGTGCCGCCGTAAAATTCTTGCACCTGTGCTTCCAGACAGACTTTGCTCCCCGGTTTGACGTCTTTATATTTGGTCGCGAAGTCCTTGTCGTTCAGATAGACAAAGATGCCATCAGAGGTGGCCGGATTGCCATCGCCCACCGGGTCGGTCAGATAGAACCCCTTGGTCAGGCTTTGGCCCAGCGTCGTCACGATACCGCGAACGTTGAAGGTGCCCGTGCTGATTTTACCGGTCACATTGCCGTTCTTGTCGGTCACGGTCTGGGTGGCCAGCGCGCTGGCGGAGCCTGTGCCCTGAATGGTCGGGATGGGGGTGAGTTGAGCCGGATCGGACGGGCAGACAAATGCCGCATGGGCGCCTGAGGATGCAAGTGCCAGCCCCACGGCCAGCGACAGCAGGGTACGAGTACCTTTCATAGGTGTTCCTTTTTTATTTTTGCCAGTGATTCCATAGCCTTGGCTCGTTGACCAAGGGCGCGCATTGTCACATTTCTGGCATGTCATACCAGTGAGCCAACGCACATTAAATGAATCTGGGAAGGTGCGGGAAAGCGTTTTTATGATCCCAGTAACGATATGATTTTTTTGATAATTCAATCAATTTTAACCCTGAGATCATGACGCTTTCGTGGCAGGGGATAATTCTCTTTGAGAATAAAGATTGAGGGGATCTTGTCGCCTTCCTATACTGGGTTCGTTCCTCACGGAACCCAGGTAAAGGGCAAACCGGCAGTGATGTCGGGGCGCAATGCTTCCGGTCTCGATCGTGGATCCAGATAGCGGGGTTTCCCTGGGTGAGGGGTGGTTTTTGTGGCAGGTCCATTGCCCGTTGTCTGCGCCCATCATGCAGGTTGCGATTGTTCTTTGCCTTGGTTACCAATGCCAAGACAAAACAAGGAAGATAACAATATGCAACAGCTCTTCAGACCCAGCAGGCTTGCCATGCTGGTCGCCCTTGCGGCTGCGCCCGCCTGGGCTCAGGCCGCTTATCCCGCCTATAAATCCGGTACTGCCTACAAGGCTGGCGATATCGTCAGCAACGTCGGTGCCCTCTACGAGTGCAAAGAATTTCCCTATTCAGGCTGGTGCGGGGCATCCCCCTATCACTATGAGCCGGGTGTCGGTGTGGTCTGGGCAGATGCCTGGAAGCCCTATGGTGGCGAGGTGCCCCCTCCGGCGCTCGGCGTAGCCGTCAGCTCACCGGCTACCGGTTCCAGTTTTAATGAAGGAGCAAGCGTGGCGCTGGCGGTGACCTTGAGCGGCCCGGTAACGGCCTTGGCCCGGGTGGAATATCTTGTCGACGGCAAGCTGGTCGCCACGGCGAGCGCCTCGCCCTGGAGTGCCAGCTGGAGCGCCGCCGGAGTGGGGGCCCATACCCTCAAGGCACGGGCGCTGGATAAAGATGGCAAGGTGCTGAGCGAGGCGGATTCGAGCTTCAACGTCGCCGCCGTGGTCGCGCCAGAGGCGCCCAAGGCGAGCATCAGCAGCCCGGCCAATGGCGCCAAGGTGACGCTGGGTCGCAGTGTGGCGGTGAGCGGTAACGTCACCGATGCCAACAACGATGTGGCCAAAGTCGAGCTCTATGTCGACGGCAAGAAGGTGGGCGAAGATACCACTGCCCCCTGGCAGGTGAACTGGACACCGGATGCCAAAGGGAGTGCCGCCCTCAAGCTGGTGGCCACAGACAAGACCAATCTGAGCGGTGAGTCGGCGGCGGTGACCGTCAATGTCGAGGAGGCCGCGCTGCCGCCCACCGGTGGTAACCTCTCTTGTGACATTCGCCAGGTCTATCGCCCGGATGGCTACGAGTGCATGGGGGATGACCATGCCCGCCGTGTCATCGGCTACTTCACCTCCTGGCGCACCGGAAAGAACGGCCTGCCCGCCTATCTGGTGAGCGATATTCCATGGAACAAGATCACCCACATCAACTACGCCTTCGCGGCGGTGGATGAGCAGAGCCACACCATCAAGGTGGACGATGCAGCCACCAAGATGACCTGGGATGGCGTGCCGGGTGCCGAGATGGATCCTGAATTTGCCTACAAGGGCCACTTCAACCTGCTGTCGAAGTACAAGAAGCAGTATCCGGACGTGAAGACCCTGATCTCGGTCGGGGGCTGGGCCGATACGCGCGGTTTCTACACTGCCACTACCAAGGGTGACTGCTCGGTCAATACTGCCGGTATCAACACCCTGGCTGACTCGGCGGTGAGCTTTATCCGCCAGTACGGTTTTGACGGGGTCGATATCGACTACGAATACCCCACCTCAATGAAGGATGCGGGCAACCCCAACGACTTCCCGCTCTCCAACCAGTGCCGGGCCAAGCTGTTTGCCAATTACGAGGTGCTGATGAAGACCTTGCGGGCGCGGCTCGACAACGCCGGTAACGAAGATGGCCGCAAGTATATGCTGACCATCGCCTCACCGGCTTCTGCCTATCTGCTGCGCGGGATGGAGAACTTCCAGGTCACCCAGTACCTCGACTACGTCAACCTGATGACCTATGACTTCCACGGCGCCTGGAACCACTTTGTCGGTCACAACGCGGCCCTGTTCGACAACAATGCCGACCCCGAGCTCTCCCACTGGGGCGTCTATACCCAGACCCAGTTTGGCGGTATCGGTTACCTCAACGCCGCCTGGTCTGCTCACTACTTCCGCGGTGCGCTGGTGGCTGGCAAGATCAACGTTGGCGTGCCCTATTACACCCGCGGTTGGCAGGGGGTGAGCGGTGGCAGTCATGGGTTGGGTGGCAAGGCAGCCCTGCCGAGTCAGAACGAGTGCCAGCCGGGCACAGGTGGCAGCACCATTCCGTGCGGCAACGGGGCGGTCGGCATCGACAACATCTGGCATGATCTCGACAAGAACGGCAAAGAGATCGGCGGTGGCGCCGTGCCCATGTGGCATGCCAAGAACCTGGAGAATGCGGCCAGCCTCGGCATCACGACTCTGCCCAGCTACGGCACGGCCTGGGGTCTGGATCCCAACAATCCGGCTCACGTGATACAGGGCAAGTATGTGCGTTACTACGATGACAAGGCCCACGCCCCCTGGCTGTGGAACGAAGAGAAGAAGGTGTTCCTCTCAACCGAAGATGAAGAGTCCATGGGCCACAAGCTCGACTACATCATCAAGCGCGGTCTGGGTGGCGTGATGTTCTGGGAGATGGCGGGTGACTACGCCTTCGATCCGGCCAAGAACGAGTACGGCATAGGCAGCACCCTGACCACCCTGGCTTACGAGAAGTTTGCCAAGGCAACTCCGTACAATACCAAGCAAAACGATCTGGCCGCGCCGAGCGCCCAGCTCGACATCCAGGTCAGCCTCTCCGGCTTCAAGGAAGGGGACTCCAACTACCCGATCAACCCGAAACTCAAGCTGGTCAACAAGTCGACCCAGACCATTCCAGGCGGCGCGCGCATCGAGTTTCTGGTGCCCACGTCCACCTCTGACACCATCACGGATCAGAGTGGCATGGGGCTGAAAGTGGTGGAGAGCGGTGGCAACGACAATTCGGAAGGCATTGCCAACGAGAAGGACTTCCACAAGGTCGCCATGAACCTGCCGGGTTGGCAGACTCTGGCGCCGGGGGCCGAGATTGAAGTCGCCATGACTTACTACCTGCCCGCCGCTGGCGTGCCGAGCGGTATGCGCATCATCAGCGGCAGCCAGACCATTGGTCTCAAGGCCGAGTTCCCGACCCTGCCGGAGGCCGTGCTGGGCTCGGGTGGCGGCGAGAATCCGGGTACCAGCTGCAGCAGCCAGAACGTCAATCCGGCGGCCTACAAGGCCTATCCGAGCTGGCCGCAGGGGGATCATGCCAATGGCGGCGATCGCATCACCCATAACAAGGTAGTGTGGCAGGCGAACTGGTGGACCAGCAGCGAGCCCAAGGCAACCGATGGCAGCTGGAAGTCTGTCTGTAGCTATTGATTTTAAAATCAATGAGATAAGTGAGGCTTCGGCCTCACTTTTTTTGTCTGGTTGGTCGCTCTGGTTGAAAATGCGCCTGCCTTTCCTGGCGGGCAGCCTCTATAATAGAGTCGATTAATAATCAGATGGATATCAGCGTATGGCGAGTATATTGGATTCCGTTGATCAACGAACTCAACTGGTGGGGGAAAACCGCCTCGAGTTGTTGATGTTTCGTCTCGGCACCCGTCAGATGTTCGCCATCAACGTCTTCAAGGTACGGGAAGTGGTCAAGTTGCCCCATCTGAGCAAGATGCCGGGCTCCCATCACAATATCAGTGGGGTGGCCAATATCCGCGGTACCTCGATCCCGGTGATCAACCTGCGCAGCGCCATCGGTATGCGCCCCATGCCCATCGACAGTGAATCCAACCTCATCATCACCGAGTACAACCGCACCATTCAGGGCTTTCTGGTGGGGCAGGTGGCCAACATCGTCAACATGACCTGGAAGGACATACTGCCACCGCCGCGCTCCGCCGGGCGCGCCAACTACCTCACTGCCATCACCCGCATTCCCGAAGATGGAGTGGATCAGATCGTCGAGATCATCGATGTGGAGAAGGTGCTGGCGGAGATCATCACCTATGACATCCGCATCTCCGAGGAGGTGCTGGACCGGGAGATCCTGCCCGAGATGCATGGCCGCAAAGTGCTGATCGTCGATGACTCCAGCACCGCCCGCAATCTGGTGCGCGAGACCCTGGGCCAGCTTGGGCTTGAGGTGATCGAGTGTCAGGATGGTTTGCAGGCGCTGACCCTGCTCAAGGGGTGGTGCGATGCTGGCAAGAAGGTGACCGACGAGATCCTGCTGATGATCACCGATGCCGAAATGCCGGAGATGGACGGCTACCGCCTGACCCACGAGGTGCGCAGCGATCCGCGCATGTCTGACCTCTTTATCACCCTCAACACCTCCCTGAGCGGCAACTTCAACGAAGCCATGGTCAAGAAGGTGGGGTGCGACCGCTTTATCTCCAAATTCCAGCCCGACTTGCTGGTGGGGGTGGCCCAGGAGCGGCTGCGTCAGGTGCTGGAAAGCTGAGAAGTTGCCTGCCGGTTATGCTAAATCAATAACAACACATCCCGCTTCGGCGGGATGTGTTGTTATTGGGTATTGGCGATGGATTGGTTGAATCAAGGTGCCACGCAGAGATCGTCGACCATTCAAAGCATCCGATTTTGGCGGGATATTTTGTTATGGGATATTGGTGATAGACGGCGGGCTTATTGGCTGAGCAGCGGCTCCATAAAGCGGGCGACTTTATCGCGGATTTGTGGCTGGGCCGCCGGGGTGGGATGAATACCATCGTTCATCATAAGTTCAGGGCGCAGCGCAATATCATCCATAAAGAAGGGCAGCAGCGGCAGATCGTTAGCCTGGGCCAACTCGGGAAAGATCTGTTCGAACTGGCGCAGATAGCGGGCACCGTAGTTGCGGGGCAGCTGGATTTGGGTCAACACCACACGGGTCTGCTGCTCCTTGGCGAGCGCGATCATGCTGGCCAGATTCTGGCGGGTAATGGTCGGTGCGAAGCCGCGCAGGCCATCGTTGCCCCCCAGTTCGATCAGCAGCCAGTCCGGCTTGTGCTCCTTCAGCAGAGCGGGCAGACGGGCCAGCGCCCCTTGGGTCGTTTCACCGCTGATGCTGGCATTGAGCAGGGTGTGTTTGCCCCCCTCCTCCTGCCATTTCTGGTTGAGCAGGGCGGGCCAGCTCTGCTCAACCTGCATCTGATAGCCGGCGCTCAGGCTGTCTCCCAGCACCAACAGGGTCTGGGCCTGAGCCGATGAAAGCAGGCTGCCAAGGCCAACGAACAAGGCAAACAGAATACGCACCATCAATTCAACTCCCGCTATGGATTGTCATCAAGGGATTGGAACAAAGGATACAGAGCATGAGTTCAACCCCCATTATTGTCGTCAAGGGCCTCGGCAAATCGGTTCGCCTCGGCCAGGAAAGCCTCACCATCCTTGAAGGGATCGATCTGCAAGTCAATAGCGGCGAGACGGTGGCACTGGTCGGCGCCTCCGGCTCCGGCAAGTCCACCCTGCTGGGGCTGCTGGCCGGGCTCGATCTGCCGAGTCAGGGAGACATCGAGATCCTCGGCAAATCTCTCGGTGAGCTGGATGAGGAGGGGCGGGCCCGATTGCGCGCCGAACAGATCGGCTTTGTGTTCCAGTCGTTCCTGCTGCTCCCGACCATGACGGCGCTCGAGAATGTGATGCTGCCCGCCGAGCTGCGCGGGGAGCGGGATTGCGAACCAAGGGCCCGCGAGCTGTTGGCGGCAGTCGGGCTTGGCGAGCGGTTGCACCATCTGCCGCCACGGCTCTCCGGCGGTGAGCAGCAGCGGGTGGCCATTGCTCGCGCCTTTATGACCCGTCCCAGCCTGCTGTTGGCGGACGAGCCGACCGGCAACCTCGACAGCAAGACCGGCGAGAAGGTGATCGAGCTGCTGTTTGAACTCAATCGCAAGCACGGCACCACGCTAGTGGTGGTAACCCATGACCATCAGCTGGCCGAACGCTGTCAGCGGCAAGTGGTCATGACGGCGGGTCGGCTGGAGCGCGAGGTGGCCCATGATGTGGTGTAACGGGGTGAGCTGCGGGTCAGGCGGGAGATGCAAGGGATGATGCAGTGGCGATTGGGATGGCGACTGCTGCGCCGGGAAGGTTTCAGCGGCGAGCTGCGCTGGTTTGTGCTGGCGCTTGCGCTTAGCGTGGCGTGTGTCTTGAGTGTGGCATTGGTGGCGGATCGGCTCGATGCCGGACTCAAGGCGTCGGGCCGCGACTTTATCGGAGCGGATCGGGTGCTGCGCACCGCCGCCGCCCTGCCGGATGGTTGGCTGGAACGAGCGAAACAGGATGGCTTGGCGGTGCAGACCACCGTCAGCTTCAACAGCATGCTGTTTCACGGTGATGCGCTGCAGCTTGCCTCCATTCGGGCCGTGCCCGATGGTTTTCCCTTCTACGGCAAGCTCACTCTGGAACCTGCCCGCGCCCCGGCTCCCGGCGAGATCTGGCTCTCCGCCCGGGTGATGCAGCTGCTCAAGGCCAAAACGGGGGATGAGCTGGAGGTGGGCAATACGGTGCTCAAGGTGGCAGGCCTGCTTGGCGAAGAGCCGGATCAGGGCTTCAGCCCCTTCCTGCTGGCGCCGCGGGCGCTGATCCACACAGCCGATATCGAGGCGACCGGCGCCCTGCTTCCCGGCAGCCGCCAGCAGTGGCGCTATCTGTTCAAGGGGCCGAGAGAGGCGCTGGCCCGTTACGAGCAATGGCTGCTGCCGCAATTGCAGGCCGGACAGAAGTGGATCAAACCGGATGACAGCGAATCCCAAGTGGGCCGCTCGCTGGCCAATGCAGAACGTTTCTTTCGGCTTGCCTCGCTAAGCGGGGTGTTGCTGGGGGCGTTGGCGATGGGTATTGCGGTGCGCCACTTTGCCGAGCGCCAGACCAATATGGTGGCGCTGCTCAAGACGCTGGGGGCATCTCGTCGCTCGCTCTGGCAACTGATGGGAACCCTGCTGCTATCGCTGACGCTGATCGGTGCGTTGCTGGGTCTGGTGGCGGGCACAGCCATGCAGTGGATCACCTTGCAACTGCTGGGGGACCTGCTGCCGCCGGATCTGCCACCCCCCTCCTGGCGCCCCTTTGCGTTGGGGGTGGCGGTAGCGCTCTTTATCACCCTGCTGCTCGCTTTTGTGCCCTTCTTGCGTCTGCTGAAGGTGCCGCCGCTGCGGGTATTGCGCCGGGAGCTGGAGGCGGGTATTCCCCCCTGGCTGGCCCTGCCGGTCGGCCTGTTCGGGCTGTTTGCGCTGGTCTGGGGCTTTACCGCCGATGTGCGGCTGGCGCTGGGGCTGGTGGGGGGCATGGGCTTGCTGATGGGGCTGCTGGCCCTGCTGGCGGCGCTGATGTTGCGGCTGGGAGCGAGAGTGAGCGGGCCTCATGCCTTGCGGCTGGCGCTGGCCCACCTGTCGCGCGAGCGCAGCAGCGGCCTGTTTCAGCTGGCGGGCTTTGCGCTGGCGCTGATGCTGTTTGGCTTGCTATGGGCGGCCCGGGTCGATCTGCTGGATGAGTTTTCAGCACGTCTCCCCGTCGATGCGCCCAACCGTTTTTTGGTCAATGTGGCCGAGAACGAGCGGGAGGGGATCCTGAGCGAACTGGCGGCTGCCGGGGCCACCACTTCCGACTTTTACCCCATGGTGCGCGGCAGGCTGACCCATATCGCCGGTGAGGCGGTGGGCGAGGGGGCCAGTAGTGGCCGCGAGGGGGTCGATCGGGAGCTCAACTTTACTACCACGGCAACCCTGCCCATCGACAACAAGCTGGTGGCCGGGAAATGGCTTGCCGGGCCCGGCGAGGTGTCGGTGGATAGCGAGTTGGCCAAGCGGCTCGATATCAAGCTGGGGGACATGCTCGCCTTTACCATCGAGGGGCGCAGCTTTGGCGCCAGGGTCACCAGTCTGCGCAGCATCAAGTGGGACAACATGCGCCCCAACTTCTACATGATCTTCTCCGAGGATCTGCTGGCACCCTTCTCCCGAACCTGGCTTGGCAGCTACCGGCTGCCCGAAGCGGGGCGCACTGCCGAGGTGGAGTTGATCCGCCGTCACCCCACGGTGAGTCTTATCGATGTGGATGACCTGATTGCGCGGCTCACTCAGGTATCGGAGCAGGTGAGTAGGGCGCTGGCACTGATGCTGGGGCTGGTGACAGTGGCCGCGCTGCTGGTGCTGCTGACCCAGACCCAGGCCAGCATGGCCCAGCGTCGGCGCGAGCTGTTGCTGATGCGTACCTTGGGCGCCAGCAGCGACCTGCTGAAAAAGATGCTGCGTTGGGAGCTGGTGGCCAGTGGTGCGCTGGCGGGGCTCTGTGCCGCCATGGTGGTGGAGCTCTGCTCCTTTGGCCTGCAGTGGTGGTGGTTCGAGGGGCAGTGGCAGTTCCACTGGGCTATCTGGCTCGGCCTGCCGACGCTGGGGGCACTGCTGGTGACGCTGGCGGGGCAGGGGATGCAGCGCCAGCTGCTGGCTGGCACCCTGAGCGATCGGCTGCGGGGTCTGGGGCAGGGGTTGTTGTAATCCCGCCAGCGCGAGCCGATGCACACAAGGCGCAATAGCGCAGCCACAATAAACAAGCAGCCCGGCCATTGGCCGGGCTGCTTGTTATGCGAGGTGCTGACGAGCAGACGCAGCGAGCGGGTGTGAGTTAGCGGGGCTCACGCAGCAGATTGGTGAGGGCGCTCGGCAGCTCGGGATAGCTGAAGTGAAAACCGGCCTGTTGCAGCCTTGCTGGTATCACCTTTTGTCCGGTCAGCAGCAGATCTGCCGCCTCCCCCATCACCAGTTGCAACAGCGGCGCCGGGACGAAAAAGAGGTGTGGACGGTGCAGCGTGGTGGCAAGGGTCTGGCTAAACTCCCGGTTGCTGACCGGATGGGGCGCAGTGCCGTTGAAAATGCCGCTGCACTCTTTGTGATCCAGCAAGAACAGCATGGCGCGCACCAGATCCTGCACATGGATCCAGCTCATCATCTGGCTGCCCGATCCCATGGGGCCGCCGAGTCCGAGTCGGTAGGGGGGGAGCATTTTGGGCAGGGCGCCGCCATCCATGCCAAGCACCAGCCCGATCCGCACGATACAGACCCGGGTTTGGCGGCTCTGGGCCTCCTGCGCCAAGGTTTCCCACTGCTGGCAGAGTTGGTGGGTAAACTCGTCGTTGGGAGAGCGGCACTGCTCATCGAGGGTTTCGGTGCCCTGTCTGCCATACCAGCCGATGGCGGAGGCGTTGATCAGCACCTTGGGCGGCGTGCTGGATAGCTTGATGAGATCCACCAGTTGCTCGGTCAGTAGCCAGCGGCTATCGCAGAGCAGCTGTTTGCGCGACTCGCTCCAGCGTCCGGCGGCGATGGGTTCGCCGGCCAGATTGATCACCGCGTCCACGTCATTGAGGTCATCGAGCCGGTCGAGGTTATCCAATACCTTGATATCGTGACCGAGCAGGGAGTAAGCGCGGCTCCCCTGCCTGCTCAATACCACGACCTCGTGATTGACCTTGAGATGGGCAACCAGCTTGCGGCCGATAAAGCCGGTTCCTCCGGTAATAAGAATCTTCATCGCTGCATGCTCCTGCTGCCGTTTGCTCAACTTTAATGGTGTGGCTTCCCTTCAACAAGTGAGACGTGCTTCGGGAGTTTTCTGTTTGACGTTTGTTAACTCTATCCTCTTCTTACGACATATTGTTGAACAATAGTTTGAATTGATTGATTTTTGTTGTGTGGACATTTGTTGAACAATCGCTATTATGGCGACCCTTTTCGCCTGTCCACCGAGGCTGTCACCCATTATCCGAGCATCAAAGAGGCCGCCATGCCATTTCGTCGTTTGAAACTTCGCCAGCTTTACTCGAGGATTCTGTTGGCGCTGCTGATGGGGGGCGGGATCCTGCTGCTGGGGGTTGTTGCCGTTATCTGGCAGACGGTGACGGAGACAGAGCGTGATGCCGATTCACGGTTGCAGCATGCCCGTGTGATGTTTGAGCGCTCCATCGGCCATGCCCGGCAGGCGGCCATCAATGTGAAGGGGATGCTGGGTCACTCGTGCAAGGAGGCGGCACAACTGCTGCGCGAGCAGGTGGCCACGGTGCCTTATGTCCGTTCCGCCAATCTGGCTGTCGGCAGCCACATCTATTGCACCTCGCTCTATGGTGACTACGATGGCCCCTTCAATCCCGACCGCTATGTGGATGGCAGGTTGCAACTGCTGCCTGGCAATGAGGTCACACCGGATCGCCCCTTGATCGTGCTGCGTCATGAAACGGACAAGGGGAGTGTGCTGATCGGTGTAGATGGCTACTACCTGCGAAATACCCTGGAGATCTCCAGCAAGAACTCCCCGATGGCTCTCGTGGTGGGGCAGAGGGCTCTGTTTGGCTCAGGTCAGGTCGGGGCTGCGCCCTCTCCGACAGAAGAGGGTTATATTGCCCTCGCGTCGGCCGATTTCCCCTATCAGGTCGTCACCCGGGTCACGGTGCATGACTACTGGAGTCACGCATGGCGCTACTCCAGATATACCTTGATCCTCTCTCCGCTGCTGGCGCTGCTGATTGGATTCGGCACCTTCAGGCTGATGGGGCGTAGCAGCTCACCAGCGGAGGAGCTCAAGCGGGCGTTGATCGAAGAGGAGTTTATCCCCTACCTGCAGCCGGTGGTCTCCGGTGAGGATGAGCAGTGGCGTGGCTGTGAGGTGCTGATGCGCTGGCAGCATCCCAAGCAGGGGATGATCTCGCCGGATCGCTTTATTCCGCTGGCGGAAGATAGCGGGCTTATCGTGCCCATGACCAGCCTGTTGATGGCGCAGGTGCGCGACCACTTCTCCCCTTATGCCCGCAAGCTGCCGGCAAAGTTTCATTTTTGCTTCAATATCAGCGCCAAGCACTTTCAGGATCTCGACCTGTTGGCTGACTGCAAGGCCTTTCTCGACGCGTTTAAGGACAATCCCGTTGATTTGGGGCTGGAGCTGACTGAGCGTGAACTGCTGGTGGCTGATGAGACAACCGCTCAGATGTTTGCCGAGTTGCGCAAACTGGGCGTGTTGATCTCTATCGATGATTTTGGCACCGGTCATTCCAGTCTCACCTATCTGCAACAGTTTCAGGTCGATGCACTCAAGATTGATCGGAGCTTTGTGGAGATGATCGGCACGGATGCACTCTCCAGCCATATCGTTGAAAACGTGATTGATCTGGCGAAGCGACTTGAATTGATCCTGATCGCGGAGGGGGTCGAGAAGCAGTCGCAGGCGGACTACCTGCGGGCGCGCCACGTTGACTATCTGCAAGGGTATCGTTACAGCCGCCCCATCCCGATGAAGCAGTTTTGCAAGACCCTGTTTGGCTGAACGGTTGAATGGGGAGCATAAAAAAACCAGCGATCGCCGCTGGTTTTTTTGTTGATACGGTTTGGCTTGGGCGATCAGAGCATGCGCTGGAGGGCGCGGGCCAAGCGTTTGACCCCCTCTTCAATGGTCGCTTCATCGACGCAGGAGAAGCTCAGGCGCAGGGTGTTCTTGATCTCGGGGCGCACGTAGAAGGGGGCGCCGGGTACGAAGGCCACCTTCTCCTTGATCGCCTCGTCAAACAGCGCCATGGCACTGATGTGGGCTGGCAGGGTCAGCCAGAGGAACATACCCCCTTCCGGTCGGGTGTAGCTGACGCCGGGCGGGCAGTGACGGGCCAGCGCGGCCTCCATGGCGGCACGCTGGCGACCATAGACCTCCTTGATCTTCTCCAGGTGAGCGTCGAGAGAGTTGTCGGTCAGGAAGCGGTGCAGCACCTGCTGGCTGAAGGCGTTGCTGTGCAGATCGGTCGCCTGCTTGGCGATAGTCACCTTCTTGCGCAGCCAGTCCGGCATTACCATCCAGCCCAGCCGGAAGGCGGGCACCACGGTCTTGGAGAATGAGCCGAGCAGCACGGTATTGTTTGGCGCCAGCTTGGCAATGGGGGGCATATGTTCGCCCTCGAAACGCAGCTCGCCGTAGGGATCATCTTCCACCATCAACAGCTCGTGGCGCACCAGTCGCTCGGCCAGTGCCTCGCGGTTGGCACGGCTATAAGAGACACCGCTCGGGTTCTGGAAGTTGGGCACGCCGTAGAGCAGCTTGGCATTGGATCCGCTTGCCAGCAGCGCATCCAGCGCCGCCAGATCCAGCCCGGCTTCGCCGAGAGTAATCGGCTTGAAGGTGGGTTGGTAGACAGAGAAAGCCTGAATAGCGCCAAGGTAACCCGGCTCTTCGATGATGAGATCCTGACCCTCGTCGATCAGCACCTTGCCCAGCAGATCCAGCGCTTGCTGGGAGCCGCTGGTGATCAGGATGTTGTCCGGATTGACCTGCATGCCGTGGCGGGCCAGATAGCGGTCGGCAATATATTGGCGCAGCGGGGCGAAGCCTTCGGTCGCCGCATATTGCAGGGCAGCAGCCCCCTGTTCGCGCAGCACATCCTGACAGGCCTGATCGATCGCCTTGACCGGAAACAGGTGGGGATTGGGCAGGCCACCGGCGAAGGAGATGATCTCCGGATTGGCGGCAACTTTGAGGATTTCACGGATAAAGGAAGGTTCAACCTTCTCGAAGCGCTGGGCAAAAAACGGCTGCATAGACAATTCTCTCGGCATGTGGGCGGTCGCTCCATTCGACCGCCAGGTTATCCGTTTGTATCAGATTTCAGAAATGAGGCAATGATTGTCACAAAAATCGCCAAAAAAGGGCTGGAACGACTCTGCTGCGGATTATATTGGACGGTTAGTCGGTATGGTGATGCCAGTGAGGGGGCAGGGAAGTGGATGGCCGGAATATTTGTTGCGCGAAACACTTGCGCCTTGGGCCTATCTTGGGATAATTCGCTCCCCTGTTTTCGCGGGTCGATGAAATGCCGAGCCGCGAGCGGTCCCGCTCGGGATCGAACACAAGATGTATTACCCGGATTGATGAAATAACGAGACCATTATGCCTGTGACCCAAGATGTATTTAACGAAGACGGCAAGTTCATGCGCAAGATCCGCAGCTTTGTCCGTCGCGAAGGCCGCCTGACCAAAGGGCAGGAGAAGGCCCTGGAAGAGCTCTGGCCGGTCATGGGCATCGATTTCGAGCCAAAGCAGCTCGATCTGGTCGCGCTGTTTGGCCGCGAGGCACCTGTGGTGCTGGAGATCGGCTTTGGCATGGGCGCCTCTCTGGTGGAGATGGCCAAGAATGCCCCCGAGAAGAACTTCATCGGCATTGAAGTGCATTCCCCGGGCGTGGGCGCCTGTCTGGGTACCGCTCAGGAAGCGGGTGTCACCAATCTGAAGGTGATCTGCCACGATGCGGTCGAGGTGCTGGAGCACATGATCCCGAACGGTTCACTCTCCTGCCTGCAGCTCTTCTTCCCGGACCCCTGGCACAAGAGCCGTCACCACAAGCGTCGCATCGTACAGCCTGCGTTTGCCCAGGATATTCGCCAGAAGCTGGCCATCGGTGGCGTGTTCCACATGGCTACCGACTGGGAAAACTATGCCGAGCATATGCTGGAAGTGATGAGCGCCGCCGAGGGTTACGAGAACACCTCCGCCACCGGCAACTGGGTGCCCCGTCCGGACTGGCGTCCGCTGACCAAATTTGAACAACGTGGCCACCGTCTCGGCCACGGGGTTTGGGATCTGATTTTCAAGCGTGTCAGCTAAGCTGGCACGTCAACACACCTAGCGTATCAACTAACTTGAGGAGCTATCATGGCCAATCGTAGCCGCCGCCTGCGCAAGAAACTGCGCGTCGATGAATTCCAGGAAATGGGTTTCGACATCAGTTTCAACTTCCCGGTCGGCACTGCCGAAGAGACCATCGATGCGGTAGTCGATGCGATGATCGATGAGGTTGTTGAACCCCGTAAACTGGCTTTTGCCGGCTCCGGTCACCTGGCCTGGGAAGGGATGATCTGTACCCAGCAACTGGGCAAGTGTACCGAAGAAGACCGCGCCGCCGTCAAATCCTGGCTGGAAGGCAAGGGGATGGAAGCCGTGGTCGTTACCGAGCTGTTCGACCTCTGGTACGGTGAACCGGCCTGATACAAGGCTGCCGCATCTGGCGCCTTGTTGTGGGTAACTGAAAAATCCCGCCGCTGGCGGGATTTTTGTCAGTGGGGATGGGATCTCCACCGCTGTTTTAGTCATGGAATCGCTTATTGCTTATGGTGTTGTCATCCGAATTACTGGCCAGCATCCTTGAAGAGGTGCGCCCGTTGCTGGGACAAGGCAAGGTGGCCGACTACATTCCGGCACTGGCTCAGGTACCGGCCGATCGGCTTGGTATTGCAGTCTGTACCGTCGAGGGTGAGCTGTTCACCGCCGGTGACGCTTTTGAACCCTTCTCCATCCAGAGTATCTCCAAGGCCCTGAGCCTGACCCTGGCACTCACTCTCTATCAGGAGGAGGAGATCTGGGCCCGGGTGGGCAAGGAGCCCTCCGGCCAGCCCTTCAACTCGCTGGTACAGCTCGAGTTCGAGCAGGGGATCCCCCGCAACCCCTTTATCAATGCCGGGGCGCTGGTGGTGAGCGATCTGCTGGAGACCCGCCTCACTGCGCCCCGTCAGCGTACCCTCGAGCTGGTGCGCCGTCTTTCCGGCAATCCGGCCATCATGGCGGATCAGGTGGTCGCCCGCTCCGAATATCAGCACTCTGCCCGCAACGCCGCCATCGCCTATCTGATGAAGGCCTATGGCAACTTCGAAAACGAAGTGGACAAGGTGCTGCAAAGCTACTTCAATGCCTGTGCCATTCGCATGAGCTGCGTCGATCTGGCGCGGGCATTCATCTATCTGGCCAACCGTGGTGTGCCACTGGGCGAGAGCGTACCGCTGCTGCCCGCCCGCACCACCAAGCAGGTCAACGCCCTGCTCGCCACCTGCGGTCTCTATGATGAGGCGGGCGATTTTGCCTATCGGGTCGGCATGCCGGGCAAATCGGGTGTCGGCGGCGGTATCATCGCCCTGATCCCGGGTGAGCTCTGCGTCTGTGTCTGGTCGCCCGAGCTCAACAAAGCCGGCAACTCGCTGGCGGGCACGGCGGCGTTGGAGCTGCTGGCCGAGCGGCTGGGTCGCTCCATTTTTTAACCTTGTTCACTATGAATCGAGAAATCACCATGAAACGACATCTTCGCTTCCTGCAGGCCGCGCTGGCGACCTTACTGCTCTGGTGTGCCCTGCCCGCCGTGGCAGGGGAGTTGCCACCGCTCTCGCTGGCCGATGCCAAGGCCAAACAGGCTGTCATCCTGGATACCCGCGCCAGCTACTTCTATCAGGGGTGGCCGATGGAAGGGGAGAAGCAGGGCGGCCATGTGGCGGGCGCCGAGAACCTCTCTGCCGAGTGGAAATACAGCGATGAAGAGTGGCCAAAGGCGCTCGAGATCAAGGGGCTGAAGGCTGAGCGTCCGGTTGCCCTCTACGGTGCGTCCCGCGAAGTGGCCGAGGTGGCCCGTCTGCTGCGCAAGCAGGGGATCAAGCAGCTGTTCGAGCTGCAAGGTTGGCAAGCCGCACCGCGCGAGTCGCTGGCACGCTGGCAGCAGCTGGTCTATCCGCGCTGGTTGGCGGATCTGCAAGAGGGCAAGCCGGTTGCGGCGGCGCCCAAGGGAGACTGGAAGCTGTTTGAAGTGGATTGGGGTTCACCCAAGGCCTACCTCATCAGCCACATCCCGGGGGCCGGATATATCGATACCAACAGCCTCGAAGAGGAGCCGCTGTGGAACAAGGTCTCTGACGAAGCGCTCAAGAAGCTGCTGCTGGATAACGGCATCCGTCACGACACCACCGTTATCCTCTATGGTCGCAACACCATGGCGGCTGCCCGTGCTGCGCACCTGATGATGTATGCGGGGGTGGAAGATGTGCGCCTGCTGGACGGTGGCCTGGATGCCTGGTTTATCCAGCACCTGCGCACCGAAACGGGTCTGCCCAACAAATATGAGCCGGTGAAGGAGTTTGGCGTGGCCATTCCCGCTCACCCCGAGTACTACACCACGCTAAGTCAGGCGAAAGAGCTGCTCAAGAAGCCCGATAGCGCACTGGTCAGCGTGCGTACCTGGGACGAGTTTGTCGGCAACACCTCAGGTTACAGCTACATCAAGCCGAAGGGCGATATCCCGGGGGCCAAGTGGGGTCACGGCGGGGTCGATGCCAACAGCATGAGCGACTTCCACAACCCGGACGGCACCATGAAGCCGGCCCGCGAGATCCTCGCCATGTGGGACCAGTGGAATATCGAGCCAACCCAGCAGGCGGCGTTCTACTGCGGTACCGGCTGGCGCGCCTCCGAGGCTTTCTTCTACGCCTGGCTGATGGACTGGAAACAGATCAGCGTCTACGACGGCGGTTGGTACGAGTGGAGTTCCGATCCCAAGAACCCGACCGTGACCGGTGAGCGTCAGCCCGCCAAGTCATGATTGCGTTCTTGCGCTTGAAAGAAGAGGCCGGACAGAGATGTCCGGCCTTTTTCATTGCGCTCGCCACCCGGCCAGATAACTAGGCTAAGTTGCTGATTATTGACGGCGATCCCGCTTTGCTCATCGCGTCATCCCGTGCCGTGCGATTGAACTAGGCTTCAAGAAACATCCTCGTGGTGAGGATGATCGCAGAAGAGGCCGCAATGAAAAAACTGATGATGATCCTGGTGTGCGCCCTGGGGCTGGTGGCATGCAGCTCCCAATACATCATGAGCACCAAGGATGGCAAGATGATCACCACAGAGAGCAAACCCAAGCTGGACGAGAGCACCGGCATGTATCGCTATTACGATCATGAAGGGCGCGAGGTAATGATCAAGAAAGATGACGTGACCCAAATCATGGAGCGCTAAGCGCTCTCTTGCCGCAAGGGCCGCTATCTGCGGCTCTTCTCTTTTTGCCGAAAAGTCGCGCTGTTTTCTCTGTTGATCCCCGCACATTCGCAGCAAATTCAGCTGTGATACAGCTTCCGTTATGGTTTAACCCTTATCATCACACTCCATTTTTTATTGGAGGTGTTATGTCCTTGATGTCTATCTGGAATTCCCGTTTTTCTGCACGCAGCTTGCTGGGTGGTGCCTTGCTGGTGGTGGCGTCAGCCAGCCATGCCGGTGACGATCAGTTCACGCTGGGGCGGACTATTTTGCTGGGAGCCGGTGATCATGGTGCGACAATTCCTTTGGTGGTTTGCCGTCAGACCAAATATATCAAGGTGAAGGCAGAGCGTGATTTGACCCTGGATCGGGTGGTGGTGACCTATGGTGGTGATCGTACCAAGACCATTCGTTTCGATCGGGAAATGAGCAGTGATAAAGAGACCGAGTGGAAATCACTGGGCTCGCGCCGTTGTGTGAAAAAAATCGAAGTGTACGGTAATTCAGAGCGCAGCAAAGCGGGCGTAAAAGTATTCGGCCGCAAATAATTGATGTGGTTTTTCTGCGCAGACAGATGAGTTAAAAATAATGGCGAGCCGTGGCTCGCCATTATTTTTTATGGTCGGGTTCGCTATTTTTTCGGCCGAAACGGCTTGATGACAGTTTCATCGCACTCGAGATACGGCCCTTCCATCAAATCGATACAGTAGGGGATGGCGGGGAAGACTGCATCCAGACATTCGCGGATTGATTTGGGCTTGCCCGGCAGATTGACGATCAGGGTATCGTCGCGCAGTCCAGCAGTCTGGCGCGACAGAATGGCGGTCGGCACAAATTTGAGGGATTCGGCCCGCATCAGCTCGCCAAAGCCCGGCATCATGCGATCACATACCGCCTCGGTCGCTTCCGGCGTGACATCCCGCTTGGCCGGACCGGTGCCGCCTGTGGTGACGATGAGACAACACTGCTCCTCATCCGCCAGCCGGATCAGGGTCGCTTCAATCTGATCCTGCTCATCGGGGATCACCTGATAGACAGGTTCCCACTCCGAGGTCAGATAAGCGTTCAGGGTGTCGATGATAGCCTTGCCGGAGAGGTCTTCATAGATGCCCGCGCTGGCACGATCGCTGACGGTGACGATACCGATTTTTGCCTTGCTCATGGTCTGCTCTTGAATGTCCGATAAAAGTGGCAATTAAAATAACATAATCAGTGAGATATGTTAAACCGTCAGGAGATGACGCGGGTCTGTGAGGGAAGAATAAAGTGTCGAATGAAGCAAAATAAGGCCACCCGGATTTTTATTTGCAATAAAAAACAGAAAATCACAACCTAAAATGTATAAGTGTTTTATCTCGCCTGAATTAAAAGCAATCGCTTGTTTCCAAACACAATTAAAATAGATAGACACCCTCGTAGTGACCATTGTCCGGTTTAGTCGCCAGTGGATGGATTGAACCCTTTTTAGCCGCGTCGTATATACAGATTTATATGGCTGGGACGTGATGGTGTGGTACCGCAGTGTGTTGCCAGCAATAGTCGCCAAGGAGGGCATATGGAGTTGCCTGATTTTGACACCCTGAAGGAGTTGGCTGCGAGTGAGCCCTCCCGGCTGGATGCGATTCTGGAGCAGCAGATCGACCAGTTGATGGCCCGTGCGAGCCCCGATCAGCAGCGCCGTCTGCGCGGGTTGCAGTTCAAGATTGATGGTCAGCGCCGTCTGGCGAAAAACAATCTTGATAGCTGTATCCGGATTACCAACATGATGCGGGAATCCTTTTATGTGATGCGCAGCGAAATGAGCCAGTTCAGGGAACAGGGGGACCCTCCGCCTGAAAGCGATGGCAGTGGTAAAATAATCCGTCTGGCGGACTATCGACGTCGTAAATAATCTGTAATAACCCTATTGGTTAATATTTCAGCCAAATCAGTGAGGCCATAATAAAGGGAATTGCTGGCGACCTGATTGTTATGGTTTTTAATGTTAGTCGTAATGTATTTGTGATGTAATCTCTTTTCTCCTTCTTGTAATAACTTATTAGTCAGGTTGTGATAGGGGTGGATGAATAACAGTAAAAGTTAGGCTAATATGGCCGAAATTTTTATTGCTACGACTCGAAGGGATTATGAGAAGTATCACACCAAGACGGGTGTTGTCGCGGGAGCAACAGACAGAGATCACCCGCATTATCGTCAAGGTGGGTCAGATGTTGGCCCAGTTCGGGGCGGAGAGCCGGATCATCGAGCAGACCACGGTGCGGCTGGGGATGGCGCTGGGGCTGGAGAGTGTCGAAATGGCCATCTCTTCCAGTGCCATCGTGCTCACCAGCCTCTATCAGGGGGGCTGTGTTACTACTACCCGGCGGGTGCGTGAACATGGCATCAACATGCAGGTGGTGTGCGAGATCCAGCGGATCTGCATCATGGCGGAAAAAGAGCTGATCGGTGCCCGTGAAGTGCGCCAGCGCCTCGAGGCCATCGTCCCTTTCCACTATCACCCCTGGCTGGTGGTCCCCATGGTGGGGCTCTCCTGTGGTGCCTTTAGCCTGCTGTTTGGCGGTGACTGGCCCATCTTCCTGGTGACCTGTTTCTCGTCTGCCGTGGCGATGCGGGTGCGCCAGCTGATGGCCCGCCATCACCATAGCCCGCTCATCAACTTTGCCGCCACCGGCTTTATTGCTACTTTGCTCTCCTCCAGCGCCACCTTTTTTAACTGGGGTGACCAGCCCTATCTCGCCATGGCGGCCAGCGTGCTGCTGCTGGTGCCGGGCTTTCCGCTGATCAATGCGGTCTCAGACATGGTGAAGGGCTACTTCAACATGGGGCTGGCCCGCTGGGGGACAGCGACCCTGCTGACCATCAGCGCTGCGATCGGCATCATTCTGGCCATGTCGGTCACGGGGATCTGGGGGTGGAAAGTATGATGGATTTGCTCTGGCTACTGGCCAAGGATGCTTTCTGGTCCTCCATTCCGGCGGTGGGGTTTGCCATGCTGTTCAACGTGCCACCACGGATGCTGAAGTATTGCGCCATGGGCGGCGCGCTGGCCCACAGTCTGCGTACCCTGCTGATCCACTATGGCATGCCCATCGAGTGGGCGACGCTGGCGGCGGCGACCACGGTCGGCTTTGTCTGCGTCTACTGGTCGCGCCGTCTGCTGGCGCCGCGTCCGGTGTTCAGCGTTGCCTCCATCATTCCGATGATCCCGGGGAGTTATGCCTTCAAGACCATGATTGCGGTGGTGGAGCTCAACATCAACGGTGTGACCATGGAGTTGATCCAGAGTGCGGTGGAGAACGGCCTCAAGGCGCTCTTTATCGTCGGTGCCCTCAGTTTCGGTTTGGCGATCCCCTCTCTGGTCGTGTACCGTAACCGCCCCATAATCTGACAGACGGTGAGAGGCCCCATGAAGATTTCCATGATTGCCGCCATGGCCCACGACAGGGTGATCGGCAAGGACAACCAGATGCCCTGGCATCTGCCTGCCGATCTGGCTCACTTCAAGCGTGTCACCCTCGGTAAACCGGTATTGATGGGGCGCAAGACCTTCGAATCCATCGGTCGACCGCTGCCCGGACGGCGCAATCTGGTGATCAGCCGCAATCCCGACTATCAGGCCGAGGGCATTGAGGTGGTGGGCTCCGTCGAGGCGGCGCTGGCGCTGTTGGCAGGCAGCTTGGTGGAGGAGTTGATGGTGATCGGTGGTGGTCATCTCTATGCCGAGATGTTGCCGAGCGCGGATTGTCTCTACCTGACCCGCATCGATCTGGCGGTGGAGGGGGATACCCGTTTCCCCGCTTTTGATGATGGCCAGTGGCAACGCATTGCGTGCGAGAGCCACCCTGCCGATGAGAAGAACCCGCACCCCTATAGCTTCGAGACCTGGCAGCGCCGCTGACGGACGAATGCTAATGGGCAAATAACAACAAGGGCATCTTCGGATGCCCTTGTTGTTCTGTTGGGTTTTCAAGACGGGATTAGATGCCTGAGCCGTCGTTCTCGCCATTTTCCTCGTGCAAACCGCACTCGCGCTTGAGGCCGAAGAAGCGGGTCTGCTCCTCGCTCATGCCCGGCTCCCACTTGGCGGTGGTGTGGACATCGCCCACCGACAGGTAGCCCTGCTCCCACAGCGGGTGGTAGGGGAGGTCGAACTCCTTGAAGTAGTAGAAGACATCCTTGTTGCTCCAGTCGATCACCGGCAGGAACTTGAAGCGGCCGCGCTGGATGCCCAGCACCGGCAGCTTGCCACGGCTGCCGGACTGCTCCCGGCGCAGGCCGGAGAACCAGGTCTGGGCCCCCTGCTCGCGCAGGGCGCGGTCCATCGGCTCCACCTTGTTGAGCTGGTTGTAGCGGGTGATCCCCTCCACCCCCTGCTCCCATAAGAGGCCAAATCGCGCCTCCTGCCAGGCCTGACTGAGCTCGGCCCGGTAGGTCTTCAAGTTGAGCGCGAGGCGCTCGGTCAGCTCGTCGATGAAACGGTAAGTCTCGGGGAACAGATAACCGGTATCGGTCAGCACCACGGGCACGTCGGCCCGTTCGCGACTTACCAGATGGAGCATCAGCGCCGCCTGAATGCCGAAACTGGATGAGAGCACATGCTCCCCCGGCAGATTGGCCAGGGCCCAGCGCACCCGCTCGGAGGCACTCATGGTATCCAGCTCCCGGTTGAGGGGCGCCAGCGCCTCGACTTGCTCCTCACGGCCGAGGGCTAGCAGCGCCTGCAGGTCAAGGCGGCCATCTTCAGTGACATTAAGCGGCATAGAAGTCCCTCGCAGAATCGATAACGGGCGCAATCACCCCAACCCGGATCACGAAGTCGCCGAAGCACTCACCCTGCTTTCGCTCGGTGGCCCAGCGGCCGATCAACGCGTCGAGTTCGGCCAAAATCTGCTGCTCGGTGATGTTCTCCTGATAGAGGCGCGGAATGCGGGTCCCCTCCAGATTGCCACCCAGATGCAGGTTGTAGCGACCCGGCGCCTTGCCCACCAGACCCACTTCCGCCAGCATGGCGCGGCCGCAGCCGTTGGGGCAACCGGTGACCCGGAAAATGATGGCGTCATCCGCCAGCCCATGTTTGGCCAGCAGCCCTTCGATGTCGGTGACAAACGCCGGCAGCATGCGCTCCGCTTCAGCCATCGCCAGCGGGCAGGTGGGCAGGGCCACACAAGCCATGGACTGCTTGCGCTGCTCGCTTACTCCGTCATCCAGCAGGCCGTATTGGCGCGCCAGCCCTTCGATACGGGCTTTCTCGCTGGCAGGTACCCCGGCGATGATCAGGTTCTGGTTGGCGGTCAGGCGAAAATCCCCCTGATGCACCTTGGCGATCTCCAGCATGCCAGTTTTGAGCGGCTTGCCCGGGAAGTCCAGCAGGCGGCCATTCTCGATAAAGAGGGTGAGGTGGTGTTTGCCGTCGATCCCCTCGACCCAACCGAAGCGATCGCCACGGCTGGTGAACTCATAGGGACGAACCGGCCCGAACTGGATGCCGGCGCGGCTCTCCACCTCGGCCTTGAAGGCTTCGACGCCAACCCGTTCAAGGGTGTACTTGGTCTTGGCGTTCTTGCGGTTGACCCGGTTACCCCAGTCGCGCTGGGTGCTGACGACGGCGGCCGCCACCTCCAGCACGTGAGAGAGCGGAATAAAGCCAAAGTCGCTCGCCTTGCGCGGATAGGTGGTGGTATCGCCGTGGGTCATGGCCAGCCCGCCGCCCACCAGCACGTTGAAGCCCACCAGCTTGCCGTTCTCGGCAATGGCCACGAAGTTAAGATCGTTGGCGTGGATATCCACGTCGTTGTGAGGCGGGATCACCACGGTCGTCTTGAATTTGCGCGGCAGGTAGTTGGAACCCAGGATCGGTTCCTCATCCTGCCCCAGTTTTTCACCGTCCAGCCAGATCTCCACGTAGGCGCGGGTCTTGGGCAGCAGGTGTTCGGAGATCTTCTTGGCCCACTCGTAGGCCTCCTGATGCAGCTCGGATTCCACCGGGTTGCTGGTGCAGAGCACGTTGCGATTCACATCGCCGGCGGTGGCGATGGAATCGATGCCGGTGCTGTTGAGGGTCTGGTGCATCAGCTTGATGTCGCGCTTCAATACCCCGTGGAACTGGAAGGTCTGACGGGTGGTCAGGCGGATGCTGCCGTAGAGGCTGTGCTCTTCGGCGAACTTGTCGATGATCTGCCACTGGGCCGGGGTGATGATCCCACCGGGCAGGCGGGCACGCAGCATGACGTTGTGCAGCGGCTCCAGCTTCTGGGCGGCGCGCTCCGGGCGGATGTCGCGGTCATCCTGCTGGTACATGCCGTGAAAGCGGATCAGCTGGAAGTTGTCGCCGTTGAAGCCGCCGGTGAGCGGGTCCTGTAGATCTTGCTCTATGGTGCCGCGCAGAAAATTGCTCTCGCGCTTGAGGCGCTCGTTGTCGGCCAGCGGCCCTTCGACCGGTCCCGCTTTTTGGTGAGAAAGAGGTTGTTTGCTCATCAATAGACATCCCTTTGATAACGTTTGGCACGACGCAATTCGCTCAAATACTCTTCTGCTTCCTCACGACTCTTGTGACCGTGTTCGGCAATTACATCCAGCAGGGCCTCCTGTACATCCTTGGCCATCTTGTTGGCGTCGCCACACACATAGAAGTGAGCGCCTGCTTCCAGCCACTGGTAGAGCTCAAGCCCTGCCTCGCGCAGACGGTCCTGCACATAAATCTTGTTGGCCTGATCCCGGCTGAAGGCTAGCGAGATCTTCGACAGTAGCCCCGATTTCACATAACGCTGCCACTCCACCTGATAGAGGAAATCCTGGGTAAAGTGGGGGTTGCCGAAGAAGAGCCAGTTTTTGCCCGAGGCCCCGATGGCTTCCCGCTCCTGCATAAATGCGCGGAACGGGGCGATGCCGGTGCCCGGCCCCACCATGATGACGGGGGTGTCGGGATTGGCGGGCAGGCGGAAGTTGTCGTTGTGCTCGATGAATACCCGCACCTCACCATCCTCAATGAGCCGGTCTGCCAGATAGGAGGAGGCGGCGCCAGAGCGCACAGTGCCATCTTCCTGCGGGTAACGCACCACGCCGACGGTCAGGTGTACCTCCTCTTCCACTTCGCTTTGGGCAGAGGCGATGGAGTAGAGGCGCGGGGTGAGGGGGCGCAGCAGGCTGACCAGCTGCTCGGTAGTGAGTGCGGTCGGGAAGCGTTTCAGTACATCCACCACTTGGGCAGAGGCGACCAGTGCATTGACCTGGGCCTTGTCGCCAGCCAGATCTTTCAGCGCTGCGTTGTCCGATATGTCAGCGAGTCCTGTGATAAAGCCGCCGTGCAGCCGGGTCAGTTCGAAGTGACTGGTCAGGGCAGCGCGCAAGGTGCCGTGGGCCGTGGCTTCATCACCGGAGAGGCCGGTCAGGGCCAGCACTTCGCCCACCAGTTCGGCGTCATTGTCGAACCAGACGCCGAGGGCATCACCCGGTTGATAGGTGATGCCGGAGTTGGCCAGATTGATCTCGATATGGCGGATATCCTTGGTGGAATCCCGGCCGGTGATCTTCTGATTGACCGACAGGTGGGCAGGGAAGGGGTTCTCCTTGCTGTATTGGCTGTGGCCAACCGCCTGCTGCACCGCGTTGGCTACGCTGCTGCTGGCCACACCGGTAGAGAGGGTCGTGGCAATGGCGTTGAGTGCCTGCTCGCCCCAACTCTTGGCCGCATCCTGATAATCCACATCGAGGCTGGCGAGCTCATAAATGCGCTCAGCCCCTGCTTTGGCGAGGAAGTCGTCGAAATCTTTGCCGGTCTGGCAGAAAAATTCGTAGGAGCTGTCACCCAGCCCCAGCACCGCGAACTTGAGGCCGTCCAGCTTGCCAATCTTGCCTTTTTTAAGCTGCTCGAACAGATCGACGGCGCTCTCCGGCGGTTCACCCTCCCCGTAAGTGCTCACTACCACCAGCAGATGGCTCTCTTTCTTGAGCTGCTTGGGTTTGTAGTCGGCCATCGACGCTAGGGTGACCGGTAGACCGCGGGCCTCGGCCTGCGCCTTGATGGCAGTGGCGACCCCTTTGGCGTTGCCGGTCTGGGAGCCGTAGAGAATGGTCAGGCTGCCGCTGGGCGCAGCCACGGCGGCGCTGGCTGCAACGCTCTGCTGACCGGTCTGGGAGAGGCCGTAGAGATATCCGCTCACCCAGGCCAGTTGCTGGGTATTGAGGGTCGAGAGTACCTGACCCAACTGACGTTGCTGCTCGTCAGAGAGGGGGGAGAGGTTGAATGGGGAATCCTTCAATTGCATCACACGCGTCTTCCATGGTCTGATTTTTGGCCAGATTAAAGGGCGTGTTGGATAACAACAAAGAATAAAAATGTCTTCTTTATTCTATTAATGCATTAAAGGGGCAGAGGTACGCCTGTTCCCGCAGCAAAAGAGGGGCGTGGTATAAAGGGCGTTAAATGAGAGCCACTTGATAACACAGGAAGTGCCATGTCCAATATCAGATTGTTTCATGTCAATGCGTTCAGTCGGCAGCCCCTTGGTGGCAACCCCGCAGTGGTTGTATTGGGACCCGCCCTGCCGGATGCCAGCCAGCTGGCGATGGCGGCCGAGTTCAACCTCTCCGAGACAGCCTTTCTGGTACAACTTGGCAGAGCCCATTATCAGTTGCGCTGGTTCACGCCGAAAGTCGAGGTTGATCTCTGCGGTCATGGCACCTTGGCGGCTGCTCATGTGTTGTGGCAGACAGGGGCGGTAGCTGCACACGAGACTATCCGCTTCGAGACCCGTAGTGGTGAGCTGCTGGCCCAGTGCGAAGATGAGTGGATTTGGCTCGATTTTCCACGTATCGCATTGGCTCCACTGACTCTGGACCTAGCCTATGCTGCCGCGCTCGGCTGCCAACCAAGACAAACCCTAGCGGCCGGAGCCAAGTTCTTGCTGGAGCTGGCAAGTGAAGAGGAGATCCGTACGCTTTCGCCTGATTTTCATGCTCTGCGTGCTTTGCCGGGACGGGGGGTGATAGTGACGGCGCCCTCAAACGACCCGAACCATGACTTTGTCTCCCGCTATTTCGCCCCTTGGGTGGGCGTCGATGAGGATCCGGTTACTGGTTCCAACCACTGCGCTCTGGTGCCCTTCTGGGCCGAACGGCTTGGTAAACGGCAACTGCGGGCCCGTCAGATTTCGGCCCGTGGTGGTGAGTTGCGGCTTGAACTGCAGGAGGAGAGGGTACTGATGGCCGGTCAGGCCGTCACCTTGTGGCAGGGAGAGTGGCTGCTACCGCCAGCCTCATAAGCGGTAAGCATTCGTCAATTGTTGTGAGCATTATAAAAAACGCCCCGCTGTTGCGGGGCGTTTTTATGGGCTATCACGCTTGGGATTGACCCAAGGGATGTAGCTGACTTCTGTGGGCTTTATTTCTGCGGACGCAGGGCCGGGAACAGAATGACGTCACGGATGGTGTGGCTGTTGGTGAACAGCATCACCAGACGGTCGATACCGATACCCTGACCGGCAGTCGGCGGCAGGCCGTGTTCCAGCGCGGTGACGAAGTCGGCGTCGTAGAACATGGCTTCGTCGTCGCCGGCTTCTTTCTGATCAACCTGATCCTGGAAGCGCTTGGCCTGGTCTTCTGCATCGTTCAGCTCGGAGAAGCCGTTGGCCAGCTCGCGGCCACCGATGAAGAATTCGAAGCGGTCGGTTACGTCCGGGTTCACGTCGTTGCGGCGAGCCAGCGGAGAAACGGCGGCCGGGTACTCGGTGATGAAGGTCGGTTGCAGCAGCATGTGCTCCACGGTCTCTTCGAAGATCGCGGTGATCACGTGGCCCAGCTCCCAGCCCTTCATCAGCTCGATGTGCAGACGCTTGGCAACGGCCTTGGCGCTCTCGAGGGTAGCCAGATCGTCCAGAGTTACGTCCGGGTTGAACTTCAGGATGGACTCGACCATGGTGAGGCGCTGGAACGGCTGACCGAAATCGATGGTCAGACCCTCTTCGCCCTCTTTGGCGTAACGGATCTTGGTGTCGCCCAGAATGTCCTGTGCCAGGGTGCGCAGCAGCTCTTCGGTCAGGTCCATCAGATCGATGTAGTCGGCGTAGGCCATGTAGAACTCGATCATGGTGAACTCGGGGTTGTGACGAACCGAGATACCTTCGTTACGGAAGTTGCGGTTGATCTCGTAGACACGCTCGAAACCACCGACCACCAGACGCTTCAGATAGAGCTCCGGAGCGATACGCAGGTACATGTCGATGTCCAGCGCATTGTGGTGAGTGACGAACGGACGCGCGGAGGCACCACCCGGGATGACTTGCATCATCGGGGTTTCCACTTCCATGAAGCGCTTTTCGTTGAAGAACTTGCGGATACCGGCAACCACCTGGGTGCGGATCATGAAGGTCTTGCGGGACTCTTCGTTGGCGATCAGATCCAGGTAGCGCTGGCGGCAGCGAGCTTCCTGGTCGGTCAGGCCTTTGTGCTTCTCGGGCAGCGGACGCAGCGCCTTGGTCAGCAGGCGGATATCGGAAACGTGAACGGAGAGCTCACCGGTCTGGGTCTTGAACAGGGTACCTTCGACACCCACGATGTCGCCCAGATCCCACTTCTTGAACTGCTCGTTGTAGAAACCTTCCGGCAGGTCGTCACGGGTAACGTAGACCTGGATCTTGCCGGCCATGTCCTGCAGGGTGGCGAAAGAAGCCTTGCCCATGATCCGGCGGGTCATGATGCGACCGGCAATCTTCACCCGTTTACCCAGGCTCGTCAGCTCCTCGGCGCTTTTGTCGTCGAACTCTGCGTGCAGATCGCCAGAGAGGCTGTCGCGACGGAAGTCGTTGGGGAAAGGATTACCCTGGGCGCGCAGGGCGGCCAGCTTGGAACGACGCTCGGTCATCTCGTTGTTGAGTTCGAGAGTTTGGTCGACTTCCGGAGTGATGGTTTGTTCAGACATGGTGATTCCTGCTTGTTTACAGACCTGATTTCAGGCTGGCTTCGATAAACTTGTCCAAGTCACCGTCGAGCACCGATTGGGTATTACGGGTTTCGACGCCGGTGCGCAGATCCTTGATACGGGAGTCATCCAGCACATAGGAACGGATCTGGCTGCCCCAACCGATATCAGACTTGGTCTCTTCCAGGGCTTGTTTCTCAGCGTTCTGCTTCTGAATTTCCAGCTCGTAGAGCTTGGCTTTCAGCTGCTTCATACACTGGTCTTTGTTTTTGTGCTGGGAACGGTCGTTCTGGCACTGTACCACGACACCGGTCGGAACGTGGGTAATACGCACCGCGGATTCGGTTCGGTTAACGTGCTGACCACCGGCACCGGAGGCACGGTAGACGTCGATCCGCAGATCCGCCGGGTTGATCTCGATATCGATATCGTCATCGATCTCGGGGTAGACGAACACAGAACAGAAAGAGGTGTGACGGCGGCCACCGGAATCGAACGGAGACTTGCGAACCAGACGGTGTACGCCGGTTTCGGTACGCAGCCAGCCGAACGCATATTCGCCGGTGAACTTGATGGTGGCGGATTTGATGCCGGCCACGTCGCCTTCGGAGCATTCAATCAGCTCGGGCTTGTAGCCGTGGGCATCGCCCCAGCGCAGGTACATGCGCAGTACCATGTTGGCCCAATCCTGTGCTTCGGTACCACCGGAGCCGGATTGAATATCGATATAGCAGTCGGAGCCGTCGTGCTGACCGGAGAACATGCGGCGGAATTCGAGATCCACCAGCTTGGCTTCCAGTTGTTCGGATTCGGCGATGGCTTCGTTGAAGGTCTCTTCGTCTTCCCCTTCGACGGCCAGGCTCACCAGCATCTCGACGTCATCGACACCCTGGGTCAGGGTGTCGATGGTGCCGACCACGTTTTCCAGCGCGACGCGCTCTTTGCCCAGCGCCTGTGCGCGCTCGGGTTCATTCCATACGTCCGGCTGTTCCAGCTCGGCGTTGACCTCTTCTAGACGCTCTTTCTTGGCGTCATAGTCAAAGGTACCCCCTAAGAAGCTCGGTCCGCTCAGACAGCTCCTTAAGTTTATTTAATACGGGATTAACTTCGAACATCGTGAAAACTCTCAGGGTCGATGTGATTTAAAAACGGGATATTCTAGCCAATTGTGGAAGGAATAAACAGGGTTGCCTTGGCTTGTGCGGCTCATGCCGTCAATTTCTGGTGCACTTTTCTCCACCTCGGTAGAAAATATCGCCCGCCGACCCATTTTCAGGTTCAGTTTTGGCCATTCGGGTCGCTAATGACTACGTGTAGTGTTGTGCAATTTAGGGAAAAACCCGCTCCTCACCTCAATAAGAAGAACACATGATGAAAAACCTGTCACTCAAGCAGAAGATACTGTTGTCAGTGGTGATCGCCCTTTCGTTGGTGATTTTGTTGCTCTCCTGGCAGAGCTATAGCAGCCAGAAGTCCCTGTTGCTGCAAGGCAGCCAGGAGCAGTTGCAACGGCTGGGTACCCAGCAGGCCGAGCGTGTCAGCGACTGGCTCGCCGCCCGTCGCGACGTGATCCAGGCGCTCGGCAACAAGGCCGGTGCCGAACCCCTCAATGCCTTGCAACAGGCACAAGTTTCCGGCCGTTTCCAGCTCACCTATTTCGGTGAGAGCAGCGGCAAGATGAATGACTCCGATCCCTCCATCAACCGCGATGGCTACGACCCGCGCTCTCGTGGCTGGTATCAGGAGGCGATGAGCAAAGGTGGCCTGATTGTCACCAAACCCTATCTCGACGTGGCTTACAACATCATGGTGGTGACCCTGGCCCAGCCGGTTTCTGGCGGGGTAGTCGGTGGTGACCTCTCCATCGCCTCGCTGGTGGAAGACGTGACCAAGATGCAGCTGCCTGCCGACGGTTTCGCCATCATGATGCACAAGGATGGCACCATCATCGCCTACAAGGATGCTGCCAAGGCGATGAAACCGGCCAGCGAGATCGACAACGATCTGACCAACGCGCTGATCGAGCAGAGCAAGTCAAGCAAGGAGCTGGTGCCAGCTTATTTTGACAATGAAGGTCGCGACAAGCTGCTGTGGGCGGCTGATATCCCCGACACGGATTGGGAGCTGGTGCTGGTGCTGGACAAGGCCGCGCTGGAAGCGCCGCTCTCCTCCCTGCTGATGACCCAGCTGGGGATGGCGCTGCTGGTGCTGGTGGGTAGCATCCTCGCTATCTCCTGGCTGGTCAGCATGCTGCTTGGCCCGCTCACCAAGGTCTCCCAGGCGTTGGCCCGCATTGCCGATGGTAACGGTGATCTGACCCAGCGCATCAAGATCGACGCCAACGACGAAGTGGGCCAACTGGCCAACAGCTTCAACCGTTTCGTCGGCAGTCAGCATCAGCTGATCGGCAATATCCGCCAGCTGGCCAACGAATTGAACGCCGATGCCGAGCGTAGTCTGGTGACCAACCAGGCCGCGGTGGACGAGTTGCAGCGTCAGCAGCAGGAGGTGACCATGGTCGCCACGGCGGTCACCGAGATGGCGAGTGCCACCATGGAGATCGCCGGCAACGCCGAGAACACCGCCGCCGCTGCCCAGCAATCTGCCCAGAGCAGTGAGCAGGGCAAGATGCTGGTCAACAAGACCCGCCAGTCCATCAATGGTCTGGCCGAAGAGGTGGGGCAGGCGACCGAGGTGATCGGCGAGCTGAGCCGCCACGCGCAGGCGATCACCAGCATCCTCTCCACCATTCAGGGCATTGCCGAGCAGACCAACCTGCTGGCGCTGAACGCAGCCATTGAAGCGGCCCGTGCCGGTGAGCAGGGCCGTGGTTTTGCGGTGGTCGCTGACGAGGTGCGGGTGCTGTCGCGCCGTACCCAGGACTCCACCCAGCAGATCCAGTCCACCATCGAGACCCTGCAACAGACCACTGCCCGTGCGGTGAGCCTGATGCAGACCAGTCAGGGGCTGGCGGACAACAGCGTGCAGGATGCCGATCAGGCGGTACGCGCACTGGAAGAGATCACCAGCGCCATCTCCCTCATCTCCGACATGGCGGGTCAGATCGCCACTGCCGCCGAGGAGCAGACCCAGGTGACCGGCGAGATCACCCAGAACACCACCGCCATCAAGGATGTGAGTGACGAGATCACCGCCGCCGCCATGCGCGATCTGGATCAGGCCCACAGCCTCAAAGGGCGTGCTGCTGACCTGAACCAGCAGGTGTCGACCTTTATCCTGTAAGGTGCACGTCCCGGCCCGTTCCGGCTGACATAATCAAGCCCCGTCCTCTGTCGAGCGCGGGGCTTTTTGTTGTTCGGGGGAGTGCGGGATGTGGGGATTCCGGGTAGTCCGGGTTGCTAGCGGGTCACCCTGGTGGCGGATACGAGCCCCGGCTCTGCCTGCGTCAGCTGGCGAGTAGAGAGCAAGCAAAGAGCCCACCGAAAGGTGGGCTCTGATCATATACGTCTGACGGAAAGGGAATTACAGGAATGGCATCGCCATAAACAGCTTGATCACCATGGCGTTGATGATGTCGATAAAGAAGGCGCCCACCATGGGCACCACCAGAAACGCCAGGTGGGAGGGACCGAAGCGCTGGGTGATGGCCTGCATGTTGGCAATCGCGGTTGGGGTGGCCCCCAGGCCAAAGCCGCAGTGACCTGCCGCCAGCACGGCCGCATCGTAATTTTTGCCCATCACCCGGAAGGTGACGAAGATGGCGTAGAGCGCCATCGCCACGGTCTGGGCGGCCAGCAGGATGAAGATGGGCAGCGCCAGGCTGGCCAGATCCCACAGTTTCAGGCTCATCAGTGCCATGGCGAGGAACAGCGACAGGCTGACGTTGCCCAGCAGGGAGACCTCGCGATCGCTCACTTCATGCCAGTTCAGCAGGGTCAGGACGTTGCGCAGCAGCACGCCGACAAACAGCACGCAGACGAAGATCGGCAGCTCGAAGGCGCCCCCTTTGAGGGAAGCAGAGAGCAGCTCGCCGCCCTTGAGGCTGATGGCGATCAGCGCCAGCGTTTCGATAACGCTGAAAGTGGTGAGGGGGCGCTCCATATCCGGCATTTCGAAGCCCTGGGGGGCCTCATCCTGATTGTGCTCCTCACCGGGCACCTGCACTTTCTTCACCAGATAGCGAGCCACCGGGCCGCCAATCAGGCCGCCCAGCACCAGACCGAATGTGGCACAGGCGATGGCGAGCTCAGCGGCGGATTGCACGCCGTACTTCTCGGAGAAGGTGGCACTCCAGGCCGCTCCGGTGCCGTGGCCGCCGGAGAGAGTGATGGAGCCGGCCAGCAGCCCCATGTGGGGATCCAGACCGAGCAGGGTAGCCAGACCGACACCCAGACTGTTCTGCACCAGCAGCAGGCCGGTGACCACCATCAGGAAGGTAACCACCGCCTTGCCGCCGCGTTTCAGGCTGGCGAGATCGGCGGAGAGACCGATGGAGGCGAAGAAGGCCAGCATCAGCGGGGTTTGCAGGCTGGTATCAAATTGCAGCTCCATCTGCAGGGTGGAGCGCAGCAGCAGCAGTACCAGCGCGACCACCAGGCCGCCGGCTACCGGTTTGGGGATGTTGAAGGTACGCAGCAGCCCGACTCGGGTAACCAACACCCGGCCAAGCAGCAATACCAGAGTGGCAGCGACCAGCGTTGCGTAGGAATCAAGTTGTAACATTCAGTACTCCCATGTTGATTGGCTGTGTCTTTCATAGCAAAAGACTTACAGATTCAGCCGGGATGAAAACAGTGTGGCTTATGTGCCAGCAAAGAAGGGGAAACATCTCCCCGCCCCAGGAAAGATGGGGCTTGTGCGGGCCTGAAATGCTCAGGCATCCAGATGAGATTTTAGTAAAATCCGGCGGATTGTAGCAAAAAGCATCGTTTAATTCCATCTTTGTCGTATTAATGCTCGTTTTAGTGGTTTATTGTGATATTTAACACTATGTGGGTAGAGGGCAGAAAAGCCGAAAAGGGTGCATGGAACGGCTGTCATTTGGGGCGCCAGTCTCTATAATTCGCCGGTTTCCGCTGCACGCAGAGGCGCTGGCGGGCGTTGACATTGTGGTTCACCCCGACATGGTTCATGTTCCGGCGGTGTTCACTTCATCAAGAGGAGAGGGTGTGAAGAAGTCTATCTACATTGCCTACACAGGCGGCACCATTGGGATGCAGCGTTCCGATCACGGCTACGTGCCGATGGCGGGCTTTATGGAAGACTGTCTGGCGCGGATGCCCGAGTTCCACCGCCCCGAGATGCCGGATTACCATATCCACGAATATGCCCCTCTCATCGATTCCTCCGACATGACCCCGGCGGATTGGCAGCGCATCGCCGAGGATATTCGCGACAACTACGACAAGTACGACGGTTTTGTCATTTTGCACGGTACCGACACCATGTCGTTCACCGCCTCGGCGCTCTCTTTCATGCTGGAAGATCTGCACAAGCCGGTTATCATCACCGGTTCCCAGATCCCGCTCGCCGAGTTGCGCTCCGACGGTCAGCAGAATCTGCTCAACGCCCTCTATATCGCGGCCAACTACCCGATCCACGAGGTGACGCTGTTCTTCAACAACCAGCTCTATCGCGGCAACCGCAGCAAGAAGGTGCACGCCGACGGCTTCCACGCTTTCGACTCCCCCAACTATCCGCCGCTGCTCAATGCCGGGATCGCCATCTCGCTGGAAGCGGGCGAGCTGGGCGTGCCCTCCGAGCGGCCGCTGGTGCTGCACGACATCACCCCCCAGCCCATCGGCGTGGTGACCCTCTATCCGGGGATCTCCAGCGAGGTGATCGCCAATATCCTGCAACAACCGGTGAAGGCGCTGATCCTGCTGTCGTTCGGGGTCGGCAATGCGCCGCAGAACCCGGCCATGCTGGCACTGCTCTCCGAGGCCTCGGCCCGTGGCGTCATCATCGTCAACCTGAGCCAGTGCCTGCACGGCAAGGTCAATATGGGGGGCTATGCCACCGGCAACGCCCTGTCGCGGGCCGGGGTGATCTCGGGCTTTGACATGACCGCCGAAGCTGCACTCACCAAGCTGCACTTCCTGCTGAGCCAGGACTTGCCATCCCACCGCATTCGCGAGCTGATGCAGCAGTCGCTGCGCGGGGAGCTGACTCCCTGAGAAACTGTCCGCGACCTTACTGCGAAGCCGTGATCAAGGCTCATGTGCTGCTCGGAATCCTCACGTATATCTATACACTCCGGTTCCTGCGCTGCTCTTCACCTTGCTGACGTCTTCTCGCTACAGGTCGTGAACAGCTTCTGACCTCCCTACCATGGCGAGAGTGGAAAAAGAGGGGAGCCATCATGGCTCCCCTCTTTGCTGTGGCCGCTGCGAGCGGCCTGCCGGGTCAGGTTCAATGGTTAAGGTCGACCCGCACTATCTCTTCCTCGTCGCGATACTGACGCTTGAGCTCGCTCTTGCTCTTCATCACGATCTCGCCGTCACGGCCGATGTTCATATGCTCCGGGTTGTCGAGATGCATCGCCTGCCAGGCCATCACGGCTTGCAGGGAGGTGGCCTTCTGCTCGTCGGTGAGGTGCTTGCCATCGGGCCACTTGCCCAGCTCGACAGCGGTTTTGAGCCGCTCATACACCTCTTCGGGCATCTGCCTGATAGCTTGTAAAAACTCACCCTGTTGAAACGACATCCGGCCTCTCCTTGAACTATTGAGCCATAAACAGCGGGATCTGATGGGCCATGCAGGTAGACCCTATCGGTCTATGCCGGCAGATCCTGGCGGACTACGCCAGCCATCTGCTCCATCACCCGCACTACCTGACAACTGTACCCGAACTCGTTGTCATACCATACGTAGAGCACGCAGTGATCCCCCTCGGCGATGGTCGCCTGGGAGTCGACGATGCCCGCATAACGGGAACCCACCATATCGGAGGAGACCAGCTCGGTGCTGGCGCTGAAGTCGATCTGGCGGTGCAGGGCCGAGCTTAGCGCCATCTGCTGCAGATAGGCGTTGAGGCTCTCCCGATCGGTGGCCTGCTCCAGCGAAAGATTGATAATCGCCAGCGAGACGTTGGGGGTCGGCACCCGGATGGCGTTGCCGGTCAGCTTGCCCTTGAGCTCGGGCAGCGCCTTGGCCACCGCCTTGGCGGCACCGGTGCTGGTCATCACCATATTGAGGGCGGCACTGCGACCGCGGCGCTCCCCCTTGTGATAGTTGTCGATGAGGTTCTGATCGTTGGTGTAGGAGTGAACCGTCTCCACGTGGCCGTGGCGGATGCCGAACCGCTCCTGCATCACCTTGAGCACCGGGGTGATGGCGTTGGTGGTACAGGAGGCGGCGGAGATGATCCTGTCACCCGGGCCTATCACCTCATGGTTGACCCCGAACACCACGTTTTTCATCTCCCCTTTGCCGGGGGCGGTCAGCAGCACCTTGCCGGCACCGCGCGCCTTCAAGTGCTCGGAGAGGCCTGCCTCGTCACGCCAGACGCCGGTGTTGTCGACGATCAGCGCATCGTGAATACCGTAAGCGGTGTAGTCGATGTCGGCCGGGCTATTGGCGTAGATCACCTGAATGAAGGTGCCGTTGGCGATGATGGCGCTGCGCTCCACATCCACCTCGATGGAGCCGTTGAAGGGGCCATGCACCGAGTCGCGGCGCAGCAGGCTGGCGCGTTTTTCCAGATCCCCGTCGCGACCACCGCGTACCACGATGGCGCGCAGACGCAGCGGATTGGCAGCGCCGGTGCGCTCGATCAGCAGGCGGGCCAGCAGGCGGCCGATACGGCCAAAGCCGTAGAGCACCACGTCGGTTGGCTGCGGCATCTGGTTGCGGCCAAGGGCCGGTGCCAGTCGCGCTTGCAGATAGTCCTCGATCCCCGCTTCATCCTGATGATCCTGCCAGTAGCCGACTGCCAGCTTGCCAAGGTCAACCTCGGCGGCGGTGGGTTTGAGGGCAACGATGGCCTGAAGCAGGGGGAAGCTTTGCTGGATGGGGAGGGGCGCGCCCTGGTGGCGGCGGACGACCCGGTGGGCCTTGAGGATATCGATGGTGGAGGCGTTTTGCAGCGGGCGGCCGTAGAGGGTGATCTCGACCCCTTGTTGTCGGTAGAGGCGACCAATCAAGGGCTGCATGGCTTCGGCGAGCTCCTGGCTCTCCTGCCACGCTTGCAAGTAGTGCTCGTGGGTCATTGACCAGATCCTTTATTTCACGTTGTTGGTGTAAATAGAAAATTCGTCGAATGCAGATCAGTGTAGGGGTGTATATTTCGTTATATTATTCTGCAATCGCGGCCTTATATGGCGCGCGTATTGTAATGGATATGTAACCGGTTTGCTAGCCGGAGGTGGCCCGTAAAGGCGCCAGTTGTTACCAACCCGCGTTACCAACAAGATGTGAACCATGGCCAATTTCCCCCTGCGACAGACCTTCATCATGCTTTCAGTCGGCCTTGCCGTGGCTGGCTGCAATGACGACCGGATCCACAACATCTGTGGCAATCATCCCGAGCTCTGCCAGGATCTGGTGGACGATGGCTGGTGTCGCTACGAGCGTACCGATGTGATCCGCAGTCGCTTCTATCTCAAGGAAGAGGGGACGGATCGGCGCAAGTACGAGCTGATGCGCAACCTTGAGCGCTATCTCAAATGTGCCGAGCGCTCCACCAGCATTGAATACAAGAATGCCCGCGAGCAGAAGAGTCCAAGGGTCGAGGGCATGCTGGCGGCCGGGGATCAGTTGGCCCAGCTCGATGCCGCGACCCGCAATTCGCAAGATCCCTACCTGCTGCTCTGGCACTGGACCAACAACACCAACGAGCTGGCTCGCCAGCAGTTTATGGCGCTGGAAGGCTCCAAAGCGCTGGATGAACCCGAGCTGCAACTGGCGCTCGGCGGTATCTACGCCAAGAGCGACCCCGAAAAGGCCATCGCCACCCTGCAGCACGGCCTCTCCCTCTATCAGGAGGGGGATAAGGTGAACAGCCGCATATTCACCTCCCTCAGCACCCTCTATATGGGCCAGAAACAGTATGGGCTGGCCTATCTGTGGGGCAAGGTGAGCGAATCGTTTCAGGATAGCCCCGAGGTCTCAGCCAAACGTTTTGGCATCTACCACACCCTGAGCAAGACAGAGCAGGATGGTTACGATGTGCGGGCTGCCGAAATTGTCGAGCAGCTAAAGCATGGCAACTACCGGCCCTGAGGCAGTGATGACGACGTTCTCCCCGGCCAGCTGCTGGCCCAATCCGTTCGATCTCTCTTTCATTCATGGCGAGGTACGTACCGATGGCCGCACCTTGGAGCGCCTCACGGTGCGTGCCGTGGTGCCTCGTGGCGGCGAGCTGCTGCTGGTGCATTCCCGGGTCAACGGCGATCTGATGTTCCCCGGGGGCGGTATTGAAGCGGGGGAGAGCCACCGTGTGGCGCTCGCTCGCGAGTTGCTGGAGGAGTGCGGTGCCGAGCTGCGGGAATTGGGGGGCCTGCTTGGCGAGACCCGTGAATATCGCGCCGCCCGCGAGCCGGGGTTCGATGCCTACTGCATCCGCTCGCTCTACTACTTGTGCCGGATTGGCGATCAGCTGGTGGCCCCGCAGCCGCAGCCCTACGAGATCCGACTTGGCTTCGTGCCCGGCTGGTTTGCCCTCGACGAAGCGCTGCAAACCAACAAGACCCAGCTGGCGGGGCCCTGTCCCCAGTGGACGGCGCGGGAGACCCGGGTGCTGGCCCAGCTGCAACGCTGGCATCAGCAGGGGATTTTCGACCACGGCTACTGAGTACATCAAGCCGCAACGGTCAGTGACACCAACAAAAAGAGCGCCAATAGGCGCTCTTTTTCATTGTGAGGGTGGCGGTTACTTGGCCACTCTGTCGTGCGAGATCATTTGACCTCTTCGCCCTTGGCTTGCAGATCAGCATGGTAGGAGGAGCGAACGAAAGGACCGCAGGCGGCGTGGGTAAAGCCCAGCTCCATAGCGACATCTTTCAGCTCGTCAAACTCTGCGGGCGGCACGTAGCGCTTGACCGGCAGGTGGTGGCGGCTCGGCTGCAGATACTGACCCAGGGTCAGCATGTTGACGCCGTGGGCGCGCAGATCCTTGAGCACCTCGACGATCTCTTCGTTGGTCTCGCCAAGACCCATCATCAGACCGGATTTGGTCGGAACGTTGGGGTGCATCTCCTTGATGCGGCGCAGCAGCTCCAGTGACCACTTGTAGTCGGCACCCGGGCGGGCGACGCGATACATGCGCGGCGCGGTTTCCAGGTTGTGGTTGAAGACGTCCGGCGGGGTCTCGCGGAACACCTCCAGCGCCTGCTCCATCCGGCCACGGAAATCCGGAGTCAGGATCTCGATGCGGGTCTGCGGGCTGTGCTCGCGGATCTCGCGAATGCAGTCGGCGAAGTGCTGAGCACCGCCGTCGCGTAGATCGTCGCGGTCCACCGAGGTGATCACCACATACTTGAGGTTCATCTCCTTGATGGTCAGCGCCAGCTTCTTCGGCTCTTCCGGATCGAGTGCCAGCGGGCGGCCGTGGGCCACGTCGCAGAAGGGGCAGCGGCGGGTGCAGATGGCGCCCATGATCATGAAGGTGGCGGTGCCGTGGTTGAAGCACTCCGCCAGATTGGGGCAGGAGGCCTCTTCACAGACCGAGTGCAGCTTGTTTTTGCGCAAGGTGCTCTTGATGTGTTCGATCTTCTGGCTGGAGGGGGGCAGCTTGATCCGCATCCAGTCCGGCTTGCGAAGGAGTTCTTCGTTGGGATCCGGCATGAATTTCACCGGGATCAGGGCCATCTTGTCGCCATCGCGCAGCTTGACGCCCGGCTCCATACGAACGGGTTTGCTCATGATTCACTCTCGGTGTTTGTTATTGTTTGATAGCCAATCAGGCGAGCCAGCTCGGTCACCAGAATGGATTGCGCCTCGGCCACGCTCTGCGGGCCGCCCAGGGCGCTGGTCTGGGTCATGGCCATGCCCGCATAGCCGCACGGATTGATGTGCAGGAAGGGGGTCATGTCCATGTTGATGTTGAGGGCCAGCCCGTGGAACGAGCACCCCTTGCGGATGCGCAGACCCAGCGAGGCCAGTTTTGCCTCCATGCCAAGGTCATTTTTCACATAGACCCCGGGGGCATCGGCCTTGGCATAGGCCTGGATATCGCTTTTGGCGAGGGTGTTGATGATGGCTGTCTCCAGCGCGGTCACCAGCTCGCGAACCGAGAATTTGCAGCGGCGGACATCCACCAGTACGTAGAGCACCAGCTGGCCCGGGCCGTGATAGGTCACCTGACCGCCTCGATCGCTCTGCACCACCGGGATATTGCCCGGATTGAGCAGGTGTTCGGCCTTGCCGGCCTGACCCTGGGTGTAGACGGGATCGTGCTCGACCACCCAGAACTCGTCCGGGGTGTCGCTGGTGCGGTTGTCGGTGAAGGCTTTCATGGCGTCCCATACCGGCTGGTAGGGGCGGCGACCCAGCTGCCTGACAATCAGGCTGGACTGGGCGGGGATCTGGGATGACATGGCGTCCTCGCGGCGTGCTGCGGCCAAAAACAGTCGCCCCGCAGAACGGGGCGAGAGAGAAATTACAGTACGTATTTCACCAGCTCGATCTTGCCAAGGGCGTGGTACATCGCTTCGATGTGCTCTTTGCTCTGGGCAGTCACGGTCACGCGGACCGAGTGGTAGTTGCCCTTGGAGCTGGGCTGGACTGTCGGGCTATAGGTGCCGGGGGCGTGCTGCTGCAGCACTTCAACCACCATTTCCGGCAGTGCCGGGTCGGCAACGCCGAGTACCTTGAACGGGAATTTGCAGGGAAACTCCAGCAGTTCATCAAACTTGGTATTCATTTACTCACCTTTTGCGTCATCACCGGGATGACTTCATCTTGGATGGCTAGTGGCCGATGGCCCGTGGAGGCCGCCATTTCAAGTCTATATGGGCACGGCTCATAACTATATGGGCGCTGCCCGGACCGGGATCAAGGCCAGGATCGGTCAGACAAGGATGGAAGTGCTGCTTTTTACCACAAATCAGGGTAAGGCGGAACCTGCAGTTTACAGGGTTATTCACTGCCTTTGTCCGTCACAGACAGCAGCGGCGCCTGTTGGCGCCGCTGTTTGGTGAGGATTGTGCGTTGGATTACTTGAACCAGCTGGTGACCAGCAGTACCAGATAGTCCCACAGACGGCTCATCAAGCCACCTTCCTGCACCTCTTCCAGGGCGACCAGCGGCACCTGCTTGATCTCTTTGTCGCCCTGCTTCAGGAACACGGTACCGACGCGCTGACCCTTGGCCAGCGGCGCTTTCAGCTCGCTGTCGAGCTGGAAATCAGCCTTCAGGTTGTTGCCCTGACCGCGGGTGACCAGCACGGAGACATCTTTGTCGACGCCCAGTTTCACTTCCGGTTTGTCGCCCATCCAGATCTTCTGGGTGACCAGCTCGGTGCCTGCCTTGTACGGGGTCAGGCTCTGGAAGAAGCGGAAGCCGTAGGTGAGCAGTTTTTTGCTCTCGGCGGCGCGGGAGGCTTCGCTGCTGGCGCCCAGTACCACGGCGATCAGGCGCATGCCTTCGTTGTTGGTGGCAGAGGAGACCAGGTTATAGCCGACCTGGCTGACGTGGCCGGTCTTGATGCCATCCACTTGCAGGGATTGATCCCACAGCAGGCGGTTGCGGTTGTGCTGGGTGATGCCGTTGAACACGAAGGATTTCTGGGAGTAGATCTTGTACTCCTCCGGCAGGTCGCGGATCAGCGCCTGACCCAGACGGGCCATGTCGTGAGCGGTACTGTAGTGACCTTCCGCATCCAGACCGTGCGGGTTCATGAAGTGGCTGTCATTCATGCCGAGCTTGGCGGCCCAGCTGTTCATCAGGCTGGCGAAGGAGTCGGTGCTGCCCGCCAGGAATTCGGCCATGGCGACGCAGGCATCGTTGCCGGACTGGATGATGATGCCCTTGTTGAGATCATCGACGGAGACCTGCTTGCCCACCTCGATAAACATCTTGGAGGAGTCAGAGTAGTTCTTGGACCAGGCGTTCTGGCTGATGGTCACCATGTCGGTGCGCTTGATGTTCCCCTTCAGCAGCTCCTGGCCGATGATGTAGGAGGTCATCATCTTGGTCAGACTGGCGGGCGGCAGACGTTCTTCGGCGTTCTGCTCGGCCAGCACCTGACCTGAGTAGTAGTCGATCAGAATATGGGCCTTGGCGGAGATCTCCGGCGCGGCGGGAACCACCATGGGCATGGCATTCGGGGTCGGTGTCGGCACCGGCGTATTGGCCTGGGCGGTTACGCTGATCAGTGAGGCCAGAAGAACTGAACGGGCAAATTTGGACATCTTGAAATTCCTGCGAGCCAGATGGGGATAAAATGCGGGCCTAACTATACCAGATGCGCCCGCAGGTTATAGCCCGAGATGGCGATCAGAACTGGTTTTTTATCCATCACTCCCTGTCATCACGCCATAAAACGACGTGATGACAGTGAGTAAGCGGTTAGTCACATCCGCAGCAAAAGGGGGCGATCAGGGCACGATAAAGGCCTGTTCCAGCCCGCCCTGACGTACTTTTTCCAGCACACTTGCCTGCTGGTCGGCGGCGACCGGGCCAATCAGCACCCGGAAAATGGCGCCATGGGCATCGATTCGGTAGGGTACGCCGTAACGCTGGGTCATCACCTTGCCCATCGCCTCGGCCCGATCCCGGGAGCCGCTGGCCAGTACCTGGATCATCTTGCCATCACCACTGCTGGCGGGCGCTGCAGCCTTGGCTGACGCTGGTTTGACAGGCACCGCTTTGGCGGGCTTGGCGGCGGGTGCCTTGACAGGAGCCGGATCGGCGGCGGGAGTGGCCATCGCAAGCGCGGTCGGTTCACCCAGGAAGCCATCTTGCGACAGCGTGTTGGAGGCCGCAGCCGGAGTGGTCGGGGTCATCTCGATGGGCTTCATCGGCTCCATGATCACCATCTGATCCGGGGTGTCGCTGATCAGCTCCAGCCGTACTCGGGCCTCACCGCTATCGACCATCTCCAGCTGCTTGGCCGCTGCGTAGGAGAGGTCGATCAGGCGCGGGCTGTTGAACGGGCCGCGATCGTTGACCCGCACTATGGTCTCCAGCCCGTTGTCCAGATTGGTGACCCGCACATAGCTCGGGATGGGCAGGTTGCGGTGGGCGGCACTGAACAGCTTGCTGTCCAGCACATCGCCGTTAGCGGTCTTCTGGCCGTCCAGATCTGGCGACAGCCAGCTGGCGGTGCCCTCTTCGCTGTAGTGTTTGATGTCGCGCCACACCTCGTGCTTCTGCTTGCCGATCCAGTAGTCCCGGTTGCCGCTGGCACTCAGGGGCTCGGGGCGCGGAATGGCGCCGGTGGCTTGCGGGATCTCGATAACGGGTGGCTTGCTGACCGGTGCTTGCGGCTCGACGGGGGCGCTCTGTTCCGGCTGGCTGCTACAGGCGGCCAGCAACAAGCTCAGGCTGAGCGGGAGGAGTTTGTGACGAAGATGCATACGCTTCCTGAATGGCTTGGCTAAGTTGATACACCGCCATCGCATAGAGTGGGCTGCGATTGTAACGGGTGATCACATAAAAGTTATGCCGTGCGACCCAGTATTCCGGTCCATCGGCTTGGGCAAACGCCAGCAACTTGACCGGCGTCTGTGGGGCCAGCGGCGTGGCGAGCTCAATCCCTGCCGCCGCCAGTTCTGACCACTGTTGTGTTAGCTCGGGCTCAGGCCTGAGTAGAGGTTCGACCGCCATCAACCCGATCTGGGCCGGTTCCACCACGGATTCGCCCCAGCGCCACTGGTGGCTGGCAAAATAGTTGGCCACGCTGCCGATGGCATCGACCGGGTTGGCAAACAGATCCCGCTTGCCATCCCCGTCAAAATCGACGGCGTAGTGGCGATAGCTGGAGGGCATGAACTGCCCCATCCCCATGGCGCCGGCATAGGAGCCCTTGAGGGTATCGAGTTGCCACCCTTCCTCTTTGGCCAGCACCACCAGCTGGGCAAACTCCTTGGCAAAGAAGTCGCTGCGCTCCGGGTAGTGGAACCCCAGGGTGTAGAGGCTATCGAGCACCGGATGACGGCCCATCTGGCGACCGTAGAAGGTTTCTACCCCGATGATAGCCACGATGAGCGAGGCGGGCACCCGATAGGTCTGCTCCGCGCGAGCCAGTGTCTCGGCATGTTGCTGCCAGAACTGCTGGCCGTCACGGATGCGCTCCGGGGTAACAAACAGCGGCCGGTAGCGATGCCAGGGTTTGGCCTCCCACGGCTTGCTGATGGTGTCGAGCACCTCTTGGCGCAACTGGGCGCGGGCGACCGCGGCCTGCAGCTCCGCCAGCGGCACCTGCTGCTGGTCGGCGAGCAGGGCCAACCGATCCGGCGACACGGCGGCGGTCGCCATCGTGGTGGCGAGCGAGAGCAGCAATCCAACCCGTCTCATCAGGCGAGCAGTCTTCTATGAGTCTGGATGGACATCAGGATACCGAATCCAGCCATCAGGGTCACCATGGAAGTGCCGCCATAGCTCACCAGCGGCAGGGGCACCCCTACCACCGGCAAGATGCCGCTCACCATGCCCATGTTGACGAACACATAGACGAAGAAGGTGAGGGTGATGGCGCCGCCCAGCAGTCGCTCGAAGCTGTTCTGGGCCTGCATCGAGATAAACAGGCAGCGGCTGATGACGTAGAGGTAGAGCACCAGCAGCAGGGCAACCCCCACCAGACCGAACTCCTCGCTGAATACCGCGAAGATAAAGTCGGTATGCCGTTCTGGTAAAAACTCCAGCTGGGACTGGGTCCCTTGCAGCCACCCCTTGCCAAAGACGCCGCCGGAGCCGATTGCAATCTTGGACTGGATGATGTGATAGCCGCGACCGAGCGGGTCCTTCTCCGGGTCGAGCAGCATCAGCACTCGCTGGCGCTGGTAGTCGTGCATCAGGAAGAACCAGAGCACCGGCATAAAGGCCAGCATCAGCAGGACCGCCAAGCCGATCAGCCACCAGCTGAGCCCCGCCAGGAAGATGACAAAGAAGCCGGAGGCGGCCACCAGAATGGAGGTACCAAGGTCAGGCTGGGCGGCGATCAGCAGGGTGGGCAGCAGCACCATGATGAGGGCGATCACCACATGGCTGAACTTGGGTGGCAGCGAGTGGCGACTGAGCCAGGCGGCCACCATGATGGGCATGGAGAGCTTCATCACCTCGGAGGGCTGGAACTTCATAAAGCCCAGATCGAGCCAGCGCTGGGCCCCCTTGCCGATGTGGCCGAACACGTCTACCGCAATCAGCATCAGCACCACCACGGCGAACAGCGGCACCGACCAGCGGGCGTAGAGGGAGGGGGGCAACTGGGCCAGGCCGATCATCAGAGCAAAGGCGAGACCGCCGCGCACCAGCTGGCGCACGATGGAGTCCATATCCTGACCGGAGGCGGAGTAGAGCACCACCATGGAGAGGGTCATCACGGCCAGCAGACCGAGCAGCAGGGGCAAGTCGATATGCAGCTTGTACCAGATGCTCTGCTGGCGGGCAGAATTACTCATTGGGAGCGACCTCACTCGGTTGGGACGGCTTTTCCGGTGCCGGTGGCAGTTGCGGATCCGGGGGCAGCAGATAGGCATCCAGCATCTGGCGTGCAATGGGCGATGCAGCACGGCCACCGCCACCTCCGATGGAGTTTTCCAGTACCAGAGCTACCACCGCTTTTGGCGCCTCGAAGGGGGCATAAGCAACGAACAAAGCGTTATCGCGATGCTCCGCCTTGACCGTCTTGATGTTGTAAACCTGATTTTCCTTCAAACCGACTACCTGGGCTGTGCCCGATTTGCCGCCTGAGGAGTAAGGCGCCTTGGCAAACGAGTGACGGCCACTGCCTTCACTGCCATGGTTGACTCGCCACATCCCCTCCTGCGCCACTTTCCAGAAGCTGTCGTTCTTGAGCTTGAGGGCGATATTGGGGTTGATGGGGGCATCGACCACCCCCGCCTGGGAGGCTGTGCTCTTGAGCAGGTGCGGGGTGACGTCGTGACCATTCTGGGTCAGGATGCTGATCGCCTTGGCCAGTTGGAGCGGGGTGGCGCTCCAGTAGCCCTGACCGATACCGACAGAGATGGTGTCACCCTGATACCAGGGCTGGCGCCAACGGGCCATCTTCCAGTCACGGGACGGCATGACTCCTTTGGTCTCTTCATAAAGATCGACCCCGGTGTACTGACCGAAGCCGAACTTGGTCATATAGCTGTGGATCTTGTCGATGCCGACCCGATAGGCGAGATCGTAGAAGTAGGTATCTGCCGAGACCTCGATGGCGCGATAGACGTCGAGCCAGCCATGACCCCAGCGGCGCCAGTCGCGAAACTTCTTGGTGGTACCGGGAATGGAGAAGCTCGGGCCGCCGAAATAGCGGTAGCCCGGGGTGATGGCCCCCTCGTTGAGACCCATGATGGACATCATGGGCTTGACGGTAGAGGCAGGGGCATAAATGCCCTGGGTGGTGCGGTTGACCAGCGGCCGCGCCGGATCGTTGAGCAGCGCCGAGTAGTTGGCGCTGGAGATACCGGTCACGAACAGGTTGGGGTCATAGCTCGGGCTCGACTCCAGGGCCAGGATGGCGCCGGTTTTCGGGTCCATCATCACGATGGCACCGCGCTGGCCAGCCAGCAGTTGCTGGGCCTTGAGCTGCATCCGGACGTCGATATTGAGGTAGATATCCTTGCCGGGAATAGGTGGCTGGAACTTGAGGGTGCGGACAATCCGGCCGCGGTTGTTCACCTCGACCTCCTGATAGCCCGCCACGCCGTGCAGCTCATCCTCGTAATACTTCTCCACCCCCTGCTTGCCGATATCCTTGGTGGCCGCGTAGTTGGCGAGTTTTTCTTCCTTCTCGAGGCGCTCCACGTCACGGGTGTTGATCTTGGCCACATATCCCAAAGCATGGGTGAGGGTGTCACCAAACGGGTAGTAGCGCTTGAGGTAGGCCTCGATGCTGGCGCCCGGGTAGTTATGCTGGTTGACCGAGAAGAGGGCTACCTGATATTCGGTCAGTTTCTCGTAGAGGGGGACCGGCTTGAAGCGGCGCTGGCGCTTCACTTCGGCGAGGAACTTCTCCTTGGTGCCCTCTGGCAGACCCAGCAGGGTGATCAGCTGGTCGGCGGTTTTTTCGAGATCCTTGGTCTCTTCCGGCACGATTTCCAGACTGTAGACCGGGCGATTTTCTGCCAGCAGCACACCGTTGGTGTCATAGATGAGGCCCCGTGGCGGCGCCACCGGTACCACGCGGATACGGTTGGAGTTGGAGCGAGTCTGGTAGGTGTCGTAGGACTCGACCTGCAGATAATAGAGATTGCCCAGCAGCACCAGCATCAGCACGACGATGCCGATGTAGGCTACCAGGGTGCGCCGGAAGAACAGATTGCCCTCGGCACTGTGATCGCGCATTTCGATGCGTTGTTTCAGCATGCCTTTACCTCAAGACCCTTGGGGGCAATAAGAGCAGGAACTGCATTGTTCACTCTCTGTGATAGGGGTGAATATGAGAGGTGAGACTCCAGAGACGCATGGCTCACTCTCTATGATACGGATGATTGGTGGTGATGCTCCAGGCCCGATAGAGGCTCTCTGCCACCAGCACCCGCACCAGCGGATGGGGCAGGGTGAGCGGTGACAGTGACCAGCTCTGTTCGGCGGCAGCCTTGCACTCGGGTGACAAGCCTTCCGGCCCGCCTACCAGCAGGGCCACATCGCGGCCATCGAGTTTCCACGCCTCCAGCTGGGTCGCCAACTGCTCCGTGGTCCAGGGCTTGCCCGGAATATCGAGGGTGACGATGCGCGAGCGCCCCGCAGCCGCCAGCATGGCTTCCCCTTCCTTCTGCAGGATGCGGGGAATGTCGGCATTTTTGCCCCGTTTGCCTGCGCCGATCTCGACGAGTTCAAACGGCATGTCTTTGGGGAAGCGGCGACGATACTCTTCGAAGCCATGCTCTACCCAGGCGGGCATCTTGGTGCCCACCGCAATCAACTGGATCTTCATGGTCGTTACACTTGTGCTCTTATTGCGTATTCATTTGAGCGGCACCGCTCCACAGCTTTTCCAGTTGGTAGAAGTCACGGTGTTCATCCTGCATCACATGCACGATCACCGAGCCCATATCTACCAGCACCCATTCACCGCTCAGTTGCCCTTCCACGCTCAGCAGATCCAGACCCGCGTGGCGGGCCTCGCTGGCCAGATGGTGGGCAATGGCGCTGACGTGACGACTGGAGTTGCCGGAACAGATGATCATGGTGTCAGTAATGCTGGATTTGCCGCGTACATCGAGGGTGATGATGTCGCGGCCTTTCATGTCATCGATCTTGTCGATGATAAAGGCATGCAATTCTTGGCCTTGCAATGAGTATCTCCTGTATTCCGGCGCGCAGCGTTTGCGTCAGGGCGGCGGATTATATCATGGTCACTCCCGTTTCCCATCGGGCGGGGCGGGATTACGACAGGGGCTAGCGGCGGTTGGCGCGGTAGAGCCCCTGTTGATCAATATAGTGCGCAACCGACTCGGGCAAGAGGTAGCGGGTGTCTTGCCCCCCATCCAGCAAGGCCCGCAGTCGGGTGGCTGACAGTTCGATGGGCTGGTTGTCCGCCAGCCAGATATGACCGGCCAGACGCAGATGCAGCGCGTTGGCATCAGTGGTGTGATGGCGCGCCAGCAACTGCGCCACCTCGGCCGGATAATCCGGTTGCCAGCCCGGCCGTACGCTCACCACCAGATGGGCATGGTCGAGCAGCTCCTGCCAGCGGTGCCAGCTTGGCAAGCTCAGCAGGGAATCCATACCCATCAGAAAACAGAGCGGCGTATCGGGTAGTTCATGACGCAGCGCGATCAGGGTATCGATGGTGTAAGAGGGCTTGTCCCGTTGCAGCTCCCGCTCATCCACCACAAAGTCCCGGTTCTCCGCCGCCGCCAGCTTGACCATGGCAAGGCGCTGTTCGCTCGAGCAGAACGGATTGGCACGGTGGGGCGGGATATGGTTCGGGATCAGCCGCATCTCGGCCAGCCCGAGGGCATCGCGCGCCTCGATGGCCGGGCGCAGATGGCCGATATGGATAGGATCGAACGTGCCCCCCAGCAGGCCAATGGGCGCCTTCAGCACGGGCTGCTCTCCATCACCAGCGGCAGCGGGGTGCCATCACGAAAGCCGAGGGCAATGGTCTGCAACATCAGCCAGGCCTGTTCGGTATCGAAGCGGCGCTGGGCGTCGTCCAGCTGGGCCATCAGTTGCCACAGTTGCTGCAACTTGGCAAACGGCAGGCGGGTCAGTGCTTGCTGAATGAGCTGCTGGCGGCTCTGCCAGATGCGCAGGCGGCTGAAGTGCTCACCCAGCGGCTGGCCGTTGCGCATCGCCAACGACAGCTCGGTCAGCTGCTCCAGCTCGCGGCAGAGGGTCCAGGCCAGCATCCCCGGCTCGGTGCCTTCGGCCCGCAGGGCGGCCAGAATGCGCTGGGCCCGGTTCACCTTGCCCTCCAGCAGGGTATCGACCAGCTGGAACGGGGTGAAGTGGGCGTGGCGGATAATGGTCTCTTGCAGATAGGTGACGCTGATGGGCTGGGGCGGCGAGAGCAGGGTCAGCTTCTCGATCTCCTGGCTGGCGGCCAGCAGGTTGCCCTCGTAGGAGTGGCACATGAAGTTGATGGCATCCGGCAGCGCCTTGAGGCCGAAACGCGCAAAACGGGCGCTCATCCAGCGCGGGAAGAACTTGGGCTCCGGATGGTTGACCGGCACATAGGTGCCAATCTGGTAGAGCTTGTCGAACCAGGCTGCCTTCATCTGGGTCTGGTTGAGGCGACCGCCACTCAGTACCAGCAGCAGGTCGGGATGAAGCTGCTTGCCAATTTCGCTGATGCGGGCAGCGAGATCCTTGTCAACCTTGGCGGGCAGCTCCAGCTCGATGATCTGGCGGGCGGAGAAGAGGCTCATGGCCTGACAGGCATCGTAGACCTGATTCCAGTCCAGCCCCTGTTCCACGACGAAGGTGTGGCGCTCATCGAAACCCTGCTTGCGGGCGACCTGACGGATGGCATCGATGGCCTCCAGTCGCAACAGGGGCTCGTCGCCAAAAACGAGATAGCAGGGCCGAAGCCCTGCTTTGAGGTGGTCACCAAATTGCTCAGGGTAGACTCTCATCAAAGTACTCGCATCAGAAGCTGACCTGACTCAACTGCCGGATCACCTGATTGGCCGCCTGCTCCTGCATTTCGCGGTTGAGCTGCTCCTGCTCACGGGAGGAGGCGAGCGCTGCATCCGGCTTGTTGAGGAAGCTGCGGTTGAAGTTGATGGGGAAGACCTGAGTCGGCTTGCCCGGTACCGAGATGGTGAACTGGGTACCAAAGCCCAGCACATATTCGGTGTCCGTCCCCAGCGCGTTGACCGAGGCAACCTGACTGGTGCTGCCTACGCCGCCCAGAGTGAGCACCGGAATGCCCTCCTTGTCGGCCAGGGTCACGCCAGAGGCCTTCAGACGGGTAGTAACCATCCGGTAGAAGTCGCTCTTGTTGTCGCCCACGACCTTCATGGTCATCAGCTCGCTCGGAATGCCGTTGCCGCGCATGTGAAAGCCGCAGCCTTGCAGCAGCAGACCAGCCAGCACGATGGCCATCCAGCGGGTGAAGATGGTGCCCATAGAAAATCCTCTTTGCATTAAGGGAAAGCGGCGGGCGCAGGGCCCGCCGTTATCATCCGTTTGCTGTCACAGATTGGCAATGATCAGTTGGCAGCCAATTAGTTAGCGACAATGTTGAGCTGTCATGGGCCGGTACGTCGTTACCCATGAGTGGCCACACAGTCAGCCAAGGTCGCCAAATGGTATGACATCAGTTGGCAACCGCTCAGTTAGCGACAATATTGAGCAGCTTGCCAGGTACATAGATCACCTTGCGCACGGTCAGCCCGTCGGTGAACTTCTGCACGGAGGCATCAGCCATCGCCAGCTTCTCGACGTCGGCCTGGCTGATCTCGGCCGGCACGGTCAGTTTTCCGCGCATCTTACCGTTGATCTGTACCACCACCAGCTTCTCGGTCTCGACCATGGCCGCTTCATCGGCCACCGGCCAGGCTGCGTGATCGATGTCGTCGCCCTTGCCCAGCATCTTCCACAGCTCGAAGCCGATGTGCGGAGTGATGGGGTAGAGCATGACTACCACGGCTTCCAGCGCTTCCTGCATCAGGGCGCGGTCCTGCTCGTCGTTGCCGAGCTTGGCCAGATTGTTCATCAGCTCCATGATGGCGGCGATGGCGGTGTTGAAGGTCTGACGGCGACCCACGTCATCACTCACCTTGGCGATGGTCTTGTGCAGTTCACGGCGTACCGCTTTCTGCTCGTTGGTGAGAGCAGCTACATCGAGTGCGGCAACGGAGCCACCGGAAACGTGCTCGAAGGTGACGCGCCACAGGCGACGCAGGAAGCGCTGGGCACCCTCTACGCCGGAGTCGGACCACTCCAGGGTCATCTCGGCCGGAGAGGCGAACATCATGAACAGACGGACGGTATCGGCGCCGTAACGCTCGACCATCAGCTGCGGGTCGATGCCGTTGTTCTTGGACTTGGACATCTTGGTCATGCCGGAGTGCATTACCTCACGACCTTCGTTGTCGATGGCCTTGGTGATGCGACCCTTCTCGTCACGCTCTACCTTGACGTCAGTCGGGCTGACCCAGACGTTGCCGCCCTTCTCGTCTTTGTAGTAGAAGGCGTCGGCCAGCACCATGCCCTGGCAGAGCAGGCGCTTGAACGGCTCGTCGCTGTTCACGAGGCCAGCGTCACGCAGCAGCTTGTGGAAGAAGCGGGCGTAGAGCAGGTGCATACAGGCGTGCTCGATACCGCCGATGTACTGATCCACCGGCAGCCAGTGGTTGGCAGCCGCCGGATCCAGCATGCCCTTGTCGTAGTCCGGGGAGCAGTAGCGCGCGTAGTACCAGGAGGACTCCATAAAGGTGTCGAAGGTATCGGTCTCGCGGAACGCTTCCTGACCGTTGTAGGTGGTCTTGGCCCACTCGGCATCAGCTTTGATCGGGCTCTGGATACCATCCATCACCACATCTTCCGGCAGCAGCACCGGCAGTTGGTCTTCCGGCGTCGGCACCACTGTGCCGTCAGCCAGAGTCAGCATCGGGATGGGGGCGCCCCAGTAACGCTGACGGGAGACGCCCCAGTCACGCAGGCGGTAGTTGACGGTGCGCTTGCCCTTGCCCAGCCCTTCCAGCTTGCTGGCGATGGCATCGAAGGCGCCCTGGAAGTCGAGACCGTCGAACTCGCCGGAGTTGAACAGCACGCCCTTCTCGGTGTAAGCCGCTTCGCTCACGTCGACGTCGCCTTCAACCGGCTTGATCACCGCCTTGATGTCGAGGCCATATTTGGTGGCGAACTCGAAGTCACGCTGATCGTGGGCCGGAACCGCCATCACGGCGCCGGTGCCGTAGTTCATCAGCACGAAGTTGGCGACCCAGACCGGTACCTTGCGGCCATCCAGCGGGTGAATGGCATAGAGGCCGGTGGCCATGCCCTTCTTCTCCATGGTGGCCAGTTCTGCTTCGGCTACCTTGGTGTTCTTGCACTCTTCGATAAAGGCGGCCAGCTCAGGATTGTTCTGGGCTGCTTGCAGCGCCAGCGGGTGACCGGCGGCGATACCGACATAGGTGACGCCCATGAAGGTGTCCGGACGGGTGGTGTAGACCTCCAGCTGCTCAGCCTGACCCTCGATGGTGAAGCTGATGTTGACCCCTTCGGAGCGGCCAATCCAGTTGCGCTGCATGGTCTTGACCATCTCCGGCCAGCCTTCCAGATTGTCGATGTCGCTGAGCAGCTCTTCGGCGTAGTCGGTGATCTTGATGAACCACTGGGGGATCTCTTTCTGCTCCACCGGAGTGTCACAGCGCCAGCAGCAGTTGTCGACCACCTGTTCGTTGGCCAGCACTGTCATGTCGTTCGGGCACCAGTTGACGGAAGAGGTCTTCTTGTAGACCAGACCCTTCTCGTAGAGCTTGGTGAAGAACCACTGCTCCCAGCGGTAGTAATCCGGTTTGCAGGTGGCGATTTCACGATCCCAGTCATAACCCAGACCCAGCATCTTCAGCTGGTTCTTCATGTATTCGATGTTTTCGTAGGTCCAGGGCGCCGGCGCGGTATTGTTTTTGATCGCTGCGTTCTCGGCCGGCAGACCGAATGCATCCCAACCTATGGGTTGCAGCACGTTCTTGCCATTGAGGCGTTGATAACGGGAGATCACATCACCTATGGTGTAGTTACGAACGTGCCCCATGTGTAGTCGACCAGACGGATAGGGGAACATGGACAGGCAGTAGAACTTCTCCTTGTCTACCTTCTCCACGGCCTTGAAGGTTTTCTTGGCATCCCAGTGCTTTTGCACTGCTGGTTCGATTGATTGGGGAACGTATTGCTCTTGCATTGGTGACATCCGGATCTGTGAAATGAATAGATAAATCAGCTGGGAAATCGCAATAGAATACCCATATCCTGCGGCGGCAACAACCGCCAGCGTCCCTTGGGCCTTAAGCCGGGCCAGATCAGGGTTTAGTAGAGGAGTTAGAGCCATGGACAAACGTCAAAAAGGGTACGAAGCCTTCATTGCCGAGCTGCAAAAACAGTGGCAAGAGACTGAAGAGTTCCAGGGGGAGCGCCTCAACCGGATGATTGCCAAGGTGCAGGCCTATCTGGAGGCGGCTAGCGACCTGACTCAGGACGAACTGGCGCTCATCGCCGAGTACGTGAAGCGGGATCTGGGCAACTATGACGAGGGGCGCCATGACGATAGTGCGCAGGTGGAAGAGTCTGCCTTTATGCTGGCCCTCAAAGACACCGCCTGGTCCTGGCTGGCGGATGTGACCGACCGCGCCCAGGTGGAGTGGCGCGAGCTGGCCGACGAGCTGGAGCATAAGGGTGTTTACGAAGCGGGTGACTGGGTGGGGCTCGGGGTCATGGTGTGCGACCAGTGTGGCTGGCGCCATACCGTGCTGCACCCACAACAGCTCGATACCTGCCCCGAGTGCGGCTGCGCCGAGTATCATCGCGAGCCGCTCTCGCCCTGAGTCATGCCATCAAGGCGGACGAGATAACGAGCAAAAAGGCGCCATCAGGCGCCTTTTTCTTGCTTGCAGATTTCGTCGGGGCGTTTACTTGCCCGCGACGGAGAGGCCGCCAAAACGGATCTGCGGGGCGTAGAAGCCCTTGCTGTCGTTGTGGTGCAGGGTGTCACCGACCGCTTCCAGCTCGCCCAGCAGGCGGTAGAAGTTGCCCGCTACCGTGATGCCGCGCACCGGCTGCAGTCGTACCCCATCGCGGCAGAGGAAGCCCGACGCGCCAAAGGAGAAGTCGCCGCTCACCGCATCGGCACCGGAGTGCAGGCCATCCAGCTTGACCAGCTCCAGATAGTCGCCGCTCTGCACCTCCGCTTCGCTATGGGGGCCCGCGCCAAACACCAGGTGGCGAGCGGTCACATCGAGGGCGCTGCGGGCACCGCGAGCGGCCGAGCCGTTGCTGGCGACGCCAAAGTGGCGGGCGGTGGCGCTGTTGTGGAGCAGGGTTTTCAGCTCCCCTTCGCCAATCAGCAGCAGATCCGAGCTGGCCGCTCCCTCGCCATCAAACGCCTTGATGTTCATGCCGCCAGGCATATAGACCCGGCTCTCCAGAGTAAGCCAGCGTGACGCCACGCTCTGGCCGACCTTGCTGCGCCAGGGGTTGATCCCCTGCTGGGCCCACTTGCCTGATAGCACGCCCTGAAAGCAGCCAAACAGGCTGGCGAAGCAGTTGGTGCTAAAGATGACGCTGTAGCGACCGCTCGGTACCGCTTCACCGGGCAGCAGACCATCGGTGATGGCGTAGATCTGCTCGATCAGGGCCTGGCTATCCAGCTCGTCGAAGCGACGGCCATACTGCCCCTGCGAGTGCATCGACTGGCGGCCATCCCGTTCCACCAGCGCCGAGGTGTAGCAGCCGACGCTGAACTCGCCGTGCTGGCAGAGGGTGCCCTGACTGTTGGCGAGCCAGAGCTGGCTCTCCCCTTCGAAGAAGCTGTTGTAGGGGGCGCCGCTCACATAGGGCATGGCCAGCATGTCTGATTCGAGGCGCAGGGCCAGAGCGATCTTCTCCTCAACCGGCGTGGTATCGGGCTGGTTGATCTCGGCGCAATCTGTGGTGATCCGGCTATTGGCCACCGAGATGCGCTGATCCGCATCCACCTTGGCAAAGCGGCTGGCATCGAGCGCATCCTGCAGCATGGCATCCAGCGCCAGCTCATCGAGGGATTCCGAGTAGGCGATGCCGACCCGACCCTCTTTGATCAGGCGAATGCCGAGCTGCTGGCTGCTGGTGACCTTGTATTCACCCAGCTCGCCCTTGTCTGCCTTGAGGGAGAAGGCTCTCTCCTGATTGGCGATGATGTCTGCCTCGGCTCCGAGGTCGGCCACTTTATCCAGCAGGCGGGTGAGCAGTTGATTCATGTCGATGGTGCTCATCAGGCGTTCCCTCCCACCAGAATATTGTCTACTTTTAGCGCCGGCTGGCCCACCGAGGTGGGGACCGAGCCTGAGACCGAGCCGCACATGCCAGCAGCTAGCGCCAGATTGCGGCCCACCATGGAGATCTCTTTCAGCACCTGCGGGCCGGTGCCGATCAGGGTGGCCGACTTGAGCGGTTTGGTGATCTTGCCGTGCTCGATGAGGTAGGCCTCCTGCACATTGAAGTTGAACTCGCCGGTGCCGGGCTGTACCGAGCCGCCCCCCATCTTCTTGGCGTAGATGCCATGTTCGACGGTGGCCAGCATATCGTCGAGGCTGTGGTTGCCCGGTTCGATATAGGTGTTGCGCATGCGCGAGGTGGGGGCGTACTTGTAGGATTCGCGCCGCCCGGAGCCGGTGCGTGCGTAGCCTGTTTTGAGGGCTCCCATTCTGTCCACCAGAAAACCGGTCAGGACGCCATCCTTGATGAGCTGGGTATGCTGGGTCGCCATCCCCTCGTCATCGACGTTGATGGAGCCCCAGGCGTTGCCTTGCAGTCCCTCGTCCACCGCATTGACCACCGGATTGGCGATAAGCTGGCCCATCTTGTCGTGGAACACAGACGCCTTCTTGGCCACCGAGGTGGTCTCCAGCAGATGACCGCACGCTTCGTGGAAGATGACGCCGCCAAAGCCGTTCTCCATGATGACCGGCAGGGTGCCGCTCGGGCAGGGAACCGCGCCCAGTTTCACCAGTGCCTGACGGGTGGCAGTGAGCGCCAGCTCGCGCGGATCGATGCGATCGGCATGCTCCCACCCCATCAGGGCGCCGGGGGCCTCGTAACCGACGCTCTGCTCGCTCCCTTCCATGGCGATGGTCTGGGCCATGATGCGGTTGTAGTGGCGGCGATCGGCCACTTGCAGCCCTTCGCTGTTGAAGATTTCCACCTCCTGCTCCCAGCCCAGCACGTTGCCGGAGAACTGGCTCACCTTGTCGCTCTCGGCGCGGGCCGCCGCATCCATGGCGTGCAGATAGGCGATCTTCTGCTCCAGCAGCTTGTCTGCCGACAAGGGCAGGGCCACCGGGTTGCGATCGCTCAGGCGGGTGAAATCGAAGGCGGTGGCGGTCACCACAGGGTCGCGGCGGTCTTTGGCCGCCAGCAGGGTGACGATGCGCAGCAGCTCGTCGCGGCTGGCCAGATTGGTGTAGCCGTAGAGCACCTTGTGGCCGTAACAGAGGCGTACACCGATGCCGAAATCGAGGCCGCCGCTGATGTTCTCTATCTGGCTGGAGAGCAGGCTGAGCTGGCTGCGGCGCTTGCGCTCCACAAACAGCTCGGCAAAATCGGCACCCAGTGCCAGCGCGTGATCGAGCACGTCACGGGCAATAGCGGGGGCCAACAGGGAGAATGGGGTCATAGAATATCCTTTTCTGGTCTGTCCGTTTGCTTCCGACATCCGGCTCTGATTGTTATGGGATGTCGAGTCCATTGTTGCAGACCAGCACAAAAAAGTCGCTATAGCGTCATGCGATGATACCGATTGAGAAAATCGGTGCGATAACTGCGCCCGGCGGCCAGGGCCAGGCGCTCAGGATCGTTTTGCCAAAACGTGGGAAAGATCAGAGCAGGGCGTGGATTTCGCTCAGGATCTGCTCGACCCACTGCTCGATGCGCGGATCGGTCTGGTCATATTGGTTGGCATCGTCCAGCGCCAGCCCGACGAAGTGACGACCATCGTCGATCAGTGCCTTGGAGGCATCGAATTCGTACCCTTCGTTGGGCCAGTAGCCCACCAGCTTGACCCCTTTTGGCACTAGCTGATCGTGCAGCATGCCGAGGGCGTCCTGGAACCATTCGCCATAACCGAGCTGATCGCCGAGGCCAAACAGGGCCACGATGCGTCCCTCCAGATGGAGGTCGGCGATATCTTCCCAGCGGGACTCCCAGTCCTCCTGCAGTTCGCCAAAATCCCAGGTGGAGATGCCGAGGATCAGGATCTCGTAATCCTCCATCCGGCGCAGGGAGACATCCTTGATATTGTGAATATCCACCAGCTCGGGGCCGATGAGGGCGCGGATCTTCTCGGCAGCCATCTCGGTGTAGCAGGTGGTGGAACCGTAAAACAGACCAATCTTCATCGCTCTACTCTCTGTTGGCGCTTTCTCGCTTGCTTTTGGCGCGTTCTCGCATGCTCGTGTGGGCTGCGCCATGTTGGCAACACGATGGGTAACGTAAGGGGAGGGCGCCAGTCTAGCAGATTGCCATTCGACCTTCACCGCCCGGCAAGGGGTGTGGCAAACGTGCCTTATCTTTCCAATGAAAGTGCCTTGTCTTTCCAAGGAGTTGGCGCGTTACAATGGGCCATCGATCCCCTGATTGCAGCGCACCATGAGCAAACCCGACCCCCATCCCCTGATTGAACCCTTCCTCGACGCCCTCTGGCTGGAGCGGGGATTGTCTGACAACACGGTCAGCTCCTATCGCAGCGATCTGGAGAAGTTCTCCCTCTGGCTCGACGAGCAGGGGAGCTCGCTGCTGCTGGCGGGGATGGACGAGATCCAGCACTACCTCGCCTGGCGGGTCGATCACCAGTTTGCGGCCAGCAGCACCGCCCGCTTCCTGTCGGCCCTGCGCCGCTTTTACCAGTATCTCAACCGTGAGAAGCTGCGCAGCGACGATCCGACCGTGCTGCTGGAGGGGCCCAAGCTGCCGAAAAAACTCCCCTCCGATTTAAGCGAAACGGAAGTGGAGGCACTCTTGAGTGCGCCGCTGGTGGATGACCCGCTGGAGTTGCGGGACAAGGCGATGCTGGAGCTGCTCTACGCCACCGGCTTGCGGGTTTCCGAGCTAGTGGGGCTCACCGCCGAGCATGTCAGTTTACGTCAGGGTTTGGTGCGGGTGGTCGGCAAGGGCAATAAGGAGCGGCTGGTGCCGATGGGCGAGGAGGCGATGCACTGGTTGGAGCGTTACTATCGGGAGGCGCGCACCCTGCTGCTGGGGGGCACCAGCTCGGATGTGGTGTTTCCCTCCAAGCAGGCCCGTATGATGACTCGCCAGACCTTCTGGCATCGCATCAAGCTCTATGCCCTGCGGGCCGGGATCAACGGTGAGCTGTCCCCCCATACCTTGCGCCACGCCTTCGCCACCCATCTGCTCAACCACGGCGCCGACTTGCGGGTGGTGCAGATGCTGCTGGGCCATGCGGATCTCTCCACCACCCAAATCTACACCCATGTGGCCAACGAGCGACTCAAGGCGCTGCACGGTGAGCACCACCCCCGCGCTTAAGCCCGTTGCAGGCGATTTTTGCCCGCTTGTTTAGCCTGATACAGGGCTGCATCGGCGCGGGCAATCACACTGTCTGGGGCATCATTCAGGGATTCGGTAATGCCACCGCTAAAGGAGACGCTTAAGCCCTTTTCACGCCAATCCTGTTGCCCCATGCTGATACGCCACTGCTCCATCAACTGCTGTGCACTGGCAATATCCGTCTGTTCAAAAATGGCGACCAGCTCTTCCCCCCCAAAGCGGCACAGGGTTGCCTGTTCCTCCAGCAATTGGCTACCGAGCTGAGCGGTGCGTTTCAAAACGGCATCACCGATGGGATGACCATAGGTATCATTTATTTTTTTGAAGTTATCAATGTCGATAATAGCCAATATATATTGGCTATTTTCTTTATGTAGAGTGGCGAGCGCCTCTTCCAGATAACGGCGGTTGTACAAGCCGGTTAATGCATCACGCAGCGATTTTTCTGTTTCGGCCTGCATTTTGTCTGAAATCAGCACGATTTCATCCTCCAGCTCCTCTATGCCAGCCAGCTTGGGGATAATAATCTGTTGCCCAGGAGGGGTGATACGCAATTGTCTAACAACTTGTACCAATGTGCTGATTGTATGCTCCAGACGTTGCCTGAAAATAATAGCAACCAGTGTGAATATCGATAATGATAATACCAGAGTGATAAATATAGTAGGCAGTATCTCACCAATCAAAATATCGCTCTTGAATGGAAATACAGTAATAACCAGCCACGATGGGTTGTTGTGAAGGGCGTGATATGAAATGAGATCACCATTTTTACTCATTAAGGTACCATTCCTGCCTTTCAATTCAGAAATCCATGGTTGGTCAAGTCGACTGCCGTTTTCCTGAGGGTCGCTGTGAGCCACAATCATCTTACTGCCTCGGTCAAAGAGCATATATACAACATTGTTACTACTCTCCAGAATCCGCCCTATACGTGCTGAAAATACTTTCAAGTTCAGGTCGATGCCAATCACGCCAAGAAATTCCCCCTGGTTATTAAAAACAGCATGGGAAAGGGTGACGACCGGCATTTTTTCAATCGCGTCAATGTAAGGGGAACTCCAGATATTTATGCCGGGATGCTCGATAGCATTGCGGTACCATGGACGTTCCGACTCTTTGAACTCAATCGGGGTAGGGTGAAGAGAGAAATTGATATGCTTGTTATCCTGAAGCATGTAGTAAACGGTTTTTATTGGGCCATCAGGGTAAAGAAGGTATTGCCAAATGTCGCGATAACGTTGTTTTAATTCCGGGGGAAGATCTCCATTATTCTCAGTAATGTCGGCAATGATGATATTTATTTGCCTCTCAACCGAAGAGAGTGAGTTATCCCATTGCTGCGCAGTACTATCGTTAAAAAATCTGGCGGTGCTTAGCAAGGTGTTTTTCTGCATAACAGAAAAAAGGTACGCACTACCCAATGTGGTCAAAACAAGTGGCAGCGCAAGCAGCAAAAGAAAACGGAGAATAAAGCTGTGATTGGAGTTTGCAGCAGTGGAGGTTTGCATAGTCACGACGCCTATATAACTTTACGCCATCTAACCATAGCCCATGGGCATCGTGACACACATACACACCAGTCTGGGGAGTCGGCTTAACGCTCCTGTTGAGATTTCAGCAGATCACGGATCTCGGTCAGCAGCTCCTGATCTTTGGTCGGGCCTGCCGGGGCGGCAGCTTCCTCTTCCTGCTTCTTCTTCAGGGTGTTGATGGCCTTCAGTCCCATGAAGATGGCAAAAGAGATGATCAGAAAGTCGATGATGGTCTGGATGAACTTGCCATAGGCGATGACCACGGCGGGTGTTGTACCTTCTGCGGCCTTCAGGGTAACCGCCAGGTCGCTGAAGTCCACGCCGCCCAGGATCAGGCCGATGGGCGGCATGATCACGTCACCGACAAAAGAGGAGACAATTTTGCCGAAGGCGGCACCAATGATGATACCGACCGCCATATCGATGACGTTGCCGCGGGCGGCAAAGGCTTTGAACTCTTGAATCAGACTCATTATTTCCTCCGAAATTAAACAAGATAGCGCGTTGATTACCCTTGCCAAAGGGCGAACACTTGTCAGGAAAAACAGAGGCTAAGCCGCGTTGTTCCTGTCGTCCTGACTAGCTTGCGGGCGTTATGAGTCCTTGGCAATCGGGGGGAGCCATTTTTTTGGTACAAAGTGATATTAATTTTTTGGTAAGTAGTTGGTTGAATGATGAGCTGTGCTGCTGTAGTTTGCTGGGTCGATTCATTCATACCACGTGAGTAAACAAGTGAAGTATTTACTACTGGGAATGATGCTTTTGTGCACATTTGCTGCCAGAGCGGGGATGGATACCCAAGCCTTGAAACAGACCATCACAGCCCGGCTGGGGGTCCCCGTCTATCTGGTTGAACCGACCCCGATCGCGGGGTTGTATATGCTGGGCACCTCACAGGGGGTGCTCTACAGCGATGCCAAAGGGGATTATGTGGTGCAGGGGGTCATGCTGGATATGACCCGCGACATGAAGAACCTGACCATCTCGGGTATGCGCGAGCAGCGCCGACTTGGTTTGGCGCAGGTGGCTCATGCCCCCATTGTGCTCAAGGCTCGGGATGAGCGTCACCGGGTCGCGCTGTTTCTCGGCGAGCAGGACGCCAAACGCCGTCAGCTCTCCGGCACCTTGCAACACCTGCAGGCATCCGGGGTGAGCGTGGCTCTCTATCCGGTGATTGATCACGCCGAACGGGCCGCCGACTGGTGCAGCGATCCCCTGCTGCAAAATGATCCGTTAAAAGCCTATTTGCCTCAAACGGCATGTAGTGAGACCCTTATCCAAAATATTGGCCTGAGCCAATGGTTGGGGGTCAAGGTACTGCCGGCCTGGGTCTCCTCCGATGGGGATCTGGTGCGCGGGTATCAGAGCCCCGAACAGCTGCTCAAGATACTGGATCATATTGATGTCCCTGCAAATCCGTCGTCGTCCGCGAGTTGATGATTCCCATCTGCCTGCCACCCTGCATCCCCTGCTTCGCCAAATCTTCGCCAGCCGTGGCGTAGAGGATCCCGCTCTGCTGGAGCGCAGCGCCAGCCAGCTGTTGCCGCCCCAGCGCCTCTATGGCATGGAACAGGCGGTGCCGCTGCTGGCGGAGGCTCTGACTGCCCAGAAACGGATCCTTATCGTCGGCGACTTCGACTGCGATGGTGCCACCAGTTCGGCGCTGTGTGTGCTGGCCCTGCGCGCCATGGGCGGTCGCCACATCGATTTTCTGGTGCCCAACCGCTTCGAGTTTGGCTACGGCCTCACCCCCGAGATTGTCGAGCTGGCGGTAGCCCGTGGCGCCGAGTTTCTGATCACGGTGGATAACGGCATCTCCAGCATCGCCGGGGTGGCGGCAGCCAAGGCGGCTGGCATGCAGGTACTGGTTACCGATCACCATTTGCCGGGTCAGGAGCTGCCTGACGCCGATGCCATCGTCAACCCGAACCAGCATGGTTGCGATTTCCCCTCCAAGTCGCTGGCCGGGGTGGGGGTAGCCTTCTACCTGATGGCGGCCCTCAACACCCATCTGCGTCAGCTCGGCTGGTTCGAACGGCAAGGGTTGCGCGCCCCCAATGTGGCGGATTACCTCGATCTGGTGGCCCTCGGCACGGTCGCCGACGTGGTGGCGCTCGATGGCAACAACCGCATTTTGGTCCATCAGGGGTTGCAGCGGATCCGGGCTGGCCGCTGTCGCCCCGGCATTCAGGCGCTAGTGGATGTGTCGGGCCGCGATGGTCGCCGCCTCACCGCCGCCGATCTCGGCTTTGCGCTGGGGCCGCGCCTCAACGCGGTGGGCCGTCTCGATGATATGTCCCTCGGGGTCGCCTGTCTGCTCTGCGATGATCTCAATTTGGCGCGCCAGCTTGCGGCCGAGATGGACAGCCTCAATCAGGAGCGCAAGGAGATCGAGCAGGGGATGCAGCAGGAGGCCCTCGCCACCCTGGAGCAGGTCCGGTTTCGCGATGGCGAGGTGCCGTCGGGCATAGTGCTGCACCGCAACGAGTGGCATCAGGGAGTAGTGGGGCTGGTGGCCTCCAAGGTGAAGGAGAAGTACTACCGCCCGGTCATTGCCTTTGCCGAGAGCAGCGAGACCGAGCTCAAGGGCTCCGGCCGCTCCATCCCCGGCGTGCACCTGCGCGATGCGCTGGAACTGCTCGATACCCGCCATCCGGGCCTAATGGGCAAGTTTGGCGGCCACGCCATGGCGGCGGGGTTGACCCTGCCCAAGGCCAATATCGAGGCGTTCGGTCGGGCCTTTGAGGCGGTCATTAGTGAGCTGGTGACACCGGAGCTTTTGACCGGGGTGTTGCTCACCGATGGCGAGTTGTTGCCAGACGAGCTCAACCTCGAGCTGGCGGAGCTTATTCGCGCCTCCGGCCCCTGGGGTCAGGCCTTCCCCGAGCCGCTGTTCGACGGCGAGTTCGTGCTGGTTCAGCAGCGGCTGGTGGGGGAGAAGCACCTCAAGATGATGCTGACAACCGATTCCGGTCACGCGGTGGATGCCATCGCCTTTGGCGTCGATCTCAAGCGCTGGCCCGATGCCACGGTCAAGCGGGTGCGGCTTGTCTACCGGCTTGACGTCAACGAGTGGCGCGGCAACCGCAGCGTGCAGCTGCTGGTGGAGCATCTGGAGGCAGCCGGTCTCTGAGTCAAGAGCATCGCAGCCCTATCGCTGACAACGGCCACCCTCGGGTGGCCGTTTTTGTTGGCGGTTTTCTGGAAAAGGGCGTTGACCTGTCTATAGCTTTACAGTTTAAGCTCGTCTCTATCGGGTCACCTGAGGGCCCGCACCGTGAGTGATTGCCATGAAAATATCCGAACTGGCCCGCCGCTGCGGCCTCGCCCGCTCCACCCTGCTCTATTACGAGAAGCTGGGGGTGATTGCCGGTACCCGGGCCGCCAACGGCTATCGCCACTATGACGAGGGGGATCTGCAACGACTGCAGATGGTGCAGGCCCTGCAGGCAGGTGGTCTCAGCCTCAAGCAGTGCCTCGCCTGTCTGGCTGGCGAGATAGATCAAGCGGCATTGCAGGCCCGGGTCAGGGAGCTGGATGAGGAGCTGGCGCGGATGCAGCGCGCCCGGGATCTGTTGGCGGGTCTGGCAGGGGTGCGCCCGCGCTCCGGTGAGGAATTCAAGGCCTGGCAGCTGCAACTGCAGCGCGAGGCACCGGAGGCCTACTTCGCGTGGGTGATGAAACAGGGTTTTAGCGAGAAAGATCGCTACCACTTGCAATGGTTGAGCAAAGACATGAATGAACATGAGCGTTACATCAAGGACTTTATCCAGCTGCTGGATGGCATGAGTTACTGGGGGCCGGGGGATCGCGCCTTCACCCAACAGCAGTTTGCCGCCTTGCCCATCCGGCCGCGCCGGATCCTCGACATGGGTTGCGGGCGCGGTGCCTCGACCATGGCGCTGGCTCAGGTGACCGATGCCGACATTGTGGCCATCGATCTGGAAGAGGATGCACTGGCCGCCGTGGCGCACTCCGCCCGTGCAGCGGGCTTTGAGCATGTCTCCACCCTCTGCGCCAACATGGCGGCACTGCCGGACGATCTGGCCCCGGCCGACCTCATCTGGGCAGAGGGGAGCGCTTACGTGATGGGGGTTGCCATGCGCTGAAGGCGTGGCGTCCGCTGCTCGCGAGCCCACAGGCTTGCATCGTGCTGAGTGATGCGGTCTGGCTGACCGATAACCCGCCCGAGGAGGCGTTGGCATTCTGGCAGCAGGATTACCCCGCCATGCAGACGCTGGCGGGCCTGCTTGAGACGGTACAAGCGGCAGGCTACCGCTGCCTGTCACACACTCCGTTGCCGATGAGCGCCTGGAACAACTATCTGGACCCTATTGAGGTCAATCTGGTGCGCTATCGAGACGAGCTGGGGGAGAGTGCCGCCTGGCAGGACTTGAGCCGGGAAGTAGCCATCCACCGCCAATATCTGGGCAGTTACGGCTATGTGATCTGCTGCCTGCAAAAAGATGCGTGATAATTTGTCGTAAAAAAATGAGGCGCCTGTGGGCGCCTCGTTGTTTATCAGGGATTGCGGATGGCCATTACAGCTCACGGGCCCAGGGGTGAGCCTTGGGGCGCAGCGCCAGGGCCAGACCCAGCAGCAGCACGGTCAGGCCATAGAGGGGCCAGCTGCCAAAGCGCATGTAGGGGGTCTCGCCGTGGGCGGGACGCACCTCGCTGCGCAGCACACCCGCTTCAAACTGCGGGATCTGGCCGATGATGCTGCCATCGATCTCGGTCACGATAGTGATACCGGTGTTGGTGTCCCGCAGCAGCGGACGAGCCAGCTCCAGCGCGCGCATCCGGGCGATCTCCATATGCTGCCAGGGGCCGATACTGGTGCCGAACCAGGCGTCGTTGGAGACGGTCAGCAGGAAGTCGGTATCGGTATTGACGTTGCGGCGCACCTCTTCCGGGAAGATGATCTCGTAGCAGATGGCGGCGGCAAACTTGAGCCCTTTGGCGATCAGGTTTGGCTGCACTTCGTCACCCCGGCTGAAGGAGGACATCGGCAGGTTGAAGAAGGGGGCGATGGGGCGCAGCAGATCTTCAAACGGCACGAACTCGCCGATGGGCAGCAGGTGGTATTTGTTGTAGCGGTTGGAGTGGTTGTAGAAGTAGGACTCCTTGCCATCCGCATCCTGCACCCCCATGCCGAGCACGGTATTGTAGAAGCGCTGTTGCTGCTCGTCGTAGTGAATAATCCCCGCCAGCAGGCCGGTATCGTTCACCTTCATCGCCTTGTCCAGATTCTCCAGATAGGGGCCCATCGCCTTCTCGATGGCCGGGATCGCCGATTCCGGCCAGACGATGATGTCGGCATCCTGATTCTCGCGGCTCAAGTCCTGATAGGTGCGCACCGTGGGGGCCAGCGCCTCCGGATCCCACTTGAGGGACTGGGCGATATTGCCCTGCACCAGTGCCACCTTGACCGGTTCGCCACGGGTCACCCAGTTGAGCTGCATCAGGCCATGAGCGCCGGCAGCCAGCAGGGCGGGCACCGCCAGCCACAGTGGCGAGCGGGACTTCCACACCAGCCAAATGGCGGAGGCGGAGAATAGCAGTGCTAGGGTGATGCCCTGTACCCCGAGAATGGGAGCAAATCCCTTGAGCGGGCCGTCGATCTGGCTGTAGCCAAACCAGAGCCAGGGGAAGCCGGTCATCACCCAGCCGCGCAGCCAGTCAGCCACTAACCAAAGGGCCGGGAAGGCGAGCAGCCAGCGGCTCCAGTGACGGCCGCCAAAGAAGCGGGCAAAGATCCAGCAGGCGAGCGTCGGGTAGAGGGCCAGATAGGCGGAGAGCCCGGCCAGCAGCACAAAGGCGACCGGCAGCGGGATGCCGCCAAACTCGGTCATGCTGACATGGATCCACCACAGCCCCGGCAAAAAGAGTCCCATGGCGTAGCCAAAACCGCGCCAGGCGGCCTGTTTCGGCGTGGCTTTGTCCAGCAGGGCGTAGAGGCCAAGCAGGGAGGGGATCACCAGCGGCCAGTAGCCGAAGGGGGAGAAGGCCAGCACGGCGATGGCACCAGAGGCCAACGCACTGAGGCTTAACAGAATTTTGGAAGTAACAGGGGATAATCTCACGGGCGATGGTGCTCGTCTTGGTGTGCAACTGGGGTCGAATGGCCGGTATCTTAACCTGTAAGCGGGACAACGGCGAGCCTCGATGCCGGTGGCAGAGAGCACAACGCCCCGAGGTCGGGGCGTTGTTTCACACATCGAGCGGATCTGCCTATTGTGGCTCGGATTGCGCCGCCGCGTGGTGCTCGGGGATCTTCACCTGCAGCTGCTGCAGACGACGCCGGTCGGCATGCATCACCTTGAACAGGTAGCCGTCCAGCTCGATCTCCTCGCCCTTCTTGGGCAGGTGGCTGAAGGCGTGCATTACCAGACCACCCACCGTATCCACCTCTTCATCGCTGAATTTGGTGCCGAAGAAGTCGTTGAAATCCTCGATCTCGGTCAGGGCGCTGATGGAGAAGACCCGCTTGCTGAGGCGGCGGATTTCGTCCGGCTCATCCTCGATGTCGTCAAACTCGTCGTCAATCTCGCCAACGATCAGTTCCAGTATGTCTTCGATGGTCACCAGACCGGAGACGCCACCAAATTCGTCGACCACGATGGCCATGTGGTAGCGCTCTTCACGGAACTCCTTGAGCAGACGGTCAACCCGTTTGCTTTCCGGCACGATCACCGTGGGGCGCAAGATTTTCTCGAGCTGTAGCGGCTCGCTGGCGTGATGGCCGCCAAACCCGAAGGGGAGCAGATCCTTGGCGAGCAGAATGCCCTCCACATGATCCTTGTCCTCGTTGATCACCGGGAAGCGGGAGTGACCGGACTCGATGATCACCGGCAGGATTGCATCCACCGGTTGGGACTTCTCGATGGTCACCATCTGGGAGCGGGGGATCATGATATCGCGCACGCGAAGATCGGCGATCTCCAGCACCCCCTCGATCATGTCCTTGGTGTCCTGATCGATGAGGTCGCGCTCTTCGGCATCGGCTATCACGTCTACCAAATCATTGCGGTCTTTTGGCTCGCCCTGGAAGAGTTGGCTGAGTTTGTCGAGCCAGGTTTTCTTCGGCGAGCCGGTACTAGGGTGATCGTCGGTCATTTTCTCTCTTGGTTACTCGTATGAACACACTTGAAATAGTTCGGGTTATATAAGGATGGCCATCTGCTGTTTCAAGTCGATGACCGTCCGGCGTTTTACTCTTCGTCGTTCAGATAAGGATCGGCAAAACCGAGCTCCTGCATGATGTCGCGCTCAAGCGCTTCCATCTCTTCGGCTTCCTCATCCTCGATATGGTCATAACCTAGCAGATGCAGACTGCCGTGCACAACCATGTGGGCCCAGTGGGCCATGAGGGGCTTGCCCTGCTCCTCGGCCTCGCGCTCTACCACCTGACGGCAGATCACCAGATCGCCGAGCAGCGGCAGCTCCAGACCGGGTGGCGCCTCGAACGGGAAGGAGAGCACGTTGGTGGGCTTGTCCTTGCCGCGATAGGTGAGGTTGAGCTCGTTGCTCTCCGCCTCGTCGACGATGCGCACCGTCACTTCTGCCTCCTGCTGGAAGCCGAGAATGGTGCCGTCGAGCCAGCCTTGCAGCTGGGCTTCGGTGGGCAGGCCGTCAGTGCTGGCACTGGCCAGCTGCAGATCCAGGGTTACGCTCATTGCTCGCTCTCTTTGCTGGAGTTTGTTTGGCCGGCCACCTTCTCGGCTGCCTGTTTGGCGTCGAACGCCTCATAGGCCTGCACGATGCGGGCCACCACCGGGTGGCGAACCACGTCTTTGGACTCGAAGAAGTTGAACGACAGACCATCGACCCCTGGCAGCACTTCCAGCGCGTGGCGCAGGCCGGATTTGGCGTTGCGCGGCAGGTCTACCTGGGTGATGTCGCCGGTGACCACTGCCTTGGAGTTGAAGCCGATGCGGGTGAGGAACATCTTCATCTGCTCGGTGGTGGTGTTCTGGGCCTCATCAAGAATGATAAAGGCGTCATTGAGGGTTCTTCCGCGCATATAGGCGAGCGGCGCCACTTCGATGATGTTGCGCTCCATCAGCTTCTCGACCCGCTCAAAGCCCAGCATCTCGAACAGGGCGTCGTAGAGCGGGCGCAGGTAAGGATCCACCTTCTGGGAGAGATCGCCAGGCAGGAAGCCCAGCTTCTCACCCGCTTCCACCGCCGGACGGGTCAGCAGAATGCGGCGAATTTCCTGACGCTCCAGCGCATCCACCGCCGCTGCGACCGCCAGATAGGTCTTGCCGGTACCGGCCGGGCCTATGCCGAAGCAGATGTCGTGGCGCACGATATTGGCAATGTACTGGGCCTGATTTGGGCTGCGTGGTTTGATGAGACCGCGCTTGGTCTTGACCGTCACCTCCTTGCCATATGGGATGCTCGGCGCCGGTTCGTCATCCTGCTCCAGCACCCGCGACTCCTGAATGGCCAGATGGACCATGTCGGGGGTGATGTCGGTCACCTTGCCACCCTTGAGGGGCTGGGTTTCCACATAGAGGTGCTTGAGGATGACGGCGGCGGCATCCAGCTGGGCCGGTTTGCCCACCAGCTGGAAGTGGCTGTCACGGTAGCTGATCTCGACGCCGAGGCGGCGCTCCAGCTGCTTGATATTGTCATCGAAGGGGCCGCACAGGCTGGCAAGGCGCTGGTTGTCGGCGGGCTCCAGATGCAGATTCAGGGTCGAGATGTGTCGGCTCAAAATATCCTCGTCTCAAGGCGCTCCCCATCCGCTGGGCGAATGGGGAGGAGGGGATTAATGGGGAGTGAAGGCGGCAACGCCCAGCTCGTCCGGTACGTTATCCGGGCGACGGGCCAGGATTTCGCTCGGGGCGGTGGCGATCCGCAGGTTCATCTCGCTCTCGCCGCGGATGAACTTGCCGCGCAGGGAGTTGGGACGCACCTCGGTGATCTCCACGTCGGCAAAGCCGCCGATCAGGGTGTGCTGGCCTTCGAAGTTGACCACCCGGTTGTTCTCGGTGCGGCCACACAGCTGCATCGGGTCGAGCTTGGAGGGCCCTTCCACCAGGATGCGCTGGGTGGTGCCCAGCATGGCACGGCCAATCTGCATCGCCTGGTTGTTGATGACGTGCTGCAGGCGGGCCAGACGGGCTTTTTTCACTTCCATATCGACATCGTCGGGCATGTCGGCGGCCGGGGTGCCCGGGCGCGGGCTGAAGATGAAGCTGAAGCTCATATCGAAACCCACATCCTCGATCAGCTTCATGGTCGCTTCAAAGTCTTCGTCCGTCTCATTCGGGAAGCCAACGATGAAGTCGGAGCTGATGGTGATGTCGGGACGGGCGGCACGCAGGCGCCGGATCTTGGATTTGTACTCCAGGATGGTGTGCGGGCGCTTCATCATGGTCAGGATGCGATCAGAGCCGCTTTGCACCGGCAGGTGCAGGAAGCTGACCACTTCCGGGGTATCTTTGTAGACTTCGATGATGTCGTCGGTGAATTCGATCGGGTGGCTGGTGGTGTAGCGAATGCGATCGATACCGTCGATGGCGGCCACCAGACGCAGCAACTCGGCGAAGGTGCAGATGCCGCCATCAAAGGTCGGGCCGCGGTAGGCGTTGACGTTCTGGCCGAGCAGGTTCACTTCGCGCACGCCCTGCTGGGCGAGCTGGGCGATTTCGTAGAGCACGTCGTCCAGCGGTCGGCTCACCTCTTCACCGCGGGTGTAGGGCACCACGCAGTAAGTACAGTATTTGGAGCAGCCTTCCATGATGGAGACGAACGCGGTGGCCCCTTCGGCGCGCGGTTCGGGCAGGCTGTCGAATTTTTCGATCTCGGGGAAGGCGATATCAACCTGGGCACCACGGCCCTCTTGCACTTCCTTGATCATTGCGGGCAGGCGATGCAGGGTCTGCGGGCCGAACACGATATCCACATAGGGAGCGCGCTGGCGGATGGCATCGCCCTCCTGAGAGGCAACGCAGCCACCCACGCCGATCACCAGACCGGGTTTGTTGGCCTTGAGCTTTTTCCAGCGTCCCAGCTGGTGGAACACCTTCTCCTGCGCCTTTTCGCGGATGGAGCAGGTATTGAGCAGCAAGACATCTGCCTCTTCGGGCTCTTCGGTAAGGGTGTAGCCATTGCTGGCATCCAACAGGTCGGCCATTTTGGACGAGTCATACTCGTTCATCTGGCAACCCCAGGTTTTAATGTGAAGTTTCTTGCTCATTGCTTCTCTTGACTTGTTTTGAAATCGGCATGGTCAAAGGACCGCGCATTTTACTCCGCAATCTGGATACTGCCTAGCTAATATCCAGCTGGCAATGGTGCTCACCCGATACCTGTTGCCAGCAAGCTCAATAAGCTTTCTCCTTGATTTGACGCAGCAATTCCCCGTTTGTCTCACTGTTTATCAGCCGCCCTTGCGCTATCATGCTGCCATCCGGTTCACGTCCGGGCGCTGTCGCCGGACGCACCCTTTCAGGAATAAATGTATGGAACAGTGTGATATCGCCATCGTCGGCGCTGGCATGGTGGGCGCCGCCACCGCCTGTCTGCTGGCGGCTCAGGGTCTCTCGGTGCGGGTCATCGAGACCCAACTGCCGGAGCATTACGCGCCGGAGCAGCCGCTGGATCTGCGGGTCTCTGCCATCAGTCAGGCCTCGGTGGCGCTGCTGGAGCAGGCCGGTGCCTGGCACCATCTGCAGCAGATGCGACTCTGCCCCTACCGCCGACTGGAGACCTGGGAGCTGGACGGTTTTGCCACCCGCTTCAATTCCGCCGATCTCGGTCTGCCCCAGCTCGGCTACATCATCGAAAACCGGCTGGTGCAGCTCGCCCTGCTCAAACGGATGGAGGATTTTCCCACCATCCAGACCCACACCCCGGCGGTGGTGACCAGCCTGCGCCAGAGTGCAGATGAAGCTGTGCTGACTCTGGATGATGGCACCGAGCTGGCGGCCCGCTGGGTGCTGGCCTGTGACGGTGCCGAATCCCACACCCGCAAGCTGGCGGGTATCGGTGTATCGCGCTTCGAGTACCGCCAGCACTGCATGCTGATCAATATCGACACCGACTTTGCGCAGGAAGATATCACCTGGCAGCAGTTCACCCCGAGCGGTCCGCGCGCCTTCCTGCCACTACCAGGCCAGCACGGCTCTCTGGTGTGGTATGACAGCCCGGCTCGGATCCGGGCGCTGGCGGCCATGAGCAACGAAGGGCTTGCCGCCGAAGTGCGCCGCCACTTCCCGAGTCGGCTCGGCGGGTTCACCGTCACCGGCAAGGGGAGCTTCCCGCTGGTGCGCCGCCACGCCAACGACTATCACGCCGGTCGGGTGGTGTTGCTTGGCGATGCTGCCCACACCATCAACCCGCTGGCGGGGCAGGGGGTCAACCTCGGCTTCAAGGATGTGGCCTGTTGGGCTGATCTGCTGCAAGGAGCTGGCGCCGACTGGCATCAACTGGCGTTGGCCGAGCGTTACGAGCGGCGCCGTCGTCCTGACAACCTGCTGATGCAGTCGGGGATGGATCTCTTCTACGGGGTGTTCAGCAACGAGATTGGCCCCCTCAAGCTGGCCCGCAATCTGGCCCTCAATCTGGCGGACAAGGCAGGCCCATTGAAGGAGATGGCGCTGCGCTATGCACTGGGGCTGGTTTGACAGGTAGAAACCAGATAGCACGGGCAGAATGCGCGAAGGAGCAAAGGTGATGAACAAGGCACTGCTGGTTATCGATTTTATCAACGACATCGCCCACCCCGACGGGCGCATCGCCGCCTCCGCAGCCCATGTGCTGGAGCAGGATGCCATCGCGCATGCCAATCAGGCGCTGGCCCATGCCCGCGCCAACGGCTGGCTGGTAGTGCTGATCAAGGTGGGCTTTGACGGCGGCTATCAGCTGCAACCCAAGGGGTCTCCCATGTTTGGTCGCGCTCACCAGTTGGGGGCGCTCTCTTTGGCTGACAGCGGCACCGACTTTCATCCTGATCTGGATGTGCAGCCCGGCGATCTGGTGCTGACCAAGCCTAGGGTCAGTCCCTTCTATGGCACGGCGCTGGAGCCTGCGCTGCGGGCCAATCACATCGACCACCTCTATCTGTGCGGGGTGAGCACCAGCTGGGCCATTCAGGCGGCAGCGCGGGATGGTCACGATCGCGACTACGCCATCACCATTCTGGAGGATGCCTGCGCGGCGGCGGATGCTACCGAGCATCACACCTCGCTGCGGATGCTGGGTCGCATCGCCGAGATCATCAAGGTGTCCCAGCTGGCTTGAAACCTTGCCGGATGGTGTTCGATGGTGAAATTTGGTCTCAGTTGGCTAAGTGGGAATGGGGTGCTTTACTCTATCTGCTGACTTAATTGTTAATAGATGGCGGTATGCCACTTTTGCCACAGGATGGCCACCATGGCGGATGATATACAGACGCGGCAGAGTTACTTCGCCGAGCGAGCCCATCATCTGGCTGCGCTGCTGGATTCGCTGGAAGACCAGATATCGGTGATAGATCGGGATGGCGTGATCCATTACACCAATCTCGCCTGGGATCTGTTTGCCGAGCAAAACGGCATGCCCAAGGGATATAACTGGATTGGGGTCAATTACATGGGGGCTTGTGACGCTGAAGCCGAGCCCTCTGGATTGGCTGCCGTGGAGGGGATCCTTCGGGTTATCCGTCATCAACAGGAGAAGTTCTATCTGGAATACCCCTGCCACAGCCCCGACACCCAGCGCTGGTTTATGATGCGAGTAGCGCCGGTACCCGGGCTTGATGCCGAATATTTTTCCATCGCCCATATCAATATCACCGAGCGCAAGCTGCTGGAGCTGGAAGTTGCCAGCCTCTCCCAACATGATCCCTTGACCGGACTGGCCAATCGGCGGCTATTCAACAGCTTTTTGCATAACGAGTGGCGGCGCAGCATGCGTGAACATACCCCGCTCTCCCTCATCATGCTGGATCTGGATAACTTCAAGGCGTGCAATGACCATCTTGGTCATCAGATGGGGGATGGCTCCCTCCAGCTGGTGGGCCATCTTCTGCAATCTTTCTGCCAGCGTCCTGCGGATCTGCCCTGCCGTTTTGGTGGTGACGAATTTGCCCTGATCCTCGGCAATACCGATCGAGATGCGGCCCAGCGGATTGGAGAGGAGATCCGTCAGGCCATCAACGATCTCGACATCGTGGTGGCAAATAATATTCAACTTAGCGCCAGCATTGGCATTGCTACCTACACGGCAGAGCAACTGGTGGAGGGGGAAGGGGCGTTGCTGGCTGCGGCCGATGCGGCGCTTTATTGCGCCAAGGGGGCGGGTAAAAACCGTAGTCACTGCGCCAGCTGTTGAGCCGCATTGCCGCTTTTGTCCTGCATGCGCCCCCTTGATGGGGGCGCACTGTTTTGACGTGGCACGATGTTAGCTACCAGCGAGCGTTGGTTTCAGCGCTCGGGCGTGGCCGACACCGGCAGGGGATGGCTGGCGATCACCTGCCTGACGAAGTGATCCCTGATGGGGTCGGCAAAGTCCGGATTCCATACCATGCTGACCTCCCACTCGGAGCTGGGACCAGAGAGGGGATAGAGGGTGACATCGGGCCCTGCGATAAAGCTGACGCTGCGCGGCAGGATGGCGTTGCCTATGCCCGCCGCGACCAATGCCACCAGCGTCTGGATATCCTCGGCCTCCTGGACCATGCCGGTCAGCCGATTGGCGCCGAGAAAACCGGCGATCTGCTGGCTGAGCCCAGGGCAGCGGTGGCCCACCATCTGCAACAGGGGTTGACTGGTCAGTGCCTGCTGGACGTCGAATGCGGCCGGGTCTGGCTCGGTCATCCGTGTCGGCACCGCCAGCACCAGCCGGTCGATCAGCAGTCTGTGTTCCTGCAACTGCGGCATCTGAGGTCTGCGCATAAAGCCAAGCTGCAACTGGCCGGAGAGCAGCTGCTCCTGCTGGATGGCGGAGGGCATATCCTGCAGATGGACCATCACGTCCGTGACCTGCTGCTTGAAGCGGGCCACCAGCGCAGGGGCCAGCGCGAAACTCGACAGGCCAAACCCAATCTTGAGCCGACCGGCCACGCCACTCGCCACCGCCAGCGCGTGACGTTCAAACTCCCTGCCGTGTTTGACCAGTGCGCTTGCCTGAGTGAGCAGCTGGGCGCCGAGCGCCGTCAGCTCGGCGCCGTGGCGGCCCCGTTTGAACAGGGTGCAGCCCAGCGTCTGCTCCAGCCCCTGGATCTGCTTGGTGAGGGCCGGCTGGGTGATAAAGAGGCGGCTGGCAGCTTCCCGGTAGTTGGCGGTGTCGGCCAGCGTCACAAACGCCTGCAGTTGCCTCAAGTCGAATTTCATTCCAATTGGTTATCCAAAGTGGCGATTTATTGATTATAAATTATCTAATCGCCTTGTTCTAATGGCTCGGCAAGGGGGGAATCGCCCTCCTCTGAACCGGAACAAGGAGCCATATCATGTCCACTCAACGTTATCTTTTTTTGATCAAGGGCAAGCTGGTGCTGGCTCAGCCGTTGGCGGCCCCGGAGACGGGGGAGCTGCTCGCCAGCCTGTTGCAACAGGGGTTTGTGGTCGGCCCGCTGCAGGTGTGGGCAGGCAGCGCCGAACAGGCGCTCGCCTGTTATGAACGTGCCGCCCAGCAGCAAGCCTTTGCCGATGCGCTCTCTGGCTCTCTGCCCGAGCTGGCCGGGGTGTCTGTATGAGAGCCTGTATGAATGCCTGTATGAGTGCTGGCATCAACACGATCACCCTGTCGGTATCCGCCCTGCTGCTCGATATGGATGGCACCCTGGTCTGCTCGACCGGCGATGTGGAGAAGGTGTGGCGGCTCTGGTGCCAGCATCATCAGCTTGCCCCAGAGCCGGTGTTGGCTATGTGCCACGGTATGCGCTCACGTGAGGTAATCCGGGCGTTGGCCCCGCAGCTGGATGTGGAGCGGGAGGCCGCGCGCCTCGACGAGCTGGAGATGCTGCATACCGGTGGCGACGCCATCTTTGGGGCTGGCGAGTTGCTGCGCCGCTTGCCGCCAGAGCGTTGGGCCATCGTGACCTCCGCCAGCCAGCGGGTTGCTCGCCATCGCCTGAGTTGTGCCGGTTTGCCGCTGCCCCACGTACTGGTGGGGGCCGAAGCAGTGATCAATGGCAAACCAGATCCCGAACCCTATCTGCTGGGGGCTGAACGGCTTGGCGTCTCGCCCGATCGTTGCTTGGTGTTCGAGGATGCCCCGGCCGGTATCGAGAGCGCCCTGCGCGCAGGTTGCACCGTGGTGCAGGTAGGGGGCGATGCGCCGCTCAATCCGGCGGTGGTGGCGGTGATCCGCGACTGGCGCGAGGTGAAGGTGGAGATTGGAGAGACATCCCTGCTGGTGACGCTGCCCGCCTGAGCGGTAGAGCGTATTACGACCGCAGATTGCGGTATGAACCATCGCCATCAACACTGTATGCCGCAATAAAAACGCCCCCGAGATGCGGGGGCGTTTTGCTTTCTCAACGGTTATTTGAAAACGCGGAAACGGGTGGCATCGTCGATAAAGGTTTTGTCACCGGCCGGTTGCTTGATACTGCCAAAGGGCATCTGGGCACGCAGCAGCCAGCTGGCGGGCAGGTTCCACTCCTTGCGTACCGCCTCGTCGATCAGCGGGTTGTAGTGCTGCAGGGAGGCACCGACTTTCTCCTGCGCCAGCGTCGTCCAGACCGCAAACTGGGCGATGCCGGTGGCATGTTCCGACCAGATGGGGAAGTTGTCGGCGTAGAGGGCGAATTTTTGCTGCAGATCCTTGATGACGTCGGTGTCTTCGAAGAACAGCACGGTACCAAAGCCTGCGCGGAAGCTGCCATCTACCTTGGCCTCACTCTGGGCGTAGGCCTCCGGCGGCACAATTTTTTTCAGCTCGGCTTTGACGATATCCCACAGCTTGTGGTGCTGGGCGCCAAACAGGATGACGGCACGGGAGCTCTGGGAGTTGAAGGAGGAGGGGCTGTGCCTGATGGCATCCTGGATCAGGGCCGTCAGCTGCTCCGGCGTGTGGGACACCTGGTCGCCCAGGGCATAGATGGTACGACGTGCTTTGATCTGTTCGATAAACGGACTGCTCATAACATCTCCTTTGCTTGATAGTCACCGGGCGCCAGCCTTGTAGCCAGCCATCCCTTGTTGTTCAAGCTATAGACTATACCACCCGATTATCTTCCGGGCGTTTACATGCAGTGGTGACACTTTCAACTGAGGGTTAACACCTCGCACATAGGCGATCCAGTTGCTCCCCAGTGAACGGGGTTGAGGCGCGCTGAACTGCCAGCCCAGCTGAGATTGCGCCACCCAACCCTGCGGAGGTGACAGGAGCTGTCCGATCGCCAGTAGTTGGGGTGGGGCTGCGACAGCCTCCCGCCCCTGCCGAGGGACACGCCATTTCTGTGAAATGGAAATTTTCTTGTGGTTATTCAAGTGATTGAATTCGGGCTTGCCGGTCACGCCTATTGCTGGGTTTCAAGTGAGGATCTACTTGCCGCTAGTCACCCACTGGTTTGCTGCCTGCCGGTTTGTATAGTGCAGAGGAAATTAATCAGATTGGACAGGAGTACCCATGGAGATGAATTCGCGTGCTCTTCGCGCACTGGCACTGCTGGGCGCCTTGCTGGCTGGCAGCACGACCGTACACGCCTCCGAGACCCTCAATACCATTCTGGGTGGCGGCGCAGGTGGTGTGGCGGGCACCATGATCGGCAAGGAGCTGGGTGGCGATACCGGTGCGTTGGTGGGGGCTGCGTTGGGCGGTGCTGCCGGTGGGGCTGCGACGGCCAACAAGGGCAACAAGAATGAAGCGGCCCTTGGCGGCGCGGTGGGGGCGCTGGGCGGTGCCGCCATCGGCAAGAGTGTCGGTGGTGATACCGGGCAGCTGATCGGCGCCGGGGTCGGCGGGGCGAGCGGTTCGGCCATCGGTGCCAAGACGGGCGATGGCCACAAGAGCCAGGATCGCTATTACGATGATGACGACGATCATCACCATCACAAGCACCACAAGAAGTACAAAAAGCATAAGAAGCACAGATGGCATGACGACGATTGATGCGTGTGCAGTGAGTGCGGAAGATGCAAAACGGGGCCTGTTGGTCCCGTTGTGCATTGTGTGGTGACTCGCTCGTGCGGTTACACCAGCCGGTGCTGGCGGCGACCGGCGGCAAAGGCGTTGATGTTGTCGATAAGCTGGTCGGCCAGTCGCTGCATCGACTCTTCGCTGGCCCAGGCCACATGAGGGGTCAGAATGAAGTGAGGGTATTGCAGCGCCTTCATCAAGGGATGGTCGGGGGGCGGGGGTTCGACGCTCGCCACATCGAAACCGGCGCCACCGAGGCGGCCGTTGGCCAGCGCTTGCAGCAGCGCCTCCTCATCCACCAGCCCGCCACGGCCGACGTTGATCAGCAGGGCGCCCGGTTTCATCAGATCCAGCTCCCGCTCGCCAATCAGGTTGCGGGTGTAGGGGGTGAGCGGGCAGTGCAGGCTGATGACGTCCGAGCTTTGCAGCAACTCGTCGAGGGGCAAGCGATCCTCGTCGTGACTGGCGCCGACCTGGCTCTGGGCATAGCGTACCGTCATCCCCATCCCTTTGGCCCGCTCGCCGAGCGCCTGACCGAGCGTCCCTTTGCCGATGATGCCAAGCTGCTTGCCGTGCAGATCCATGATGTTGTGGTCGAAAAAGCAGAACTGGCCGCTCTGTTGCCAGCGCCCCTCCAGCAGCGACTGGCGCCAGCAGAAGAGGTTGCGCGACAGGGCCAGCATCAGCGCCATAGCGTGCTCCGGCACCGAGGGGCCCGAGTAGTTGCGGATATTGCACACCCCGACGTTGGCGGCGCGGCACGCTTCCAGATCCACGTTGTCACTGCCGGTTGCGGCCAGGGCGATGAGTTTGAGCTCCGGCAGCTGGGCCAGTTCGGCGGCGCCGATCCGTACTTTGTTGATGATGGCGATACTGGCATCTTTCAGCCGCTCGACCACCTGTTCCGGGGCTGTGCTGGGATAGCTCTGCCAGTGGTGGGGGAAGTCGGGGTGATGCAGGGTGATGCCCGCATCCAGGGTATCGCTGTCGAGAAATACGATTTGCTGCATGGACCTTCCTGCCATTTTTCTGGTGTCGAGGGGCCATGATGCCAAAGAGGATGCGGTCAGGGCCAGATCGTCGCCGTGGCAGGGTTGGGCTTTATCCGGCAGATGTGAGCTGGCGCGCGCTTTATTGCGCCACGGTGACGGCTGGTTTAGAGCCAGCCCAGATGGTTGAGCCAGCCCTGAATGCGGGTGGGGGTCTCCTCCAGCTCCATCAGGGCGTAGGGGCGATAGTTGAGCTTGTTGCTGCGCCGGCTCTCGCTTTTACGGGCCTCGGCGGCCAGCAGTGGCCAGCGACCGCCATCCTCCTGATAGAGGTCCAGGGTGGGGATGGCCGCCTGAGCCACCTGTTTGGCCAGGGTCTGGTTGCTCTGCTGATTGGGGAAGAAACCATCGAGCAGCACCAGTGCATCGGGGGCGGGCAACTGTTCGCTAGCGATGAGGTTGGCAGTCCAGGCGGCGCCGGTACCTTGCGCCAGGATCAGCTTGAAGCCCCCTTCCTGCAGCTTGGCATCGGCCAGCTTGCTGATCCGCTCGGCAAACTGCTTGCGAAATGCATCGCTGTTTTTCGCTTTTTTCTCGGCGGCTGGGTCCAGTTCGGTCTGTTGGGGGGATGGCAGCAGCAGCAGGGTATCAAAGCCCAGTCGGCCGAGGGCGCGAGTCAGTTGCCAGAGCTGGCCGCTGCGCTGCCAGTCGGGCAGTAAAATGGCGAGCCCCAGATAGTTTTCACTGTCGTGTTTGGCGAACAGCACCGTCTGCTTGTCGATTTGGGTGGCATCGGGCAACCCTTTCCAGTCGCTCGCTTGCCAGTGGTCGAGGGGCATAGGTTCGGCAACGGGGGGCGCAACCTCGCTCGCCTCTGCCCCATGGCCAGCCAGCAAGGTCAATAACAGCAGTGATAAGGATAATCTGGCCATAGTGTGCTCCCCCGGTTATCTGGGTTAGCGGCGGCGGCGGGATTTTCTGAAGGCGGGTGGTGCGATGGCAACTCGCAAGCAATAAAAAAGCGAGCCGGTGGCTCGCTTTTTTGCAATCAATTCAAAGCGGTCAATTAGTTGACGCGACGCTTGAATTCACCGGTGCGGGTATCGATTTCGATCTTGTCACCGATCTCTACGAAAGCGGCAACAGCCAGCTCGTAGGTAGTGCCTTTCAGACGGGCAGGCTTGGTCACTTTACCTGAGGTGTCGCCACGGGCAGCCGGTTCGGTGTACTCAACTTCGCGCACGATGGTGGTCGGCAGTTCTACGGAGATGGCTTTCTCGTTGTAGAAAGTCACTTCACACAGATCTTCCATGCCGTCTACCAGGTAGTTCAGCACGTCACCCAGGTTGTCTTTCTCTACGTCGTACTGGTTGTACTCGGTGTCCATAAAGACATACAGGGGGTCGGAGAAGTAGGAGTAGGTGCACTCTTTACGCTCCAGCTGAACAACGTCCAGCTTGTCGTCGGCCTTGAAGACAGTCTCGGTGGCGCTGCCGTTCAGCAGGCCTTTCAGCTTCATTTTGACCACGGCGGAGTTACGGCCGGATTTGTTGAATTCAGCCTTCTGGACCACCATCGGCTCGGTGCCGATCATGACTACGTTACCAGCGCGGATTTCCTGAGCGGTTTTCATGTAAAAAATTCCTGTTCGTGAAACGGACGGATAAAAACTGCCAGATTATATACGGCTTTCCAGAAATTTCACCAACCTCGTGACGAGATCCCCATCCCGGAGCAGCTTCTGTGACCAGAGTCGCCCATGTTGCTGCCAAATCGCGCTGTATTGCGGCCATTGTGCCCAGAGTTCGCGGCAATCTTCACCACGGTTGAGAGCCAGATTGAAGCTGCGCAGCCATTGGGCGCAATCGGCAGGCAGATCAGCAAGATAGTGGTCGAGGAACTGCTCCAGCTTGACCAGATGGGCCTCCTCCTCCTGCTGGTAGATATGCCAGAGGAAAGGACGAGCTGCCCACTGGGCCCGCACGAAGGAGTCCTCCCCACGCACCAGATTGAGATCGCAGCTCCAGAGCAGTCGATCGTAACCGGCCTGATCGGTCATCGGCAGCAGCTTGATGGTGAGGTTGCCCGAGTGGAGCAGATCCTCCGCTTTGGCCGCAGGGATGGCATCAGTCAGACCGGCACCGGTGAGCACATCGTTGAGAGAGCGCCCCAGCGGCAGCAGCAGGGTGACGGGCGTGGCGCTCTGGCACCAGCGCTCGACCAGGCTCTTCAGCGCATCGCTCTCGTAGGTAAAGAGGCTGACCCGCAGCTCGTTCTCTTGTTTTGGCGGCAAATCGAGACTGGCCCAGTAGGCTGCCAGTCCCGCATCATCTTGCTGCCACTGCTCCCGTTCGGCGATGAGGTCGCGTTCGCACAAAAGGCCGCCGGTTTTAGCGGTAAAGCCCGGGAAGAAGAAGTATTTGTTGAGGCTTTTATTGCCAACCCGCTGGGGCGAGGCGAGGCCGTGGCAATCCTCTACCCAGCTCTCCGCCGAGAGGTACTCCAGATTGATCCAGCATGGGGGGCTGGGTTGGCTCGTCATCAGCTCTATGAAGGGGGCGGGCAGCTCGCAGGCAAAGGCCTCGATCACCACCCTGGCCGGGGTCATGTCGCTCGGCAGGGTCTCATGCCAGTGCTGGATATAGATGCCATCGACCCACTGGCCATCCTGCGCCGGGTCGAGACCTGGACAGATGCGGGCGAAACTTGCCAGGTCATCCACCCAGAGCCGCACCTGAACCTCATCGCCATGTGCCGCAATATTCCCCTCCCGCTTTAGCTGGCGGGCGAGTCGCCAGGTGACGCCGATGTCGCCGAAGTTGTCGACGACGCAACAGAAGATGTCCCAGTCAAACGGGGGCAGGGGGGTTGTCATGGCGCGGGATCCCAGATGCAAAAAAACCGGTGCGCAGGGTAGCACACCGGTTGACTGGCTTCTAACCGTCAGCGCGTGACGGCGGTCTGTGGCTGGTTACTCTTTGCCGTAGACGTTGTTCTCTTGCTCACGCACCCGGATAAAGGTGGTGCGCTTGGTGAGCTCTTTCAGCTGGCTGGCGCCCACGTAGGTACAGGTGGAGCGCACGCCGCCCAGAATGTCGCGCACGGCGTTCTCGACCGGACCGCGGTAGGGCAGCAGTACGGTTTTACCCTCGGAGGCACGGTATTCCGCGACGCCGCCGGCGTGCTTGTCCATGGCGCTGGAGGAACTCATGCCGTAGAACTTCATGAAAGGCTCACCGTCTACATCGACGATCTCGCCACCGCACTCCTCGTGGGCTGCCAGCATGCCGCCCAGCATCACGAAGTCGGCGCCGCCGCCGAAGGCTTTGGCGACGTCGCCCGGGCAGGTGCAGCCGCCGTCACCGACGATCTGGCCGCCGAGGCCGTGGGCCGCATCGGCACACTCGATGATGGCGGAGAGTTGCGGATAGCCGACGCCGGTCTTGACGCGTGTGGTGCAGACCGAGCCCGGGCCGATGCCGACCTTGACGATGTCGGCGCCGGAGAGGATCAGCTCTTCGACCATCTCGCCGGTCACCACGTTGCCCGCCAGAATGACGTGGTTGGGGCAGGCTTCACGAATTTTGCGCACGAACTCGACGAAGTGTTCGGAGTAGCCGTTGGCCACATCGACACAGATGAAGCGCAGCGCTTCGGACATGGCGAGGATCTGGCGGGTCTTGGCGAAATCTTCAGCCGAGGTGCCGGTGGAGACCATCACATGGCCCAGCAGCGCCGGGTCGGTCTCGTTGACGAAAGCTTGCCACTGCTCAAGGCTGTAGTGCTTGTGTACCGCGGTCATCATCTCGAAACCGGCCAGCGTGCGCGCCATGGCGAAGCTGCCGACGGTATCCATGTTGGCGGCGATGACGGGTACGCCTTGCCATTGGGTCTGAGTGTGTTTGAAGGTGAACTGACGGGTCAGGCTTACTTGGGAACGGCTCTTGAGAGTAGAGCGCTTGGGGCGGAACAGGACATCCTTGAAACCGAGCTTCAAGTCTTCTTCGATACGCATTACAAATTCCTTATTGAGCCTTGTTGAAAGTCACTTTTGCAGTGGCAAATTTTCGGCAGGCGCAAAAAAACCGGTGGTTTTCAGGCCCTCCGGTTTACAACAGTGTAGGCAAAAATCCCTTCAGAACAAGACTGATAATTTGTAAATCCTTGTGGTAGCCTTTGGCGTCACAACCTGAGGTTAACCACCAGTTTCATCCAGCACCGTTCGGTGCCTTGCTCTCCTTCGATATTCCTGCCCGCTTGGGCCGCCGTTCGGCCACTCTTTGTCGTCTCTCTCCTGACCCGCCAGATATTATCCAAGTAGCTGAAATAAATCGGATTGACCCACAATGGGACTGTGATAGATCTGGGCGCAGGATTGACAAGGCAGGGCAGTAAAATGGGCAAGATGATGGTGGGGATCACCCTGATGCTGGCACTGTGTGGCAGTGCGCTGGCTGAGACCCCGACCAGCTATGGCTGGATCGAGAAGGGACTTATTTTGCCCACCGGCGTGGCGGTGAAGATGAAACTCGACACCGGTGCGCTCACCTCTTCCCTCGATGCACGCGCCATCACCAGATTCAAACGGGGTGGCAAGCCCTGGGTGCGCTTCATGCTGGTGGTGACCGATGCCGACAGCGGCAAGCTGGTCAAACAGCAGTTCGAACGGCGGGTCGAGCGCAGCGTGACGGTGCGCGGGGCGGGCGGTATGGAGCTGCGACCAACGGTGACCATGTCCATCTGTCTGGGGGACAAGGTGTATGAGGAGTGGTTTACCCTGCGGGATCGCAGCAAGATGATCTATCCGGTGCTGCTGGGCCGACGTCTGCTGGCCGAGCTGGGCCCGGTGGATTCCAGTCGAACCTTTACCGTGCAGCCAGATTGTCATTGAAAGTAAAGAGCCCGCATCGCGGGCTCTTTACTTATCGCTTATCTTGCCGGCGGCAGCGGGAGTAACACTTTCACCTCCAGCCCCCCTTCCGGCCGGTTGTGGACATCGAGGTCGGCGCCGTGCAGCTGGGCGATGCGCGAGACGATGGCCATGCCAAGGCCGACGCCATCCCCCTGCTGGGGATTGACCCGAAAGAAGCGTTCATACAGCCGGGGCAAGGCACTGGCGGGAATGCCGGGGCCGTTGTCGCTCACATCGACCCTCACCCGGTTGCCTTCTTGCTGAACCCGCACCCTGATCTCGCCCTCCGGCTGGGTATAGCGCAGCGCATTGTCGATGAGATTGCTGAACAGCAGCTCGAGCAGGGTGGCCTGCCCCATCACCAGCAGCGGCAATTCACACTCCAGCGACAGCTGCTGATCCTTCTTGAGCGCGATGGGAGCAAGCGTTGCCAGGGTGCCTTGCAGCAGGTGGCCCACCTCCAGCTCGGTCAATACCAGCCCCTGTTGGTTGTCGATACGGGCCTGGGTCAGCAGTTGGCGGATCAGCCGATCGCTGCGGTCGAGGGCCTGCAGCATCTTGTGCAGGGATTGCTGGCGGCTCACTTCATCTTCGGCAGCCAGGGCATTTTCACTGTGGATCCGCAGCACCGCCAGCGGGGTGCGCAGCTCGTGGGCCGCCTCGTTGGTAAACTGTTTCTCCCGCTCTATGGTCTCCGCCAGCGCCTGCATCAGCCGGTTGATCTCGTTGGTGAGGGGCGTCAGCTCCTGCGCGCTTATCTTGAGGCTGAGGGGGCTCAGGTTGGCGGGGTGACGTTCGCTGATGGCCTGGGCCAGCTGACGAAGGGGGGCCAGCCCGCGGGTGATGAGCCACCAGAGCAGGGCCAGCAGAAAGGGCAGGGTGATCAGCAGCGGCAGCATGGTGAGGGTGGCCATCTTGCTGGCCAGTTCGCTGCGCTCGTCGTCCCGCTCTGCCACCACCAGCCAGGTCTGCTCCTGCTGGTTGTAGAGGGTGAAGGTGCGCCATTGGTGATTATCTTTTTCGACCGTGTCAAAGCCGATGGCCAGGGTGACCAGCGGCTGATCCGGGGCGCTGGGGGCGCGCAGCAGCAAGCCGCCCTTTTCATCGAGCAGCTGGAAGTAGAGATTGCGTTCGAACTCGTGGCCGTAGGGGGTGATCTCCCGATCCTCGCCGGTCAGGTTGAGGCTGGGGTCTTTTTGCCACTCATCTGGGTTCTGCGCCTCCCACTCCTGATAGACGGTGCCGTTGGCGGGCAGTTGCCCCTGCTGGGCCATATAGCGGGCCAGCAGTTGGTTGGTGATGCGGGCAGACTGGGCGAGGCGGGCATCAAACAGCTCCTCCATTTCGTGGCTCGCCTCCATGTAGCCGATAAAGGCGCTGATGGTGAGGCTCAGACTCACCAGCGTCAGGATACCGGTGAGTAGAAAGCGGCGAATGGAGCGGGGGCGTTTCATCGTGCGGGTGTCCGGCTTGGCTGTTCGAGCTGGGGAATGATGTAGCCGACCCCGCGAATGTTGCGGATGAGGTCGCTGTAGAACTTCTTGCGCAGATGGTGGATATGCACCTCTACCGCGTTGCTCTCGGCGCCTTCATCCCAGCCGTAGAGACTCTGTTGCAGCTGATCCTTGCTCAGCACCCGGCCGCTCTGGCTGATCAGCTCCTGCAGCAACTTGTATTCGTGGGGGGTGAGTTTGACCGCCTCCCCCTGATAGGTGACCTGCTGGGATTCGGGATAGATGAGGATGTCGCCATACTCCAGTACCGCCTGAGCCTGCCCCTTGCTGCGACGAACCAGGGCGCGCAGGCGGGCGTTGAGCTCCTGCAGGGCGAAGGGCTTGACCATGTAGTCGTCGGAGCCGGCATCGAGACCGACCACCCGATCGTCCAGCGCATCGCGGGCGGTGAGGATCAGCACAGGCAGTTGGTGTCCTTCACGCCGCAACTTGCGCAGCAGGCTGAGGCCATCGATGTCGGGCAGGTTGAGATCGAGGATCAGGGCGGCGAATTCGTCGCTCTTGAGGGCTGCCAGAGCGGGCAACCCCTGTTGCAGCCAGTCCACCGTGTAGCCGCTATGGCGCAGTGCATCCTGCATGCCATCCCCCAGCATCACATCATCTTCCACCAGCAGGATCCGCATTCTTTTCTCCCTGTTTGTTGGGTGTGGCGATCTGGCTCAGCGCCAGGGCGTGCCGTGGCATAAACAACCCTGCCCACCAGTATGCAAGCTGGTGGGCAGAGTTTAAATAGTTCTTTGATCCATCAGGGTTTTATAGCTTGGCCAGCCGATCGCGGATCTCCATTCTGCGCCCTTCGTCGGCCACTTCGCGACCCGGGCGGGCCGGGGCGGCCAGCGCCTTGTCGAGGTAGGTTTTGGCCTCGGCCTTGCGACCCTGATCCAGCAGGAAGTCACCGTAGAAGAAGTTGGGGTCGATGCCATCCGGATTGATGGCCAGCGCCTGCTTGAGCAGTTGCTCCGCCTTCTCGTCATCGCCAAAGCCGACCGGCCAGCCGGGCACCTGATAGTAGAGGGAGCCCAGACTGGTATAGGCGGAGCCGTCCAGCGCCTTGGGATCCTGTTTGAGTGCCAGCTCCAGCTTGGCCTTGGCCTCTTTCACCAGAGCCAGTGCCCCCAGCCCCCCTTTGGCCCCCGCCCAGGTGCTCTTGACGATGGCCGACCAGATCAGCAGATCGGCGCGAAAAGGCTCCTTGGCGCTGGCCGCTTCGGCTTGGGTGCTCAAGGTTTCGAGGCAGCTCTCTTTCGCCTTGCCGCTCTGTTGATACTGGCAGACGGCCCACTGTTGCTGGATGGGGATGAGGGCATCATCCGCGGCCATGACTGAGGTGGATCCCAGCAGGATGGCGATGGCACAAGAGGTCACTGATTGACGGAAAAAGTTCATATTAATGCTCCTTCTTGGTCGGGATCGGGCGGGACAAGTCTGGTTGTGGCGCACTGTTGGCGCCGGCATCAGCCGTCCCTGGCTGAAGATGACGGGCATAACGTTTGATGATCGGCAGCTGTCTGGCCAGCGCCTTGTCGACGATGCTGGGCAGCAGGGCATTGAGCCGCACGAACAGTTTTTCCGGCCAGCCGAGCCAGCTGCGGCGGGTTTCGTTGCACAGGGCGATGACCGCCTCTTCGGCCACCTCCTGCGGGCTGTCGGTCTGGGTGCCGAGCGCTGCATTCATCTCGTAAGCGGCCTCAGAATTGAGCTTGGTGCGGGTGGCGCGGGGGGCAAAGTGCAGCACCTTGATGCCGCTCCCCTCCAGCTCCCGTCCCAGCGCTTCGCTAAAGCCGCGCAGGGCAAATTTGCTGGCGCAGTAGACGCTGTAACCGGGGTAGCCGATGCTGCCCAGGCTCGACCCCATGTTCATGATGATCCCCGGCTTGCGCATGGTTGGCAGCAGGGCACGGGTGAGCTGGATGGGCGCCTCGATATTGAGCAGCAGCTGGCGCTCCACCTGCTCGAAGCTCTGATCTTCCAGCCAGGCAAACTGGTTGCAGCCAGCGTTGTTGATCAGGATGTCGATCCCATCCTCCAGCGCAGGGTGTTGCAACAGCTTGGCCCGCTCCTGCGCAGAGCCGAGGTCGGCGAGCACCACCTGATGGCGCTCGGGATGAGGCAGTGACTTGCACAGCCGCTCCAGTGCCGGACCGCGACGACCGTGCAGCAGCAGGTGTGCCCCCTGGGCGGCCAGCTCCTGCGCCAGCTCCTCACCTATGCCACCGCTGGCGCCGGTGAGCAGCACGAGTTTCCCTTCAAGGTTCATGGTGTGGGTTCCCTTTTTGCTGTCTGCTGCCGACTTACGGCGTGGCGGTGAGGTTGTAGAGCATCTCGCCGTAGAGGCGATAGACCACCTTGGCCCCGTGGATGATGGCGGCCTGATCTGCCGGGCTCTCGACCTTATCCATCAAGGATTCAAAAAACTTGAGGTGCTCCTGATCCAGGGCGCCGTGGGAGCTCAGGTAACTCATCGCCTGGGGTGGCAGGCCGAGACCCTTTTTCAGCTGGTCGGCGACGGTGAGGGCGATGGCCACGCTGGTGCCTTCCAGCACCTGTACCATGCCGAAGAAGCCCATGGGGTTGCCGCGCTGGATCTGGTCGTAGAGGAAGGCGACCATCAGCTCGATGGGCAGCCCCGGCTGGCCGTGGCGCACCGCCTCGGCATCACCGCCACAGGCGCGGATATCGTTGAGGATCCACTCCTGATGGCCATACTCCTCGTCGATGTACTCGGCAATGGCGCCGCGCACCCACTCGTACTCCTGACCCAGCTTGCCGCCAGTTGCCATCAGCAGCGGAACTGTGTGGCGCACGTGGTAGTAAGCCTGCGCCAGAAAGGCGAGATAGGTGTCACGGCTGATATCGCCACGGCGACAGGCTTCGATAATGGGGGCGTTGAACAGATGCTCACGCTCCTGAGCAGTGGCTTGTTGCAGAGTCTGATAGAAGCTCATGACGATTCTCCTGTAAGGCATTGGCTGATTTGCCGGGAAAAGTGTTGGTAAATCTCGCTGCGACGGGGGCGCCCGTTGGCGGTCAGCAGCCCGGGATGCTGGTCGAGTACCACCGGCAACCAGTGGTGCAGGCGGGCATAATCGGGCAGCCGCTGGTTCAGACCGGCGATCTGGCGGGGCAGATCCGCCTCTTTGCCCGGAAGGGGCTGGATCAGCGCCACGTTGGCAGGCTGACCATCGCCAAACACCACGATGCGGGCGATGGCGGGGCAGAGCTGGGCCTCGGCCTCCACCCACTCTGGCGAGAAGTTGCGGCCAAAGGCGGTGATCTGGACATTCTTCTTGCGCCCGGTGATATGGAGGTAGCCTTCTTCATCGAGGTGGCCCTGATCGCCTGTGGCGATCTGCATGGCAGAAGGTTCGCCTGTGGCGATCTGTTCGGGAGTTGGTTCGTTGCTGCCGAGATAGCCCAGCATGGCACTGCCGCTCACCATAATTTCGCCGTCGCTGGCGATGGTGACCTGACAGTGGGGCAGGGGGCGGCCGACGCTGCCGAGCTTGTCAGCATCCGGGCTGTTGAGCGCCACAACGGAGCCACACTCCGAGAGGCCATACCCTTCGTATACCGGCAGGCCGAGCTGGCGGGCATGTTTGATCAGGTCGGGTGCTACCTTGCCGCCACCGACGGCAATAAAGCGCAGGCTCTTGAGCTGCTGGGCCAGCGTCGGGGTGCTGGTGCAGAGCGCCAGCAGCAGGCGCAGCAGTTCGGGGACCAGCACCAGACTGTGGGTCGGCCAGCGCAGCAGGGCCTCCCCCAGCATGGCTGGATTGAGCGAACTGGATCCGGTGAAACCGAGCTCCCCGAGGGACGGAATGCGGCTGCAGGCGCCGGTCAGCAGCGGCACATAGAGGCCGGTGATGTTCTCAAGCAGGGTGGCCAGCGGCAGCAGGGTCAGGTGTTTTTCCACCTTGGCTGGCGCGACACGCTCGGCCAGCGCATGGCTTACCGCCATCATCTGGGTCAGTGACAGGCAGACGCCCTTGGGCTGGCCCGTGGTGCCGGAGGTGTAGGTGATCTTGGCAGTGCCCTTGGGCAGCGCCGGTCGATTGGCCGGGATATAGCGCCAGAGCGGCAGCTCGCCGGTGATCAGCGAGAGCGGCTCGGCGGCATGCCACCCCTGATGATGTGGGCCCACCAGCGCATCGGCGCCGCTGCTCTCCAGCAACCAGGCCTGCTGGGCCTGACTGAAGAAGTGGGGCACCGGAATGACCACGATACCGGCACGGGTGCAGGCGAGATCCAGCAGCGCCCAGGGCAGGCCGTTGTCCAGTTGCAGCGCCAGACGGCTGATGTCGAGCTGTTGCAGCTGGCTGGCCAGGCGCTGGATCTGTTGCCACAGGGTCTGGTAATCGAGACGCTGCTGGCTGTTCAGCAGCGCAGGGGATTGCGGATCCTCGTGGGCATGTTTGGCGATGGCGTCGAACAGGCTCATTGGGCGCACCTTTTTTGATGGGTCTGGTTATCACTGCTCTCGCCAGCATCGTCAAACAGGGTTGGCATGGGGGCCAGCAGATTGAGCAGCAGGCTGCTCTGGGCCAGCACCTCGCGCCCCTGATTTATGTCGCCCACCATCACCTTGGGTTGGCAACGGTAGTACTCACCCCAGGCGTCGGCGTCGGCTCCCACCTGATGGGCCTGGGCGGGAGCCAGCTCCACCGGATTGAGTTGCAGGCGGGCAAAGCTGTTGCGCAGCTTGGCAGTGCCGGTAAAGACCACGTAGTCGAGGGCGTTTTCACACAGCAGACGACACAGGGCCGCGAACATCAGTCGGGCATTGCCCGGCTCGCTGCAGGCCAGATTGCCCACTTCGATAATGCGGTTGCGTGCCGGATAGACCCCGAGGCGGGTGTTGATGGCGGCCTCGATGGGTTGCTCCAGATACTGTTCCAGATAGAGAGCCCCCTCATTGGCATGATTGAGACCACAGGCGCCGACCAGCGTCCCGTCCGCCCGATAGAGCCCCAGCAGACAGGGGAGAAAATGGGGGATGCGGGCGTTGAACTCGAGGGTGTAGGCGGCCTGGATATAGGTTTGCAGCGCCATGACCTGCTGCGGGGACTTGGCTAGCAGCAATCGGTAGGGGGCCTGGATCTCGATGGTCATGGGTGACTCCTTCTCTTGCGATGGTTTGAGAGTAAAAGGGCAAACTTAAGAAACCCTTAAGGAGCAAAAAAAGTTGTCAGCGAGGCTGCGGGCAGGCAATCTGCGCCGCTGTTATCCAACAGGAAGCCCCCAAGAGGAACCGCCATGTCATCCACCGTCAGCTGCCCCCTGTGTGCCAGCCATCGCAGTTATCCCCTGCCGGTGGCTGGCAAGCGCTATCATCGCTGCCTCGCGTGCGAGCTGGTCTGGCTGGATGAGGCGGATCATCTGGATGAGGCTGCGGAGAAGGCGGTCTATGACGGTCACGACAACCAGGTTGATGATCCCCGTTATCGCACCTTTCTGATGCGGGCATTTGGTGAGGTACTGAGTCGGGTGCCAACTCCTGCCAGTGGCCTCGATTTTGGCTGTGGCCCGGGCCCAGCGCTGGTGGCGATGGGGCGTGAGGCGGGTTACGACATGGTTGGATATGACAAGTTCTATGCCGACTTTCCCGAGTTGCTGACGCGTCAGTATGACTTCATCACCAGTACCGAGGTGATAGAGCATATCGCCGAGCCGCGCACGGTGCTGGCGCAGTTGTGGGATTGCCTCAAGCCTGGTGGCCTGTTGGTGTTGCAGACCCAGCGGGTACTCAGTGACGAGCGGTTTAAAAGCTGGCGCTATCGCCACGACCCGACCCACATAATCTTCTTTGCCGAGGCATCGTTTCAGGTGTTGGCCGCTCGCTGGCAAGCCGAACTCAGTTTCCCCCACGCCGATGTGGCGGTATTGCAGAAAGGCACGCCCTGAGGCGTGCCTTTGTCTGTTACTCGTCGGATTCGCCCGGCATTACTCCTTGTAGCCCTTGTCCTGCCACTGGTAGTACATCAAGGCAGATTTGACGCCGATTGACTTGAACGGCTCTGGCGGCAGCCACATCGGCAGGGTCTGCTCGGCGTGGTTGAACCAGGGGTGCTCCTTGCCCTGATAGAGGCTGGCCACAATATCGCCAAACAGGAAGGAGAGGTTGATGCCGTGGCCGTTGTAGCCGAGGGCGTAGTAGATGTTCTTGTGATCCCCCATTACCCCCACTGCTTCGGTGCTGTCGCCGGTCATGCCGAGTACCCCGTCCCACACCTGTTCAAATTTGATCCCCTTGAGGGCCGGATAGAGGGTCACCAGCTCGGTCATCATCATCTCGCTGACCCGATTGAGATCGCCCTTGTAGTTGAGGCCGTCGTTGAAGACGTACTCGGCATTGCCACCACCGATGACGATGCGGTTATCCGGGGTCAATACCAGATGGAACAGGATGTTGCGGGGGTCGTAGTAGGGCACCCGACTCTGCCACTGGATGGCGGCCAGCTGCTTTTTGGTGAGCGGCTCGGTGACGGCGCTCTGGGCGTGTACCGGAAAGACCCGGCTGCTGAAGTAGCCAAGTTTTGAGGTATAGCCATTGGTCGCCAGCACTATGCTGTCGGCGGTCACCTTGTACTTGTCGGCTACATTTAGCTCGATCTGCTTGCCCTCCTTGATCCCCATTACCGGGCTCTGTTCGTAGATGGTAACGCCCGCCTGCTCCACCGCCTTGCACAGGGCATTGACCAGTTTCATGGCGTGTACCTGACCGCCATTGGGGTCGTAGACCGCCCCCACGTAGCGATCGGTGCCGAGTTTTTCCTCTGTGGTATCGGCGTTCCAGTACAGGAGCGGGATGCCGAGGCGATTGGCGGTTTTCACATAGTCGCGGTACTCGGCTATATCCTCCTCATCGAGGATCGCCTCCACATAGCCATCGAGCTTGAGGTTGGCCTCGACGCCGGTTGAGGCCACCAGCGCCTGCAGCTTGCGCATGCTGGCGACGGTGAGATCGTAGTGACGCTTGCTCGCATCCCCCTCTTCGTAGAGGTCCATCACCTCGGAGCCCGGCAACACCATGCCGCCGTTGCGGCCCGAGGCACCACTGCCCACCTGCTTGGCTTCGAAGATGGCGATCTTGAGCGACGGATTGGCTTTGGCCAGATGCCAGGCGCTGGAGAGGCCGCTGTAGCCGCCACCTATGATGGCGATATCCACCTTCAGGTCTTGCGCCAGCGGGGCGCTCTCCTCTGCCGGTTTCTCCTTGAACCAGTAGCTGGTGTTGGGCTCAAAGTCGCTCATCTTGGGGCCGCAGGCGGCGAGGAAAAAACAGCTGATGCACATGGTCAACGCTCGTTGGCAAAGGGTGGTCGGATTCATCTTCTACTCCGGTTACAGATACAAAATATCAAATCATTTCATCGGGTTGGGCGGTATTGACCCGGCGGCCTATGTCTCTCAGCCGGGCCAGCTGATCGGCAAGACCGGGCCCCTCATCCAGGCTGGTGACAAAGTTCCAGAGGTAGGTCATCACAGCATAGACATGGCCTGCCGAGACCTGGGGCTGGGCCATCAGCATGGTGATGGCCAGCAGGAACAGCAGGGAGGCGCTGATGCCGACCGCCAGAAAGGCGAGTGCCTCCCGATCCGAAATCCTGATGCGGAGCCAGGCCAGCGCGCGGTAGTGGCGGGAGAGGCTGGCTGATTGGGCATGGGTGACCAGTTTGACCTCGTGTTCCAGCCGATCGTTGAGCCGCTCGTGCAGCAGCTGGTTCTTGCGCGAAAAGCCGGGCAGCAGCAGGCCGAACAGCAGCAATATCCCCATGCAGGCGATGCCGACCCAGAACTCGATCACCATCAGCATCACGGCCGCCCCGACGATGGAGATCAGGCTGGTGGCCAGGATCGGGATATGTTTCTCGAAGAAGTCGACAAACTCCCGCGCCAGGGTGACCCGCGCCACTATGGTAGATTGCCCCTCCTGCTGCTGGCGCTGGGTCAGGATCACCGGCACCGCCAGTGCCGCATAGATATGGGTAAAGGTGCGGGTATCGACTGCCCGGCGCAGGGCGCCGATGAGCCAGAACAGCAGTACGATGAGGGCGTAGCTTGAGGCCTGCAGCCACTGGCCCTTGACGATGGCGTCGATGGCAAAGCCGGCGAACAGGGGATAGACCACCAGCAGGATGTTTTCGAGGGCCACCAGCGAGAAGGTGCCCGCCAGCTTGAGGGGATTGGCCCGCGCAATCGCCCCCAGCGAACGACCGACCGAGTGTGGCAACGGCGTGGCCTGCTCGTCGCAACTGGCTGCCGAAGTGGTTGGTGTTGTCATGGGTTATCTCCTAAGATGTCGGAAACGCTAATTTTGAGCGAGTGCTCAAAGTTTGTTTGAGCGACTGCTCAAAGTCAAGCAGAACGATGGATATTGCAGGAGGTCAGATGGCACGCCCATCAGCAGAACAGCGCAAAGAGATGATCATCGAGGCCGTACTGGCCCTGTTTCGAGAGAAGGGGATGGCGGCATCGTCAACCCGTGATATTGCCGAGCGCACCGGTCTGGCGCGCAGTCACGTCTACCACTATTTCAAGGATTGGAAGGAGCTCTGCCTCTGCGCCGTGGAGCGTTTCACCTATCAGGAGATCGCCGAGCAGCGGGAGTGGCTGTTACCGCTGCCGGCCCGCGAAGCGTTGCCGCTCTTTGTGCGGGACAACCTGCCGACCAGTCAGGATGCCTCCTGGGCCATCTATCTGGATGCCTGGAACGAGTCACTGCGCGACCCGGTATTTGCCGAGAGCTACCGCAAAATCATTCTGGCGTGGCGCGAGGTGCTGGAGCAGATCCTGCAAAAGGGGATCGACAGCGGCGAGTTTGTGGCGGACGATGCCCGGCGACTGGCGCGTCAGATCACCGCCCTCATCAACGGCTATGCCGATGACCTGATTCTGGAGCCGACCCCCGAGACGGTCGAGGCCACTTATCAAGAGATCATGCTGGTGGTGAATCAGCTGGTCTTGCCCCCGGTCCACTCATAGCGGCGCAGGCAAAAAAGGGTGGGGAGGCATGCCAGCGTGGGACCTCCCCCGGTTTTGTTGGCCATCTGCCGGGCGCGCGATGGTCAGATACCAGGGAGCGGTTGTTGATGTCGATTACCCATTTGTCACTGCAAGATGCCCGTCATCTGCAACTGGCGGCGCAAGGGCTGCTCGCCCCCCGTCGCAGCAAGGCGACCCCGGCCGATCTGCTGGCTACCATCCGCCGCATGGCGCTGCTTCAGATCGATACCATCTCGGTGGTAGCGCGCAGCCCCTATCTGGTGCTCTTTAGCCGCCTTGGCCAGTATGAACCTCGCTGGCTGGAGCAGTTGCTGGCCGACGGCGAGATCTTCGAATATTGGGCCCACGAGGCCTGCTTTGTGCCCCGCGAAGATTACCGATTGCTGCGCCACCGGATGCTCGACCCCGTCGCCATGGGCTGGAAGTTTTCAGCCAACTGGCTTGCCACCCATCAGCAGGAGATCGACTTGCTTATCGAGCGCATTCGCCAGCACGGCCCGGTGCGGGCAGCCGACTTTGAACGCACAACCGGCAAGGGGAACGGCTGGTGGGACTGGAAACCGGAGAAGCGCCATCTGGAGGTATTGTTTACCACCGGTCAGCTGATGGTGCGGGAGCGGCGCAACTTTCAGCGGGTCTATGACCTGGCCGAGCGGGTCATCCCCGAGTGGCGTGACGAGCGGGATCTGCCGAGCGTCGAGCAGGCGCAGCGGGATATGGTGTGCGCTAGTTGCCGGGCATTGGGGCTGATCAAAACTGGCTGGGTCGCTGACTACTATCGGCTGCGGCGCGGCAAATATGACGCCCTGCTCCATCAGCTGGCGGACGAGGGGGAGCTGCTGCCGGTACGTGTCGAGGGATGGCAGCACGGCGCCTTTGTGCATGCCTCGCTGGCTGATGAGCTGGTGCAGGCAGAGGAAGGCCGTCTCAAGGCAACCCATACTACCGCCTTGTCGCCGTTCGACCCGCTGGTGTGGGATCGCAAACGGGCCAGTGAATTGTTCAATTTTGACTATCGCATCGAGTGCTATACCCCGGCCCCCAAGCGTCAGTACGGTTACTTCGTGTTGCCCTTGCTGCATCGTGGCAAGCTGGTGGGCAGGATGGATGCCAAGGCCCATCGCCAGCAGGGGATCTTCGAGATCAAGAGCCTCTATCTGGAAGCTGGTGTGAGAGTGACCCGCACGCTTGCACAGGATCTGGCGAAAGCCCTGCAAAAGCTGGCTGACTGGCACCAGACGCCGCAGCTTCGTTATGGTGCCATTCCGGCCAATTTGCTGGCGTTGTGGCATGAAAGCGCCCCTGCAAAGTGAGCTCTATCCCTTCTGGGCTAAGCTGCAAGAGGGATAAACAGTCCGGGAGCGGGAGATGAGACGAGTGGCAACATGGTGGGCGGGATTGGCGATGGCCATCTTGTCCCCCGCGCTATGGGGGAAAGAGCCGCCAGTGAAGATCTGTCTGGGGGAGGGCAACGAGTGGGCCCCCTTTACCTACTGGGAGCGCAAGGACGGGGTGCCCGATACCAGCCGCCTGACAGGTTCGGCGACGACGCTGGTGCTCGATGCCCTGCAACAGAGCGGGCTCTCGCACCAGATCCGCTATCTGCCTTGGGCGCGGGTGCAGCAGGAGCTGGCGGATTATCGCCAGAATGGTCTGTGCGAGCTGACCTGGGATGCCAGCTACAAGCCGGAGCGGGCCGAGTTTGCCTTCTACAGCGTTCCCCTCTATTACACCCACCTCGGTTTCTTCTATCTCAAGCGCCGCTACCCTGAACCGCCAGATCTGCAGACGGTCAATCGTTCCCGGGTGTGCGGGGTGATTGGCTACAACTACACCCCCTACGGGCTTGCGCAGGAGCCACGCCGGGTCAAACAGTTGCAGCAGGCGCTCGATATGCTGGAACGGGATCGCTGCGACTTTCTGCCGAGCGAAATCGAACCTATGGTGGCAGGCATCAGCCTTGGCATCTACCGCAGCGAGAGCGGGTTGCTCAATCTCGCCCTGCCCAGCCGCAAGGGATTCTATCTGCTGGTGAGCAAGGGCTCCCCCCGCGGTCACCAGCTGGTGAACATCCTCAATCAGTCGCTGGTGGCATTTCAGGAAGGGGGGCATACGGATGAGGTGATGCGCCGCTTCTTGCCACCGATGGAGTAATAGCGAAGGGTTGCTGTCATTCAGGGGGAGCAGATAAACAGAGGGCCAGCCGGTGCAAACCGGCTGGCCCTTTTCTACGTGAGAGCTTGTCAGGCTGCCAGACGGGTCAGTACCTTCACCAGCAGCTCGATGCGCGGGGCAATGCTGGCCAGATCCAGATACTCCTCGTCACTGTGGAAACCGGCACCGATAGGGCCCAGACCATCCAGAGTGGGGATGCCGAGGGCGGCGGTCAGGTTGGCATCGGAGCCGCCCCCCACCTCCTGCCAGCTGATTGGCAGTCCCAGTTCGGCGCCACACTCCTCCACCAGCTGTATCAGTGCCTGGGTGCCCTCTGACGGCACCATGGCCGGTTTGTGGGCCTCGCGGGTCAGCTGGATGGTGACACCGTCCAGATGGGGCCGCTCGGCCAGGGTCAGCAGATGATCGTTGATCTGGTGGTACTCCTGATTGTCCCAGAAACGGACATCCACCACGGCGCTGGCATGTGCCGGCACTATGTTGGCGCCGTTGCCCCCCTCGACAATGCCGATGTTGAGGGTGGTGCCGCTCTCGAAGTTGGTCAGGGCGTTGATGGCCAGGATCCAGTGGCCCAGCTCGGTGATGGCGCTGCGCCCCTTCTGCGGTTCGTTGCCCGCGTGAGCCGCCTTGCCGGTGAAGTCGATGCGATAACGGGCCATCCCCTTGCGCGCCTTGACCAGCGAGCCATCGGCGCGGGCCGCTTCGGCCACCAGCACCTGTTTTGCCTGTTTGGCCACCGTTGCCAGCCAGTCGCTGGAGTGCAGGGAGCCAATCTCCTCGTCCGGGTTCATGCAGACGCAGATGCTCAGGCGATCGCGCACCTCGCGGGGCAGTTCACGCAGGGCATAGACGATGTTGAGCAGGCCGGATTTCATGTCGGAGACACCGGGGCCGTAAGCGCGCTCACCATCGATGCTCATTGGGCGGGCGGCGGCGGTGCCGAGGGGGAAGACGGTATCCATATGGCCGATCAGCATTACATCGATCTGCGCCGCATCAGGCTGGTTGCGGATCTCCAGCCCCACCCCGGCGGCGCCACAGTCGACCCGCTTGATCTGCCAGCCGCCCATGGCCTCATATTTGGCAGCCATCAGGTCGGCCACTGCCGCAATGCCCGGCTGGTGGAGGGATCCGCAATCCAGATTGATCAGCGGGGCCAGTTCGGCCAGATATTGATCCAGAGAAAAAGTCATTGCTTGCTCCACTATCAGGTTCGGGTCAGAGAAGGATGTTCATCACCAGCATGGCGCCGAAGGCGTTGAGTACCGAGATGGCGACCATGATGGGGATGTAACGCCCTTCGGTGCCGATACAGCCGAGGATGCGGCCCATGTACTGCACCTGGGAGCCCATCAGGTAGATGGCTGGCGCCAGAATGGCGATGTGAGTGCCGTTGAGGATCCCCTGATCGAACAGGGTGATGACCACACCGACTGCACCGCCCATCGACATCCAGGCGCCGATCAGCACGGCTGCCGCCTCACCGGGCAACCCGAAGATGGCCATGACGGGGGAGAAGATGGCGCCCATAGCATCCAGCGCGCCGGTGATCTGCAGCGCCTTGATGATGACGAAGGCCATCAGTACGTTGGGTACGGTGGAGGTGGTGGCGATGACCCAGCCCTTCTTGGCCCCTTCGACGAAGATATCGGTGACGATGGGTTTCTTGATGTTGGCCTGGCTCATTTGGCTTGCTCCTGAGTGTTGAGAGTCTGCTGGGTGTTGTTATCGGTCTGCTTGCCTTCGCTCATATTGAGGTAGACCCGGAACAGGTTGGCCCCGACAAATTTGAAGGCGAACATCACGATGACAGCCAGACCGATGGAGGAGCTGACCGCCGGGCTGCCATCTGCCAGCGTCAGGGTGAACAGTACGGCGCCGGAGGAGAAGAAGTTGACGATGGTGGCACCTGCGGAGAACTGGAACATGGTGAACACGTCGGTTTCACGCTTGGTGATGAGCCCTTCATCCTTGAGCTGACGAGTCATGGCGGCACCGGCATCGGTACTCTGCAGGGAGGCGATCAGTGCCAGACCTGTATTGCCCGGGATCCCCATCAGCGGACGCAGCAGCGGGGTCAGTAACTTGCGGGCCGCTTCCAGCGCGCCGTAGTGTTCCAGCACATTGATCATACCGAGAGCAAACATCACGGTGGGGATCAGGGTCAGGGCGAACAGAAAGCCGTCTCTCGCCCCGTTGCCCCCTTTGCCGCGCATGTCGGTCATGGCGGTCTTGATGCCGTCACCATTCTCGCTGACGCTCTGGACCATGGTACCGAACGAACCGTTCAGCGTGGTGAAATCGAATACCCCGTACCACTCGCCGGATTGCAACAGTCCGGAGAAGAAGACCACGGCGAAGGCCAGTGCCAGGTAACTGCCTATGCTCACCGAGCGTGTTTTGTCTGTCATTAGCTAGCTCCATATGAATAATTATTTAATCTGAATAATTATAATTGATATGGATGTCACTAAATTGATGGTGGTCAAAATGGTTTGCTACAAATGACGAATGTATTGGGGTTATGTGACTGTGATCGCCATATGATTGGACGATAATCTGGTTTTTATCGAATTGTTTGAGTGAATAAAAAGCAGGGGCGGGATAGCGGGGCAAAAAAAAACCGGGCACGAGGCCCGGTTTGCTCAATCAATCAATCAGTCAGTCAGTCAGATGTGATTACTGGAGTACCAGCACCATCAGCAAGCCGACGCTAATGGCAGATACCAGGAAGGCAAAGCCATAGAACACATAGTGGTGCAGCTTGGTGGTGTGGATCCCCAGATCGTGCAGACCGTGGTAGATACGGTGCATGCCGTGCCAGACTGGCAGGGCGATGATCACCAGCAGGATGCAGGCACCCCACCAGGAGCTGGCGAACGCGTGCACGCGGTCATAGCTCATGGTTTCCACATCCATGATGCCCATGGGCACCAGCAGACCGGTGATGAGGACAATGACCGGCAGCAGCATGGCAACGACCATGCCACCCGCACCAAACAGACCCCAGTAAATTGGTTCGTCAGAACGTCTCATTGTTTTCTCCTCAGGCCACGATGATCAGGACAAGCAGGGACACCACCGCCAGCGCCACATACTGGGCGAGAACGATCGGCTTCTCCGGTACCAGGTCTTCACCACGGAAGATGCGCATGGCTTTCGGCGCCAGGGCGAACCAGGTTTTGGCATGGAACAGGCATGCCGCCAGAGCGACGACATGGAACAGGATGGCGATCGGGCTTTGCAGGGATTCCAGCCAGCCGTTGAACGCTTCCTGACCCTGAACCAGGCGCATCAGGCCCCACATCAGCACAACGGCGTAGATGGAGACGAAGATACTGGTGCCTTCACGGATCATGTAACCGGTGTAGAAGGCGTTCTTCAGCCACCAGTCTTTCTTCATTTCGCGGACGTAAGGTTTACGTTTGCTATCAGTGTTGTTCATGGTCTCAATCCTGCTCTCAATCTGGCTTGAACATGGCGATCATGTAGTCCTTGGCGCTTTCGACCTTGCCAAGCTGGATGGCCGCCGCCGGATCGACGCCTTTCGGGCACACTTCGGAGCAGTAGCCCACGAAGGTACAGCCCCAGACGCCTTCGTCCTGGCTGATGATGCGCATACGCTCTTTGGCGCCGGCATCACGGTTGTCGACGTTGTAGCGATAGGCCAGAGCCAGTGCCGCCGGACCGGTGAACTTCTTGTTGATACCGTACTGCGGGCAGGCCGCGTAGCAGAGACCACAGTTGATGCACTGGGAGAACTGCTTGTACTGCGCCATCTGGGCCGGAGTCTGGATGTACTCGCCATCACACAGGCTGCGCGGCTCGCTCGGGATGATGTACGGCTTGATGCTCTCCAGCTTCTCGATGAAGTCGGACATGTCGACCACCAGATCGCGCTCGATCGGGAAGTTGTTGAGCGGCTCGACGGTCATCTTGCCCGGCAGATAGTCGCGCAGGAACGCCTTGCAACCCAGCTTGGGCACACCGTTGACCATCATGCCGCAGGAGCCGCAGATCGCCATTCGGCAGGACCAGCGGAAGCTCAGGGTAGAGTCCAGGTGATCCTTGATGTACTGCAGGGCGTCCAGCAGAGACATCTCTCTCTGGTATGGCACCTGGAAGGTTTGCATCCAGGGCTCGTTATCCTGTTCCGGACGGTAGCGCAGGATCTCAATTTCAATCATCTCAGCCATTCTTCTTAGCCTCGTCTTGTTTCTCACCCTCGGAGCCGTACACGCGTTTTGCCGGCTGGGACTTAGTGATCTTCACATCGGAGTAATCGATGGAGGGCGTTTCGCCATTTTTGTAGAACGAGAGCGTGTGCTTGAGGAAGTTCACGTCATCGCGCTCTTCGTAACCATCCAGACGCTGGTGGGAACCGCGGGACTCTTTACGATTGATGGCGGAGTGCGCCATGGCTTCAGCCACGTCCAGCATGTAGCCCAGTTCGATGGCGTACAGCAGATCGGTGTTGAAGACAGAGGACTTGTCGTTGATCTTGACCTTCTTGTAACGGGCTTTCAGCTCGTTGATCTTGTCGATGGTGCCCTGCATCAGCTCTTCGGTACGGTAGATACCGACACCGGCTTCCATGGACATGCCCAGTTCGTTGCGGATGTCTGCCGGGTTTTCAGTACCGTCTACGTCCATCAGGGAGAGGTGCTGCTTGATGAGCGCCTCGGCCTTGGCGGCCAGCGCTTCGGTATTGCCATGCTTCTGAGTCTTGGCAAATTCACCTGCCTGCTCACCTGCCAGCTTGCCGAATACCACGATCTCGGACAGGGAGTTGGAACCCAGACGGTTGGCACCGTGCAGACCGACGGAGGCACATTCGCCCGCGGCGTAGAGGCCGGGCAGACGGGTGGCACACTTGTTGTCAGTCTCGATACCACCCATGGTGTAGTGGGCAGTCGGACGTACCGGGATAGGCTCTTTGGCCGGATCCACGTTGACGTAGGCTTTGGCCAGTTCACAGATGAACGGCAGACGCTCTTTCAGGTACTTCTCGCCAAGGTGACGCAGGTCAAGGTGAACCACATCGCCCATCGGGCCCTGAATGACGCGGCCTTTCTGCTGCTCTTGCCAGAATGCCTGGGAAACGCGGTCGCGCGGACCCAGCTCCATGTATTTGCTCTTCGGCTGGCCGATCGGGGTTTCCGGGCCCAAGCCGTAGTCTTGCAGGTAGCGGTAGCCATCCTTGTTCAGCAGGACGCCCCCCTCACCACGACAACCTTCGGTCATCAGGATGCCGGTGCCCGGCAGACCGGTCGGGTGATACTGGACGAATTCCATATCACGCAGCGGTACGCCGTGACGGTAGGCCAGTGCCATGCCGTCGCCGGTGACGATGCCACCGTTGGTGTTGTAGCGATAGACACGGCCAGCGCCGCCGGTTGCCACGATCACGGATTTGGCCTGGATGAAGCGGGTGATACCGTTCTGGATGTCGAAGGTCAGTACGCCCTGGACACGGCCGTCGTCCACGATCAGATCAAGGCAGAAATGCTCGTCGAAGCGCTTGATGCTCGGGTATTTGACGGAGGTCTGGAACAGGGTGTGCAGAATATGGAAACCGGACTTGTCTGCGGCGAACCAGGTACGGGGAACCTTCATGCCACCAAACGGACGCACGTTGGCTTTGCCATCCGGCTTGCGGCTCCAGGGGCAACCCCAGTGCTCCAGCTGGATCATCTCTTTGGTCGCGTTGTTGACGAAGTATTCCACTACGTCCTGCTCGCACAGCCAGTCACCACCGGAGACGGTGTCGTTGAAGTGGTTTTCGAGGGAGTCGTCATCACGGACGACACCGGCGGCGCCGCCTTCGGCAGCAACAGTGTGGCTGCGCATCGGGTAAACCTTGGAAATCAGGGCGATGTCCAGGTCTGGCTGTGATTCGGCTATAGCGATAGCGGCGCGTAAGCCGGTACCGCCAGCACCGATGATGGCCACATCGGTCTTGATAATATCCACATCTGCCTCCTTAGGGATAGATTTGCTGGGCACGATTTTGCTCTATGAAAAAAATTCAGGCTTGATGCAAGTCAAACTGCTAGGTTTTATTCCCTTTTTATTGGTTATTTTTCTATAAAACACCCAAATCCCTGGATGAAAATGTCGTTATTATCGTCATTTTTTGGTGTTACTGAGCAGTTGAACACCTAGCTACGAGCACTTTAACTTCTGGATTGTACGTAGTTTTCTTTCAATAAAATGCGAATCACCTCTCTTTTTAGGTACTCGCGAAAAAAATTTTAAGTTTTTTATTGTAATTTTTTAATGAGAATTATTGGCATTTATCTATTCGGATAGAAATAGGTAATCCGAAATGCTGCAGTGACCACGGCGGTGATCTGATAATTCCAGACGAATTACAAGGATTTCAAGGCGGGGTATTTGGCGGGTAATGTGAGATTACTCACTGAAAATTAAGCGCTATTTAGAAAAATAAAAGGGGCCTGTACGGCCCCTTTTGCTCATGCTCAAATGCGGAACATGCCGACCTGATTGCTCAGTTCACCCGAAATATTTTTAAGTTGTTCAGAGAGATGGCGTGAGCTGTCTGCATCCACTGCCAGTTCGTCCGAGACATCTTTCACTGCCTGAATGTTGCGACTTACTTCGTCGGTGACGGCCCGCTGCTCTTCAGCCGCGCTGGAGATCTGGGTCGCCATGTCGGAGATCTGGTTGATCGAGGTGGTGATCTGTTCCAGCGCATGGGTGGCGTTGTTGGCATCATCCACGCTGTTCTGGGCCAGCAGCTGGCCTTCGTGCATGGTACTGACCGCTCCCTGGGTATTGCGTTGCAGGGTTTCGATCATATTGCGGATCTCGACGGTGGAGCTGTGGGTACGCTGTGACAGGACGCGCACCTCGTCGGCTACCACTGCAAAGCCGCGGCCCTGTTCACCGGCACGTGCCGCTTCGATGGCGGCGTTGAGTGCCAGCAGGTTGGTCTGCTCGGCGATGCCCTGAATGGTGGAGAGGATGGTGTTGATCTCCTGAGCGTTTTTCTCCAGCTCCTGAATGATGTTGGAGGCCTGTTCCACCTGGGTGGCCAGATCGGTGATGGAGCGCTGGTTGCGGGCGATCACCTGCTTGCCATGCTCGCAGCTGCTGGAGGAGCTGCGGGCCGCTTCGGCGGTCTGCTCGGCGTTGCTGGCGACCTCGACTGCGGTGGCTGACATCTCGTGTACCGCAGTGGCGATCTGGGAGATCTCGTTTTGCTGGCGTGCCAGCCCCTGATTGGCTTTTTCCGCCATGCTGTGGGAGGACTTGGCCTGCTGGTTGAGCTGGCCGGAGGAGTTGGAGATATCCTGCACCATCACATGGATCCGCTCGATGAAGGTGTTGACGTGTTTGGCAACCGCGCCTACTTCATCCTCACGTTCAATCTTGATGCGGCGGGTCAGATCGCCGTTGCCACGGGAGAGATCGGCAATCGCTTCGCCCAGGGTTTTCAGAGGGGCCAGCGAGCTGTTGATGGCGACATAGGAGAAGCCTGCCACGATCAGTATGGTGATAAGCCCCTGAATGAGGGAGGAGGTAACCATGCGGCGTACCGACTGGTAGGCGATCTCTTCATCCACCATCATGCCGTAATACCAGTTGGTATTGGGAATGGCATTGAAGTCGTAGACCTCTTTCTTGCCGCTGATCACCAGCTCGTTGATCATGCCGTCATGGGCGACCTGATTGATGTAGGCCGCAGTCAGCTCCGGTGCCAGAGCGGTGGCGGATTTCAGGCTCAGGGAGGCATCGGGGTGCGCGATGATGGTGCCATTGCTGTCCACCAGCATGGCGTAGGTGCCCTCGGTGGTGACCGCCAGAATGTCCGAGATCAGTGAGCTGATGGAGACGTCACCGGCGATGACCCCCTGGGTATTGCCACGCTGGAACGGCTCGGCAATGGTAACAATCAGCTGGCCGGTGGAGATGTCGGCATAGGGGGCTGTAATGACCAGCTTGCCTGCGGCGGCCGCGTCCTTGTACCAGGGGCGTTGACGGGGGTCATAACCGGCAGGCAGGTCGGTTGGTTTGCTCTGGATCATCTTGCCGTCTGCGGTACCGGCATAGACCAGATCGAAGCCACCGGCATTCATGGACTGGGCCAGATGACTGATGGGCTCGTCTTCTTTGGCGAATGCTTCCTTGGTAGTGCTGACCATGCTGATCCGGGAGTCGACCCAGCGGGAGATCCCCTTGACGTTGGCCATGGAGCTTTCGTCGATGATGTTCCAGACCAGTCGCTGGGTCTCGCTGCGCAGTTGCGAGGTGTTGTACCAGACCTGCAGGCAGGTGATCACCAAAATGATGACCCCGATAGCCAGAACAAGCTTGTTTTTAATGGATAAGTTCATAGTTACATCCTTGTGAGCGTCAGTCTGAAGTGTGTGTGGAATCTAGTTATTGTTATGAGCCTCTGTTTATCGGCTGAAGTTGAACTCTTTGTATCCCGGTCAGCTATTTAAAGTTAGTGCCTAAATCAGTGGTTATCCATGCGCGTATCGCCCCCTCACTGTGTCAGAAAACGATCTGGTCGATTGGTGAAGATTCCATCGACCCCCATGCTAGAGAGCGTTTCATAATCTTCTGGATAATCAACGGTATAAACCAGAACTTTGAGCCCCCGGCGATGTGCATCTACAACCAGAGATTGATCCACAAAATCCACGTCGCAGTTGAGTGACCAGGCCCCCAGCTCGTCGGCAAACTGCGCCAGGTTGAGCGGCAGGTTGGCGGTCAGGGCACCGAGCCGGATATCGGGCCGCGAGGCGGCAAATCGGGCCAGCTCCGGGTGATGGAAGGAGGAGACCACCCACTGGCCGGGAGTAAAGCCCAGCTCGGCCTCTGCCCGTCGGGTCAGGGCTGTCACCGCATCGGCGGTATGGGTGCCTTTGAGTTCGATGTGCAGCTCGCAGCGTCCGGCGATGATCTCCATCACCTGCCACAGGGTCGGGATCACCTCTCCCTCACCGGCATCGAGCTGCTCCAGATAGGAGCGGGATTGCTCGGTCAGCACCCCCTTGCCATTGGTGCAGCGCTCCAGCCGCCGGTCGTGGAAGACCCACAACTCGCCATCGGCCGCCTGCACGTCGATCTCGATGGCTGATGCTCCCAGCTCCAGCGCTTTGGCCATCGCCTTGAGAGTGTTTTCGGGGGCCAGGCCGCTGGCGCCACGGTGGGCAATAATCTGCATGTTCTGCTCCTTTTACCTCGCGGATCAGCCGCGGCTCAGGTGAATGTCGATCTGTTGATGGGGCAGGGTAAGTCCCTGCTGCTGCATCTTCTCCAGCACCAGCGAGTGAACCTCGTGGGTGATGGGCATCCGGTGATCCATGTTGTTGACGTAGAGGCGGATCTCGTAGATCAGTGCCGAGTCGGTGAATTCGATCAGGAACACCTCTGGCGTCGGCGTCTCCAATACCAGGGTCGATGCCTGGATGGACTCTTCCAGAATGCGCTGCACCAGTTTCGGATTCCGGGTCAGGCCGATCCGGATCCGCAGTTTGACCCGGGTGATGGCATCGGAGAGCGACCAGTTGATGAACTGTTCGGTGATGAAGGCCTTGTTGGGCACGATGATCTCCTTGCGATCCCAATCCACTATGGTGGTGGCCCGGGTCTTGATCTTGGTGACGGTGCCGGTGAGATCGCGAATGGTGACGGTGTCACCGAGCCGGATTGGCTTCTCAAACAGGATAATGAGGCCGGAGACAAAGTTGGCGAAGATCTCCTGCAGACCGAAACCCAGCCCCACCGAGAGGGCGGCGACCAGCCACTGGGTCTTCGACCAGTCGATGCCGAGCATGGAGAAGCCGGTGAGGGCACCGATCAGGATCACCAGATACTTGCTGGTGGTCGTGAGGGCAAAGCCGGTACCTGGTGAGAGGCTGAGGTGCTGCAGCAGAGTCAGCTCCATCAGCCCCGGCAGGTTGCGGGCAGTCACCACGGTCAGAATGAAGACGAAGGCGGTCAGCATCAGATCCTGCAAGGTGATGGCCGAGAGCTGCTCGATGCCGCCAATCTTGCTGCTCACCTGCCACACCTCGATATTGCTGAGGAAGCTGAAGGCGGAGTTGAGATCCGACCATTGCACTACCACCAGCATGGTAAAGCCCAGCATCAGCAGGGTGCGCACCAGCCCCAGCGACTGGGCGCTGATGGTATCGAGATCCAGCTCAGTCTCTTCCACCACGTCCGGGGTCTCGGAGCTGAGCTCGTCATGCCCCTCTTCCCGGCCGCGCTGGGCCAGGATCTCGGCCCGCTTGCTCTTGGCGCGTTCGAAGGCGAGGCGGCGGCGCTGGATCAGCATCCAGCGTCTGGCCAGATAGTAGACCAGCAGGCAACCCAGCCCCATCAGCAGGCTAAGCTCCAGCTGGCGCAGCAGGGTGCGCGAGGTATAGAAGTAGCCAAACAGGGCGCCAATCACCGCCAGCAGCGGCGCCAGCATCAGGCTGTTCCAGATGAAGTGGTGCAGCAGATGGGGCTTGGTCATGTCGGTCTGGCCCCAGGTGAGTGGCAGCCGCTCCCGGTTGAGGCGGGCAAAGAAGAGCAGCAGCCAGAGTGCACCGATCATGAAGGCCATCCGGCCGAGGGAGTCGTAAAAGGCGTGCTCCTGATAGCTGTTGGCCATCCCCTGCACGAAGAAACTCGGGATCAGCACCAGCAGCAGGGTGCGAAACTGCCCCCACACCTTTTGCACCTGTTCCCGAGGCCAGCGGAAGTGGTGGATCAAAATCCCCCGCTCCAGCGTCAGATGGCGGGCCATCACCAGCGCCAGCAGCAGAAACCAGATCTCGCCAAGACCGCGCGCCACCGCCACCGCAAACGGGTATTGCCAGGCCCCTTCGAGCAGGCCGCGCACCATCAGCACCATGGCGGGCAAGGGGAGGGCGGCAAGCAGGGAGCGCAGCAGCAAGCGGCTGGTGAGGCTGAATTTGTCCTGGGTTACCTTGCCGATCCGTGGCGCAATATGGTCGCAATAGAGGCTCAGGTGACGGGCCAGTTTGAACCAGCTCCAGGCCAGCACCAGCAGCCCAATACCGGCCAGCGTGAGACTCAGCGGGCTGTTCTCGGCGATGGCATAGGGCAGTTGCAACCAGTTGTCAGGGTTGAAGGCCAGCGTCAGCGCGGCAGGAATACCGAGCATCACCTGTGGGGTAAAGGGGCGCACATCCGGCATCCAGAACAGGTGGCTGGCGCTTATTTCACGGATCTCGTCGATCTTGCTGTTCTGACGGCTGTAGAGCAGTTTGAGGCGGGTCTGCTCCTGAATGAGGGTGTCGGAGGCGTCGTTGAGCCGGGTCAGCAGCTGGCGCCGGGCCTTGAGCAGGTTGTCGAGCACCGCTTGCTGCGGCCGATCCAGCGTCACCTCCTCTTCGGCCATCAACTTGTCGCGCAGCTGGCGGGTATCCTTGAGCCCATCCTGCTCGCTCTCGTACTGGTACTTGGCCATGCGGGCGCTGACGATGGCGGACTCCAGCTTGTCGAGGGGGAACTGGGGGGGCAGATCGGAGAGTTTGCTGCGCAGGTTCTCGCCGTAGGCATTACTGATCTGCAACCACTCCAGCTGCTCGCGTACCGAGTTGACCAGCTCATTCAGTTCAAACAGATTCTTGTCGACGCTGCGCTGCTCGTCCTGCACCCGCTCAATCTGATCTTCCAGTGTGCCGAGCTGGATGGAGAGCGCCTGATTCTGCTGTTGCTGCTCCAGCAGCAGCGGCATGTCGGTGGTGAGTTGCTTGCGCAGCCTTTCGCTCTCCTCCAGCGCCTGCTCGGTCTTCTCCCGCCGCAGCTGGTTCTGCTGGGTCAGCAGGCTGGCTTGCCACTCATCCTCGTCGGCGATGGCCAGATTGAGCTCCTGCAGCTTCAGCTTGCCGAGATCGTTGCGCTGCTGGGCCGAGAGCTGCTCCAGCTCCAGCATCTGGATCCGGTCGGAGAGGCTCTGCTCTTTCATTCTGGTCAGCAGCAGTTGTGCCTCCTGCTGGCGATCCGATTCGCTGCTGAAGCTCAGTCGCTCCAGCTGGCTGCGGGTCAGTTGCAGCTGTTTGCGCAGATCGTCCACCCGCAGGTGATACTCCTGACCGGTGCTCTCCAGCTGGTTGAGGCTGTCCATCACCCCCTGCCGCTCCTTGCGCAGGTTAAGCTGGCGGTTGCTGCTCAGGCCAATGGCCTGGCGCAGCGCCTCCTCCTTGAGGCTCGCCAGCGGCGGGCGAGCGGCGGGCTGATAATTGTGCAGGCTCTCCTTGAGGCGTGCCGACTCCTTGGGGTAATCGATGAGGATCTGCTGATAGGCTTTGCTCTGTTCCCGGTAGCGCTCGGCCTCTCTGGCAAATTGCAGCGCCTGCTGATAGCTCTCCCGCAGCTTCTGGTTTTCCGGGGTATCGCTCTTGGGCACGCTCTGCAACAGGGATTCGGCCTGGGCAATGGCATCGTCGGCGCGCACGGCTGGCGGCAACAAGATAAGGGAGAGCAGCAAGAGGGTGAGCAGGCGTTGCAACATGAGGCTCGTTTCCGTTCAGAAGAGGTGGCCCTAGCCTAAAACAGGGCAGGGAGGCGGGTAAAGCAGTCTATATTAATGATTCATAACACAAATAACAGGAAGTCGTGCTGCCGTTTCGCTATGATCCCGGCCGCTTTCTCTCCACCGAGTCGAATATGTCAGCTGTTGATCTGGGCACAGCCCCGCTATCTCGCCTTTTCTGGCGTTACGTAACCCCGACCGTGGCGGCCATGCTGATCACCGGCATCTATGTCACCATTGATGGCATCTTCGTTGGCCATGTGCTGGGTCAGGATGGCATGGCCGGTCTGATGCTGGCTTATCCCATCTGCGCCGTGCTCTATGCGGTGGGGGCGCTGATCGGCATGGGGGCCTCGTCGCTGGTCTCCTTCTATCTGGGGCAGGGCAACCCGGCCAAAGCCCGCCATATCGTCGGCAATGCCCTGGTGATGGTGTTGCTGGCCTCGGCACTGCTCAGTTTTATCGGGATCCGCTATGGCGAGCCCATGCTGGCCTGGATGGGGGCGGAGGGGGAGATCTTCACCGCCGGGCTCTCCTACCTGCAGGCTTATGCTTGGTTGGGCGTCTTTGCAGTGCTGTCGATGGCGTTCAGCTCCCTGCTGCGCAACGATGGCCGCCCCGGCTTTGTCACCCTCATCATGGTGGTCGGGGGGCTGCTCAACGTGCTGCTCGACTATCTGCTGATGGTAGTGTTTCCGTTTGGACTGGCCGGGGTGGCGACGGCCACCATGCTCTCCCAGGCAGTGACGGGCCTCGCCTGCCTGTGGCACTTCTTCACGCCGCGCAGCCAGCTGCGGATAAGCTGGGACACCTTGCGCCCTGATCTGCGGCTGATGGGGGAAACGGTGCGCCTCGGGATCTCCAGTTTTCTGATGTACCTCTATCTCTCTGTGGTGCTGGCACTGCACAACAAGGCGTTGCTGGCGGTCGGCACTTCGCTGCATGTGGCGGCCTACGGGGTGATCAGTTACACCGAGGCCTTCTTCTATCTGATGTTCGAGGGGATCGCCATGGGTATCCAGCCCATCGCCAGCTTTAACGCGGGCGCCGGTCACTGGCGGCGGGTGCTGCGGATCCGCAATCTGGCACTCGGAGTGACGTTGGGGATCGCCCTGTGCGCCATGTTCCCGCTTTATCTGTGGCCGGAGGCGGCGGTCTATCTGTTTGCTGGGGACAACGCTACCCTGCTGCCGGTGGCGAGCCTCGGGATCTGGCTCTACTTCTGGGGGCTGCCGATGGAGGGCTTGCTGCTGGTGGGGGCCACCTACTTCCAGGCCATCAATCGGGCCCGCATCGCCTCCCTGCTCACCGGTGGCAAGCTGGTGCTGATCGGCGGTTTCTTGTGGGGATTCTCGACCCTGTGGGGCGTGCCCGGGGTCTGGCTTGCATTGCCAACGTGCAGCTCATTGCTGGTGTTGGTGATGTGGCGGGCGATGCGTCGGGAGTCCGGCGCCCACGCGCTGGCCGGATAGGTAATCAGGTTCGAGGTGCAGTTAGCAGACAGGCAGCCATGGGCTGCCTGTTTTGTTAGAGGATGTTTTGTTAACGGGCTCTGCCGATTCAGGGCTTGAAGGCACCGATAAAGATGGCGGGATCGACCCGGGTGTCGTTGAGGCTGACGTTCCAGTGCATATGGGGGCCGGTGGCGCGACCGGTCGAACCGACTCGCCCGACGATGCCGCCCCGCGGCAGGCTCTGGCCGAGCTTCACATCGATCTTCGACATGTGGCAGAACATGCTGATGAGCCCCTGACCGTGGTCGACAAAGACGGTATTGCCGTTGAAGAAGTAGTTGCCGATCAGGATCACCTTGCCAGCTGCGGGGGACTTGATCGGGGTGCCGGCGCCCACGGCGAAGTCGAGGCCGGAGTGGGGGTTGCGCTCCTCGCCATTGAAGAAGCGACGCAGGCCAAACGGGCTGGAGAGGGGGCCGTTGACCGGCTTGTCGAACATCAGGTTGCTCGGCTGGTTGGGGCTGAAGGTCTGGTAAGCCCGGGTCTGCTCCGCCAGCTCGCGGTTGATACGGGTCATATCTTCGGCGAGCGGATTGACCTGACGGCTGTTCTTGAGCTTGATGTGCTGCTCGCGGTAGTGCTTGGGGGTGACGGTGAAGTCGAGAGTACGGCCATCACCTGTGGTCAGTTGCTGGGCGCCGGGCGTGCTTTTCAGAGAGATGCCGACGATGGCGATCCACTGGTTGTCTTCGCGCACCACCAGCACGGGTTTGTCGTGATAGCGGGCCGTGGGTGCAGTGGCAGATGCGCCAAGAGGGATCACCGCAACGCCACCCGGCACCGGATGGTTGAGCAGGCGACTGATAAAACCCTCGGCCAGGGCTGACTGGCTGGCCAGTAACAACAACAGACAACAAACAACTCTCATGACGATACCACTCGATGTTAAAGCGCCCGGGATGGCGGGATGACAACCCCCTGTCCGGCATTCATCGATCACTAAAGGGTGATCACGACACGTAGGCCACGACAGGCACGGCTGGGGAAGGGGGCAGATTGTGCCTCGTTATAGTCGGGGCAGCCAGAGGCGAGGCATGGCTGACGCCCCTTTTGTGCATAGCTGCGTCAGGTTTTATGTCGTGGTCGGGCCGCTTCGCCATTGAGTCGCCCCCGCCCTGGCTCTAGAATCGGCTTCCGGCACTGATGCCACCGACACTCCGAGGAGACGATATGAACGGATTACCCCCTTTGCGCACTACACCGGCCCGGTACACGACAGGTCGTGGCTGGCTCTGGGTTCGCAGCGGGTTCGATATCTTCAACAAGGGGATGGGGGTCAGCGTAGCCATGGTGCTGGTCTGGTTTATGGTGGGCATGCTGCTGGAGCAACTGCCGGCGGGTGGCCTTATCTCCCAGCTGCTCTACATGGTGTGGGGCGCGGGTTGGGTGGCGGTCGCCGCTCGGGGTTATCGGGGGGAGCCGCTGCAGTTTGCCGATCTCTTCGCCGGTTTTCGCCACAAGCTGACCCCGCTGATGCTAGGCGGTCTGCTGGTGTTGCTGCTGTTCAGCCTGGTTGGCCTCGTCTGTCTCGGTCTGCTCTCCATGTGGGGGCTGCTCCCGCTGCTGACGCAGGATCCCGAGAGCATGGTGGTCTCAGCCAGCCAGTTGCAACAACTGCTGCTGGTATTGCTGGTGGGGATGCTGCTCATCATTCCCGTGCTGATGGGTGTCACCTTTGCTCCTGCGCTGATCTACCACCACGATATCGGCATCATTCAGGCGGTACGGCTGAGCTTCTTCGGCTGCTGGCGCAATATTTTTCCCTTCTTCTGGTGGGGGCTGCTCTCAGCCATGTTGTTGATGTTTGGCGCTGTGCTGTTGCTGGTAGGTCTGCTGGTGGTGATCCCGGCGCTCAACTACTCCATCTATGTGGCTTATCGGGATATTTTCCTGGACGAGAGTGCGCAGCCGGAAGCGCCGCACTCAGAACCATTCGGATTTGAAGCCTGATCAAGGGATCAGAGTGAAGAAGGGGCCCGCAGCGGCCCCTTCGTTATGTTTGGGTGTGCGGAGTGCTTACTCCTGCCAGATGGGATCCGCCGCCATGCGGGCCAGCAGAAAATCGAGGAAGCTGCGCAGTAGCGGCGACATCTGCTTGCGGGTGGCATACACCCCGTAGACGCCGAGACGCTTGGGCTGCCAGTCGGTCAGCAGGGGCACCAGTTCCCCGTGCTCCAGATAGGGTTGTGCCGAGTAGCGGGGTTGCAGGCTGATCCCTGCGCCTTCCAGCGTTGCTTCCAGCAGCAGGCTGGAGATATTGGCGCTCAGGTTACCGCTGACCGGCACTGACTCGGGACCGTCCGGTCCATTGAACTCCCACAGGCTCTTGCCAAAGTAGGTGTAGGTGAGGCAGTTGTGCAGCGCCAAATCCTGCACCTTGTGTGGCATCGGATGACGGGCCAGATAGGCCGGGCTGGCACAGACTACCGAGTGGCAGGTGCCGAGACGACGTGCCACCAGATTGGGGTCGAGGTCGTTGGTGATGCGCACCGCCAGATCGATCCGCTCCTCCACCAGATTGACGGTTCTGTCGAGCAGCAGAATGTCGATGGCCGTCCCCGGGTATTGCGCCAGATAGTCGTTGGCAGCCCCGACCAGCAAGGCTTCTGACAGGGAGTAGCTGCTGGTGATCCGCAGTTGTCCCTTGGGGGCGTCATCCCCCTTCACGGCGATCTGCTCCATCTCTTCGCCGAGCGCCAGCATGGCGCGGGCCCGGTTCAGCGCCTCCTCTCCTGGCCCTGTCAGGCTCAAACGACGGGTGGTGCGGTGCAGCAGGCGGGCGCCCATCCAGCTCTCCAGCTCGGCCAGATAGCGCGACACCATGGCGCGCGACATATCCAGTTTCTCTCCGGCGCCGCTCAGGCTCCCTTGTTCGACTACGCTGACAAAGACCCGCAAGGCGGTCAGTCGATCCATGTACGGCTCTCTATATGTTCGATATGTGCAACAGTGATGCGCTTTTTATGCTGTATTTGCACCTTAAGTGATCCAATACACTGTGTCCATCAAATGAACCCCCGAATACTTAATGAGGAATAGATGATGAACAACACCCTGATCCGCAACCTGACTCTGGCGACCACCCTGTTGAGTGGCGCCGTACTGGCCGCCCCCCTGAGCGTGACCGTCTACAACCCTGGCGAGAAGGCGATCTTCCCGGTCTCCTCCTCACTGGTGACCGGTGACAAAGAGGCCATCCTGATTGATGCCCAGTTCGACGTGCAAAATGGTCAGGCGCTGGTCGACATGATCAAGAAGAGCGGCAAGAAGCTGACCACTGTCTATATCAGTGCCGGTGACCCCGACTTCTACTTCGGTCTGGAGCCAGTCATGGCGGCGTTCCCGGATGTCAAAGTGCTGGCCGACCAGCATGTGGTTGACCATATCAACCAGACCAAGGATGCCAAGCTGAGCTACTGGAGCCCGATCCTCGGGAAGGGTGCACCGAAGAGCCTGACCGTGCCGCAAGTGATGACCGCCAGCCACCTGACGCTGGATGGCGAGAAGATTGAAATCAAAGAGATGAATACCCCGAATGCCTACCTCTGGGCCCCTTCCATCAAGACTGCTTTTGGTGGTGTGCCGGTTTACCACGGGGTGCATGTCTGGATGGCGGACAGCCAGACCAAGGCGGCTCGCAGCAACTGGGTCAAGGCGCTGGACAACCTGCTGGCCCTGAAACCCGAGCGCGTGGTACCGGGCCACTTCCTGGGCACGGCTCCCAAAGGCACTGCTGCTGTGAGCTTTACCCGTGACTATGTAGAGCGTTTCGAACAGGAGCTGGCCAAGGCGAAAAACTCCGGTGAGCTGATTGAGGCTCTGAAGAAGGCCTATCCGGCACTGCCGGTTGACGATGGTCTGGCCATCGGTGCCAAGGTCAATACCGGCGAGATGAAGTGGTAAGCCACTGAGCCTGCTTTCCCTGTGTTTTTTTACCGGGCCTAAGGGCCCGGTTTTTTATCCGAGATCGAAGTGAGAATGAAGATGAGCGAACAACAAACCACCCTCCATTATGTCTATGACCCCCTCTGTGGCTGGTGCTACGGTGCCGCCCCCCTGTTGCAGGCGGCAGCAACTATTGCCGGACTCAAGATCGAGCTGCATGCGGGCGGTCTATGGCTGGGTAGTCGCCGTCAGCCGATGGGCGAGGCATTGCGTGATTATGTGCGCCCCCATGATCAGCGGATCGAAGCGCTGACCGGCCAGCATTTTGGCGAACGCTACTTTAACGAACTGCTGCTGCGGGAAGGCTGTCTGCTGGACTCCGAGCCGCCGATCCGTGCGGTTTTGGCCGTCACGGCCTTGGGGGGGAATGGGTTGGCCATGTTGCACCGGATCCAGCAATCCCACTATCGGGACGGGATCTGGATTGGTGAGCCGGCATTTCTCGCCACGCTGGCGGCAGAGCAGGGGATTTCAGCCGAGGAATTCCAACAAGCTTATCTGCAGGCCCCCTTGCTGCAACATCTGGCAGATAGCCAGGGCTGGATGAAATGGCTGGGCGGTCAGGGTTATCCCACCCTTGGGTTGATGCACAACGGTAAGGTGAGTGCTGTTCGAGTGGCGGACTTTTTGGGCGATCCTGCCGGGTTGCGTCAGCATCTTCTTGAGTTGATGGAATAGTTATTAGAATGTGAACGGACAAGGTCTCTTTAGAAGTGAAGTGAACGGGCCGATATTCCTGTATGCAGAAGCGATATGAAAGCCTTCGACTTTCTGCTTGCAGACTATGCTCTATGTGACCATTCCCGGCGGATGTTGCGGGAGTGCAGACTCATTTCAAGGAAGCCCTCATATGTTCAAAAACATGTCTATCGGCCAGAAACTGAGTGCCGGATTTGCCATCCTGGCACTGCTGGTACTGGGCTTGGCCTGGTTTTCCATCAGCCAGTTGGCAAAGCTCTATGGTGATACCGAAACCATCACTGACAACCTGCTGCCGTCAACCCGCTATGCCAGCCAGATGCATGTTGCCATTCTGGATGCGCGCCGCTCAGAGCTGGCCCAGGTCATCGGTGGTCTGAACAAGGATGATCAAGAGGTAAGCGATCGCACCCTGACCTTCAATAAGGCCAGGCAGGAATTTGAGCAAGCAGCCCAAAAATACGGTGCTTTAGCTTTCACTACAGGTGAAGAGAAACAGGTTTATGAGCAGGTGGTTGCGGCGGGGGCCAAGTATTTTGCGGTGCATGACCAACTGTTGAGCGCCTTCGCTGCTGGCGATCTGGAGCGAGTCAGAAGTCTGCGCAAAAACGAAACCCGGGTCGCGCTGGAGGAGGTGGGAGCAAAATCCTTCCGCCTGCGGGAAATCAATAACGAGATTGCGGCCCAGATGACAAAAGATGTGGAGGCGCTCTACAGCAGTGCCAGAACCATGAGCGTCATTGTCAGTCTGGTGACGCTGGGTTTTGTTGTGGCAATTGCCTGGCTGCTGACCGGTCAGATCCGCAATCCGGTGATGGCGTTGCTGGAACAGACCCGGCGGGTCTCCTCTGGTGATCTCACCTCCCGCATCGATATGCAGCAGTTCAACAATGATGAACTGGGAACCCTTGCCAAAGGGTTTGGTGAAATGCAGACCAATCTGCGCACTCTGGTGAGTGAAGTGTCGGGCTCTGTGGTGCAACTGAGTTCCGCCGCGGAGGAGATCAGCTCTGTTGCCAGCCAGTCAGCCAACAACATGAATGCTCAGCAACATGAGTTGAATCAGCTGGCAACGGCGATGAACGAGATGCAGGCTACGGTGCAGGAGGTCTCTCGCAACACCAGCGATGCGGCCAGTGCTGCCACCTCGGCCAGTGAGACGGCCGAACTTGGTGCGCAAACGGTGAATGACTCCATTCTGCGCATCGAACGGGTCGCCGGTGCTATCGAGAGCACTGCGGTAGTGATCCGCCAACTGGGCGATGACAGCCGCAATATCGGTATGGTGCTGGAGGTGATCCGCGGCATTGCCGAACAGACCAACCTGCTGGCATTGAATGCGGCGATTGAAGCGGCTCGTGCCGGTGAGCAAGGGCGGGGGTTTGCTGTGGTGGCGGATGAGGTGCGTACTCTGGCCAAGCGCACCCAAGACTCCACCTCCCAGATCAATACCATCATTGCCGAGTTGCAGCAGCGTGCCGAGCAGGCGGGCAGTACCATGCAACAGAGTCAGGAGCTGATGAACACCACGGTTGCTACCGCGCGGGAAGCGGGCGAGTCCATCTCCCAGATCAGTGGCTCGGTCAGCAGTATCTCCCACATGAACATCCAGATTGCGACAGCCACCGAAGAGCAGGGGGCGGTGAGCGAGGAGCTCAACCGCAACGTGGTCAATATCAGCCATGCTTCCGAAGAGGTGGCCGCCGGTGCCACCCAGATGGCTCAGGCGTGCAATGAGCTGAACCATCTGGCAACCCAGTTGCAGGATATGGTGCGCCGTTTCAGGGTGTAATCCCTCGGCGAGTCAAACAGCCCGATTACCGCAAGGTGATCGGGCTTTTCTGTTTTGGAGAGGTAGCCAGAGAGGTTCACCGCGAGCGGATGACTTGTCCCGCCGGACGATATTGTGCATGCTGATGGCCCATTTTCCAGGCAGGACTCTTGCTGTATGAATCTTCGCGATCTCGAATATCTGGTGGCGCTGGATGAGGAAAAACATTTTCGCAAAGCCGCTGAACGCTGCTTTGTCAGTCAACCCACCCTGAGCGGCCAGCTGCGCAAGCTGGAGGATGAACTCGGGGTCATTCTGATCGAACGTACCTCGCGCAAGGTGCTGTTTACTCCGGCTGGCGATGCCATGGCCCATCAGGCGCGTCGGGTGCTCAAGGAGGTGCGCGAGCTCAAGAGCATCGGTCAGCACTTCTCCGAGCCGATGTCCGGGGAGATCCATATCGGTTTTATTCCGACCGTGGGCCCCTACCTGTTGCCCCGCATTATCCAGACCCTGCGTGAGCGTTTTCCCCAGCTGGAGTTCTACCTCTATGAGGAGCAGACCCAAACCCTGCTCAAGCGGTTGGAAGAGGGGGAGCTGGATTGCGTCATTCTGGCCGAGATGCCGGGGATGGAGGGGTTTGGTTCAATCCAGCTCTATCATGAGCCGATGTGGTTGGCTGTGCCTTGCCATCACCCCGAAGCACAGGCCAGGCAGGTGCCACTCGGCAATCTCAAGGGAAAGAAATTGCTGATGCTGGCCGATGGCCACTGTTTGCGGGATCAGGCGATGGGATTCTGTTTCGCCGGCGGGATAGGTGAGGATCAACGCTTCAAGGGCACCAGTCTCGAGACACTGCGCAACATGGTGGCCGCCGGTAGCGGCATGACTTTGGTGCCAAAGTTGGCCGTACCTGCCGATCATGATGAGGGCGGGGTGAGCTATCGACCTGTGGTTGACCCTGTGCCGGGGCGTACCATCTCGCTGCTCTATCGCCACTACTCGGTGCGTCGCCCCTGTTTCAACGAGCTGGCCGCCTCGATTGCCACGCTGATGAGCAAGCAGTTGGCCCAATAAAAAAACCGGCAGCCAAGGCTGCCGGTTTTGCTTCTGCCGCAAGAGCAGCTTAGAAGATATCGTCGGTTGAGACAGGCCCTTCAACATCGGGGTTGTCACCGCCGTAGACCTGATTGCCATCCGAGCTCGGTGCTGCGTAGCGGGTCGGCTCGGTCCCTTCCTTGAAGTATTCGTCGGTGCCGCCACTGGTTGCCAGCAGGCCGGTTTCGCTATCAATCTTCACAGTCATGATCCCTTCGGGAACGGGCATTTTGTGCTCCGGCAACTTTTTGAGGGCGACTTTCATGAAGTCGATCCAGATAGGCTGCGCGGCGCCGCCACCAAACTCGGCACGGCCAAGGCCACGCTGGTGGTTGTCAAAACCGATCCAGGAGGTGGCAACGATGTCCGGGGTGTAGCCGGAGAACCAGGCATCCCGCGATTCGTTGGTTGTACCGGTTTTACCGGAGATATCGTGACGTTTCAGGTCGCGGGCTGCACGCCAGCCTGTACCACGCCAGCCGTTGCCACCCCAGATGGCTGTGCTCAGGGTGTCGGTGATCAGGAACGCACTCTGGGCACTGATGGTATGCGGGGCGATGATAGGCGCGAGAGGGGTCTGCGTGCCATCTTGTGCGGCTCCATCAACAGTTGGCTCCGGCAGTGTGCTCTGCTCGGGTGCGGCCTGCTGTTCGCAGGTGGTGCAAGCAATAGCAGGATTGGCCTGATAGAGGGTGTTCTCCAGACTGTCGGTCACTTTGTCGATGAAGTATGGGGTCACCAGGAAGCCACCGTTGGCCAGTACCGAGTAACCACGTACCACTTCGAGGGGGGTGAATTCGGCAGCGCCCAGCGCCAGCGACTCATGGGGAGAGATGAAGTCGCGGGGGAAGCCAAAGCGGGTCAGACCGTCGATATAGGTATCCAGACCGATGGCGCGCATCAGTCGAACCGACATCACGTTCTTGGACTTGGCCAGTCCCAGACGCAGCGGAGTGGGACCATCATAAACGGCCGGGGAGTTCTTGGGCTGCCACATGGGCCCTTTTGACGGATCCCACTGGTTGATCGGCGCATCGTTGATGAGCGACGCCAGGGTATAGCCGTGCTCCAGCGCGGTCGCATAGAGGAAAGGCTTGATATTGGAACCGATCTGGCGACGCGCCTGATCGACCCGGTTGAATTTGGAGAGTTCGAAGCTGAAACCACCGACCAGCGCTTCCAGTGCCCCATTTTTCGGGTTCATGGCAACCAGCGCGGCGTTGACGTCCGGGATTTGGGCCAGCAGCAACTCTTCGCCCTCTTCCCGCACCCAGATCTGGGCGCCGACTTTCAGCACATCGCGCGCCGATTTCGGGGCATAGCTCTGACGGTCGTCGGTAATAAAGGAGCGGGCCCATTTAATGCCGTTCCAGCCGAGCTCTGCTTCCTTGCCATTCTTCAGTACCAGCGTGGCGCTGCGATCACCGAGCTTGGTCACGACCGCCGCCATCAGCGGATCATAAGTGGGCTGCTTGCCAAGGTGAGCGACAATCTGCTCGTAATCCCAGGCTGTCTCGCCTGCCTTCCACAACTGATCCGTCGGGCCACGATAGCCGTGGCGCATATCATAGGCAAAGACGCCATCCAGCAGCGCCTGTCTTGCCGCCCGCTGACGTTCGGCAGAGACGGTCGTGTAGACGTGCAGGCCCATGGTATAGGCATCTTCACCGAACTGCTCGACCATCTTCTGGCGCACCATTTCCCCCAGATAGGGGGCGTGCAGGGTCACTTCGGCGCCGTGAAAACGGGCCTTGATCGGCATCTTGGACGCTTCGTCAAACTGAGCCTGGGTTATCTTGCCAGTTTCCAGCATCCGGCCCAGCACGACGTTGCGGCGCGCAAAGGCGCGCTCGGGGGAGCGGATGGGGTTGAGCATGGAGGGGGCTTTCGGCAGACCGGCAATGATGGCGATCTCGTCCAGTCCCAGATCCTTGACCTCTTTACCAAAGTAAACCTGTGCCGCCGCACCGATCCCGAAGGAGCGATAACCGAGGGGGATTTTATTGAGGTAGAGTTCGAGGATCTCGTCTTTTGAGAGATTCTGCTCGATCCGCCAGGCCAGGAAGACCTCCTTGATCTTGCGGATGATGGTCTTCTCATTGCTCAGGAAGAAGTTGCGGGCAACCTGCTGGGTGATGGTACTGGCACCCTGACGGGCATGGCCGGAGACAGCCCAGACGGATGCAGCTCGAATGATACCAATCGGGTCAATGCCCGGGTGCTCATAGAAACGTGCATCTTCGGTCGCCAGTACGGCATCGATCATGGGTTGCGGAATTTCGTCCAGACGCAGCGGAATGCGACGAATTTCGCCATATTGGGCGATCAACTCCCCATCCCGGCTGTAAACCCGCATCGGGGTTGCCAGCTTGACGTCACGCAGTGCGGTGACATCGGGCAGTTGGGGTTTGATATAGAAGTAGATACCGATGAGGCTGGCAACACCCAGCACTGCACCCAGCATCATGACAATAAACAGGCGAACGAGCCATTTCAGCATGGAAGAACTACCAATCGTCTTAAAATTAGCCAACGGGCGCAGAGTATAGCCCTTTTGCCATCGGGAATTCGAGGTTTTCCTGTGGCGAGCCACCCACCTCAAAAGGATGCGAGAGGTTAGCACTACAGGGAGCAATTACCAAGGAGGGCCACTTGCCATGAAGAAAGCGAGATGGGTCACTTTTCGGCATAAACTTTATGACATTGATAGTTAGAGCATTTAGGATGAGTGAAGCACTCCTCTGATCGGGTGTCCTACACTCTGTTCAGGAATAAAACCAAATAACGCATGGATGTGTATATGTTTGGGCTTTTTAACAAGGGATCCCTCCTCCCTCTGGTGGGCATTGATTTTGGCAGCCAGACCATCAAGGCCGTTACCCTCAGTGGCCGACCCGGCAAGCTTCATCTCGAATCTGTCGCCGATATTGCCACCCCGAAAGGGACGCTGGTTGACTATCAATTGCAGGATATCGAGCGCGTCAGCCAATCTCTCAAGACCCTCAAGCGCCTGATCCCAGCTCACAGCGACTATGCCGCCACTGCGGTGACCGGCTCCAACGTGATAACCAAGGTGATCCAGATTGATGCCCGCCTCAGTGACAAGGAGCTGGAGAATCAGGTGCAGCTGGAGGCCGAGCAGATCATTCCCTTCCCTCTCGATGAAGTGAGTCTCGATTTTGAGGTGCTGAGCACCAACAATAGCGAAGATCGTCAAGATGTGCTGCTGAGCGCAGCCCGCACCGAGAGTGTCAACGGCCGGGTCAGCGCCCTTGCCGAAGCCGGTATTGCCGTCAAGGTGGTGGATGTGGGCGCCCATGCGCTGGGCCGTGCCGTGGTGGCCTGTCTGCCCGAATTGCAGGAGAGTGAACGGCCGATCGGGGTGATAGATATCGGTGCCAGTGCCATGACCTTTGCGGCGCTGGTCAAGGGAGAGGTGATCTACTCCCGCTTGCAAAACTTCGGCGGCGATCAGTACAGCCAGGCGCTCTCCTCCTTTTATGGCATGACGCTGGATGAGGCTGAGCAAGCTAAAACCAAAGGTACCTTGCCTGTTGACCATGAGCTGGATGTGCTGATGCCCCACATCAACTCGCTGTTGCAGCAAGTGCGGCGCAATATCCAGCTCTTTTGCAGTTCATCCGGTTATCGTGACATCGCAAAACTGGTGCTGACGGGGGGAGGCAGTCTGCTACCCGGTTTGTTGGTGCAGGTAAAAGAAGAGGTCAATTGCGAGGTGTTGCACCCGGATCTGTTCGCTCTGTTTGGCAAACCGAAAGGGGAGGCCGAGCTGGTACATGGTGCTAAATATATGACGGCATTCGGGTTGGCTCTGAGGAGTTTCACACCATGTCAAATATAAACCTTCTACCCTGGCGTGAAGCCCGAGCCCAGCGCCAAAAGAAACAGTTCGGGGCCTTGCTGGGGATTTTTGTGCTGGCCACGGTCGCGCTGGGATTTTTTGCCAACTGGCTGGTTGATCGCCAGATCGTCGCCCAGCAGCAGCGCAACCAGCGGCTGGTTCAGGAGATGACTATTCTGGATGCCCAACTGGGGGAGATCCGTCTGCTCAAAGAGCGTCGCAAGGAATTGATCGATCGGATGCAGCTCATCGAGCAGTTGCAGATGCGACGCAATGTGCCCGTCCGCCTCTTCAATCAGCTGCCTTCACTGGTGCCCAACGGGGTTTACCTGAACACCCTCTCGATGCAGAACAATATTATTGATGTAAATGGCAAGACCGAAGCCTATGGTCGGGTTGCCAGCATGATGCGGCGTATTGATGGTTCCGGTTGGTTGGGTCAGGCAAAGATAAGCACTATTTTTGCGGCTGATGTTGCGCCAGTGTCATTGAGCCAGTTTTCCATGATGTTCCTGATCGCCAACAATGCTGCGGCTGCAGGGAATGTGGCCAAGGAGCAACAATGAATCTTCAGCAACTCAACGAGCTGGATATCAATGACATAGCAAGCTGGCCAAAATGGGCAAAAGGGGTCTTCATCTTTTTCTGCTGCGTGTTGACCGGTGGCGCCATCTACTACTACGTGATTGCCAACTCACTGACCAGTTTGACTCAGGAAGCGGGGAAGGAGACCGAACTGAAAGCCCAGTTTGAAAGCAAGGCGATGCTGGCTGCCAACCTGGGGGCATACAAGGCGCAAATGGTTCAGCTTGAGCAACTGGTTGATACCCAGCTCAAGCAGTTGCCCAATACCCATGAGGTCGCCGGGCTGCTGGACGATATCAGCTTTATTGCTACCGACAACGGATTGAAATTGAACCGGATCAACTGGGAACCTGAGGTCAAGCACGAGTTTTCGACAGAGCTACCGATGCGTATCGAAGTCGTGGGCACTTACCATCAAATTGGCAAGTTCACCGCTGACATGGCCGCTTTGCCCCGTATCGTCATTCTTGACTCCTTCACTCTGGGTCAGAGCAAGGATGAAGGGGAGCTGATTTCGATGTCGATGCTGGCTAAGACCTACAAGTACAACGGTAAAACAGTGGAGCCGAAACAATGAGACGCATCTGCTGGTTGTTGCCTGCTCTCTTGCTGGCGGCCTGTGGTGGCCAGGAGGATATGGATAGCTATGTCGCCCAGACCAAAGCAAGGCCACCCATACCTATCGAGCCCTTGCCCGAGCTGAAGCCTTTTGCCCCTATGCACTACCAGCAACGCGAGTTGCGCAGCCCCTTCATGGTTCCCCAGCCTGAGGCGACGGTCGGAAGTACAAGTACTGCCAAGGCCCAGCCTGATTGTGCACAGACCCTGATGGAGCGTGAGAAAGAGGTGCTGGAAAATTATTCGCTGGCCAGTCTGTCGATGCATGGCTCTTTGGGTAAGGCGGGTCAGTTGTGGGCCTTGATCAGCACCCCGGATGGCAAATCGATGCGGGTCGGGCTCAACCAGTATATGGGGCTTGATCAGGGCCGGGTCATCAAGATCACTGACACTGCCGTGGATTTGCTGGAAACCATTCCGGACGGGAAGGGGTGCTGGGTAACAAGAGAAACCCAGTTGGCAATGGCCAATGTGCAAGAAAAACAATAATCAGGGACGAACAGCAATGAGAACAACAATAGAGAGTGTATCCAAAGTGGCTTTGCTGTTTTGCGCCAGCGCCCTCAGTCAGGCGTGGGCAGTGGCAACCCTGCAGGAGATCAAGGTCAATCCGCTGCTGGCCGATCAATTGCTGGTGGAGCTCAGTTTCAGTGAGCCGGTCACGGGCTTTACCGATCGTCTCTCTTACCAACCCAATCAGCTGTTGTTGCATGTTCCCGGTGCGGTAGGGGCGCTGAAAGTGAACCCGCTGCCGATCCAGCGCCTGGGGGTAGATAATATCAAGGTTGAGGGTAAGGGCGCAGGTCTGGATATCAAGATCGCACTCGATCAGCTTGCTCCCTATCAGGTGCAGCAACAGGGGAACAAATTACTGGTGTCATTGGGCGAGGGGGCCTCTTCCGGGCTCATCAATGGTGAGAGCGCCCTGATTGCACCCGCAACCTCGGCTACTCCTGTGCCAGCGCCCTCTGCGATGGTGGCCACACCCTCTCCTTCGGCGCTGCTCAATCCTCAGGTCGTCGCTCGGTCTATGCCTGTTGCGCCCGTGACAACGCCGGTAGCAACACAGCCTGCCAGCAAGCCGGTGCTCAACAACTATCAAAGTAGTGGGGGCGGCGCCTATTTCAACTCGGTTACCGGTGTGGATTTTCGTCGTGGCAAAGATGGCCAGGGGGAGTTCCTGGTCACGCTGGATAACAGCTCGGCCGCTGTTGATGTGAGCAGCCGCGGTCAGACCGTACTGGCCAAGTTTCATGGCACTCGGGTACCGGATGGTTTGCTTAATCTGATCAACGTGCAGGATTTTGCAACGCCGGTCTCTCAGGTTGAAGTCTCCCGGCAGGGGAGCGATACCCTGTTTGAACTGTCGATCAATGGTCAGTTTGATTACCGTTACGATCAGGCAGACAAGCTCTTCATTATCGAGGTGAAAAAGCGGACGACGGCCACGGCATCCAAGCAGTATCAGGGCAAGCCCATCTCATTGAACTTCCAGGATATTCCAGTCCGTACCGTGTTGCAGCTGATCGCAGATTTCAACAACCTTAACTTGGTAACTACTGATTCGGTGGCGGGCAATATTACCCTGCGTCTGGATGGGGTGCCGTGGGAGCAGGCGCTCGACATTATTTTGAAGGTTCGGGGTCTGGATAAGCGGTTGGATAACAACATCTTGCTGGTAGCGCCTGCAGAAGAGATCGCAACGCGCGAGAAGCAGCAACTTGAGAGCCGCAATCAGGTCGCTGATTTGGCGCAGCTCTATACCGAATATCTGCAGATAAACTATGCCAAGGCCTCGGAAGTGGCTGCCCTGCTCTCTTCCGAAAGTACCAAGTTGCTGTCACCCCGTGGTGCGGTGAGCGTTGACGAGCGAACCAACGTGCTGGTGGTTAAGGATACCGCCGATGTCATCAGCAGCATCAAACGGATGCTCGATATCCTCGATATTCCGGTCAAGCAGGTGGTTATCGAGGCGCGGATGGTGACCATTGACGACGGCTTTGATGAAGCGCTCGGGGTGCGGTGGGGAGTGACCAAAAACGATGGTCATGGCAACAGTACGTCCGGTTCCATAGCGGGGAATGATGGCTCTGGTAACAACAATGGTGGCTCGACAATTACCAGACCGACAGCAGACGATCGGTTGAACGTCAACCTGCCGGTGACCAATGCGGCCGGTACTTTGGCCTTCCAGGTTGCCCGTTTGGCTGATGGCACCTTGCTGGATCTCGAGTTGTCGGCGCTGGAAAAAGAGAGTAAGGCCGAGATTATCGCCAGTCCGCGCGTGACCACTGCGAACCAGAAACCGGCGCTGATCGAGCAGGGTACCGAGATCCCCTATGTGGAGTCCTCTTCCAGTGGCGCTACCTCGGTTACCTTCAAGAAGGCGGTATTGAGCCTGAAGGTTACTCCGCAGATCACCCCTGACAATCGGGTGATTCTCGACCTGACCGTGACCCAGGATACCAAGGGTGAAACGGTACCGACCGGTACCGGTGATGCGGTTTCCATCAACGCCCAGTCCATCACCACTCAGGTACTGGTGAACAATGGTGAGACGCTGGTACTGGGTGGCATCTATCAGCAGACCATCAAGAGCGATGTGACCAAGGTGCCGCTGCTGGGTGACATTCCCGGATTGGGGGCTTTGTTCCGCAAGACCACCAGCGAGAACAAAAAGCGGGAGTTGCTGATTTTCGTGACGCCCAAGATAGTCACCGACGCCTTCTGAATGCTTTACATGTGAAGGTAAAACACATATAACCTTACGCCCCAATGAGGCTGGGGCGTAAGGGCTGCGGTTGCCAGTCCCGATATCTATTGAGATAATCCCCCTCCTGATCCATCGCAAGATAAGGTTCATAGGTACCCCGATCCAGTATTTATCGGGGTCGTACAGTTTGTAATTACTAACGAAAAGACATGGCTGAGAAACGCAATATTTTCCTGATAGGTCCCATGGGTGCGGGCAAGAGCACCATAGGTAGACATCTGGCAGAACAACTGCATATGGAGTTTTTCGACTCAGATCATGAGATTGAGCGCCGCAGTGGTGCTGATATCGGCTGGGTGTTCGATGTTGAAGGCGAAGAAGGTTTCCGGATTCGCGAAGAGAAGGTGATCGGCGAATTGTCAGAGCAGCAGGGTATCGTGCTGGCGACGGGTGGCGGTGCCATCAAGAGTCGCGAAACCCGCAACAAGTTGTCTGCTCGTGGCATCGTGGTCTACCTCGAAACCACTATCGAAAAGCAGCTGGCGCGCACACAACGAGACAAACGCCGCCCTCTGCTACAGACCGAAGAACCGGCACGCGAAGTGCTGGAACGTCTGGCACAAGAGCGCAATGCCCTGTATGAAGAGGTTGCCGACTTTGTTGTGCACACCGATGACCAGAGCGCAAAAATCGTTGCCAATCAAATTGTAAAGCTGATCGGTATGTAATCTAGAGGACGTCCATGGAACGGTTGAAGGTCGAACTGGGTGAACGCAGCTATCCCATCGAGATAGCTGCCGGGTTGTTGCAGCGCCCCGAGGCGCTGGTATCGACCATCAAGGGCAAGCGGGTGATGATAGTGACCAACACGGTCGTTGCTCCGCTTTATCTTGAACAGGTAACCGCTCTGCTGTCGGGTTTTCAGGTTGAACACCTGATCCTGCCTGACGGCGAGGCGTACAAGAACCTGGCGACCTTTGAGCAGATCATGTCTGCTCTGCTTGAAACCAACCATGGGCGCGATACGACACTGATCGCTCTGGGGGGCGGCGTGATCGGGGATGTGGTGGGCTTTGCGGCAGCAAGCTATCAACGTGGCATTCCTTTTATCCAGATCCCGACCACTCTGCTCTCCCAGGTTGACTCCTCTGTCGGCGGTAAAACCGCGGTCAACCACCCCCTCGGCAAGAACATGATTGGGGCTTTTTATCAGCCCAAACAAGTTGTTATCGATACCGAATGTCTGAGTACCTTGCCCGCCCGCGAATTTGCCGCAGGGATGGCCGAGGTGATCAAGTACGGCATCATTTGGGATGCTGATTTCTTCAGCTGGCTGGAGCAGAACATGGTGCGTCTGCAACAGCTGGAACCTGCCGCGCTGGCCTACGCCATCAAACGCTGCTGCGAGATCAAAGCCGATGTGGTCGGTCAAGATGAGACCGAGCACGGCGTCCGTGCGCTGCTCAATCTGGGTCACACCTTTGGTCATGCCATCGAGGCCGAGCAGGGGTATGGCAACTGGCTGCATGGTGAAGCGGTATCCGCTGGCACCATGCTGGCAGCCTGGACTGCGCAGGCCCGTGGCGATATGAGTGAAGCGGACGTTGCGCGAGTGCGCGCTCTGCTGCTGGCCGCCAATTTGCCCATTCATGCGCCTGCCGAGATGGATTTCTCCGCCTTTATTCGCCATATGCGCCGTGACAAGAAGGTGCTGGAAGGCAAGCTGCGTCTGGTGTTGCCGGTTGGTATCGGCCATGCGCAGGTGGTGGGGGATGTGTCCGATGCCGAGTTGCTGGCGGTGATCGAGTCTGGTCGTGACGAATAAACTGCTAAAACTTCCTTCCCAGCGGCAGCTGGTTGACCGGCTGCTGCATCTGATCGAATTCAATCACCCTTTCATTTTTCTCTCCGGTAAACCCGGTTGTGGTCGCGGTACGCTGTGCGAATCCCTGCTCGGCGTGTTGCCGGAAAAAGTGCGGGTGGTAAGCCTGATTGGTACGCCTGCCATGAAGATGGTGGATGTGCGCCAGCTGTTGCTGCCACAGGTGGTGGCGCGCCCGCTGTTCAATCCACAGGATGCGCTGGCGGAGAGCTTCTTTCGCATGCTGGAGGGGAGCAAGCCAGCCACCCTGTTGCTACTGATAGAGCGGGCCGACCAGTTGCCGGCCGAGATGTTGGGAGAGTTGTGGGCGATCATACGTCATAACGATACCCTGGCGGCGCCCCATCAGCTGGCCATTATTGTCTCGGGCAGTGACGTCTGGTGTCGTACCCAACGGCCGCAGCTCAAAGGGCGTGCCATGCCAGCCCTTGAGCTGGAAGTGCCGCCCCTGAGCCCGCCCGAGCAGCGCATCTTCTTGTATGAAAAAGCCAAAGAGCTCAAGATCCCGGCGACCCTCTTGCCCAAGCAGCAAGTGGAGGAGATCCTGAAAACGGCGAACGGACATCCGTCCACCATCATGCAGTTACTGGAGGATATCATGACCGACAGAAGGCCCAAGAAGCGTCAGGCGGAGCTGCCTGTCAAGAAGATTGCCACCGCTATCGCGCTGGTCGCTGGCGGCCTGCTGGCTTTGAGCTACCTGCTGCCTGCGCTGTTTGACAATGAAAGCAAACCGGCGCTGCAGGATCCGGCGCAGAACACGGCATTGCCGATCCCGGTAGCGGGAGGCGATCCCCTCACCGCAGGCGGTTCGAATACCGATGCCGCTGCACAAGGCGCGCAAAACAGCGATGCAGCCAGCAATCCCAACGGGGTTGTGAAGGATTGGCAGCCGGAGGCGAAAGTGCTGCCCAAGTCGGTAGAGAGCGAAACCGTGACCACCGAATCAACCAATTACGAAGGGCGTCGGGTGGTGATCTCTGACGAGGTCGTGCAAAAGCTGATGACCGAACCCAAGGTGAGCGGCGCTCTGCCTACTGACGTGGTGGACGAGCTGACCGGCAAGAACCCGAGTGGCACAGCCCCCAGTGGTGCAATCGCAACCACGGCGCCAGCCAGTACCGCCAAGGCACAGAATCCGGTGACAACCGCAACGCCTGCGGCCACCACCAAAACCGCCAACAGCGAGCCGGTTGCCGCGCCAGCACCCAAAGTGGCCCTGACACCGGTCGCCACCTTGAACAAGAAGCCGCGCAACCACTACAGCGTTCAGCTGATGGGGGCGAGCAACACCAAGGCGGTGGATCAATTTGTTGCCGAGCATGGTTTGGCGGGTAAGGTCTGGGTCTATCAGACCAAATTCCGTGGCAGCCCCTGGTATGTGGTGCTGCAAGGGGATTATGCCGGTCTGACCCAGGCCAAGAGTGCCATTCGCAAGCTTCCGCCAGCCTTGCTGAAAGGCCAGCCCTGGCCCAAGTCGTTTGCACAGGTACAAAAAGAGCTGAAGCAATAGCCTTGATACCGGATAAGGGGGTAGAATCGTCCCCCTTTTTGGGTCTTGCCTTCTTACACACCGGATTTCCATGAAAAAAACACGCGCTTTTTTAAAATGGGCCGGGGGAAAATACTCCCTGGTTGAAGAGATTGCCGAGCGCCTGCCGGCCGGGCGTGTGTTGCTGGAGCCCTTCGTCGGGGCCGGGTCTGTGTTTCTCAACACCGACTACGACGCGTATGTGCTCAACGACATCAATCCGGATCTGATCTGCCTGTACAACCACCTCAAGCTGACGCCGGACAGTTTCATTGCCGAGGCGCGCAAGCTGTTTGTGGCAGAGCACAACCACAAGGCGGCCTATTACCGGCTGCGTACCCAGTTCAATCAGACCGAGACCACCTTCGAGCGGGCACTCTTGTTCCTGTTTCTCAACCGTCACGGTTTCAACGGACTGTGCCGCTACAACAAGAAGGGCGGCTTCAACGTGCCGTTCGGCTCCTACAAGAAACCCTATTTCCCGGAAAAAGAGCTGTGGGCCTTTGCCGAAAAGGCGCAGAAGGCGACCTTTATCTGCGAGAGCTACGCCGACGCCATCAAGCGTGCCGAAGAGGATTGGGTTATCTATTGTGATCCACCCTATGCGCCGCTCTCCACTACGGCGAGCTTCACCACCTATGCCTCCGGCGGGTTTACCCTGGATGATCAGGCGATCCTGGCGCGACTGGCACGTCACACAGCCGCTCACAAAGGGGTGCCGGTGCTGATCAGCAACCACGATATCGAGCTGACTCGTGAGCTTTATCGCGGTGCTCGCCTCGACGAGATCCTGGTCAAGCGCACCATCAGTCGCAACGGCGGCACCCGCAACAAGGTGGCCGAATTGTTGGCGCTCTATCCGCCCGGAATCGAACCGGAGCAGGGCTACTATCCCAGCGACAGTGAACTACTGCCACTGACGTAACAGACCATGCGGCGCCCAGGGGCGCCGTTTTTTATGGGCGCGCCTGGGCCCGTGCCGATGCCCCAAAACCCGGGTGGTTGGGGGAGGGGAGGCGATTGCCCCATTTACCCCGCATTCGAGTCGTTTTCGCCCGCCTTTTACGTTAAAATTGCGCCGCTTTTTCTCCCTGGCTGCCAATGGATGATGCTGATGAAAGACTTTCTGATTGCCCCCTCGATCCTCTCTGCCGATTTTGCCCGTCTGGGTGACGATGTAGCCAAGGTACTGGCTGCCGGTGCCGACGTGGTTCACTTCGACGTGATGGACAACCACTATGTCCCCAACCTGACCATTGGCCCCATGGTCTGTCAGGCGCTGCGTGACTACGGTATCGAGGCCCCCATCGACGTGCACCTGATGGTCAAGCCGGTGGATCGCATCATTCCTGATTTTGCCAAGGCCGGTGCTTCCCTCATCACCTTCCATCCGGAAGCGTCCGATCACGTTGATCGCTCTTTGGGCCTCATCAAGGAGATGGGCTGCCAGGCGGGTCTGGTGCTGAATCCGGCTACCTCGCTCTCCTGCCTCGAGTATGTGATGGACAAGCTGGACGTGATCCTGCTGATGTCGGTCAACCCGGGCTTCGGTGGCCAGAGCTTCATCCCCGGAACCCTCGACAAGCTGCGTCAGGTGCGTCGTCTGATCGACGAGAGTGGCCGCGATATCCGTCTCGAGATCGATGGTGGGGTGAAGGTCGACAACATTCGCGAGATCGCCGAAGCGGGTGCCGACATGTTTGTCGCCGGCTCTGCCATTTTCAGCCAGCCTGACTACAAGGCGGTGATCGACAAGATGCGTGCGGAGCTGGCTCATGTCACACGCTGAGCGCGCATTTGATTTGGTGCTGTTCGATCTGGACGGCACCCTGATTGACAGTGCCGCCCAGCTGGCGCTGGCGGTCAATCTGACTCTGGCTGATCTGGGTCTGGAACAAGCTGATGAAGCGGTTATCCGTACCTGGGTCGGCAATGGTGCCGACAAGCTGATCCAGCGGGCGCTCGCCTATCGCGAGGCCGATCCCGAGCTGTTTGCCAAGGCCCGCCCGATCTTTTTCCAGCACTACAACGCCTGCTTGCTTCAAGGGCTGGCGATGTATGACGGGGTGGCGCAGAGTCTGCGTCGCTTGCAAACCCTGGGCTACAAGCAGGCGATCGTCACCAACAAGCCGAGCGACTTCGTGGCTCCCATCCTCGATGCCCTTGGCATCAGCGATTGTTTCGAACTCTGGCTTGGCGGCAACTGCGTGCCGGTCAAGAAGCCGAGCCCGGAGCCCTTGCTGCACGCTTGCCAGGAGTTGGGGGTGAGCCCGGCTCGCACCCTGATGGTGGGCGACTCAGAAAATGACGTGCTGGCGGCCAAGGCGGCTGGCATGAAGGTGGTGGGTCTTACATACGGCTACAACTATGGCCGCCCCATCGCCGACTCCCATCCAGACTGGGTATTCGAGCAGTTTGCCCAGCTCGATGCACTTTTGGTCTAATAGCGCAGCTGGGCTGGCTGAATAACAAGGATTAACACTCTCATGACTAAACCAATCGTATTGAGCGGAGCGCAACCCTCCGGTCAACTGACCATCGGCAACTACATGGGGGCCCTGCGTCAGTGGGTCAACATGCAAGATGAGTTCGACTGCCTCTACTGCATCGTCGACCTGCACGCCATCACCACTCGTCAGGACCCGGCTGCCCTGCGCAAGGCTTGTCTGGACGCAGCCGCCCTCTATCTGGCGGTCGGTATCGATCCCAAGAAGAGCACCGTCTTCATCCAGTCTCACGTGCCGCAGCACGCCGAGCTGGGCTGGATCCTCAACTGCTATACCCAGATGGGTGAGTTGTCGCGCATGACCCAGTTCAAGGACAAGTCCGCCCGTTTCGAGAACAACGTCAACGTCGGCCTGTTCGGCTATCCGGTGCTGATGGCCGCTGATATTCTGCTCTATCAGGCCAATCAGGTACCGGTCGGCAACGACCAGAAGCAGCATCTGGAGCTGACCCGCGACATCTGCACCCGTTTCAACAACCTCTATGGTGACGTGTTCACCATGCCGGAGCCCTTCATTCCGACCGAAGGGGCACGGGTGATGAGCCTGCAGGATCCGACCAAGAAGATGTCCAAGTCGGATGACAACGAGGCCAACTTCATCGGCCTGCTGGAAGATCCAAAGCAGATCGTCAAGAAGATCAAGCGTGCGGTGACCGATTCCGACGAGCCGGCGGTGGTGCGTTTTGACCCGGAAAACAAACCGGGTGTCTCCAACCTGCTGACCCTGATGTCCGGGGTGACGGGTCGCTCCATCCCCGAGCTGGAGCTGCACTTCGAAGGCAAGATGTACGGTCACCTCAAGACCGAAACCGCCGAAGCCGTGGTTGCGCTGCTGGAACCAATCCAGGCCCGTTTCCACGAGTTGCGTCAGGATGAGGCCCATCTGATCGCGATTCTGGCAGAAGGCGCACAAAAGGCGCGCGAAAGAGCTGAAAAAACCCTGACCAGCGTATATGATGTAGTCGGCTTCGTTCCTCGAGCCTGACATACTGGGAAGGTGTAGTAGAAGAGAGCTGGGTATTTGCCTGGCTTTCTTTATTTTCTGCCCGGCTATTTTGTTTAATTTCTTTATTTCAACCTGGGTAATATCCCCAAGAGAAAGCATGCCTGTTCAACCAACTATTTCTGCTGAAGAGCTGAGTGACAAAGGTCACTGGCTACGTAAATTTCGCAAGGCGAAAAACCTCAATACCCTGCAGTTGATGGTCTCCAATGCCATCGACAAGCACCATAAAACCCCTGCCGTTGCTGCCGCCATCTATCTGGCCGAGTGTCAGCGTGAACGGGAAATGGAACAGGGTCGTTATCTCGATCGTTAATTCTCCGCTGTTGGTTATCTCATGCTGTTGTTGATCGATAACTACGACTCTTTTACCTGGAACCTGGTGCAATATTTCGGCGCCCTGGGACAAGAGGTTGTGGTCAAGCGCAATGATGAACTGACGCTTGATGCCATAGCGCAGCTCTCTCCCCGTTTTCTGGTGATCTCTCCCGGTCCCTGTACGCCCAATGAGGCGGGGATCTCTCTCGATGCCATCAGCCACTTTGCTGGCAAGCTGCCCATTCTCGGCGTTTGTCTCGGTCATCAGTCGCTGGCGCAGGCCTTCGGTGCCCGCGTAGTCCGTGCCCGTCAGGTAATGCACGGCAAAACCTCGCTCATCCGCCATCGCCATGAGGGGGTGTTCAAGGGGCTCAACAACCCGCTGCGGGTGACTCGTTACCACTCCTTGGTGGTGGAGCGCGACACGCTGCCCGATTGCTTCGACATCACCGCCTGGAGCGAGCATGCCGATGGCTCGTTTGACGAGATCATGGGGCTGCGCCACAAGACGCTCCCTGTCGAGGGTGTTCAGTTCCATCCGGAGAGCATTTTGAGCGAGCAGGGCCATCAGTTGCTGGCCAACTTTCTGGCGCGTTCATAAAAAGTTGTGATCGCCTTCTCAAGTTCGAGAGAAGGCAAAAAAAATTTCCCTGACACTTTATTCACCCCCTCTCCTGCCCAAATTATCTCTTGCCAAGTCCCCCTGAGTCGTTATGCAATGCGGTTGCCTAAAATCTCAAGAGCAATCGAACATTGTTCCTTATAGGCCGTCTTGTTACAGACTTTTTACTTTATTTCTGTGATAATCCCGTCACGTTTACACGGATTTAACTTTTGGGCGGTGGATTATTCTGTCGCCGAATCGAAGGAGAGCTATATGTCAGAGTTGTTGGCAGTGACACGTGAAGTGTTTGATGAAGTGATGGTTCCCAACTATGCGCCCGCCAAGATCATCCCGGTGCGTGGTGAAGGGTCACGTGTCTGGGATCAGGAAGGGCGCGAGTATGTCGACTTCGCCGGTGGCATCGCCGTCAACGGTTTGGGTCACTGTCATCCCAAGCTGGTCGAGGCCCTGAAAACCCAGGGCGAGAAGCTGTGGCACCTCTCCAACGTCATGACCAACGAGCCGGCCCTGCGTCTGGCCAGGAAGCTGGTTGCCGCCACCTTCGCGGACAAGGTCTACTTCTGCAACTCCGGCGCCGAAGCAAACGAAGCCGCTCTCAAGCTGGCTCGCCGCTACGCCATCGAGAAGTTTGGCGAGCAGAAGACCCAGATCATCGCCTTCAATCAGGGTTTCCACGGTCGTACCTTCTTTACCGTCAGCGTCGGTGGCCAGGCAGTCTACTCCGATGGCTTCGGTCCCAAGCCCGGTGACATTACCCACGTACCCTACAACGATCTGGCGGCGCTGGCCGAGGTGATCTCCGACAACACCTGCGCCGTGGTGATGGAGCCGCTGCAAGGGGAGGGGGGCATCATTCGTCCTACCGACGAGTTTGCCAAAGGGGTGCGCGAGCTGTGCGACAAACACAATGCCCTGCTGGTGTATGACGAAGTGCAGTCAGGGGTTGGCCGGACCGGTGATCTCTATGCCTATATGGGTCTGGGCGTCACGCCGGACATCCTCACCAGCGCCAAGGCGCTGGGTGGCGGTTTCCCCATCGGCGCCATGCTGACTACCAACGAAATCGCCTCTTACCTGAAAGTGGGCACTCACGGCTCTACCTACGGCGGCAACCCGCTGGCCTGTGCGGTCGCCGAGGCGGTGATCGATGTGATCAATACTCCGGAGGTGCTGGCTGGCATCAAGCAGCGCGAACAGCTGTTCCGCGATGGCCTTGAAGCCATCAATGCCAAATACCACTGCTTTAGCGAGATCCGCGGCAAGGGTCTGCTGCTGGGCGCGGCCCTGAGCGAAGAGTACAAGGGACGTTCCCGTGACTTCCTGCTGGCCTCCATCGATCAGGGGCTGATGGCACTGGTGGCCGGTACCAACGTGGTTCGTTTTGCCCCTTCACTGGTGATCCCGGAAGCGGACATCAAGGAAGGGTTGGCCCGCTTCGAGAAGGCGGTTGCCCAGGTGGTTAACGCCTGATTCCAAATTGAGGTGGGGAGCTCTCCCGGCAGGAGCCGGGACCCCACCTGTCGTCAATGAAAGGGAGTTGTCATTTATGTTGGTTATCCGTCCCATCGAGCAAAAAGATTTTGCCGGGCTCAAGACCTGCGCCATCGAGTCCGGCACCGGCATGACCTCGTTGCCCGTCAACGATGAGCTGCTGCAGCGCAAGATTGACGCCTCTACCCAGACTTTTTCCGACAAGCCCGCCGGCAAGGGGGACTGCCTCTACTTCTTCGTGGCCGAGGATCTGGAGACCGGCGAGATGGTCGGCACCTGTGCCATCGATGCCGCGGTTGGCCTCTCCCAGCCGTTTTACAACTACCACATCGGCAAGGTGGTGCACTCTTCTCCCAAGCTCGGCATCTACAACGTCGTAGAAACCCTGACCCTCTCCAACGACTACACCGGCAACTCCGAGCTCTGCACCCTGTTCTTGCGCGAATGTGCCCGCGAGGGGCTCAACGGCCGCCTGCTCTCCAAGCACCGTTTTCTGTTTATGGCCGAGCACCCCGAGCTGTTTGACGAGACCGTCTTCGCCGAGATGCGCGGCGTCTCCGATGCCAACGGTCACAGCCCCTTCTATGAGTGGCTGCAGACTCATTTCTTCTCGATGGATTTTCCCACCGTCGACTATCTGACCGGCATCGGCAAGAAGCGCTTTATCGCCGAGTTGATGCCCAAGTATCCCATCTACGTCAATTTGCTGAGCAAAGAGGCGCGGGCCGTTATCGGTCAGACCCACGAGAAGACCCGCCCGGCCATCAAGATGCTACAGGACGAGGGCTTCGTGAACCGTGGCTACGTCGATATCTTCGATGCGGGCCCCACCGTCGAGTGCGACGTGAAGAATATCCGCAGCGTGCGCCGCAGCAAGAAGCTGCGAGTGCTGGTGGGCGAGCCCATCGGTGGCAAGACCCACCTTATCTGCAACAGCCGTTTCGAGCATTACCGCGCCTGCTACGGCAATATCCGGGTCGATCTCGACAAGCACGAAGCCATCATTCCGCCCAAGATGGCGGCGGCACTCAAGGTGCAGGATGGCGACATGGTGCGGGTGGTCGACCTCGACTGAGACAAACAGGACAAGCAAACCGATTATCAGACAGGCAGCCGAGGCTGCCTGCCAGCGACAGGGAGTGAATGGATGAGCCAGTTAGTGCAATTTATCGACGGTCAGTGGCTTGCCGGTGAAGGCAAGCCGTTCGAGTCACGGGATCCGGCCAAGAACGAGGTGATCTGGCAGGGGGCTGCCGCCAGTGCGGCGCAAGTGGATGCCGCTGTCAAGGCCGCCCGTGCCGCCTTCTACCACTGGGCGGACATTAGCCTTGAGGATCGTCTGACCATAGTGCGTCGTTATGCCGACCTGCTCGGCGAGCAGAAAGAGGCGCTGGCCCTGACTATCGCCCGCGAAACAGGCAAACCGCTGTGGGAGACCCGCACCGAAGTGGCCGCCATGCAGGGCAAGATTGCCATCTCCATTCGTGCGCACGACGAGCGCACCGGCACCGTTGAAAATGCCATGCCGGGCGCCAAGGCGTTTGTCCGTCACAAGCCCCACGGTGTGGTGGCGGTGTTCGGCCCTTACAACTTCCCGGGTCATCTGCCCAACGGCCATATCGTACCTGCACTGATCGCGGGTAACGCCGTGGTGTTCAAACCCTCCGAGCTGACCCCCATGGTGGCCGAGACCATGGTCAAGGTGTGGCAGGAGGCCGGATTGCCCAAGGGAGTGCTCAATCTGGTGCAAGGGGAGGTCGAGACTGGCAAGGCGCTGGCTGGCAACCCCGATATCGACGGTCTCTTCTTTACCGGCTCCTCCCGCACCGGTCATTTCCTCCATCAGCAGTTTGCCGGCCAGCCGGGCAAAATTCTGGCGCTGGAGATGGGCGGCAACAACCCGCTGATCGTGAAAGACGTGAGCGACATCGACGGCGCTGTGCATGCCATCGTCCAGTCGGCGTTCATCACTTCCGGTCAGCGCTGCACCTGCTCCCGCCGCCTGTTTGTCGAGCGCGGCGAGCGGGGCGATGCCCTGGTCAATCGACTGGTCGAGGTGGTCAGCCAGATCAAGGTCGGCCTCTATGACGCCGCCGAGCAGCCGTTCATGGGCTCGATGATAAGCGAGAAGGCTGCACTGGGCATGGTCGAGGCGCAAGCCAACCTGCAGCGCCTCGGTGGCGAGAGCCTGCTTACCCTCAAGCACCTGGAAGCGGGCACAGGCTTTGTCTCCCCGGGCATTATCGACGTGACCTCAGTGAGCGCGCTGCCTGACGAAGAGTACTTCGGCCCGCTGCTGCAACTCATTCGCTATGACGATTTCGATGCCGCCATCGATCAGGGCAACGCCACCCGCTACGGTCTCTCGGCCGGTCTACTGGGTGACAATGAGGCGGACTGGAATCACTTCTTCAAGCGGATCCGCGCCGGTATCGTCAACTGGAACAAGCCTATCACCGGTGCCTCCAGTGCCGCGCCGTTTGGTGGTATCGGCGCTTCCGGCAACCACAGGGCGAGCGCCTACTACGCTGCTGACTACTGTGCGTATCCGGTTGCCTCTGTCGAAGACAGCAAAGCAGCCATGCCGGAGCAGCTGTCTCCCGGCTTGACGTTTTAAGAGAAAATGGGGATGCCAATGCAGCAGAGATGGCTCAACGCCGCCGACTACTGTGTCATATCCCCAGTCGTCTCCGTTGAAGACAGCAAGGCCGCCATGCCGGATCAACTGTCGCCCGGCCTGCGCTTCTAATAACGACACGGGGCATCCAGCGGTGCCCCCATCTGTACCCGCAATCAAAGGAAAGAGAGATGCAAAAGGATATCGACACCCTGTTCAGCCATCTGTGGGACAACTACATCAAGGTGACCCCGAGCGCCCTCAAGGTGCACACCCTGCTGGGTGGCGGCGAGCCCATCGTCAACGATCACGTGGCGTTTCGTACCTACAACCTGCCCAAGCTGGGGCTGGAGAAGCTGGCCGCCCACTTTCTGGCGCTCGGTTACGAGCAGAAGGGCGAGTACGTTTTCAAGGCCAAGAAGCTCTACGCCAAGCACTTCGAGCATCAGGATCCGGACGCTCCCAAGGTGTTTATCAGCGAGCTGAAGGTGGAAGAACTCTCCCTAGCGGCGCAGGCCATCATCCACAAGCTGGCCGATCAGGTGCCCGATCATCTGACCGATACCCCGGCATTTCTCTACACCGGTGCCCCCTGGCAGGTCTCCTATGCCGATTATCAGACTCTGCTGGCGGAGAGCGAGTACGCGGCCTGGATGGCAGCCTGGGGTTATCGTGCCAACCACTTCACGGTCAATATCAACAAGTTGAAGGATTTCGACACCATCCATCAGGTCAATGCGGCGCTGAAGGCTGCGGGTTTTGTCCTCAACAGTGTGGGTGGCGAGGTGAAGGGGGATCCGCAGGTGATGCTGGAGCAATCCTCCACCATGGCGGACAAAGCCGAGGTTCCGTTCAGCGATGGGGTGCGTACCATCCCGAGCTGCTTCTACGAGTTTGCCCTGCGCTATCCGCAGGCCGATGGCGTGCTCTATCCGGGCTTTGTCGAGGCCTCGGCGGACAAGATCTTTGAATCGACGAATGCCATGTAACGGGAGCCACCCTGTTTCAGTCGCAACGCCTCCTTTGTGGAGGCGTTTTGTTTGGCGCAGAGTGACGGTATCGGGTGTTGTCTGACGCCGCGTGAAGAGGGGATTTGGACGGCGCCTAATAGGTGAGAATTTGTTGATAAAAATGTGAACGAGATCACTTGAGACGACACAGATTGACGCTGGCGGCGGAGCAAAAAGGAGTAGAATGGCGCTTTATTTTTGCGGGGCCAATCGATGCCTAACTATCACTTTTTCAAGCAGGGTCAGGCGCTTACCTATCTAGATGCCAATGCACCCAGCTATAGCGATGAGCGTCGTCAACTGGTCGAACAGGGATTTGCCGCCATCGCCGCCCCCACCTTTGCAGATACCCCGGCCGAAGCCCTTGAGCTGCTTCGCACTCATCAGGCGCTACAGGATGAGGCCAACGCCAACGCCCTTTGTCTGACGGTTGCGACTATTCCGGCTGCGATCGCAACTCTGTCCGGGCACTGACGCTGCCGCCAAGCTCACATGAATAAAAAATGGTGCCACTGTGATGGCACCATTTTATCGGTTTGCCTGCTTGCCCCTGAGCCGTTTAGCGCGGGTGCAGGTCACCTTCGATAACCAGCACGGTATCCATCCCTGCCGCCTTGCCCGCCTCAAGCCCGATCCGGGTATCTTCAAACACCAGACAGTTTGTCGGATTGGCGCCGAGCAGCTCGGCCACCCGCAAAAAGGTGTCGGGGTGCGGTTTGTGGTTGGTGACATCATCGGCACTTACTACTACCGAGATATAGGCGTCGAGTCCGGAGCTTTTCAGGATAGCGTCCGCCTGGCTGCGCGGTGATCCTGTGCCAATCCCCATCTTCACCTTGCCGTGATAGTGCCTGACCAGCTCCCACATCTTGGGAAAGACGCTGGCCTTGTCGATATGTTCCATATAGAGGGCAATCTTGCGACGGGTAAAGGCCTCGACATCCACCGTCAGCCCCTGCTGCTCGGCCAGCATGGCGATGATCTTGCGGGTGGGTATACCGCCGTATTGATAGAGCTGCTCCCGCTCGAAGGGGATGCCGAATTCGGCGCAGGTAAGCTCCCAAGCATCCAGATGAAGGGGCATGGAATCTACCAAAGTGCCATCCATATCGAAAATCAGGGCATCGTAGTGATCAAACCCGTACTGCTCACGCTCGCTCATGGGGGCTCCTCGAATCAAATAGAGCAGGCTAGCAGAAACGGTCGGCGTTTTGTGGGATCGGCCTCATGGTTGGGCATATTGTGGCCGCCGTTTTTTCTATCTCTTGCTGATTTGTGAGACAATAATCCGTTCATTGCCGGATACTTTGGCATATCAGATCAGCGAGTCCGCTTATGACCTCGAAAATATCCCCCAAAACCATCTTCTCCAGTGTGGCGCTGGTGATTGCGCTCGGTTCACTGGAAAAGAGCATAGTCACCACCCCGCTGCCCATGATTGGCGCCGAGCTGCACGCTGGGGCCGCCCTCACCTGGGTGGTCACCGCCTACCTGCTGGCGGCTACCGCCGTGCTGCCCCTCTACGGCAAGCTGAGCGATCTCTTTGGCCGGGTGCGGATGCTCAATATCGGTATCGGCCTGTTTCTGGCGGGCTCGGTGGCCTGTGCGCTCTCCCAGGATCTGCCGACCTTGCTGGCAGCCCGGGTGCTGCAAGGGCTGGGAGGCGGCGGCCTGATTGCCCTCGCGTTTACCGTGATTGCCGACACCATTCCACCGCGGGAGGTGGGCAAGTATCAGGGCTACATCTCGGCGGTCTATGCGGTCTCCAGCATCGCTGGCCCCTTGCTCGGCGGTTATTTCACCGAGCAGCTCAGCTGGCGCTGGATCTTCTGGATCAATCTGCCGCTCGGGGCGCTGGCGGTCTTTCTCATCAACCGCAACCTCAAGCAGCTCAACGTACGTCGCCACAGTCGCTTCGACTGGAAGGGGGCGGGTCTGCTGATTACCGTCACCACGCTCACCCTGTTGCTGCTCTCGCCGGAGGCGGCGCTGCCCGCACTCTGGCTTTCGGCGGCGCTGGGCGTTGCACTGCTGCTGCTCGTTCTGATTGAGCGGCGTGCCCACGACCCCATATTGCCTGCCCATCTGGCCCGGCTGCCCGGCTATCTGGTGAGCGTGCTGCTGGTGATGCTATCCCAGTTGCTGATGTTTGCCGTGCTGGTATATCTGCCGTTGCAGATGCAGTGGCAGAAGGGGATGAGTGCCAGCGAGAGCGGTGCCATCATGGTCATCTTCATGATCTGCATCACCGCTGGCGCTTTTGTCGGTGGCAAGCTGATTGGCCGTACCGGTCACTACAAGAGCTTTGTTGCGGTGGGGTTTGCGCTGGCCGCGGTGGCTCTGTGGCAGATCCACTTCGATGCCTGGGTCAAGCTGGCGCTCGGGTTTGCCGGTATTGGTCTCGGTCTGGTGCTGCCCGCCCTCTCGGTAGTAGTGCAAAATGCCCTGCCACGGCAGGATCGCGGTATCGGCATGTCGCTGTTCAACTTCGGGAGGGAGCTCGGCGGTGCCGTCGGCGTGGCCATCTGCTCCATGCTGTTTCATTTCCGCCTGCCAGCCGGCAGCGATGGCGATCTGAGCCGACTTGCCCCCGATCTGCTGGCCCCGGGCTTCAGCGCGACCTATATCGGCATGGCATTGATCGCCACGGTGGCGCTGCTCATCACCCTGCTGGCGTTGAAGCGCCACGAGCTGGCCTCCATCAGCGCCTGATTTGGCCTGCGCTAACATTGGCTCACTATAGATAGCATCAGGGCTCCCCGCGGGGAGCCCTGATTGTTATTTGGCGAACAGAGTGGCTGCTGCCATCAAGCCATGCGCGAGTTACTCCTGCGCCGGACTCTCCTTGCCTGCCAGCTGGCTCAGCCAGGCGAATCTGCGATTCGCCTCCTGTTCGGCCTCTTCATAGAGTTGGCAGGCTACCTCCGGCAGCTGGCGCTCCAGCCGCTGGAAGCGGGGCTCGTGGCGCAAGGTCTCGGCCAGCGAGGCATTGGGTGCCCGCGAGTCGAGTGCCAGCGGCAGTTTGCCCTCGTCAGCGCGGCGTGGATCGAAGCGGTAGAGCGGCCAGAAGCCGGTGGCGGTCAGCTGTTTCATCTGCTCGTGGCTCTCGGCCATGTCGTAGCCATGCTCCTCGCAGGGGCTGTAGGCGATGATGAGCGAGGGGCCCGGGTAGGCTTCCGCCTCCTGAATTGCCTTCACCGTCTGGTTCATCTGGGCGCCGAGGGAGATCTGCGCCACATAGACGTGGCCATACATCATCACGCTGGCCCCGAGATCCTTGCGCGCCTTGCGTTTGCCCTGCTCGCCAAACTTGGTAATGGCACCGAGTGGCGTCGCCTTCGACTGCTGGCCGCCGGTGTTGGAGTAGCACTGGGTGTCGAGCACCAGCACATTGATGTTCTCCCCCAGACTCAGCACATGGTCGAGCCCGCCAAAGCCGATGTCGTAGGCCCAGCCATCGCCGCCGATGAGCCAGACCGATTTTTCCACCAGATAGTCCGCATCGCGAGCCAGCTCTTGGGCTGCCGGGGTCTGGCTCCCCTGCAGCAGCGCTCGCAACTGCTGGATATGGGCCCGCTGCTCGGAAACCGGCAGGGTGGTATCGCCGAGCGCCTCGCGCAGCGCTGCCGGGATGGTGTCGACCAGGCTCGCCAGCAGACGGCGCACCCGCTCCCTGTGCTGATCGACGGTAAGACGGAAGCCCAGTCCGAACTCGGCGTTGTCTTCAAACAGCGAGTTGGCCCAGGCTGGGCCGCGCCCGTCGGCGTTGGTGGTGTAAGGGGTGGTAGGCAGGTTGCCGCCATAAATGGACGAGCAGCCGGTGGCGTTGGCAATCAGTAGCCGATCGCCATAGAGCTGGGTCAGCAACTTGATATAGGGAGTCTCGCCACAGCCGGAGCAGGCGCCCGAGTATTCAAATAGCGGCGAGATGAGCTGGGAGGTGCGGATGTCGATGCGTTCCAGCTGCTCGGCGCTGCGCTCTGGCAGGTCGAGGAAGAAGTCGTAGTTGGCCTTCTGCTCGTCGAGGTGATCGAGGCGTGAAGCCATATTGATCGCCTTGCGATCCGGGTTGCTGCGATCCTTGGCCGGGCACACCTCGACGCAGAGATTGCAGCCGGTGCAATCCTCCGGCGCCACCTGCAGCACATACTGCTGGCCGCGCATGTCGCGGGATTTCACATCCAGCGCATCCAGGGTGGCGGGGGCAGCGGCCAGCGCATCCGGTTCTACCACCTTGGCGCGAATGGCCGAGTGGGGACAGGCGGCGACACAGTAGTTGCACTGGGTGCAGAGCTCCGCCTCCCAGATGGGGATCTCCTTGGCGATATTGCGCTTCTCCCAGCGGGTGGTGCCGACCGGCCAGGTGCCATCCGGCGGGAAGGCGGAGACCGGCAGGCTGTCCCCCAGTCCCGCCAGCATGGCGGCGGTGACGGTCTGGACAAAGTCGGGGGCCTTGGCCGAAACCACCGGCGGGCGGGGGCGGCTGGCGGGATCCAGCTCGCCAAGTGGCACCCGGGTCAGGGCGGCGCAGGTTGCCTCCAGTGCCTGCCAGTTGCGTTCGACCAGCGCTTGTCCCTTGCTACCATAGCTGGTGGCGATGGCCTGCTTCAGCAGGCTGGTCGCCTCTGCGGGGGGAATGATGGCGCTGAGCTGGAAGAAGGCCATCTGCATCACGGTATTGATGCGGTTGCCGAGCTGGCAGTCGCGGGCAATTTTGGCGGCGTTGATGATGTAGAAGCGCGCCTCTTTCTCGCGCAGGGCGTGCTGTACCTCGCTGGGGAGGCGCTGCCAGATCTCCGCTTCGCTGTAGGGGGTGTTGAGCAGGAAGATGCCACCCGCTTTCAAGCGCTCTGCCATATGGTACTTGTCGACAAACTGCCACTGATGGCAGCCGATAAAGTCCGCCTCTTCCACCAGATAGGCCGATTGCAGCGGCCGCTCGCCCACCCGCAGGTGAGAGACGGTGAGGCCGCCCGCCTTTTTGGAGTCGTAGACGAAATAGCCCTGCGGATAGAGGCCGGTGTGGTTGCCGAGGATCTTGATGCTGTTCTTGGCCGCCGAGACGGTGCCATCGCTGCCAAGGCCGTAGAAGAGCGCCTCCAGCTTGTGTTGCTGGCTGTGGATGGGGGTTTGCGAATCCAGCGCGGCCAGCGGTAGCGAGAGACCTGTGATGTCATCGAATATACCGACGGTAAAGCGCGGGCGCGGGTTCTCTTGCGCCAGTTCGGCAAACACCGCCAGCGCGCAGGCGGGGCCGAACTCCTTGGAGGAGAGGCCGTAGCGACCGCCGATCACCCGCGGCAGGCTTGCCCGCTCGCCCCGGCTGACCGCTTCGGCCAGCGCTGTCATCACGTCGAGATAGAGGGGCTCGGCCTGTGCGCCCGGCTCCTTGGTGCGATCCAGCACGGCGATGGTGCGGGCACTCTCGGGAATCGCGGCCAACAGGTGCCCGGCTGAGAAGGGACGGAACAGCCGCACCTTCACCAGCCCCACCTTCTCCCCTTGGGCAAGCAGGCGTTCGATCACCTCTTCACAGGTGCCGATGGCCGAGCCCATCAGCACCACTATCCGCTCCGCCTGCGGGTGGCCGACATATTCAAACGGCCGGTAGTAGCGGCCGGTCTGCTCGCCAAAGGCCTGCATCGCTTCGCTCACATGGCCATAGGCGGCGTCATACCAGGGATTGCTCGCCTCCCGGCACTGGAAGTAGGTGTCCGGGTTGGCGGCGGTGCCGCGAATGACCGGTTTGTCGGGAGTGAGCGCCCGGTCACGATGAGCACGGATGGCATCTGCGGGCAGCAGGGCACGCAGGGTGTCGTCAGCGAGCGGTGCTATCTTGGCGATCTCGTGAGAGGTACGAAAGCCGTCGAAGAAGTGAATAAAGGGGAGGCGGCTGTTGAGGCTGGCCACTTGAGAAATCAGGGCAAAGTCCTGCGCCTCCTGCACATTGCTGGCACAGAGCATGGCGCAGCCGGTCTGGCGCACCGCCATCACGTCCGAGTGATCGCCAAAGATCGATAGCGCGTGGGTCGCCACGGTGCGTGCCGCCACATGCAGCACAAAGGGGATGAGCTGACCCGCCAGCTTGTAGAGGTTGGGGATCATCAGCAGCAAACCCTGCGACGAGGTAAACGAGGTCGCCAGCGCGCCGGTCTGCAGGGCGCCGTGGACGGCGGCAATGGCGCCCCCTTCCGACTGCATCTCGACAACCCGGGGCACATCCCCCCAGAGATTCTTGCCCCGCTCGCTCGACCAGGCCGACGACTGCTCGGCCATGGCCGAGCTGGGGGTGATGGGGTAGATGGCGATGACTTCGCTGGTGCGGTACGCCACCGAGGCGACTGCGTTATTCCCGTCTGTGGTGATCATCTGTTTTCCACTTTGCTATGCCAGTTTGAAGGCCGATAGTTGCATCGGCAATGGATAGGTCGCAGGCATAGTAAGAGGGGCAATGAGAGCGTATCAAACGGGATAAATAATCAATTAATAAGTCAGTAATAGTGGTTAATTTAATCCTGTCGCGTGGGGACGTGATTTTCTGCTGACAGCCGACGGGAGGTGGCTGACGGGCCATTGGTATGGCCCGTCAGCACGGGGTTAACCCTGATCCACTTGCAGCCAGATGGCGCACTGATAAGGGGCGAAGAGTGGCAGCGGTTCGCCTGGGTAATTGGCCAGCAGCAACCGCATCTCATCTGCCACCTTGTCGAAGTGGGGCATCGGCAAGGGGTTCGCCGTGAGATTGGCGAGCAGCAGCAGGGTGTGCCGCTCTCCGCTGGCCGGATCCTGCCAGTGGCGGCGATAGCTGATGCGCTCGAGGTCGTCCCCATCCAGCAGCTCGAAATTGCCGTAGCGAATGACAGGGTGGGCCTTGCGCAGGGCGATGAGCTGGCGATAGCAGTGAAACGGCGAGTCGGGGCGTGTCAGCTGTTCGTCAGCATTTATCTCGACGTGGTTGGCATTGAGGGCAATCCAGGGCGTGGTGGTGCTGAAACCGGCGTGGAGGCCGCCGTTCCACTGCATCGGGGTGCGGGCGTTGTCGCGGCCGATGGCATCGAGCCGCCGACTCAGCTCGGCAGGATCCAGCCCTGAGTGGCTGGAGCGGTAGTTGAGCGCCTCCACATCGCGCAGCTCGCCCGGCTGCCAGTGGCGGTTGGTCATGGCGAGCTCCTCCCCCTGATAGATGAAGGGAGTGCCCTGCATCATATGCAGCACCATGGCCCAGAGCTTGGCGCTGGTTTCCCGCCACTCTGGCCTGTCATCGCCAAAGCGGGAGACGGCGCGGGGCAGGTCGTGGTTGCCGAGAAACAGGCTGTTCCAGCCCTGACCGTGCAGCCCTTGCTGGTGGCGGGCCATGGCTTGTTTGAAGGCGAGGGGATCGAAGCGGGATGACCACTTGTCACTGCCCAGCCCCAGATGCTCGAAGTTGAACACCATGCTGAACTCGCTGCCGTCGTGGTTCGAATAGTTCTGCATATGGGCGAGATCGGCCCCCCAGGTCTCCCCCACCGTGATGATCCCCTTGCCGCCGAAGCTGGCGGCATTGAGCTCGCGGATATAGTCGTGCAGGTGCGGGCCGTTGCTCATGGCCAGCCGGTCCCACTCCTTGCTCACCATATCGATCACATCGAAGCGAAATCCTTTGATCCCTTTGCCCAGCCAGAAGTTGATCACCGCTGCCATCTCGGCGCGCACCGCCGGGTTGTCCCAGTCCAGATCGGCCTGACTCGCGTCGAAGTTGTGCAGGTAGTAGCGATCAAGCTCCGGCACATACTGCCAGCCGCTGCCGCCAAAGATCGAGGTGACCGGGTGGGCATCGACAAAGGCTTGATCCCGGAATACGTAATAACCCTGATAACGAGGATCGCCGGCCAGCGCCTTCATAAACCACTCGTGTTCGGTGGAGGTGTGGTTGGCGACGATATCCATCATGATGCCGATGCCGTGAGCGGCCGCTTCGGCTATCAGCTGCTCCATCTCGGTCAGGGTGCCGAAGGCGGGGTCGATGGCACGGTAGTCCGCCACGTCGTAGCCGTTGTCCCGCTTGGGGGAGCGATAGATGGGGGTGAGCCACAGCATATCGACCCCCAGGGTGGCCAGATAACCGAGGCGCTGACGGATGCCGTTGATATCGCCCATGCCGTCGCCATCGCTGTCCTGAAAGCTCATGGGGTAGATCTGGTAGATGACGCAGCTCTCGAGGTCGATATCGGGCGTGTGGAGGGGTTGCGGGTTCATCAGCTTGGCCGGTTGGGGGGGAGTTATTCCTATCTTACCCAGATGATCTGGCCCTCAACAGGGCAGGGGAAACCTTGAAAAGGGTTCCATAGTTGGCTGATTGCCAAAAGTGAGGGAAGGGTCACAACTGGGCCATCCCGAGCCACGTAGGTGGTCGGGATGGCACGGCACTCAGCGATGATGTTATGCAGGAATACTGGTTATTGAGCAGCCTTGGTCTGCTCGCTGCGCTGCTCCTGCTGGTGTTCCGCTTGTGCCTCCAGCTCCTTGCCGAGGAAGTAGTTCAGGAAGGTGCGGATCACCGCGATGATGGCGAGGCGGATCAGCTCCTCCTTGCTCGGTGCGACCGTGGTGGCCAGGATATCGGCGGCGAGCTGAAACTCCAGCGCCAGAATGAGCCAGCTGCCAAAGCAGAGGCGAATGCGCGGAAATCCGGGCTGGTGATCCCGCACCCGCGCCGCTAGCCAGAGGGTTTTGCCAAGCCCTATCACCACACAGGCGATGGAGATGATCTCCAGCAGCAGCTGGAACAGCTCGACCCCGTGCATCATCCCCTCTTTCAGGCTCGCTATCTCAAACACTCGGGTCACCTCCCTGATTCAAAAGAGGACACTATTAACACATCGCTCGGCAAAGGCCAAATCAGAGTCTCCTGATAAGCAGTGAGAGCTGTTCAATGAGCTGACGCGCCGCGGGGCTGACTCCGGCCAGTTGGAAGAAGCCGTGTATAACGCCCAGTTGCCGCTGACAGGTTGCCGTGACCCCGGCTTGCAGCAGTTTGCGATAGAAGGCTTCCCCCTCATCGCGCAGCGGATCATATTCCGCCGTTACGATATGGGTCGACGGCAATCCTGACAGGGCGGGATGGTGGAGCGGGCTGGCTTCGGGGTGAGTGAAGGGCTGCTCCCCCAGATAGGCGTGAAAACCGCTTAACAGCATGTCGCGGGTGATGAGGTAGTCATCCCCTAGCTGCCGATAGCTGTCACTGTCGCCAGCAGCATCGAGCATCGGATAGATGAGCAGTTGGGCTGCGGGCAAGGGGGCGCCTCGCTCCTTGAGTCGCAAGGTGGTGATCAGGGCTAGGTGGCCGCCAGCACTGTCGCCCGCAAGGGCAATCCTTGCCGGATCCCCATGCCATTTCTCCACATCGGCCATGATGGCGAGCGTGGCTGCCAGTGCATCGTCATGTGCTGCAGGATAGGTGTGTTCAGGGGCAAGGCGGGTATGTACCGCGAACACCAGTGCCTCGGCGCGATTGCACAGCATCCGCATCTGGCGGTCGTGAGTGTCGAACTCACCGCTGACAAAACAGCCGCCATGAAAGTAGATCAGGGCCGGACGGCTTGCACTTGAGGTGGACGCTGGCTGATAAAGGCGAACGGAATAATGGCCGTTTTGCCACTCTTCGGCAGCGCCAACCTCCTCCTGTTCACCACCCAATATGGCTGAAGCAAGATAGCCTTCACGCCGCTCCTGCCAGCTCAGGCTGCTCGCCTTGGGGCGGCCTGCGGCAATGAACTCTGTCACCATGGCCGCAATGGCCGGTTCAAGTTGTGTTTCCATAACGCACTAATGACTGTATATAAAAACAGTTATTTTGCGCTTTTAGCCAGAAAGCGCAACCGGCGTTAGCTGAGGCAGCTCACAAAATCAGGCTTCAATCAGCTGGAATTCAATCACATAGAGCGGCGGCAGAGCGGGGTAGATATCGCGGATCACCTGTTTGAGCTTGGGGAGGGTCATGTTCTCCTGACGGGCGTGCTCGTCGTTCAGTTCATCGAAGGCGACCGCCTTGACCGAGAGCACCTCTATGGTGCCAAAGGGCTGGCGCTCCGGGTTGGTGAACAGCGCCAGCCGCTGGCCGGGTTGCCAGTTGGCTTCGCTCTCGTCGCGGATGGTGATGGTCTTGCGGCCCGCCTGAATGTCGGCAACGAAGCGGCTGAAGAAGGTGAATTCGGGATAGGGATGGGCAGACATGGTGACTCCTGACTGGGTGAATCGAAATGGGATGAATGGAAATCAAAGATCGAGATAGGCGCGCAGTTTGGCCAGATCGGCGATAACAGGGCCGTCGCTGCTGTCGGCGACTATGCCCTGCTCGACCAGCTCCTTGAGGGCGCGGCGGTAAACCCGCTCTGTAGTGCCGAAGCGCGCCGCCTCATGGGCCCGCTTGCGTGACCCCAGCATCGGAGTGCGCTGGCGCTCACGCCACAGCTCATAGGCGATGTTGTAGGCGATGGGGTGGAGCAGGCGGCTGGTGGTGATCTCCAGCGTATCGAGATAGTCGCTGGCGAGTGCGGCGGCGAAAAAGAGGGTCAACTCGGGTTCGGTCAGCAGCCGCTGGGCCAGCTTGTCGGCGCAGATGACCCGGGCATCCAGCTCGGTCTCGGCCACCACGTTCCACTGCACCGGGGTGGCGCTGAAGAACTCCATCTCGCCGAAGATCTGGCTGTGACACTCAATCTCGCCGAGCTGGAAGATGCGGCCCGAGTGGACGGTGCTATTGAGGGAGACCCGACCATGTTCGACCAGATAGAGCTGCTCGCTCTGCTCCCCCTGGCGCATGATCAATTCGCCCGGCAGGTAACGGCGCAGAAACAGGGTGCAGGCGTCGAGCGCCGCGGCAAAGCGGGGTTCAAGCTGCTGGAGTTCGGCGTGAAAACGGCCGAGGGGGTAGGGCTGTTGCTGCATGACTTGCCTGTCGCACCGGATGACGAGGGCCATGAGGCTAGCAAGAGTGCGGGCCGGATACCAGCCCGCACGGTAGCGGATGTGCCGCAGTTAACGGTTTACGGTTTATTGCACCAGGGCGTAGAGGGCGGCGGCGATGGCGTGCTGCTCACCGGCCATCATCGCCTGTTCGGCGCTGGCGTAATCCGCCACCCCTTGTTGCACATCCTGCTCGAACAGCACCACGTTGCAGAGCACGGCGGCGACCCGCACCTTGCGCAGGCGCCCCACGGTCAGCAGGGAGGCTGTCTCCATGTCAGCGCCGAGCACGCCACGGGCATGCCAGTAGCGGCACACCTCTTGCTCGTCATCCCGATAGAAGCTGTCGTGGGAGCGCACCAGCCCGTGCCAATGAGGCTGGCTGCCGGTTGCCACATGGTTGAGCAGGGCCGCTTGCAGCCAGATGTCGGCGCAGGCGGGGTACTCGGCGGGCAGATAGGCCTGTGAGGCCCCCTCATTGCGAACCGCCCCTTCCACCACGATAAGGTCGCCAAGGCCGATGTCGTGTTGCAGGGCACCGGCGGAGCCGACCCGAATGAGCGAGCGAGCACCGGCTTGCACCAGCTCCTCCAGCGCGATGATGGCCGAGGCGCCGCCAATGCCGGTGCTGCAGACCGTGATGGGTAGCCCCTGATAGCGGCCGTTGATGAGGCGAAACTCCCGGTTTTGCCCCAGCACTTCACACTGTTCGAGCTGGCTGGCGATGCGATCGACCCGGGCCGGGTCGCCGCACAGCACCACCCGCTCGGCAATCTGGTCGGGGTGGCACTGCAGATGGGGTAACAGACTCATGGCTTACAGACCTTGTGGCTGGCGCTTGGCGGCAATCACCCAGAGGCGGGTGCCGTTGGCGGCGATGAACAGCAGGATCAGGTACTCCAGCGACATGGCGTAGACGCCCTGCGCGGCATAGACACCGATGCTGATGATGTTGATGACGACCCAGAGGATCCAGTTCTCCACGTATTTGCGGGTCATCAGGATCTGAGCGACGACCGAGAGCACCGTCATGCTGGCATCCCAGAACGGGAAGGCATCGGGGGAGGGCTCGGGGATGGCAAGGTTGGCACCAAACAGGTTGAGCAGGGAGACCGAGGTGCGTGCCAGGGTGGCGAAGACCGGGTCGATATAGCGGGTCAGCAGAGCGATGGCCAGCACGCTCACGGCGGCGGTCACCATCAGTTTGGATCTGCTGAGCCAGCGGATCTGCAGAGTATCCCCCTGATCGTTGGCCGGGCGGGTCCAGGCGTACCAGCCGTAGACGTTGGCGCAGAAGAAGAACAGCTGCAGCATCAACAGTCCGTAGAGCTGGATCTGGAAGAAGATGATGGCAAACAGGCTGACGTTGATCAGGCCAAACAGGTAGTTGATGGTCTTCTCCTGACTGGCGAACCAGATGCAGGCCAGCCCGAACAGGGTGCCGATGGCTTCAATCCATGACATGGCATAGCCGCCACCCAGCGGTATGGTCACTAGCGTGTTATTGATGCTGAACAGCTCGAATATGCTCATTTTCTGATCCTTGGGCATGAGGGTTAGTATGCGAGGGCGCCATTTTAAGGGGTGAGGGGGAGGAGGGGCAGGACTTTTGTCCGCCCCGTACTTGGCCCATATCAAAGAAATCGCCACTGCTGCCCGGTTATTCCAGCAGTGATGAGTTATGGGGCCCCGGTGGGCCGGACTTTATTGATATGTAGCAAGATGATAGCGCCGTGGCTGTGGTCTGATAGAGTCCACTCTCCGGGAGGAGAATCACGTGATAAAAGGAGGTTGCATTGAATTCCGAGCTTGTCTGGGTGCTCTGTCTGCTGGCTGGCGCCATCTATCTCTTTATGACCAACAAGGTGCGCATGGACGTGGTCGCCCTTGGTGTGGTCATCTTGTTTGTGCTGAGCGGCACCCTCACCCTGCCGGAGGCGCTGGCGGGCTTTAGCGATCCCAACGTCATTCTGATAGCCGCCCTGTTTGTTGTCGGGGAGGGGTTGGTGCGCACGGGTATCGCCTATCAGGTGGGGGATGCGTTGGTGAAGGTGGCGGGCAGCAGCGAGACCAAGCTGCTGGTGTTGCTGATGGTAGCGGTGGCGAGTCTGGGGGCGGTGATGAGCAGCACCGGAGTGGTGGCCATCTTTATCCCGGTGGTGCTGAGCGTGGCGAACCGGATGGGGATCCCGGCTGGTCGCCTGATGATGCCCCTCGGCTTTGCCGGCCTTATCAGCGGTATGATGACGCTGGTGGCTACACCGCCCAACATGGTGGTCAACAGTGAACTGATGCGCCATGGCATTCACGGCTTCACCTTTTTCAGCTTCACACCGCTCGGCACCCTGATCCTGCTGTGCGGGATTGTCTACATGCTGCTGGTGCGTGGCTCCTTGGTGGGCGAGGGGGAAGAGGGCAAAGGCAAACAGAGCGGACGGCGCACCTTTCGCGACCTTATTCGCGACTATCGACTTACCGGCCGGGCTCGCCGGTTGGCGCTGCGGCCCGATTCACCGCTGATTGGCCATACCCTGGATGAGTTGCAACTGCGCGCCCGCTATGGCGCCCACGTTATCGGGGTAGAGCGCTGGCGCAAGTTTCGTCGGGTGATGGTGCCGGTCTCGGGGATCAGTGAATTTCAGGCCAGGGATGTGCTGCTGATCGATATGTCCGATCCCGAGATCGACATTCGTGAGTTTTGCAGCGAGGCGCGCCTTGAGCCGATGATCCTGCGCGGCGAATACTTCTCCGATCAGGCGCGGGAGGTGGGGATGGCCGAGGTGTCGCTGATCCCCGAGTCCAAGCTGCTGGGTAAAAGCGTGCGTGAGGTGACCTTCCGCTCCAGCTATGGTCTGAGCGTGGTGGGGCTGCGCCGCGACGGTGAGGCACTGGCAGGCAAGCTGGTGGATGAGCCGCTGCAGATGGGGGATACCCTGCTGGTGGTAGGGAACTGGAGCCACATCAGACAGTTGCAGACCCATAGCCGCGACTTTCTGCTGATGGGGCTGCCGGCCGAGGTGGACGAGATGGCCCCCGCCCGCAGCCAGGCGATCCATGCCCTCTTTTGTCTTGGCGTGATGATCCTGCTGATGGTGACCGATCCGGTGCCCAACGTGATTGCGGCGCTGATCGCCTGTCTGCTGATGGGCAAGTTTCGCTGCATCGATATGGAGAGTGCCTACAAGTCGATCCACTGGCCGACCCTGATCCTCATCGTAGGCATGCTCCCCTTTGCGCTGGCGTTGCAAAAAACCGGCGGGGTGGATCTGATCGTCGGTGGTCTGATCAATGCGGTAGGGGAGATGGGGCCGCGGGTCATGCTGGCCAGCCTGTTTGCCCTCTGCGCGGTGATCGGGCTCTTTATCTCCAACACGGCGACGGCGGTATTGATGGCGCCTATTGCGCTGGGCACGGCCCAGCAGATGGGTGTCTCGCCCTATCCGTTTGCCATGACCATTGCCATCGCCGCCTCGGCTGCCTTTATGACGCCGGTCTCGTCACCGGTGAATACTCTGGTGCTAGGGCCGGGCAACTACAAGTTTGCCGATTTTATCCGTATCGGGGTGCCATTCACCCTGTTGGTGATGGCGGTCAGCGTGGTAGCGATCCCCTGGTTCTTCCCGTTCTGATAACCGGGATGATGAATGTGTGCACCAGCGGCCTGCGGCCGCTTTTTTGTGGCCGGGAGACAAGAGTGGCAAGGCGTGATCGGAATCAGTGAAGAGTATCGTGAACCTGAATTAACGTGGAGCTGGGTTAATAGAGGCGCGAGAGAAAAACTGGGGAGAGGCAAATTTCAGATACAAAAAAACCAGCGTGAGCTGGTCTGTTTGGTACTGCTATTAATGGTGCGGAAGGAGAGACTCGAACTCTCACGCCTAGGGCGCCAGAACCTAAATCTGGTGCGTCTACCAATTTCGCCACTTCCGCAATATTAATGGTGGCTATGACGGGATTCGAACCTGTGACCCCCGCATTATGAGTGCGATGCTCTAACCAACTGAGCTACATAGCCGTTTGTTATCGACCACTGATGTGGAAGAGAACAGAAAAATGGCTGGGGTACTAGGATTCGAACCTAGGGATGGCGAGATCAAAACCCGCTGCCTTACCGCTTGGCGATACCCCAACAGAAATAATGGTGGCTATGACGGGATTCGAACCTGTGACCCCCGCATTATGAGTGCGATGCTCTAACCAACTGAGCTACATAGCCGTTTGTTATCAACCACTGATGTGGAAGAGAACAGAAAAATGGCTGGGGTACTAGGATTCGAACCTAGGGATGGCGAGATCAAAACCCGCTGCCTTACCGCTTGGCGATACCCCAACAGTGATGCCTGACAGAAACTATCAAACACCTTTCAAAAATGGCTGGGGTACTAGGATTCGAACCTAGGGATGGCGAGATCAAAACCCGCTGCCTTACCGCTTGGCGATACCCCAACAGCGTTCCTCAACAGTCGCGAGACTGGCAAAGAACTTTTAAAAATGGCTGGGGTACTAGGATTCGAACCTAGGGATGGCGAGATCAAAACCCGCTGCCTTACCGCTTGGCGATACCCCAACTAGAGATGGTGGCTATGACGGGATTCGAACCTGTGACCCCCGCATTATGAGTGCGATGCTCTAACCAACTGAGCTACATAGCCAACCTTGCTTCCGGTGAGTCGTTACCTCGTCACCGTGCGGGCCGAATTATGCGTATCTGGCTCTGGGGCGTCAACCCTTTTTTTGCCAGAAAAACGCAATTTGAGTGCGTTTGACCAGTTATTGGTCTCTGTTGCGCAAAAGCCCAACAATCTGCTTTTTTTTAAGACATTGCCATTATTGCCCGGGCAATGGCAGATAAAAAACAGGCCAGCAAATGCTGGCCTGTCATGGGATTAGACGTTGAACAGGAAATTCATGATATCGCCATCTTTGACGATGTAATCTTTCCCTTCAGCGCGCATCTTGCCCGCTTCCTTGGCGCCTTGCTCACCCTTGTAGTTGATAAAGTCTTCAAAGGCGATGGTTTGGGCGCGAATAAAGCCTTTTTCAAAGTCAGTGTGGATCTTGCCAGCCGCTTGCGGGGCAGTAGCACCGACCGGAATAGTCCAGGCGCGCACCTCTTTCACACCGGCGGTGAAGTAGGTCTGCAGGTTGAGCAGCTGGTAGCCGGAGCGGATAACGCGGTTCAGGCCCGGCTCTTCGATGCCAAGGTCTGCCATGAACTCGGCGCGATCTTCGTCGTCCAGCTCAGCGATGTCTGCTTCGATGGCGCAGCAGACCACGACCACGACCGCGTTCTCGGCGGCGGCGATTTCACGCACCTTGTCCAGATAGGGATTGTTCTCGAAGCCATCTTCCGCCACGTTGGCGATATACATGGTGGGTTTCAGGGTCAGGAAGTTGAGGTGGCTGACCGCGGCCAGCTCTTCTTTATCCAGCTTCATGCCGCGGATCATCTGGCCGTTTTCCAGTGCGACCTTGATCTTCTCAAGCACTTCCACTTCCAGCTTGGCATCCTTGTCGCCGCCTTTGGCGCGCTTGGACTGACGGTGAATGGCGCGCTCGCAGGCGTCCAGGTCCGACAGGGCCAGCTCGGTGTTGATCACTTCGATATCGTCAGCGGGAGAGACCTTGCCGGCAACGTGAATGATGTTCTCGTCATCGAAGCAGCGCACAACGTGGCCGATCGCTTCGGTTTCACGGATGTTGGCCAGGAACTGGTTACCCAGACCTTCACCCTTGGAGGCACCGGCAACCAGACCGGCGATATCCACAAATTCCATGGTGGTCGGCACAACACGCTGCGGATTGATGATGGCAGCCAGCTGATCGAGGCGAGGATCCGGCATCGGCACCACACCTGTGTTCGGCTCGATGGTGCAGAACGGGAAGTTGGCGGCTTCGATACCGGCCTTGGTCAGCGCGTTGAACAGGGTGGATTTGCCTACATTGGGCAGGCCCACGATACCGCATTTAAAACCCATGGATTGTTACCTTACTTGATGGATGCTGTTGGGGGTCGCCCGCAGGCGGCCCATGTCATGCTTGTTCTGGTCGTTGCTCATGTACCGGCACAATGCCCGTACAGGGTCAAACCGACCTAACCCTTTTCCGCCTTGAAGCTGTGCAAGCGATTCATGGCCTTGGTCATATCTTGTTTGAACAGGATGTCGGTGGCGCGCAGGGACTCGTCAAGCGCGGCGTCGATCAGGTTCTGTTCACTGCTGGGGGCCTTGGTCAGGACGAAGCCAGCCACCAGCTCTTTGCTGCCGGGATGGCCGATCCCGAGACGCAGCCGGAAGAAGTTATTGTTGTTGCCCATCTTGGCGATGATGTCCTTGAGGCCGTTATGGCCACCGTGACCACCACCCTGCTTGAACTTGGCGATGCCAGGCGGCAGATCCAGTTCGTCATGGGCCACCAGAATCGCTTCCGGCTCAATCTGATAAAAACGCGCCAGTGCGGCCACCGCCTTGCCAGAGAGGTTCATATAGGTGTTCGGGATGAGCAGCCGCACATCCTGCCCCTCGACCAGGATGCGGGCAGTATGGCCGAAGAACTTGGGTTCTTCACGCAGGCTGACATTGTGCCAGCGGGCCAGTTGCTCCACATACCAGGCGCCCGCATTGTGGCGGGTCTTGGCATATTCCGGGCCGGGGTTGCCCAGTCCGACGATCAGTTTGATTTCGCTTGTCACGCTTGATGTCTTCACTCGCAGCTGCCGTGGGCACACTACCCAGGGCAATAGGACGCAATATTCTAGCCGCCGAGTGGCGATCACTCAACCAATGCGCATGTTATGGCGGGATTTGCAGCATTATTGCGGCCAATGGGTGGCTAACGGTGGGCAAACGGGCCTCTTGCAAGAGGCCCGTTTCAGTTTACCGATGGATTGTGCCCGGTTGACTACGGTCGTTATTTGGTACGCAGCAGGGTGACGGTCTCTTCATCCAGTGCGGTCAGGGTGGGACGGGCATCGCGGACATATTCCACGAAAGACGCTGCATCAGTGCCGCAATCCATGCCGCTGGCCTTGCAATCGAGGGGCTGGCCCGGGGCATAGACGGCGCTCAGCAGCTCGCCGTTTTGTGCCACCTTCAGCACCGGGAAGGCGGTCAGCTTGCCGTTGACGCTGGCGATATCGACCCGCTCGCTCTTCTGACGCTGGGCATTGGCCAGTGCTTGCCAGCCATCGTTGCCGTTGGCGCTGTAGGCGTTCATCACCACCCGATAGCGCTGGCTATCCACCAGATCTTGCCACTCGCCGCTTGCGGTCTTGCGCTGCAATTGGGTCAGAGTACCCGCTTTGCCTGCGTCGGTCTCCTTGAAGGTGTAACGCAGGTGGCCGCCATAGGGGAACTTGCCGGCATGGGCGCTGGCGGGCAGGGTCGCGGTGATGGTCTCGGTCAAGAGGGCTCGCACCTCGGCGCCAGTCAGGGTCAGCACCGAGAGCTGGTTCTTGAACGGCAGCAGGGTGAGGGCACTATCCCCCTCGCGCCATTCGCCAGCGGGCAGGTCGGCGCGCACGCCGCCCACCGCAACCAAAGAAAAATCGACCGGGCCGCCGGTCAGGGCTTGCACTGCTGGGGTATTGGCCCAGTAGAACTCCCCTTCGGCAACCAGCGGCGCTACATCTGAGCCGTGGCTGTCGCTGCCGTTGTCGCCGGGGCGACGGGCATTTTGCAGCTGCTCGGGGATGGTGCCGATCACCGGGCCGTAGGCTTGCTCCAGCGCCGGTTTGTAGTGGCTGTCGATGATGCCGCGCAGGCGCGGATCTTCATCCACGGTCACCATATTGGGCTGGTTGTCGACAAACTGGCTTGCCTCTTTGCTGCGGGCGTCGTCGAGCGCCTGCTTGCGCGCCGCATCGGCGAAGAAGTCGCGGCTGGCCAGCAGGCTATTGTGGCCCTGGCAGTCGGTCACCTGACCCTGGCTGTCAAAGGTCACCTGTGCCAGACCGATGGCCTGGGCGTAGGAGCCTGCCTGCACCACGCAGGTTTTGCCGATGCCATCCGGATTGGTCACCAGCTTGGCGTAGTCGCCGGTCTTGCCCCAGCCAATATTGCGAAAATCGCCGAGCAGGCTGTGGGAGTGGCCGCCGACGATGGCATCGATGCCGTTTACCTTGGCCGCCAGTGCCAGATCCCGCTCGTTGCCGATGTGGGTCAGCGCCACGATCTGGTGGATCCCCTTGGCTTGCAGCATGTCGACCGTGGCCTGAGCCGAGGCGACCTCCTTGCCAAAGCGCAGCTTGCCGACGTTGGGGGCTATGTTGCCCATGTCTTCCAGCACCAGACCGATGACGGCGACCAGCTGTTTGCCTTGTGGCAGGTTGTCGAGATCGGTGACTGGGCTCTTCTGGTTGCCGTCAAAGGCGTAGACCACGAAGGGCTTGAGGTTGTCAGCCTTGCTAAGGGCCGGATCGGCCTTGGTGTCGAGGTTGGCGGCCAGCACCGGGAAGTTGACCCCCTCGATGAAGCGGGCCAGCTTCTGGTTATCCAGATCGAACTCGTGGTTGCCCAGCGCCATGGCATCGAGGCCGAACTGGCTCAGCAACTCGGCGTTGGCCATCCCCTCGTTGAGTTTGAAGTAGCCGCTGCCCTGCCAGGCATCACCGCCGTGCAGCAGCAGCAAGGGCTGGTTCTTGGCCAGCGCATCGGCCTGATAGGCTTTCGCCATGGTCAGCAGGCGCGGATAACCGCCAAAGCGGGTATAGAGGGTGTCCGTCTCCCCCTGCTGGGCAAAGATCTGCCCTTTGATCTCGGCATTGACCGGATCAAACTGGGAGTGGGTGTCGTTCATGTGAGCCAGGGTCAGCACGAAGGGCGGGTTCTCTTTGGCGGGCTGACAGGCGAACAGGGCGGAGGTGAGGGTCGCGAGCAGGAGGGGACGCAAGCAATTCATGGGTAAATCCTTAAGCCTGCCGGGGGCAGGGTCGTACCAGATAGCAGAAAGTTGGAAAGAGAAGGTCCAGAAAGACGAAAACCGCCTGATGGCGGTTTTCGTTATTGCTGAATCTATCAATGCTCAAACATGGCAGAGATGGACTCTTCGTTGCTGATGCGACGAATGGCTTCGGCCAGTACAGTTGACAGCGTCAGCTGCTTGACCTTGCCTACCGCTTTCATCTCCGCAGTGAGCGGGATGGAGTCGGTAATGATCAGTTCATCGATCACGGAGTTCTTGATGTTCTCGACGGCAGAACCGGAGAAGACCGGGTGAGTGGCGTAAGCGAATACACGCTTGGCACCGCGCTCTTTCAGGGCCTCTGCGGCTTTGCACAGGGTGCCGCCGGTGTCGATCATGTCATCAACGATGATGCAGTCGCGGCCGGCAACGTCACCTATCAGGTGCATGACCTGGGAGACGTTCGGGCGGGGACGGCGCTTGTCGATGATGGCGATGTCGGTGTCATCCAGCAGCTTGGCGATGGCGCGGGCACGCACGACGCCACCTATGTCCGGGGAGACAACGACAGGAGACTCGAGGTTCTTGGACTTCATGTCTTCCAGCAGCACTGGGCTACCGAACACGTTGTCTACCGGAACGTCGAAGAAACCTTGAATTTGCTCGGCATGCAGGTCAACGGTCAGCACGCGATCCACACCGACGCTGGAGAGGAAGTCAGCGACAACCTTGGCGGTGATGGGTACACGGGCGGAGCGGACGCGACGGTCCTGACGGGCATAACCAAAGTAGGGGATAACGGCAGTGATACGGCCAGCTGAAGCACGACGCAGAGCATCCACCATGACGATCAATTCCATCAAATTGTCGTTGGTCGGGGCACAGGTGGATTGAATGATGAAGATATCGCCACCACGTACATTCTCATTGATCTGTACGCTGATCTCGCCGTCGCTAAAGCGACCTACGGCAGCATTGCCGAGTTTGATAAACAGGCGATCTGCGATCTTCTGGGCTAGTTCCGGCGTTGCGTTACCAGCAAACAGCTTCATGTCAGGCACGGTTTGAAACCTCGGGGTTGCATCCAGTATGTGGGGGAGTCTGAAATCAGACCCTATCGTTTTGGGGCAAACGATTTATCAAGATAACGTACAAGGTGTCTGCTGCCCAATGATTGTGATGATACCGGTAACCCGAATCCGTGGCCGAGTGCAAAACCGGCCACGTTAATCACAACGCATCATTGCTACTTGGGAATTGGCTGGGGTACTAGGATTCGAACCTAGGAATGGCGAGATCAAAACCCGCTGCCTTACCGCTTGGCGATACCCCAATCATTTGAACTGTTGCAATGTGGAGAAGAGAGGTGATATGTTCTCGCCCTTGGCGACAAACCCATCAAGTCCCTTCGGCACGCAGGCCAACACTTCCCGAGCAGTCACTTCGTCTTCAAATTGAGCAAAGACGCAGGCTCCTGTGCCCGTCATTCTTGACGGCGCGTATTCTAGCAACCAGCCGAGCGCATTGGCAACCTCGGGGTGGCGCTTTTTCACCAGTGATTCGCAATCGTTTTTCCACTCGCCTTCCAGCAGGTTGTCCAGCGCCATTTTCGGCGTGGCTCTCGGCAGGTCCGGATCCTGGAATACGGCCGCGGTCGCCACATGGCAATCGGGCTTGAGAACCAGATACCAGGCATCGGGCAGTTCGACCGGTTGCAGCCGCTCGCCCACTCCTTCGGCAAAGGCCGCCTTGCCACGGACAAACACCGGCACATCGGCCCCCAACTGGACGCCAAGCGCTGCCAGTTCATCTTCACTCAAACCCGCTTGCCAGAGGTGGTTAAGCGCTACCAGCGTGGTCGCTGCATCGGATGAACCGCCGCCAATGCCGCCCCCCATGGGCAGCACTTTCTCCAGCCGGATATGGGCACCTTGCGGGCTCGGCAGGGTTGCCTGCAGCAGCCGCGCCGCCCGGATAATCAGATTCTGCTCATCCGGCACCCCGGGAATGGCCGGGTTCAGGGTGAGTGTGTCGCTATTCGGTATCACCTCGAACTCGAGCCAGTCGCTGTGGTTGAGGAAGATAAACAGGGTCTGCAGCTCGTGATAGCCATCGGGACGACGGCCATTGACGTGTAAAAACAGGTTGAGTTTGGCCGGTGCCGGCCAGCGTGTGGAAGCCATTAACGTGCAAGAGTCCATTGGTTGATCTGAAGCTTGAGGCGGCTGTTCTGGCCGGTCATGGTCAGCTGGTGCGGCAGGCGGTAGCCATCCTGATCCCGATAATCGCCATAGACGATCTGCCACTGGCCGTCGCGCACGCTGGCCAGACTGCTGTCGGGGTTGAGTTCAAACTCCGCCTGACCTGGCAGCCCCTTGATCCACTCTGGCAATCCCGCAACCGGAATATTCCAGCCAGTCAGTTGATAGATGAGCGCTTCGGCATCCTGGCTCTGGTGGCGATTGCCGTCGCTGTCGAGCAGGGTGATCTCCCCCTTGCTGCGGGAGAGCTCCAGAATGCTGGTGCCGATCAGGCTGGTGAGGTTGAGGCGATAATCCTCCCCATCCTGCTGCCAGTTGAGACGGGCGCTGCCCTTTTGCTGTGGCGTGATGATGGCCATCTTGCCGGATAGCTGCCAGTGGGTCAGCTGCTCGAGGCGGGTCCGCTCCTGGTTCCAGTTCACCTGGTCACGCTGGGGCTGGGTGGTGGCACAACCGGCCAGCAACAGCAGGCAGGTGAGGGTAAAAATACGTAGCAGCAAGAGACGGCTCCAGAGAGAGGAATTTGCCACAGTATACGGGGCGGCCGTATTGCTTTTAAAGACTTACCCTTTCTCGTACAATTGGCAGCCTTTGCACCCAGCGTATGAAATGATCGTCGCCCACTCATGAGTTTGCTTGCCCTCGGAATCAACCACAACACCGCCAGTGTCGCCTTGCGGGAACGGGTCGCCTTTGGCCCGGACTGCATTGATCGCGCCTTGCGTGAGCTGGTGAGCCAACCCGGTGTCAGCGAGGCGGTGATCGTCTCCACCTGCAACCGGACCGAACTCTATTGCAATCTGGAGGAGGAGCGGCAGGAACAAGTGCTGTGCTGGCTGCAACAGTTCCACGGGCTGGACGCGGCCGAACTGGTCACTGCCATCTATCAGCATCACGATGAAGAGGCGGTGCGCCACCTGATGCGGGTGGCGTGCGGGCTCGACTCGCTGGTGTTGGGGGAGCCGCAGATCCTGGGGCAGATCAAGCAATCCTACGCCCATGCCCAGCAGGCGGAGTCGGTGAAGGGGGCGCTGGAGCGGCTGTTCCAGAAATCCTTCTCGGTGGCCAAACGGGTGCGTACCGATACCGAGATTGGCGCCAGTGCCGTGTCGGTGGCCTTTGCCGCCGTCAGCCTGGGTCGGCGGATCTTCTCCGATCTCTCCCAGACCAAGGTGCTGCTGGTCGGTGCTGGCGAAACCATTGAACTGGTGGCCCGTCATCTGCGCGAGCAGAACGTCACCAAGATGATGGTGGCCAACCGCACCCTGCAGCGCGCCCAGACCCTTGCGGCCGAATTCGGCGCCCAGGTGATGACGCTCGAAGAGATCCCCGACTATCTGCACGAAGCGGATATTGTCATCAGCTCGACCGCCAGCCCCCTGCCCATCATCGGCAAGGGGATGGTGGAGCGCGCGCTGAAGGCCCGCCGCTTCAAACCCATGTTTCTGGTGGATATTGCCGTGCCGCGCGACATCGAAGCCGAAGTCGATGAGCTCTCCGATGCCTATCTCTACACGGTGGATGATTTGCAGGGGATCATCGAGCAGAACCTCGAAACCCGTAAACGGGCTGCCGCACAGGCGGAAGTGATCGTGCAGGAAGAGCGCGACGAGTTTATGGGCTGGTATCGCGGCCAGAGCTCGGTCGACCTCATTCGCGATTACCGCCATCAGTCACAGCAAGTGGCTGATGAAGAGTTGCAACGGGCCCTGCTGGCATTGGCGCAGGGCGAGAGTGCCGAACAGGCGCTCAAGGCGATGGCCCATCGCCTCACCAACAAATTGATCCACGCGCCGACCCAAGCATTGCGTCAGGCTGCCTCCCAGGGGGATCAGAGCGAGCTCTCCCGCTTGCGGCAGGCGCTGGGGTTGTCACAAGAGCCATAATTTTCGGGCAACCTGCCGGTTGTCCCGTCCTCCATTGAGAATGCAAGAGTTATGAATCCGTCACTGATCAGAAAGCTGGAAGGCCTCATCGAGCGCCACGAAGAAGTACAGGCCATGCTCGGCGAGCCAGACGTGGTCTCGGATCAGGATCGCTACCGCGCCCTGACCCGCGAATATGCCCAGCTGGAAGATATCGTTCACGCCTTCCAGCGTTACCGTCAGGCTCAGGATGATCTTGAGACCACCCAGATGATGCTGGAGGAGGATGATGCCGACCTGCGCGAGATGGCGCAGGAGGAGCTGCCGCTCGCCAAGGCCAATCTGGAGGCGCTGGAGCAGGAGCTGCAACTGATGTTGCTGCCCAAGGATCCCAAGGATGACAACAATTGCTATCTGGAGATCCGCGCCGGTGCCGGTGGCGACGAAGCGGCCATCTTTGCCGGTGACCTGTTCCGCATGTATTCACGGTTTGCCGAGCGTCAGGGCTGGCGCGTCTCCATCGTCAGCTGCAATGACGGTGAATATGGTGGCTACAAGGAGGTGATCGCCAAGATCGACGGCGAGCGCGTCTATGGCCGCCTCAAGTTTGAATCCGGTGGTCACCGGGTACAGCGGGTGCCGGAGACCGAGTCTCAGGGCCGGGTGCACACCTCCGCCTGTACCGTCGCCGTGCTGCCGGAAGTGCCGGAAGCCGAGCAGATAGAGATCAACCCTTCCGACTTGAAGATCGATACCTTCCGCGCCTCCGGTGCCGGCGGTCAGCACGTCAACAAGACCGACTCGGCCATTCGCATCACCCACCTGCCGACCGGTCTGGTGGTGGAGTGTCAGGACGAGCGCTCCCAGCACAAGAACCGCGCCAAGGCGATGTCGGTGCTCTCCGCCCGCCTGCAAGCGGCCGAGGATGAGCGCCACCGCGCCGCCGAGCAGAGCACCCGCCGCAATCTGGTGGGCTCCGGTGATCGCTCCGAGCGCATCCGTACCTACAACTACCCGCAGGGCCGCCTCTCCGAGCATCGCATCAACCTGACCCTCTATCGCCTCTCCGAAATTTTGGAAGGGGATCTGGACTGCGTCATCACCCCGCTGGTGCAGGAGTATCAGGCCGATCAGCTCGCCTCGCTGGCCGAGAACAACTGATGCAAATGGTGATCCGGCAAGCTCGCATTAAGTGTGGTGCCCGTAAGGTTGAGTGGCACTGATGCAGATCCAGCAGGCCCGCGCCCATATCATGACCGTGCTGGCTGAGGGGGAGTCCCCCCGCGCCGATGCCGATGTACTGCTCTGTCATCTGCTCGGGTGTCGTCGCAGCTATCTGATGACCTGGCCCGAACATGAGCTGGATGCCGCCCAGCAGGCCACCCTGCAGGGGTGGCTGGCCCGTCGTCTCAATGGCGAACCCATCGCCCATCTGGTGGGCGAGCGGGAGTTCTGGTCGCTGCCGCTGAAAGTGAGCCCGGCGACCCTGATCCCGCGCCCCGATACCGAGGTGCTGGTCGAGCAGGCGCTGACCAGAATCCCGCAGGGGCCGTGCGCCGTGCTGGATCTGGGCACCGGCACCGGCGCCATCGCGCTGGCGCTCAAGTCCGAGCGGCCCGAAATCGATGTGTGGGCGGTGGATCGGATGGCCGATGCCGCGGCGCTGGCCCGCGAGAACAGCGTCGCGCTGGGGTTACCCATCGAGGTGCGCGACGGCAGCTGGTTCGAGCCCCTTGGCGAGCCGGATCGCGACGAAACGCCACGATTTGCGGTGATTGTCTCCAATCCCCCCTATATTGATGGCGCCGATCCCCATCTCGAGCAGGGTGACGTGCGCTTTGAACCCCGCTCGGCGCTGGTTGCCGATGACGCCGGGCTGGCTGATATCCGCCACATCGTGGCCCATGCCCCCGCTTATCTGCTGGCCGATGGCTGGTTGCTGCTGGAGCATGGCTGGGATCAGGGGGAGGCGGTGCGTCAGTTGCTGCGTGATGGCGGCTACCGCGAGGTAGCCACGGTGCGTGATTACGGGGATAACGACAGGGTGACGCTGGGCCTCTGCCCGCTGCGCTGACGGTTCCTCACTGTTACACGGCGGGTTGCCTGTGCGCCCCCATGCAAGGATTGAATATGGTTTTTGTGCTCAAACACCTGCACCTCACCCTGATTGCCGGGGCCGTGCTGATGTTTATGCTCCGCTTCTACTGGGTACAGACCGCCACTGGCCGAGCCTATAGCGCGCCGGTGATGAAGGTCAGCGGCTGGCTCAACGGTCTGGTGGTGCTCTCCGGCGTATTGCTCTGCATGGTGCTGGATCTCAACCCGCTCAATAACGGAACGCCCTGGCTCAGCGAGAAGCTGATGGCCATTCTGGTGCTGGTATTTCTGGCGGCGATGGCGCTGCGGCTGGCCAAAAGCAATCTGGTGCGCTGGTGCTCCTTTCTGGGGGCGCTCGGCTGGATCTACTTTATTGCCAAGTTGGCAGTGCTCAAACAGACGAGTGTGTTCGGCTAAGGCATGAAGAGAATGTTACACATAGACGAATGGACCGATTTCGAAGCCCACGACATCACCGAGCTGGCGTTGTCAGTCAGCGACGAGATTTATGGCTCGGTCGAGGAGGGGATGCGCGAGTTGAACCTGCTGGACGAGTGGCTGGACGAGCAGATCGAAGAGGGCACCTGCGACGAGGTGCGCCAGCAGTTGCTGCAAGGCTTCTACCACAGCCTCGGTTTTCATGGCGACTGGCAGGATTATTTCTCTGCCAACAACTGCGATCTCAATCAGGTGCTGGTTCAGCGCAAGGGGATCCCGGTCAGCCTCGGTATTCTCATTATCCAGCTTGGGCGCAAGCTCGGGCTCGATGTAGAGGGGATCTGCTTCCCCGGCCACTTCCTGGTGAGCTTTGCCGGTGGCGAGGGGGAGGTCTATGTCGACCCCTTTACCGGCGACGAGCTGAGTCTGGCCCGCATCGAGCTGCTGCTGCGCGGTGCGTTGGGGGACTTGGCGACCCTCACTCCCGACTACCTGCAGCCCTCCGGCCAGTGGGAGATCATCGAACGGCTGCTCAACGTCAGCAAGGGGGCCCTGCTGCGGGAAGACCGCATGCCCGAGGCGCTGCGTTGCAGCGAGCTGTTGTTGCGGATGAAGCCCGGCGATCCGCTGGAGACGCGGGATCGCGGCTTTATCTACGAGCAGCTCGATTGCCCGCGCCAGGCCGCCGACGATTTTGAATATTTTATTGAACAATGCCCGGACGATCCGGTGGCCGATGTGCTGAAAGTGCAGTTGGCCGCGCTGGATCTGAGCCCCAAGCCCCTCCATTAAGGGCGGCTTGAAACTGAAACAGAAGAATATCAAGGCCGCTTCGCTCGGCTGCAACGGAGTAACTTGGCTTCAGGCCCTTTTATTAAGGATGTCTTAGATGGAACAGAAGAATATCAAGATCAACCAGATCGACGTTGCCAATGACAAACCGTTCGTGCTGTTTGGCGGCATGAATGTGCTGGAATCCCGCGACATGGCGATGGCGGTGTGCGAGAAGTACGTGGAAGTGACCAGCAAGCTGGGCATCCCGTTTGTCTTCAAGGCGAGCTGGGACAAGGCCAACCGCTCCTCCATCCACTCCTACCGCGGTCCGGGTCTGGAAGAGGGGATGAAGATTTTCCAGGAGCTGAAAGCGACTTTCGGCATGCCGGTCATCTCCGATCTGCACGAACCCCATCAGGCCAAGCCGGTCGCCGAGGTGGTTGACGTTATCCAGCTGCCCGCTTTCCTGGCACGCCAGACCGATCTGGTGGAAGCCATGGCCCGCACCGGCAACGTTATCAACATCAAGAAGCCGCAGTTCCTGAGCCCAAGCCAGATGAAGAACATCACCGACAAGTTCGAGGAGTGCGGCAACGACCAGCTGATCCTGTGCGAGCGCGGTGCCAACTTCGGCTACGACAACCTGGTGGTGGACATGCTGGGTCTGGGCGTGATGAAGAAGAGCACCGGTGGCTATCCGGTGATCTTTGACGTGACCCACTCCCTGCAGTGCCGTGATCCGCTGGGGGCGGCCTCCGGTGGTCGTCGCGAGCAGGTGACCGAGCTGGCGCGCGCCGGTATGGCAGTCGGTCTGGCCGGTCTCTTTATCGAATCCCACCCGGATCCGAAGATTGCCCGTTGTGATGGCCCGAGTGCCCTGCCGCTGGAGAAGCTGGAAGGCTTCCTCAAACAGATGAAGGCCATCGATGACCTGATCAAGGGCTTCGAACCTCTCGATACCTCGGCCTGATCCCGACGCTGTCATGCCTGATGAAAATGCCCCGCAATGCGGGGTATTTTTATATCTGCCATATTTAGTTGAAGACTCAAATTAATCTACGAGCAAACAATTGTTGGTTGCTGTGGTGTTAATGGTGTTAATTTTGTTGTGTGATTGATGTCTCTTAATTGTTTTTTATTACATGTAAAGTGGTCCCCGTAGTAATGCAGAAACAGCATGGATCGGGTGAGGTACGCAGATATCTCGTCCGGCTATCTGCATGTTTATTGCTGCCATAACAATGTGCAATTAAATTAACAGGACGTTAATAATGCGAAAGAAACTATTTAGCAGCCTCTATTTTCAGGTATTGCTCGCGATTACCCTCGGGGTATTTCTGGGGCATGTCTATCCGGAACTGGGCGCCGATATGAAGCCCCTCGGTGATGGCTTCGTCAAATTGATCAAGATGATCATCGCCCCCGTTATTTTCTGTACCGTGGTTACCGGCATTGCCGGGATGGAGAGCATGAAGGCGGTCGGCAAGACCGGCGCCATTGCTTTGCTCTACTTCGAGGTGGTCAGCACCATCGCCTTGATCATCGGGCTGTGCGTGGTCAACCTGCTGCAACCGGGTGCCGGTATGAACGTCGATCCGGCTGCGCTGGATGCCAGCGCCATCTCCGCCTATGCGGAGCAGGCCAAGTCCCAGGGCATTATCGCCTTTTTGCTGGATATTATTCCGGGCAGTGTGATCGGTGCCTTTGCCAGCGGTAATATCTTGCAGGTGTTACTGTTTGCGGTGCTGTTCGGCTTCTCCCTGCATCATATCGGTGAAAAGGGACAGGTTATTTTCGGCGTCATCGACAGTTTCTCCAAAGTCATATTTGGCATTATCAATATGATAATGAGACTGGCGCCGGTCGGTGCATTCGGGGCAATGGCATTTACCATCGGCAAATATGGAGTAGGTTCACTGGTACAGCTGGGCCAGCTTATTGCCTGCTTCTATCTCACCTGCCTCTTCTTTATCTTCATTGTGCTGGGCAGCATCGCTAAAGCCTCAGGTTTTAGCATCCTGCGTTTCATCTCCTACATTCGCGAGGAGCTGCTGATCGTGCTGGGGACCTCCTCTTCAGAGTCGGTACTGCCGCGGATGCTGGATAAGATGGAGAAGCTGGGTTGCCAGAAATCGGTGGTGGGGCTGGTCATTCCGACTGGGTACTCCTTTAACCTGGATGGCACCTCCATCTATCTGACTATGGCGGCGATTTTTATCGCCCAAGCTACCAATACGCCGCTCGATCTGTTCCAACAGATCACCCTGCTGGTGGTACTGCTGATCTCCTCGAAAGGGGCGGCAGGGGTGACCGGTAGTGGCTTTATCGTGCTGGCGGCGACTATTTCGGCGGTGGGCCATCTGCCACTGGCTGGTTTGGCGCTGATCCTGGGGATCGACCGTTTTATGTCCGAAGCGCGGGCGTTGACCAACCTGATCGGTAACGGGGTTGCCACTGTGGTGGTCGCCAAATACTGCAAGCAGCTGGACGAGAAGAAAATGGATGCAGTGCTCGGCGGCAAGGTCGGGCAACTGGAAGCGGACAGGGCGTAAGCGCTGTTTGCCCCCGCACGACCGCGTTGGCTGGTGCGGGGGCAATAAAAAAAACGGCCGATAGGCCGTTTTTTTGTGCTGATACCGCAAGTATCAGCTCCTCACTGCAGGGCGCTGATTACAGGCTCTGGGTGAAAGTACGGGTAACCACGTCACGCTGCTGTTCCGGGGTCAGGGCGTTGAAACGCACTGCGTAGCCAGATACACGGATGGTCAGCTGCGGGTACTTCTCCGGGTTTTCGATAGCATCTTCCAGAGTTTCGCGACGCAGCACGTTGACGTTCAGGTGCTGGCCACCTTCAACAGCAGGTTCAGCCTGAACCGGCAGTTCGCGGTATTCGAACTGACCCAGGTCAGCCAGTTGCACTTCTTGATCGGCAGCGAAAGCATCGCCTTTGACGCAGATGCAGCGAGCTTGTTGCTTCTCTTCGTCCAGCAGCCAGAAAGAGTTCAGCAGAGCGGTGTTGGCGGCCTGGGTGATTTGAATGCCTTTGATCATGGTATGACTCCTCAATGGGAACGCGAATCCAACTGTAAGGAAATTACCCTGATGTATTTAAGCTACCGTCGATGGCGATGACTTAAAGGGCCCTTGCCTTACACCTTTTCTTTGATGGGGTCATATATACCATGGTGGTAATATTACCAAAATTGATCTGGATCAAGAAAATCCGACAAAACGCCATTTCAATGGGATTAAATTCTTGAGTTGAATCAAAAATAGGTCATTTTTCTGATTTTGTAAGATATCCAAATTATGCATCTTTTATCTCGTTAATCTAGTAATTTAACTACATCTTTTCGGCTTTTTCTGAGGTTAATTGAGGGGTTGGCTACACTCAGAAAAAAACGAGGAGAGTGCCGGGTGAATAATGGGTGGCGAAAGTGGGCATGGCTCGCCCTGTTCTGTTGCTGGGCAAGCAGTGTTGCGGTACGGGCCGAGACGGTGCGTATTGCTGTGGGCGAGTGGCCACCTTATATCAGTGAGGCGCAGCCCAATCAGGGCTTTCTCTGTGAGGTGGTGCGCCAGGCCTTTGCCGAGGAGGGGCTAGATGTCAGCTTTCACTTCTATTCTTGGGCCGAGGCTTACCGACTGACTCTGGAGGGGCGCTATGTGGTCACCATGCCCTGGTTTCGCTCCCGCGAGCAGCTTTTCTATCTCTCCGCCTCGCTCGGCCATTTCACCACTCGCCTGATGACGCTGACCGGTACGCCCGCGGTCAATCTGGGTGAGCTGAAACACGAGCCGGTCGGGGTGACCCGTGGCTATTTCTATGGCGATGGTTTTGCCGCCCGCCAAGCCGGGCTCACCCTCGAGTGGTCAGATTCCGATGAGGAGAGTATGGGCAAGCTGCTTGACGGGCGGATCCACTATCTGGTGATGGATGAGCAGGTGGCACAGACTCTGTTCCAGCAGGCGCTCGTTCGTCATCCCCAATCGCTGTCACTGACCGGTGCGGCCGACCCCATCTGGTCGCAACCTGGATACCTGCTGATGCGCAAGGCCGATCCCGAGGCGCGCCCTCTGATGCTGCTGTTCAATACCGGCCTGCGCAAGCTGGAGCGCTCGGGGTGCCTCGCCAGGCTCTGGAAAGCGTGAGCCACGGTTGCGTCTTGCGGGCTGGCCCCCTATCCTGAGCCCTTCGCCGTATCAAGTGAGGAGGCCGGGGTGCTGACCTGGAGTGATGTGATTGGCTCTGAGAAAGAGCAGGACTATTTCAAGAGTACGCTGGCAACCGTCAGAGCCGAGCGGGAAGCGGGCAAGGTGATCTACCCGCCAGCCACCGATGTGTTCAATGCCTTCAAGCTGACCGAGCTGGATCAGGTCAAGGTGGTGATCCTGGGCCAGGACCCCTACCACGGCCCCAATCAGGCGCACGGGCTCTGCTTCTCCGTTCTGCCCGGCGTGCGTACGCCCCCCTCACTGGTCAACATCTATAAAGAGATGCAGCGTGACCTGCCAGGTTTCGTCACACCCAATCACGGCTTTCTCGAATCCTGGGCCAAACAAGGTGTCTTGCTGCTCAACACAGTGCTGACGGTGCAGGCCGGTCAGGCCCATTCCCACGCCCATCTGGGATGGGAGACCTTTACCGATCGGGTCATCGAGCAGATCAATGCCAGCTGTCAGGGCGTGGTGTTCCTGCTGTGGGGCGCCCACGCCCAGAAGAAGGGACGTTTCATCGACCGCCAGCGCCACTATGTGCTGACCGCGCCGCACCCGAGCCCACTCTCTGCCCACCGCGGTTTCATCGGTTGCGGTCACTTTAGCGAGACCAATCGCTTGCTGGAACAACAGGGCAAGAGTCCGATAGAGTGGAAATCTGTCTGCATCCCACTTGATTGAGTGCAAAGTTCGGGCGACAAATGACCGTATACTCAGGGACATAAGATTAATTCAGAGCCAAGGAGTGCCCATGTTATCCAGTCTGCACAAGGACCATCTCAACATCGCCCGACTTTTGGAGCTGCTCAAGCACAAGCTGGCAGCCATCCGTGCCGAAGAGCCCATCAGCTATTTTCTGGTGCGCGATGTCATCGACTACCTGCGGGAGGTCTCTGACAAGTACCACCATCCCAAGGAAGACCTCATCTATGACTACTACCTGAAATATCGGGTGGTGGAGGGTGAGGTCGCCAACCGCCTGCAGGAGGAGCACGTCAAGCTGCTGGAGGCCGGGGCCGATCTCAAGGAGATGGTGGAGATGATCCTGATGGATGCGGTGATCCCCCTCGATCAGTTCACCACCAAGCTGGAACGCTTCGTGGAGCTGCAAGAGGCACACATGAACTATGAAGAGGGGGTGATCTTCCCCCATCTGCGTGACTCCCTGACCGAGGATGACTGGCGTCATCTGGAGCAAAACTGGCAGAATCGCGCCATTGGCGACCCCCTGTTCGGGGCTGAGGTGAGCCAGCACTTCCAGGCACTGGCTAAACGCCTCTCTCTGCCGCTCACGACCGGCTAAGACGAGCCCGTACCCGCAGCGTGGCAGGTATTGTGTGAGTGCAACTTGAGTGAAAACAGAAAGGCCTCCATCCGGAGGCCTTTTGCATGGTGGAGCAAGCTTACGCCTGTGGTTTCAGGAAGTTGCGATAGAGCATGTAGAGGTGGGCCGAGCTCCAGCTGAAGTTGCTGGCCCCCTGCATGGCGCCGGTCTCCGGATTGTAGTTTTCGCGGATGGGGCCGCTGCCCGCCAAGCCCTCTGCGTTGTTGAACAGCTTGTTGACCAGAGCCTCGGCATCGCTGCGGTAGCCGTAGTTCTCCAGCCCCTTCACCCCGAAGTAGAACTGATCGAGCCATACCCGGCCGCGCCAGTAGATATTGGGGTCGTAGGCCGGGTTGGTGAGTGCGGCTGTGCCCAGCGGGATCTTTGTGTTGAACTCCTGAGCGTTGAGCATCACCTCGCGCACCCGTGCCGCTTTCTCCTTGTCGGCGACTTCTGCCCAGAGCGGGCTCCACCCTTCCGGGCCACGGCCGCGGGCGGTCAGCAATTTGCCGACGCAGCCGTTGCCGTCAGCAACATCCCCCTGAGCAATCTGACGATCGTAATAGAAGCCTGATGCCTCATCGAACATGCAGCTGTTGATGTAACCAGCCAGCTGGGTCGCGCCATCGCGGTAGCGGCTCGCGTCGTCCGGCTTGCCAAGCAGGTCGGCCATGTCTGCCAGAATGCGTTTCTCTTTGGCGAGGAAGGCGTTGAGCTCCACTGACTCCTGATCGATGGAGAAGCCGATCAAATCGCCATTGTCCTGATGGTTTTCAAAGAAGGTGACGTTCCAGTCCTGACGTGCCTTGGCCAAATCTCCGCCATAAGTCTTGTCGGCATAGCGTTGCAGCTGGCCCGGTTCGATAAAGCCGAAGCGGGCGGCGTTGTCCATGCCGGACTCCCAACCGGCGCCGTGCTGGGCACCGATATCCATGTCGCTGTAACCGCCCACGTTCAACACCTGTTGATAGAGCGGCATTCCGGCGCAGGCATACCAGCCATCCCCCTCACTGGTACAGCTGGAGAGATCCAGCCCGGCGGGAATACCGTTGGAGTACTGCACCATGAAGGTGATATTGCCGTACTCGTCGTTGTGCTCCACATGCTTGGTGGCGCCATATTCGATGATGCCGTTGCGGTTGTTGTCCCGCGCGCGGTACCACCAGTCGTGGTAGGCCTGCAGCTTGGGATACATCTCGGCGATAAAGGCCTTGTCCTTGGTGGCGCTGTAGATTTCCCAGATGGCCCAGGCGGAGAGGGGCGGCTTGGTATCGCGCTCGTTCCAGTTGCCGCCATCGCCACCGCGATCCGCCAGCTTGTTGTAGAAGACGGCATCGATCACCATGCCCGCATCCTGCGGTCGCACCGGATCATCCGGCTGCACCTGATAGTCATACATGGCGCGCACGTTGTTCTTGGCGACCTCCGGGTTGAAGTGTGCCATGGCATAGGCGTGCTTCCAGCTGTCCCAGGCCCAGACGCCGTCGAACCAGCGGGCGGTATTGGAGGGGGTCACCCCGTCGTGGAGGATGGCGCCAGCCGGGGAGCGCCAGTTGCCGTTGAGGGTCTCCATCGCCTTGACGGCGATGCGACGCTCCGACTCGGGGATCCCCTGATTGGAGAGACCCTTGGCAAGGTAGCCCTCCCAGCGGCGGATGGAGTCGGCAAAATAGCTGGCCGGGTTGGCCAGCAGGGCCTGACGGCTCTGCTGATGGCGGCTGGCGTCATCTTCGGAGTGGAGATAGCTCTGCAGGGTGTAGATATCCTCGCTCCCCTTGGCGGCCAGAGTAATGCTGGCGTCACTTTGGTAGCCCAGTGTCTTCTGGTCGAGGGTGGTGCGACTTGGCAGGGTGCGGTCGATGCGATAGCGGGCGCTGCCGCTCTGCATGATGTTCCAGGTGCTGCGCAGTTTGCCGAACTGGAATTCGATTCCTTTGTCGCTCTCGCTGATGGTGCGAGTCCAGCCTGGATATTTGCTGGCAATCGTATCTTTGGCATCCCATTGATTGAGCAACTCGCCCTGCCAGTTGAGGTTGAGGGTGAGCGGTGCATCGGTCTGATTGATGAGTCGGGTGCGGATAAGAGCGGTGCGGGCATCGCCATAACGCAGCTCCAGCTCCAGCGTAAAGGGCTCGAACTCGAAGCGTTGCACCAGCGCTCCGGGAATGGCGTACACCTCCTGCTTGCGGGCGCTGGTGAGCGGGAACGGGCGGCCGCTCGCATCGCTCAGGGTGAGCTTGTCCAGCTCGCTGGCAAAGAAGAGGCTGTACTCCTCCGAGATGACCATGGGGCCGGTAAAGCCCCCCCACTCTTTGTCGCTGGCAGGCAGCAGGAAACCGTGCCAGGCCCCCAGATCGAGCAGCGGGTTGTATTTGAGGTTGGAGTAGCTGTCAAAGTCGCGGAATTGGGTCGGTGTTCCCCGACGGTCGATCACGTCCTTGTACTGGATGGCCTGCTCCGGTTTGGCGACTGTGCTGCTCTCTGTCTGGTTATCGTTGCAGGCAGTCAGTCCGAACAGGGCGGAGCCTAGGGCTACCGAGAGTAAAGTTTTACGAAACATTTCTCGCTCCAATTCCGTTTATGTAGGTTAAAAGGAAGATTTTTTACGCTTATTTTTAGTGAAAAGGTGTTCGGTAGCCATTGTATGGCAAGAGAAAAGGGAGCGTTGGCGCGAGATCACACTCTGAAGAGGCGGCAATGTGAGCGGGAACACCGGGTTACATCAGGTTACATAAGATTGGATTTAAGTAATATTTTACTTGCCATTGCTCGCCAATCTGGCAGGGCAGGTGTGCAGGTATTGGTGGGGCGTCAGGCCGAACTCCTGTTTGAAGCGGGCGGCAAAACGGCTGGGGGAGTCATAACCGCAGGCGAGGGCGACCTCCAGCGGGGTCAGGCCCTGCTGCAACAGGTTGAGGGCGTGGCTCATGCGTACCTGAGCCAGCAACTGGCGAAAGCTGCGACCTTCGGCGGCCAGCTTGCGCACCATGGAGGCGCGGCTCATGGAGAAGTGGGGGGCCACCGCCTCCAGGGTGTGGTCGATGCCGGGTTCCACCGCCAGGTATCGGGCCAGCCGCTCTGCGAGGGTCATGGTGCTGGCGGGAAAGAGCAACCCGAGGGCGTTGGCGGCCCGCAGCTCGGCATAGAAGCCGCGAAGCAGTTCGGCCTGGGTCGCCTCGCTCAGTCCCCGTTCGGCCATGGTGCTGATGAGCTCAAAGCAGAAGGCGAGCCCGGGGGTGACCTTGACGGCGGGTTCCTCCAGATCGGCGTGGGAAGGGGCTGACTCGGCCAGCCACTCCTGCGGTGGTGGAGTCAGCAGCGTGATGGCGTGGGAGCGAAATTTGCCCTGCTCCGGCTGATTGACGAAGGTGAGCTGGTGGCCTGCCGGGATCAGCAGCCAGTGCTCCCTGTCAAATGACAGACGCCGCTCGCGCCACCACAGTTGCTTGCTCCCCTGGGTGACCCAGATGAGGGTCGGGGCGTAGATGAGCACCCGGTGAAGGGGCTGCCGGCGGATCCCGAGATAGTGGCTCTGTTGCAGCAGGGGAGTGCTCATCCGGTTGGCTCCTAGGGGGTGACGAAGGTGGCGGTCAGGGTGGCTTTGCCGAGCGCCATGCTATTGAGCATGTAGCCTACCATAGCCGGCGGGGTATCGGCCTTTACCTCTAGATCATGGGGCAGGGCCCAGGCGGTGAACTGATAGCGGTGCATGCCGTGACCTGCGGGCGGGCAGGGGCCGCCGTAACCCTGGCTGCCAAAGTCGGTGCGGATCTCCAATCCCTGCTTGAGCTTGCCTGAGGCATTGCTGGCCAGTTCGCTCTGGGTTGCAGGCAGGTTAACCACCAGCCAGTGCCACCAACCGCTGCCGGTAGGGGCATCGGGGTCATAGGCGGTAATGGCAACACTCTTGGTGCCTGCCGGCAGATCCTGCCAGCTAAGTTGGGGCGAGTGGTTGTCGCCGCTGCAGCCAAAGCCGTTGAAGCTGAACTGTTTGTCCATCAACTGGCCTTCGTGAATATCTGTGCTCTTCAGGGTCATGGCAAAGGCTGGCATGGCCGTCAGGCAGAGCAGTGGCAACAGGGCACTCTGTTTGAGCAATTTCATCGGGTGACTCCTCGTGTGGTAACGGATTCACTTTAACGAGGGCAGGGTAGAATGTTGTTGCAGAACGGCTCAATGTGAGGTCGATTGGTGAGTTAATTGAGCCTTTTGGTGGTTTTATGGCAAGAAGGTAAACGGCAGCCATAAAAAAACCGGCATCAGGGATGCCGGTTTTTTGTTTGACGATGAGAAATGCGGCTTAGCGCAGGATCATCTCGTCACGGCCCGGGCCGACGGAAACCATCGGAACCGGTACGCCGAGCAGCTCTTCGATACGCAGCACGTACTGCTGGGCAGCGCGCGGCAGCTCTTCGAAAGTGCGGCAACCGGTGATGTCTTCGCTCCAGCTTTCCATCTGCTCGTAAACCGGCTTCAGGGCAGCGGTTTGCGGCCAAATCGGGTTTTCGGTGTGGGCACCTTCGTAAGCCACGCAGATCTTCAGATCCGGCAGACCGGTCAGGCAGTCCAGCTTGGTCAGTGCCACTTCGGTGGCGGCTTGCAGCTCGACACCGTTCTTTGTGGCGACGGCATCGAAGTAACCGACATCACGGGGACGGCCAGTGGTGGCGCCGAACTCGTTGGTGATCTTGCGGAACTCGTCCTGGTTCTCCATGGCGGTCAGCAGGGTGCCGGTACCGACAGAGGAGCTGAATGCCTTGGCCACAGCGATGACGCGCTCCGGACGCAGACCCGGCAGACCGCCACCGATACCGGCGTAGGCGCCAGATACGTGGGAGGAGGTCACCCAGGGGTATTCGCCGTAGATCAGGTCACGGCCAGCGCCCAGCTGGGCTTCGAACAGCAGGGTCTTGCCTTCGGCCTGCAGCGCTTTGAGCGGCATGCTGACGTTGCACACGGCGTCGATCCAGGGTGCAGAGACTTCCAGCAGCCAGTCGGCCATCTCCTGGGCAGTCTGGGTGAATTCGAAGGAGGGGTAGATAGCCTTCATCTGCGGCAGTTTCCAGTCCAGCATGAACTGGATGCGCTCGACCAGTACGTCCGGCTGTTTCAGCCAGCCGACCAGGATCGCTTTCTTCATGACGCGATCGCCGTAGGCAGGGGCGATGCCCTGACGGGTGGAGCCATAGGCGCCATCACCCAGACGTTGCTCTTCTAGGGTATCTTCCAGCGCGTGCAGCGGCAGGCAGAGGGTTGCGCGGTCAGAGATGGCCAGCTTCGGAGTCACGCCGGAGGCTTTGACTTCGTCGAGCTCGACGGTCAGTTTCTCGGGGCTGATCACCATGCCCGGGCCGAGGACAACCAGGCAATCCGGGTTGAATACGCCACTCGGAACCTGGTGCAGCTTGAAGGTGCCAAGGTCGTTGACCACGGTGTGGCCAGCGTTGTTGCCGCCCTGGAAGCGAATGCTGGCGCCAGCTTGACCTGCCAGATAATCCACGATGCGGCCTTTGCCTTCATCACCCCAGTTAGCACCTACGACTACGATAGACGACATGACTCTTTCTCCTAAGACGTTAGGCGTCCATCCTAGGAGCCTGATGCGGATTAGAAAAATTAATTATCTTTATAATTCCGATAAGAGAACCATATAATTATGGCCAATTAAACGGCAAACCGTCCGATTTTGCCTGGCAAGCCCCGCACCTCGCGGGTTGAGGGACTCTTATGCTGGATATTCACTGGCTGCAAACCTTTGTCACCCTGGCCCGATTGCAACATTTTGGCCAGACCGCCACCGAGCTGCACATGACCCAGCCCAATGTCAGCCTGCATATCAAGCGGCTGGAGCAGGCGACCCGGGTGCGGCTGATCGAGCGCAGCCCGTTTCGCCTGACGCAGGCGGGGGAGCGGCTGCTGCAAAGCGCCGAGCGCACCATTGCCGAGTTGCAGCTCTGCCAGTCCGATCTCAATGCCCTCAACCAGCTGAGTCAGGGGACGCTGGCCATCGCCGCCAGCGACATCATCTCCCGCCTGCTGCTGATCCAGCCGTTCCAGCGCTTCAAGCGGGAGTTCCCCGGCATCGACCTTACCCTGTTCAACACCACTTCGGATCAGGCGGCCGAGCTGGTCAAGGCGGGCAAGGCGGATCTGGGTTTCGTGATGGCGCAAAAGCGCAGCGAGCCGCTCTTCTATACCGAGCTGCAACAGGTAACCTGGTGCGCGCTGGGCCACGGCCTTGCCCGCTGGCAGGCACGGGCGGTGGCGGGAGAGAGCGACCCCCTCGACGAGCCGACCCTGATCCTGCTCGGTCACGACACCCGCACCCGGGCGCTGATCGACCCGTCCCTGCCGCTGCTGGCCTTGCCCCCCTGTCGCATCATGGAGGTGGGCAGCGTGGACGCCCAGCTGGATTGGGCCGAGGCGGGCTTTGGTGTCGCCATCGTGCCGGACTTCTCCCTGCATCCGCGCCTCAACCTCACCGCGCCGGTCACCAGCCTCGGCGACTTTCCCGGTACCAGTCTGGGTTATGTGGTGCGCCAGAATCAGGTGTTGTCGCGGGCCATCAAGCAGTTGCTGCACTGGGTGGAGGAGGAGATCCAGAAGCCCAACCCCTATCTGACCCGGGTGATGGAGCCGTAGCGGGGCGGCAAGGTGAGCAGGCCTATCGGGGTGACTGCGCCGCCATCAATTGTCACTATTGAACGCGCGTAAACAATCAGGGCAGCCGAGGCTGCCCTGATGCGTTTGTGGGTGCTGACCACTCAGTGCTGCGGCGGTGTGGCTGCGCTGGTGGCAGGGGCGGGAGGCGTGTCGGTTTTATCCTGCTGCAGGGTTTCGCCAGTCACCGCGCTGCTGGCAGGCTGGGTTGCCTGCTCTTGCGGCGCAGTGGCCGCAGAGGCGCTCTGTGGCAACTGAGTCGACACGGCAGCCGATGGTGATGGAACCGTTGACGCTGCGGCAGAGGGAGCCACTCTTTCCTCCTCGGTGGTCGGCGTAGCAGTGAGTTCGGGGGTGACCTCGAGCGCCTCTTCGGGCAAGGGATTAACCTCTGTGGCTTCTGTTGCCACTGCGGCACTGCTGGTGGCGGTCGCGTCAGAGGGCGCTTCAAGGGGGGCAGTCGTCCCGTCGGCGGCACTCACCTGCTCTGTCGTGGGCACCGCTTCCGAGGTCGATGGTGCTGGTGTTAACGGCTCCGGTGTCAGCTGTTCCGCTGTTAACTGCTCGGGAGTCAGTGACAAGGGAGCTGGCGGTTGATCCGACATTCCCGCATGGAGGGGCAGCTCGGTTTGCGCTTGCAACTGCTCGGGCGTCACCTTGCTCAGGGCAGGATGCAGCCGACTGAACTGTTTGACCCGGGCCAGCAGGGTATCGCGCACGGTACGGACGATGGGGTCCGGCAGGCTGGCCAGCGCCACCAGTTCGGCACTCATCCCGATGTTGTTGATGGCGGTGGTCTGCCCCGGATAGAGGTTGGCGGCGATGCGGCTGCGCTGGTAGTAGGGGTGTTGTTTGAGCAGCCTGTCGATCTGCTCCCCTTCGATGGGGATGAGGCGCACCTTGCAGCGGCTGATCAGATCGCCGACCGCCAGACTGGGGTGACCGGCTACCACAAACGCGGCATCCAGCGAGCCATCGCACAGCCCTTCCAGCGGTTCGCTGTCCGACTTGAGTTGATAGGCAGCAAACTGCCCGGGTTGCCATCCCATGGCTGCCATCAGGGCCTGGCTGGTGATCTGCTCACCGGCGCCCTTGTTGCCCGGATAGACCCGCTTCCCTTCGATATCTGCCAGGGTGGTGATGCCGCTATTGGGGGCGGCCAGCAGGGTCAGCGACTCCTGATAGAGGCGAAACAGGCTGCGCAGCTCATGGTTGGCCCCCTGCCCACTGAAGGGACCGGTGCCGTGCAGGGCGTGGTGCAATACATCGGATTGTACCAGTGCCAGCTGTACGTCCCCCTCGTCGAGTGCCTTGAGGTTGGCCATCGAGCCACGGGTGCTCTGCACGGAGCAGCTGTCCCCATGCAGGGCATGGCCGGCATTGAGCACCCGGCAGATGGCGCCACCGGTCGGGTAGTAGACCCCATTGAGCGGGCCTGTTCCGATAGTCAGCGCCTGGCTGCCAAAGGGGAGCAGCGCAGAGAGTGCACAGAGGGGAAGCAGAAGGTGATGCAAGATCCGTAGAGACATAATTGACCGTTGACTGAGTTGACCGCTGGCTAATGACACAGGGAAAAAGGGATGGGGCTTGCCCATCCCGTTGCTGGCTGATCAGGGCTTGTTGTTGAGGATTGCCCGCTCCATCCGCGCCAGCGCATCGGTCAGCCGTGCCCTGGTGCAGCCGAAGTTGAGCCGCACGAACTGACCGTCGCCAAACTGGGCGCCGGGAGAGAGACCAACGCCGGCCTGCTCGAAGAAGGCGATGGGATCGGCAAGGCCAAGGGCGCTCACATCGATCCAGGCCAGATACGTCGCCTGATGGTTGGCCAGCTTGACGCCGGGCCAGCGGGCAACCGCCTGCTGGATCAGGGCCAGATTGGCCGCCAGATAGTCGAGCTGCTCGGTCAGCCACTGTTCGCCACCCTCATAGGCCGCTTCGGCGGCGACAAAACCCAGCAGGTTGACGTCTGCGCTGATGCCGCGCATCGCCTGTTGCAGCCTGAAGCGCAGACGGGCGTTGGGGATAATGGCGAAGGAGCAGCAGAGACCGGCGATATTGAAGGTCTTGCTCGGGGCCATCATCACCGCGCAGCGCTCGGCCGCTTGCGCACTGATGGCGCCGTAGGGAATGTGGCGGGCGTTTTTATCCAGCAGCAGATCGCAGTGGATTTCATCGGAGCAGATCACCAGATTGTGGCGCGCGGCGATGGCATCGATGGCCAGCAGCTCGTCACGGGTGAAGATGGTGCCGCCCGGGTTGTGGGGGTTGCAGAGCAGCAGCAGATCTGCGGCGGGAGCCTGACGCTCCAGCTCTGCCAGATCCAGCACCCAACGACCCGCCTCTTCAATCATCGGCACGGTGAGCAGGGGACGATCATTGAAGCCCGGCGCCTGCAGGAAGGGGTAGTAGACCGGCTTGGGGGTGATGATACCGCGGCCATGCTGGCTCCACGCCTTGCAGGCAAGGTTGAGCCCCGGCACCACGCCGGGCAGGAACACCAGCCATTCGGGCTCGATGGCCCAGCCATAGCGGGTCGCCATCCGTTCGATAATGAGTTCGATCAGGCGCGGCGAGGGGCGTGAATAGCCGAAAATGCCGTGGGCGACCCGTTTGGTCAACGCCTCGATCACGGACGGGGGGGAGACAAAGTCGGTATCGGCAACCCACATGGGCAGCACATCCTGACCCTTGTACTTGTCCCATTTCAGGCTCATGGTGCCACTGCGGTCTACTTCCTGATCAAAATCAAACATGCGAACTCCTTGTGCTGGCAGGATGGGCTTTCACTCTACGGGGTCGCGGCCTCCCTCGCAAGGCGCACACCTGCTTATGCATCCTTGAGCCCGCTCTTGATAGTGACATAAGATAGGCGCCGAATTTTCATACGGCTGCCGCCCGTTAGCCCGTATCGTCCCTCCAACCAGTGGTAACCCTATGAGCTTGTCGATAGCGGCGGTCAAACGCCCGGACCCCGTCTCTCTTTCGTTTCTTGCCGTGACCTTTATGACCGGCGTCGCGGTGGCACTGCAGGTGCCTACCTTAAGTCTGTTTCTGGCCGAAGAGGTGCAGGTGCGCCCCTTTCTGGTAGGGCTCTTCTATACCATCAATGCGGTAGTGGGCATTCTGGTCAGTCAGTGGTTGGGCCATCGCTCCGACAACAAGGGGGATCGCAAGCGACTGATCCTGCGCTGCTGCTTTGCCGGGGTGGCGCTCTCCTTGCTGTTTGCCTGGAACCGCAACTACTGGCTGCTGGCGAGTCTGGGGGTGATGCTGGCGGCGCTGGCGGCCACTGCCAGCCCCCAGCTGTTTGCGCTGGCGCGGGAGTACTCCGACAGCCGCAACCGGCGGGCGGATATGTTCAGCTCGGTGATGCGGGCCCAGTTTTCGCTGGCCTGGGTCATCGGCCCGCCCATCGCCTTCGCGCTGGCCATCGGCTACGGTTTCGAGCTGATGTACCTGGCCTCGGCACTGGCCTACCTGCTCTGCGCTCTGGTGGTGTGGCGCTGGCTCCCCTCTCTGCCTTTGCCCAAGATGGCTGAAGAGACAGAGCGGGTCAGCAGCTGGCGGGATCCGGCGGTGCGGGCACTCTTTATCGCCTCAACCCTGATGTGGACCTGCAACAGCATGTACCTCATCAATATGCCGCTTTACATCACCCGAGAGCTCGGGATGGATGAGAAGCTTGCCGGTATCCTGATGGGCACGGCAGCTGCGCTGGAGATCCCCTTCATGCTGCTGGCTGGTTATTACACGGCTCGCTTTGGCAAGCGCCCCATGATGTTGCTGGCGGTGCTGGCTGGCGCGGCCTTTTACACCGGTCTGGTGACCCTCACCGACCAATACGCCCTGATCGCCTTGCAGCTGTTCAACGCCATCTTCATCGGTATCGTGGCGGGGATCGGCATGTCCTACTTTCAGGATCTGATGCCGGGGCGAGCTGGGGTGGCGACCACCCTGTTTGCCAACAGCATCCGCACCGGCTCCATCATGGCGGGGGCCATCGCCGGTGTGGTGGCGGAGGTGTGGAGTTTCCACGGGGTCTTTATGGTGGCGCTGGGATTGGCACTGGTGGCACTGGCCGCCAGCTGGCGGGTGCCCAACGTCTGACGGGGGATCTGGCTGTTATTTGTCGTGCCTGGGCTGGGCGTGCGGGAGCTGCGATGATTCGCCCTGATATTCGTTGCGCAGGCAGCGCAGCAGCAGCTCGGTCGCAGGGCCGAGAGATTCGGGGGAGAGGGTCAGCAGATAGGTGTAGAGGTGGCGCTCGTTGCCGCTCTCCAGATCCAGCTGTATGAGTGACCCTTCCGCCAGCTCCCGCTCTACCAGATGGCGCGGCAGCCAGGCATAGCCGAGGCCAAGGCGCAGCATGGCGAGCACTTCGTGGTAGTGGGTTGCCTTCCAGCCGGTGTCATCCGCATCGTTCCAGTCCACCGAACGGTGAATGGGGGGATGAAGGCTGATCTGGTTGTGGCTGGTCAGCACATCGCTGCGGATGGGCCCCTCCTCTTGCGCCAGCGGATGGCTGGCGGCGCAGAGGGGCAGCAGGCACACCTCGTCCAGCAACAGGCCGGTGCGATCGCCGGGCAGGTGCTCGGAGAGCATCAGATCCCCCGGTTGCAGGGCGTTGAAGTGGCAGTGAATGCGTTCGTGCAGGTTGACCCGGCAACCCCGGCTGCGGGGGTAGAAGCTGGCCAAGGCCCGATAGAGGCGATCCCTTGGCTGCAGCGCCGAGACATAGAGGTTGATCTGCGGCTCCCACTGCCGCTCCAGGTTGTTGGCCAGATTCTCCAGCTCCTCCACCTGCTGGCTCAACTGACGGGCCCGCTTGAGGAAGATCTCGCCCGCCGGTGTCAGCACCGCCTTGCGGCCGCGCACCTCCAGCAAGGGCACCCCCAGACTTTGCTGCAACTTCGCAACCGCATGATTGAGGGAGGACTGGCTCTTGTTCAGCGCCTCGGCCGCCTGGGCGTAGCCGCCGCAGTCGACCACCGCCTGAAAGATCCGCCATTGCTCAAACGTGCTCTTGGGACGAAACATAGTTCAACCTGATTGGAGATAGGATGGTCAGTGGTTCGAACAGGGAGCCTGTGCTCCCTATTCAATTTAACCCCTGCCGCACAACACTCTGGGTATTTTATTGATTTATTTGGGCTGAGCCGCCTGTTTATTTTGGCTGAGCCACAAAGGTCTGGCCGGTTTTGCCGCGGCTGTCCGACCCCATCAGGTAGAGGTAGAGCGGCATCAGGTCGGCCGGAGTCTTGAGGTTCATGGGATCTTCCGCCGGGAAGGCGCTGGCGCGCATCTTGGTGCGGGTACCGCCCGGGTTGAGGGTATTGACCCGCACGCCTGTGTTCTCCAGCTCGTCGGCCAGCACTTCCATCATCCCCTCAATGGCAAATTTGGAGATGGCATAGGTGCCCCAGTAGGCGCGCCCCTTGCGTCCCACGCTGGAGGAGGTGTAGATGATGGAGGCATCGCCCTGCGCCTTGGCTGTCTGGCGCAAGAGCGGCAGCAGCGCCTGGGTCAGCAGGAATTCCGATTTGACGTTGACCTGCATCACCTCGTCCCACTCCTTCTCCTGAATGTGTTCAAACGGAGAGAGGGTGCCAAGCAGACCGGCGTTGAACAGCACGCCGTCGAGGCGGCCAAACTGCTGGGCGAAGGTTTCGGCCATGCCGCGGTAGTGGGCGGCGGTGGCCCCTTTCAGATCCACCGGCACGATGGCGGGCAGCGGATAACCGGCCGCTTCAATCTGGTCATACACGGCTTCGAGTTTGGCGCTGGTGCGGCCGAGCAGGATCACGGTGGCACCGTGAGCGGCGTAGGTGAGGGCGGCTTCGCGGCCGATCCCATCGCCGGCACCTGTGACCAGAATGACTTTATCCTTGAGCAGATCGCGGGGTGCCTGATAATCGAGCATGACAACTCCTGTTAACAAATTCCGGCCATAAGTGCATGGCAATCGGCGCCAAGTGTACTGATCCGCGCGCCTGTTTGACCAGCCAGCGGCAAGAAAAATGTGAAGAAAATAGAGAGGTTGTGATGCTCGGGTTGGTTTTTCCGGACACTGGCTGCGATTTTTTGCGTGCCTCCATCAAACTCCCTAGAATGTGACGAAAACCGATCCATTCTGGAGTCCATCGTGACATTTCTGACCGAATATGGCCTGTTTCTGGCCAAGACAGTGACCTTCCTGCTGGCCATCGGCGCCATCATCCTGATGATCGTCAGCACTCGCCAGCCGAAAGCGCGCAAGGGTGAGCTGGTGGTGACCGATCTCTCGAGCGAGCTGGAGCAGGGGCAATTTGCGCTCAAGAGCGCGCTCGCCAGCAAGGCCGAGCGCAAGGTGATGGAAAAGCAGCAGAAAGAGGAGCAGAAAAAACGCGCCAAGGCGGGGGATGAGCGCAGTCGCCTGTTCGTGCTCGATTTCAACGGCAGCATGGATGCCAAAGAGGTGGCCTCCCTGCGCGAAGAGGTGAGCGCGGTGATTGGCGTCGCCCAGCCCGGCGACGAAGTGCTGCTGCGACTCGAATCCGGTGGCGGCGTGGTGCATGGCTATGGCTTGGCCGCTTCCCAGTTGCAGCGACTGCGCGATCGTGACATCAAGCTCACCGTGGCTATCGACAAGGTGGCGGCGAGTGGCGGCTACATGATGGCCTGTGTGGCGGACAAGATCCTGGCTGCCCCCTTTGCCATCGTCGGCTCCATCGGGGTGATCGCCCAGCTGCCGAACTTCAACAAGTTGTTGAAAAAGCATGACATCGAATTCGAGATGCACACCGCCGGTCAGTACAAGCGCACCATCACCATGTTCGGTGAGAACGACGATCTGGGGCGCGAGAAGTTTCGCGAGGAGCTGGCGGCGATCCACGAGCGCTTCAAGGCCTTTGTGGCCGAACACCGCCCGCAACTCGATATCGATCAGGTCACGACCGGTGAGCACTGGCTGGCAAGTCAGGCAAAGGGGCTGGGGTTGGTAGATACCCTCTGCACCAGTGATGATTATCTGCTGGCGCAGGCCAGCCACCACAAGGTGATCGGCATCAGTTATCGCAAACCAAAAAGCCTGACCCAGAAGCTGGGGCAGCAGGGCGCGCAGGCGCTGGAAGCCGGACTGGGGCGTCTGTGGCAGCAGAGCCCCTGGCGCTAGCTCGAGGGAAATCCCGTGATAACAAGGCCAGCCGATGCCCATCAGCTGGCCTTTTTGCATCCGGTTGCACCTTGTCGGTGAGCGAGGGTTGTTTCTATTGAGGCCCTCTGTTACAACTGAATGCTTTCCCCGTTTATGACAGGATCTTGTGGTAAGAGCTGCGGGGCATGGAGCATAGCGATGTCATGGAGCACCTTCAGGCAATTTACCCCGCTGGTCTGGATCGTCATTCTGGGCACCTTTATGGTGCGTACCAGCTACTACATGGTGTGGCCCTTCCTCTCCATTCTGCTCTATCGGGAGTATGACCTTTCGGCCACCTTCATCGGCCTGTTGCTGGGGGGCTCGATGGCCCTCTCTACCCTGGTCAGTTTTTACGGCGGCTGGCTCTCTGATCGCTTCGGGCGGCGCAGCATACTGCTGGCCGGTTGTCTGGTGGCGATGATCTGTTTCGGCCTGCTCGGTTTTTCGCACGAAGTTTTCTGGCTCGGAGTCGGGGTGATGGGCAGCGGCCTCTCGTCGGGGCTCATCGATGCCCCCGGCAAGGCGCTGATGGCCGACAGTCTGGCCTCGGCCAAGGCGAGGGAGCTGGCACTGCACCTGCGCTATTTTCTGCTCAACCTGGGGGCGGCGTTGGGGCCTCTGCTCGGGGTGACCCTCGGGATCAACGCCCAGCAGGAGACCTTCCTGTTTCTGGTGGTGAGCTATCTGCTGCTGGCGCTGGCCTTTGGCTGGGGATTTCGCCGGGCTGGCAACACAGGTAAGCCGGGGGCAGCAGGCCCCGGACTGCGGGATGCCATCAAGGTGTTGCTGGCGGATCGTGCCTTCCTGCTGCTGGTGATGGCCAATCTCCTGATGGTGCTGGTCTACTCCCAGTTTCACTCGCCGCTGGTGCAATACCTGACCCGGGCCGGTATGCCGCAGGTGGCCGAACTGGTTGCTCTGCTGGTGGCGACCAATGCCCTGACCGTGGTGCTGCTGCAATTTCCGCTGCTGCGGTTGTTGTCACGCTGGCCGGTGCGGGTACGGCTTCATATCGGCATGGCGCTCTTTCTGGCGGCTCAATTGCTCTTTGCGCTGGGGGACCCGATGGTGCGCAGCCACTGGTTTGGCGCCGTGCTGTTGCTCAGCATTGGCGAGACCATCCTCTTCCCCCTGCTCAACGTGCTGATCGACCAGATGGCTCCCGCTCATCTCAAGGGGAGCTACTTTGGTGCCAGCGCACTGGCCGGGTTGGGAGGAGCCGCCGGCGCCCTGCTGGGAGGCTGGATCCTCGAGCAGTGGAGCGGTCAGTTGCTCTATGTGCTGATGGCGCTGCTTTGTGTGGCGATTTTTGCGCTTTATGAAGCAGGCGCCCGACATCATGGTCGGCGAAGTGCCCGGCAGGAGTCGGTGATAGGCTAACCGGGCTGACTTCGCCGCTGGCCAGCCCCTTATGGTTCAGAAGGTCAGCACCTTGTCGGCAGCCAGGGTCCATTGGGCCAGCATCGGCAGGGTGCCGACCTCAATGCCCTCGATCAGCGGCAGGGCGGTGATGCCACGGGCATCGGTGCAGGTCTTGCACAGGCGAATGGTGACGCCTTGTGCCAGCAGGATCTCCAGCATCTGGCGCAGGTTGTACCCTTCGGCCGGAGCCTGACCGGCCAGCGCCGCGCTCACCGCATCGGACATCAAGAACAGCTTGAGGCTGGCACCCCTCTGTTCGTTGAGGGCGATAGCGAGACGCAGGGCGTTGAACAGGGATTCGCTGCCATAGGGGGCACCGTTGGCAATGACCACAATTTGTTGATTCATAACAGACTCCCGATTGGAAAGAGCGCCATTGTAGAGCCAACAGGGTGGCAATTGCGTGATGTCGCACAACTTCTGTCGCACCTTTTTCCCGCTTGCTTGACCCTGCTGCCGATCAAGGTTTTTATGGTCAGCTCGCAAACAAGACCGGATGAATCGAGATGTGGAAAGTATTGGGAGCCGGCTTGCTGCTGTTGGCGGGTCAGGCCTTTGGCAGTGAGGCGGTCGGTTGCAAGGCTCGTCTGCAGGCCGTCAACGACCAGCTGGTGTTTGCCAAAGCACACAATAACGCCGGGCAGATTGCCGGGCTGGAACAGGCCGCGCGCAATATCAAGGTCAACTGTACCGATGAAGGTCTGCTCAAGGAGCAGAAAGAGCGGGTTAACAAACTGCGCGGCGAGGTGGACGAGCGTCTGCTCGAGTTGCAGGAGGCGAGAGTCAGTGGCAAACCGGAGAAGATTGCCAAGCGCCAGGCCAGGCTGGAGGAGTCCCAGACCCGGATGCTGGAGGCCCAGCGGGAGCTGGACAAACTGATCCGGCTGGTCGGCAAGTGATAGCCAGCCGCTGCACGCAGGATCAAAAAAGGCCGATTATTCGGCCTTTTTTTCGTTTTACGGTCTGTGCATCCGCACAAACTTCTCCATCAGCTGATCTTCGGTCTCCACATGAGCGGGATCCCAGATGATGCAGTCGATAGGGCAGACACTGATGCAGGTCGGCTTCTCATAGTGACCGACGCACTCGGTGCAGCGACTGGGGTCGATCTCGTAGATCTCCTCACCCAGGCTGATAGCCTGGTTGGGGCACTCGGGATCGCACATGTCACAGTTGATGCACTTGTCGGTGATGAGCAGCGCCATCTCAGGCCGCCGTGTGCGGGTTGCGGGTATCCTGGCTGTCGCCCAGATTGCGCAGCAAAATGCCGTAGTTCACATCCAGATCTTTCGGGACTGGCACATAGACCACGTGACCGTTGCCCGGCGCGGTATCGATAAGCTCGCCCTTGCGGTTCTCCATCTGCTCCAGATTGAAACGGACGTTGCCCTGCGGGGTCATCAGCTCCAGGTTGTTGCCCACCAGGAACTTGTTCTTCACCTCGACCTCGACCATGTCACCTTTGCGACCGGTGATCTCGCCGACAAACTGCTGGGTGTCGGAGACGGAGTAGCCGTAGTCGTAGTTCTGGTATTCGCTGTGGTTGTGACGGCGCAGGAAGCCCTCGGTATAGCCGCGGTGGGCCAGATTTTCGAGGGTGCCCATCAGGCTGCGGTCGAACGGACGACCTGCCACTGCATCGTCGATGGCCTTGCGGTAAACCTGAGCGGTACGGGCGCAGTAATAGAAAGACTTGGTGCGCCCTTCGATTTTCAGGGAGTGAACGCCCATCTTGGTCAGTCGCTCGACGTGCTCGACGGCACGCAAGTCCTTGGAGTTCATGATGTAGGTGCCGTGTTCGTCCTCGAACGCGCTCATGTACTCGCCCGGGCGGTTGGACTCTTCCAGCAGCACAAGGGCATCAGTCGGCTTGCCAAGGCCCAGGGTGTTGTCCGGACGCACTTTGATCGGCTCCTGACGGTGGACGATCTGGCCCACGTCATCTTCTTTACCCTCGTGCACCTTGTACTCCCAGCGGCAGGAGTTGGTGCAGGTGCCCTGGTTGGGGTCACGCTTGTTGATATAGCCGGAGAGCAGGCAGCGGCCGGAGTAGGCCATGCACAGCGCGCCGTGAACGAACACTTCCAGCTCCATCTCCGGCACCTGCATGCGGATCTCCTCAATCTCGTCCAGCGACAGCTCGCGGGAGAGGATGGCCCGAGTCAGGCCCATTTGATGCCAGAATTTCACCGTGGCCCAGTTGACCGCGTTGGCCTGCACCGAGAGGTGAATGGGCATATCCGGGAAGGCTTCACGCATCATCATGATGAGACCTGGGTCGGACATGATCAGCGCATCCGGCTTCATCTCAACCACAGGGCGCATGTCGCGGATAAAGGTCTTGAGCTTGGAGTTGTGGGGCTGGATGTTGGCCACCACATAGAACTGCTTGCCCAGTGCATGGGCTTCGTTGATGCCCAGCTGCAGGTTTTCGTGATCGAATTCGTTGTTGCGCACCCGCAGGCTGTAGCGGGGCTGACCGGCATAGACGGCATCAGCGCCATAGGCATAGGCGTAACGCATGTTCTTGAGGGAACCTGCGGGGGAGAGCAATTCTGGTTTAAACATGGCGGACTCTTTATATCTGATTGCAAATCAGGACGATGCCACCTGATGGCATCGTAGTGGTTGAGTTGCGGTGCAAGATGCCCTCCGAGAGGAGGCTCAATGCAGCGCGACCCGATGACGGCATATCCGGGGCCTATCTACAGACGATGCGCCGGATATTCGGGGTGCGAGATTGTACTCGCCCCCACGTCATCATGCAATTTGGCAGGAAATTGTTGGCAGCGCGAGCCGACAGGATGCCGAAATGAAACAGCCTCTCAGGCCCAACGGGAGAGGGGGGCGGGCATGGCGTAGACGTAACCCTGTTGATAGTGACAGCCGAGCTGGTCGGCAATCTCGATATGGGTCTGGTTTTCCACCCCTTCGCACACCACCTTCATGCCGAGTCGCTGCAGGTACTCCACCAGTCCGGTCAGCATGCGCAAGGCATGGCTACTCCTGGTCGCTTGCAGCAGCAGAGAGCGATCCAGCTTGATGACCTCGTAGGGGAGCGCCATCACTCGTTGAAAATTGCACTCCTGGGTGCCAAAGTCATCGCAGGCGATATGGGCACCGTGGCTGCGCAGTACCTCGATCAGGGCCAACTCCTTGCGCTCTAGCGGGGCGTACTCCACCACCTCGAACCAGATTGCGATATCCAGCTTGCGGGCCTGCAAGAGAGTGAGCAACAGCAGGTTCTTATATGTAGGGCTCTCAAAAGCGGGGTTGAGGTTTATCGAGAGGGTACAAGGAGCATGGCGTGCCAGCACGGTCAGATCACGCCAAATGGCTCTGAGCATGACGATATCCACATGCAGGGACTCGTCATCGCTGAGAGAGGGAAAGTCTATTCCCTGATAGCGCTGCTGGCGAGGTTCCCAGCGTCTGGCCAGCGCCTCAAAGCCGATGATCTGGCGATCCCGGTCAACGATTGGCTGATAAAAGGGCACGGCAATGTCCGCTGTCGTCAGGGATGCCACGTCACCGACCGGAAACTCTTCTTTAAACGCAAACATGTCACTTCCCTGCTGACTGAGATGATTTCGGATAATAGGGGAGGATGTTGAAAGCTGGCTGTAGGAATTGTCTGATTTTTTGCAGAAAAAATACGTTGGCAGTATCAGATTATTCCGATTAAGTCCGCTGTGTGGATTATCTAGACTGGCCTCAATGACGAATCGCCGAGCCAAATATGATCATTGGGCGACTTACATATATGGATGTCATATATTTTTACGGAGCCTGCAATGAAGGCACCACTCTCTATCGTTTTTACAGTGTGATTATTATTCATGAATAAGATTTTTACTGTGTTGCTGCTTATATTCAGCAGCAATGTCTTGGCATCTCCAGATATTAGCGTTGGCACCTTATATGACTATATGTCGGCAGAAAAAACTACGCTGCTCAAGCGGGTTAGAAATCTTGGTGATGAGACGGCATTTGTCAAAATAACCTTGGCCGAAATTATATATGGTGCCGATGGCGTGCCGAAGGAGCAGGAGTTACCGGAGGAGGGCGTTCGTCAGTTGGTGACAAGTCCATCACGGTTGATTATTCCGGCAGGTGGTATGCAGGCTACACGTTTTATCTATATGGGAGTGCGGGAGCGAGAACGTTATTTTCGGGTGCGTTTTGTACCGGTCAAGCCACAGGGTGATGAAATAACCGAATTGCCACCACAGCAAAAAATAAGCGCCGGTGTCAGCATCATGACCGGTTTTGGCACCATTCTCTTTGTGGCCCCCAAAGAGACTCGTCATGACACCCGTATTGACCGTAAAAACGGTGTTCTCTATGTGGAGAACCGGGGCAATGCCACCGTTATTCTCGATTATCTGGAACTGTGTGACCAAAAAGAGAGCTCATGCAGTCAGCCGGAGAAGATGCATCTGCTGCCTGGCGTTAAAAAGCGGGTCAGTCAAGAGGCAACCCGATTGGTTCGTTTTGAACTGATCGAAGGGAAAAAGTCGGTATTCAAGGAGTTCAAGCTCTGAATCCCGATATATCACAAGAACGACAATCACACCTGAAGGAGTGGCTATGAAGATGTTATCGCTTTTTCCCGCCCTGTTGCTGGCGAGTGGTTCGCTGATGGCGGCCGAGCGCATCGAGCATACGGTGACGGTGACGGCGCAGATCCCGACCGAGAACTTTTACGTGCAACCCGTGGGGGACTGGATGAATACCCCGCAAAAACTGGCCTTTAACTCTTTTAACAACAAGCTGGAGCCATTAGCCAAACAGCTGGATATGAAGAGCACTATTGGGCCCATCAAGGGCTATCTGCTCTATCCCTCCACCATTATCAGCGGTAAGGAGAGTATCGGCGTGACGGTCAAGGTGGCGGGGGTTGAGCTGACCACCTCATCGAAAGACCTGCTGAATCAGGCGGATGCCAATACCGGTAAAAAGGTCGGGTTTGAAATCATTCCGGCAGCGGCGCCAGCCGGTGGCTATAAGCCCGGCAATTATCAGGGAATTGTCAGCATGATGTTTGAATCGGAGGTGCCGTCGGCACCGACTGCTCAAGGCAGCTGACATGAGTATGTGGGGGTCATCAGGCCCCCCTTTAATTGAGATTCCAAGCATTCAGGTTGCACTTAATGGTTCGTTCTCTTCTTCTCTTGCTCGGGCTGTTGCTCTCTGTCCCGTTGGTGGCGGCAGATCCGGCACTGCTGCTGCAACAGGCGCGGCAGTTGCCAGAAGGGTTTGAAGCGCACTTTTTTGGTGTTCCCCTGATGGTGCGGGTGACCGTCGACGGTCGCCTGCTGGGGGATGGGGAAGTGCTGCTCGGGCGGGATAACTCGGTACAGCTGCTTTCACTGGTGGATGTGCAGGAGAGCGAGTTTGACGAGGAGGCGCGTGAACGCTGGCTGACCAGGTTGGGATCGCACCTGCCGCTCGGCGAGTGCGGCCGGACCTGTCCTGAAGGCATAGTGGGATTGCAATATAGTCTGGAGGAGTCCCAGCTCTCGGTGCTGACCGGTGAGGTAGAACAGGAGGCGCGGGATCAGCGCTTTATGGCATTGCCTCAAGAGAGCAAGGGGTTGCTGGTCCAGAACCAGCTGAATCTGGTGCAGGGCACTCAGCGTAACGGTCACTACAACTTGCAGCTGGAGGGCAGCTGGGGGCAGTGGACCCCCTTTATGGAGGGGGATGCCACCTGGCAAGGGGGTGGGCCAACTGATCTCGGGATGGCTCAGGTCTATGGAGAACGGCTCCATGAGGCCAATTTTTATCGTCTCGGCTTCTTCTTTCCCTCGGCGCAGGGGTTGGTGCGTCAGCCGAACTACTACAGTGGTGCGACGCCCACTGTGCTCGGGGTGATGTGGGGCAGTTCGGATCTGCTGCGTCGGGAACGCGGGGTGCCCAGTCTGGCGCCGATCCAGGTGGCTCCGGCCAGGCCGGGCATGGTGGAGATCTATCGTGACGGCAACCTGATCCAGTCCCAGCCGGTCGTATCGGGTCTGCAGGCACTTGATACCCGCTCGCTGCCCGGCGGCATTTACGAGGTGGAACTGCGGTTGCTGGAGGATGGTCAGGAGAGCCGCCGTTGGCGCGAGATGATCTACAAACCCTCCAACTGGCAGACGCCGGAGGAGCCGTGGCGCTTCAACCTGTTTGTCGGACGCCAGACCCGCTGGCTGGTACGACAGGGAGACAGCGATCTGGAAGGGGCCAGTGGTGGTATTGCGGTTAACCATCTGCTGCTCCCCTCGCTGGTAGCGGGGGCGGGTAGCCAGTATGTGGACAAACGAGCCCAGCACTCTCTCTCGCTCGATTGGGAGGCGACCAGTCAGCTCCACGGCTTTGCCTCCCTCAACCAGAGCGTCGGCATGGGGTGGGGTTACGATCTGCAGGGGATCTACTGGCATGGCAACAGCAGTCTGGTGGCCAGCCATTCGCGCAATCTGCGCAAGCAAGGGGACGCAAGCTCGGTATCCAGCCTGTCACTGCAGCAGTCGCTGGAAAAGTGGGGCTCCCTCGGTCTCTATGTTTCTCACCAGTCTGGTCGTGGTAACGGCGCTGATGTGGGGTGGCACTATAGCGATCGGCTGTGGGGGCGTTGGGTGACCTGGGGCGTGACCTTGTTCGATCGTCCCGGTAGCGAGAGCACGGCGCAGCAGCGGGATCGCGGCAGCACCCTGAGTCTGACCGTCAACCTGGGCGGACAGGATCGCCAGTTGTCACTGGGGCTGGGCAGCAATACTTCCCGCTCGGGCGGTGCCCAGCGTAGCGCCTATCTCAATTACCAGCAGGAGGTGGATTGGGGGCCACTGCGTCAGGTCAGCGTGGGCAGCACCCATGACAGTTATGGTACCGGTCTGTCAGGCTATGGTCGTTTTGCGTCGCCCTGGTTGGGGGGCGACCTGTTTGCCCAGCACTCCTCCTATAACGCAGAGATGACCGGCGGCATCAACCTGGAGAGCGTAGTGGCACTGGGGCGGGAAGGGGAGCTGGCGATCGGCTCCCGCGATATGGGCGGCATGGGCAATGAGGCGGCGATGATCCTAGATATCGACGCCGATGACGAGGCAGCGCAGATCCGGGTCAGCGACGACCAAGGGGGCTTGCAAACCCTGGGTCCCGGACGCCATCTGGTCTCTGCGCCTGCCTTGCAGAGTGGCGCCTTGCAACTGGAGATGGCCGATCACGAAGGGACACCACTCACCATCAAACCCAGTGTGCTTCCCTATCACCTTAATCGTGGTGGGGTTGGCTATGGGCAAGTGAATGCGGTGAGCACAGTCACAGTGATAGGTCGTTTGCTGGACGAGCAAAATCAGCCACTGCGTGGTGCTATGGTCAGCAACCCTATTGGGCGGGCATTTACCGAAAATGATGGTTTTTTTGCGCTGGAGGCGAGCAGACGACAGCCGGGATTTAGCGTGGAACATAATGGTTCCCTTCATTGCAACAGTTCGGCTATAGAACAAAGTCGCATGGATGAGTCGGATATTATTATGTTGGGAGAGTTAAGATGTTCATCCAGTATTACCGTAAAAAAATAATATCTATACTTTTTTTTATTATTGTAGTCATGATTAGTGACTCAGTATATGCAGAAACATTTAATATTACAGCTGAGTACATTCCAAGCAGCTATGGTCCTCAAGGTAGTTATTTCATAAATAAAACTCCATGTCGTATGGAACAGCCATATGGATTTGACTTTTGTGATCCAGAGAAACCACTAGAAAGTGCCACTATTATTCAGTTTTCAGTAGACGTGTTTCGTTCTGTTAGCTCTAAAAAAAGCAAGTCAAACTATCTTAGTTATTATCAAACCTCTGGCCCCAAAAAAATAATCGTTACTAATGATAAAGATGGTACGGTTTATGAATTGAAAATGATTCCTACTCATATTGGTGTTGAAACAGAAAAATGGATCTTTCAGGTGATCATCCTAGACCAATGAGTAGAATAAATGGCGACTGTATCTTTTTGACAGAAAGAGCATGGGGAACACCAGCATTTTCTGAATTACTTCTACATTCTATTAAATCTAGTGCACAAGGACGTGCTGCTGAGTGTTATTTTAATAGCCCGGCAGATGACAATGGTTATTATTGGATTGATAGGATTATTTATGGTTTCCGTCTTGAGTCGCCAGACCCTCTTAAAATGTCAAATGGAAATTATTCCGGTAGGTTCAATTTTTCTATAGGTAGGAATCAGGATATTGATCTTGGTGATGGAGCTTATAACGGGCAACTAGCACATGAAGTTAATATTAAGCTGGCTGTCCGTCACCAACTTAGAGTGGACTTTCCAAAAGGAGAGGGGGAAGGGAGAAGCAAAGTAACTCTGTTGCCGCCAGGGGGATGGAGCGATAGGATACATAATGGGAAGGGGATACCAAATAAATTACAACAAGAGTTACCATTTCGGCTTTGGAGTAGTGCACCATTTACAGTAACACTGCGTTGCCAGTATATATCTGGTACAGAATGTGCGTTAAAAAATGCCAAAGGGCATCAAGCAAAATTAAATACATATTATATTAACGTGGAAAATGAAATGTTCCATCTTAGTACTACACCATACAAATTTTCATCCCTGCGAGGGCCTACTATCAATGGGGCAAGAAAGATTAAATTCTGGGTCGCTGGAGACGTGGTCACGGAAATGATGAAGTACCCGGGCTCCACCTATAAAGGAGATATCACCCTGATATTTGATGCTGCTATTGACTAGCAGAGGCCGCTGCTTTTGGCATAGTCAAAGAGCGCACTATCGCTTTGCAGGCCGAGCCGCAGCATGGCGCTTTTTTTCTGGGTGCTGATGGTCTTGATGCTGCGGTGCAGGTACTCGGCCACCTGGGTGACGGACATGCCGCTGGCCAAGAGTCGCACAACTTCGCTCTCCTTGGGGGTGAGCTGAATCAGGCTTGTGTGGTGACCAAGCCCGGCTTCGGCCAGCAGGTTTTTCGCCGAACTGCCGATATAGCTGTGCCCGGATAATATCTGGCGAATGGCATCGGATAATTCGCTGATCACCGCTTTTTTGAGCAGGATACCGCTCACCCCCAATTGGATGAGTGACTGCAAGATACCGGCATTGTGGATCTGGGTTAGTACAATAATGGGCAGGTTTGGATAATCCCGGCGTAACTGCTGGATCATTACTATGCCATCGCTACGAGTATCGCCCGGCATGCTGAAATCGGTGATCAACAGATCACAACGATGTTGTTGCAATAATTTCAGCAAGTCAGATACCTGATATGCCTCGGCGACCACTTCACAATGGGGTGTTATCTGTTCAATCAGGCTACGGATCCCGGTCAAAATCAAGGGGTGGTCATCGGCAAGAATAATCTTGAAGGACATGGATGAGCCTCTTATAAAACAGTGAACATATCTCTAGCAGAGGTGCCTTCTGTCCCAACGATTGAGGTAGGCATATTGGCAGGAGGATGGGGACCCTTTCAGCAGTGGGACGGCAAGGTCGCCGCTGGCTTCAGTGTTGAATTGATGGAGGAATTAGCCAAAAAGCTGGATTACCGGATTGCCTGGCAGGTCTACCCTGACTGGAAAACCATGTATGCCGATGCCTGCCGTGGCAAGCTGGATATCCTGCTCGATGCCTTTAACTCTGAGGTGCGCCAGTGCATCACCTATAGTCTGCCTTACTACACTTCGCCGACCGTGGTGGTGGTGCGCCAGGACAGCCCCCTGTTTCGGGATGTGAGCCGGTTGCAGTCCGCCAGCATTGCCATCGAAAAAGGCTTTCTGACCGAGAAGCTGGTCAAGCTGCACTATCCGAATGTCACGTCACGGCTCTTTGATGATACGCGCAGCGCACTACAGGCGGTTGAACAAGGGCGGGCGGATGCCTATATCGGCAACCTTCATGTGGCCAATCTGTTTATCGAGCGCCACCCGGCGTTAGCGGTGGTTGCCCAGTCTCCCTTGTTGATGGAAACCCTGCATCTTGGTGTCGCCAGCCAGAAACACTCTCTTGCTATTCGGCTTGATACTGCCATTCAGTCGCTGACGGTCGAGGCACGCAGTGCATTGGAGAAACGCTGGCTGGGGGAGAGCCTGGAGCCCAATTTTATGGGGCACAGTCATTTTTTACTGCGTCCTGATGAGCGAGCCTGGCTCTCGACGTTGCCGCCACTAAAGCTGGGACAGCTTCCCGCATGGGTTCCTCTGTCTTACCGTGATGAGGATGGCAACCCGGTCGGCTTGATGGTGGATTATCTGGACGTGCTGCAAGAGAAGCTGGGGTTGGCATACAGTCGTATGCCGGTGCAGAGCTGGCCCGAACTGCAACAGTTGCTGCTGCATCACGAAGTCGACCTGGCGGTATTACCCGCTCGCATTATCGAGCGGCTGGTGGGCTGGCATGCCAGTGAACCCTTCGCATCATTCCCGATGGTGCTGGTGACGGCGCGCGGTAGTATTCCGATCGGGGATCTCTCTGATCTGACTGGCAAAAAGCTGTTGCTGACCGACAGCATGCTGATCCCCCAGCTGAGGGCAATGGTGCCTGACCTGAAACTGATCGCGACCAAGAGTGCCAGCGAGGGGCTCACCCGGGTTGCAGCAGGGCGGGGGGATGCCTATATCGGCAATCTGGTGGTGGTTTCCCGTCTTATCACCGAACAGTTTGATGATCGACTTCATATTGCCGCGCCCACCCCCTTCAAGGATGAGTTGGCCGTTGCGGTACGTGAGCCTTACGTCCCCTTGCTGCCCCTGGTCAACCGGGTGCTTGCCAGCATGAGCGACAAGGAGAAGCGCCAGATACGCAACAGTTGGCTGGCGCTCAATTACAGCGAAGGTATCCCCAGAGCGAAACTGGTGCGAACCCTGCTGCCCGCCGGGGTGGCGATCACGCTCTTTATTCTGGTGTTGTCGGTGGCTTACTGGCGGCTGCGTCAGGAGATAGTTCGTCGTCATCAGGTGGAGGCTGCACTTGCCAGAGCCAAGGCCAAGGCGGAGTCTGCCGCCACCCAGAAAGGGGAGTTTCTGGCCACCATGAGCCACGAAATTCGCACGCCCATGAATAGCATTATCGGTATGGCGGAACAGCTCACCTTTACCGAATTGACTCAGGATCAGCGCCAGATGGTGGAGGTTATCAACCGCGGTGCCCAGGGGTTGCATGCGCTGATCGACAACGTGCTCGACTTCGCCAAGCTGGAAGCGGGCAAGATGCAACTCGAACAAGCGCCGTTCCTTGTCCGGGAGCTGCTCGATAGCGTGCTGATCATGACGGTGAGCGAGGTGCATCGCAAGGGGTTGCGCATCTATCTCTGGGTGGATGCCGGTGTGGCGGCTCGGGTAAGTGGTGATGCGTTGCGTCTGCGCCAGATCCTCTTCAACTTTGTCAGCAATGCCATCAAGTTCACCGAGCGGGGCTTTATCGAGATCTCGGTGCAATTGCTGGTACAGGGGGAGGGGCAACAGCAACTGCGCTTCGGCGTGCGCGACAGTGGCATTGGCATGAGCACCGAAGCGCTTGGCCGGATCTTCAATGCCTTTGAACAGGCAGAGAGCTCCACCACCCGCAGTTATGGTGGTACCGGCTTGGGCCTGAGTATTTGCCAGACCCTAGCCACCTTGATGGGTGGCGAGATCCGGCTGGAGAGTGCCCCTGGGCTGGGCACTTTCATCAGCCTGACGGTTACGTTGCCAATGCTGGTACAGCGAGAGCCGGATCTCCGTCTCAATGGCGTGCAAGCCCATATCGATCTCCATGAGGAGAAGCTGTGCCACACCCTGCTGTTGCATCTTGATGCCTTGGGGGTAACACGAACGTCGGAGTCTGGTGATGCTCATTTGCGTTTCACAGACCATGAGCTGGCTGGCAACGGAGTCATCCGGGTGCTGCCGCTGGCAACCCCCCTCGGTTATCGTTGTGATGAGGAGGGTTACATCCTCAACAGCAATCCCATGACCTGGCATGCCGTGCGTGAAGTTTGCTATCGCCAGTTTGGCTTGAGCGCAGGGACGGCAACGAAAGCGATGCGAAAGAGCGCACCCATGCAGCCCTGTCGGGTATTGCTGGTGGAGGATAATCCCCTCAACCAGTCGCTGGTAATACGCCAGCTCAGGCAACTTGGGATGAACTGCGATGTGGCCGAGCATGGCCAGCAGGCTCTCGAGATGGTCGCGCAGCATCCCTATGAGCTGGTGCTCTGTGACTGTCAGATGCCGGTGATGGATGGTTATGAGTTCACCCGCAGGATACGGGCTGCAGAGAAAGGCGAGCGGCAGCTGATCATCGCCATGACGGCCAATGTGTTGCCAGAACAGGCTGAACGCTGTTTTGCCGTGGGCATGGACGATCTGCTGGGCAAACCGGTGCTGCTGGATGTTCTGCGCCAGATGTTGCAGAAGTGGCGAATCTTAACCGCGCCAACCTTGATTGATATTGCGGCCATGGAGGCATTTTTTGGTCATGGTGACAAGTTGCGGCAGATGTTTCCGCTTTTTCGCCAGGATCTTGAACTGTCGATGGCACAGGCGCCACTTGATGACAATGCATTGGCCAGTTGGGTGCATCGTCAGGCGGGGACCATCAGCATGATGATGGCGCCGGAATTGGCTGAACAGGCATGGCGATTGGAAGAAAAAATCCGTCAGTTTGGATCGCCAGCTTGTACCGATGAGCTGACACGCTTTCGTGCCCAATTACAGCAAATCATCGATGAATTGACGTTATTGAGCGAAAGAGAGGGGCATTCAGTTATCCAAGGAGAGCTGGAGTAAGGGGAACTGTTCGCTCATAAAATTACGGGGGCTGTGGCCATTGCCTGCGCTGGCCAGCCATTCCCAATCCAGTTTTGGCGAGCCCGCTTTGAAGCGTTGATAGGCAACGCCCTGATGAATGGTCAGAAAGAGGGTCGTGGGGAGTCCCAGCTTGTTGCTGTAGCGCACCATCAGATCGCCCTGATAGTCGTTGCTGATTCTGACTTTGAGCGCCTGCAGTGTCAGACCGGTGGCGTGACCATGCTCGTCCCAGACTTCAAACATGATTTGAACACTCTGATGTCGATGATGCCACGATGAGCAAGATGGGATGCAATTGCAACTGTCAGATCTGACAAGGTCGGAAAAATGTGATGAGAATGGCAGAAAGCGAAAACCCGGCGCGAGGCCGGGTTTTCTTGAATGATGGTGGAGGGAGAAGGATTCGAACCTTCGAAGGCAGAGCCGTCAGATTTACAGTCTGATCCCTTTGGCCGCTCGGGAACCCCTCCACAGGGGCAAAACAAATTGTATTCAGCCATTGCAATCAGGGAAATGGTGGAGGGAGAAGGATTCGAACCTTCGAAGGCAGAGCCGTCAGATTTACAGTCTGATCCCTTTGGCCGCTCGGGAACCCCTCCACGGGGTATTTCCTGATTGTCACTACTTTTGCACTTGAATGGTGGAGGGAGAAGGATTCGAACCTTCGAAGGCAGAGCCGTCAGATTTACAGTCTGATCCCTTTGGCCGCTCGGGAACCCCTCCCCAAGTGCGAGGCGCATACTATCAGATCCAGAGGCTTTGTGAACCCCTTGATGAAGCATCTGGCAGTAAAAAATGACTGTTCGTCGATTTTTTGATACATCAAGCTCAAAATTCAAGCTTATCAGCAAGTTGTGCGCTGCTTTTCTGCACAAAACAGCATCCGTGCAAGCTGGCGAGTGCGCTGAAGATGAGGCAGATAGCAGAAGACCGCCAGCGTTGGCGGTCTTGCCGGGCATCACATCTAGCGCTGGAACGGGTAGACCGAACCCAGTTTCAGGATCTGGGTCAGCTCGTCCAGTGCGCTGCGGGACTCCTGCACCAGTGCCGGATCCCGCAGGTCATCGAGGGTCAGGCGGTCGCGGTAGTGGCGATCGACCCAGCCATCGAGACGGGCAAACTGACTGTCGTTGATAAGGCAGGCCGGATTGACCGCAGCGAGTTCCTGATCGTTCATGGCAACCCGCAGTCGCAGGCAGGCCGGGCCGCCACCATTACGCATGCTCTGTTTCACATCCATATAGTGGACCGCCTTGATCGGAGTCTCCTGCGTCAGTAGCTTGCCAAGATAGGCCGACACCGCCGGATTATCGCGGCACTCGGTGGGGGCGATAATGGCCATCTCGCCGCTCGGCATGGTGAGGATCTGGGTGTTGAACAGGTAGGATTTCACCGCATCCAGCACGGATACCTCGGCGGTTGGCACTTCGATAAAGTGCAAATTCCCCTCGCCAAACTTGCCGCGGATCTCGGTCAGTACCGCTTCGGTGTTGAGGAACGCTTGCTGGTGGAAGAAGAGCACGTTCTGGTTGCCCACCGCGATCACATCGTTATGGAATACCCCCTGATCGATCACCTCCGGGTTTTGCTGAATAAACACCACGCTCTCCTCGCCAAGGCCATGCAGGCGGGCGATGGCCTGGCTTGCCTCCAGGGTCTGGCGGGCCGGATAGCGCTTCGGCGCCGGGCGGGAGTAGTCAAAGGCGCTGCGGCCATAGACAAACAGCTCGACCCCCGCCTCGCCATAGGCGCGGCAGAGGCGGGTGTGGTTGGCTGCCCCCTCATCGCCGAAGTGGTCATTCTCCGGCAGATGGAGGTGGTGGCTGAAGTGGCGATCATTGTTGAACACGGCGCGCAGGATGCGACCTGTAACGTCCGGCTCCAGAGAGCGGTGAAACTTGTTGGTCAGGTTGGCGGGGGTGAAGTGAATGCGGCCATCCTGGGTATCGGCACTGGGAGAGACGGTGGCGGCATTGGCGGTCCACATGCTGGAGGCTGAATAGCAGGCAGCCAGTATGGCAGGAGCCTGTTTGGCGGCCTGCTCCAGCACCCGGGCATCGTTGCCGGTGAAGCCGAGGCGGCGCAGGGTGGCGAGATCGGGACGCTCTTGTGGCGCCAGTACCCCCTGGGTCATGCCAAGCTCGGTCAGCGCCTTCATCTTGCGCAGCCCCTGCTTGGCGGCCTCTTTCGGATTGGAAGCCTCCTGGGCATTGCTCTGGGAGGCAACGTTGCCGTAGGAGAGGCCGGCATAGTTATGAGTCGGGCCGACCAGACCGTCGAAATTGACCTCGAAGTGCTTCATTGAGTACATCCTTTCGATTTTTATGATGGGTAGCGGTTCCTTCCGCGCACAATGCGTCGGGGTTGGGCCATTATAAAGAGATTTTATGTTTTTGTAACAAGCCGGTAACCAGCAGACGTTTTTATGTCGTTTCAGATATAAAAAGAGGGGCGGTATGGCAGAAAATTGAAAAAGCGGTTGCGTCCGGCCTGTTGCCTTCGCATTAATAAATAAAGAAGCAATAAAAGAAGCCGTGTGGTTAGGGCTGGTCAGGCAAATTTGCTCACAAGATTGCTTTTTCGCGCCAAATCTCTTATACAGCCCCACAAAACCGCACACCAACCCCGTCGGGTGCAATGAGGATAATAGTTACAGCATGGGCAAATCACTGGTCATAGTGGAGTCTCCGGCCAAGGCCAAGACGATCAACAAATATCTGGGCAAAGACTACGTGGTGAAATCCAGCGTTGGTCATGTTCGCGATCTGCCCACCAGCGGCAGCGCCAGCACCGAGCCCAAGAAACCTGTCATTCGCGGCATCAAGTTGAGCGAATCCGAGAAGGCTGCCAAGGATCGCAAGGCCCTGTTTGCCCGGATGGGTATCAATCCGACCGCTGGCTGGCAGGCTAACTACCAGATTTTGCCCGGCAAGGAGAAGGTGGTCAGCGAGTTGCAAAGTCTGGCCGAGAAAGCCGACACCATCTATCTCGCAACCGACTTGGATAGAGAAGGAGAGGCGATCGCCTGGCACCTGCGCGAGATCATCGGTGGCGACGACAGCCGCTACAAGCGCGTGGTGTTCAACGAGATCACCAAGAGCGCCATCAAGGAGGCGTTTGCCCAGCCGTCCGAACTCAATATTGACCGCGTCAATGCCCAGCAGGCCCGTCGTTTCCTCGACCGCGTGGTGGGTTACATGGTCTCCCCGCTGCTGTGGAAAAAGCTGGCCCGCGGTCTCTCCGCCGGTCGAGTGCAATCCGTTGCGGTGCGTCTCATCGTCGATAAAGAGCGCGAAATCAAGGCGTTCGTACCGGTCGAGTTCTGGGATCTCAATGCCGACCTGCTGACCGGTGACAAGAGCGATCTGCGGATGGAAGTGGTCAGCCGCAACGGGGCCGACTTCAAGCCGGTGACCCAGGCCGAGACCTTTGCCGCTGTCGCAGCCCTGGAAGGGGTCGACTACAAGGTGGTGAACCGGGAAGACAAGCCGACCGGCTCCAAGCCGTCCGCGCCGTTTATCACCTCTACCCTGCAGCAGGCGGCCTCTACCCGGCTGAGCTTTGGGGTCAAGAAGACCATGATGATGGCCCAGCGTCTCTATGAAGCGGGTTACATCACCTATATGCGTACCGACTCCACCAACCTCAGCAAAGAGGCGGTTGAGGCGGTGCGTGAATATATCGGCGAGCAGTATGGCGCGGCCTATCTGCCAGCCGAGCCGAATTTGTATGGCGCCAAGGCCAATGCCCAGGAAGCGCACGAGGCGATCCGTCCCTCCAACGTACAGGTGACTGCCGAGATGCTGGAAGGGATGGAGCCGGATGCCATGCGTCTGTACGACCTCATCTGGCGTCAGTTCGTGGCCTGCCAGATGACCCCGGCTCAGTACGACTCCTCCACCCTGACCGTCAAGGCGGGCGAGTTCGAGCTCAAGGCCCGTGGTCGTACCCTGCGCTTCGCCGGTTGGACCAAGGCCCTGCCGCCGATGGGTCGCAAGGGCGAAGATAGTCAGCTGCCTGCGGTGACCGTGGGCGAGGTGCTGAAGCTGATCAAGCTGGATCCGCGCCAGCACTTCACCAAGCCGCCTGCCCGTTTCACTGAAGCCGCGCTGGTGCGCGAGCTGGAAAAACGCGGCATCGGCCGTCCGTCTACCTACGCCTCCATCATCTCCACCATCGTTGATCGCGGTTATGTGCGGGTCGAGAGCCGCCGTTTCTTCGCCGAGAAGATGGGCGAGATTGTCACCGATCGTCTGGTGGAGAACTTCGTCGAGCTGATGAACTACGAGTTCACCGCCAAGATGGAAGACAAGCTCGATGGCATCGCCGATGGGAGCCTTGAGTGGAAGAAGGTGCTGGACGCCTTCTACGCCGAGTTTACCCAGGAGCTGGAGAAGGCCGACAAGGCGCCTGAAGAGGGCGGCATGCGTGCCAACCAGATGGTGATGACTGACATCGATTGCCCGGATTGCGGCCGCAAGATGGGTATTCGTACCGCCACCACCGGCGTGTTCCTTGGTTGCTCCGGCTATGCTTTGCCGCCGAAAGAGCGCTGCAAGAAGACCATCAACCTGGTCTCTGCCGACGAGTTTGTCTCCGCCACTGACGGCGAAGAGGCAGAAACCGAAGCGCTGCGCGCCAAGCACCGCTGCGGTGTCTGTGGCACTGCGATGGATGCCTACATCATCGATGACAGCCGCAAGCTGCACGTCTGTGGCCGCAACCCGGATTGCGATGGCTACGAGATCGAGAAGGGCCAGTTCAAGCTCAAGGGCTACGAAGGGCCGAGCATCGAGTGCGACCGTTGCGGAGCCGAGATGCAGCTCAAGAACGGCCGTTTCGGCAAGTACATGGGCTGCACCAACGAGACCTGCAAGAACACCCGCAAGATCCTGAAAAACGGCGACATCGCGCCGCCGAAGGAGGATCCGGTGCCGCTGCCGGAGCTCAAGTGCACCCAGTCCGATGCTCACTTTGTGCTGCGTGACGGGGCTGCCGGTCTGTTCCTGGCTGCCAGCAACTTCCCCAAATCCCGCGAGACCCGCGCGCCGCTGGTGGAAGAGCTCAAGCGCTTCAAGGATCGCATCTCCGCCAAGCACAAGTATCTGGCCGGTGCCCCGCTCACCGATCCGGACGGCAACCCCGCTATCGTGCGCTTCAGTCGCAAGACCAAGGAGCAGTACGTGATGAGCGAGGTCAACGGCAAGGCGACCGGTTGGACCGCTCACTACGACAACGGTACCTGGCAAGAGAGTTTGCCAAAGGCTAAAAAAGCCTGATGAAAAGAGGCCCCGACAAGGGGCCTCTTTGCTTATGGATAGCGGTATACTGAGACAGCTGCAAGGAGTGCAGCTGTCGTCAATCGCGAAGTAGACAAGGAGGTTGAGATGGAGATTAACGAGATCCGGCCGGGTATGAGCTGCATGACCCGGGAAGGGGCGGCCTATGTGCTGGAGGTGGACCGGCAGAGCCTGCTGGTGCTGCTGCAGCGTGCGGATGAGACCATACCGGTGCAGGTGCGCAGCGACGAGATCCTGGCGCCGCTGGAGTGATCCGGCTGTGATCCGCTCAAAACGGCAGTAGAAAAAGCAGCTCGGCCAGATCGGGCTGCCATTGCCACTCCTTCATTCTGACCCGCCCACCGATCACCACGACCCCTTCTTGCTGCAGGCGTCCCGTCTGTTCGGCAAAGCTTGGCGATCCTTTCGGTAACGAGATGGTGCCCGCCGCGCTCAGCACCCGATGCCACGGCAGTACCTTGTCGGTTTCCCGCAGCACCTTGCCCACCAGTCTTGCCCGTCCGGGCAACCCGGCCAGATCGGCCACCTGACCATAGCTGACCACCCGGCCTGCCGGGATCAGGGCGATGATCGCTTCGATACGGGCCGTTTTGTTCAATGGGGATGGACTTGGTTCAATGCTCATAAACCCGATTCGTCAAAAACAACAGAAGCGCCATTGTGGCGCTTCTGTCATGAGGCTGGCAATGATTCAGCCGAAGGTCTGGCTAAGCCCCTTCAGTTGCTTGGCCCGTTCCAGCAGAGCCTGACTGGAGTAATCGACATCCAGCATCTTCTGACTGTTGGCGTGGGAGTATGCGGATATCTGGTGGATGCTGCGGCTGATCTCCTCCACGACCGCTTGTTGCTGCTCAGCAGCGGTGGCGATCTGGGTGGAGTGTTCGGTGACCAGCTCTATCTCTGCCAGCACGGTATGGAGGCTGCTGGCGCCCTGGCGGGTCATCTCGGCACATGCGCGGGTCTGTTGCAGGTTCTCCTGCATCATCCCCTTCCAGCGTCCCAGAGTGTGCTGGATCTGCTTGATGCTGCCCTGGATCTGCTCGGTCGCCTTGTGGGTGCGGGTCGACAGGGTACGCACCTCGTCGGCGACCACCGCAAAACCACGGCCCTGCTCCCCGGCGCGAGCGGCTTCGATGGCCGCGTTGAGGGCCAGCAGGTTAGTCTGCTCGGCGATGCCCTGGATCTCGCCCATGACACTGCCAATCCGTTCGGATTCACTGGCGAGCTCTACCGCCGAGTTGAACGCCAGCTCTGCCTGTTTGGCGAGCTGTTCGATCTGTTGCTCGGTCTGGTTCAACTGCTGGTTGGTTTGTTCACAACGATTGCGAGCTTCGTTGACCTGACCGTTGGAGTCCTGAATGTTGCGGGCGATCTCGTGAGCTGTGTTGGCCATCTGAGTCATGGCCGTAGCCATCTGCTGGGTCTGGGCATCTTGCTCGTTGATATCGAGACAGGCTTGATGAGAGGCCTGCTTCAGATTGATGGCCAGGGTTTGCAGAGGTGCCGTGGCATCGTTGATCCGCCCCAACACGGTTCGGATGCGGGCCTGCAGCATCTTGATATGAAAATCGGCAATGGCGCCGGGGTTGTCACCGGAGTAGACCAGCCGGGTCAGACTGTCATATTCACGGCCCAGTCTCTGCAGATAGTGGGGCAGGGCAAAGAGCTCGCGCCAGTAGGCTCCGCCAATAAGCAACAGGGGCAGCAGCATCAGCAGGACGGTCATGGCCCCTTGACTGGCGAAGGTCCAGCCCATCAGGCCGAGCAGCAGCAGGGTAATGGCCGGGGTGCGTACTTTGGCAAGAGAGGGGAGGTTGCTGCTGTTGCCGCGCTCGGCCTTGAGCAGTGCCTGGTAGGTCTGAGCGGCGATGCGCTTGAATTGGGGCTCGGGCTTGCAGCGTACCGACTGGTAGCCGCTGATCCTGTTGCCTTCATAGATGGGGGTCACATAGGCATCTACCCAGTAGTAACGGCCATCCTTGCAGCGGTTTTTTACCATACCGCGCCAGGGTTTGCCCTCCTTGAGGCGGGCCCAGAGATCGGCGAAGGCGGCCTTGGGCATGTCGGGGTGGCGTACCAGATTGTGGTTGTGTCCCACCAGTTCATCGACCTGGTAGCCTGCGATTTCGCAAAAGGCCGGGTTGGCGTAGGTGATCACCCCGCGCAGGTCAGTGGTGGAGACCAGTTGTACGTCGGCAGGAAACTCCACTTCGCTATCTAGGGTATGGACGTCTCTGCGGGCCATAGGAATACGCTCCGATGTTCTTGTTGATAATGTTGTCGTTGTTATTGTGGCAGATCTGGAGGTGGCCGCAGGCTCGCGCCAACAGGAGGCAGACCAGCTTCATTGGGGGCTGGATTTTGCCAATAATGGCGGATGAATGGTAGGGGGAAGTTGATGTTTTGTTGGTTAATCGTAAAAAAGGCGGCCAATTGGCCGCCAAAGTAGAGACAACATTACCTCTGTGGCATCCGGTAGCGCACCTGCAACTGATCGAGGATCTGCAGCTGACCCGGCAGGCGGGCGGCGAAGTGCTCCCAGCCCTTGTGGGCGGGATCGCTCCAGGCCACCTCGGCCGTGGCCAGCATACGCGGGAACAACATGTAGTCGAGACGATCACGGCTGGTGATCAATTCTGACCACAAGGGGCTCAGCACCCCGAGGATGTTATCGTTGGCATGGAAATCGGCTGGGGCAGGATCGCAAGCATAAACCTGCTCCAGATTGAGGGTCCCCGCCCAGTAGAGGCCGGGTTCATGAATATCGGCGCTCCAGGCCAGATCCAGATAGAGGAACTGGGCGGGCGCCATCACCACCGGATAACCGGCTGCGGCAGCGTCCAGCCCCGCCTGAAAGCTGGTCCAGGCACAGATGGCTGCTTTGCGGCTCACCTTGTCGCCATGCAGGATCTCCTCCCAGCCGATCATCTGTTTGCCTCTGGCGGCCAGATAGCGCTGGCAGTGGCGCAGCAGATGGCCCTGCAGCTCGCGGCAGTCGGCGTAGCCCTGCTCGACCATCAGTTGCTGGCAGGCGGGGCTGTCGGTCCAGACCCCGGTCGGCACCTCGTCCCCCCCCATGTGGATCTGCGGGCCGGGAAAGAGCTCGCATACCTCGTCCAGCACCGCCTCCAGGAAGCGGTAGGTGCCGGGCAGGGCGGGGTTGAGCACGTTGTCATCGAAATGCTGGACCGAGCGGTAGCGGGAGTGATCCTCCGTTTCGATCAGCAACTCGGGCAGCGCCTTGATGGCGGCGTGGCAGTGGCCCGGGATGTCGATCTCGGGAATGACGGTGATGCCGAGCTCACTGGCATAGCTCACCAGCTCCTTCACCTCGCTCTGGGTGTAGTAGCCGCCATAGGGTTCGGCACCGCCGCTGAGCTGGGGGTCGATCGCCAGATTATGGCCGCGCCAGGCACCCACGTCGGTCAGCTCCGGAAAGGCCTTGATCTCGAGTCGCCACCCCTCGTCATCGGTCAGATGCCAGTGGAAGCGGTTGAACTTGTAGAGGCTCATCAGCTTGAGCAGGCGCTTGATGGTTGCCGGAGTGTGGAAGTGGCGGGCGCAGTCGAGAAAAATGCCGCGAAAGCCAAAGCGCGGGGCATCCTCCAGCGTGACGCAGGGCAGGCTCTCCCCATGTTGCAGATACCACTGGGCCAGCGTCACCAGCCCATGACGCCAGCCCGCTTCGTCGGCGGCGGCAATCACCACCTCCTGCGGCGTGATGGTGAGTTGGTAGGCTTCGGGTGCCAGTTTGGCCTCGGTCAGCCGGATTTCAGCGTCGTGATCCTGCTCCAGTGCCAGCGACGTCAGCTCGTTGAAGTGGGCCAGCAGCTTCGGCACATCGTGAGGGGCGCTGACATGAGCCCGCTCGGCCAGCCTGAAGTTCCCCTCCAGTAGTACCAGATGGGCCGGTTGCGGCACGATTCCGGGCAGAGGCTCGACATCAGGCAGGTCGGGGCGGGCTACCGGCGGGTTCTCCAGTCCGAGATCCTGAGCTGCCAGCGTCACTGGCAGCAGTTGGGCACCTGTGGTCGCCTCCGGCAAGCTGAGGAAAAAGCCCTGCGGCATGTCGGAGAGCTTCTTGATGGGGGTCTGGCGGCAGCAAAAGCGCAGCTCGCAGCTGCCAGTTTTTGGGACAATCACCTTGTAGCTGCCGCTCTGGCGCTCCAGCTCGCCCCCTTGCAAGGAGTCGGGGTCGATATGGCGAGCCAGACAGAAGTGCAGCTTCCACCGGGTATCCGGCATGCGGGAGAGGGTGAAGGTGAACCAGACATCCTCGCCGTCACGTCGGGCGACCTGGGTGTGGATCAGGGGTGTAGACATGGAAAATCCTCTGATTGGGCAAACAGGATGGCGCCATCGAGCGCATCTGCCTGGGGGGGGATCAGGTTGAGCTGGCCGAGACGGGGAGCGAGGCGGGTGCCAATCCCCCCCAGCAGGGCGATTTGTCTGGCTCCGAGCTGGGTCATCCCCTCCAGCAGGATCCGCAGCTGTTCGCAGGTTTCGTCCAGCAGCTGATTGGCGAGCTCGTCGCCATCGCTGGCGGCATCGAACACCCAGGGGGCAAAGTGGCCATAGTCCGCCGGAATGGCGCGGGCGGCCCAGCGTACCACCTCGGCCTGATCCCGCTTGAAGCGGTCCATCAAGCGGATGGCTAGGGTGCTGGGGGGCAGAATGCCGTCGTGGCAGAGCAGGGATTGCTGGATGGCGCGCAGCCCCAGCCAGGCGCCGCTGCCTATGTCTGAAATGGGGAAGCCGCGGCCGGAGCAGGTGCGGATCTGCCCCTCCTGATAGATCAGCCCCACCGAGCCGGTACCGGCGATCAGGATGGCCCCCTCACGGCCACCAAAGGCGCCGAGGCAGGCACCGAAGGCATCGGAGGTGAGCCTGACGCTGGCAAAGGGGAAGGGCATCTCGAGCAGGGCGTGATAGCAGTCGGCCAGCTCGGCGGAGGCGAGCGCCAGCCCGACCCCCATCTGCTGTTCACTCTCGATAGCGATCCCGGCGGCAAGGCGGGCGCTGGCGATGGCGGCCAGCACATTGGCGTGGGCATGGGGGATGCCCAGCTCCAGATTGGAGCCGGCCGCGCGCCCCTCTCCGAGCAGCTTGCCCGCCCGATCTCGAATGCGGGCGCGGGTGTGGGTGCCCCCGCCATCGACGCCTACCCAGAACTCAATCATGGTGACCTCCCTGCTCATGTCGATCACTCAGCGCACTCTGCCAGCTGATAGCCAGGGCAAACCAGGCAGCGTGGGGGATCCACTGCTCGCCCCAGCGCCAGTTCTGATCCAGCCGATCCTTGTACTCCTCCGGAATAAAAGCCACGTCGTTTTCGTCATCGAACCCGGCGGTGATGCCGTTGCAGATCCCCCCCAGCGCATTGGGATACCCGGCGGTATAGGCGGGATTGTTGATGCCGTAGCCCGCCAGCATGCAGGCGTTGAAGGGGTTCTGCCCGAGGAGCCAGTCGAGTTGGCGCTGGCCGTAAGTGAGCAGCGGCTGGCTCTGGCGGGGGAAGTGGCGGGCGCCAGCAAAGGCCATGGCCGCCAGCGAGGCGAGGCGGGCGTTCTCCCCCTGCCACCAGTAACCGGATTCGTTATTGTGGGGCATAAAGAAGCTGACGCGCGGCGCTTCATCCACCCCTTTGACATATTGGCGGGCGAGGGAGAAGGGGTTGCCCGCGCGGGCGCAGAGCGCCAGCTCGGCGGCCAGCGCCTGCTCCACTACGGTTTGTGCTTGGGCCTTGTGCTCCTGCTCCGGCTCTACGCCCAGATATTCCAGCAGCGCCAGCACCGGCAGACCCGCCTCAGCGGCGTGGTAGTAGGGGCGCGAGCCATCCTCGTTGGCCGACCAGTAGTGACCCAGCTCAGGATGAGGGCGCTGGCGGGCACAGAGTTTGCTGGCACGGGCTCTCGCCTCATTCAGCCACTCGGCGCCGAAGGTGCGGGTCAGCTCCACCGCTGCCAGCAGGGCGCAGTAGTCGTCGATGATGTTCTCGACCCCGTCATCGAGGTAGGCAAGGTTGTGTTCGCACAGATGCAGGTAGCCGCGTTTGGCGGCCTCGGCGTAGCGGCTGGCATCGAAGTCGCCGCTGACGCTCTCGCGGGCAGCGCGGGCCAGCGCGGCGATAGCCATGCCGCCCCCTTGGCGAAAACCCGCCTGCCAGTTGGCGGACTTGAGCCCCTGCTGGGTGGCATAGGCGCACAGCTCGCGCTGGGCGGGATCCTTGCTCCACTTGTCGAACAGGGTCATGTAGAAGAAGCCCGACTCATCCTGCATCCGGCAGAGGAAATCGGCGCCGTGCAGCGCCTCGTCATTGAGCCGCTTGCAGAGGTTCACTCCGTCGATATCGCGGCGCGGGGCCAGCAGTTCCCTGCACTTGAGCAGAGCCCACACCACCATGGGGGTCTGCTGGGGGTTGAGGTAGTTGGCGTAGGAGAGGTGGCTAAGGTACTTGCTCATGTCGCCGCTGGCATCGAACCAGCCGCCGTGGACATCTTTGTGCTGGTCGGTGCCAAACAGGCGGGCGTTGCGGTCGGCCCGATCGAAGGTGCCGCTGGCGCGCTGCCCCTTGAAGTAGTGGATGACATCGGAGAGGCAGCGGCTGGCCAGCAGATCCTGGCCGATGGCAAAGCGGGTCGAGCGGACAATGCCTTGGGCAGTGATCGCCTCCAGCCGATAGTGGCCGGGCTCCTTGAAGGCGGAGAAGTCGGCACGCCAGTAAGCGCGGCCTTGCCAGCCGGGGACGCTGTCCGCCGGTTGCAGCGGGGTTTCAAACAGGATCTGGCCATCATCGAGGCGTTGCAGCCTGATATAGCCGCCGAGATCAGGGGCGGGGGAGGTTTGCAACAGGGCGACCTTGTGTCCGTCGCACTCGTAGCCCACCTGATTGATCAAGAGTTCCATCAAGGTATTACTCCTGTGGTTCACCGCCGGGCGGTGAGGCACATCACGGGGTTGTGGCCGCCCCGTATCGAGGCATGGCCGGACAGGGTTGTCCGGCCGGTCTAAGGCTCACCCTCACTCGTAGAGGTAGCAGCGCACGAAGTGGTTGTCGGCAAGCTTGGTGATGGGGGGCAGCGCCTCCTTGCAGCGGGGCATCGCCTGATTGCAGCGCCCGGCAAAGGGGCAACCGCAGGACTCCGGCGTCCAGAGCGGGATCTCCCCCTTGCGGCCACCCTCCAGCTCGGCGTGGATGCTCTTCTCCGGATCGGGCACCGCCGAGATGAGCAGCTGGGTGTAGGGGTGCTGCGGGTGGTGCAGGATCTCGTCCACCTCGCCCCACTCCACCATGTGCCCCACATACATCACCGCCAGATCTTCCGCCACATAGCGGGCGGTGGCGATGTCGTGGGTGATGTAGAGCATGGAGACGCCGAGCTCGTTCTTCATCTGCTCCATCAGGTTGAGGATGCCGATGCGAATGGAGACGTCGAGCATGGAAGTCGGTTCGTCCGCCAGCACCACTTCCGCCTCTACCGCCAGATTGCGGGCGATGTTGACCCGCTGGCGCTGGCCGCCGGAGAGCTGGTGCGGATACTTGGCCGCCGTTGCTTTGGCAGGGGTCAGGCCGACCTTTTCCAGCAGGGCGTAGACCATGTCGGGCAGCTCTTTTTTGTCGATCACCTTGCTGTGCAGCAGCAGGGGACGGGCGATGTGGTGATAAATGGTGTGGGTCGGGTTGAGCGAACCGAACGGATCTTGCCACACCATCTGCACGCTCTGGCGATAGTCCAGCAGGGCGGTGCCCTTGTTGAACTCCTCCAGATCGTGGCCGCGATAGAGGATGCGCCCGGCACTGAGCTTGTACATCTTGGCGATGATCTTGGCGATGGTGCTCTTGCCGGAGCCCGACTCCCCGACCACCGCCAGGGCGCGGCCCCGGTGCAGGTTGAAGGTGATGTCGGAGAGCGCCCGCATCTTGCCACTCTTGATGGCATTGGAGTTGATGGGGAAGTCCTTGTAGAGGTGCTGGACTTCGATGATGGGTGCATCGGTTTTGGCGATTTGCATGACAGACATCCTTAACAGCCAGCGGCCTTGTCCAGATAGATCACGGAATCTTGTTGCAGCCCCTGCTCCTCATAGAGGTGGCAGGCGGTCTGTTGCCCGGGGCGGATCTCGGCCAATTTGGTGTACTCCTGACGGCAGCGATCGTGCACCTTGCCGCAGCGGGCCTGAAAGCGGCAGCCGACCGGCACCTCCAGCAGGTTGAGCGGTGTGCCAGGGATCCCCTCCAGTACCTTCTTCGGCCCGTGCAGGGGTGGGAAGGAGTTGCCGAGCCCTCTGGTATAGGGGTGCAGCGGCGCGGTCAGGATCGCCTTGGAGGGGGCGACCTCCACCAGTTCACCGGCATACATGATGCCGATGCGATCGCAGAACTCCACCATCAGGGAGAGGTCGTGGGTGATGAACAGAATGGAGAAGTTGAACTTCTCTTTCAGGGCATAGACCTTCTGCAGGATCTCCCGCTGTACCACCACATCGAGCGCCGTGGTTGGCTCATCCATGATGAGCAGCTCGGGGTTGAGCGCCATGGCGATGGCAATCACCAGCCGCTGGCGCATGCCGCCGGAGAACTGGTGCGGGTAGTCCTTGAGCCGGCTCGGGTGGATATCGACGATGGTGAGCAGCTCCTGGGCGCGCTTGATCGCCTCGTAACGGGTCATGCCGGGGTTGTGGGCCAGCAGCACGTCGCAGAACTGCTCCTCCATCCGCAGCACTGGGTTCAGGGCGTTCATGGCGGACTGGAACACCACCGACACCTGTTGCCAGCGGTAGGAGCGCAGCCGCTCGTCACCGTAATGGAGGATGTTCTCCCCTTTGAACAGGATCTCGCCACCGCTGATGTAGGCGGGCGGCTTGTGCAGCCGGGCCACCGAGAAGGCGACGGTGGATTTGCCGCAGCCCGACTCACCGGCAAGACCGAAGATTTCGCCCTGTCTGATATCGAAGCTCACCGAGTTGACGGCGCGCACGTCGCCATTTTCGGTGATGTAGTCGACGCAAAGATTGCGTACTGACAGCAGGGGATGCTTGTTCATGCTGTCTTCTCCTGTGCGGCAGAGAGTGGTGTTGCGACCGGTGTTGCAAGTTTCTTCCAGCGGCTCAACCCTTTGTGGGAGCGCAACTGCGGGTTGGCAATCTCGTCGATGGCGAAGTTGAGCAGGGCCAGACCGGCACCCAGGGTGGCGATGGCGAAGCAGGGGGCCAGGATCTCCCACCAGGCGCCGACCAGAATGGCACTGGAGGTCTGGGCGTTGTAGAGCATGATGCCCCAGCTCACCACAGTCGGGTCGCCGAGGCCGAGGAACTCCAGGGTCGCTTCGGTGACGATGGCGTAGATGATGGAGCCGATGAAGCTCACTCCGATGATGGAGATGAGGTTGGGCAGGATCTCCACCAGAATGATGCGCCAGGCCGGCTCGCCCAGCACTTCGGCGGCGATGACGAACTCCTTCTCGCGCAGGGCCAGGGTCTGGGCCCGGATGACCCGCGCGCCATAGGCCCACGAGGTCAACCCTATTATCACGGCAATCACCGCCGGTGACGCCTCCCCGATAAAGCTCGCCAGCACCAGTAGCAAGGGGAGGTTGGGGATCACCAGCACCACGTTCATCAGGAAGGTGAGGCATTCATCTACCAGACCGCCGAAGTAACCGGCGGTGATGCCGATGGCGACGGCCAGGGTGCAGACCAGCAGGCCTGCGCTGAAGCCCACCAGCAGCGAAATACGGGCGCCGTTGGTGAACTGGGCCCAGATGTCGTGGCCCATGCGGGTGGAACCCATCACGAACTCGGCACTGGGCGGCTGGTGCGGGCGAGCCACCCGTTTGGTCGGCTCGTTGCTGGCCAGAATGGGGGCAAAGAGGGCCATCAGTACGAAGGCAACCACGATGGCGAGGCCACAGGCAGCCTTCTTGTTGCCCAGCAGGATTTTGAGAATGGTCGGCATACGCATCTTATTTGCCTCCTGTACGCAGACGGGGATCCAGGAAGACGTAGAGCACGTCGGCCAGGAAGTTGAAGCTGAGCATGGTGATGGTCATGATGAGCAGCTGCCCCTGAATGAGCGGGTAGTCGCGGGCCAGAATGCCCTGATAGAGGGTCAGGCCCAAGCCGGGATAGTTGAAGATAACTTCGGTGATGAGAGAGCCACCGATGACGAAGCCGAGCGCCATCGATAGGGCGGTGACGCTGGGCAGAATGGCGTTGCGGGCGCCGTAGTTGAAGATCACCCGGTTGCTGGAGAGCCCCTTAGCCTTGGCCATGGTGATGTAATCCTCGCCCAGCAGGTTGATCATGTTGTTGCGCATGGTGATGAGAAAGCCCCCCACCTGCACCACGGCCAGGGTCAGCACCGGCATGATGGCGTGAGTCATGATGCTCTTGATGTGCTCCCAGCCCCAGTCAGCCTTGATCTCCGGGCTGTAGGCGTAGCCGATGGGCAGCCATTCGAGGCTGACCCCGAACAGGAACAGGGCGAGCAGGGAGACCACCACCGGCGGAATGGCCTGCATCACCAGGGTGAGCGGGGAGAGAATACTGTCCATCCGGCCGCCGCGATACCAGGCGGCGAAGATGCCAACGATGGAACCGATGGAGAAGCTAAGGATGGTGGAGGTGCCGACCAGAAACAGGGTCCAGCCGATGGCACGGCCCAGCACGTCAGAGACCTGCTGCGGGTAGAAGCGCACCGAGGTGCCGAGATCCCAGGTGAATACACTCTTCACATAGGTGAGAAACTGGGTGCCGATAGGGCCGTCGACAAAGCCGAAGGTGGCTTTGAGGGCTTCCAGGGCGGCGGGTTCCATCATGGCGCCAGCGCGGGCAAACATCACGGAGACAGGATCCCCTGGCATGGCACGGGGTAACAGGAAGTTGATGGTGGCGGCTACCAGAAAGGCAACCAGATAGAAGGAAAAGCGTCTCAGTATGAATCCCATGATAGTACCTTTTACTGCAAGTCTGCCCCGCGTCGGGTATAGCTACCCCAACCCCGGCGGTGCCGGGCAAGAAAGGGGTTAACGGGGAAGATGGCCCCCCGCAGGGGGCCGGGATTGTTTAGCTGTTTGGCTTGAGGGACAACACGTGCAGCAGACGCTCAGGGGTGTCCGGGTGGAGCTGAGGTTTGGCTACCGGGTTATCAGCACTGAACCAGCCGTTGAAGCGCTTGGTGCTGTACTCATACCAGGTCGGGTTGTTGAAGACCGGAATGATGGTCTGGTTGGCACCAACACGATCCTGGATGGCGAACATGATCTCCTTCTGCTTGGCCGCATCGGCGGTCTGGGTGAAGTCATCGATCAGCTTGTCGAGTTCGGGATCCTTGTAACGGGGCGCGGCGAAGCGGTTGCCACGGTCACCCATGTTGCGGGAGTGGAACGCGGTCTCGAAGTACTTGTGCGGGTTGGCACCGGCAAAGTAACCCTGCAGGGCGACATCGAAGTCACCGGTGATCAGGTTCTCGGTCCAGACGGTCGCTTCCGGGGTGGCGGTCTTGGCGTTCAGGCCCAATGCCTGCAGCCCTTCTACACCAATCTGAACTGTGTTGACCCAGTCGGTCCAGCCGTTCGGTACCAGTACCTTGAACTCGATCTTTTTGCAGCTCGGGGTGTCGAGGAACTTGTCGCCGTCACAATCCTTGTAGCCTGCCTCTTTCAGCAGGGCCTTGGCCCCTTCCAGATCGAACTTGTTGTACTTGCCGTACTTCTTGTCCACTTCCGGGTTGTTCCAGGAGTCAAAGGCTTTGCCCAGACCTGACGGGTACTCGTTGACGGTGGGGTAGCCGTAGCCTGCGATATCCACCATGGACTGGCGGTCCATCGCCATGGAGAAGGCGCGGCGGAAGTTGATGTCGTTGAAGGCTTCGTTATTGCCCGGGTTCTTGGTCTGGAAGTTGACGTTGAACGCCACGGTACCAGAGGCCGGGAACCAGTATTTGTTGTTCTTCGGATCGTTGCCGACGTAGAGGCGCTCGATATCCGGCACGAAGGAGCCGAACCAGTCGATGTCACCTTTCATGACAGCCGCCAGCACCTGGTCGTTGGTGGCCATCTGCGGCATGCGGATACAGTCGATGGCGAGGTTGGCGTTATCCCAGTAGTGCGGGTTGCGGCACTGGGTATAGAGCTGGGCGGAGAAGTTGTCCACTTCGGTGAAGGGGCCAGTACCGACCGGCTTGTCGTTGGTGAAAGCAACCGGATCTTTCACCGATTTCCACTGATGCTCCGGCACGATAGGTACCAGCACCAGATCGTTCACCACGTTGGTGTTGACCTCGGTCAGGTCGAATTTGACCTTGTTGGGGGCCAGCTTCTCGACGCTCTTGATCTGGGTCCAGATTGAGCGCTCATCCAGCGCCTTGTTGGCCTTGACCAGATTGAAGGAGAAGATGATGTCATCGGCATCAAAGGCTTCGCCGTCAGACCACTTCACGCCGTCACGCAGATCGAAGGTGACGGATTTCAGGTCATCGCTGAACGCATAGTTGGTGGCCAGACGATAGACGGGTTTGCCCCCTTGCATATCGTTGAAGATCACCAGCGGTTCATAGATGAAGTGACGGGTGGTGTGCAGCAGGCCCGCTTGCAGGAAGGGGTTGAAGTTCTTGACCCAGGCGGTTTCCTGCTGTGCAACCATGGTCAGCACGGTTTTGTTTTCTGCGGCCATGGCGTTACCGGCGGCACCGGCAAGCATCATGGTTCCCAGCATTACAGCGGTAGAGATTTTGGATACTTTGGCAAGCATATGTTTTCCTTTCTTATTTTTTGGCATTCCCGAGGGTTCGCCTTGTTTTGTGTGAGCACCGGTTTCGCATGCTGATGAAATCGGCCCTCTGTGTTGGTCAGGTGTCTAACCTTTGTCGTTCTGTTTTCCAACGCCCTAAGCAAACCAGAATTAACAGGAAAACAACAACTATTGATTTCGTTGTTTTCGTAAAAATTGACGGTGTTACGTCAATCTCGTCAAAATGCTTTTTTATCTTTTTAAAATCATTGATTTGCGTTATTTGCTCTCGCGTAGGAAGTGGCTGTGAAAATGGCGTATATGACAAATTTGTGAATTGGATCTGCTCTCGGTTTCGGGGTTGTGCGGGGCTTTTTTTTGCATAAAAAGAAACCAGATTGCCAATTGTGATCCGGCGCCCGTTTAGGGCGCCGTGTCACGGCTTGCGGTTGGCGAGTTGACGCAGGGTCTGTGCGCTGTGCTGCAACTGCTGGCGCTGGTGGTCATTGAGCGGGCAGTGGCCCAGCACATACTCGGTGGTGGCCACTACCGTCTTCCAGCGTGGTGACTTGGGCAGGGTGTCCAGACTCAGGTATTTGTCGAGGGTGCGGGTCTGCGGGCTGGATCTGTCCATATAGACCCGCCACAGCTTGCTCTTCTCTGCCAGCACGATTTTGCCCTTGCCGGTCCCCTGCTGCCAGGCATCCAGGGTGAGCTGCATGGTCTCTACCAGCGCACGGCGCAGCGGCTCGTCATCCTGCTGGCGAATGAGGTCGTCGGCCAGCGAACGGAACTCGCCACCCAGGCGGCTCAGCTCGCCCAGCAGCTGTTCATCTTCGATGATGGCTTGCCGCGAGAGGTTCTTGAGGGCGTTCTCCAGCGCCATTACCCGGTTCTCATCCTGACGCAGCTCGGTACTCAGAGTGAGGGCGAAAGCGGCCTGTCCTCCGAGCGCGATGGGCAGGGCACGGGCGTTGAGTACATCTTTTTGCCCGGCCACCAGAAATTCCAGATTGTGTTCCCGCTCGCTGGCAAGGTCGGGCCACTGCTGTTGCAGCGGGGTGGCGAGCCACTCATTGAGGGGCTGCCCCTCCATGGCTTCCGGCTCCTGACCCAGCAGGCGTGCCATCACCCGGGAGGCAAACAGCACTGTGCCCTGCTCGTCGATAAAGATCATGGGGTCGGCCCCTTCGCCGAGCAGGGCCAGCAGGCGCTGCTGATCCTGATGCAGTCGATCCTGCAGGGTGAGGCGATGTTCGATCTCCTGCTTCAATAGCCGGTTCTCTACCAGCGAGGCGCGTCCGGCCTTGGCCTCCAGCAGTGCCTTGACTCGGGCAAACAGCTCCTCCTTGCAGAAGGGTTTGACCAGATAGTCGTTGGCACCGGCCCCGAAGCCCTCCTCGATATCCTTGGGCTGGTTAAGGGCGGTGAGCAGCAGCACCGGCAGCATATCTTTCGGGTGCTGCTGGCGCAGGCGGCGGCAGACGTCAAAACCGGAGAGGGTCGGCATCATCACATCGAGCAGGATGAGGTCCACCGGCTCCTCGGCCAGCTTGGCCAGCGCATCGTGGCCGTCACTGCTGGGCAGGATGCGGTAGCCGCAGGGCTGCAGCAGATGGCGCAGGATGTGCAGGTTGATGGGCTCGTCATCCACCACCAGAATGAGCGGAGCATCCTCGGGGGGAGGGGGCAGATCGTCGCTCTCCCAGTCCGGCAGGATCAGCGGTTGCTGGCGCACCAGCTGATGCTCGATCTGGCGGCTGTCGAGAGTCAGATTGGCCGCTTTGCCGGTGGCAAGGGGCAGGGTAAAGGCGAAGGTAGAGCCAACGCTCGGCTCGCTCTCGACAAACAGCTCGCCTCCCATCAGGTGCACCAGCTGGCGGGTGATGGAGAGGCCAAGGCCGGCCCCCTGCTTGCTTACCTCCGGGCTCATCTGCACAAGCGGCTCGAAGATATGCTCCAGATGATCGGGGGCGATGCCGATGCCGGTGTCTGTGACCTTGATGCGCAGGAAGTTGTTCTCGACGATGGCACTGAGCACCACCTTGCCCTGCGGCGTGTACTTGATGGCGTTGCCCACCAGGTTGTAGAGCACCTGTTCGAGTCGTTGCTCGTCGGCCAGCACCGGCGGTAGTTCGGCCGGGCTGATATCCACCAGGGTGAGGGGTTTGGCCTGCACCAGATGCTGGCAGAGGTCCAGCACCAGCCGGATAACCCCCTTGGATGAGACGGGCTGGGAGTGGATCTCCAGCTGGCCGTAGCGCATCTGGTGGTAGTCCAGCAGATCGTCCACCAGACGGGCCAGGCCGTCGGCGCTCTTGATGATGAGGCCGAGCTGCTTTTGCTGCCCTTCGGTCAAATCCTGCTGGCTGGCGAGCATCGACTCTGCCATCCCCTTGATACCGTGAATGGGGGTACGCAGCTCGTGGGAGGTGTTGGCCAGCAGTTCATCCTTGAGCTTGTCCGCTTGCTGCAGGCTGAGGTTCTGCTTGTGGGTCAGCTTGACCTGCTGTTGCAGCTCCTGGGTCTGCTGTTCGATCAGTTCGATCTTGTCCTTCACAGAGCGCTGCATATGGCGAAACGCCTCGGCCAGCCGGTCGATATCATCGCCGGTGCGCTCGATGGCGATGGGGTGATCCAGCGCGCCGTCGGCCACCTGCTCGGCTGCTTCGGTCAGGGAGCGCAGCGGCGCCGTGATGGAGTGGGAGAGCCAGCGGGAGAAGAGGATCAGCAGTAGTACCGAACCCGCGCCCAGCACAATTACCAGAGTTTCCAGCTGGCGGATCGGGGCATAGGCTTCCCGGGTGGAGATCTCGGCGATAAAGGCCCACTCGGTATCGAACACCTTCACCTGGGTGTAGGCGGCCAGCACCTCGTCATCCTGATAGGAGTGGAACAGCCCTACCCCCTGCTCGCCAGAGAGAGTCTTGGTGATGAGGGGTGTTTGCAGCGGCCGGAAATTGGGGCTGAAGCTGTTCTCGACGCTGAACTCCGGCGCCAGCCAGGCATCGGCGCGCATCCGCTTGTCGGGGCCGATCAGGATGGTTTCGCCGGTTTCGCCCAGCCCCTCCCGCTCCGCCATGATCTGGTTGAGCTTGTCCGGCAACAGCTCGAAAATCACCACACCGCGCACATAGTCGTACTGCATCACGGGGGCGGCCATGTAGGCGACCACCTGCCCGGTCAGCTCGTTTCGGCCAAAATCGGTGAATTCGAAGATCTGCTGCGGTTTCTGGCCGCCATCGAGGCGGCGTTTGATCTTGGCGAAGGTCTGGCCCAAGCCACTGCCCTGATAAGGTCCGGAGAGCAGATTGGTGGCAAAGTTAGGGTGCTTGGTGACCGAATAGACCACATCACCGTTGAGGTCCACCAGAAAGATGTCGCTGTAGTTGGACTTGCGCACCATGTCGGCATAGCCGCGATGAAAGCGCTGGTGCACCCGGCCATACATCTCGTCGGCGAGGATAAGCGCCGTGATGGAGGGTTCGATCTCGACCTGACTGTCCGGTTTGCGCAGTTGATCCCAGGAGCCTGGCAGATAGCGGGCCTGAGCACGGCTGCGGGCCTCCTGCGGTGTGGTGCCCAACTTCTCGAAGGCGCCGGTAAAGCCATAGAAACGGCCGATACTGTTGCCGGCAAAATCCTGCTGGGAGAAGTTGATGATCTGCTCTTTGAGGTTGTTGAAGTAATCCTCGAGCTGACTCTTCTTGATATTACGAACGGAGACCAGATGGTTGGAGGTCTGGGTGGTGAGATCCTTGCCGTGGCTGTATAGGAAGAAGAGGGTGATGACCAAAAAGGGCACCATGCCCAACATGAAAAAAGCCAGCATTAACTGCGGCCTGAGCCCACGAAGCGTGAAGATCCATTTCATCTTGTGATTTTCAATTGAGAATCCGGTTATTAAGCCGCTCAAGTCTCGAACGAAAGCGTAATCATTTCAACGACTTTATCCCAAATTCGCTTGGTGGGTCACAGCTGGCTGGAGAAAAATGCAGCAAGGCGTTTAAACCCTGAGCAAACAGTCTGCATCAGGGCTTAAATTGCGAAAAAGGGGTTGTGCTGGCGCTCGTGGTACGTATAATGCGCCTCGTTGTCAGGCAACTGGCACGAAAGCAGTAACGCGGGAATAGCTCAGTTGGTAGAGCACGACCTTGCCAAGGTCGGGGTCGCGAGTTCGAGTCTCGTTTCCCGCTCCAATTTTCCATCGCACCAACGATGGAACACACTCTCAAGACAATCAGTCTTGTCAGCATGGCGCGTTAGCAAAGCGGTTATGCAGCGGATTGCAAATCCGTTTAGTCCGGTTCGACTCCGGAACGTGCCTCCATCTTTTTTCTGTTTATCTTAATCATCACTATTCGAGTCTGAGCCTTGGTCAGTATCCTTGCTGTACCAGTAACTGCTCGCAGCCAGCCTGTTTCCACTCGCGCTCGAGATAGTGGCTCACATCCGCCATGTTTTGCCCCCGATATTGAAACTGCACCTCGGCACTGTGCTGGTTGAGATCCGCAATCCGTTGCTTCAGTGTGCCGCATTGCCACAGGCTGACGGTGGGCACGCCCCGTTCGGCCAGCACGATGGCATCTTCCCGATTCAGTTGCCACTCCTCCAGTTGTGCCCGTGTCAGGGCAACCATCAGCACCAGCAGTGCCACTTCCGGCAGTTTCATGCGTGTCTCCCTACTGCATGTTTTTCCCCTGATAACTGTGGCAAAGCGCACGATTTTCGCAAGTTTGTTAATTGTTGGTTAATGACGTAACCCGTTTTCAGTATTTCCCGTTTTTCACCATTTTTTTATAAAAAAATGCGTTGGTGATGTAGTAATCCTACATGGAGTGGGGTAATCTTTGTTCAGTGGTCTTACCAGTAAGGAGTTACATCATGTTTCATCCCTTTTCCCTGACTCAGATTATTCTTCGTCGCATTTATGTATTGCTGGTGGGCATTCTGGCTTTCCCCGTGATGCTGTTTCGCAGCGATCGTGCCCGTTTCTACAGCTATCTGCACCGGATCTGGAATAAAACCAGCACCAAACCGGTGTGGCTCAAAATGAGCGAGCGTGGCGAGCGGATCTTCTACTAAACCCCATTCGCACCATGTGCAAAAAGAGACAGCCAAAGCTGTCTCTTTTTTTATCTGTTTGCCGCAACTCCTGGCTCCCAACTCCCCGCCCCCGCTTGTTGATTTCTTGTTTCTTGAAAGTTGCATCCAGCCCTGCCTGTTGGCGGGGCTTTTTTATGTCTGACACATCTCTTTTGATGGAAGCAGTGAAGAAGATTAACGGGATGAAAGCACCATATGGCACTTTACTCGTTCATTAATGGGTGGTCGTCGAGAAATTTCTAATGATGAAATAGCTGTTTAAAATCAATTAATTGAGTGTCTGTCTTTGGGTTTTTTAACTCTTTTTGTGTTTTTTTTGAAAGGGAATATCCCGTTTGCCGGTTCTATTGCAGGTACCCGGTTGCGACAAATCGGGGATATCAGCAACATCCAACGACATCAAAAGGAACATGAACATGAATGTTAAAAAAAGCACTGCTATCGCCTCCGCCATGACCGGTCTGCTGGCGCTGGGCGCCCAATTTATCGCGGCACCAGCAATGGCTGCCGATGAAAAGGAGAAGTGCTACGGCGTGGTCAAGGCCAGCAAGAATGACTGTGCGACCAAGAGCAGCTCCTGCGCCGGTACTGCCAAGGAAGATGCTCAGGGTGATGCCTTTGTGGTGATGCCCAAAGGGCTGTGCGAGAAGCTGGTCGGCGGTTCGCTGCAACCGAAGTAAGAGACATCGGGCAGGGGATGGCCAACGGCCGCCCCCTGCATCTTCTCTGGTTGGCGAAAGCGAGTCTTGCGATGAACCCTTTGATTGGCATCGGATTACGCACTCCCCATTACGACGAGATCCGGCAAACCCTGCCGGCAGTTGGTTGGCTGGAGGTGCATAGTGAAAATTACTTCGAACGGCACAGCCAGGGTTTTCAGGTGCTCGCCGAACTGGCGCAGCACTACCCCGTCAGTCTTCACGGCGTTGGCATGTCCCTCGGTTCTGCCGACCCGCTCGATCCGCACCATCTGCAGCAGTTGTCGACACTGGTCGCGGCGATCAGACCGGCACGGATCTCCGAACATCTCAGCTGGGGCAGCATTGGCGGGCGTTATTTCAACGATCTGCTACCGGTGCCCTATACCCGCGCCTCTCTGCGCAACATGAGCGACAAGATCCAGCAGGTACAACAGACTCTGGGTTGCCGCATGCTGATTGAAAATCCCTCCTCCTATCTGCAACTGCCCGGGGAGATGAGCGAGTGGGAATTTCTGGCCGAGCTGCAGCAGCGCAGCGAGTGCGGCATTCTGCTCGACCTCAACAATCTCTATGTCAGTGCTTTCAATCACGGTTTCTCTTGCGATGAGTATCTGGCGGCGATCGATCTCGCCACCGTCGGGGAGATCCATCTGGCCGGTTATACCGAGAAACAGCTGCCGGAAGGCTCTCTCTATATCGACACCCACAGCGCCCCTGTGGTGGCACCGGTCTGGGAACTCTATCGCCAGATCTGCCGCAAGCAGGCCATTCCGACCCTGATTGAGTGGGACCTCGAGATCCCGCCGCTGCCGGTCTTGCTGGCAGAGGCGGCGCAGGCCGGCGCCATTCTGGATGAGGAGTGCGCCATGAGTGCGCCACGGGAGGTGGCCCATGGCTGAACTGGCACAGCTGCAACAGCACTTTGCCGATGGTCTGCTGGGGGCGCCTGACGCCATTTCCCCTCACATCAGCTCCCGACTCTTTTCTGCCGAATCTGTGCTGCAGGTCTATCGCAACCACTTCATCCTGAGCCTTGGCGAGGTGCTGGCGAGCAGTTATCCCGCCGTCAAGGCCATGGTCGGGGATGACTTTTTTGCAGCGGCGGCCCGTGGCTTCGTATTGGCCGAGCCCCTCAGGGAAGGGTGCGTCATGCACTATGGCGCCGGATTTGGCCAATGGTTGGCCCGCTTGCCGACTACAACCGGACTGCCCTGGCTGGAGGCGCTGGCTCAGTTCGAATGGCAGCTTGAGCGTGCCAGTCTGCTGCCGCTGGAATCACGCTGCTGGCCAGCCGAGCGTCTGGCCGCATTATCGCCGCAACAATGGGATCGGCTGCGACTCTTGCCGGCCACGGATCTGCTGCTGGTTGCCAGTGATTATCCGGTGCTGGCCCTGTGGCAGATGGCGCTGCACGGTGGTGAAGCGGTGGAGGTGCTTGATGCCCCCGTCTGGCTGGCATTGAAGAAACAGCCGGATTGCCGGGTTGCCCCCTTGCCCCTGACGGTGGGTGAGTGGGCGCTGCTACAGGGATGTCTCGCTGGTACGGCGCTGGTCGATCTGCTGGCGGCCGACCCTGCGGCCAGTGAACATCTCACTCGCCTGATAACCCTTGGTCTGCTGGTGGATATGGAGGTAATGCCATGATGGCAAACAAATGGCTGGCGCTGGCCAGCTCGAGTGGTGATTTGCCGCGCTGGAGCAGTACTGGTGTGCTGTTGCTGGCGCGGCTGTGGGTCGCGTCGGTTTTTATCACTTCAGGCTGGCTCAAGCTGACGGCGTGGGAGTCCACCCTCTATCTGTTTGAATCCGAGTATCAGGTGCCCCTGCTGCCCTGGTTGTGGGCTGCTTATCTGGGGACGGCGACCGAGTTGTTGCTGCCGCTCTTCCTGCTGGCGGGGCTTTTTACTCGCCCGGCCGCCTTGCTGCTGTTTGGCTTCAATATCATGGCGGTGATCTCCTACCCGACCCTCTGGGCGGGTGGCTTTTACGATCACCAGCTGTGGGGCTGGATGCTGCTGACCCTGATCATCTGGGGCGGCGGTGTGCTGAGCCTGGATCACTGGCTGACACGTCGCAACCATTGATTTATCGATGATTTCCCCCAATCACAAAGAGCGCCACAAGGCGCTCTTTGTCATAATGACGGCCGGCGAAATCTCCCATGAGAGAAAAGGAGCAGCCAATGATTATTCGTCAGGCAAGGGCCGCAGATATTCCCGCACTGGTGGCGCTGCGCATGGAGCTGTTTTGTGAGGTCGGTGAGCTGGTGACGCCGCAGGCAGACCCGGCCTTGTGGCAGGCCACCCTTGACTATTTCACCCGGGCGATGAGTGAAGAGAGTGCTTTATCATGGCTGGCTGAGGCCGATACGCAGAAGGGCGGCAAACAGATCGTGGCGGCCGGGACGCTGGCACTATTTGTACGGCCACCCTATCCCGGCAATCTGGCGGGTGTGGAGGGGTATCTGCTCAATATGTATACGCGGTCACAATGGCGCCAGCAGGGGATCGCCACGGCGCTGCTCGATGCCATTACAGCCTTCGCCAGCGCGCGTCAGCTGGGCAAGGTGTGGCTCCATGCCAGCGAGCAGGGGCGCCCTCTCTATGAGCGGATCGGCTTTGTCGCCAATCCGGCCTATCTGGAGTGGGACCTGGCACCTTAATCGATGGGCCCCCGTTATCTCTATGGTTTCTCGTCTAAAGTTCATGCAGATGTGACGTAGTTGTAACCAGGTAATAGAGGGGCAGGGCATATGTTCAACTTCAAACTCAAAGCGGAATTACAAGCGTGCCAAATGCAGTTGGCCCAGGCCCAAGCATTTATTGATGCAGTAAAAGTCGGTGTCGCTACCATCAGTTTCACTCCAAGCGGCGAGATCCTCGAGGCGAACCCGTTGTTTCTGAATGTGGTGGGCTATAGCGAGCAGGAGGTGATTGGTAAACACCACCGGATTTTTTGTGATGCCCACTACGTCCAGTCATCCTCCTACGCCCAGTTTTGGGAACAGCTGCGTCAGGGGCATAGCCACAGTGGCACTTACCAACGCTTTGATAAACAGGGTCGGGAGTTGTGGCTGGAGGCGACCTACTTCCCGGTCAAGCTTGACGGCAAGGTGGTCAGGGTGGTCAAGATAGCCTCCGATATCACCGAGAGTTATCAGCAGTTGAGTCGTCAGAAAGCGATCATCTCGGCACTCGATCGGGCGCTCGCCATTATCGAGTTCACCCCCATGGGGGAGATTGTGACGGCCAATCAGAATTTCCTCTCCTGCGTCGGTTACTCCCTTTCGCAGCTCAAGGGGCAGCATCACAGGCTGTTTTGCGATGAGAGCTTCTATCGCGAGCAACCCCACTTCTGGGACGATCTGGCCCACGGCCAGCTCAAGTCTGGGCTGTTCAGTCGCCGTGACAGCCACGGCAACGAGATCTGGCTGGAGGCTACCTACAACCCCATCAAGGATGAGAGCGGCAAGGTGGTCAAGGTGATCAAGTTTGCCAGTGAGGTGACAGAGCGGATCAAGCGCGCCCAGGCAGTGAGCGAGGCGGCCAACATAGCCCAGACCATTTCGCAGGAGACCACCCGCTTTGCCGAAACCGGGTCTGAACTGCTGGCGGCATCGGTTGCCATCTCCAGCGCCATTTCCGAACAGGTGAGTCGCACTTCCGGCCTGATTGGCCAGCTCAATGAGCAGTCGAAAAGCATTGAAGCCATTGTCTCTACTATTAGTAGCATTGCCGAGCAGACCAATCTGCTGGCCCTTAACGCAGCCATCGAGGCTGCCCGGGCCGGCGATCAGGGGCGCGGCTTTGCGGTGGTGGCCGACGAGGTACGTCAGCTGGCTGCGCGCACCTCCCTCTCGACCGGCGAGATCGCCAGCGTGGTTCAGAAAAACCGCGAACTGACGGCCCAGATCACCGGCAACATCAATGAGGTGGCCACCAGCGCCCAGCGTGGCAAGGAGCAGATCGGCGAGGTGAGTGGCGTGATGGCACAGATAGAGCAGGGTGCCATCAATGTGACCGAGACAGTCTCCAATCTGGCAATCGGCTCCTGACGGTTATTGATTGTTGAACGAGGCACCGATCGGATGATAATCCCATCGGTGCTTATTTATTGCGCACTTGATATGCCAATCTGAACCCCTCCTGTATCGTCCCGCCATTGTGAATTGTCCTCTTCTGGCCCCTTGATTAGGCTTGCCGCCTCATTTATTTCAGAGCAGGAACAGAACACGATGGCATTACAACAGAAGGGGCGGGCAATGGCCCTGCTGGTTATGGTCGCGAGCATGGGTCTGGGCGGCTGTATGGGGCAGATGGGGCTTTCCGGCATGGTCACCAAGGGCAACTTGAGCGTGGTGGATAACCGCTACGCTCGTGCCGGGGTCTTTATGCTGCTCTCCCCTGTCTACGGTTTGGCCGCGACCGCTGACCTGTTCGTCTTCAATACCATCGAGTTCTGGTCTGGCAAGAACCCCATCACCGGCAAATCTCCGGCTGTGGTGGACATGAAAGCCAATCCGGTGATCAAGGTGAACCAGCATCTGGATCCGGCCCTCAAGAAGGTGCCGCTGGCCATGCTGCCACAAGGGGTGCGCGAGGTGGAGATCAGCTACCCGGACGAGCATACCGCCCAGATGGAGGTGCACTATCTGGATGGTCGCCGCAGCATGATGCGTGGCGAGAAGCGTGGCGAGTTGATGGATATCTACTTCGATGGCCGCTTTGTCTCTACCCTGAGCCGCGCAGAGCTGGAGCAGATGAGCGAGAACGCCCGCACGGCGGCCTGATCATCAGTGCCTATGCCGACAAGAACGCCCCGCAACTGCGGGGCGTTTTGCATTGGGCCTAGTCGGGCTGCTTGCGATGGGGCGGGGTGAGGATCAGCCCCAGCAGGCGGCGCAGGTGGGTGAGCTGTTCGGTCAGCTGGACGTTGAGCCAGAGGTAACCATTGATGGCTGCCTCTGCGTTGGGCGGCAGCGATACCCGGGTCGCCACCTCGTGCAGGCGGGCGATGGCGTCATCTGCGCCGCGACCGTCACCGGTTTGCATCATCAGGGCAAGCTGGTTGATCGCCTCCTCGGTGGCCAGATGGCAGGCTTGCAGCGCAGCCGTGCTCTGCATCAGGAAGTGGCTCTCCCGATCGTTCCAGTAGGTGTTGGCCAGCATCTCAAGAGTGCAGAGGGTGTTGCGCATGGTGACCTGCACCGCATCAAACAGGGCGACGCTGTGGCGCGTCTCCTTGGCTGCTGGTGCCAGCAGGGCCCGCAGTTTGCCGGTCTGTGCCAACAGTTGGGAGAGATTGTGCTTGAGGCGCGGGCGCTCCAGCACATTGGGGGAGAGGTGAGTGTGATAGAGCCGCCCAGACTGCTGCAGGATCTGGTGCAGTTGCAGCCGCCAGTGGCTGTAGGCCCGCTGGGGATAGATGCTGCAAAAGAGCAGCGCCAGCAGGGAGCCCAGTATTACGTCGGCACTGCGCCACAGCGCCGTCTCTATATCCCCCGGCATGGCCCCCATGGTGACCCCCAGGGTGATGCCGATCAGCAGCCCCACATAGGGGCGCTTGCCGAGGGCCAGATAGCCGCAGAGGAACATGATGCAGCCGCACCAGATCAGGGTAAGCGGTAGCGAGTAGATCTCGAGATAGAGCGCCACCACCCCGCAACTGGCGCCGAAAATGGTGCCCACCACCCGCTGCAGGGCGCGGGAGAGCACATTGCCCCAGAACGAGATGGGGCCCATCACCACTACCAGGGTGATCAGCGGCCAGGTGCTCTCCGGCAGTTTCAGCTCGCGGGTCAGCAGAAAGGTGAGCATAAAGGCGAGCGCAATGCGCAGGCCATGGACGATCCGGTAGCGGCCATAGACCAGCAGATCGAGTCGGGAGAGGGGGGCATCAAGACGCACGGTCTGCCTCCTGTCAGGTGGGTGACGGGGCGCCGAGCATCCGGCCGACGCCCCGTCGGGATTTAGGCCAGTCGTCCCTGCAGGGGGTGGATCCAGACCCGCTCGCCAATGGCGATCCCGGGTTGGTCCGGTACGATTTCGATCAGGCAGTTGGCCTCGGCCATGGAGCTCAGAATGCCGGAGCCCTGTGGCCCTGTGGTGCGCACCCGCAGCTGGCCGTTACGGTCCTGATGGAAGATGCCGCGCAGAAACTCGGTGCGCCCCGGGCGGCTCTTCATCTTCTCGTCTGCCAGTGCCGAGAGGCGCAGCGGCTGCCACCGCTTGCCTTGCAAGCGGGCGATGGCGGGCTCGACAAATTGCAGTACGCAGATCATCGCCGCCACCGGATTGCCCGGCAGGCCGAAGAAGGGGGTCTGCCCCAGCTTGCCAAAGGCGAGCGGGCGGCCCGGTCGCATCTGGATGCGCCAGAAATCGATTTGGCCAAGCTCAGCCAGCACCAGCTTGATAAAGTCGGCGTTGCCCACCGAGACCCCGCCGGAGCTCAGCACCAGATCGGCGCTGGCGGCGGCCTGCTCCAGCTGCTGGCGCAGGATGGTCTTGTCATCGGGGATGATGCCAAGGTCCATCACCTCGCAACCGGCGGCACGGATAAGGGCCATCAGGGTGAAGCGATTGCTGTCGAAGATATGGCCGGGGGCGAGCTGCTCGCCCGGCGCCTGCACCTCGTCACCGGTACTGAACAGCGCCACTTTCAGCGGGGTGCGCACAGTGAGACTGGCCTGACCGAGGGATGCCGCCAGCCCCAGCTGGGGGGCGCCCAGCCAGGTACCGGCCGGGATGGCGACCGCACCCTTGGCGAGATCTTCGCCGGCCAGGCGCACATTCTGTCCTGCGCGGATCGGTGCGGTGACCGTGACCCACTCACCTTCAATCAGCGTCTCTTCCCGCATCACCACGGTATCGACACCGGGGGGCAGCGGGGCGCCGGTCATGATCTGCACCGCCTGACCGGCCAGCACAGGCTCGTGGCGCTGCTGGCCCGCCAGCACTTCCCCCACCAGCTGCCAGCGACCGGTGGCGAGATCGTCGCTGCGAAGGCCAATACCATCCATCGCCGAGTTGGCGTGGGGCGGCACATTGATGGGGCTTATCAGATCGGCGGCCAGCACGGCGCCGTGGCACTGGGCCAGCGGTTTATCGATGCAGGCGTTGCTCGGGGTGAGGGCCGCCAGAATGGCGTTGCGGGCCGCCTCGACCGAGAGAAAGCCCTTGCCCGCCTCCGGCTCCTTGCTCTGGCAGCCGTCAAGCCAGCGGCAGACGAAGTCGGCAATGGCCGCCAGATCGTTGATATCGAGGCGGGGCAGGCTTGTCTGCTGTTGTTCGCCACTCTGTTGGGGCTGATCGCTGGCCAGCGCGATGATGTCGCTGTCTTCGGGGAAGAGCAGCGGCTTGCCAATCTCGGCGCGGTGCAGCTCGATTTTCGGGAAGTGCTCGTGCTTGAACCCCTCGACCAAGAGCAGATCGAGCTCTGTCTGATCGAAGCTGGCCAGCAACTGGCGAAAATCGGCTTCGGCCAGCTCGGTCTCGCCGTGCGTTGTTTCAGTAATGCGAGCATGACGACGGCGGGAGGCAACCATCATCTGCTGGGCACCCGCCTTGCGCAGGCGGTAGCTGTCTTTGCCCGGTTGGTCGATATCAAAGTCGTGGTGGGCGTGCTTGAGCACCCCGATCCGCAGGCCGCGATCCACCAGCAGGGGGATCAACTGCTCCAGCAAGGTGGTCTTGCCGGTGCCGCTCCAGGCGGCGAAGCCGAGCAGGGGAAGAGTGGGGGCCGGGGTCATGAGGTGACTCCTTGTTGGGGGTCGATAGCCGTGGCGAGCAGACGGGCCTCGTAGGCGGCCAGCTCGGCAGGGCTGTTGAGATTGATAAAGGCATCCGGCTGATCGGCAAAGCTCACCACCGCCATGTTGTGGCGGGCAAACCAGATATCGATTTTGCGCTCCCCCTCTGCCAGTGCGGCGGTGAGGGAGGGGAGCAGGGATTTGTGCAGCAGGGCCACCACGGGTTGCAACCAGTCGCCATCGTGGGCCACTACCAGCTCGGTATCCGGGGTCAGGGCGGCGCGAAAGCGGCTCATCAGATCCAGCGGCAGGGCGGGGCCATCGCAGGGAACGAACAGCACCCAGTCGTGACGGGCGGCGGCAAGGCCCGCCTGCATGCCCGCCAGCGGGCCGAGATAGTCGTTGTTGTCATCGCTGATGACCGGGGCCAGCGCCTGATAGCGGGGCTGACTGCGGTTGGCGTTGATCAGCACTTCATCCACCTGGGGGCGCAGGCGCGCCAAAACATGGTCGATAAGAGGGCGTCCCGCCAGTGCTACCCATCCCTTGTCTTCGCCCCCCATCCGGGTGGCGCGGCCTCCTGCCAGGATCACTGCTGATACGGCAACGGGATCAGAGTGGCTGTCGCTTTTTGAAGTCATGTCGCTCGATGATTTTTAAAGGGGTCGTCTCTTGCAGCTGGCCACGGGCGAGGGTCCATTGCCGCTCGCACAGGGAGGTCAATGCGTTGCTCTGGTGGCTGATGACGACCAGGCCGCTGCCATGTTCCCGCAGATCTTGCGCCAATGCGGCCATCAGGGCAACCGAATGTGTGTCGAGATTGGCGGTGGGCTCATCCATCAGCAGAAAGGCCGGTTGCAGCGCCCAGGCGCGCGCCATTGCCAGCCGTTGCCGTTCGCCACCCGAGAGAATGCTGATGTGCTCCCGTGCCAGCCCCTCCAGCTCGACCCGGCGCAGCGCCTCGAACACCCGGATCTCGCTGCCGAGCTGTTTATCGAGCGCCCAGGCCACGTTGTCGTGAACTGTGCGATCGAACAGATAGGGGGTCTGGTGCAGATAGGTGACCCTGCCCGGCCCCAGATCCCGCTTAAGCAGCCGGTTGATCCGCTGTTGCCAGCGCCCCGGCAGATTGGTATGGCCGCGGGTAGGGGCCAGCAGCCCGGCCAGGATTTTGAGCAGAGTGGTCTTGCCCACCCCGTTGGCTCCATGCAGCCAGATTGCATCCCCCGGTGCGATGGCGAGCCGGTCAATCTCGAACAGTTGGCGCTCGCCAAAGCGCATCGTCAGCTGGTGGGCGGTCAGGGCCATGGGGTACTCCTGTTGATACACAGTGGGGGCATGGTCAGTTCTTCAGATAGCTGTGGTCGTGCCAGAGATGGGGTCAGCAGCATTCGGTAATGGCTAACAGTGCGCTGCGCCATGGTCAGTTCTTCAAATAACTGTGGCCGCGGCACGCCGTCAGCAACAGGTTGAGCAAGAGGGCGAGGGTGAGCAGCACTATGCCGAGCGCCACCCCCTGAGTGAAGGCCCCTTTCTGGGTCTCCAGCGCGATGGCGGTGGGGATATTGCGGGTGAAGTGCAGGATATTGCCCCCTACCATCATGGAACAGCCCACCTCGGTGACGATGCGGCTAAAGGCGCCGATGATGGCGGCCAGCAGGCCAAAGCGGCACTCGTGCATCAGGCCGATCAGCGCCTTGGGCCAGGAGACCCCCAGGGTCAGGGCAGTCTCCCAGGCGCGCCGATCGCTCTGAACAAACGCCGCGTGGGCCATGGTGGCGATCACCGGGAAGGCGATCAGCATCTGCCCCACCACCATCGCCTGCTGGGTAAAGAGCAGCTTCCAGTCGCCAAAGGGGCCGGCCCGCGACAGCAGCATATAGAGCAAGAGGCCAATCACCACGGTCGGCACCGATTGCAGGGTATTGATGCAGGAGAGCCAGAACCAGCGGCCGGGCAGCGGCAGATAGGCCAGGGCAAAGCCCAGCAGCAAGGCGGGCACCAGCACCAGCAGCAGGGCGATGCAGGAGACGGAGAAGGAGACCCCCACCACCTGCCACAGTTCGGTGTCACCACTGAACAGCAGGGCGAGGGCAGCCAACGTAGTATCGAGCAGAGTCGGCATCAGACCTCTCTCTCATCGTGCAGGGCGAGGGCCGTCAATACGGTCGTGTCGAGCAGGGTCGGCATCAGGCGCCTCCCACAGCGAACCGGGGGAGGGCCATCAAGGTCATCGCAGGGGTCAGGGTTGCCATTATTTCCCGTTGGCATCCGCTACAAACAGCGCTTGACCCGCCACCTTGAAGTCGCCGATCAGCTTCTGGCCATGCTCGGAGACCAGCCAGTTTTTCAGGGTGCGGGCCCCTTCGGTGTTGAGATCCGGGTAGCGCTTGGGGTTGACCAGGATCACCTGATAGGGGTTGAACAGGCGCTTGTCACCCTCCAGCAGCACGGCGAGATCCAGCTTGCTCTGGTAGGCGAGCCAGGTGCCGCGGTCGGTCAGGGTGTAGGCACCGAGCTCCGAGGCCATGGTCAGGGTCGGGCCCATCCCCTGGCCGATGGATTTGTAACCGGCAAACTCGGGTTTGACGTCAGCGGCTTGCCACAGGGTCTTCTCCTTGATGTGGGTACCGGACTCGTCACCGCGGGAGATAAAGGTCTGGCCCTGCTCCTTGATGGCTTGCAGCCCCTTGGCTGCGTCGTGCAGTTTGCCGAGACCCGCCGGATCTTTGGCCGGGCCGACGATAACGAAGTCGTTGTACATCAGGTGCACTGGCTCGATGCCAAAGCCTGCGTCGACAAACTTCTTCTCGGCAGAGGGGGCGTGGGTCATCACCAGATCCGCATCGCCGTTCTCGCCCATCTTCAGGCTCTGGCCGGTACCGGCCGCCATCACCTGCACCGGATAACCGGTCTCCTTGGTGAACTGGGGCAGCAGCCAGCCCAGCAGACCGGACTGTTCGGTACTGGTGGTGGTGGCGAGGCGGATTGGCGCCTTGGTAGTGTCAGCATGGGCCGCGCCGGCGATCAGCAGGCTGGCGGCGAGGGAGAGGGCAAAACGTTTGAGGTTGGTTTTTATCGTCATCGTGATGCAACTTTTTTCAGGGTGGCTGAGGAGAGGGCAAGAGTAAGCAAGCAGGGTGCCAAACTGTTCCTTTGCCGCTGCATTCACGGTTTGCCGTTTAAAAACAGAAGCTTATTAGAATCAATTAGGTGAGCTTGTTATCGCTTTTAATAATTGGTGTTGGTGCTTTTGATACGGGAAGGACAAAATGTCCCACTAAGGTTCCGGTTATCGGGACATTCACCGACCGTACGTGCATCCGAGGTACTTTTTTCCATGACACTCCCTCCCAGCCGCTGGTCTGCCCTCTCCCTGCTTATCGTTGACGATGAGCCCGGCATGCGCAGCTTTCTGGCCAAGGCGCTGGCCAAGCGTTTTGCCCAGATTGAGACTGCCGCCAGCGTGGAGGAGGCGGAAGCCCTGCGCTGCCGCCTTCACTTTGACCTTATCATCGCCGACATCCGGCTGCCGGGGCGCTCCGGCATCGAGTGGCACGAGGCCATAGACCCGGCCACTCGCCGCAGCGACATCATCTTCATGACCGGTTTTGGCGATATGGAGACCGCCCTCAAGGCGCTGCGCCTCGGCGCCAGCGACTTTATCCTCAAGCCCTTCAACCTCGATCAGATGGTGCAGGCGGTGGATAGAGTCATCGAGCGCCGCCAGATGGAGCGGGAGAACCTGCTGCTGCGCCGGGAGGTGAGCAAGCTGTTCCCGCCCACCCTGATTGGCGACAGTGCCAAGACCCGCGAACTCAAGACGCTCATCGCCAGAGTGGCCCCCTCCAACGCCGCCGTGCTGGTGGAGGGGGAGTCCGGCACCGGCAAGGAGCTGGTGGCCCGCGCCCTGCATCAACTCTCTGGCCGGATGGGGGCCTTTGTGCCCCTCAACTGCGCCTCCATCGCGCCGGAGCTGCTGGAAAGCGAGCTGTTCGGCCACGTGCAGGGGGCCTTTACCGGCGCCCGCAAGGGGCGCGACGGTCTGTTCCGGGTTGCCCATCAGGGCACCCTGTTTCTCGACGAGATCGGCGAAATGCCCCTTGCCATGCAGGCCTCGTTGCTGCGAGCACTGGAGCAGAAGGCCATCCGCCCGGTGGGGGCCGAGCGCGAATTGGCGGTGGATGTGCGCATCGTTGCCGCCACCAACCGCAACCTCAAGGCCGAGGTGGAGGCGGGCCGCTTTCGCGAAGATCTCTTCTATCGCCTCAACGTGGTGGCGCTGCCGGTGGCCCCGCTGCGGGAGCGGATAGACGATATCCCCGCGCTGGTACACCACTTTACCCGCCAGCTCACCGCCGAGATGGGGATGGGCTCCTTGAGCTGGACCCACGAGGATGTGGTGGCGATGCAGGCTTACCCCTGGCCCGGCAACGTGCGGGAGCTGCGCAACCTTATCGAGCGCTGCCTGCTGCTGGGCAAGCCCCCGGCGGATTACTGGCAGAGCAGCAAGCTTGCTGAACAGGGGGCGAGCGAGGAGGGCTATCCGCTGGCATGGCCGCTGGCGGAGGTAGAAAAAGCCCACATCCTGCAGGTGGTGGCCAGCCATGATGGCAACAAGTCGGCCGCCTCCCGGGTGCTCGGGGTGGCGCGCAAGACGCTGGATCGCAAATTCAAGGAGTGGGCCATCGAATGAGGAAGGCTGACTGGATGGGGTGGCGATGCAACTGACCCTGCTCTCCCGCTGCATGCGCGCCCTGTTGCCCCGTTGCGTGCGCACCAAAGTGCGCTGGCGCCTGCTGTTGCTCACCTCGGTACCCATCATGCTCACCCTGGTGGGCATGATAGCGCTCACCCTCTACTGGACTCTCACCTACAGCTGGCAGAACCTGCTCACCACGGTGCGCAGCGATCTCGGGGTGGCCCATCACGCCATCACGGTGCAGCAGCAGCGCCAGACCGAGCATCTGGAGCATCTGCGCGATGCCTGGGCCTTTCAGCTGCGGCTGCGGGAATCGCCGGATCAGCTGCATAACTGGGTGATGCCGCTGGCGGCCAACTATGGTCTCGATTTTCTGCGCTTGCGCCGTGGCCCCGAGCTGGATCAGCTGACGGCGCAGGAGCGGGCCGCCCTCACGGCCGGGCGCAGCGTCAGCCACTTCGTGGTCTGGTCGCAGCAGGAGATGCTCGCTCTCTCCCCGCAACTGGCCAAGCGGGCCGTGCTGTGGCAGCGGGATGGCACCAGGGTGGTGGAGAACAGGGGGCTGATCAGTCTGTCACTGACCCCTGTGATGGGCCGCGACGGCTCCCTTTGGGCCGTGCTGGAGGGGGGAGAGCTTGTCAACGGCAGCACCCGGCTGGTGGATGAGCTCAAGGGGCAGGTGTTTGCCAAAAACACCCTGCCGGATGGCAGCGTCGGCACCGTTACCCTGTTTCTCGACGATCTGCGGGTGAGCACCAACGTGCCGGTCAGCAGCAGCCGTCAGGTGGGTCGGGCGGTGGGTACCCGGGTCTCGCCGCCAGTGCGCGAGCAGGTGCTGGGGCGGGGGGAGATGTGGGTTGACCGCGCCTTCGTCCACGACGCCTGGTATGTATCTGGCTACGAGCCGCTGCTGGGGGCCAGGGGCGAGCGGATCGGCATGCTCTATGTCGGTTTTCTCGAGTGGCCCATTATCCGTACCTACCTCACCAATCTGGTGGAGCTGGGCTCCGGCGTGGTGCTGCTGTTGCTGCTCTCCGGCCTGCTGGTCTATCGCGGCGCGCGGGATCTCTTCTCCCCTATCGAGCGGATGCACAAGGTGGTGCGGCAGGTGCAGACCGGGGAGTCGGCTCGCATCGGCCCGCTGGCCCTCGACCCCGACCACGAGCTGGCCCAGCTCGGTCGCCAGTTCGACGCAATGCTGGACAGGCAAGAAGCGCATCAGCAGCAGATGGCCCGCAGCGCCGATGAGCTGGAGCAGAAGGTGGCCGAGCGCACCCAAAGCCTCGAGCTCAAGACTGCCGAGCTGGAAGATCATATCCATATGCTGACCGAGGCGCGCCAGCAGCTGCTGATCAGCGAGAAGCTGGCGGCCCTTGGCGAGCTCTCCGCCGGGGTGGCCCACGAGATCAACAACCCGCTGGCGGTGATCCTCGGCAATGTGGAGCTGATGAAGCTGGAGCTGGGGGAGGCGGCCGAGCCGGTCAGCGAGGAGCTGGCGCTGGTGCTGGCCCAGATCGAGCGCATTCGTGCCATCACCCGCAGCCTGCTGCAATACTCTCGCCCCGGCGATTACGAGACGGCGCCGGTGTGGCAGCACCTCAATCCCATCATCGAGGAGAGCCTGACCCTGGTGCGCTCCGCCCTGCGCCAGCAGCAGGTGGAGCTGGTGGCCGATCTCAGGGCCCAGCAGCCCATCGAGGCGGATCGCCAGCAGCTATTGCAGGTGCTGATAAACCTCCTTGTCAACGCCAGCCACGCGCTGGGGGAGCAGGGGGAGATCCGGGTCGAGAGCCGCGACTGGGTCGATGAACTGGGTCAGTTGCGCGGGGCCGAGGTACGGGTGATCGACAACGGCAGCGGCATCGAGGCGGCCATTATCGACAAGATCTTCGACCCCTTCTTCACCACCCGCGCCACCGGCACCGGGCTGGGGCTGGCCCTGAGCCACCGCATCATCAGCCGCTGGGGCGGCGAGCTCTTGGTGGACTCCACCCCGGGGCAGGGGAGCTGCTTTACCGTGCGGCTGCGCAGCCACGCCCTGCTGCCCAGCGGCAGCGAGCCCGCGAAACTGGAAGGGTGGCGCATCGCCCTCAATGCCGAGGGGCGTGAGACAAGCGATTGATGCTGTTATAAAAAGGCCCATTATAAAAACAGCCCGTCAACATGGTTGGCGGGCTGTTTTGTCGGTGGGTGAGTGGTTATTTACTGCGGACTCCACACCAGCTTGCCGCTCTGGGTCAGGTCATAGCCGCCGAGGCGGGCCGCCAGCTCGCGCCCCTCGGGGGATTGCAGCCAGCCGATCAGCTGTTGCAGCAGGGTGCGAAAGAAGACCCCCTGCGGCATCACCAGATCGAAGCACTCCTGCGACAAGGGCATAAAGCCGAGGCCAAACTCGGTGGCGGTGCTCTGGGCGCCGGGCCCGACATCCGCATCGCCGCGGCTGATGGCGGCGGCCAGCTCCCGCTCGCTATTGACCTCAAGAGTGCGCTCCAGCCGGGTCAGCGACTCCCCCTGGGTTTGCAGCCACTCCTGCAGGGCGCGCTGGCTGCCAGCCCCCTCTTGGCGCATGGCCCAGCGCCAGTCGAGCGCCTCTTTCGCCTCCTTGGGTTGCAGCCCCTGGCGCAGCACCAGCCCCTGCACCCGCCTGAATCCATGAACGATCACCCATTGCCGGTGGCCCTGATACTGCTGCACCAGCGCCGGGTGGCGCAGGTGCGCCTCCTCGGCCTGCCCCCAGTGGATGGCGCACAGATCCACATGGCCGCGCGCCAGCATCGCCAGCCCCTGACGGGTGCCGCACGGGGTGTAGCCCACCAGTGCCTGGGTGCCGAGCTGCTGTGCCAAGCGGCTGCTGGCGTAGTGCAGCAGCACATCGTCGGAGCCCGCCAGCAGCAGCCGGTCGTTCATTACCCCCTCGTGGCAGCTGCCGAGCAGCCAGCGGTCGAGCAGGGAGCGGGGAAACAGCCACTTGCCGGTCGCCTTGGTGGCGGGGATGCGCGCCTCGTTGGCGAGCTGGTAGACCTTCTTCTCGTTGAGATCGAGGTATTCCGCCACCTGCTTCACGTTCATAAACTCATTCATGGCCTAGTCCCGCATCCCGCGACCGGCCGGACTGGGCGCCAGCACCGGCGGCTTCTCGTCCAGCACCATATGGTCGTGACCGCTGAATACCTCGAAGTGGCGCCCCTTGGCGCGGGCAATCATGGTGATGCCGAGCTGGCGGGCCAGATCCAGCCCCATCTGGGTGACGCCGGAGCGCGACAGCAGCACCGGAATGCCCATCTGCGCCACCTTGATCACCATCTCCGAGGTGAGCCGCCCTGTGGTGTAGAAGATCTTGTCGTGGCCACTCTCGCCGCGCATCCAGAGCTCGCCAGCCAAAGTATCCACCGCATTGTGGCGCCCCACATCCTCGACAAAGGAGAGGATTTCGCTGCCGCGGCAGATGGCGCAGCCATGGACGGCACCGGCCATCTTGTAGGTTTCGTTATGGGCTGACAGCGCCTTGAGCAGGGCGTAGAGAGTACTCTGTTTAAGCTCGGGCGCCGCTAGCACGACCCCTTCGAGCTTCTTCATCACGCTGCCATACATGGTGCCCTGACCGCAGCCGGAGGTGACCGTCTTCTTCTCCAGTGACTTGTCGAGATCGTCGGCCTGCTGGCTGCTCACCACGGCTGCGGCCTCGCTCTCCCAGTCGACGATCACCGACTCGATGGCCGAAATATCCTCGATAAAGCCCTGATTTTTCAGATAACCCAGCACCAGCGCCTCGGGGCGGGCCCCCAGCGTCATCAGGGTTACTATCTCCTTCCAGTTGAGGTAGACCGTCAGTGGCCGCTCACAGGCGATTTGGCGGGTGTTCATTGTGCCCTGCTCATCCATCACCTCGACGGTCATGGTGAGCTGGGCGGCAGCATTGCTTTTGATAAAGGTCGGTGTCATGGGCCCCTCGCGACCGGTTGCCGGGATCTAAGGGGAGGGATACAGCAAGTTTTGTTCCAGATTACTTTTTAACTAGGCTTTTTCTATGTAGCCGAGTAGAAAGAATATGCTCGGCTATTAAAATCAATAGTTATTTAATTAATGATATTTTATATGCCATGACATGATCTGCACTTTTTGTCATGAAAACACCATGGTTTATTCATTGAACGCCATTCTTCTAGTGCCTTTTTATGGGCTATCATTATATCTCCATCAGATGCCCATTTATAAATGGATTTGCGGTGTATATCACACGGAAATATATCTAGGTTAGATGATATCGCAAGGAATGTATGTCCAGCCAAACAATCGACATGTGCTTTTTTAAATAAAAAGTCATTACACGTTTGGCTTTTGTGTATTTTTGTTACTTGAGTGTTTGTTTTTTTGCAGATTGTCTTTATTGAGGGTATTATTTCTTTTTCTAAAATAAACTTATCCATATCATCAAGCATTAGATTCTCATGCCCCATCACATTCATCACATGAATTCTGTTTGTATATGTTGAAAAGTGAGAAATGATCTCTTCAAGATGCCTGTAGTTAGTTTTTGATAGGACAATACCAACGGAAGGCGATAGGGTTCTACATGCTGCTTCTTGACATAGTAATTGAAAACCTCGATATGCTCTTGGGAATTTTCCTCTAGTTTTATTATTCAAGTCTTCAGTATGGCCATCAAAACTAACTTGAATATGTTGTATTAGGTCTAGCTCCATCAGTCTTTTTGAAATCTTATCATTTATAAGTGTTCCATTGGTATTTATTGTTACATCGAAACCAAGCTCAACAGCTAGTTCCAAGTAGCTCATAAAATTTCTATTTGAGAAGGGTTCCCCACCACAAAAGTTAATATCAAAGACACCTATTTTTTTAGCTTCTAAAAGAATTCTCATTAATGAATTATGATCTATGTCTTTTTGTCGTTTCTCACTAAACTCATTGTAACAGTAAACACATTTTAAATTGCATTTATCTGTTACCTCGATCACAAGCAGAAGAGGTGAGCCTAATTCATACATATTAAACACCTACATTGAAATGGTTTTGCTCGTTGGTATGGAACAAAACCATTGTATTCAAGAATTACACTAGCCTTATTATATTACCCTTCTTGTTTTTAATAATTATACTGCCATCAGGTTCTATCCTTTGTTTAACGCCGTCAATCAAATTGAACTTACTAGAACGACCACTCCACTGATAGTTCCAATGGCCATCATTCCAAGCGTAAACTTCATTTAAAGGCTCTACGGTATATACACTATCTAATAATACTTCAACTTTGCGCACAGTAGTCATATTCTTCCCCAGAAGATAATTAATTTTATTGAATGAAAGGATGATGAATGCTAGTGATATTTTTAATTTAATGTAACTTGACTCGTTTGAGATTGATCTATATCAAGCATCATAGATATGGATATGGTTTCCCACTTCATTTTTTATGTGTAAGCATGACTATATGTTGTGGGTTAACTGCGTCTTTAGATAGTTGTAGTGTAAACCCATCGTAAGTTTAGCTATTCCATCAGTCTCATCATGTGAGTTAGGTATGGCGCGGTTTTTGACTGTTTCTAAGAATAAGCTAAACCTGCCTTGGCCCCACTCTTGCTATGTCTTATCCCATTGATGGCCGTGGCCGCCCTGAATCTGTTGCTCTGAACCGTCCCAAACGGGGTGGTTCAAGGGGAGGGCGGCCCGGCCGAGACCTTTTGATGGGAGCCGTGACAGTGCAAGACACCACCAATACCTTGCCCCCGCAGCGCTGGCTGCAACTGGAGTTAAAGGCCATCGACAGCCAGGTTGGCCGCTGGCAGAGCCGCCGTTTCGAGATTGCGGCGCTCCATCCCGCCGAATCTGAGGCAGCCGGTGCCTTGCCCCTTACCCTGTTTCGCGATGAGCGGGGAGATTATCGCTTCAATTTGAGCTCCGGCTCGCCCCGCCTTTTTGTCACCGGAAGCCGCGTGGACAGTGGCTTTGTGGCCGATGGCCTGACCTTGAGCCAGACTGTGGCCGCCGCCTATATGGATGGCGAGCGGCAGGTGCTCTCCTGCCCGCTGCCCGAGGCACTGCAAGCCTGGGTGGAGGCCTTTATCGGTCGCCACGGCGAGCTGCTGGAGGCCCGCCGCAAGGGCAAGAAGGGCAAGGGTCGGGCGCAGGATCAGCTCGGTGTCGATAGCCAGGATCAAGCCAGCTGTGGCGCCGTTAAAGCCACCGGCCCCGATGGCCGCGAGCGTGGCTGTGACAGCGGAAATCGCGCCCATGAGTGAGTTCCTCAAACGCTGGTCGTCTCGCAAGAGTGAGGCGCGCAAGCATCAGGTATTGCAGCCACGGGAAGAGGCCATCCCCGAGGCAGTTGCCGCCCCCATCGAAGGCAGTGGCGAAGGTAAAAATCCAGATACATCGCTGGATAGCCCCGTAGTCAGCACTGACAAGGGGAGCTGTGAACCTCTTGCTGTTGAGGGGGCAGAGAGTGGCGAACCGCCGCTAACAACAGCCCCGCCGGGCAAGGCCAAACTCCCCGACAAGGAGGCGCTGCGGGCCATGTTTTGCAGCCACAAGCCGGATGGGCTCGACGACTACACCCAGGATTTCAGCCAGCCCGAATTGCTGCCTGCGGCCCTGACCGCCGGGCTGCGCAACTGGCTGGTGGATCAGGTGATTGCCCCAGACAGCGAATCGGCCAATCCGGCCAGCGGATCTGTTGAACCGGTTGCGCTTGTCAGCGAACCTGCCGCCGAGCCGCACGGGCTGGCTGATAACCATTCTCAAACCCACACCGACGATCGGGACATTTTGGTTTCCTGTGGTGGACAAAATGTCCCAACCAAAGGTGGGGGAATGGAACCCTCAGGATCCTGACTCCCTGTCAGTCACTTTTTTTCCGGGGGAGTTGGCTCGCCTCTTGCTCTCTCGGCTTACCAACAAGCGCCCATCCCATGAGGTGGCGCGCGCAGGAGTGTATGTGAGCACTGAACAAACATTGCCAAATCTGAGCCCAAATCTGGCCTCCAATCTTGCCCATGGGGCGGGGGCGGCCGAGCATAACGCGCGCGCTCGCGCCTATGCCCTGCAGCATACGGTCAAGACCGACAACCTGATCCCGGCCACTGTCTCTTACCAAAGTCAGGGGCGCCTGCTGCTGGTCGGCCCGGAAGATCGCATTCGCCGCGCTGCCAGCCTGCTGCCCGCCGGGGTGAAGCCCACCCTGTTGGTGAGCGAAGCGGTGCATGACGCCGAGGCGGCCGATCTCGAAACCATTTTCGATGCCACCGCATCCCTCGCAGCCTTGACCCTGCGCGAACCGGGCCTGACAGGGTATCTCGGCCAGTTCCAGCTTACCGGCCTCAATGGGCAGGGCGAGCGGGTTAATCTGGCTGCGCTTTGCTTCCCACAACAAGGCTTTCCACACCAAGCGGCTGCTGTTGGTGAACAGCCACGGGAACCGCGCTTCGATCTGGTGGCCGATCTGGGCCGCGCTCCGCTGTTTGCGCTGGAGCGCCCGCCGGTCGGCTATCTGCATCTGGCCGATGATCAAGGGCTGGCCGAACGGCTTGCCGAGCTCTGTGCGCTGACCGGTATCTTCGACAAGCCGCGCTATTTTCGCCTCGACCCCGAGGCCTGTGCCTTTACCGCCCGAGGCGTGCCCGGTTGCAGCCGCTGCCTCGATGTCTGTCCGACCGATGCCCTCAAGCCCATCAATGGTCGCATCCAGATCGATCCCCATCTCTGTCAGGGCTTCGGTAGCTGTGCCTCGGCCTGTCCGACCGGGGCGATTGGCTATCACCAGCCCGATGCCAACACCAGCGGCGACTACCTGCTGCGCTTGCTCAAGCATTATCGGGAGGCCGGGGGCGACGCGCCCCGACTGCTGATCGCCGGTGAAAACGAGCGCGAATCGGTGGAGGCCGAACTCACCCGCCTGCCCGCCAACTGGCTGCCAGTCTGGGTTGAGGAGAGCGCGAGTTTGGGTATCGAGAGCTGGTTCGCCGCACTCTCCTATGGCGCCAGCGCAGTGCGTATTGCGCTGGGCGATGATGCCCCCGCAAGTGTCCGTGCGCTGGTTGAGCGGGAACTGGCGAGCGCCGCCGTGCTGCTGGCGGGCGCTGGGCTTGCTACCGATCGCATCGCCCTGTTTGACGCAGATGCTGGTGAGCCTGTTTCCGGCCAGACAGCCCTTGCCCTGCTGGAGAAGCCGCTCAAGGGAGACAAACGGGAGAACCTGTTTGCCGCCTTCGATGCCCTCTGGCAGGCCAACGAAGGGAACCGTGAGCCGCTGGCGGTGCCCCACGGCGCCCCTTACGGCAGTGTGGAATTGAAAGAGTCTGACTGCACCCTCTGCATGGGCTGCGTGGCGGTCTGCCCGAGCCGCGCCCTGCATGCGGTGGGTCATGCGCCCGGCCTCAATTTTATCGAGCAGGATTGCATCCAGTGCGGTATGTGCGAAAAGGCATGCCCCGAGCAGGCCATCGTGCTTACGCCCCGTCTGCAACCCGTGCCCGAGGCCCGCCGCGCCGTCCAGAGCCTGAAAGCCGAAGAGGCTGCCTGCTGCATTCGCTGCTCCAAGCCGTTCGCGCCCGCCTCGATGATCCGCCGCATCCAGCAAAAACTGGCCGGTCACTCCCACTTCCAGAACGAGGCCGCCCAGCGGCTGCTGATGTGCGAGGACTGTCGGGTCAAGGATGTGTTTGCAGCGCTGGCGGCGGATCCCGTCTCCCAGCTCAAGGTGTGAGGGGCCAGTGATGAGTGAACAACATAACGAAAAGGTTGGCGAACTGACCATGACCGAACTGGAACAGAGCAGCGCCGATCTCTACGCCCTGCTGGCAAGCCTCTGGCGCGCCGCCCCCCGTGGCGAACAGCTCGCCTGGCTGCAAGGGTTGCAGCCGATGCCGGGCCCCTTTGCCAGAGGGCTGGGGTTGGTGCAGCTGGCGGCCAGCAGCCACCACGAAAACGAGCTTGCCGAGGAGTATCAGGATCTCTTTATCGGGCTGGGGCGCGGAGAGATTGTGCCGTTTGCTTCCTGGTATCTCACTGGCTCCCTGATGGAGCTGCCGCTGGCGGTGCTGCGCGCAGATCTGCAGTCGCTGGGTTTCGAGCGCCAGAGCGGAGTGTGCGAGCCGGAAGATCATCTCGCCGCCCTCTGTGAGGTGATGGCGGTACTGATTGGCGAGCAGCATCCGGAGCGCAACCGCTTCTATGAGCGCCACCTTGCCCCCTGGGTACTCGCCTGCTGCCGCGATCAGCAACAGGCGAAAGGGGGCAGCTTCTACCGGGCGGTCGGCGCCCTTGCCGAAGATTTCTTCAAGCTGGAAAACGAATTGCGCCTGCCGTTTGGCGCCTGCGTGGTGCCGGGCTGAACGCCCTTATCTGCGCATAACAAGAGCTGCGCATAACAAAACGAACAGACGAGATATCCATTGGACGCGAAGCTGGCGCGCAGGCGCCAGCAAGAACAACAACAGAGGTCACAAGAATGAGCGATGAACAGCTGAAAGACCCGTCCCGCCGCAATCTGATCAAGGGAGTTGGCGTGGTCGCCACCATAGGCGTATTGGCCGGTGCCACCGGTCGGGTGGTGGGCAAAGAGGTGCTGACCCACGACACCGAGCCTGACAAGGGCTATCGGGAGACCCCCCATGTTCACGACTTTTATCGCACCCTGCGCGGCACTGACTGAGCCGGATCAGTGAAGGAGAACTCATGAAACTGACAAAACGTGCCGAGCAGCCCCAGGCGGGCGAGCAGGGCAATGAGGCCATTCGCGGTCAGGGGCTGACCCGCCGCGCCTTTATGGTCAACTCGGGTCTGGTAGCCGGTGGCGCCGTGGCCGCCGGTTGGCTGGCCCCTGCCATGATGCAGCGGGCCGAGGCCAAAACAGTGGCGGCCGGGGTGCCGGTCGAGGTGAAGCGCACCATTTGTTCCCACTGCTCGGTGGGCTGCGGCGTCTATGCCGAGGTGCAGAACGGCGTCTGGACCGGTCAGGAGCCGGCCTTTGATCACCCCTTCAACCTTGGCGGCCACTGCGCCAAGGGGGCTGCCCTGCGCGAGCACGGCCACGGTGAGCGTCGCCTCAAGTACCCGATGAAGCTGGTGGGCGGCAAGTGGCAGCGCATCAGCTGGGATCAGGCCATCGAAGAAGTAGGCAATGAAGTGCTGCGCCTTCGCAAGGAGTCCGGCCCCGACAGCGTCTACTGGCTCGGCTCCGCCAAGCACTCCAACGAGCAGGCCTACCTGTTTCGCAAGATGGCGTCTCTGTGGGGCACCAACAACGTGGATCACCAGGCGCGGATCTGCCACTCCACCACGGTAGCCGGGGTAGCCAACACCTGGGGCTACGGTGCCATGACCAACAGCCTGAACGACATGCATAACAGCAAGTCGATCATGTTTATCGGCTCCAACCCGGCGGAGGCCCACCCGGTCGCCATGCAGCACATCCTGCTGGCGAAAGAGCGTAACGGCTGCAAGATCCTGGTGGTCGACCCGCGCCGTACCCGCACCGCCGCCAAGGCGGACATGTACCTCTCATTGCGCCCGGGCACCGACGTCGCCTTTATCTGGGGCATGCTCTGGCACATCTTCAAGAACGGCTGGGAAGACAAGGAGTTCATCCGCACCCGCGTCTATGGCATGGACGAGGTGCAAAAAGAGGTGGCGCGCTGGACCCCGGCCGAAGTAGAGCGGGTGACCGGCCTCAACGAGCAGCAGGTCTATGGCGCTGCCAAGCTGCTGGCCGACAACCGCCCCGGCTGCGTGGTCTGGTGCATGGGCGGTACCCAGCACACCACAGGCAACAACAACACCCGCGCCTACTGCATCCTCGAACTGGCCCTTGGCAACGTGGGCAAGAGCGGGGCCGGCACCAACATCTTCCGTGGTCACGACAACGTGCAGGGCGCCACCGACTTTGGCGTCACCTCCGACTCATTGCCCGGCTACTACGGTCTGGAAGAGGGCTCCTGGAAGCACTGGGCCCGGGTGTGGGATGTGGATTACGAGTGGATCAAGGCCCGTTTCGACAACAAGGCCTACAACGGCAAGCTGCCGATGAACAACAACGGCATTCCGGTCTCCCGCTGGGTGGATGGTGTGCTGGAGAACGCCGATCTGATCGAGCAGGGCTCCAATATCCGCGCCATGTTCTACTGGGGCCATGCGGTCAACTCCCAGACTCGCGGCCCGGAAATGAAGAAGGCGATGCAAAAGCTCGACATGATGGTGATTGTCGACCCGTATCCCACCGTCGCCTCGGTGATGAACGATCGCACCGACGGCGTCTACCTGCTGCCGGCCACCACCCAGTTCGAGACCTATGGTTCCGTCACTGCCACCAACCGCTCCATGCAGTGGCGCGACAAGGTGATAGAACCCCTGTTCGAATCCAAGGTCGACCACGAGATCATGTATCTCCTGAGCAAGAAGCTCGGCTTTGCCGACCAGCTGTTCAAGCACATCAAGGTAGAGAACAACCAGCCACTGCTGGAAGACATCACCCGCGAATACAACCGCGGCATGTGGAGCGTGGGTTACACCGGCCAGAGCCCGGAGCGGCTCAAGGCGCACCAGCAGAACTGGCACACCTTCCACAAGACCAACCTCAAGGCCGAAGGTGGCCCGGTCAGTGGCGAAGTGTACGGTCTGCCCTGGCCCTGCTGGGGTACCCCGGAGATGAAACACCCCGGCAGCCATATCCTCTACGACACCAGTATTCCGGTGTCGGAAGGGGGTGGCGGTTTCCGTGCCCGTTTCGGCATCGAGTATCAGGGCGTCTCGCTGCTCGCCGAAGACTCCTGGCCGAAAGGGAGCGAGGTGGAGGATGGCTATCCCGAGATCACTGCCGACTTGATGAAGCAGCTCGGCTGGTGGGATGAGCTGACCGAGGCCGAGAAGAAGGAGGCCGAGGGCAAGAACTGGAAGACCGACCTTTCTGGCGGCATCCAGCGGGTCGCCATCAAGCACGGCTTCGTGCCCTATGGCAATGCCAAGGCACGCTGCGTGGTGTGGACCTTCCCGGATCAGGTGCCCAAGCACCGCGAGCCGCTCTACACCCCGCGCCGGGATCTGCTGGCCGACTACGCCACCTGGCCTGATTCGAAAAGCCTGTGGCGCCTGCCGACCCAGTACGCCTCGGTGCAGGAGAAGGATGTCAGCAAGGAGTTCCCCATCATCCTCACCTCCGGCCGTCTGGTGGAGTACGAGGGGGGCGGCGACGAGACCCGCTCCAACCCCTGGCTGGCCGAGTTGCAGCAGGAGATGTTCGTCGAGATGAACCCGGCGGATGCCAACGATGTCGGCGTGCGCGACGGTCAGGATGTGTGGGTCGAGGGGCCGGAAGGGGGCCGGGTCAAGGTGAAGGCACTGGTGACCCCGCGGGTCAAACCGGGGCTTGCCTTTATGCCGTTCCACTTCGGCGGCCACTTCGAGGGCAAGGATCTGCGATCCAAATATCCGGAAGGGTCTGACCCCTATGTGCTGGGGGAGTCGGTCAACATAGTCACCACCTATGGTTATGACCCGGTCACCCAGATGCAGGAGACCAAGGTCACACTGTGCCGTTTTCGCAAAGTAGGAGCCTGATCCCATGGCCAGAATGAAATTCATGTGTGACACCAAGCGCTGCATCGAGTGCAACGGCTGTGTGACGGCGTGCAAGAACGAGAACGACGATGCCCTGGAGTGGGGCATCCAGCGCCGCCGGGTGGTGACCCTCAACGACGGCCTGCCGGGGGAGACCTCCATCTCGGTGGCCTGCATGCACTGCACCGACGCCCCCTGCATGGCGGTCTGCCCGGCCGACTGCTTCTATCACACTGACGACGGCATCGTGCTGCACAACAAGGATCTCTGCATCGGTTGTGGCTACTGCCTGTTTGCCTGTCCGTTTGGTGCCCCCCAGTTCCCGAAGACCGCCGCCTTTGGCGATCGGGGCAAGATGGACAAGTGCACCTTCTGTGCCGGCGGCCCGGAAGAGGATCACAGCGAGGCGGAGCGCCAGAAGTACGGTGCCAACCGCATCGCCGAGGGCAAGCTGCCGATGTGTGCCGAGCTCTGCTCCACCAAGGCGCTGCTGGCGGGGGATGCGCAGGTGATCTCCGACATCTTCCGCGAGCGGGTTGCCTATCGTGGTGCTCCTCACGCAGCTTGGGGGGCTGATGAACAGGCGCTCTATCGCGACGCCAGCAAACCTCACGATGGCAGAGGCAAGGGGCTCAAGCTTGGCAAGCAGGAGGATGGCCAATGAGACACTGGTTGACAGCGCTGCTGACGGCCTTGCTGCTGTTCAGCGCGCCCGGCTTCGCTGATGCGCAGAAAGAGGCGGTCGGCTTTGCCGGCGCCGATTACTGGCGGGCGGTGAAGGATGGGCAGGAGGGGGTGACCACCTCCCGCTCGCCGGAGCACGGGGTGCTGATCTCGGTGCCGGGCCAGCTCTGGTTCGAGGTGAAGACCAAGTGGGTGTCGCCGCTCGGCGCCATCGCCATTTTCGGGTCGCTCGCCATGTGTGGCCTGATGTATCTGGTGGTGGGGCAGACCAAGCTCTCCAAGCCGCGCACCGGGCGCAAGCTCAAGCGCTGGAGCAGGCTGGATCGGGCGCTGCACTGGACCACGGCGGCCATGTTTCTGACCCTGTCCGGGTCGGGGCTGGCCATCATCTACGGCAAGTACTTCATCAAGCCGGTGGTGAGCCTCGGGGTGTGGGAGAACTGGATCTGGTTTGCCAAGGTGTTCCACAACTACGTGGGGCCGCTCTTCTTCCTCTGCCTGATGGGGGTGCTCATCAAGTGGTTCCGCCACAACATCGTCAACATGGTGGATGTGCAGTGGTTCATGAAGTTTGGCGGCATGCTCGGCAAGCACAAGGGAAGTCACCCCTCGGCGGGCTTCTCCAACGGTGGCGAGAAGGCGATCTTCTGGCTGCTGATCTGGTTTGGCGGCATTGTGGTGGCGACCGGGCTGTTCCTCGACTTCCCCATCTTCGGCCAGCTGCGCCGTCAGATGGAGTGGGCCAGCTTCATCCATATCGTAGGCGCCTTGATCCTTATCTGCGGCTTTATCTTCCATATCTACATGGGTCTGTTCCAGCTGGAAGGGGCGCTGGAGGGGATGGTGACCGGCGAGGTGGACGAGACCTGGGCCAAGGAGCACCACGACCTCTGGTATGAAGAGGTGAAACACACCCTCGATGAGCCCAAGGCGGGCAAATCAAGCTGATGGTCGACAAAGAGTAAAAAGAAGGGGGCGCTGCGGCGCCCCTTTTGATGGCGGGTCGATCGTGATGGCAAATTGATTGAGCGATGCAGCAAACGGCGATGGTTTTTTGGGCCACCTTGAGCAACAGTAACAGGGGTTCCATTCACACAAGGGATGACAAATGATGAGAAAAGCATGGCTGGCAGCGGTATGTGCATCTGCGCTCTTCGGTGGTATTGCGGGCGTGGCGCAGGCGGCTGACGGGATCAAGACCCAGCAGGTGCAGTTCAAAAAGGGGGAGTCAGGGGCAACCATCAACGGCACCATTCAGGGTAGCCAGACCCTCGATTACAAGCTGACGGCCAACAAGGGCCAGAGCATGGTGGTGATCCTGACCGGCAAGCCCTACTTCAATATTTTGCCGCCGGGCAGCAAGGGGGAGGCGATGTTTATCGGCTCTACGGAAGGGAACAACTTTGAGGCGACCCTGCCCGCCAAGGGCACTTATACCATTCGGGTCTACCAGATGGGGGCGGCTGAGAGCAGCAAGGCCAAGACGCCGTTCAAGCTGGAGGTGGGCATCAGCGGCTAATGCCAGCAGCTGACAAGCATCACAGAGGTGGCGGCCACAAAGGGCCGCCACTTCTGTTTTATCCTCTCGGTTTTTGCCTCGCCAAGGTCAATATTCGCCCCGGGCCAGCCGTTCGAAGTAGCGCTGATAACGTCCGCTGGCGATGGCCTGCTGCAACTGCTGATTGAACTGATCCCGCAGTTTGGCTGAATCCGGCATCTTGCGCGGGAACATCACGAAGCTGTCGTTGCGCAGAAAAGGGGTCTGACTGTGGGTGATGAGTGCCGCGCTGGCGGGGTCGAGCTGGCTCTGCAACTCGGCCAGACCGACTCGCAGCTCTTGTGGATAGAGGTCGATCCGTCCGCGCAGCAGCTTGCCGAAATTCTGTTTCACGTCGGTGACTTTCTGTTGGGTTACCCTGCCATCGGCCACCATCTTGTCCAGCTCGGGCCCGTAGCTGTAGGCGATATCGCCCCCCAACCGCATGCCGATGATCTGCTCAAGGCGCTCGGCTTGCAGCTGCCGTGATTTGAGGGAGAAGAAGACAAACTGCTCCTGCAGCACCGCTTCGCTGAACAGAAAATCCTGCTCCCGCTCCGTTTTGTGCATCCAGACGGCGGTGGCGTCGTAGAGCTGGCTGTTGGCCGCCAGCGAATAGACCCGGCCCCAGGGAGCGAAGTGGAACTTCACCTGATAGCCCGCCTCCTTGAACAGATCGCTGATGAGGTGGGCCACGGGACCGTGCTGTTTTGACTGCTCGGAGACGAAAGGGGGCCATTCACCCACGATGATGTTGAGCACTCGGCCCGGTGCGGCGAGAGCCGACTGGCAGGTCAGAAACAACCACAGAGCAAGCAGCGGGATCAGGCGCATGGCTGAAAGAAGGGGACGCAGGCTGGCAGAGGCGAGGGCATCAGGTCACTCCCGGCTGTGATGCTGTAAGGGACTGGGTTGCCCGCAATGCTAACATGAGTCTCATTCCTTGCCGTGGATATTTGTCTCGCCGGGGTCGCCAGGCGCCTATTTTGGCCGCAGGGTATGCCCAAGCTCACAAAACCGATCGAGTAAACGTCATATGATTGATTTCATTATGAGTCTTGCTCTCCTGCCGAACGGCAATTTCACGTAAATCAAAGAGAATGACTATGGCTACCGGACAATATCTGCTGTGGAAAGATGCACAGGGACAGGATTTTCGCCCCGTTGCACTGACCGGCACTGATCTGCTTAACAATCGATACCTCAACAAGGGCACGGCCTTCACCGAACAGGAGCGGGCCGATTTTGATCTCGATGGTTTGCTGCCGCCTCAGGTGCAAACTTTTGAAGCCCAGCTCGAGCGAGTGTATGAGGGGTTCAAGAGCGCTTGCAGCGATATCGAGAAGTACCAGAACCTGCGTGCTCTGCAGGATCGCAACGAGACTCTCTTCTATGCCCTGTTGTCACGCCATGTGGAGGAGATGACTCCCTACATCTATACCCCGACCGTGGGCAAGGCGTGCCAGGAGTTCAGCCACCGCTTCCAGAAGCCGCGCGGCCTCTACATCACCCCAGACAACGTGGATGACATGGGCAGTCAGGCCCGTCACTTCGATGCCAAATCGATCCGCATCATAGTCGTCACCGACAGCCAGGGCATTCTGGGGATCGGCGACCAGGGTGTAGGTGGTATGGGGATCCCCATCGGCAAGCTGGCGCTCTATACCCTGGGGGCCGGTATTCACCCCGCCTGCTGCATGCCCATCGCGCTGGATGTGGGCACCGACAATCAGAAACTGCTCGATGACCCCATGTATCTGGGCCGCCCCCACAAGCGCATTCGCGGCAAGGAGTATGAGGAGTTCATCGACAAGTTCGTGCAGGGGGTCAAGCGCCACTTCCCTAATGCTGTGCTGCAGTGGGAAGACTTCAGCAAATCCAATGCCTTCAACAATCTGGCCCGTTATCAGCAGGCGCTGCCGTCATTCAACGATGATATTCAGGGCACCGGTGCCGTGGTGCTGGCCGGTATCATCGGCGCGGTCAAGGTCAAGGGGGAGAGCCTGGGTCAGCAGAACTATCTGGTCTATGGCGCTGGCGCCGGTGGGGTTGGTGTCGCGGATCAGATCTGCGCGGGGATGATCCGTGAGGGGATGGATCCGCAGGCGGCCCGCGATCGCATCTACATTCTGGATACCCAGGGGCTGGTGTGCGACAACCGGGACGGGCTCGACGAGTACAAGCGTCGTTACGCCAAACCGGGGTTGCTGTTGGCGGGCTGGGATACCGAGGTGCCCGGCAAGGCCAATCTGGCCGATGTGCTGCGTCATGTGCCCATTACCGTGCTGCTGGGTACCAGTGGCTCGGGCGGTGCCTTCCAGGAAGAACACATCCAGCTGATGCTGCAGCATTGCGAGCGTCCCATGGTGTTCCCGCTCTCCAACCCGACCGCCAACTGTGAAGCGCTGCCGGAGGATATCTACCGCTGGAGCAAGGGCAAAGCCATCGTTGCAACCGGTAGTCCGTTCAAGGATGTGAGCTACGAGGGGCAGGATTTTCGGGTCGGGCAGGGCAATAACGTCTTTATCTTCCCCGGTGTAGGTCTGGCGGCCATCGTCAGCCAGCTCCGCGAGATCACACCCGATGTCTTCACTACTGCCGCCTTTGCGCTGGCCGAGTGCGTGAGTGAGGTGGACCTGGCGAAAGGGGCTGTTTATCCCCGCATTTGCGAGCTGCGCAGCATCTCGGTGCATGTGGCGACCGCCGTGCTCAAGGATATCGTGCGTCGGGATCCCTCCCACCCGCTGATCGGTCAGGATCTGCAGCAGCATATCCTCAACCACATGTGGGAGCCGGTTTACCTGCCCTATCGTCGGGTATAACCGCATATTCACCGCTCGGATAACGGGTCGGTAAAGATGACAAGGGGGTAGCGCTGCTACCCCCTTTCGTTTACCCCGTGGCATTCACTAAGTTCGCAATGGCCGCCAGCGCCCTTGCTGATTGCGACAGGCGGTATCCTGCCACTGCTGGCTCGCCTTGCCGATATTGAGTTGCTCGCGATAGTCGCGACACCACTCCCCGCTAGTATGGCGGAAGGTGCGTAGCGGGGTGACGCTACCCGAGTGACGGTTAGCCGGATTGAACCAGGTGAGGCTCTGCCCTTTGGTACGGGTTTCCAGCGCCTTGGCGAGTGCCTGATTGGCCAGTTGAACATCTGCCTTATCCATCTGATGGTAAAGCGGCGGGGTGTCGACCGTGGCGCAGCCAGTGAGGCCGAGCAGGAGGAGTGGTAGCAGATAACGCATTATGGTTGCCCCTGTTGGCGAAAACCGTTGTTGAGCAGCGCCCGCTCCTGCTCATCGGTAAGCACTTGCTGGCGATCATCGACCGTGCCATCACCCCTGAGCTTGTTGCCATTGGCATCGACGGCATCCACACCGTTGTCATCGACCGTGCCATCGCCCCTGAGTTTGTTGCCATTGGCATCGACGGCATCCACACCGTTGTCATCGACTGTGCCATCACCCCTGAGCTTGTTGCCATTGGCATCGACGGCATCCACACCGTTGTCATCGACCGTGCCATCGCCCCTGAGCTTGTTGCCATTGGCATCGACGGCATCCACGCCGTTGTCATCGATGGTGCCATCGCCTCTGAGCTTGTTGCCATTGGCATCGATGGCATCCACACCGTTGTCATCAACGCCATTGCCAAATCCGCGGCCACCCCCATGGCGTTCTCCCCCTGCATGTTTTTCTCCACCAGCATGCCGTTCACCTCCACCATGCTGCTCTCCGCCGGCATGCTCGCCTTGGCCGCCACTGTCATCGCTGCCCCCATCGCTGTCGCTGCCACCGCCGCTGTCGCTGCCTCCGCCGCTGTCGCTGCCTCCGCCGCTGTCGCTGCCTCCGCCGCTGTTGCTGCCTCCGCCGCTGTTGCTGCCACCGCCGCTGTTGCTGCCTCCACCGCTGTCGCCACCACCACTGCTGCCACCATCGCCATCTTTGTTGTGAACGATCAGCTCATTGGCGATGTAGCTGTGGCTGCCATCGAGCAGCAGATTGAAGAGTGCGGTAGTGGGAGGCGCCTCGATCCAGCAGAGTGACTCAACCAGCAGTAATTCCGGCTGGGGTTGCAGGGCCAGATTGCCCGTCACCATGGCAGGTGCCGGGCGACACATTATCTGCATGCCGGTAAATAGCGGCAGCACCGCCAGTTGCGGGTTTTCGGTTCGGGTCATGGCTGGTGAGATGGCCGCCCAGCCCCGCGTGGTCAGCAGAGGGTGCTCAGCGGTAAAGAATGGGAGCAAATGGTTGATCCCGTAGAGTCTGCGCTTGCCCAGTATGACCCGTTCGATCGCCAGGATCCGGTTACTGCCACCGTGCTGATCCAGCACCTGTTCACCGACCCGGAGCGTCTCTATGGGGCGGGTGGAACCATCGGCCATCGTGATGCGAGTGCCGGCGATAAAGCAGGACTTGGCATAGGCCTGATTCATTTGCCACTCATTGTGGGCGAAATCATAACTGAACGGGTTTGCAAAAAGGGCGAGTGCGATGGCCGAGCCAATAAGCAATCTGCGCTGGCTGGCCTTGAATGGGGGCTGTGACATGGGGACTCCTTGTCCATCTTGATTCACAGGATCCATTATAGAGCGCCCCTTGGTGGCGGCATTTTTGACCATGAACACAATAAACATGATGGAAAAACGATTGGCGTTCGTCACAATAATGCGTAAAATCGCATACTCGATGCTTGTAGCAACGAATCCCGCCTAAAAAGCCAGTTTCATGCCCTTCCCAAGCAGTAAAAGGTAACAAGTGACGCATTTGTGTTCATTTTGTGCCTTGAAAAAGTCTTGTGATGACTGAAAAGTGATAAATATCCCCATCAGTTATCAAAAAATTAAGGACATCCATGTTTTCCTTAGTCAAGCAAAGTGTCGCCGGGCTGCAAATCCTGTTTGTCGCCTTCGGTGCCATGGTTCTGGTGCCCCTGCTCACCGGACTGAACCCCTCCATGGCCCTGCTTGGCGCCGGTGTGGGCACCCTGTTGTTCCAGCTCTGCACCCGCCGCCAGGTCCCGATTTTCCTCGGTTCCAGCTTTGCCTTCATCGCCCCCATCATCTACGCTACCCAGACTTGGGGATTGCCATCCACCATGTTTGGCCTGTTTGCCGCCGGTTTCATGTATTTCATTCTGGCTGCGCTGATCCGGGCAAAAGGGATGGGGTTTGTGCACAAATTGCTGCCCCCGGTGGTGATTGGCCCGGTGATCATGGTCATCGGTCTTTCTGTGGCGCAGGTTGCCTGCAACATGGCGATGGGCCGTGCCGGTAGTGAGCAGGTAGTACCTGCGGGGACTGCGTTGACGCTGGCCGGTATCTCGCTGGCGGTCACCCTGATTGCAGCTGTGTTCTGCAAGGGGTGGATCAAGCTGATCCCCATCCTGTGTGGCGTGATTGCCGGTTATGTCTCGGCGGTGTTCATGGGCCAGGTGAGTTTCGATGGCATGGTGAACGCCCCCTGGTTGGCGCTGCCCCACTTCGAAACCCCGGAGATCAACTGGGCTGCTGCGTTGTTCATGTTGCCGGTAGCCATCGCCCCCTGTATCGAGCATATCGGTGGCGTGTTGGCGATTGGTGGCGTGACTGGCAAGGATTACACCAAGGATCCGGGTTTGCACCGTACGCTGGCCGGTGACGGCATCGGCGTCTGCTTCGCCGGTTTCATCGGTGGCCCACCCGTGACCACCTACGCCGAAGTGACCGGTGCCGTGATGATCACTCGCAACTTCAATCCGGTCACCATGACCTGGGCTGCGGTGTTTGCCATCATTCTGGCCTTCTTCGGCAAGTTCAATGCGCTGCTCACCTCCATCCCGATGCCGGTGATGGGCGGTATCATGCTGCTGCTGTTCGGATCCATCGCTGCCATCGGTCTCAAGACGCTGGTGGAATCCAAGGTGGATCTGGGACTGTCACGCAATATCGCCATCGTCGCCGTGACTCTGACCGTCGGTGTCGGTGCGCTGGAGATGAAGATTGGCGACTTCGCGCTGGCCGGCGTTGGCCTGGCCTCTGTTGCCGCCATCCTACTCAACCTGATCCTGCCGGCACACTCTGAAGAGGGTGTGATGGACGCGGCCAAGGACTGAGTTTCACCAGACGTTCATTGTTGATTTGGAGAAGGCCACCTCGCGGTGGCCTTCTGTTTTTCGGGTATCTCGCGCCACTTTGTGGCTCGGCGGAGCTCATCTGGAATCTAATCTGGAAGCAGATGAGGGGGTTAGCATTCTCATTTGACGTATCTCTTTTCGTGACCTTAGCTAAAGGACAGGTTTGGCTCTGAGGTCTCCTCGAGCAGTATGGGAAAATGGATGTTGGCGTTTTCTATCATTTCTCTCCCAGACCCCTGTCATAAAACGATGCGCTTTTTCTTTGCCACGGCGCTGTTGTATGGCAGAGGCTTATCCGCCCCACTCCGCACTCCCCTCATGCTGCCCTGGCATGTTTCCACCTCGATTTGTTGTGAGCCTCCCTCGCCGGTTGCGTTTCGTTGCGCACAGGCAAAATCCGGATCTGTTTGCTGCTGCATATGGGTGGGCGGCGAGCCGTGAAAGCCGGCATGACCCCAGCGGGTCAGACGTGCACCGCCATCGGTAACGGCGGATGTTCAGGGATGAATGGCAAGCAAAGCGAGGTTGCAATGAACTATCAACTGCTGTGGAAAAGTGCAATTTTTTCAGTCTCTTCCATGATGGCGATAACCGCAGTTCAGGCTGCGCCACTGAACGTGATGACCGAGGATTACCCGCCATTCAACATGCAGGGGGAGGGGGGCAAGATTGTCGGGCTGTCGACCGAGGTGGTCGAAGAACTGTTCAAGCGTGCTGGAGTCGAATACAAGCTGACCCTGATGCCCTGGAAACGGGCGTACGAAGATACCCTCGGTACTCCCAATACCGCCCTCTACTCCACGACCCGCACTCCGGAGCGGGAAGCTCTGTTCAAGTGGGTAGGGCCGCTGGTCAATAACAACTGGGTGTTCTTCTCCAGCTCGACCGCCAATATCACGGTCAAGTCGCTGGAAGATGCCAAGCAGTATTCGGTGGGTGGCTATAACGGTGATGCGGCCGCCGAATATCTCAAGGCCCAGGGATTTGCCAAGTTGCAGCTGGCAGCCAACGATACCGCCAACGTGAAGAAACTGGAGGCGGGCCGCATCGATCTTTGGGCAACCGGCCAGTATCTGGCCCCCTATCTGGCCAGCAAGGAGAAGGTGGCCTCACCCAAGCCGGTCTTCGTGTTCAAGGAAACCCAGATGAGCTTGGCGTTTAACAAGGATACGCCCGATGAGCTCATCACCAAGCTCAACGAGATCCTCGCTGCCATGAAGGCGGATGGCACCATCGACAAGATCAATGCCAAGTACCAGTAACAGTACCAATAGCAAGTGCCGCTCAATGGCACTGCGCCGGCTGCCGTAAAACCGGGAGGAAACCATGGATTGGAAAAGTCTGACGTTCAGGATTGCCGTGTTGACCTCCCTGTCGGTGAGTCTGCTACTGGTGTTGTTTGGCGGTTACAACTACCACGCCGTCAAGGCGGAGAGCTACAGCAAACAGAGTGCGCTGGTCGAACAGGCCATTGGCCGGCTGCAGCTCTCCCTGCCCGGCCCGCTGTGGAATTATGAATCGGCCTTCATCGAGGCATCGCTCAAGTCCGAGCTGGCGGCCGATATCCTGAGTGCCTTGCTGGTGGTCAACAAGGACAAGCTGGTTGCCGGGTTTGCCCGTGACACGGCGGGGAGCATAGCCCCCGTGACAGCCATGCCTGCCGATGTGTCTGCCTACGGAGGGTATGATCTGGTCTATGACGACAGCGGTCAGAAAAACACAGTGGCCCGATTGCTGGTGCAAACCAGTGATGCCGCCATTCAGGCCCAACTGCGCCAGCAGTTGATCACCACCGTCTGGCAGATCCTGGTGCTCGATCTCTGCATCATCGCCCTGTTGATGGTGCTGATTCATCGCAATGTGCTCAGGCCGCTCCATCAGATGAATCAGGCGGTGTTTGATCTGGCCAAAGGAGAGGGGGATCTGACCCGGCGTCTGAAGATCAGCCGTCAGGATGAGATGGGCGCGCTGGCCACCAACATCAACCACTTTATTGCCAAGTTGCAGGAGATGGTGGCGGAGATCAACGAGCTCTCTGCCGGGGTGTTGCAAACCGCCGAACTCTGTGACTCCCTCTCGGCAGATACCCGGGTAGGCAGTGACGCCCAGCAATCCGAGCTGGATCAGGTCGCCACCGCCATTACCGAAATGAGTCAGGCGGTGCAGGAAGTGGCTGGCAATGCGGTGAAAACCTCTGGCGCTACCGATGAGGCCAACCTCTATGTGGAGCAGGGTTACAATCTGGCGGGCCATGCCAATGAGGCCATCCATCAACTGGTGGGGGAGGTGGAGCGAGTCGCCACCCTGATGCGCACCCTTTCGACCGAAAGCAGCAGCATTGGCACCATCATCGAAGTGATCAACGGCATTGCCGAGCAGACCAATTTGCTTGCCCTCAACGCGGCCATCGAGGCGGCGCGGGCGGGTGATCAGGGGCGCGGTTTTGCGGTGGTGGCGGATGAGGTGCGCACCTTGTCGGGCCGTACTCGCCAGTCGACGGAGGAGATCAGCGCCAGTATCAAGCGGTTGCAGCAAGCGACCCAGAATGTCGGGGCCGGAATGCAACAGAGTCAGGAGAAGGCATCCCGCGCCGGCATCGAGGCGGCAGATGTGCAGACATCGGTGGAGAAGATTAAAAATCAGGTCAGCCTGATCCGCGAGATGAACATGTATATCGCCCAGGCATCGGAAGAACAGCACTCGGTGGCAGAGGCGGTCAGCCACAGTGTCAACCGGATTGCGACGCTCAACAGCGAGAGTGCGGCCAGAGTGGCACAGGTTGCCGAAGCCAGCAGTGATCTGCGGCAGCTGTCGGCCCAGCTCGACACCCTGCTCAAGCAGTTTCGGGTCTAGTCAGTTCACTTCGCCCCGTTGGATCATCCTGCGGGGCATGCAAGGTTCCCTTTATTGTGAAGTGCGGCGAGATGTTGTGAGGGGCAAGGGGCCTTGTCCAGCAGAGCTTTTCGTCATGCCCATGTCACTGTTCAGCTGAGATTGGCGTGGCCGCGATAGGCGAAACTCGCAGCATCATGCTCTGCCCGATACGCAGTCCGACAGCGCTGGACGCATATTTTCATTTTCCCCGCTCATGCCTGCCAGCATCTATTGTGCCGCAGATCCCGACCCTTTAGAATTTCGTTTAATTACAGCGAGTCCTGAGCCGCCATCTGGCTTTATCAGGTGTGGAATCCCATCTTCTTCATGATGAATGCAAATAACAGGTGGTTGGTATGACGGGGGTTGCGCTAGGCAATAACATATCAGCCTATCACTTCGGTGATTATGTCTTTGATGTCAAAAGGCGAGAGTTGATCTTCTGTGCCGACAAGGACAACTTGCAAAGCGCCCGGGTGGTGCGCTTGTCATCGGCAGAGAGCCTCATTTTCAGCTATCTGCTCGATCACCATGACGAGGTGTGCGACAAGGATCTGTTGCTCGAAATCGGCTGGTTGGGTCGCCCCATCAGCCCCAACTCCCTGAATGTGGCTATCGCCAATATTCGCCGCCACTTCGCTTCATCCCCCCAGACGCTGGATATCAGAAGTACCCCGAAAAAAGGGTACTCCCTGCATCTGAACTGCAAGATGAAGAGCTATTACGGCAAGGCACTGCCAACAGAGAGTGAGCCCTTGCCCGAGCCGATGAGCGAGCCCACGCCTGCAGCGGCTGCGCAGCCACCGTCGACACCATCAAGCTCCGACCACGAGGTCATCAAAGATCCTGCTGCCGCCGCTCCCCGTTCTTTTGGTGAGCGCGCCAAACTTGCCTTTCTCAGCGGTATCGGGCGGCCAATGCTGGCAAGGGGCCTGATGTACGTCAATCTGCTACTGGCTGTGTTGGTGGCGTTTGTCGCCAGCTATCTCCATTTCGAGTGGCTCCATGTGCACTGCACCGACGCGCCGACCGGCGTTGTTTGCCAGATGGAGGCACGGAGCGATCCACCAGTCAAACCGGCATCGCTGGTGCTGGTCTCCGGCCACCAGGTTCGCGTGCTTTCCTATAAAGAGCTCGAAAAAACGCTGTAAGGGATCTCTGATGAAACGAACGCTGAAAAATACCTTGCTGCTGTTGCCACTGCTTGTCGTGCTGCTGTTTGTGGTCGGGATGTTTATCAACAGTCTGGGCTGCCATTACGACCTGAAAATGTCGGCCAATGGCGTCAACTATCACGGGGTGTGCCGCTGGGGCAAAATCACCGTGATCGAAGAGGAGGAGGCGACCAGGGAGAAGTGGCGAGTGACCGGTTTTCAACTTACCTTCTTCAACCAGCTTGTTTACCTCATCGACAGTCGTACCCAACTGCACGAATCGGGTAACGATGACTCCTATCTCAATGAGTACAACCTGATCCAGTCGCAATATGCGCTGGTCAACTATGCCTGGGTGCCGCTGACTGAAAACAAGGTGGCGATCTTCCAGCGCGATCCGGTGCACGAGGTCGTGATTGCCCAGCGAGATGGCTGGTTCGATCTCTACCGCTGGTTCTTCCCCCCGGCACCGCTGGTGCCTGTTCAGCCGCAAAGCGCAGGTGCCGGGCGTCCCGCTAGCTTCTGAGCAACTTGCACCAAGGGCCGGTGACCTCGCAGTGGCCTGTCTCATCACTGTTTTGCCAGCCCAGCCGATGGTAGAAGGCTACTGCCGCCGTGTTGCGGGTCGCAACCTTGAGCGAGCCGTGCGGCGAATCAGCAAGGCCCCGCTCCAGCAGGGCGCGCCCTATCCCCTGACCGTGCCAGTCGCTTGACACATAGAGGTGATGGACGAAGTGATCGGGCTGCCAGATGGCGATAAAGCCGCAGATATTGCCCCCCTGTTCGGCTACCCACACCCGTTCACCTTTGGTCTGTTCCTCGAAATCCTCGAGTTGGAAACGGGCGGGATCGACCCAGTGAAAGGTGTGGCGGCGGCTCTTTAAAAACAACCGGGCCAGTTGGGGAATGTCGTGTTCTTCCATGAGCCGGATCATGATGCCCTCCCGGATCAAGCCAATGTTCATTGAGGCAGCTGCACAGCGGCAGGTTAATCGAGGCAAATGACAAGGGTGTGATTAAGCACTGTCCATTGTATTTGCCATGGGGCTATACTGCCGGAGTCCCTTGTATGGATGGCTTGAGGATCGCTGATTTATGGACAATAAACTGATTGAAGGCAACATTTTTGTTCCGGCGCACATAGACGATGTCTGGCACGCCTGGACTACCGAAAGCGGTCTGCGCAGTTTTCTGGCCCCCGAATGTTTGATGGTGGCCGAACCGAATGGTCCTTTCGAGATCTACTTCAGGCCTGATGCCCCGCTGGGTGAACGTGGCAGCGAAGGGTGCCGGGTCATGGCCGTCATGCCCTATGACCTGCTCAGTTTCAGCTGGAATTTCCCGCCCAGCCTACCCCATATCCGCCAGCAAAAGACCCAGGTTTGCCTGCGATTTGTGCCGGAAGGGCAGGGCACTCGCCTCTACTTCCTCCAGAGCGGTTGGGCCAATGATCCGGATTGGGATCAGGGTTATGCCTATTTTCGGGAAGAGTGGCTGGAGACCAGCCTGCCACGGTTGCAGTATCGTTTTACCCATGGCCCCATCGACTGGAACAATCCTCCCGACAAGGCGCAGCTGAAGGCGTTGGCCCAGTAATCCCGGATATTCAGACATAAAAAAAACCGGCCAAAAGGCCGGTTGAAACAGTTCAGGCTTGTCAGGTGACAAACGTATCCAGCGGATGAGAGTCGCTTTCCACTCCTTGTGAAGCACAACACTCTTGGTTACGTGCGGCTACTTTATGCCATTCACACTGAATCGAGGCTGAACCATGGATGATCCCGCCTCGCCCCCTCTTCAATCAGATTGTGATCCCCATCGACTGGCGCAAGTAAGCGCCTGCACCGAGCAGCCCCGGCCCTTCATGGGTGATCAGGAACACCGGGATCTCCTTGAGGTAGGACTTGAAGCGTCCCTTGTCTTCAAAGGCGACCCGGAAACCGGAACCGGTAAAGAACTCCTGGAAGCGCGGCACTATGCCACCTGCGATATAGACGCCGCCAAAGGTACCCATATTGAGGGCCAGATTGCCGGCAAAGCGGCCCATCAGCACGCAGAACAGGCTCAAGGTGCGACGGCAATCGAGGCACTCACCCGCCAGTGCGCGCTCGGTAATGTCTTTGGGGGCGAACGGCTCTGGCTCACGACCATCGGATTTCACCAGCCCGCGATAGAGATTGACCAGGCCCGGGCCGGAGAGGAAACGCTCTGCCGAGACATGGCCCAATTCGCCTCGCATCACCTGCAGCACCGCATCTTCCTCTTCGGTGTTGGCAGCAAAATCCACATGACCACCTTCACCCGGCAGGCTCAGCCACTGCTCACCCGCCTTGACCAGATGGGCGACCCCAAGGCCGGTGCCCGCACCATAGATGGCGATGGGTTTGCCCGCTACCGGCGCGGCGCCGCCAAGCTGGATGCGATCCGATTCAGCCAATACCGGCACAGCCATCGAGACCGCAGTAAAGTCGTTGATCACTTGCAGGCGTGCCAGCCCGAGATTGCTCTGCATCTCGCTGATGGAGAACTCCCAGCTGTGGTTGGTCATGGCAACCCAGTCACCGTTGATGGGGCAGGCGATGGCGATGCAGGCTTCAGCCACCTGTACCTTGTGTTCTTCCAGATAGAGGCGTACCACGGCTTCAAGGCTGGGATGGGCCAGACCTGAGTAGGTCTTTGCCTGAGAGATAGTTCCGGTGGCCAGCTCACACAGGGCCAGACGCGCATTGGTGCCGCCGACATCGCCGACCAGCGCATGGGTATGCTGCATAACAACTCCTTCGTTACAGGATGGGGACGACTCTGGTGTCCCGAGATTATTGTTGGATTATGACGGCCCATTCTATCCGAGCTCAGGCTTGCTCACCCGCCGGATCGATACAAACGTGCGCCTGCTCACAGTGTTGTTGCTTTGCAACATTTGTAAGCGCTTTCATGGCTAGGTGACGTTTTGTAACGAAAAGTACGAAATAATTAGAGATGAGTCATACTTTGTATGGCAGGCGTTAGTTGCGATAACCGCTTGTCTTGTATAGTCCTTAGCTTGAATGGAAACTTGCTTAGCCGTAGATTGAGTGCAAAGACACTGAAGCTAAATTACAAAAACGCCTGGTGGTGATGATGAATACCCTTGATAAAATTACGAACAACTTGGAAAGTTTCAGTAAATCAGAACGCAAGGTTGCCGAGGTGATCCTGGCGTCTCCCCAGACCGCCATCCACTCCAGCATCGCTGCTCTGGCCAAGATGGCCGACGTCAGTGAACCGACCGTCAACCGCTTTTGCCGCCGTCTCGATACCAAGGGCTTTCCTGATTTCAAACTCCATCTGGCCCAGAGCCTGGCCAATGGCACCCCTTACGTAAATCGTCATGTGGAAGCGGAAGATGGGCCCGATACCTACACCGCCAAGATTTTCGAATCCACCATGGCCTGTCTGGATGCCGCCAAAAACAGCCTGGATATCTCTGCCATCAACCGCTGCGTCGATATCCTGACCCAGTCCAAGAAGATCAGCTTCTTCGGCCTTGGCGCCTCCTCCGCCGTTGCCCGCGATGCCCAGAACAAATTCTTTCGCTTCAACATTCCGGTAGTGAGCTTTGACGATATCGTCATGATGCGCATGAGCTGCATCAACAGCAGCGAAGGGGATGTGGTGGTACTTATTTCCCACACCGGCCGCACCAAGGCGTTGGTCGAGATCGCCGCGCTGGCCCGCGAGAACGACGCCACCGTGATCGGCATGACCGCCAAGGACTCCCCTCTGGCCCGCGAGTGCAATCTGGTGCTCTCCATGGATGTGCCGGAAGATACCGATGTCTATATGCCGATGGCATCCCGCATCGCCCAGCTGGCGCTGGTGGATGTGCTGGCGACCGGTTTTACCCTGCGCCGGGGGATGAAATTTCGCGAAAATCTGAAGAAAGTAAAAGAGGGATTGCGCGAATCCCGCTTCGAAACCCCGCACTCTTCCTGAACCGTCGGGGGCTCTGGCCCCCGACTGTCTATGCCACCCGCCTTGGTGTAGTATTGTAATTTAATAACAAAAACCACCCAGATGGTTTGCAAACGGGTGCATCGAGCCATGGGCTTGATGGGGCAGAATCTCAAGTCATATCAACTTCATATTGGAGTCTTTCATGCCTAGACGTACAAAGATTGTAACCACACTCGGTCCGGCTACCGACCGCGAAGGGATCCTCGAAGGGATCATCCGCGCCGGGGCCGACATGGTGCGGATGAATTTCTCTCACGGCACTGCTGAAGACCATATCCTGCGCGCCAATCAGGTGCGTGACATTGCTGCCAAGCTCGGTCGTCATGTTGCCATCATGGGGGATCTGCAAGGCCCGAAAATCCGTGTTTCCACTTTCAAGGATGGCAAAATCTATCTGGCCATCGGTGACAAGTTCATTCTCGACGCGGCACTCGGCAAGGGTGAAGGTTGTCAGGAGCAGGTCGGTATCGACTACAAGAGCCTGCCAGACGATGTGGTGCAGGGCGACATCCTGCTGCTGGACGATGGCCGTGTGCAGCTGAAGGTCGAGCAGGTTGAAGGCACCCGCATTCATACCACGGTGACCGTGGCCGGGCCGCTCTCCAACAACAAGGGTATCAACAAGAAAGGGGGCGGTCTCTCCGCTCCGGCCCTGACCGAGAAAGACAAAGAAGACATCAAGACTGCTGCCCGTATGAATGTGGACTATCTGGCGGTCTCCTTCCCCCGTTGTGGCGATGATCTGCGCTACGCCCGCGAGCTGGCCCGCGAAGCCGGTTCCAATGCCAAGATCGTGGCCAAGGTTGAGCGCGCCGAAACCGTCGCCACCGATGAGGCGATGGAAGACATCATCCTCGGTTCCGATGCTGTGATGGTCGCCCGTGGCGATCTGGGTGTCGAGATCGGTGACCCCGAGCTGGTTGGCGTACAGAAGAAGCTGATCCGCCACTCCCGTCGTTTGAACCGTGTGGTGATCACCGCTACCCAGATGATGGAGTCGATGATCAATGCGCCTCTGCCGACTCGTGCAGAGGTCATGGACGTGGCCAACGCCGTGCTGGATGGTACCGATGCGGTGATGCTCTCCGCTGAGACTGCTGCCGGTCAGTTCCCCATCGAGACCGTTACCTCCATGGCGAGCGTCTGTGTCGGTGCCGAGAAGCACCCGAGCCTGAACGTCTCCAACCACCGCATGAGCTACACCTTCACTTCCGTTGAAGAAGCTGTAGCCATGTCCACCATGTATGCGGCCAACCACCTGGAAGGGGTGAAGGCGATCGTGGCACTGACCGAGTCCGGCACCACGCCGCTGCTGATGTCCCGTATCAGCTCCGGTCTGCCGATCTTCGCCATGTCTCCCCACAACAAGACCCTGGCCTGGACCAATCTCTACCGTGGCGTCACTCCGGTGATGTTTGACGGTGACGAGACCAAACCGGTCTACGAAGTGTGCCGCGACGCGCTGGCCGTGCTCAAGGATAAGGGGCTGCTGCAAAGCGGCGACATGGTGCTGCTGACTCACGGTGACAAGATGGAAACCGTGGGTAGTACCAACACCTGCAAGGTGATGATGGTCGAATAAGCCCGTCCGGTTTTACTGTGCTTAAAAAGGCTGCTCCTCTTTGATGAGCAGCCTTTTTGTTAACCGCTATCGGGCTGTAGCGGGATAAACAGGACTCAATGATTGCTTAACCGGATTCCCCTTCCGATAATGCGGGAGTGATTTTCAGCGGGTAGCCTGTTGTAGGTGATCGTCCCAGGTAACCCAGACACTCGACAATACGGGAGTGAAAAAATGAACAAGCGTAACTGGTTGCTGGCCTTGTCACTGAGTCTGGCCTTCTCACCCTGTTATGCCGACTGGGCCAAGCTCAAGGCCGCAGCGTCCGATCTGGGTGCGGCAGTGAGCGAGACCAGCAAGGAGGTGTGGCAGGATGTCAGTGATTTCTCCAAGAAGAGCTGGGCCTCCATCTCGGCCTGGGGAGAGGATGCCTTCAATACCGCCGGGGTCTGGACCGACAAGAGCATCGCCACCGGCAAGGAGTGGCTGAAGGCGGCCGACAAGGAGCTCAACGAGATGCTCAACCCCAAGACGGCGAAAGAGGCGAGGATCGCGCTCAATACCATGGCCGACACTGCGCTGATCCGGTTGTTCAACGAGCAGCCATCAGCCAAGTTGTTGTTTGACAAGGCTTATGGTTATGCGGTATTCGATTCGCGCAAGTTCTCCCTGATGCTGCATACCAATCAGGGGGCCGGGGTGGCAGTCAATCGCAAAACCGGCAAGCACACCTATATGAAGATGTTTGGCGCAGGTCTGGCGGCCGGGATTGGTGGCAAGTTCTATCAGCAGGTGATCCTGTTTGAAGACAAGGCCAGATTCGATGCCTTCGTGACCCAGGGGTGGGAAGCTACCTCCGAAGTGGGTGTGGTGGCCGGCAAGGAGAGCGCCGAGCTGACCGCCAAATACAATGGCGGCATGGCCATCTACCAGATTGGCGAGAAGGGCTTGCTGCTCGATGCCAATATCTCCGGCTCCAAGTACTGGATTGACAAGGACTTGACTGAAACGAGTCGCTAATCCTGTCGTGATCTCGCCAACAGGCCCGCAGTGCGGGCCTGTTTGTTCTCTCGGTGTCAGTGGGTTGAATAGACCTGCTTGCCCTTGAACATGGTCCAGAGCACCTTGGTCTCCTTGAGCTCTTCGCTTGCTACCTGTTCCAGATTGCGATCCAGCAAGATCAGGTCAGCACTCTTGCCCGCGCTGATGGAGCCAATCTCCTTCTCCCGCCCAATCACCTTGGCGGCGTTGAGGGTATAGGCCTGCAAGATGGCCTGACGGCTGATCTGCTCGCTGGCGGGGGGCAGCAAGCCAAGCTCCCCTTGACGAGTGATCGCGGTATACATGGCGAGGAAAGGGTTGGGGCTGGAGACCGGCCAGTCACTGGCACCGGCAATAATGGCGCCGCTTTGCAGCAAGCTGCCTGCCGGATAGAGGCGGGCTAGCAGTGCCGGGGGCACTTTTCCATCAAGCAGCAGGGTGGTCGCCACGTTTTTCCCGGCCCACAAGAGTTGCATCGATGCGGCCACATTGAGCGGTTTGAAGCGGGCAATGCTGGCCGGGCTCACCACCTCCAGATGGGTGATGCTGTGCAGCAGGCGGTGATCCCGATTGTGGGCCCGGGCATAGGCGATGGCATCGAGGGATTCACGGACGGCCCGATCGCCGATGGCATGAAAGTGAGCGATAAGTTGATGGGCATCCGCGGTGCGGATCAGCTCGTTAAAACGCTGTTTGTCCAGATCGTCCTTGCCGCTGTAACCGGGACGGTTGAGGTAGGGCTCGCTCAACTTGGCGGTCTGGGATGGATACTCGATGACACCATCTTGCAGGATCTTTATCCCCACCAGTTTAACGTCCGGGGCATCTTGAAACTGCTGTTGCAGCGCCAATACGTCATCAATGATGGCGGGTGATGCATGTATCCCCACCAGTGCCAGGGCGGACACATGTCCGGTCAGCTTGCCTTCCCGGGAGAGCATGCTGTACGCCGGCAGCAGGCCGGTATCGCGGCGATCCGGCTCGGCGTTGAAGATGGGGGCGAGGGGGCGAATGTTGCTGATAGGGTCCATCCAGGCGGTGATGCCCACCTGATTGAGCTGTTTGGCGGCGGTCATGATGGCACTGGCAATCGTCTCGTCGCTGACGGGGGGCAGCGCCTTGAGGATGGCATCCCAGCCGCCTTCCGAGGCAAAGCCATTGAGCTTGCCGGATGGGGTGAGGCCAAAATTGCCTTTCAGCGGAGCATAACGACCGGCAAGGGTGTCGGCATCAATGCCAGCCTTGCGCAGCATGGCCTGATTGGCCCAACCGGTGTGGGCATCCGAACCGGCCAGCACTACGGGTATTTGCTGGTATTGCGGGCCATTGAACACCTGATCGAGCAGGGGAAGCTGATGCCAGTAGTCGAGGGAGACATTGCTGTATAGCTCTACATCGCCCTGTGTCAGGCGGGGGTCATCCTTGCTGCGGGTCAGAAATTGCTGCACCTGCTCAACCTCACTCATGGCGTCAGGAAAGTTAACCGTCATCCCCTGAAAACCGGCAAATGCCGCATGAACATGGCTGTCGATGAGCCCTGGCATCAGGTACTTTCCTTTCAGATCAAGACGCTTGGCATGGCTGCCGAGGCGGGCGCTGACCTCCTGATAGCTGCCGACTGCCACTATCTTTTTACCTTCAATGCCGACCGCTTCCGGGTGAGGGTTCGCCGGATCACCACTGTAGATGGTGCCGCCAAAGATCAGCGTCTGGCTCTGTGACTGGGCATTGGCGGCAGCGGGAAGCGTCACCAGCAGGCTGGCGAGAAACAGCGTTTTGATATTCATGGGCATGACTCCGTCGCTTCGGTGCCCGAAGGCACCGAAGTGGGTAAATGGAAATGAGGTATCGGCTTATCGGTTGATCAGCGGGATACAGATATCAAACACGTAATGATCCCGGTCGGAGTCCGTGCCTGCGTGGTATTGCTCGTAACACGGGCGATCGTCGCAGTTCAGCCCTTGGCTCACTACCCAGCGAAACGCCGTCTCCCAGCAGGCGACCAGTTGATCGCCGCGAGCGATAAACTGACAAACCGCATAGGGGCCCGCGGCGATGGTCTGGGTGGTTAACTGGCGCCCAGCGAGGATCTCTGGCCCCAGCTCGATGCAGACGTCAGTACGGCAACGGGTCTCATCGGTGATATCGGGGATATCCCAATAGAGACTCAGGGTACCCGCTGGTGTCATCGCCTCGTCCGAGGCGAACAGCGCGAGCAAATCCCGATGAGCTTGCTCGCAGGTCTCTTTGCCATAGGGGCCCAGGCGGCGCATGTACGCCACGCGCCGGGCGGGCATCAGCCTGACGCTTGCCCCCTGCAACAGACCCGGGTGTTCGGTGACCGGGTGCATGACGAGGCCATCATAGGTGTCAAAGGGAAGGGGATCGTTTCCAATCTTGCTTTTCCAGTTTCCCCCCTGCTGCTGGCGGTATTCCGAGGGGCTCATGGCGAAGTGCAGGCGAAAGGCCTTGGCGAAATTCTGCGAGCTGGAGAACCCGGCGGCCAGTGCGAGGGTGGTGATATCGCTCTGGGGGGAGGCGAGCAAGCGACGGGCAGCGCGTTCCATACGCAGGCGCCGGGTAAATCCGGCAATGGTCTCGCCGACCATCGTCTTGAAAATACGGTGGAAGTGGAAGGTGGAGATGGCTGCCGCTGCTGCGACCTCATCCAGGCCCGGATTGTCATCCAGATGGTGGCTGATGTAGTCCATCGCCTTGAACACGGGTTTGCGATAATCCAGAGCGGACTCCTTGCCAGCCAGCAAAAGTGGGCGTCAGAGTCGGATTTAATCAGAGCCACCTGCCGTTGTCGAACCCGTCCGGCCTGGTCTGGCCACTCATCCGCATCGCGCTTTTAACGCATTGGCACTCTAATTGCTTATTGCATGCCAGCGTCAATGATTTGTCTGGGGATGGAAAATGGAAATTAGTGCAAGCAGCCTGATGCAAGAGATGCAGGCGCTCAAGATCGAAGCAGGCGCAACGCCGCTGGCACAACCCGGTCGTCAGGTAACCTCCGACTTTGGTCTGCTGCTGCAACAGGCGCTTGGCAACGTCAACGAACTGCAAGGCGCCGCCAATGATCTGCGTACCCGTTTCGATATGGGTGACAAGTCGGTGGATCTGGCCGAGGTGATGATCGCGGGCCAAAAATCGTCCATCGCCTTTGAAGCCACGGTACAGGTGCGCAACAAGATGGTCGATGCCTACAAGACCATCATGAACATGCCGGTATAAGCGACGCCAATAAACCATGACGACTGAACATCATGAACATGTCAGCAATAAGGACATAAATCGTGGCTACTGACCAAAACGGCGATCTGCTGATAAACGATGAGGGCACCGCCGCCCTCGATGAAAATGAGCAGAAGAGTTCGGCGCTGGGCTTCCTGTCCAACACCGATGTGCTGCGGCAAATCACCCTGATCCTGGGGCTTGCCATCTGTCTGGCCATTGCGGTGTTTATCCTGCTGTGGGGCAAGGAGCCGGATATGCGTCCCCTCGGCACCTACACCACCCAGGAGCTGGTGAAGACTCTCGACTTCCTCGATCAGCAGAAGATCCCCTATGAGGTGGATGGCAAGAGCGTGCTGGTCAACGCTGAAAGCTACCCCACTATCCAGCTGGCCCTGACCCGTGCCGGTCTTGCCAATGCCACCGATAGCAACATCGGTGGTGAAGATATCCTGCTCAAAGATTCCAGTTTCGGCGTCAGCCAGCGGATGGAGAGTGAACGTCTGAAGCTGAGCCGCGAGCGCCAGCTGGCGAGCGCCATCGAGCAGTTCCAGAATGTGGCCAAGGCCCAGGTGCTGTTGGCCATTCCGAAAGACAATGTGTTTGCCCGCAACGAACGTAAACCCAGTGCCACCGTGGTGCTCAACCTGAAAGGGGCGGCGCTGGGGCAGGGGGAGGTGGACTCCATCGTCGATATGGTCGCCTCCGCCGTACATGGCCTTGAGCCGACCCGCGTCACCGTCACCGACCAGAATGGCCGCCTGCTCAACTCCGGCTCGCAAGACCCGATCTCGGCCCAGACTCGCAAAGAGTTTGCCATGCAGCAGAAGCAGGAGCTGGAGTACAAACAAAAAATTGACGCCATCCTGATCCCGGTGCTGGGGGCCGACAACTATACGGCGGAAGTGGATCTCTCCCTCGACTTCTCCCAGCAGGAGCAGACCCGCAAGACTTACAACCCTGACTTGCCTGCAGTGCGCTCCGAGATGACCATGGAAGAGAACAGCGCCAGCGGCAGCAATGGTGGTGTGCCTGGTGCACTCTCCAACCAGCCCCCTGCCGCCTCCAATATTCCCGAGGAGGCGACCGGTGGTGATGGTGCCAGCGCTGCCGCTTCTGGCCGTTCCCGCAAAGAGGCGACTCGCAACTTCGAGCTGGATACCACCGTCAGCCATACCCGTCGCCAGATGGGGGGCATTCGCCGCATGACTGTTTCGGTTGCCGTGGATTACAAAGCGGTACCCGGTGCCGACGGGGCAGTGACCCGTGAGGCGCGCACCCAGGCAGAACTCGATACATTGCGCCGTTTGCTGAGCGGTGGCCTTGGCTTTGATGTGACCCGTGGTGATACCCTTGAGGTGGTCGCGATTCCGTTCAATCGCCCAGAACTGGATACCGTGGCCGAAGTGCCGCTCTACGATCAGCCCTGGTTCTGGCGTGCGGTGCGGATTGCCGCCTCGGTACTGGTGATCATCGTCTTGATCGTCACCGTGGTTCGCCCCATGCTCAAGCGACTGCTCTATCCGGATGCCAAACCGGAAGGGGAAGTGGATTTCGACAACCACACCGTACTGGGTGGCGACGACGAGTTGAGTCTGCTGTCAGCACAAGTCGAGAACGATCAGGTATTTGGTGTACGCGATGGCCAGCTGAAACTGCCGGATCTGCACCGTGACGAAGACTTGCTCAAGGCGGTGCGTGCGCTGGTAGCGAACGAGCCGGATCTGGCCGCTCAGGTCATTAAAGAATGGGTAACGAACAAAGATGCCTGAAGAAAAGAAGAGTCAAGTCACCGGCAATGACATCACTGACAGTCAGCGCCAGATCCTCGACCAGATGTCGGGGATGGAGATGGCTGCGGTGTTGATGCTGAGCCTCAATGAAGAGGATGCCGCCCAGATCTTCCGTCATCTCGAGCCCAAGCAGGTGCAGCGGCTCGGTATGTCGATGGCCTCCATGTCCGACTTCAGTCACGATCGGGTGGCGGCGGTGCACCGTCAATTCATCGACGATATCCAGAAGTACACCAACATCGGTATCGGCAGCGAAGACTTCGTGCGCAAGGCACTGGTGGCGGCCCTTGGCGAGGACAAGGCGAGCAACCTGGTGGACCAGATCATTCTCGGTTCCGGCGCCCGCGGTCTCGACTCGCTCAAGTGGATGGATGCCCGTCAGGTGGCCAGTATCATCCAGAACGAACACCCGCAGATCCAGACTATCGTGCTCTCCTATCTGGAGCCGGAGCAATCAGCCGAGATCCTGAGCCAGTTCCCGGAGCAGGTGCGCCTCGATCTGGTGATGCGTATCGCCAACCTCGAAGAGGTGCAACCGGCGGCACTGCAAGAGTTGAACGACATCATGGAGAAACAGTTCGCTGGTGCCGCTGGTGCCCAGGCAGCCAAGATGGGCGGCCTGAAGGCTGCCGCCAACATCATGAACTATCTGGATACCAACATCGAAGGCCAGCTGATGGACTCCATCCGCGAGTCGGACGAAGAGATGAGCCAGCAGATCCAGGATTTGATGTTCGTGTTCGAAAACCTCATCGATGTGGACGATCGCGGCATCCAGACCATGCTGCGGGAAGTGCCCGGGGATCTGCTGCAACGCGCCCTCAAGGGCTCCGACGATCAGATGCGCGAGAAGATCTTCAAGAACATGTCCAAACGGGCGGCCGAAATGCTGGCGGACGATCTGGAGGCCATGGGGCCGATCCGGGTCTCCGAAGTGGAAGCGGCCCAGAAAGAGATCCTCTCCATCGCCCGTCGTCTGGCGGATGCCGGCGAAATCATGCTGGGTGCCGGTGGCGGCGAGGAGTTCCTCTAAGCCATGGCCCATAAACAGAACCGCGATGCCAAGCCCGCATCAGGCAGTGGTGAGGAGCCGCGCAAAGCATGAACAACAAACTGCGTGGGTATGTGCGCCCCGAGGGCGATGATGCCCGGGTTGAGACTTGGGGCTGGCCCGAGATGGAGGTCGAGGTAGAGGCGGGAGCGCCTACCAATGCTCTTGGCCTGGCCCCTGACTGGTATCAGCAGGAAGAGGAGGTGGTGGAGCCGGAGCCCGAACAGGAGCCGACCCCCAGCATCACCGCCGAAGAGCTTGAAGCGATCCGTCAGGCCGCCTGGGAAGAGGGAATGGCTGAGGGGCGCGAATCCGGTTATGCCAAGGGTATGGAAGAGGGCAAGCTGGAAGGATTGCAACAGGGCCACTCTGCCGGTCTCGAACAGGGGCGCGAGGAGGGGCTGGCTATGGGGCGCGAGCTGGTGGAGCAGGAGATCGCCCACTGGCAGGGGCTCGCCGCGCGCCTTGCCAATCCGCTTAACGAGCTGGATCAGGCGGTGGAGCAGCAGTTGGTCTCGCTGGTGATGCAACTGGCCCGCGCGCTTATTCGTCACGAAGCAGAGACCTCCCCCCGCATTCTGCTGGAGGCGCTTAAAGAGGGGCTGGCCTTGCTGCCTGCCGCTGAACAGGGGGTGACTCTGATGTTGCATCCCGACGATATCGCGCGAATCGAACAGGCATTTGGCGCCGAAGAGTGCGCCAAGCGCCACTGGCGATTACAAAGCGATCCCACCCTCTCCCCCGGCGATCTGCAACTGGCTACCGAGCTCTCCAGCATCGATTTGACCCTCTCCGGTCGCATCGATCAGTTGCTGCGAAACTTCTTGCGGGACAATGCGTCGCAAAAACCGGCTTCGCAGGACTCACGCCCATAACCGATGCCGGACGTTGCTGTCCGGCTGCACTTTTTAGCTCTCAGGAGGCCAGATGAGCGGCTCGCTACTGAACCGGTTGCAAGGGTACAAGGTACGCGACAGCGCCCCCAAACCGCCGGTCGCCGGCAAATTGACCCGGGTGGTGGGGCTGACCCTCGAAGCCATTGGCTGCCGCGCCGCCATCGGTGCCCTCTGCCGCATCGATACCCTTGATGGGACGCTGGAGGCAGAAGTGGTCGGTTTTTCTGGCGATCGCCTCTATCTGATGCCGAGCGAGCAGCTCAAGGGGGTGATCCCCGGTGCCCGGGTGGTGCCCATCACCGAAGAGCACGGTATTCCGGTCGGTATGAACCTGCTTGGTCGGGTCATCGACGGCATCGGCCAGCCACTCGATGGGCTCGGCCCCATTCTCTCCTCCCAGACCGTGCAGTTTGCCCAGCACCGCATCAACCCGCTCTCTCGCCGCCCGATCCATCAGCCGATGGACGTGGGGGTGCGCGCCATCAACGCCGTGCTGACGGTTGGTCAGGGCCAGCGGATGGGGTTGTTTGCCGGCTCCGGTGTCGGCAAATCGGTGCTGCTTGGCATGATGACCCGTGGCTCGGTGGCGGATGTGGTGGTGGTCGGCCTCATCGGTGAACGGGGTCGGGAAGTAAAAGAGTTTATCGAAGACATTTTGGGAGAGGAGGGGCGAGCCCGCTCCGTGGTGGTAGCGGCTCCCGCCGATGCCTCGCCGCTGATGCGGCTAAAGGGGTGTGAAACGGCGCTGGCCATTGCAGAATATTTCCGCGATCAGGGGCTTAATGTGCTGCTCTTGATGGATTCACTGACCCGTTATGCCCAGGCCCAGCGTGAGATCGCGCTGGCGGTGGGCGAGCCGCCAGCGACCAAGGGCTATCCTCCCTCGGTATTTGCCAAATTACCGGCGCTGGTGGAGCGGGCGGGTAACGGCAGTGACGGCCAGGGCTCCATAACCGCCTTCTTCACCGTCCTGACCGAGGGGGATGACCTGCAAGATCCCATTGCCGATGCGGCGCGGGCGATCCTCGATGGCCACATAGTGTTGTCGCGCGAGCTGGCCGATGCGGGCCACTATCCGGCTATCGACATCGAGAAGTCCATCAGCCGGGTCATGCCCATGGTGACCTCGCCGGAACATATGGATCTGGCGCGCACCCTCAAGCAGTTCTACTCCCTCTATCAGCAGAACCGGGATCTCATCACCATCGGTGCCTACAGTCAGGGTTCCGATCCGCGCATTGACCGTGCCATCATTCAAAAACCCTATCTGGATCAATTCTTGCAGCAGGGGATGCGCGAGGTCATTCACTACGATGATGGCCTGCAAGCCTTGCAGATGGTGGCGATGCCATTGATGCGCTGATGATGGTCGGTAACAGAGAGGTCGACGATGAGTAAAGGGTTGGTATTGTTGGCCGATCGGCTGGTGGAGGCGGAGCAGCAGTGTGCGCTGGCGCTGGTGAAGGCGCAGCAGGATCTCAAGCTGTTCATGGATCAGCAAAATGCCCTCAATCAGTATCGCCAGATCTATCACCAGCAGTGGACCGATCGCGGCCTGCAGGGGATTTCGCCCCAGCAAAATACCCAGTATCACGCCTTTATCAACAAGCTCGAACAGGCTGCGACCCAGCAGTACGAAGGGGTGTTGCAGGTGCGTCAGGCGCTGGAGCAACGCCGTGAAGAGTGGCTGGCGGCCCAGCAGCGGCGCAAGGCGGTAGAGCTGTTGCTGGAGAAGCAAGCGAGCCGCGAGCAGCAGAAAGCCCAGCGTCAGGAGCAGAAGATGCTGGATGAGTACGCCATGTTGCGACGCTTTCATCAATCTGGCCTGTAACTTGCTTTGATATGGGCATTGTCGGCGGCCATCTCTCTGGGGGCCACCAGAATTCAGGGATCCCATCATGATGCAGACACTGTTGACACAAACGCCTTCGGCTGCGGCCAACGGGTTGGACAAAGCGCCTCTGAACGGTTCCGTCGAGAGCAAAAGTATCGATGGGGGAACCGGCAGCGACAGCAAGGGGGATTTCGCCACCCTGATTGCCAAGGTCCGGAACAGCGAGCAGGGCGCCGCCGAGACCACTCAGGGCGGCAACCATGCCCGATTAGCCAAATCTTTGGCGACCGAAAGCGCCTCTCCCAAAGAGGAGACTGGCAAGGAGCAGGATCCTGACGCCGACAACAAGGTGGAGGAGGTCCCTGCCACCGACTTTCTGCTGCGCCTGCAAGACTCCCTCAAGCTCGATACCTCGCTAGTGACACCCCAGCTGGCGGTAGCAGCCCAACAGAGCGCCACTGTGGTAGACGGCAATCCGTTGCCGCAAGAGGGTGAGCTGGAGGGGATTGCGCTTGATGAAAGCGAGCAGACTCCTGCCGCTGCCAGGATTGCCCAACAGCTTGCCGGTCAGACCGGGGCGCAGACCGCCAACTCGACTCTTGATACCACCGTATTGTCCTCAGCGGCGCGAGTAGTGGCGCAGGGCGATGCCTCTGCTGCCGTTCTCTCCTCTGAAGGTGAAGATGCAGCCACTATTGCGGATGGGCAGTCCGGGGAGAAAGCCTTTGCCAAGGGCGAAACCCTCGGAGCAGATGGCAAGCAGACCAAGCCCCTCACGGGGGCAGAGCGAATGGCCCAGCTGGCCAAGGTGCTGCCGGTCGATGAGTCGGCAAGCACCGCCAAGTCCGTAGAGTTACTCGCTGCAAAAGAGGCTGGCGACAGCAAATCCGATCTCGCCGCCAGTAATGCTGTGACTAACAAGGGGCAGGCGACGCAAGCCGCGACTCAGGGGACCGCCCTCAAGGCCTTCAGTGAGGGGCTCAAGCAGCCTGAAGCTGGCGCTGCAACCACCTCAGCAACTGCGGATGGAAGTGGGGTAGCTGGCAAGGGGGCAGAAAAGGGGGCCGCCGGGGGTAGCCAGCAGCAAGCCACCGCCGCTAATCAAAGTTCGGCGCCCGTGACGACGGCGCAAAGTGCCGCAGAAAGTGCCGCAGCCCAAGGCAGCGTGACGACAAATGCGACGGCTCAGACCGATAGTGCTGCCGCCCCCGTGATGGTGGCGCCGCAGCAGGTGTTGGCACAGGCTGAATCTCAGGGGCCGCAAGCGCCGCTGTCGACTATTTCAGCCGGCATCAAGCAGATGGAAGTGACCGGCACCGACGAGGTGCGCAAAGCGGTCTCGCTTGAGGTAAAACCGAAGGCCGGTGAGGCGGAGAAGAGCCTGGTTGCGGCGACATCGAGCGGTGAGAGCAGCCCGAGCCAGACCGTTCAGCATGGCCAGAACAGCCAGACTCAGCCACAGGTAGCCGATAGCCGGGCCCCCGCCGCTGAGACGACGCTGCGCCGTGAGTCGCAGAATTTACCTCATTTGAAACTGGCCAGTCAGGAAGCACCTGCCGAATTGCACCAGAAGGTCAATGTGATGCTGGCCGAAAAACTGCAACAGGCGGAAATTCAGCTCGACCCCCTCGGCCTTGGCAAGATGAAGATCCAGATCCAGATGGGGGCCGACAGCCAGGCCAACGTCCATTTTGTGGTACAACATGGACAGACCCGCGAGATGCTGGAGCAGGCGATGCCTCGGCTGCGTGACATGCTGGCAGGGCAGGGGATCCAGCTTGGTCAGACGCAGGTGCAGCAGCAGTCGCAACAACAGCAGCAACAGGGCCAGCCCACCTTTAACGGGCAGGGGCAGCAGGGGCAGAGTAGTGGTCAGCCGCGGTCCGGTAACGGGCTGGTTGAAGGGGAACTCACCACATCCAACCCCAGTTTGCTGGTGGAATCGACAAACGGTTCCGGAATTGATTTCTATGCTTGATGCAATCCCGAGTAAGTTTATGATATCGAACAAGTTTGAGACTAGGGTGGACAAGGGATGGCTGACGATAACGAGTTGACGCTAAAAGACCCGGCTGCGGGCAAGAAAAAGAAGCTGATCATTATCATTGCCCTGGCGGTTATTTTGCTGGGCGGTGGTGGTGCTGGCGCCTTCCTGATGCTCTCCGGCTCCAATAAACCGCCTGTTGAAGCGGCGGAAGGTGCCGAGGCCGCACCCAAGGAGGAAGCGCCTAAACCTTCCCTCTATGTCGGTATGCCGCGCCCCTTTGTCTTCAACGTCGCAGGTGCCCAGCGAGATCGACTGGTGCAGATCAAGATCCAGCTGATGGTGCGCGGTACCGCCGACGAGACGCTGGCCAAACAGAATATCCCCCTGATTGAAGGCACCTTGCTGCGGGTATTCAGTGCAGCCAGTGCCGAACAGCTGATGACCTTTGAAGGTAAGGAGAAGCTGCGCAAGGATTCACTGGAAGAGTGCCGTCGGGTGCTCAAGGACCTGGTCTCTTCCCCCGTTATCGAACAAGTGCTGTTTACCGGCTTTGTAATGCAGTAGGTGAAGCGTGAGCGATCTGTTAAGTCAGGACGAAATTGATGCCCTCTTGCACGGTGTCGATGATGTCGAAGAGGAAGAGATAGGCGGCGCTGGAGATCCCGGCGTAGCACAGTTTGACTTCTCCTCCCAGGACCGCATCGTCCGTGGTCGCATGCCGACGCTGGAGCTGGTGAATGAACGTTTCGCCCGCCATATGCGGATCAGCCTGTTCAACATGATGCGTCGTACCGCCGAGGTCTCCATCAACGGGGTGCAGATGCTCAAGTTTGGCGAGTATGTTCATACCCTGTTTGTGCCGACCAGTCTCAACATGGTGCGCTTCCGCCCGCTCAAGGGGACGGCGCTCATCACCATGGAGGCTCGACTGGTCTTCATCCTGGTGGAGAACTTCTTCGGTGGCGACGGCCGTTATCACGCCAAAATTGAAGGGCGCGAATTTACCCCGACCGAACGGCGCATTATCCAGATGCTGCTCAAACTGGTGTTTGAGGATTACAAGGATGCCTGGGCGCCAGTAATGGACGTGGGGTTCGAGTATCTCGACTCGGAAGTGAACCCGGCGATGGCCAACATCGTCAGCCCGACCGAGGTAATCGTGGTCAGCTCGTTCCACATCGAGCTCGACGGTGGTGGCGGCGACTTCCACGTGGCGATGCCTTATTCCATGCTGGAGCCGATCCGCGAGCTGCTGGACGCCGGTGTGCAGAGTGACAAGGGGGATACCGATGTACGTTGGAGCAAGGCGCTGCGTGACGAGATCATGGACGTCAAGGTGGAGCTGCGGGCCAAGCTGCTGGAGACCGAACTCACCCTGCGTGAACTGATGGAGCTGCGACCCGGCGATATCATTCCGGTCGATATGCCGGAAAATCTGTTGGTTTTTGTGGAGGACTTGCCCACTTTCCACGCCAAGATGGGCCGCACCAAGGATAATGTGGCGCTCAAGATCACCGACAAGCTCAAACGTCCGGAAGGGGTCAAGACGGAGATGCATCTGGTGACCCGGGGCGGGGTACGAATTGATGGCGAGGCCGAGCTGGAAGAGCTCGAGCGCAGTATCGAAGATCAACAGCGATAATTGACGGTTTATTACGGTAAACGGTCACGAAGTAGCATAAGGAAACAAGATGAGCGGAACTGAGGAAGAGGATCTGATGGCTGATGCCTGGGCTGCGGCTCTGGAGGAGCAGGTGACGGCGGAAGCCAAGCCAGCCCCGCTGGAAGAGTTGAAAGATGATGCCCCTATCAGTGCCGAGGAGCGTCGCAAGCTCGACACCATTCTCGATATTCCGGTCACTATCGCCATGGAGGTGGGCCGCAGCCAGATCAGCATCCGCAACCTGTTGCAGCTGAACCAGGGCTCGGTGGTGGAGCTGGATCGGGTTGCAGGCGAGCCGCTGGATGTATTGGTCAACGGTACCCTGATCGCTCACGGCGAGGTGGTGGTGGTGAACGACAAGTTCGGTATCCGCCTGACTGACGTCATCAGCCAGATTGAACGGATCAAGAAGCTCAAATGATGCGCCTCCTGTTGTTATTGCTGCCTGTTCCGGTCTTTGCCGAGACAGCGGCATCTGCCAACGTGCCTAGTCTGAGCTCCTGGTTGCTCTCCAGTCTGATGGTGATTGGTCTCATTCTGGTGCTGGGATTTCTGCTCAAGAAGAGCAAGCTGGCGACCGCCATGGGGGGCGGCCAGATGCGGGTCATCGCCTCGTTGCCGGTGGGTTACAAAGAGAAGCTGCTGGTGGTCAAGGTGGGCGAACAGCAGTTGCTGGTCGGCGTAACACCGCAGCAGGTCAACTTTCTCTACCGGCTGGAGGAGCCGCTGGACGAAAACCAGCCGCAGGCGTTTTCCCAGCAGCTTGGCAAATTGATGGGCAAGCATGAAAAAAGCTAACGGCTTATGGCTGAAAACGGGGCTGCTGGTCAGCCTGCTGATACCACTGTTTTGCTCCTGGCCTGCGCTGGCACAGGACGCCATGTCGGCGGTGACCGTCAAGACCATGGGGGATGGCTCTCAGGAGTACAGCCTGACCCTGCAAGTGCTGGCGCTGATGACCGCGCTCTCCTTCTTGCCGGCCATGGTGATCATGATGACCTCGTTTACCCGCATCATTGTGGTGTTGGGTATCTTGCGCCAGGCGATCGGTCTGCAACAGAGTCCTTCCAACCAGGTGTTGATCGGCATCGCCCTGTTCATGTCGTTCTTCATCATGTCGCCGGTGCTGGATCGCATCAATGATGAGGCGTTGCAGCCCTATCTGGCCGAGACCATTCAGGCAAAGGAGGCGCTGGAGCGGGCCGAGTTGCCCATCCATCAGTTCATGCTGGCCCAGACCCGCATCAAGGATCTCAACACCTTTATGGAGATCGCCAACGTGCAGGTGGAGAAACCTGCCGATGTGCCGCTACGAGTGCTGATCCCGGCGTTTGTCACCAGCGAGCTGAAAACCGCCTTCCAGATTGGTTTTATGCTGTTCTTGCCGTTCCTGGTCATCGATCTGGTGGTCGCCAGTATTCTGATGGCGATGGGGATGATGATGCTCTCGCCGATGATCGTCTCGCTGCCCTTCAAGTTGATGCTGTTCGTGATGGTGGATGGCTGGAATCTCATTCTGGGGTCGCTGGCCAACAGTTTCGGACTGGGTGCCGGTTAGCCGGTCGAGCGCAAGGAGCCCGAACATGAGTCCTGAAACCTTTGTCGACGTCTTTCGCGAGGCGCTCTGGCTGGTCAATATCATGGTCAGCGCCGTGATCCTGCCCAGCCTCGCTATCGGGCTGGTGGTAGCCATTTTTCAGGCGGCCACCTCCATCAACGAACAGACCCTGAGCTTTCTGCCCCGTCTTATCGTGACCCTGCTGGCCCTGGGAATTGGTGCTCACTGGGGAATGCAGAGTCTGATGGACTTCTTCATACTGATGGTCAATCAAATCCCCGAGGTGGTGGGATGACCTACACAACCGCTCTGATCATGGAGTGGTTGTCTTCCATCCTCTGGCCGCTGGCGCGGGTGAGCAGCCTGCTGATGGTGATGGCGGTGTTCGGCAGCCGCCTTGCTCCTGCGCGGGTACGGATGGGGTTGGCTTTGGCCATCACCTTTCTGATTGCCCCGCTGCTTCCGAAAATGCCCCCTATCGAGCTCTTCTCGGCCGGCAGCTTTCTGGTATTGGGCCAGCAGCTGCTGATCGGTATTGCCCTCGGCCTGATGACCCAGTTTCTGATGGAGAGCTTCGTGATGGCCGGTCAGGTCATCGCTATGCAGACCAGTCTGGGTTTTGCCACCCTGGTGGACCCGATGAATGGCCAGTCGGCCCCCGTGGTGGGTCAGTTTTATCTGATGCTGGCGACCCTTGTGTTTCTGGCGCTGGATGGTCATCTGGTGATGCTGCGGCTGGTCATTCTTAGTTTCGAGACACTGCCTGTCTCCGAGCACGGCCTCTCGGTTTCATCCATGAAAACCCTGAGTGCGTTTCTGGGTGTGATGTATCAGGCTGCTTTGGTGATGTCGCTTTCAGCCATCGTCGCCTTGCTCTTGATCAACTTCGCCTTTGGTGTCATGACCCGGGCGGCGCCGCAACTCAACATTTTCAGTATCGGTTTTGCGGTCAGCATGATGTCGGGTCTGCTCATCCTCTGGCTCACTATCGGCGGGTTCCTCGGCCACTTCGACATCATGTGGGAGCGGGTGCAGGAGGTCAGCTGCGAGCTGATCAACACCCAGTGCTTCGGGGGCGCTCATGGCTGATACCGACCAGGAACGTACCGAACAACCCACGGGCAAACGACTGCAACAGGCCCGTGAAAAAGGGCAGATTGCACGTTCAAAAGAGCTGGGAACCGCCAGCGTGTTGCTCTCGGCGGTATTTGGCCTGCTGATGCTCAAGGGCTCGCTGGCGACTGCCATGATCAAGGTAGTCACCATGGGCTTTACCCTGGACAGGGAGCAGGCTTTCGATCCCAATGCCATGATCGCTATGGTGCCGGCGCTGCTGGGGGAACTGGTGCTTCCGCTGGGACTCTTGTTTGCGCTGGTGGCGATTGCCGCTTTTATCGGCAACACCCTGATGGGGGGGATGAACTTCTCCACCGAAGCCATGATGCCCAAGATGAGCAAGCTGAGCCCGCTCAGCGGCCTCAAGCGAATGTTCGGGGTGCAGTCGCTGATTGAGCTGGTCAAATCCATCGCCAAGGTGGTGTTCATCACCCTGTTTGCCTGGTGGATGTTATCAAGTCAGTTTAATCATCTGCTCAACCTATCCATGGAGGGTTTCCCCGGCGGTATTATCGATGCGCTGGAGTTGTTTCTCTGGATGTTGATCATCCTCTGCTGCGCCCTGCTCCCCATCGTGGCCATCGATGTGCCGTTCCAGCAGTGGAACCACATGCGTCAGCTCAAGATGACCAAACAGGAGGTCAAGGACGAGTTCAAGGACAGCGAAGGCAAGCCCGAGGTAAAGGGCAAGATCCGTCAGTTGCAGATGCAGATGGCGATGCGCCGGATGATGGGGGATGTACCCAAGGCCGATGTGGTGATCACCAACCCGACCCACTACTCGGTAGCGCTCAAGTATGATGCGGGAAAACCCGGTGCCGCGCCCAAGGTCGTGGCCAAGGGCACCGATGAAATTGCAATGAAGATCAGGGAGATCGCCAGAGAGTACGAGATCCCCATCATGCCGTCACCAGCCTTGACCCGGGCTATTTACCACTCAACCGAGCTGGGCCACGAGATCCCGGAAGGGCTGTTTGCGGCGGTAGCCCAGGTGCTCGCCTATGTCTTCCAGCTCAAGAAATTCCGCCGTGGTCAGGGGCGCCGTCCCCAGCCGCTGGCTAAAGATCTGCCTATTCCGACCGAATATCGGAAATGACAAAGTTCTGACGTAGTCAAAATAAATCCATTGCATTTCAATGTCTTGTATTGTTGGCTTGATGTTTGCTTTAATCTGGCACCAGCAGGTTGAAATTGAGAAGCGCGATGGAATTCAAGGCAGTATTGGGCCAGTTCAAAGAGTACCGGGGAGTATTGGGCAAAGGCCTTGGTACCCCTCTACTGGTATTGGCCGCGCTCGGCATGGTGGTGTTACCCATCCCGCCGCTGATGCTGGACGTGCTCTTCTCCTTTAACATTGCCCTCTCCATCGTGGTGCTGCTGGTATCCGTCTATACCCGCCGCCCCCTCGAATTTGCTGCCTTCCCGACCGTACTGCTGCTCGCTACCTTGCTGCGGTTGGCGTTGAACGTCGCCTCGACCCGGGTGGTGTTACTGGAAGGTCATAATGGCAGTGCGGCGGCCGGCCATGTGATCGAGGCGTTCGGTAACGTGGTGATCGGCGGCAACTATGCGGTCGGCATCATCGTTTTCACCATCCTGATGATCATCAACTTTGTGGTCATTACCAAGGGTTCCGGGCGGATCGCGGAAGTGAGTGCCCGTTTTACCCTTGATGCGATGCCGGGCAAACAGATGGCCATCGATGCCGATTTGAACGCCGGCCTTATCAATCAGGAAGAGGCGAAGAAGCGTCGTCAGGATGTAACCCAGGAAGCTGACTTCTACGGCTCCATGGATGGTGCCTCCAAGTTTGTCAAAGGGGATGCCATTGCGGGCATCATGATCCTCTTTATCAACATCATCGGCGGCTTCATCATCGGGATGATGCAGCACCAGCTGACCTTCAGCGAATCTGCCGAGATCTATACCCTGTTGGCCATCGGTGACGGTCTGGTGGCGCAGATCCCCTCTCTGCTGCTCTCCATCGCCGCCGCCATCATAGTGACCCGTCAGAATACTGATCAGGACATGGGTACCGCAGTACTGGGCCAGCTGTTTGACAATCCCAAGGCGCTGATCATCTCGGCCGGCATTCTGCTGATGATGGGGTTGGTGCCGGGGATGCCGCATTTCGCCTTCCTGAGTCTGGGTGCTCTCGCTGCCGCTGGCGCCTGGTGGTTGCTGCGCCGCGAGAAACTGGCAGCCGCCAAAGCGGCCAAGGGTGAGTTGCTACCTGCTACTGCCGAGCAACCCCATGAGCAGAAAGAGCTGAGCTGGGACGATGTGATGCCGGTGGACATCATCGGGCTGGAAGTGGGTTATCAGCTGATCCCGCTGGTGGATCGCAATCAGGGGGGCGAACTGCTCAACCGGATCAAAGGGGTGCGCAAGAAACTCTCGCAAGAGCTGGGCTTTCTGGTCCCGGCCGTCCACATTCGCGACAACCTGGATCTGGCGCCAAATCAATACCGCATCACCTTGATGGGGGTCAGTACCGGCGAGGCCAATGTCTACCATGATAAGGAGATGGCCATCAATCCGGGGCAGGTGTTCGGCCAGATCCAGGGGATAGCGACCCGGGATCCCGCCTTCGGACTGGAAGCGGTCTGGGTTGCCAAGGACATGATCTCTCAGGCACAGACGCTGGGGTATACGGTGGTGGATACCGCGACCGTGGTGGCTACCCATCTGAGCCAGATCCTGACCAACCATGCGGCTCTGCTGCTGGGCCATGACGAAGTACAACAGCTGCTCGACATGATTGGCAAACATCAGAGCAAGCTGGTCGAAGGGTTGGTGCCGGAAGTGATCAGCATGGGTAACCTTGTGAAGGTATTGCAGAATTTGCTCAATGAAGGCGTGCCAATCCGCGATATGCGCACTATCCTGCAGACCCTGGTTGAATACGCGCCGCGCAGTCCGGATCCGGAAGTGCTCACGGCCGCTTGCCGGATTGCCCTGCGTCGCCTGATTGTGCAGGAGATTGCAGGCCCGGATCCCGAGTTGCCGGTGATTACCTTGGCGCCGGAATTGGAACGTATATTGCATCAATCCCTGCAGGCAGGTGGCGGTGATGGTGCCGGTATTGAACCGGGTCTGGCAGAGCGGATGCAGCGTTCGCTGGTGGAAGCCACTCAACGACAAGAATTGGAAGGCCAACCGGCCGTGCTTCTGACATCGGGGATCTTGCGCAATACCCTGGCGAAATTTGTCAAGAATGCCATTCCTGGATTGCGCGTTCTGTCTTATCAGGAAGTGCCCGACGACAAGCAGATCCGCATCGTCAGTGCGGTAGGGCAGAACTAGTTAGCGGAGACGACGGGTGAAGATTAAGCGGTTTTTTGCCAAGGATATGCGAACGGCTCTGGCCGAGGTCAAGGAGACTCTCGGGCCTGACGCCGTCATCATGTCCAACAAGAAGGTCACCGGAGGGGTAGAGATAGTCGCCGCAGTCGATTATCAATCCCAGGTTCCGGGGCCCAAAGATGCGCCGGTTCGCCGTCAGCTGAACGATGAGAGCGTCAATATTTCGTCTGCTGCACGGCAGATGATCCGCCCCGAGCCGACGCCGGCGAAGGAGCAGAACGAACATTATGCCGATACCCTGGCCGCCTTGCTGGCGCGCCAGCAGAAGCTCAAGCCGGGCAATGGGGCGCCACTGGGTAATACCCAATCGGCCGGTCTGGCCGCTGCCAATGCAGCGCCCAGAACATTGGCCGAGCAGGGGCAGTGGGGCGCAGCTCCCGAACCTGCCAAGCCCAAAGCTCGGGTTGCGTCCGGCCAGCGCCCCCCTCAACCTGCCCAGCGGGATCAGGAGATGGAAGGGATGCGCAAGGAGATGGCCAGCATCCGTAAATTGCTGGAGCACCAGATCTCCGGGCTGATGTGGCAAGAGGTGGAGCGCCGCGAACCGATGCGGGCCCTGTTGATCAAGGAGCTCAAGAAACTGGGCTTTGATGATGCCTTTGCCGATCAACTGGCGGGACTGATCCCCGAAGATATGTCCATCCATCAGGCGATGGCCCAGTTGGCCGAAGTGCTGACGGCCCAGCTCAAGATCAGTGAGGACGAGATCATGCGTCAGGGCGGCGCGGTGGCGCTGCTTGGTCCGACCGGGGTGGGCAAAACCACTACCATCGCCAAGCTGGCTGCCCGTTTCGCCATGAAGTATGGCGCCGAGCAGGTGGCGCTGATCACCACCGACAACTACCGGATTGGTGCCCATGAACAGCTGCAGACCTATGGCCGCATCATGGGGTGTCCGGTGCGGCAGGTACGTGATGCCGAAGAGTTGGCCAATGCTCTTTATCAGTTCCGCCATCGTCGGCTGGTACTGATCGATACGGCCGGCGTTGGCCAACGGGATATCCGCTTGACCGAGCAGCTCGATACCTTGGTCAAGAATGCCAAGGTACGGATCCGCAGTTATCTGGTGATGTCGGCAACTTCCCAGCGTCGGGTGATGCAGGAGGCGGTTGACCATTTCCGGCGTATTCCATTAAGCGGCTGCATACTTACCAAATTGGATGAAAGTCTGAATCTGGGCGAAGTGATTAACGTGTGTATCCAGAATTCATTGCCCATCAGCTATATCACTGACGGACAAAGGGTTCCGGAAGATATTCAGGTTGCCAATGCGGCGCAGCTCGTCGGGGCTGCCATGGGCTCGCTGGAGCGAGAAACAGAGGAGCCCTATTTCTGGGGCGCAGGCTTTGGCGAGGCCGAAGATTCGGAGTTTTATGAGTAACATGTATATGGATCAGGCGAGTGGTCTGCGCAAAATGCGTCAAAACAATCGAGTAAAAGTAATCGCCGTTTCCGGTGGTAAAGGTGGCGTGGGCAAGACCAACGTGACCCTGAACGTGGCCGGAGCCATGGCCGCCCAAGGCAAGCGGGTGATGGTGCTGGATGCCGACCTGGGTCTGGCCAACGTCGACGTCATGCTGGGGCTGCGGGTTCATCGCAACCTCTCTCATGTCCTGGCGGGTGAATGCACCATCGACGATATCATCGTCGAAGGCCCTTACGGCATGATGATCGTGCCTGCGACCTCGGGCACCCAGTCCATGGTCGAGCTTTCTCCGGTGCAGCATGCCGAACTTATCCGTGCCTTCAGCGAAATGAAGACCCAGGTCGACATCCTGCTGGTGGATACGGCTGCGGGGATCTCCGACATGGTGCTGAGCTTCACCCGTGCCGCTCAGGACATCATGGTGGTGGTCTGTGATGAGCCGACCTCCATCACCGATGCCTACGCCCTCATCAAGATCCTCTCCAAGGATCACGGTGTGTTTCGTTTCAAGGTAGTGGCCAATATGGTGCGCAGTCTGCGCGAAGGGCAGGAGCTCTTTGCCAAACTGACCCGGGTCACGGATCGTTTCCTCGACACTTCGCTGGAGCTGGTCGCCTGTGTACCTTATGACACCAACCTGCGTGCCGCCGTGCGCAAGCAGAAGCTGATTGTCGAGGCGTTTCCCAAGTCGCCGGCCGCACTGGCGTTCCGGGCCCTTGCCAACAAGGCTGCGAGCTGGCCGGTTCCCAACCAGCCGGGCGGCCATCTGGAGTTTTTCCTGGAAAATTTGTTGCAGAAACCGGCCACAACACAGGAAGGTTCCCGTGAATAAAGCCCAAGCGTACTTGCGTCATCAGGATTCCTATGTGCTGGTGGAGCGTCATGCTCCCCTGGTCAAGCGAATTGCCCAGCATTTGTTGGCTCGCCTGCCCAGCAGTGTCTTGCTGGATGACCTGATCCAGGCAGGTATGATTGGGCTGCTTGAAGCCTCCCGCAATTTTGACGGTAGCAAGGGGGCCAGCTTCGAGACGTATGCCGGGATCCGCATCCGAGGCGCCATGCTGGATGAGATCCGGCGTGGTGACTGGGTACCCCGCTCTGTGCATCGCAACAGTCGGGCTATTGCAGAAGCGATCGAGAATGTCGAGCAGACGCACGGTCGTGACGCGCGAGATACCGAGGTTGCTGCCGAGATGGGGGTCTCCATCGCTGATTACCATGCGATGCTGCAAGACGTCTCTTGCGGCAAAATTATCGGTATCGAGGATCTGGGGGTCAGCGAGGATGTGATCGGCCACCCCGATGATGCCCCTTCCGGCTCGGGATTCGATGAATTGGCTGCCGAGCGATTTCAGATTCAATTATCCGAGCAAATTGGTCGTCTACCAGAGAGAGAAGCTTTGGTTCTCTCTCTTTACTACGATGAAGAGCTGAATTTGCGTGAAATTGGCGAGGTTTTGAATGTCAGCGAGTCGCGTGTGAGCCAGATCCACAGTCAGGCAATGCACAGATTGCGTGCTCGTTTGAGAGATTGGCATCTATAAGTGTTTGTACTGGCTACACTGAGATGAAACTCTAAGGCATAATCCGCACGACACAACCCGTTTTTAGCATCATGTAAGTGAGCCACTCTGGTGGCTATTTAGGAGGGAATTTTGGACAAGAACATGAAAATCCTCATTGTTGACGATTTTTCAACGATGCGCCGGATTATCAAGAACTTGCTGCGCGACTTGGGATTCAACAATACCCATGAGGCGGATGACGGCAATACAGCGCTGCCGATGCTGAAAAATGGTGATTTTCAGTTTGTAGTTACCGACTGGAACATGCCTGGCATGCAAGGTATTGACCTGCTTAAAGCCATCCGTGTCGATGAGAAGCTCAAGCATCTGCCGGTACTGATGGTAACTGCTGAAGCCAAACGTGAGCAGATCATTGAAGCCGCCCAAGCTGGCGTCAACGGTTACATCGTCAAGCCCTTCACCGCAGCAACGCTCAAAGAAAAACTCGACAAAATTTTCGAACGAATTGGCTAAGGAGCTGCAGGGATGATGGCCAAAACGAGAGCAATGATTTCGCTCGACCAGGCAAGGATGCTTGTTGCTCATCTGGAGCAAGGCGAATTTGAGCTGGCCGATGAACTGCTTGCCGAAGTATGTGCCCCCAACGCAGCCGATCTGTTTGAAAAAGTAGGTCAGCTGACCCGACAACTGCATGATTCACTTCAAGAATTTCGCCTCGATCCCCGTATTCCCGATTTGGCTACTCATGACATTCCCGATGCTCGGGAGCGTTTGAGCTACGTTATCGATATGACCGACAAAGCGGCCAATCGCACAATGGATGCGGTGGAAGCCAGTTTGCCGATAGCGGATCGCCTGAATGACAATATCCAGCTGGTGATGCCGAACTGGAATGCCCTGATGTCTCGTGACATGAGCGTGGGGCAGTTCAAATCCTTATGCCACCAACTTGATGATTTTATTAAGGCTTCAGAGTCTGATGCCGATAAATTACGGCAACTGCTGACAGAAATCCTGATGGCGCAAGATTTTCAGGATTTGACAGGTCAGATGATCCGCAAGGTCATCAAGCTTGTTCAGGAAGTTGAAACAAAATTAATAGAAATGCTGACCATGTTTGGTGAGGCTTCTGCTGAGCATTCAACTCGTAGTATTCCTGTCAACGGGATTGAAGCAGAGGGCCCTATCATGAACCCCGAGGCTCGTGCCGATGTGGTCAATGGTCAGGATGATGTGGACGATCTGCTGTCTAGCTTGGGATTCTAATGGAGTGACGCATGGCCTTCGAAGTTGATGAAGACATACTGCAAGACTTTCTGGTCGAAGCATCCGAAATATTGGAACAGTTGTCTGAACAACTGGTCGACTTGGAAAAGCGGCCCGATGACAAGAACCTGTTGAATGCCATCTTTCGCGGTTTCCATACCGTGAAAGGGGGGGCAGGTTTTCTGTCGCTCGGTGAACTGGTTGATGTATGCCACGGTGCGGAAAACGTGTTCGATATCTTGCGTAATGGCAAGCGAACCGTTACTGCGGAGCTGATGGATGTGATCCTGCAAGCGCTGGATGCCATCAATGTCATGTTCGCCCAGGTTCAAAATCGCGAAGCACCCAGCCCTGCGTCAGATGATTTGCTTCATGACCTTCATGAGTTGTGCAAGCCAGAAGGGGAAGAGCAACTGCGCACTGCGACCAGTGCGGCAGCGGCTGTAGAATCTGAACCTGCAGCACCGGTAGTTGTTGAAGAAGTTGCTCCAGAAGTTGTTGAACCCGCAGCCATCAGCAGCGAGCCTACTCCTGTCAATGGCGGCGGCTCGATCGATGAAATTTCTGCAGACGAATTCGAGCGTCTGCTGGACGAGCTCCACGGCGTGGGTGGGGCTCCGACCAAGATGGCTGCAGCAGCCCCGATAGCAGGTGGCTCTGGCGATATCACTGATGATGAGTTTGAGGCCTTGCTGGACCAGCTTCATGGTCAGGGACAGCACATGGGGGCGCCAGAGGTAAATCCTCTGAAGTCGGTGCAAAAAGAGGTGGACGAGCTTATCGATGATGATGAGTTTGAGCGTCTGCTTGATGAATTGCATGGCCGTGGCCAAGGGCCTCAGAGTACTCTGGCACCTGCCGCACCTGCCGCACCTGCCGCACCTGCCGCACCTGCCGCACCTGCTGCGGTGACTCCGCCCAAACCTACCACTCCTGTAGCCAAACCTGCACCGGCTGCCCCCGCAAAACCCGCTGAAGCAGCCAAGGCGCCAGCGCCTGCTGCCAAGGCGGCGCCTGCGCCAGCAGAAAACAGTGCCGTGCAAAGCGATACGACGGTGCGGGTGGATACCAAGACCCTCGATGTCATCATGAACATGGTAGGTGAGTTGGTACTGGTTCGTAACCGGCTGGTGAGCTTGGGTATTGCCAGTAATGATGAAGAGATGTCAAAGGCGGTTGCCAATCTGGATGTGGTAACGGCTGATCTGCAAGGTGCGGTGATGAAAACCCGCATGCAGCCAATCAAGAAGGTATTTGGTCGTTTCCCGCGCGTGGTGCGTGACCTGGCCAGAACCCTCAAGAAAGAGATTGAGCTGGTGATGGTGGGCGAAGAGACCGATCTGGATAAAAACCTGGTGGAGGCGCTCGCCGATCCTCTGGTTCACCTCGTTCGCAACTCATGCGATCACGGGGTCGAAATGCCGGATGTTCGTGAGAAAGCGGGCAAACCACGGCAAGGGACGATCACCCTTAGCGCCTCCCAGCAAGGCGATCATATCCTGCTTTGTATCGAGGATGATGGGGCTGGGATGGATCCGGAGAAACTCAAGTCCATCGCAATCAGTCGCGGTGTTCTGGATGCAGATACTGCCGCTCGCATGAGCGACAACGATGCCTATAACCTGATCTTTGCCCCGGGTTTTTCAACCAAGGCCGAGATCTCTGATATCTCTGGCCGTGGTGTCGGAATGGATGTGGTTAAAACCAGCATTGTCAGCCTCAATGGGTCGGTGCATATAGATTCCACTTGGGGGAAAGGTACCCGTCTTGAAATCAAGGTTCCGTTGACGTTAGCCATTCTGCCGACTCTGATGGTGGAAGTGGGTGAGCAGACCTTCGCACTTCCCCTTGGTTGTGTGAACGAGATTTTCCATCTGGATCTGAAAAAGGCCAACATGGTTGATGGCCAGCTCACCATCATTGTGCGCGAGAAGGCGATACCGCTCTTCTATCTGCACAAATGGTTGATTCGTGGCGCCAACAAACGTTCACGTCAGGATACCGGACATGTGGTGATCGTGCAGATTGGCACTCAGCAAATCGGGTTTGTGGTAGATAGCCTGATTGGTCAGGAAGAGGTGGTGATCAAGCCACTTGATAACCTGCTGCAAGGCACCCCTGGCATGGCCGGTGCGACGATTACCAGTGATGGCGGAATCGCTCTTATTTTGGATGTGCCGAGTCTGCTCAAAGCATATGCGCGTAGACATTAATAGCTCAGGCCCAAGGAGTTAGAAAAACAACAATGGCAGTCAAGGTATTAGTTGTCGACGATTCGAGCTTCTTTCGCCGTCGGGTGAGCGAGATCATCAATCAGGATCCCATGCTGACGGTGATTGATACGGCCCAGAATGGACGTGAGGCGGTGGACAAGGCGATGTCGCTGCGCCCTGATGTGATCACCATGGACATCGAAATGCCCGTGATGGATGGCATCAGTGCGGTGCGGGAGATCATGGCCAAGTGCCCAACCCCCATTCTGATGTTCTCCTCCCTGACCCATGAAGGGGCCAAGGCTACGCTGGATGCGCTGGACGCCGGTGCCCTGGACTTCTTGCCCAAGAAGTTTGAGGACATTGCCAGAGACAAAGATGAAGCGGTCAGACTGTTGCAACAACGGGTGAAGGAGATCTCCCGCAAGCGCTTCCTGATGACATCCGCTGCTCGCCCCAAAGCACCTGAACCGGTTGCTCGTGCTCCTCTGGGCAGCACTGTGCCCAGAACTTCAGATCGTCAGCCTGACCTGCAACGTACTGTGCCAAGTGCTTCATTCAAGCGCAGTGGCAAGAGTTATCAGTTGGTGGCGATCGGCACTTCTACCGGCGGACCTGTTGCGTTGCAAAATGTGCTGACCAAGTTGCCGGGGGATTTTCCCCATCCCATCCTGCTTATCCAGCATATGCCAGCCACTTTTACTGCCGCGTTTGCTGCCCGTCTCAACGGGTTATGTCAGATTGGCGTCAAGGAAGCGGAAGATGGCGATGTGCTTAAACCAGGGCATGCCTACCTTGCTCCCGGTGGTAAGCAGATGCTGTTGGAAGGTCGTGGAATAGGGGCCCGTATTCGCATCGTGGATGGCAACGACAAGGTAAATTACAAGCCTTGTGTGGATATCACCTTTGCCTCTGCGGCCAAGACCTATGCCGACAAGGTATTGGCGATTGTGCTGACCGGTATGGGCGCAGATGGCCGTGATGGCGCCAGACTGCTGAAAGAGCAGGGCTCAACCATCTGGGCTCAGGATGAGGCTTCCTGCGTGGTATATGGTATGCCGCAAGCGGTAGCCAAAGCGGGGATTGCCAGCGAATCACTCCCTCTGGACAAGGTGGCCCAGCGTATTCTGGTTGAGTTGGGGCGCTAATCATGGGCTTGCTCGGTCTGCTCCTGGCATTGGGGGCTATTGCCATTGCCCAACTGTGGCATGGCGGCTCCCTGTTGACGCTGGTGGACGGCCCTGCTTTTTTGATCGTGCTGGGTGGTACCGTCGGTGCCGTCACGTTGCAGACTCCAGCCAAGTACATCTTGCTGGCGTTGCGCCAGCTGTTGTGGATTTTTACCCCTCCCCACCAAGATCTTGCGACGCAGGCCGAACGGTTGCAGTCATGGGCCGTCTTTGCGCGCCAGCAAGGACTGCTGGCCCTTGAAAATCAGGCCGAGCATGAGGAAGACAACTTTACCCGCCAAGGGCTTGGTATGATTGTCGATGGGGTCTCCACAGAGGATATCCGTATGCTGCTGGAAGCGGACATCGATATCGAGCAGGAGCGCAATGAACATGCCGCCAGGGTATTTGAAGCTATGGGGGGGTACAGTCCGACCATCGGGATCATCGGTGCCGTGCTGGGCCTGATCCAGGCCATGTTTCATCTCGAAGACCCGTCAGCGCTGGGGGCGGGTATCGCAGTGGCATTTGTGGCGACCATCTATGGAGTGGGGTTTGCCAACCTCATCTACCTGCCTATCGCCAATCGGCTACGCGCATTTCACTATCACTATGCACTCTTTCAGGAGATGACCCTGGAAGGGCTGCTGGCTATCGCTCATGGTGAAAACGGCTTACAGGTTGAACGCCGGCTTAGGGCCTATTTGAAAGGAGAGTAGCCATGCGCAAGCGCTATCGGTTGCACTTGCAGGGTCGCGAGCATCTTGACCGCTGGCTGGTCTCCTATGCCGATTATATGACGCTGATCTTTGCCTTGTTCGTGGTGCTCTACTCTGTTGCGCTGGTGAACAAGGACAAGTATCGCGCGGTGATTGATGGTATGAGTCAGGCGTTCAGTGTCATGCAGTCTGGCGGCAATGGCTTGCTCGAAGGGCAGGGTAATTCCCTGCTGGATAACGCGGTATCTGCCTCTCCATCGTTGCTGGAAAGCCCAGCATCCCCCTCTCCTTCACTTGCTCCTATTTCTGGTGTGCCAGTGCTGCAAGATGGCGCGACACTTGCAAAACTCGATATGCAGTTGCAACAGAGCATGGGCTCGCTGGTGGATGCCGGTATCGTCAAACTGACGCAAGATGAGAACTGGCTGACGGTTGAACTCAGTTCCGGCTTGTTGTTTGGCAGCGGCAGTGCCTTTTTGGGACCAAACGCTGCACCGGTCATTAATACTCTTTCAAGTATTCTCAAACCGGTCGATAACTATGTAAGGGTTCGGGGTTATACCGATAACCAACAGATAAATAATGAAATTTATCGTTCTAACTGGGCGCTTTCTGCTGCTCGGGCCGAAGCGGTACTCAATGGCTTGATTGCCGATGGGATCGCCCCTCAGCGTCTGGCGTTCGAGGCATATGGCGAGTTTTCCCCCTTTGCTGACAACGGCAGCGAGCAGGGCAGGCTGCAGAATCGCAAGGTTGTGGTCGCTATCTCCAAATTTGCCTGGGTGCCGCCGGCACCTGTGGTTGCAACATCGACGGTAGTTGCTGAACCGGTTCCTGCTGTACAGCAGGCGGTGGATGCAGGAGAGATAAAGGTGATCACCTTGCCCGGTGGTGGCATACGCATAACAACAAGGCAGGATTGATACAGTGATTGTTTGGACGGTTGCCAACCAGAAAGGTGGTGTGGGTAAAACCACCACAGTGGTCTCGCTTGCGGGGATCCTGGCCCAGCGTGGCCAGCGGGTGCTGTTGATTGATACCGACCCCCATGCTTCGCTGACTGCATATCTTGATTTTGATTCAGATCGCCTGGATGGAACCCTCTATGAGTTGTTTCAAGCTGTCAAACCGACAGCCGAGCTTGTCAATAAACTGACGCTCAAGACCAAGTTCGAAAATATCAACTTACTGCCAGCTTCTATTACCTTGGCGACCCTTGATCGGGTGATGGGCAATCGTGAGGGGATGGGACTGGTACTGAAACGGGCACTGCTGCGCATTCAGGAGCAATATGATTACGTGCTGATCGATTGCCCGCCAGTACTGGGGGTGATGATGGTCAACGCGCTGGCTGCATGCGATCGCATTCTGGTGCCTGTCCAGACTGAATTTCTGGCCCTCAAGGGGTTGGAGCGGATGATGAAAACATTCGAGATCATGCAGCGTTCCAAGCGTGACAAGTTCCGTTATACCGTGATCCCGACCATGTTCGACAAGCGCACCCGAGCCTCTCTGATGACCTTGAAGTCGATTAAGGATCAATATGGAGATTCAGTGTGGAATGCGGTGATCCCTATTGATACCAAGTTTCGGGATGCCAGCTTGCTGCATATCCCCCCGTCTATCTATTCTCCCGGGAGTCGTGGAACCTATGCATATGAAACGCTGCTCAACCATCTTGATGCCCTTGAGCGGCAACGGGTTCATGAGGTGACGGCATGAGAGATACCATTCAAGTTCGGGCGATGGATGACTATTTCCACTCCCTGCTGCTCGATGAGCCACTGGTGCTGGATGAGGTGGAAGAGGTTCAATCTGCCCCTGTTTTACAGTTGCAACGTCAGCCCCAAAGCGTCCCCGAGGTAGTTGCCGCACCTTACCTCGAAAGCGATCCACGGCTTGCCCAACTTGGTGAGCTATTGGCTCAGGTGGGACAAGTCCAGTTCGAAAATGATGCCTTCACCCAAGAGATAACACTCACCACTCCGCTGGAGATTGTGGCAGAGGAATCACTGCTGCCGGTGGAGCCTGAATGGCCTGAGGAGGTTCTGCTTCCCGAGGTTGCAGAGCCCCATACTACTATCCTGACCGAAACGGCGCTGGAGGTTGCTCCGGTAGAGGCCAGTGAACCGGTTGCTTGGGAAAATATCGATACCGGTAAAGAGTTTCAGGCCCTTTTCTTTGAAGTCGCGGGCGTGACGTTTGCGGTGCCGTTGACCGAGCTGGGTGGTATTCATCAGCTGGGCGAGATCACCTCCCTGTTTGGCCAGCCTGGCTGGTACAAGGGGATCATGACCTCCCGCGAGCAGAAGATGAATGTGGTCGATACTGCCCAGTGGGTCATGCCGGGTCAGCATCTCGAGATGGATGATTACAAGTATTTGATTATGCTTGGTGAATCGCCGTGGGGATTAGCCTGCCATCATCTCAAAGGGACTGAATTGTTACACCGTGACCAAGTGAAATGGCGCCATCAGGAGGGCAAGCGCCCCTGGTTGGCTGGCATGGTCAAAGAAAAAATGTGTGCCCTGTTACACGTCCGCGAACTGCTCCTGTTGCTGGAGCGTGGGGTTAACATAGAAGGTCGCTGATAACTTCTGCAATCGAGCTGTTTTATTGCTAGTTTTAGCAGTAGACGTTTTCATAAAAGGAATAAAAACATGACAGAAAAGCGCAATATTGCACAGAATCTGGCCGAAGATGAAGTGCTGCAATGGGTAACCTTCCAACTGGAAAACGAAACCTACGGCATCAATGTGATGCAGGTTCAGGAGGTGTTGCGCTACACCGAAATTGCACCGGTGCCGGGTGCGCCTGAGTACGTACTGGGGATCATCAACCTGCGTGGCAATGTGGTGACTGTCATCGATACCCGTTCCCGCTTCGGTCTGCCTTCCGGTGATGTGAGTGAAAACTCCAGGATCGTGATCATCGAGGCCGAGAAGCAGGTGATCGGCATCATGGTCGACAGCGTGGCTGAGGTGGTTTATCTGCGTTCTTCCGAAATCGATGCGGCACCTGCGGTCGGCACTGAAGAGAGCGCCAAGTTTATTCAGGGGGTGAGCAACCGCGATGGGCAACTGCTGATCCTGGTTGACTTGAACAAGCTGCTCTCCGATGAAGAGTGGGAAGATATCGGTTCCCTCTGATAAGTAAGGTGATGTTTTGATAATCGAGATGGTTGCCTTGGGGGTGTCCCTGATTGCCTTGGCGTTTGCCTCTTATATCTGGTTCAAGAGCAAGCGCAGCAAGCAGGAGTCCGAGGCCAGTGTGGCAACGCTGCAAGGTCAGTTGGAAAGCTTGCGCAAGCAGATGATGGAGCTCCATACCGGTGCCATTGGCATGGGGCAGCGTCTGCAGTCGGTGGAAGGGGCGATGCAGCAGGTCAATGAGCGCCAGCAAGAACTGACCATGCAGGATCCCGAACGCAGGCTTTACAGCCGAGCGGCAAAGATGGTCGAACTGGGCGCCGATCTTGATGAAGTCATGAGTGAGTGCGAGTTGCCAAAGGCAGAGGCAGAGCTCTTGATATCGTTGCGAAAAGGTCGCTCTTGATGATTCAGGAAGGCAATTGCCTTCCTGAATTTTATGGCGTGCAGCCGCTTGTCCCCCAGCTGCGTTGAGCAGGCGGTTTCTACCGTATTTTCTTTGTGATCCCGGTCGCCAGTCAGTTCAATTGTTGCATCTTTGAAAAGACGTATTCCAATACTGTGTTAAGATGCAGACCGCTTCATTTTCTCTGAAAAAATCCCCATGCTGCTTCAAGTTAACAATCTGAGCTGCGTGCGCGAAGATCGCACTCTGTTTGAACACCTCTCTTTCTCTGTTGCGCCCGGCGATCTGGTGCAAATTGAAGGGCCCAACGGGGTTGGCAAGACCAGCCTGTTGCGATTGTTGACCGGGCTGTCGCAGCCATTTGCCGGTGAAGTGTGCTGGAATGGGGAGAATATTCGTCACTGTCGCGATGAGTATCATGCCAATCTGCTCTATCTCGGTCACCAGCCCGGTGTCAAAGCGGCGCTGACCCCTTTTGAAAACCTGAAGTTCTACCAGCAGTTACATCACCCGCAGCAAACAGAGACTGACTTGTGGCAGATATTGGCCAGGGTAGGGCTGGCCGGATTTGAAGAGAACCCGACCGGGCAACTCTCTGCCGGCCAGCAACGCCGGGTGGCTCTGGCCAGACTCTGGCTGTCACAGAAACCGGCACTCTGGATCCTCGATGAGCCCTTTACCGCCATCGACAAGCAAGGGGTCAAGGTGCTCGAACAGCTCTTTCTGGCCCACGCCGAGCGGGGCGGCATGGTGATCCTAACCACTCATCAGGATCTGACCCTGATGCAGGGACGGCTGAAGACTATCTCGTTGACCCCCTTCGCCTCGACATTGCAGGAGTAACGCCATGTTGCGCGCTGTTATGCACCTTATTCACCGTGAACTGCTGATGGCTCTGCGCCAGCGTTCCGATATTCTCAACCCGCTCTGGTTTTTCCTCATCGTCATCACCCTGTTTCCGTTAGGGATTGGCCCGGAGCCCAAACTGCTGGCCCGTATTGCCCCGGGGATTATCTGGGTGGCGGCGCTATTGGCGGCCATGTTGTCGTTGGAGCGGCTGTTTCGCGACGACTTTGCCGATGGCGCGCTGGAGCAGATGATGCTGATGCCGCACCCGCTGGGCTTGCTGGCGCTGGCGAAAGTGGTTGCTCACTGGCTGCTGACCGGCTTGCCGCTGCTGCTTATCTCTCCCTTGCTGGCGATTTTGCTGTCGCTGGATATGAACACCTATCTAGCCGTCGTCGCGACGCTGGCACTTGGCACTCCGGTATTGAGCCTGCTCGGCGCGGTCGGGGTCGCGTTGACGGTGGGACTGCGCAAAGGCGGGGTGCTGCTTAGTCTGCTGATCCTGCCGCTCTATATTCCGGTACTGATTTTTGCCACCTCAGCCATCGATGCCGCGGGGATGAGCTTGCCCTATGGCGGGCAGCTTGCCATTCTGGCTGCCATGCTGGTGGGGGCTTTGACACTGACGCCGCTGGCTGTGTCGGCGGCGTTGCGGGTCAGCCTCAACTGATGGCCGTGAGCTGAACCGGATTTGGCTCCGAACGGAGTCTTTTTGCAAGAAATAATGTTGCGATGGATCAAGGAGAGTGCCGCTTATTGCTTTCGGGGTATTTGATGCAGCCCCGTGGTCGGTATGGTAGGCCTCGCCAAACGATTAATAACAAAAAGGTTTTGTGAGCTATGTGGAAATGGTTGCACCCTTATGCCAAACCGGAGCGTGCCTATCAGCTGGCAGGCACGCTGTTGCCCTGGTTTGCGGTGATTAGTCTGCTCTCGTTTGTGATCGGTACTGTCTGGGGCCTCGCGTTTGCGCCAGCGGATTACCAGCAGGGAGATTCGTTCCGGATCATCTATATCCACGTGCCTTCCGCCATTCTCTCCATGGGAGCCTACTCCACCATGGCGGTGGCCGCTTTTATCGGCCTGGTGTGGCAATTGCGGATGGCGGACATGACGGTTGCAGCCATTGCGCCGGTCGGCGCCGTATTTACCTTTATTGCCCTCTTTACCGGTGCCGCCTGGGGCAAACCCATGTGGGGAACCTGGTGGGTGTGGGATGCACGGCTCACCTCTGAACTGATCCTGCTGTTTCTCTACCTCGGCGTGATTGCTCTCTACAACGCCTTCAGCGACAAGGTGGTCGCTGGCCGTGCGGCCGGCATTCTGGCACTGGTTGGGGTGATCAACCTGCCCATCATTCACTACTCGGTGGAGTGGTGGAACACCTTGCATCAGGGGGCCACCATCACCAAATTTGACAAACCCTCCATTTCACCCGAGATGCTTTGGCCGCTGTTGATCATGATCCTGGCGTTTGCCGCATTTCTCGGGGCTCTGACCCTGATGCGTTTTCGCAATGAACTCCTGATGCGGGAGTGGCATCGCCCCTGGGTCAAAGAGATTGCAGAGCAGGAGAAGTAAGCATGCACTTTGCCTCTTTCAGTGATTTTATGGCGATGGGCGGTTACGCCTTCTATGTCTGGCTCTCATTTGGCCTGACGCTGGTGTGTCTGGTCGGCATCATCATTTCTACCCGCATGAAAACCCGCAGCCTGCTCGCCGAGTTGCGCAGCAAACAGGCGCGTGAGGCCCGTCGCAAGGCGGCCCAGCAGATGGAGAACACCCTATGAACCCGAGACGCAAAAAACGCCTCACCATCATTCTGGCCATTACCCTGGGTCTGGCGACCGTCAGCGGGCTGGTGCTCTACGCACTCAGTCAGAATATCGACCTCTTCTATACCCCGAGCGAGCTGGTGGAGGGGAAGGGGCCGGACAAGATCAAGCCGGAAGAGGGGCAGCGCCTGCGCATCGGTGGGTTGGTCGTGCCGGGGTCGGTGCAGCGGGATCCCCAGAGCCTCAAGGTTGCCTTCAAGCTGGTGGATAACGGCGGTCATCTGGTGAAGGTCGAGTTTGACGGCATCCTGCCGGATCTGTTCCGTGAAGGGCAGGGAATTGTTGCCCAGGGCACCCTCAAGGATGCCACGACCGTAGAGGCGTTCGAGGTGCTGGCCAAGCACGATGAGAACTACATGCCGCCGGAAGTGGCCGATGCCACCAACGGTATGCACTTCAAGCCGGAGTATACCGAGGCGCAGTTGAAGGGAGCCAAGCAGTGATCCCTGTGGTGTTTGCCTTTTCCGCTTTGCCTGCCGTGCGTGGTGCGGCTGTTGTCACCGTTCAATTGAAAGGAATGCCTTCATGATCCCGGAATTAGGTCAGTTTGCGCTGATCCTGGCCTTTGCCACTGCCCTGCTGCTGGGGAGCTACCCACTACTGGGCGCCAGCTGGGGGCGTCTTGGCATGATGTCGGCGGCCCGTCCGCTCGCCTATGCCCAGTTTTTGTTGCTGCTGCTGTCGTTTCTCTGCCTGACCTGGGCCTTTATCGATAACGACTTCACCGTGCAGTATGTGGCCACTAACTCCAACAGCCTGCTGCCGCTCGCCTATCGCATCTCGGCGGTGTGGGGGGCCCACGAAGGTTCCCTGCTGCTGTGGGTACTGACCCTGGGTGGCTGGACTGCGGCGGTGGCTATGTTCAGTCGCCGTCTGCCGCTCGATGCTGTCGCGCGGGTACTCGGCGTGTTGGGGCTGATCTCGGTCGGCTTCACTGCTTTCGTGCTGTTCACCTCCGATCCCTTCACCCGTACCTTGCCCTATTTCCCGGTCGATGGTCGTGACCTCAATCCGCTGCTGCAGGATCCGGGTCTTATCTTCCATCCGCCGATGCTCTACATGGGTTATGTGGGCTTCTCTGTGGCGTTTGCCTTTGCCATTGCTTCGCTGATGACCGGCCGTCTCGATGCAACCTGGGCCCGCTGGTCGCGCCCCTGGACCATGGCTGCCTGGGTATTCCTGACCCTCGGCATCGTGCTCGGCTCTTGGTGGGCCTACTACGAGCTCGGTTGGGGCGGCTGGTGGTTCTGGGATCCGGTAGAAAACGCCTCCTTCATGCCCTGGCTGGCGGGTACCGCTCTGCTGCACTCGCTGGCGGTGAGCGAGAAGCGCGCCACCTTCAAGGCGTGGACCGTGCTGCTGGCCCTCTCTGCCTTCTCGCTGAGCCTGCTGGGTACCTTCTTGGTACGCTCCGGCGTGCTGGTGTCGGTCCATGCGTTTGCCTCCGACCCGACCCGCGGTCTGTTTATTCTCGGCTTCCTGCTGGCGGTGATCGGTTCATCCTTGCTGCTGTTTGCCTTTAAAGGCTCGCAGGTAAAGAGCCACGGCAAACACGAGCTGTGGAGCCGCGAGACCCTGCTGCTTTGCAACAACATCATGCTGGTTGCAGGTCTGCTGACCGTGCTGCTCGGTACCTTGCTGCCGCTGGTGCACAAGGAGCTGGGGCTGGGGAGCATCTCTATCGGTACCCCCTTCTTCAACCACATCTACAGCTGGCTGATCATCCCGTTTGCCCTGCTGCTGGGGGGTGGCCCGCTGTTTCGCTGGCGTCGTCAGGAGCTGGGGGAACTCAAAAGCAAGGTGGTCGTGGCACTGGTGCTGAGTCTGGCCGCAGCCTTGCTGTTGCCGCAGCTCTTTGCCGAAACCTTCAAGCCGTGGGCGGCAGTAGGGATTGGTCTGGGGGCCTGGATCATCGTCACCAGCGTGCAGGAGACCTGGGCGCGAGCGACCCACAAGCACAGCTTTGCAGTCGGTGTGCGCAAGCTTGGCAACAGCCACTGGGCCATGATCCTCGGCCACGTGGGGCTGGCAGTCAGCATCATAGGTATCGCTTGCACCCAGAACTACAGCATCGAGAAGGATCTGCGAATGCAGGCGGGTGATCGGGTGCACTTTGCCGATTACGAGTTCGTCTTTGCCGGGATAAAAGAGAAGAACGGCCCCAACTACGATGGCTTCAAGGGCGTGCTGGAAGTGCACAAGAATGGCAAGCAGGTCGCCCTGCTCAAGCCCGAGAAGCGGATGTACAAGGTGAGCCGGATGCCGATGACCGAAGCGGCCATCGATGCCGGTATCACCCGCGATCTCTATGCGGCGCTGGGGGAACAGCTCGACAACGGTGCTTGGGCGGTGCGGATCTACTACAAGCCGTTCGTGCGCTGGATCTGGTTCGGCGGCGTCTTTATGGCTATTGGTGGCGTGCTGGCGATGCTCGACAAGCGTTACCGTTTCGGCCGTCGTGAGGAGGAGGCCAAGGCATGAACAAAAAGACCTGGTTGTTTTTAATCCCCTTTATCGTCTTTTTGCTGGGGGCTGTGTTCCTGTTCAAGGGGCTCTACTCCGATCCCACCAAGCTTGAGTCCGTGATGGTGGGCAAAGAGGTGCCAGTGTTCACCCTGCAGGACATTTACGATCTGAACAAGCAGCACGATCGCAGTATCCTGACCGGTCGCCCCATGCTGCTCAACGTCTGGGCTACCTGGTGTCCGACCTGCTATGGCGAGCACACCTACCTCAAACAGCTGGCAGGGCAGGGCATTCCCATCATCGGCATGAACTACAAGGATGAGCGTGACAAGGCGATCAAATGGCTGGCGGAGCTGGGCAACCCCTATCAGGTCAACCTCTATGATCCGGACGGCATGCTGGGGCTGGATCTCGGGGTATATGGCGCGCCGGAGACCTTCTTTATCGACAGCAAGGGGATCATCCGGTATCGCCACGTGGGGGATATCAACCCCGAGAACTGGGCGTCGACCCTCAAACCCATCTTTGATGCCATGAAGTGAGGGGAGTCTTGATGAGAGTATTTATTGCTTCCCTGCTGCTGTTGCTGGGATGGATAGTGCAAGCACCCGCCATGGCCGCTATCGATGTCTACACCTTCGACAACGACAATCAGGAGCAGGTCTTTCGCGAACTGACCAAGGAGCTGCGTTGCCCCAAGTGTCAGAACCAGGATATCGCCGACTCCAATGCGGGGCTGGCCAAGGACTTGCGCGACAAGACCTACCAGATGGTGCGCGAGGGCAAGGATAAAGAGGAGATAGTGGATTACATGGTGGCCCGCTACGGCAACTTTATCCTCTATAACCCGCCCTTGATGGCCTCCACCCTGATCCTCTGGCTCGGCCCGCTGCTGGTGATCCTGATCGGTGGCGCCGTGGTCGTGATGCGCAGCCGCCGGCCCCCTGCGGTGAAAAAACAACTGGATAACGCCTTGAGCGAGGAGGAGCAGCGCCGACTGGCCGAGCTGCTCAAAGAGGAAGAGAAACAATGACCGCTTTTTGGATAGTGATTGCGGGCTTGCTGGTGCTGGTGAGTCTGGCGCTCGTCGTGCCGCTGTGGCGTGGTGAAGGCAAACAGAGCATCAGTCGCTCGGCGCTCAACAAACAGCTCTATCGCCAGCGGCTGCTGGAGATTGGCGAAGAGCGCGAGCAGGGTGTCCTGGCTGAGGAGTCCGACTCGCTGGTCGAGCTGCAACGAAGCCTCTTGGATGATATTCCCGATGTGGAGCAGACTGCCCGCAGTGGCAAGAGTCTGATCTGGATCCCGGGTGTACTGGTGCTGTTGGTGGTGAGTCTGGGGCTCTACTACAAGTTGGGCTCCTGGCAAGAGGTGAGTCGCTGGCAAGATGCCAGCAGCCGTCTTGGCGAGCTGAGCAACCGCATTCTGGTGGAACGCGATGCCCAGGTGACCGAGCAGGATCTGCTGGATTTCACGCTGGCACTGCGTACCCGCCTCAAGGATGAACCGAACGACTACCGCGGCTGGCTGCTGCTGGGACGCTTGGCGCTGGATGGCAATGATCCCGAGATGGCCAGCGAGGCGCTGGAGCGGGCCTACACGCTTGCCCCCCAGAAATCGCTGGTGGCGGTGCCCTACGCGCAGGCGCTGATGATGACGGGGGATGAGGCGCAAGCGGATGCCCTGTTGCAGGCTGCAATCGCGCAGGATCCGGGCAATATTGAAGCGCGTTCCGTCTATGCCTTTATGGCGCTGCAAAAAGAGGACTTCCAGACCGCGCTGGCTCGCTGGCAGGCGATGTTGCCACTGATGGAGAAAGGTACCCCCCGTTACGTGATGGTCGAGCGCTCCATGGAGTATGCCCGCGCGCAGCTCAAGCAGCGCGGCATCGAGGTGACGAATTCAGGCGCAGCCAAAGCGGGCGCAGTTGAGGGACAACCGCTCGCGGTGAAGGAGGGGGAATTCCCCATCCACGTCACGTTGGCGGCGGGCATTCAGATGCCGGAAGATGCCCATCTCTTCGTCTTTGCCGTGGTGCCCAACGGGCCGCCCATGCCCATCGCCGTGAAGCGTATCGCAGGGCCAACCCTGCCAGTTACCCTGTCACTCGGGGATGGCGATGCCATGATGGAAGGTAGCAAACTGGCGGCCTATCCGGAGCTGCAGTTCAAGGCACGTCTCTCGCGCGGTGGCAATGTGATGAACAAGGAAGGAGCCTTCGAAGGAGTATCCGTGCCGGTCAAGACGGCCGAGATCCCTGCTGCTCCGATTGACATCCGCATCGATCACGCCCTCTAATATGCCTTTGGATAACCCGGCTCCTGGATAGGAGCCGGGTTATCTATACTTCTGATAAATCAAAATAAAACGTCAGGACAATCATATGTATCTTCGTTCAGGGGCCATACTGGCAGCCCTCTTGCTGGCTGGCTGTGCCGGTGGCCCACCCAAGCCTGGCCCAGAGAGTCTGGATCTCAATCCCGGTATGAATAATCCGGGTGCCACCAGTACGGCGGCCGATCCCCGCGATCCCTTCCAGGGGGCCAACCGGGCCATGTGGGCGGTCAACTATGATGTGCTGGAGCCCTATGTGGCACGTCCAGTGGTACATGCCTATGCCCGCTACATTCCGGTAGGGGTGAAGGATGGCATTGCCAACTTTGTTGCCAACTTTGATGAACCGAGCAGCATGGTGAACCATCTGATCACCGGTGACTTGAAGGGGGCGGGCACCAACCTGGGGCGCTTTACCCTCAATACCACGGTCGGTCTGCTGGGTATCTTCGATGTGGCCAAACATGCCGGTCTCGAACGCAACAAGCTGGAGATGGATACCGTGCTGGGCAGGGCCGATATCGGTAATGGTGCCTACATCATGGTGCCTGTCTACGGCCCGACTACCACCCGGGAGCTGGTTGGTGATGCGATTGACAGCTTCTACTTCCCCTATGCCCTGTTAACCTTCCCGATGAAGGTTGCACACTGGGCACTGGATGGCTTGGGCACACGTGCCAAGCTGATCGATCAGGAGCGGATCATCGACAACTCCCTCGATCCTTATGCGCTGACCAAGGACTTCTACCTGCAATATAACCAGGGCAAGGTGACGGGCAAGCAGACCGAGCTGAAAGCGTCTCAGCAAGAGCAGGCTGACGACGCAAATCTGGATGAATACATGGACGAGCTGGACCAGTAAGCGGGTCATCCCGATATGTAAAAGGCGCCTGCGGGCGCCTTATTCATTTTCGCAGCCATATCGAGATAAAAAAACGCCCCGCAGTGCGGGGCGTTTTGGCAAGCGAGGCTGATTAGGCAGCCAGATTCTTGGCCACGAATTCCCAGTTAACCAGAGCCCAGAAGGTTTCCATGTACTTCGGACGCAGGTTGCGGAAGTCGATGTAGTAGGCGTGCTCCCACAGGTCAACAGTCAGCAGCGGGGTGGTACCGGCTTCAGTCAGCGGGCAGCCAGCGTTGGAGGTATTGACGATAGCCAGAGAGCCGTCAGCTTTCTTCACCAGCCAGGTCCAGCTGGAACCGAAGTTGCCGATGGCTGATTTGGTGAAGGCATCTTTGAACTCGGCGAAGGAGCCGAATGCCTTGTTGATGGCATCAGCCAGGGCGCCAGTCGGCTCACCACCACCATTTGGGGAGAGGCAGTGCCAGTAGAAGGTGTGGTTCCAGATCTGGGCGGCGTTGTTGAAGATGCCGCCGTTGGAGGTCTTGATGATCTCTTCCAGAGACTTGCCTTCAAACTCGGTACCCGGCACCAGGTTGTTCAGGTTGACCACGTAGGTGTTGTGGTGCTTGCCGTGGTGATATTCCAGAGTTTCCTGGGAGATGTGCGGTTCCAGAGCGTTGATTGCATAGGGCAGAGCGGGAAGTTCGAATGCCATTTTCTACTCTCCATTGGCTGGACCGTGCGAAGGCGACGGTTGCAAGACATTGCGTACTCTTTTCTATATGTGAAAAGAGTTGTTTTTAAAATGATGGGGCTGGGTAGCCCAAAGCCAAGGGATTGTAGCAGTATCAAAGATGGCCTAACAACTCTTGATTGGCGCCATGATCGCGATCAATCCTGTGTGGGTTCTTTGCACAATTCGAGCCGGGTCACCCCTTTGTCAGTTTGTGCTCGGGCAAGATTGCAGTAGAATGGCCGCCGAAATCGCTCTAGTGAGGCACCTATGGAAACTATTGAAAAGATTAAGCAGCAGCTGGCTGACAACCCCATCATCATCTACATGAAGGGCTCCCCCAAGCTACCCAGCTGTGGCTTCTCTGCCCAGGCCTCCCAGGCTCTGATGTCCTGCGGCGAGCCGTTTGCCTACGTTGATATCCTGCAGAATCCGGATATCCGCGCCGAATTGCCAAAATTCGCCAACTGGCCGACCTTCCCCCAACTATGGGTTGAAGGTGAGCTGATCGGTGGCTGTGACATCATGATCGAGATGTTCCAGGCTGGCGAGTTGCAGGCTCTGATCAAAGAGACTGCTGCCAAGTACAAGAAAGATGATGCTGCAGCCGAGTAATCGGTTCTGTGTTGTCGAGAGGGAGCCTTATAGGCTCCCTTTTTTATTGTCCCGGTTCTGGCAGGCAAGCAACTGATTGCCGGTTGCAAAAAGCAACGCAATTGCCCTGAAAAATCTAATCTTTACGGCTTTGTTTTAGAGTTGTTAATTATATTATTTGCCAATATATGATTACTTTTTTTAATCCATTTGGATTCAAGTGTTGCTGCCATCACATTTTTTGATAATTTCACCGTAACGCAGTCTCTTTGTAGATTTTTTTGTGTTTATGCTCACATTAATTGCAAGTGATAGAACCTAGTATCGCTTCGCCCTGTGAAATAAAACCCTACAAATTAATAAATAAAAAGAGATTTGCGATGAAGATGTATAGCAATCTGCCCATTGGTCTTCATGATATTACTGAAGCCAAAAAAAGACTGACCAATCATATATACAAGACCGCGCAACTACCCTCTAACTACATCAGCGAACGTTGTCATGGCGAGGTTTACCTCAAACTTGAAAACATGCAACGTACAGGCTCTTTTAAAATTCGTGGCGCCTTCAACAAGCTCAGTTCATTAAGTCTGGAAGACCGACAAAAAGGTGTTGTCGCCTGCTCGGCGGGTAATCATGCCCAAGGTGTATCACTCTCCAGTGCTATGCTGGGAATTGATGCCAAGGTGGTCATGCCTTGCTGTGCCCCCAAATCAAAAATTGCTGCAACCAGTGACTATTCAGCCAAAGTGATCCTCCATGGAAATAGCTTCAATGACACCATTGCCAAAGTCAGCGAAATCGTGGAGGTGGAAGGCCGCGTATTTATCCCCCCCTTCGACGATGCAAAAGTGATTGCCGGCCAGGGCACCATTGGCCTGGAAATTATCGAAGATTTGTATGATGTCGATAACATCATAGTGCCGATCGGTGGCGGTGGTTTGATTGCCGGTGTTGCCATGGCTATCAAATCTATTAATCCGACCATCAAGGTGATTGGTGTGCAATCCGAGAATGTGCACGGTATGGCGGCCTCTTTCTATGCCGGTACCATGACCAATCACAGAACCAGCAGCACGCTGGCCGATGGCTGTGATGTGGCAAGACCCGGTTCACTGACCTTCGAAATCGTCAAACAATTGGTGGATGATATTGTACTGGTCACCGAGGATGATATTCGTCATAGCATGGTTGACCTTATTCAGCGCAACAAGGTGATTACCGAAGGGGCGGGAGCTCTGGCCTCGGCAGCGCTGCTCAGTGGCAAGCTGAAACATTATGTCGAAGGTAAAAAGACCGTCAGCATTATTTCGGGTGGCAATATTGATCTGACCCGGATCGCCGAAATTATCGAACAGAACAATATTCGTCAATTTAGCCTGTAAGGAATGCAGTCATGATATTAGACAGTGTTGTCACCGGCAGTAATGAGAATACGCGTACATGGCGTAAATCGGATACCACATGGGGATTAGGTCTGTTCGGTACTGCTATCGGGGCGGGGGTCTTGTTCTTTCCAATCCGGGCCGGATATGGTGGCCTGATCCCAATATTAATCATGCTGGTGCTGGCTTACCCCATTGCATTTTATTGCCACAGAGCGTTGGCTAGATTATGTCTTTCTGGCAGCAATCCTTCAGCCAATATCACCGAAACCGTCGAAGAGCATTTTGGCAAAATGGGTGGGGTAGTAATTACCTTCCTCTATTTCTTTGCCATCTGCCCACTGCTGTGGATATATGGTGTGACGATCACCAATACCTTTATGGCATTTTGGGAGCATCAACTACAGTTGGTTCCGCTTAATCGAGGTGTGGTTGCACTGGCATTGTTGATGTTGATGGCATTCGTGATCTACTTCGGTAAAGATCTGATGGTCAAGGTGATGAGCTATCTGGTCTTTCCCTTTATTGCCAGTCTGATCGTTATCTCTCTCTCCCTCGTTCCGTACTGGAACAGTGCCGTCTTTGATCAGGTCAATCTGAGCGAGATATCGATGTTTGGTCACGATGGTATTCTGGTCACCGTCTGGCTGGGGATCTCCATCATGGTCTTCTCCTTCAACTTCTCGCCGATTGTCTCCTCTTTCATTGTCTCCAAACGGGAAGAGTATGAGCAGGAGTTCGGGCGTGATTTTACCGAGAAGCGCTGCTCGAAGATTATCTCCGGTGCCAGCATGCTGATGGTGGCCGTGGTGATGTTCTTTGCCTTCAGCTGCCTCTTTACCCTGTCACCGCAAAATATGGCGGAAGCCAAAGCCCAGAACATTCCGGTGCTCTCCTATCTGGCCAACCACTTCTCCTCAATGACGGGCAGCAAGTCTGCGTTTGCCACCACTTTGGAGTATGCGGCGTCCATCATTGCGCTGGTTGCCATCTTCAAATCCTTCTTTGGCCACTATCTGGGGACGCTGGAAGGGTTGAACGGCCTTATCCTCCGCTTTGGCTACCAGGGTGACAAGAGCAAGGTTTCCAGTAAAAAACTCAACATGGTCAGTATGTTGTTCATCATGGGTTCGACCTGGCTGGTCGCTTATGTGAACCCCAACATCCTCGACCTGATTGAGGCAATGGGGGCGCCAATCATCGCTTCCCTGCTCTGTCTGCTGCCGATGTATGCGGTGAGCAAGACACCGGCACTTGCAAAATATAAAGGTCAGGCCAGCAACCTGTTTGTCACCATCATCGGTGTGCTGACCATCCTGAATATAGTTTCCAAGCTGTTCTGAAAACCTTTTCTGCAAGTCATCAACCATTCAGGCCCCCCTGGCGGGGTCTGGATGGTGCAGTCAGACATGAGCAATAACCGGTTCTTCGTTGGCCACAATTATGTGGGCCCTGGGTAAGGCTTGCCGTTTTTTGACTTTCTGTTTATGGCGAAATGCCCTGACTGCAGTGACTCGACACTATTAATCTCGAGGCGATGTAATGAAGTTTGATTCGTTGGTTCTGGTTATCAATTGCGGCTCCTCATCGGTCAAATTCTCGGTACTGGAGAGTCAATCCTGTGAGGTGGTGATATCCGGTATGGCGGATGGTATTGAGACGGCCCATCCCCAATTGCAAGTGGGTAAAGAGCCCGCTATGTCATTAACTGAAAATAACCACACCTGTGCATTGGCTGCCATCGCGGCGGAATTGAAAAAACGGGATCTGCTGGGTGCCATTGCACTGGTGGGTCATCGTATTGCTCATGGTGGTAGTGAATTTAGCGAAGCCGTGATCATTGATGAACATGTCTTGGCCAAAATAAAGCAGGTGTCACCCTTGGCCCCCCTGCACAATCACGCCAATTTAAGTGGCGTGATGGCCGCCCGCCAGCTATTTCCCAACCAGCCCCAAATTGCGGTATTTGATACCGGCTTTCACCAGACCCTCAAGCCGGAAGCTTATATCTATGGGCTGCCTTACCAATATTTGCAGGATTACGGCGTGCGCCGCTATGGCTTCCATGGCACCTCCCATCGCTATGTGGCCGAGCAGGCCTGCGTATTTATGGGGCTGGATGAGCAGCATGCCGGTCTGGTTATCGCCCATCTGGGCAATGGCGCCTCTATTTGCGCGGTACAGGATGGCAAGAGCGTCGATACCTCGATGGGGATGACGCCGCTGGAAGGGTTGATCATGGGCAGCCGAAGCGGCGATATCGATTTTGGCGCGCTGGCCTATATCGCTAGCAAGACGGGGCAATCCATCGAGGATATCGAGCAGGTATTGAACAAGCAGTCCGGTCTGCTGGGTATTTCGGGGCTCTCCTCCGATATGCGGGTATTGGAAGCTGCCTATCACGAAGGACATCCCGGCGCGAAACTGGCCATTCACGCTTTTGTCCACCGTATTGCCCGCCATATCGGCGGCCATGCCACCTCATTGCGCCGGCTGGATGCCGTTATTTTCACCGGCGGGATCGGCGAGAACTCGGCCTTTATCAGAAAGCTGGTATGCGAACGACTTCAGGTATTTGGCGTAGCGATCAGCGAGCCGTTTAACCAGCGTCCCAATAGCGAGGGCTGCCGGGTGATTTCGGCGGCAGAGTCCATGGTACTGGCGGCAGTTATTCCCACCAATGAAGAGAAAATGATCGCGCTGGATGCCATTCGTCTGGGGCAGTTGGTTCGTCAGACCGAGTGCGTCTGACATATTCCACTGTAGTGTCAGGAGTAGTGAATGAGGTTTATTTGATGAAAGTTGATATGCAATTGGATCAGGATAAATTCCGCCAGGCATGGCAAGGGTTTGCCGGTGAAAACTGGAAGCACGAGATCAACGTCCGTGATTTTATCCAGCAGAACTACACCCCCTATGAAGGCGATGAACAGTTTCTGGCTGATGCCACCGAGGCGACCACCACCTTGTGGAATAAGGTGATGGATGGGATCCGCATCGAGAATGCGAGCCATGCGCCGGTCGATTTTGATACCAATATTGCCACGACCATTACTGCCCACGGACCCGGTTATATCGAGCAGGGGTTGGAAAAGATTGTTGGCCTGCAAACCGACAAGCCCCTTAAAAGAGCGCTGCACCCGTTTGGCGGAGTAAATATGATCCGCAGCTCTTTTGAAGCATATGGCCGGGAGATGGATCCCGAATTTGAATATACCTTCAGCGAATTGCGCAAAACCCATAACCAGGGCGTGTTCGACGTCTACTCTCCCGAGATGTTGCGCTGCCGAAAATCAGGGATTTTGACCGGTTTGCCGGATGGTTACGGCCGTGGTCGCATTATCGGAGATTATCGTCGGGTCGCGCTTTATGGCATAGATTATCTAATCCGTGAGCGGGAGCTGCAGTTTGCCGATCTGCAACCGGCGCTCGAGCGGGGAGAACAGCTGGAGCAGGTGATCCGCCAGCGCGAGGAGCTGGCCGAGCACAAGCGGGCACTGGTGCAGATCAAGCAGATGGCGGCCAGCTATGGCTTTGACATCTCCGGGCCGGCACGCACTGCCCAGCAGGCAGTGCAGTGGCTCTACTTTGCCTATCTGGCGGCGGTGAAGTCGCAAAACGGTGGCGCCATGTCCCTCGGTCGTACCGCTACCTTCCTCGACATCTATATCGAGCGGGATCTGAAGGCGGGGCTCATCAACGAGCAGGATGCCCAGGAGCTGGTCGATCACTTCATCATGAAGATCCGCATGGTGCGCTTCCTGCGTACTCCCGAGTTTGACTCCCTCTTCTCCGGCGACCCCATTTGGGCCACCGAGGTGATTGGTGGCATGGGGCTGGATGGTCGCACCCTGGTGACCAAGAACTCCTTCCGCTACCTCCACACCCTCAAGACCATGGGGCCAGCGCCTGAGCCCAACCTCACCATCCTTTGGGCGGAAGGACTGCCGCGGGCCTTCAAGACCTATGCGGCCCGCGTCTCCATCGATACCTCATCCCTGCAGTATGAAAACGATGACCTGATGCGCACCGACTTCGAGAGCGATGACTATGCCATCGCCTGCTGTGTGAGCCCCATGGTGATCGGCAAGCAGATGCAGTTCTTCGGTGCTCGCGCCAACCTCGCCAAGACCCTGCTCTACTGCATCAACGGCGGGGTGGACGAGAAGCTGAAGATTCAGGTTGGCCCGAAAGTGGCGCCCATCATGGACGAGGTGCTGGATTACGAGACCGTCATGGCGAGCCTCGACAGCTTTATGGATTGGCTGGCGGTGCAGTACATCAGCGCGCTCAACCTTATTCACTACATGCACGACAAGTACAGCTACGAAGCCTCGCTGATGGCGCTGCACGATCGCGACGTCTATCGCACCATGGCCTGCGGCATTGCCGGTCTGTCGGTGGCGGTCGATTCGCTGGCGGCCATCAAGTACGCCCGGGTCAAGCCGGTGCGCGATGCTGACGGGCTGGCGGTCGATTTCGTGATTGAGGGGGAGTATCCCCAGTACGGCAACAACGACGAGCGGGCCGACTCCATCGCCTGCGATCTGGTCGAGCGCTTCATGAAGAAGATCCAGGCGCTGCCGACCTACCGCAATGCGGTACCGACCCAGTCGATCCTGACCATCACCTCCAACGTGGTCTATGGCCAGAAGACCGGCAACACCCCGGATGGCCGCCGCGCCGGTGCCCCGTTTGCCCCAGGGGCCAACCCGATGCATGGTCGGGATCGCAAGGGGGCGGTCGCTTCGCTCGCCTCGGTAGCCAAGCTGCCGTTCAAATATGCCAAAGACGGGATCTCCTACACCTTCTCCATCGTGCCGGGGGCGCTCGGCAAGGAACCCGCCAATCGCGAGAACAATCTGGTAGGGCTGATGGATGGCTACTTCCATCATGAGCGGGATGTGGAAGGGGGCCAGCACCTCAACGTCAACGTGATGAACCGCGAGATGCTGCTGGACGCCATCGACAATCCGGACAAGTACCCCAGCCTGACCATCCGGGTCTCCGGTTATGCGGTGCGCTTCAACGCCCTGACCCGCGAGCAGCAGCAGGACGTCATCTCCAGAACTTTCACCAACATGATGTAACACTCATGCCCGGGGTGAGCAGGCTTGCTCCGGGCCTACTTTTTGTTTGTCAGCACGAGGAAGTAACAGATGCGACAGGTTATCACTACCAAAGCGGCGCCGGGCGCCATCGGCCCCTATGTGCAGGCCACCCGGATTGGCAACATCCTCTACACCTCCGGCCAGATCCCGTTGGACCCGGTGAGCGGTGACATTGCAGAGGGTATCGAAGCGCAAACCCTGCGCTCCCTGCAAAACGTCAAGGCGATTGTCGAGGCGGCAGGCGGCGAGGTGCGCAATATCTTCAAGACCACGGTGTTCGTCTCGGACCTGAATGACTTTGCTGCGGTTAACCGGGTCTACAACGATTTCTTCACCGAGCATGATGCCATGTATCCGGCTCGCTCCTGCGTGGAAGTGGCTCGGTTACCGAAGGATGTGAAGATCGAGATAGAGGCGATTGCTGCGCTGTAACCCCATCGGGAGTGTGTCAGCAAGCCAAAACAGAGCGGCTGCCAATGGCAGCCGCTTTTTCTATCTGGTCATCGGGCAGATCAGGCGATCCGTTCGATACGAGCCATGTAGAAGCCGTCGAAGCCGGTCTCGGAAGGGCTCACGGTGTGATCGTCACGCAGACGGAAGTTTTCGTTGGCGGCGAGGAACTTGTCCACCTGCTGGCGGTTCTCCTCGGGCAGGATGGAGCAGGTTGCATAGACCAGCAGGCCGCCGACTTTCACCATCTGGCTGTAACGCTGCAGGATCTCTTCTTGCAGCGCGACCAGCACCGGCAGACGCTCGGCAGTATCACGCCACTTGGCATCCGGATTGCGCTTGAGTACGCCAAGACCGGAACAGGGCACGTCAAGCAGTACACGGTCTGCGCTCTCTTTGAGGCGCTTGACGGTCTTGCTGCTGGTGATGACCCGGGTCTCTACGTTGTGGGCACCGGCGCGACGAGCGCGTTGCTTGAGGTTCTCCAGCTTCCACTCTTCCACATCCATCGCCAGCAGACGGCCTTTGCCCTGCATCATGGCGGCGATGTGCAGGGTCTTGCCACCGGCACCTGCGCAGGCGTCGATAACGCGCATGCCTGGGGCAACTTCCAAAGCGGCAGCAACCAGCTGGGAGCCAGCGTCCTGCTGTTCGAAGCAACCATCGGCAAAGGCTTTGGTACGGAACAGGGCGGCGTCGGAGGTGACCTGCAGGGCAGTCTCCACAGCTTCAACCGGAATGGTGGTGACCTGCTCTTTGGCCAGCATGGCCTGCAGCTCATCACGGGTGCACTTGAGGGTGTTGACCCGCAGGTAACGCTTGGGCATCCAGGCCAGGGCGGCACGCTCGGCAGGCCAGGCTTCACCCAGCTGCTCGCTACCCAGTTTCTCCAGCCAGCTCGGGCAACCATCCATCAGTACCGGGTTCTTCTTCGCCTCGGTCAGACGGCGGCGGAACGCCTCTTCATTGAAGCGATCCAGGGTCGGGTTGTTGGGCTGGGCAATTTTGTGGAAGGCGTGCCAGCTGTGCAGCAGTGGCCAGACATTCTTTTCGGCCTGACGCACCTGAATGCCGGTGAGGAAGCAATAGAGGCTGAGACGGCGCAGCAGGTCGCCGGTGACCAGGGCAATCCTTGCCTGTTCTTGCGGTTTTAGTTCGATGCCGGAGAAGTGACGGGCATAAGCGCGGTCGAGGGTAAGACCCTGACCGAGCACATCGTCAACAATGGCAACGACCAGATCCCCGAAACGGGGCAACAGTGGGGATTTGAGCATGAGATTAACCTTGGCCAGATAAAGATGAACCGCACCTTTGTGAAGAGGGGCAGTTCTAAAATTGACAAATCCGCGCAATGATAGGGGTTAGACGGGGTTGGCGCAACACTCCCCATGGGTGAGTGGCTGAAACAGTGGTGCCGAGCTTCTTGATTCGGCGGGATAATGATGCCGGTTTTGGTTCAAAAAAGTGCATGACTACAAGGATGACAAAGATGCATGTGACCAGTAAGTGTTCGTTGGCCCTGGTGGTGGCCAGTTTGTTGGGGTCAACCAGCCTGATGGCCAGCGAGTGGAGCACGGTAGCCGCCAGAGCGACTGCGGAGCAAGGTTATGAGGTGCGGGCCAATCAGTTTCGGGTGGCCAAGGTGCCGCTCGACTATTTTGCCGGGCTGCAAGCCGGGGCGAGTGAGCTGACCCTGCCGCTGCCCGATGGGGGGGAGGTCACCTTTGCTCTGGAAGCCTACGACGTGCTGCCTGCAGATCTCGCCGCCAAGTATCCGCAGATCCGCACCTTCAAGGGTCACAACCCGGCACATCCGATAGAGACGGGGCGCTTCGATCTGGGGCCGCAAGGTTTCCACGCCATGTTCAGCCATCAGGGCAGGATGGTGTTTGTCGATCCGCTGCGCAATGCCGAAGGCTACGCCGTCTATTACCAGCAGGATGCCCATAGTCGATTGGAAGAGGCGGCTGATGAGGTGATAGGGCCCAAGCTCAGCAAACTGGTGCGCAAGGTGCAAGTGGATGGCAATGTTCGCAAGCGCTACGTCATTGCCATTTCGGCGACAGGAGAATTTACCCAATACCACGGTGGCTCCAAAGCGCTTACCATGGCGGCGATTGCGACCTTGCTCAACCGCGTCAATCAGGTCTATCAACGGGATGTGGGCGCCGAATTCGTGCTGGCCAGTGGCAATGACAACCTGATCTTTACCGATCCAGTCACAGATCCCTTCTACAACGGATATAACCCTAACTATGTGAACAATGTCAGCAGCATCTATGAAGCCAATGATGCCAACAAGAACGTGCTGGTGCAGGCCAACTATTTCACCAATATGCAGCTCGGTAATTTTGATGTCGGCCATGTACTCAATACCGGTAGCGGTGGTCTGGCCGGTTTGGCAGTGCTCTGCACCAATCAGAAGTCTGGCGGGATGTCGGGTTCACCCACACCGGTGGGAGATGCCTTCTTCGTTGACTATGTGGCTCATGAAATTGGCCACCAGTTTGGTGCCGATCATACCTTCAACGGCACTACTGGGAGTTGCGGTGCTGGTACCCGGGTTGCGAGTCAAGCCTATGAGCCTGGTAGTGGCAGCTCCATCATGGCCTATGCCGGTATTTGTGGTGATGAGAATATCCAGACTCACAGCGACCCCTATTTTCATAGCAAGTCCATCGAGCAGATGCGTGCGCACATGGCGACCGTATCGACTTGTGGAACCACACTCGCGTTGAGCAATAATGCCCCGCAGGCAGCTGCAGGGGGGGACTACGTGATCCCTGCCAATACAGCCTTTATGTTAAAAGGGGCTGGTGGAGATCTGGATAATGATTCTCTGCTCTACAACTGGGAGCAGATCGATCTGGGTACTGAATCGAGTAGTGCCGCCACCATGATTGACGATGGCTCTCGGCCGCTGTTTCGTTTTGTCTCTCCCACGGCATCGCCGGAGCGGATCCTGCCGAGTTTGCCATCCCTGCTCTCCGGCACGCTTGCCAAAGGAGAGGCCTGGCCGAGCACCAACCGGGATCTCAATTTCAGACTGACGGTGCGTGATGGTCAGGGTGGCGTTGCCAGTGATGACATGAAAGTGCAGGTGGTCAATACCGGCACGGCATTTCGCATCACCAACCCGTTTTACGGGGTGACTCTCACTCCGGGGGCCAGTCAGGCAGTGGCATGGGATGTGGCGGGCACAACTGTGGCGCCGATCAGTTGCAGCAAGGTGGACATCTCGGTGACCCAGGATGAGGGCGTAAGCTGGACAATGCTTGCCGCCGGACAACCCAATAACGGCGCAGCAACGGTAACGTTGCCTGCCGATCTCACCAGCAGCGTCAGGCTGAAAGTGGCATGCAGCGACAATATCTTCTTTGCCATCAGTCCCCTCAAATTGCCTCTGGTACAAGGTGGCTCGACTTCAGGTGGCGGCGGTGGTGGCGGGGCGCTCGGATTGTGGACGCTGGCTCTGGCGCTGCTCGGCTGGCAACGGAGGCGCACATGAAGGGAGTCCCTCTGTTGCTGCTTGTCATGCTCGGCGGTTGTCAGGCCGATGCCAGCACGCTGGAACAGGAGCTGAGTGCAAACCTCGCCAGGCAGGATTACCGCCTGATAGTGATAGCCGGGCGGGGAGAGTTCGCCCCCGGTATTGCAGCCGAGCAGCAGGCAGAGGCCAAGGCGCGCTGTGGCAAGCGTTATCTGGATGGATTGGGCGATGTGATAAGGCCCGGTCAGCAAGAGATACATGCCAAGTTGAGCGCTTACGCCAGCGAGTATAACCAGCGTATGGTGATTTATTGCCCGATAGCATCGGGTGCGGACAAGCAGTAATACGTCAATATACCTATCCAGATGAGGGGCACTTCTGCCCCCAAGTTATCCGTGAAGGCGCCAATGGCGCCTTCATTTTTTCCGCTTTTGAACAGAATCAGCTTGTTTCACCGGAGGTGTGGAGATCGGTAATAGCACGATTTTTCGGCGTGACAGAAGTCTTGTGCGATTTTTCTTTTCTGTCTGTCACGCAGATCGTCAATTGACGCTGCACCATACTTGTTGTCACCAAGGTAGGGCAAGGAGGCTCTATGAAGCATGGCATTGCGGTGATTATCACCAGTTTGTCTATTCAGGTTGCAGCAGAACCCCAGTGGACCTTCATGGATGAAAACTTGGCAAGGGGAGGGGTCTATGATGTGCGCGCTGAAAAGGTCAGAGTGGTGGTTCCTGACAAGCCTTTTGAACCCGGGCATCTCGCCAGTGTATTGACCTTGCCATTGCCGGATGGCACTACGGTGCAGTTTGATGTTCATCCCAATGCCTTGCTCCCGGAGCCTTTGGCCCAGCGCTACCCTTCTATCAATACTTACAGTGGGAAGGCTATTGATCGGGCGGCGGATACAGGCCGATTTGATGTCACCATACATGGTTTTCACGGTATGTTTACCCATCAGGGGCGTACCTTTTATGTCGATCCGCTTCAGGACGGTTTCTCTTATGCTGTTTATGAACAGCAAGATGCTTGGCGGCGACAGGATGTGGATCAGGTGATTGATCCTCATGGTATCGAGCGTGAGCGAGCTGTGCTGGTCGATGGCAATTTGCGCAAGCGCTACACTATCGCCATCTCGGCAACCGGGGAATATACCCAGTATCACGGTGGTACCAAGGTTGCAGCACTCTCGGCCATTGCAACACTGCTTAATCGGGTCAATGAAGTCTATCGCCGTGATGTGGGGGCCGAGTTTCAGCTTGCAGCTGATACGGATAATGTGATTTTCACCGATCCTGCGACGGATCCTTTCACCAACTCGACCCAGGATATCGCAATCAACCAGACCCAACAGGGGGTGTTGCTCAATCCTTCTTTTGATGTGGGCCATCTGCTGGCGACATCAGGCGGCGGGGTGGCGACCCTGAGATCTTTATGCAACCCTTTCAGCCGTTCACGGGGCATGACCGGAGGCTCACAGCCTATCGGTGATGCGTTCTTTATTGATTATGTGGCTCACGAATTGGGGCACCAGCTGGGGGCCGAGCACTCCTTCAATGGCATGGCCGACAGTTGTGCCACGGGTCGCAAGGCTAGCTCAGCCTGGGAACCGGGCAGTGGCTCGACCATCATGGCCTATGCCGGGATCTGTGGTGAGGAGAATCTGCAGGTTTACAGCACACCTTTTTTTCACAGCAAGTCGATCGAGCAGATGCGGGCTCTGATGGCCTCTCTGCCCTCCTGCGGCACCGACCTGGCGCTTGCCAATAACGCGCCAGTTGTGGATGCGGGGGGCGATAGGGTGATCCCCGCCAATACGCCTTTCACTCTTGTCGGTAGTGCGCTGGATCTGGATGGTCATCCCCTCAGTTACACCTGGGAGCAGGTTGATCTTGGCAATGCATCCTACAGCGTGGCAACCATGGTGGATGATGGAACCCGCCCGCTGTTTCGCTTTGTTTCACCGACATCGGATCCCCGCAGAACATTGCCCGCCATGAGCTCTCTGATATCGGGTGTTTTGGCCAAAGGAGAGGCGTGGCCTGCGACCAATCGCAATCTCCAGTTCCGCCTTACCGTACGTGATGGTCAGGGGGCGGTGAGCAGTGATGAAATGGTGGTTCAGGTGATCAATACCGGCGCGGCATTTGCCATCACAGCTCCGCAGATCGGCGCCATGGTGGCGGGTAGCACTCAGCTAGTGACATGGAATGTTGCCGGGACCGATCAGCCTCCTATCAATTGTCCCAGCGTGGATTTGGCACTGACACAGAATGGCGGCTCTACCTGGACTACGCTGGCAAGCGGGCTTGCCAATAACGGTTCGGCCAGTGTGGTGTTGCCTGCACCGTTGACCAGCACGGCCAGGCTGAAGCTGGCATGCAGCAATAATATTTTTTTCTCTATCAATGGGATAAGAGGTAATGCGTCTGCCACTACGGAAAGTGCAACGGTCATTACCGACAACAATGCGGGTGGCGGCGGTGGTGGTGGTGCAGTGAATCTTATCGTGATCCTCCTGATGGGAGGGGCAGCCGGATGGCGCAGGTATTACGGTTAGCCGTCAGTTTGCTGTTTCTATATATCTGCGCAGCGCCTGTTGTGGCCGCATCACTGACCGAGGCAATAGATGAAAGTCTTGCTGCTCAGGATTATCGGCTCATCGTGCGTGGCGGGCGCGGCGGTATGGCTCCGGGGGTTGTGGAGTCATTGCAAGCAGAAGCGAGAACCCGGTGCGGAGTCCGTTATCTGAAAGGGTTCGGTGATGTGATTGAGATGGGTAAGGAGTTGGAGTTTGAGCAGCGGATTGACTATGCCACCCGATATAACCGACAGATGCTGGAAAGGTGCATGCCGGAGGCGATTTCAAGGCCGTAGTGGTTGTTCAACAACGGCGTGTAAATCGGCATGATTGGAGTTATAACTCTAATATTCCAAACATAGTTATAGCCTCATGGGAATGAGTCGATGACTCACATATGAGCCTCCATATAATTTTTTTGGAGTTTTAACTCTATTAAAAAGAACTGCTGAAAATGCTAACAAAATGAGCTATTTATAAACTATAACTCACTAACTGCATGATTTTAAATGAAATAAAATTCATTTAATTTTTATTGAAAAAGTTGAATTGTGATTTGCGTCACGTTATTCTCGCCGGCTGTTCAGTCAGGTGATTAATAATGATGAAGTTCACAATAAATGCAATCTCAGTTGTCATCGCAATGTCAGCCAATATCGCGCTGGCATCCCCATGGCATATGGTCGAAGCACACAATAGGCAGGCGGCTGATACCGTCACAACTAGTGCCTATACCAGCTTTAAGGTCGATGAAGAGTTTATTCAAAATCTACGTGCTGGCGATACGCTGATTACTTTGCCATTACCAAATGGTGGAATGGTGCAATTTGAAGTGCAGCCCTCGTCGGTGTTGCCACCTGCATTGGCCGCCAAGTATCCGGATATCATGACCTTTAAAGGCCATGAAGTGGGCAATGAAAATAATACCGGCAGTTTTGATATTTCCCCACGTGGTTTTAATGGCATGTTTATGCACCAAGGGGAGCAGGTGTTTATTGATGTTCAACGTAGTGGTCTTTATTCTGTTTATTACAAGAAAAATGTAAAACCGCGAAAAAATGGGCATCATGAAGAGTTGATGCAGAATAATACAAGTGAGTATGAAAGTGGAAAAAAGCGCTTATTGTTAGATAGTGCAACTAAGCAAGCAGCACAAAAATATAACTTTCCTGGAATAAAAACTTATCGGATTGCGATATCTACCACTGGAGAGTATACCACCTCATTTCATGGTAAAATAGGTGCATTGTCATCTATTGTAACATTGCTGGCTCGTGTAAATGAGATATATGAGCGTGATCTCGGTATAAAATTTATCTTGGCTGATGGCAATGACAATATCATTTTTGACGACCCGGATAAAGACCAGTTTTTTAACGGGTATAATAAAGACCGCACATTTACCACGCCTACAATAGACCGTGATGATGCACATCGAAATGAGCTTGTTCAACTGTTGGCTCAAAGAGAAGCCGATCCTGCGAAAAAGTTAGGTGAGTTTGATATTGGCCACGTGCTGATGACGACCAATTATTCTGGCTTGGCATGGGGGACGCTGTGCGCAGCTCCAAATCTCGATTATTTCGGGAATCAGTCCCCTGGTCGAAACTTGCGATCTAATGCAATGAGTGGAGCTGGTAATGGCAGCTCGGGAGCGGGAATTGCAGAGATCGATGCGATGTTTGTCGATACTTTTGCGCATGAAGTGGGCCATCAACTCGGTGCAGAGCATATTTTTAATGTCAATACTGGTGGACGTGTAGCTAATTCCGCTTGGGAGGTTGGTAGTGGCACAACCATCATGGGGTACCCTGGCAGAGCAGGCATGGGATCACAAAATCTGCAATCTAAAACGACAGGTTATTTTCATAGCAAGTCCATTGATCAGATGCGTGCTGTGCTAGCCAACCGTCCAGATAATTGTGGCGCTGTTGAGCCTATGATCAAGCAAGATATTGATGTGAATATCTCGCCAGCATCGCAATCAAAAGTTATTCCTGTTCGAACTGCATTTTCACTCACAGGGATTGGTTTCGGTGAAGATGGAATGACATTTACCTGGGAACAGGTTGATATTGGTCGGGCGACTGAGAGTGCATCTGATATATATTATGGGAAATTGAGCGATGGACCCTTATATCGTTTTGTTGCGCCTACAACGTCTCCTGAACGTCACTTTCCTTCTTTAGCGACTCAGCTAAGGGGATATGAACGATTTATGTTGCAACAGCCTGAGCTAATAAAAGATGAAGAGAAGGGCGATCCGTGGGTCAATGTACCGCGCACTCTGAATTTCCGTTTGGTGGCCCGTGATGGCAAAGGTGGTGGTGCCTATGATGAGACCTCGGTCGAGGTGGTCGATACAGGTTCACAAACCTTCAAGATATTGCCAGCCCCTGACCAGCGTATTCTGGTTGGCAGCCCGACCACAGTGAATTGGCAAGTAGCTGGAACCGATGGTGGCCGCATCAACTGCCAGCGGGTCGATATCAGTTATAGCAACGATGAAGGCAAGAGTTGGCAGCCGCTGGTCAATGGCGTGAACAACAATGGCGCCCATGAGGTGACCATTCCGGCCAATGTTGGCAGCGCTGTTCGCCTCAAGCTGGCCTGTAGCGACAATATCTTCTATGCCATTACGCCAAAACTGGCGACTAAGAGCAGTAACACACCGGCTCCCCAGCCTGAAAGCAATGGCGGCGGTGGTGGTGGCGGTTCGACTGGTCTGTTCGCGCTGCTGGGCCTTGGTATCGCTGCGCTGCTGCGTCGTCGTGAGACCATGAGCTACTAAACCAGATACCCCAAGGATGAGATTACCCATCTTTGGTAAATTGATGAACCAAGCGAAGAGGCGTTAGCCTCTTCGCTTTTTTTGTATGGTTTACAAGGTCGCTTTATCGAGCGCACAATGCCTGCGTCACTCTCTTGATGGTCGTGGAACCATTATTTATTTGAAGGAAAATCAAGATGATGGATGTTGCTGATCTGCGCCGTGAATACTCCCGTGGCGGGCTGCACCGGGCCGATCTGCCGGCCGAGCCGCTGGCGCTGTTCGAGAAGTGGTTGGCGCAGGCTTGTGAGGCCAAACTGACCGATCCCACCGCCATGGTGGTGGCGACGGTGGATGCCGATGGTCAGCCCTGGCAGCGCACCGTGCTGCTCAAGCACTATGACGCCCAGGGGATGGTCTTTTACACCAACATGGGCAGCCGTAAGGCGCAGCAGCTGGAAGGCAATCCACGTATCAGCCTGCTCTTCCCCTGGCACACGCTGGACAGACAGGTTCATGTGACCGGTCGGGTGGAGAAGATGAGCACCTTCGAGGTGATGAAGTATTTCCACAGCCGCCCCAAGGATAGCCAGATCGCTGCCTGGGTCTCCAAGCAGTCGACCCGCATCTCGGCCCGCGGCGTGCTGGAGGCCAAGTTCCTCGAGCTCAAGCAGAAGTTTGCTAATGGCGAAGTGCCGCTGCCGAGCTTCTGGGGCGGATTCCGGGTGGTGATCGAGACGGTGGAGTTCTGGCAGGGGGGCGAGCACCGGCTGCACGACCGCTTCTACTACACCCGCGACGGGGATGGCTGGCATATCGAGCGTCTGGCTCCCTGATCGTGCTGTTCAAATCTGTTTTCACAAGGAGTGTGTATGCGTCTGTATGGTGATCTGCGTTCCGGCAACTGCTACAAGGTGTGGCTGCTGGCCCGCTGGCTGGATCTGCCCCTTGAGTGGGTAGAGGTCGATATTCAGGCTGGGGATACCCGTACCCCCGCATTTCTGGCCATGAACCCCAACGGCAAGATCCCGTTGCTGGAGATTGGCCAGGGCGATACGCTGGCGGAATCCAATGCCATCCTCTTCTATCTGGCGCACGGCAGCGCCTTGTGGCCAACCGATCCGCGCCAGCAGGCCGAGGTGCTCAAATGGATGTTCTTTGAGCAATACAGCCATGAGCCCTATATCGCGGTGGCCCGCTTTATTGTTCACTATCTCGGCCGCCCCGAGTCGCAGGAGGCGCGGCTCGACGGACTGAAAGCCGGTGGCGAGAAAGCGCTGGCGGTAATGGAGCAGCAGCTGAAACAGAGCCCCTATCTGTGCGGTGATGCGCCGACCATCGCCGATATCGCCCTTTATGCCTACACCCACGTGGCAGAGGAGGGGATCTTCTCCCTGCAGGGGTGGCCCGCTATCCGTAGCTGGATCGCCCGTATCGAAGCCCATCCCCGTCACCTGACGCTGCCAGCGGCCTGTCAGGCCAGCTGATGGAACTGCTGATCGAGGCCAGTCTGTGGCAACCGCAGTGGGCTGCGCTGTTGCCGCACTGGCAGCAGCAAGGTCATCGCTGGCAGCTGCTGCTGGGCAAAGAGGCGGCCGCCGCCCTCGATCAAACCGATGCACCCTGGGCGAGCAGCCCTCCAGACGGGGTGCTCTGCCCTGGAGCCCTGCTGGCTGCCTGGCTCGATGGCGATCTGCTGGCGGATTTTCATGTTGATCCCAGCCGCCAGATCCTGATCAGCGCCTCTACTTCCCTATTGACCCTCGCCAGGGAGCAGGGACTGCTCACCCTTGGCCCTGTGGGGGCCGATCTGCCGCTCACCCCCGAGGCCGATTTGGGCGCCGTGCTCAATCGCCTGCTGGCGCGCCGCGTGACGGCGCCGACCCTGGCTGAGGGGCATCCGCTATCAGGCGTCGTGCTGCGACCACTGCAGGCCGCCGATGAGCGCGAGATAGTGCGCTACTGCAGCGACGAGGCGCTGGCCCGCTACACCCTCAATATTCCTCACCCCTATCCGCCGGAGGGGGCCCGCGACTGGCTGGCGCTCAGCTGGCGCAAGGCGGCGCTGGGCCTTGGCTGGAGCTGGGCCATCACCTTGCCAGAGGAGCAAGGGGCGGCGCTGGTTGGGGTGATCTCCTTGCACTGGAATGGCGAGCTCGCCTGGTGGGTGGGCGTGCCCTGGCAGAATCGCGGTCTGGCGACCCGGGCCGCTGGCTTGGTCAAGGAGTTTGCCTTTGACCAACTGCAACTGCCGGCGCTGACGGCTCGCCATATGCCGGACAATTTAGCCTCCGGCCGGGTGATGGCAAAAGTGGGGATGCACTATCGCGGGCGGCGCCATATCAGTGGTCGCCAGCCGTGCGAGGTGAGCTACTGGCGATTGGATCGCGCACCCTCCTTACCCAATCCCTTGGCCGGGGAGATTTCCCGCTGGCTGGCTGATGAGCGGATCGCCGTGGTGATCCTGTGGGATCCTGTAACGTTGGATCGGCAGAGTGCCAACGGCAAGCTGGCCATCTCGCTCTTTGTGGATGAGAGGGGCGCGGGGGAGGAGTCCTGCTCTATTCGCTGCCCGCCGCATCTTGAGAGGTCTCTGGAGGTGCACTGTTACCCCGTCGAACTGCTGGAGCAGGCCGAACCGGAGCAGTTGTCCCATCTTGGCGGCGTCTTGCTGAAAGACAGGGATGAACAGGGGCTGGCGTGGTTGCTGCAACTGGCCGCGCTGCAGCGTCAAGGGCCCGAGCTGCTCAGCCGCGAGGAGCGCGCATCACGGCGCCACTGGTTCAAACAATTGATGGCGCAGGCGCTGGGCGGCAACGGTGATTCTTCGCAGATACGCTATCAGCAGTTACGGCTGCTGGTGGAGCTGCCGGAGCTGGTCGACGAGCTGGATGGCTGTTGGCATCAAACGCCCGAACTGACCTTTGAGCGGTTGGCGCGGGAGGCTCCCGCCCTCTGGCTTGCCTACCGGGAGGCGATGAACAGGGCCACCCCGGCTACGCTAACCGCTTTGCAGCAACAGTTTGCAGCTCGTTTTCCTGAGTGCACCCTCCCATTTTTGGACAAAGGTACTCAGAATGACCAGCCGTTGTGTGGAATAATGCCCGCTCTGCTGTACGAGGAGTAATACCTGATGTTGAGAACCGAGCGCCCCGGTGACATGCTGCCGGTCTATGAGCTGCTGAGTGCCGCCTTCGGTCGTTCCGATGAGGCCGAACTGGTCAACCGCCTGCGCGAATGTGGCGCTGCCGTGGTGACCATGGTCGAAGAGGAAGAGTACGAGTTCATGGGGCACCTGATGCTAAGCCCGATCACCATTAACGGAATGGAAGGGCCCTGGCTCGGTCTGGCGCCGGTCGCGGTTCATCCCGACTGGCAAGGTCAGGGGATTGGCTCTGATCTCATCCGCGAAGGGCTTGATACGGCGCTTGAGATGGACTGGAAAGGGGTGGTAGTACTCGGGGATCCGGCCTATTACAGCCGTTTCGGTTTCCGCCCGGCTAGCGAGTTTGGCCTGCACTGCATCTATGAGGTGCCTGCCGACTGCTTTATGGCGATGGAGCTGCAGGAGCGCGGTTTTGCGGGTGTGCAGGGTGAGGTGCTCTATCACCCGCTGTTTGATGAACTCCCCGACGAGCTGCCGGACGCGCAGGCAGAAGAGTCCCATTTATAGCGAGACGTCGCAGCGACAAGCCATAACGAAAAAGCCCTCATCGAGGGCTTTTTCATCTTGTATTGGTCCCTGCCGGGCTTATTCGAGCAAATTGGCTCAGGCAATGATATCGAGCTGGGTGCCCTTGCGATTATCTTCGCCCACCATGTCACCCATCTGCTGGGCGAGCGGGCTCTGCTGGAATTGCATGTAGTCGCTGAGATTCTGCTGGCGCTGGTAGCGATTCGCAGCCTGATACATATCAGCCGTGCTCGGGCCCGACTTGCTGTCGCTCTCCTGACCGCTGGCCTCCAGGTAGCGCTCCACCACGGCTTTATCTTGCTGGTTAGCCGTATAAGAGACCGCCAGGGTTCTGCGAGCCGTTGCTTTCTCTTCGCTCTGTGCCTGCAATTCATCCTTCTTGTTCAGTGCTTCGTTACGGGCCTGACTGACCTGCTCGGGTGTGACAGCGGGAGAGGAGGGGTATTTGCCGTAATCAGGCAGCGGCATGGGCCGGGAGGTGATTTGCATGGTGGAGCTTCTCTTTTGAACAGGGACGGACGCATGATACTCATCGATCTTAGTTCAATAAATCACCACTTGTCGGTTCATCAAGAGTAGGTTCAGCTTCGCGCATCGATTGTTAATTGAACCGCCTCTGAGTGACAAAAAAGGCGCCATAAGGCGCCTTTTTATCCTTCAGTTACCGCCGGATCAGTTGAAGAACCAGTAACCGCGGTTGACCAGACGGGTCAGCAGTTGCAGGAAGCCAGCCTGATCGGCCAGCTCCACCATGTCGGCTTGAGTGATGATGTCTTTGTCACACAAGAGCGAAATGGCTGCTGCGTCTTCGCTTTGCAGCGTCCAAGCTTCGCCGTCGATGAAGCACTGCTGGCTCTCGCCGCTGAACCAGACGGTGCGCAGACCCGGCACCTTGATGGCAGGTTCGCCCTGGGTCAGCAGGTCGGCCACTTCCTCGGCGCTGTAGTCCGGCTCGACCGGATTGACGTCGAGATCGTGCTTGGCCTCGGAGATCATGGTGCCGAACCACTCCTTGAACAGAGTCTCGTCATCGAGGGCCTGCTGCATCAGCTCGCGCAGACGGTGCAGCTCGTGGGGCTGGATCTCGCCGTGACGGGCGCGGGGCTTGAGATCGGCATCGCCGTAACGCTCGGTACGCACCTCGTTGTCGATCAGGTGATCGGCAAAGGAGGAGATAAGCGCCTTGGCATCCGGTGCGCGGAAGCCCACCGAGAAGTTCATGGAGGGCTCGATGGCGTAGCCTTCGTGGGGGAATCCGGGCGGAATGTAGAGGATGTCGCCCGGCTCCATGATGACGTCGATGATCGCCTCGAACGGCTCGCAGTGCAGCAGGGCGGCGTGGGCGGCGAACTCGTTGAGCGGCTTGGCATCGCCAACCCGCCAGTGGCGTTTGCCCAGACCCTGGGTGATAAACACATCGTAATTGTCGATGTGGGGGCCGACACCCGCATGGGGGGTGGAGAAGCTCACCATTACATCGTCAAAGCGCCAGCCCGGAATGAACTGGAACGGCACCGCCAGCTCGTTCACCTCGGGAGCCCAGTGGTTGCAAGCCTGTACCAGAATGGTCCAGTTCTCTTCGCCCAGATGGTCGTAGGATTCGAAGGGGCCGTGGGCAGCATCCCACTTGCCGTCGAAACGGGTGACCAGGCGGGACTCTACCACCTCTTCCATGGCCAGACCCGCCAGCTCGTCCGGGCTGATGGGATCCTGAAAGTCCTTGAAGCCACCCTTGATAAGGAGCGGGCGCTTCTGCCAGTAGTGCTCAAGGAAGTGAGCGATATCCAGATTGAGTTCGTACATGCTGTTTCTCGTGTCTCGCAAAGAGGTTTTGCCCAAGGCAGGCTTGGGAAAAGCCACTCGGGATCCTGCCGTGGCAGGGAAAATAACAGGGGCCCTGTGGCGTATCGTGCACAGGGCCCCTTCGTCACTGCCGGTTGGCTTACTTCAGCAGATCGACCAAACGCTGGGCGTCACCGATGTAGTTGGCCGGGGTCAGCTTCTTCAGCTCAACCTTGACCGCTTCCGGCAACTCCAGGGTGTCGATAAAGGTGCGCATCCCTTCGGCATCGACGCGGCGACCACGGGTCAGCTCCTTGAGCTTCTCGTAGGGCTTCTCGATACCGTAGCGGCGCATCACGGTCTGGATCGGCTCGGCCAGCACTTCCCAGTTGGCATCCAGATCGGCGGCCATGGCGGCGTCGTTGGCTTCCAGCTTGGCGATCCCCTTGAGGGTCGCCTGATAGGCAATAAGCGAATAGCCGACTGCCACACCCAGGTTGCGCAGCACTGTGCTGTCGGTGAGATCACGCTGCCAGCGGGAGATGGGCAGCTTAGCGGCCAAGTGCTGGAACACCGCGTTGGCCAACCCTAAGTTGCCTTCGGAGTTCTCGAAGTCGATGGGATTGACCTTGTGCGGCATGGTGGAGGAGCCGATCTCGCCCGCGATGGTGCGCTGCTTGAAGTGACCCAGGGAGATGTAACCCCACACATCGCGGTCGAAGTCGATCAGGATGGTGTTGAAGCGGGCCATGGCGTCGAACAGCTCGGCGATATAGTCGTGCGGCTCGATCTGGGTGGTGTAGGGGTTCCAGGTCAGACCCAGGGAGGTAACAAACTCCTCGGAGAACTGGTGCCAGTCCACATCCGGGTAGGCGCTGAGGTGGGCGTTGTAGTTGCCGACCGCACCGTTGATCTTGCCGAGGATCTCCACCGCCATGATCTGCTTGAACTGGCGCTCCAGACGGTAGGCGACGTTGGCCATCTCCTTGCCCATGGTGCTCGGGGTCGCCGGCTGGCCGTGGGTGCGGGAGAGCAGCGGCATGTCACGATACTCGTGGGCCAGGCGCTTGAGCTCGCTGATCAGCTTTTCGCAATAAGGCTTGATGACCTCTTCGCGGGCGGTTTTCAGCATCAGACCGTGGGAGTTGTTGTTGATGTCTTCCGAGGTGCAGGCGAAGTGGATGAACTCGCTGACAGCCGCCAGCTCCGGGTTCACTTCGACTTTCTCTTTGAGGAAGTACTCCACCGCTTTCACATCATGGTTGGTGGTGCGCTCGATCTGTTTGATGCGGGCGGCGTCACTCTCGTTGAAGTTGCTGACGATGCCGTCGAGCAGGGCGTTGGCGGCCGCGCTCAGGGCAGGGACTTCCGGGATCCCGGCGTGGCTGGCCAGTTTTTGCAACCAGCGCACCTCGACTTCGACGCGAAAACGCAGCAGGCCGAATTCGGAGAAGATAGGGCGCAGGGCATCGGCCTTGTCGCCATAACGACCGTCAATCGGGGAAACAGCAGTCAGCGCGGACAGCTCCATGGGGTGAACTCCTGATGATTTGTGTGGGGGATCCGTATCCACTCGCGCGTGGGGCTGAGTCGTCATCAAGGCGGATGTGCGGCTATTTGCCCTGATGTTGACCTCGCTTGCCCGCGCGCGAGCCGATGATTAGTAACGTTTGGCCAGCTCCACCATCTTCTTGCGAGCGAAGATGATCTGGGTGCGGCTGCCACCGAGCTGACGCCACAGCACGCAGGCACGAATGCCAGCCAGCAGCAGGGCGCGCACCTTGTGCTGCACCAGCGGCTGCTGCAGGAATAGCGGGGTACCCGCCACCTGGATGCGCGGCCCGATGGGGCTGATAAGATCGCTGTAGATGCTCGCCATGTTGGCCAAAATCTGCTCGTCGAGCAGATCGAAGTGCTGTTGCTGGCGGCCAATCTGGCTGATCCGCTCACCCAGCATATTGAGAATGTCCTTGCGCTTGGCCAGCTTGCGCTCCAGTGCAATCAGGCTTACCACGTAGCGGGTCAGCTCGGCATTCTTCTGGCTGCCGTCGGCACCCAGCTGCTCGACCAGCGCGCGGTAGCCGTCGCGAATGGCCAGATGGGTGTTGTTGAACACCTCGAGCGGCTGGCTCGGGTTGGTCACCAGAATGCTGGAGAGGCTCTCGCGCAGGGCGGCCTCGTCACAGCTGCCGTCTCGGGCCACCTTCTGCACCAGATACGCGGCCTGGCAGATGCCGGCAAAGGCCATGGTTCTGTCTTGGAATTTATCGCTCACGTCTGCTGCCTTCTGTTAAGGATTCAAACCGGATGGCTGAAACGTTGTTCGATGATGCCGCCGCCCAGACACACTTCCCCGTCGTAGAAGACGGCGGACTGGCCCGGGGTCACTGCAGCCTGCTTCTCGTCGAAGATGACCCGGATGGTCTCGTCGTCGATGGGCTGGATCAGGCAGGGGATATCCTGCTGACGGTAGCGGGTCTTGACGGTGCAGCGACGCGGCTCGCGAATGGGGGTGCGATCCACCCAGTGCAGCTGGCTGGCGATGAGGCCGTCGGAGTAGAGGCGGGGATGCTCGCCCTGCGCCACGACCAGCACGTTGCGCTCGACCTCTTTGTCGACCACATACCAGGCCTCTTCGGTGGCATCTTTGCGACCACCGATGCCGAGCCCCTTGCGTTGGCCCAGGGTGTGATACATCAGACCCTGATGCTCGCCGATCACCTTGCCATCCACGGTCTCGATTTTACCGGGCTGGGCGGGCAGGAACTTGGCCAGGAAGTCCTTGAACTTGCGCTCGCCGATAAAGCAGATGCCGGTGGAGTCTTTCTTCTTGGCGGTGATGAGATCCAGCTGCTCGGCGATGCGGCGCACCTCCGGCTTCTCCAGATCGCCAACCGGGAACAGGCTCTGACCCACTTGCTTTTCGCTCAGGGTGTAGAGGAAGTAGCTCTGATCCTTGTTGGTATCGAGACCGCGCAGCAGGCGCGGGCGGCCTGTGCTGTCGTCACGGCGCACATAGTGGCCGGTGGCGATGTAGGTGGCACCCAGCTCTTCGGCGGCAAATTCGAGGAACGCCTTAAACTTGATCTCCTTGTTGCACAGGATATCCGGGTTCGGCGTGCGGCCAGCCTTGTACTCTTCGAGGAAGTGCTCGAACACATTGTCCCAGTACTCGGCCGCGAAGTTGATAGTGTGGAGTTTCATCCCCAGCTTGTCGCAGACGGCCTTGGCATCAGCCAAATCCTGGGCGGCAGAGCAGTACTCGTCCGTGTCGTCTTCTTCCCAGTTCTTCATGAACAAGCCTTCGACCTGATAGCCCTGCTGCTGGAGCAGGTAGGCCGAGACGGAAGAATCCACGCCGCCGGACATGCCGACGATCACCTTGATTTGGCTGTTGTCTGTCATTAGTCGAAGTTACCAGTTCGTTTAAACGGGGCGTATTCTACCAGAGTTTTGCGCCCCCGGTCACATATCCATGCCGCAGTTCCCATCAGGAGCCTGATAGCAGGAAATCGTTTTTCTGTTGTTGGCCTTTGTCACCGAAAAAGAGTGTCAAATGGCCTCAGATAAAGGCCTTGAGTGCCGACAGTGGCAGCCGTGTCCCCGCCAGATAGTCCTGAATGCACTGCCACACCAAGGGGCTGCGCAGGGCCGGTTTGCATTCCGCTATTTCTTCCAGAGTGAGCCAGTGGCAAGCCAGCACATCGCCGTCAGGATCCTCTGGATGGTGCTGACCCGGCGCTTTTTCAAGGTCGAAGATGATGGCGGTGCGCACATAGGTGGCCTCGCTGTCGGCCGGTTTGAACAGATAGGTACCAAGCCAGGCGGTCGGCATGGCGGTCAGCCCCGTCTCCTCTTTCAGCTCACGACAGGCCGCTTCAAGCAGGTTTTCCCCCGGCTCCACATGTCCGGCGGGCTGGTTGAAACGGCGCTGGCCCTTGATCTCCTCTTCCACTACCAGAAAGCGCCCCTGCCACTGCACCAGGGCGGCGACCGTCAGACGCGCCTCCATGCGGGCGTGACTGGTGGTCGATTGCTCTGCCTGATTGCTCATCATGACTCCTTGTCGTTGCTATTGGGATTGCCCGCTCGGGCGGGTCTGCGTGCCGTTCCTCGCCCGCTGCTGCGGTGTTTTCCGCCGGTCGGGTTCGTGGCTGCGCGCTCGGTTGGATGAGTGCTGCGGGGGCGTTCGTCCTGTCTCGGCTGGCTGGCCCGCCGTGGCGCATCCCCTGCCGGTTTGGCCGGTTTGGCGGTATGAGCGCCTGAACGGGATGAGGCGGGACGCGGGCTGCGGCTGGAGCTCGGCGTCAGCTCGGGGGCGGGCAGGCTGCGGCTCTCGCCGGGTGCCAGACCATCGAGGGTCCAGTCGCCGATGGCGTAGCGAATAAGGCGCAGGGTGGGGTGGCCGATATGGGCGGTCATCCGCCGCACCTGCCGGTTGCGCCCCTCGATGATCTTGATCTCCAGCCAGCTGGTGGGGATCTCCTTGCGCTCGCGGATCGGCGGATTGCGCGGCCACACCGCAGGTTCATCCATGATGCGCGCCCCGGCGGGCAGGGTCATGCCGTCATTGAGCTCCACCCCGGCGCGCAGGGCGGCCAGTTTCTCTTCGCTCGGGATCCCTTCCACCTGCACCCAGTAGGTCTTGGGGGTCTTCTCCCCCGGCTGGGTGAGGCGCGCTTGCAGCTTGCCATCGTTGGTGAGCAGCAACAGCCCCTCGCTGTCGCGATCGAGCCGTCCTGCGGCGTAGATGCCGGGCTCTTTGATGTAATCCTTGAGGGTCTCCCGGCCCGCCTCGTCGGTGAATTGGCAGAGCACCATATAGGGCTTGTTCAGCAGGAGCAATTTGCGATCCTCTGGGGCCAGCTCCGGTTTGCGGGGGGATGCATGGCGGGGTGCGGCTGGTTTGGCCGCCGTGCGCGGGGCGTTATCGCGCGGCGCGCGGCTGACAGAGAGACGGGAGCGGGGAGATTTCATCGGATACACACTTCAGACAGACGATGGCAGCGAGTGTACCACAGGGTGCTGAGGGCTGGATGAATGGCTGGCGTCACAGCAAGCAGCGCCCAGAGCCAATTCGCCTAGCTCAGCAGGCTCTCGATGACGATAGCCTGACGGGCGGGGGCAGAGCCTGCCTGCAACAGAGCGTGGCTGACCACATCGTCGATCATCGCCTGCGCCAGTCGGGTAAGGGGGCGCAGGGTCTCCCGTCCGCTACCAACCGGCACCGCCAGCAGAATAATAGTCTGCACCGGCCCGATTTGAGAGCCCCACTCGATGGGCTCCTTGCAATTGAGCAGGGTCAGCGCTGGCTGGCTGATCCCTTCGCTCAATACATGAGGCATGGCAAGGCCGGGGCGAATGATGGTGGCCGAGACCTGCTCGCGCCGCTCTACCGCGGCGGTCAGTGTGGCGCAGTCGGTGATCAGCTCGGCGGGCAGCAGATCGATCAGATGCTCGAGGGCCTCGGCCTTGGTCAGCGGTTCGGTGCTATGGGCCAGTTGGCGCAGGGCAAAATGGTAGTCGGGCAGAGCGTTGACCAGTCGCAACTCCGCCAGCGCGGCGGTGCGCGGGCGCACCAGCGGTTGACCCAGTTCCCCGCACCAGCAGGTGAAGGCCATGTGGGCGAGCTCGGCATCGCACCCTTCAATTTGCAACTGGCAGAGATCGCCGGGCTGGGTGGCGAGGGTCAACAGGGAGAGCTGGTTGCTGGCGGCAACGGTCTGACGCCGGGTGAGGTTGGCGCAGCGGATGGTGGATTTGAACATCCCCGCCAGCCGGTTCAACTGCTTGGCCTGGGTGATGCTCAACCCCTGCTGGCAGTAGAAGGTGATTTCGCGGGTCAGCATCAGGCCGGGATCGGCAGGGCCTTGAGTACGGCGTTGGCATCCAGCAGCACGGTTTCCAGTCTCACCTGATGGATGGTGCAGCCGAGGAAGCGCTCTTTCTGCTCAATCTCGATATCGGAGGCAATCAGCACCAGGTCGGCGCTGGCAATATCGCGGGCGGTCAGCATGTTCTCCATGCCCATGGCGCCCTGAGTCTCGACCTTGATCTTGAGTCCCAGCCCAGTGGCGGCTTTTTGCAGGGCATCGGCAGCCATATAGGTATGGGCGATACCGGTCGGGCAAGCGGTGACGGCGACGATCTTCATCTGCTCTCTGTGATGCTGACAAGGGGGAGCAACAAGATAGCGCCAGCGGGGGGCTTTTACCAAAAGTCCATATGAAAAGTGGGATCTTGATGGGGATATGCCCGTCCCTTGAACGGCAGTGCAGGCTCATGCCGGGCCAGCCCAGTGTCTGGTTGCTCCAAACAACAAGGGCCACCCCTGTGGGTGGCCCTGAACAATCTGCGTCTGTTGTTATGGCTATCAGGCGGTCTGGGCAGCCAGCTCGGCGGCTTTCAGTTCGCGCTTGATGCGGCGGATCTTGCGCTCTTCGGCGACTGCGACACAACCCATCAGTACCAGACAGGCGGCGGCTGCGATATCCAGCGCCGCGAAGGTGCCGGTCCAGCCGGTCAGACCGAAGATGGGGGTGCCATCGGCGATCATGCCCAGACCCAGTTTGGCGAAGCTGTCACCAATCAGGTAAGCGAAGGTGCCCTTGACGCCATCGGCCACGCTGATGCCCTGCTTGGGGACGAAGCCCACGGCGGCGACGCCGATCAGCAACTGCGGACCAAACACCAGGAAGCCTAGGGTGAACAGGGAACCCAGGAACATAAACTGGGTAGTCGCATGCTGGTAGAGACCCAGGGTGGCGATGATCAGCGCCAGTGCCACACAGGCAACCAGACCACGACGGCCATTGGCCAGATCGGAGAGGTAACCCCACATCAGGGTGCCGACCAGTGCGCCCACTTCGAAGAAGGTAAAGCCCTGAATAGCCACGTCTTTGGAGAAGCCCAGCTCCTGGTGGGCATAGACGGTAGACCACTGGTCGATACCGATACGCACCACGTAGAGGAAGATGTTGGCAAAGCAGAGCAGCCAGATCACCTTGTTGAGCAGCACGTACTTCACGAAGATCTGCCACTTGGTCAGCTGCTGCTCCTCGGTGGCGATATCCTCTTCGCTCGCCACTTCGTCAAACAGCTCTTCCACCTTGCCAAGGCCATAGGCTTCCGGTGAATCGCTACCAAAGCGCAGGCCGATAAAGCCGACGATCAGGGCGATGATGGAGGGGAAGATAAACATGCCGAGCACGTTGCCATCAAACAGGTAGTTGGCACCGAACAGCGCCACACCGGCCGCACCGGCACCGCCCACGTTGTGGGAGAGGTTCCACATGCCCAGATAGGTGCCGCGCTTGTTGCGAGGGGTCCACTTGGTGATGGTGGAGTAGCTGCACGAACCGCCACAGCTCTGGAAGAAACCGCTCAGGGCGTAGAAGAAGATCATGAAGTAGAGGCTGAAACCGGTGCCGCCCATGCTGGCACTGAAGCCCAGCATGCAGAGTGCGGAGAGGATCAGCATCAGCGGCAGGAACTGCTTGGTGTTCTTGCCATCGGCGTAGTAGGAGACGATGGTCTTGCCCACCCCGTAGGTGATGGAGAAGCCAAGGCCGATCATGCCGAGCTCGGTCATGGAGAGACCGTACTCCTGGATCATGTCATTTTGCGCAATGTTGAAGTTCTTGCGGATCAGATACATGGTCAAATAGCCAATAAATACAACCAGATAAGATTGCATAAACGGCTTGAACCAGAGCTTGCGCCGGGCTTCGACCGGCAGATCCAGGGTGGGGACCCGGACCTGTTGGAGCAATTTCAACATCTTCGTTCATCCTCTGCGAGATAGACGGTATTTCCGCCGCGCCCCTCATTTGTAGATAGGTTGTTCGAGGTCACGCCACGGAAGGGGGAACGGAACGTCGGGGCTGTCAGCCGTTGCTGCGCTCGACGCTCCATCCATATAAACCCGGGCCCGACACGGGATAACGGGGCACATTGCCCGTCGCGGTGCGGGTCACGACATCAGGTGGGGTGACTCTAATAAGAGGGGCAAAAAATGGCTTGAGAGCCATCCCTAGTGGGGCTAGGAAATTTTCCTAGTTTTTGCGCTTTCGCGGACAAAGCGTGAGAAACATCACACCGCTGACGCCGGATTGCTGCCATTTCAGCCAGTTTGGCGCTCTGTGCGAGGGCTGGGCTGGGCTGGGGAGGTGGGATGGATAGGCCAGAAGGGAGCAAGGGAAAGGCAAGGAGAGAGGTGAAGGGAGAGACGAGGAAGAGTGCTTGTTGACCACCATTTCTCGGGGGGTGATATTGGGAAATACGGCTCGCCAGCCATCCCAAAAAACAAGAGGCCACCCCGTGGGGTGGCCTCTTTTTATGCTCTACGAGCCGCGATGGCGATGGAGGTCTCAGGCCGCCTTGGCCAGAGTTACCTCATCACTCTTTTTGACCCGCAGTTTTTTCAGGGCAACAGCCACCACGCCGGTGACGATGGCACCGCAGATCATGCAGAGCAGGGCCAGCAGCGGCTTGTTGACCGCACCCAGCAGGGCCACGATGGGGCCACCGTGGGCAACGCTGTTGGTGATGCCAAACAGGAAGGCCATCACAGCGGCGGTCATGCTGCCCAGCACGTTGGCCGGAATGACGGCCAGTGGGTCACGGGCGGCGAACGGAATCGCACCCTCGGAGATACCCACCAGACCCATGGCACCGGCGGCTTTACCCGCTTCGATCTCGGACTCGTCAAAGATGCCGAGCTTGCGACCGAGCACGGTCGCCAGCGACATGCCAAGGGGCGCAGCCGGGATGGCGCAGGCCATGGCACCCATAAACTGGGTCTGACCGGAGGCGATCATGCCGACGGAGAAGAGGAAGGCCACCTTGTTGACCGGGCCACCCATATCAAAGCCCGCCATACCACCCAGCACGATGCCCAGCAGCACCAGACTGCCACCGCTCATGGAGAGCAGCATGGCGTTGAGGCCGGTCATCATGTCGGCAATCGGGGCGCCGATGATGAAGATAAAGACCGCAGCGATAAACAGGGAACCGACGATGGGGGCGATCAGGATCGGCACCAGCGGTTGCACCATCTTGTGGTACTGACGGGTGGCGATCCAGCGCACCAGATAACCGACCAGCAGGCCCGCAATGATGGCACCGATAAAGCCGGTACCGGCGTCAGCGCCGTAGAAACTGCCGTTGTTGGCGATCCAGCCACCGATAAAGCCCGGTGCCAGCGCCGGACGATCACCGATGGCGTAGGCGATATAGCCCGCCAGAATGGGGATCATCAGGGTGAAGGCGGCCACGCCGACGTTGAGGATCTGGTTCCACATGCTCCCTTCCGGGATCTGCATGCCGCTCGGAGTCGGGTTGCCGCCGATGGCCAGTGCCAGCGCGATAAGCAGACCACCTGTCACCACGAACGGGATCATGTGCGACACACCGTTCATCAGGTAGCGATAGAGATCGGAACTGCCACCCGCGCTCTTCTCTTCACCTTTTTTATCTTCTTTGCCAGCCACATAGGCGGGGGCTTTCAGGGCCTGCTCAATCAGACCCTTGCCATCCTTGATGGGGGCCTTGACGCCGGTCTTGATGAGGGGCTTGCCGTTGAAGCGGGCCATATCCACCTGCTTGTCACAGGCGACCACGATGGCGCTGGCGCGAGCGATCTCGTCCGCGGTCGGGCTGTTCTTGACGCCGATGGAGCCGTTGGTCTCCACCTTCACCTCATAACCGAGCTCCTTGGCGGCGCGCTCCAGCGACTCGGCCGCCAGATAGGTGTGGGCGATACCAGCCGGGCAGCCGGTGACACCGATGATAAAGCCCTTGCTGGTGGTTGGGGCCGCGCTCTGCTCCTCTTTCTTGGCCAGCAGCAGCGCCAGCGCATCGGCCGGAGTGTTGGCCGCCAGCAGCTTGGCGATAAAGCCCTCTTCGATCAGCTTGCCGGAGAGCTCGGCCAGCACCTCGATATGGTGGTTGGCGCCGCCATCGGGGGAGGCGATCATAAAGAAAATATGGGACGGCTTGCCATCTTCGGCGCCGTACTCGATGCCGTTGCGGCTGATGCCGATGGCGACCGCCGGGTTGCATACCGCTGCACTCTTGGCGTGGGGCAGGGCTACGCCATCTTCAAAGCCGGTGTTGCCCAGCTCTTCGCGGGCCCACAGATCCTTGATAAAGGCCTGCTCGTCGCTGACCTTGCCTTGCGACGCCAGCAGGCGGGCCATCTCGGTGAAGACCTCTTCCTTACGCGTCGCTTTCAAATCGAGGTTGATCAGATGTTCATTGATCAAGGTGGTGATCATGGCGCTCTCCCCGCTTCCGGTGACGGAAGCTATGCGTGAGTACGTATCGACGTACTGGATAAAAATGACCTGATCATTATCGCGGCTCGCCCGCACCCTCCCTATCGGACAAATGTGCTAATCACTGGATTTTTGTGCGAAAAAAAACGAGATGTGATGAAGATCCCGTTTTCAGGCAGGACTCGCCATTTTCAGTCAGCCATCCATTTCTTCTTTAAAAACAGATAAATGCATTGGTGTCAGGCTCACCGTCAGGTTTGTAATGCGCCATATCAATAAATTAATCATCAGCAGGGTCTGGATTTATATGTGGTTAAACGGCGCCGTCAGATGTGACCCTTCTCACAAAAAGTCGCCATTTCGCCGGGAGGGTTAGGATTTTTATGCGCCATTTCTCCCCCTGCCTTTTGCCCTCGCTGATAGCGGATTGGCGCGCCCTGGAATGATGCCAGGGCGAGCTTTAATGAGTCCCCAAACCTCTTCGTTGGAAAAAATAGTTTGTTGCATATGCCATAAACTGAGCGTATACATGGCATATGCCAATTACGGCGGCATCATGATCAGACGCTTATCGAGCCGAATGATGCGTGACTAAACCAGTAAAAGTTGATGCGTACGGCTCTTCATCTGGTTGCTGCAAGAGGCTGGGAACATGGCCATGCCAACCGGCAAGCCTGCGGGAAGATCCTGAACAAGGGGACGAGTGCAGAGTGGTAAGGGGCAGGGCTGGAATATCAACAGTGATAGCAGGAGGTCAAATGACCATCATCACAGCCATTCCGATGAATGACGACCATATCGCAGGACATTTTGCCAAGGCAGAGCGCTTTGTATTCGTAGATGAACAGGGGAGCACCCTGGCAGAAATCGCCAACCCGGTGGCAGGCAACGAGTGTAAAAGTGTGTTGGCGGAGCTGCTCCAGGCGCAGGGAGCCCGTCGTATCGTGCTGAAAAATATCGGTAGCAAGATGCTTGGCAAGCTGCTGGGCAGCGGGCTTGCCGTCTATCAGGCCAGTCAGGGGCGTCTCGCTATGGCCGACATGCTGAGCAATGAGTCGGGCCATCTGACCGAGCTGACATCCGCTGAACAGGGCAGTGCATCGCGCTGCGCCGAGGGGGCTGGCCATCACGGCAAGGGAAGCCGTCAATGCGCTCCCCGTGGCCGCCTTGGCAAAGGGGGTTGCTGCAAGTCAGCCTCCGGACAACAGCAGGGTTGTCAGGGTAACCGTCAGCGCAACCACAAGAAATGTTGTGAAGAGTAAGCACAACCGTTAGGCCGAACTGGAGGGGAAAGTTGATGGAAAACCTGAATCAAGAGGGTAAGCAAATCCCCTCCATAACCAAGATTGCACATATGCCTGTCACACTGTTTTCAATCATCATGGGGCTGACGGGGGCGGCAATTGCCTGTCGCAAAGCATTTCCGGATCTGCTGCTGTTGCAGTCGGCAGGTTTCCTGTTCGGGGTCTTGTCTTCCCTGCTACTGGTGACGTTTCTGGTGATGTATGGCTGGAAAATCCTCAGACACAATGACGAGTTCCTGCATGAGCTGAAACACCCGGTCAGGATCAATTTCTTCCCGACCATCTCAATCAGCCTGCTGCTGCAATCCGCCTACTGGGCCAGCTGGCATGATGCAGCGCTGGCCCTCTGGTCGGCGGGAGCCAGCTTGCAGCTGCTCTTCACCCTCTACATCATGAGCAACTGGATCCATCGCGACCATTTCACAATCACCCATACCAATCCGGCATGGTTTATTCCGATTGTCGGCAATATCGTGGTGCCTCTGGGTGGCGTGCCGCTTGGCTTTCACGAGATCAGCCTGTTCTTCTTCAGCATTGGCCTTATTTTCTGGTTCTCTCTGCTGACCATAGTGCTCTATCGGCTGTTCTTTCATGAGAGTCTGCCCGAGAAGCTGATGCCCACCATGTTTATTCTGCTGGCACCGCCTTCCATCGGATTTATCTCGTATAGCGAAATAGCCAGCTCCAGCGACCTGTTTGCCCATGTCATTTATTATTTTGCGCTGTTTGTATTTATCTTGCTGATGTACAACACCCTCACTTTTTTGAAACTGAAATTCTTTCTCTCTTCGTGGGCGTACTCATTTCCATTGGCGGCATTTTCCGCAGCCTCGGCCATGTTTGCCGACGCAACCGGGAATATCATTCCATATTATCTGGCCAAAACAGTGGTGTGTGCCCTGATTGTATTGATCATCTGGTTAATCAGCATGACAGTGCAGTCATTCTATAAAGGTGAGATTTTCACACCGGAGAAATAACGTGATGAAAAATTATCGAGAGATCAATAAAGAACAACACCAGCTTGGCTCTGCTTATCGCAAGAGCAGCCCGGATACCATGAATGCGTTTATTGCGCTGCACAAAGCCGTTATGAAAGAGGACGAGGCGCTGGCGTTGAAATATCGGGAAATGATTGCCCTCGGTATTGGTATCGCTTCTCGCTGCGATGGCTGCATTGCCGCCCATGTTGCCGGGGCCGTGAAGGCCGGTGCTTCGCGAGCGGAGCTGATTGCCACCGTGGATGTCGCGGTATTGATGGGAGGCGGCCCCTCCATCATCTATGGCACCCAGGCACATGCCGCCATCGAAGAGCTGCTCTCCTAGCACTCTGTTCTCAACATGCGAGTGGCCAAATAGCGAGTGAATAGATCAAGTGGATGAATATCAATCAGAGAACTATCAACAGACCATGATGTCCCACGCCCGTTGCATGGTGTGTGGCACTCATAACCCGGATTCACTGGGAATTCGCTTTTATCAGGGGGAGGAAGGGACGACGGAAGGGCTGTTTATTGCCAACCAGCGCCATCAGGGTTACAGCGATATTTTGCATGGCGGCATGACCAGCACCCTGCTCGATGCGGTGATGACACATGCGTTGCTGCAACGGGGAATAAGAGGATTAACAGCGGAGCTGACCGTTCGTTTTATTGCTCCCATCGATATCGGCAGCAAAGTAGCGCTCTCGGCCAGAATAGTCGACCAGCGTCACGGTATCTATCGTCTGAATGCCGTAGCGTCGGTCGGCGGGATGATTGTTGCAAAAGCATCGGCCAAATTTATCAAGCCGAAAGCCAATAACAGGAGTTAGTGTGATGAAAAAAGAGAGTGTGGTTTTACCAGAAATGGATATCGGTATTTCAGCCGCCGATCGCAAGAAAATTGCAGATGGATTGTCGGCACTGCTTGCCGATAGTTACACCCTTTATTTGATGACTCACAATTTTCACTGGAACGTAACCGGCCCGCAGTTCAACAGTCTGCACAATATGTTTATGGATCAATACACCGAGCAGTGGACTGCGCTGGATGTTATCGCCGAGCGGATCCGCGCATTGGGCTTTCCCGCTCCCGGCACATACAAGGAGTTTGTCCGTCTCTCCTCCATTGAGGAGGTCGAAGGGGTGCCCTGTGCCAGTGAAATGCTCAAACATCTGGTGTTGGCGCAAGAAGCCACGGCGAGAACAGCCAGAAAACTGTTCGATCTGGTCGATGCCGTCAATGACCAGCCCACCGCCGATGTGCTAACCCAGCGCATCGATATTCATGAAAAAACCGCCTGGATGCTAAGAAGCATGCTCTCTTGAGGCGTGGGGCTGCCATATCTTTGGCAGCCCGATCTTCCCTTACCTGTTTGGTCCAACCGGGCCCTTTGGCTGCTGTCGTTTGGTTCGATAGCGATGCACGAGCCAGTCAATTCCCGCCATTGCTGCCGCGACGCCAATCATTATCAGAGTGAGGCGGCCGCCCTCCTGCCATGAGAGCAAATCCAGATGAAAGTCCTGCCGAATAAATTCCGGGATCAGGCCGATAGGCAAGGTAATAGCCAGATAGGATATAAATTTTCTGAAAAACATATGGTCAGGTTTTGGAGTCTGTTTGTCTTGGGTCATGTTATATAGGTAAGTGATTTTTATAAGATATTGAAATATTATGTTTTTTTTGGTGGTGACTGTTGGGCTTCACTGCCTTTGGCGACAACCTGCGAGATGTTGCTGGTGATTACACAATATGCGCCACCGACTCCAACCAGCGGGGCACTTGTTGCCGATACCACTCCAGATATTGCTGTGCCTGCGGCTTCTCCCTTCTGGTCAGCAGATTGGTGACCTCAATAATCAGCCAGCACTTGGCCATGACGAGATGGCGCAGCAACCGGTCGCCAGAGTGCAGCGAACTGTGGCGCTGATAGCGTTCAATGATGGTTTCATACTCAGCCCGTGAACCCATCCGCGGCACCAGCGGGGCCAGATCGATGGCCGGGCTGCCATAACCAAATCGTTCCCAGTCAAATAACACCAGCTCACCATTGTTGCGGGTGCCCCAGTTGCCTTCATTGCTATCTCCCGAAATCAGGCATGACTCCTCGAATAGTTCGTGACCAACTTGCTGGATATGGCGGATCTTCTCGTTTACCGCTTCCGGCAAGCAGAGTACAGAGAGCGCCTCGTTGGTGTCGACGAGCGACCAGCCGTGAGTTTTCACCGCAAAGTCGGGCTGATAGTTGGCGTTATGAAGGTTGGCCAGCTGAGCAAAGGTCTGTTCGTTGTGGTGCAGCTGCGTGAGCGTGACCGGATGAGGGATCTGCTCAAGGAACAGGGTCTCCCCTTCGACCTTGAGCAGGGCAGGAGTGTTGAGCCTGCTTAAATGCAGTGCGGCGCGTTGGTAGAAATGGCGTTCGACAGGCGATGCGCCGCTTTTTCTGATACAGGGTTTGCCATCCAGCAGCTGGATATTTACCGAAGCGCCCCCCATTTTCGCCAACTCCTCTTGCGTCATCCTCTACCCCGTTAGCTATGAGTGGTCAGTTGAGTGAGATAGCTATTTACCGCTTCACGAGTCGTGAAATGGTGCTTGTCGTTTGGGAATCGATCAAACAGCTCGCGATGGAAGTGGCGGGAGCTTTTGCCGGCTCGTTGCCCATATTCCGATGCCCACACCAGCAGTTGTTGAAAGTTCTTTTCCGCTGCCACTGCATCCCGTTGCCTGGCGCTTTGTGACCCGCGCGATAGCAGTGAATCCCGGCATACAGACCAGTCGAGATCCAGAGATAGCAAGGTATCGGCGGCATCAAGCAGTTGCTCGACCAGGGCGCCAAATACCCCTTCGACCACCCATGATGGCTCTTGAGCAAGTGTTTGAATGGCATGATCAATCTCATGCTGGGGCCGTTTTTGGTTAAAGCCGCCCGGTTGCCAGACGATGGTATCGAGATTGACCTCGCGGATAGTTAACTGTTCAGCCAATCGAGCCGCCAACCAGCTCTTGCCCGATCCCGAGTTGCCAATAATCAGAATACGTTTCATCTATGAGCGCTCTTTATATGCCTAATTGGCTGGTGACGAACTTTGTTGCCACTCGCGCTGGAGGATGGCGAACACCACGGTATCCCACCACTGATCTTTGAAGAAACGGTGTTCGCGAAAATATCCCTCTTGCCTCATGCCCAACGTTTTGCATAACCGTCTCGCAGCGCGATTCCGGCTGATGGTTTCTGCATAGACCCGGTGTACCGCCAAGGTCCGGAAACCAAAATCCAGCAAGGCATGCGCTGCTTCATTGATTAAGCCATGACCCTGATACTCCCGGGACATGCCGCAGCCCATCGATGCCTGATTATTTGCTTCAAGACGCAGGCAGACCGTGCCAATAAATTCCCCAGTCGCTTTGTACTCGATGGCCAATTGATAGGATCTACGAGGGTGTTCGCTCGCCTGCTCGATAAACAGTCGGGTGAGCTGTCGATATTTATCCGGGTCGCAATCTGACTCGCTGTAAAACCGCTGATACTTGCTCTCTTGCGAGATAGCGACAAATGCCGCCTCATCAGTTGGCTGCATATCGCGCAGTATAAGATGTGTTGTTTCAAGCTTGAACATAACGTCCTTGTTAATCGCACCGCTTGTTTGGTCACAGAATGTGTGGAGGCTGGAAGGTAGAGGTGATGACGCTGGGAGTGGATTAAAAGTAGGTTGGCGGTTCGCCGACATAGCGTGGCAGCCTATGAGAGAAATGCATGCAATCACCCCCCGGAATGCGCCTATACCCCAGCCTCTCGTAGAAGTGATGGTCGATATCTGCATGGAGGAAGGTGGCGACGGCATCGGGACTATCCAGCAGCATGCCTGTCACCCCACGTAGTAGATGAGTGCCAAATCCTTGCCCCCTCATCGCAGGTGTCGTTGCCAGTGAACCTATGCCAAAACAGCCCTGGCCAAGGCCAAATAGGTCCCGATAGACGATAAGGGAAGAGACGGGCTGATTGCCCACAATAAGGACATACCACACACCGGAGCGGTATTTTTGACTGGCGTGGCAGCTCGCCAGATATTCAGTCGGTGACAGTCCTTCGCCCCAAGCATTAAAGCCCATCCAGAAGATGGCATTCAGTTCATCTGGGCTGGCTTTTCTTGTCTGCATCCTGCATTCATCCCTTTACCAGTGTCATGGCGATCGATATGGCTCTCGTTGCTTTCGATGAGATATGGCGACGCTGAATTGATCCCCCCAACATTTATCTCCATGGCGCTACAGGCTGCTGAGGGTAGACCAGTTCAAGGTAGAGTCGCAGCATATCCTTGTGCTGGATGCCGTGCTCCATCAGGGGCTCCGGGTAGTGGATAAGAAAGTGATCCTTGACAACGCCATCCACACGAAAGCCGTGGCGCTGGTAATAGGTGAGCTGGTGGCCGAAGCTGCCGGTGCCGAGCTCAACGCGGCATACCCCTTTCCCGGCCAGGCCCGTCAGCACGAAGCGCAGCAGGCCGGAGCCGATGCCTTGCTGCTGGCGATTGGGGGCAACGGCGATATTGAAGATCTCGGCTGTTTGCTCCCCCACCAGACCCGCCACACAGGCGCCCACTACCTCGTTGCCCGCCAGGGCGGCAAAGCCCCAGGCGCCGGGCAGATAGGCGGCGATGCTCTGCTCTGCGGGATCGGCCTCCAGCAGCAGCGCCAGCGGCAGTTGACCGGGGGCCATCTCGACAAACTTCATCTTTATCGCGCTTTTATCTTGCTTTGTGCTGGTGATTGTCCGGGGCGCACCGCCCTCTAAGCCTCAATATTCCAGAAACTTCTCTCCGCAACGTTCGCAGACCAGATGTTTTACATGGGTGGCCTGATAGGCGAGGGTCTGGCCGAATACCGCATTGGTCAGGCTGCTGGAGCGAAAGGCTTGCCAGAAGGCTTTGCGCGGGTCTTTGGGCATCACATCCTGGCTGTGATCCCGTGGCACCAGCACCACGATATGGCGGGTACGTTCGCCGCATTGGTCACAGCGATGGATTTCACTCGGCGGATTCTGGTCGTGCGGGTTGCTCATAAAGAGGCTCGTGAAGAGAGGGAGACACCCATCATATATCTCTCCACTTGGCTCTCAATCTCTCCTTGCCGGCGCAGTGAGCAGCCTCACGTTTTGGCGTGCTGTTGGCTAGCAGAAGGAGTGAATTATCAAGGCGCGGGCGTGAGCCCCCGCCGTAATATAAGGTTCAAGCCGACTCGTGCAGAGTGTTGGCATGGGCAAGCCAGGCTTCTTCGGTGACGATACGTACCGAGTGTCCTTTCTCCTGCAACAACATGGCCTTTTCGATTTTTCTGCCGTATGAGGAGAAGCGCCAATCCCGCGAACTGAGCTCACCGATGATGAGGTAATCAAGTTTCTGGGTGACAGAATCTTGGGGAGTTGCCCCCAACAGCAAGGCTGTTTCCTCGCACTGTCGGCGTGTACCGGAAAGAAACATGCCGGTGAAGCAAACAGTACAGTCATATAGGGTATCTATTTCGGAGTTACTGATGGCCAACTTGGTTGCCATACCCGTGACAGCCCCCTGCTCGAAGGGATTGCCGATAAACAACATCAATTGTTGCTGCAACTCCTCTCTCTCTTCGGCAGTAATAATGCCATCCAACAGGATACGCTCCACTGTCTGATACAGCTGTTTTCCGGGATAGTGGGCCCTCAGCATGCTGTTTTGTTTCATCCACCAACTCAGGTAATGGATCTCGTCATCGGACAGCTGTTGATCTCCCATCAACCCCTGACAGAGCCCCTCGAGTAATAGCTTGTCTGATTCCTCTGAATAGAAGTCGACACCCGGTAAATGACGATATGTTTCCATCAGACGGGGAAGCGCACTCATAAGGTGGACTTTTTCTTCTTCACACAACTTACCGTCTTGCAGCACATTAGCGACCATTTCTCGTAGCTCACGAAAGATCCAGCCGTTGAGGCTGGCACTCTCTTTGAGCCAAGTATCCAGATAAAGGATCTCCTGCTCATCGATGAGACTGTCTGCGATTATGCCATCCAAGATCCCCATCAGATTATTCAACTGCTTGTCGCGGTTGCGTGCTGCATTGTAGTTAGCGACTGGCTGGCCATGACGATTCAATTCACCCATTGCATGATCCCTTGCTGGTTACAAAGAGAGTGGGAACTACCCGTAGAGATATGGCTCGCTGCGGGTGAACCTAATGACCTCATCATATAAAAGATGGCTTCAATCAGGCCAGAAGACTTGTCTGCCATTCGTCACGCATGTGAGCTTTGTCGAGAAATGGTTCCCAAGAAGATTGGAGATAAATGTCCATGCTTGCCGGGTGGCGGGCCAACTCATGTTCATCTAGTAAATGGCGGGAGCTCAGGCCGACTCCCGCTTTTGCAGATTGGGGGTGATGATATGGCGGTTGGGGGCGAGCTCGGGTTGCTGCATCCTGGTCAGCAGTCGTTTTGCCGCCTGACGGCCGATTTCGCGGGCCGGTGAGCTGACAAAGGTGAGGGCGGGGGAGGTGAGTTCGGCCTCCGCCACATCGTCAAAGCCGAGCAGGGCCACCTGCTGGCCGATGTAGTTGTCCTTGCCCACGGTGCGGCCGCTCGCCTCGACACCATAGATGGCGCCGAGCGCCACCTCGGGGTAGTGGCAGAGCACGGCGGTCACCTTGGGGTGCTGGTGCAGCAGCTGGGCGATGGTGTCGGCAGCGCTGCGCTGGGTGCGCTCGCACTCCAGTACCCACTCCGGTTTGAAGGGCAGGCCATATTGCAACAGGCTGGCGCAGTAGCCACCGATGCGCTCGGCGCGGGTGAGGGAGTCGGCTCGCCCGCCGACGTAGGCGATATGGCGGTGGCCCTGCTCGATAAGGTAGGTGGTGGCCTGCTTGGCGGCGTGGGTGTTGTCGGGGCCGATAAAGTCGACGTCATCACGATAGTAGGAACGGGCGGCGCACACCACCGGCAGCTCGGAGTCGATCAGGGTCTCCAGCGTCTTGGCCGCCGCGCCGCGCACCGGATTGAAGATGATGCCCGCCACCCCTTGGCGTGACAGGGAGTGGATGCTCTGCTGCAGCCGCTCCGGGCTGTGGCCGCACTGGGTCAGAAACAGCAGATAGCCCTGCTGCTCCAGCACCTCGCTCACCCCGGCGGTCACCTCGGTATAGAAGGGGTCGGTGATGTCGCGCAGGATCAGCCCCACCAGATTGGACTGCTGGCTGCGCAGGTTGGCGGCGGCGCTGTTGGGCACATAGTCGAGCTCTTTTATCGCCTGTTGCACCCGCTCGGCGGTGGCCGGGGAGATACGTCCCTTGCCGTTGAGCACCATGGAGACGGTGGTGACCGACACTCCCGCCCGCTGGGCGACATCGGTGATCTTGGTGGCTTTGGCAGAGAGGGATTTGGGCGACATAGGGTGAACGGACGATGGCATGTTGAGAGCGAGGCCCCAGCATACCTGCTCAGATGCTCAAGTGAAACGTTACATCACCATTGGGCCGATCCGGCTCACAAATTTGGAACCTGCTGCCAGCCAGCCCCCTTATTCTGTGATCCTGTCGGCACTTGTAAGTTGATAAAACGTTTTATCATCCGGCAAAACCTGATGCTGACCCGCGCCTCTGCTTCGAGATTGCTACGAGCAGCCACGGGGAAAGCCGCAGATATTGCTGTCTATTCACAAGGAGCCGTTTCATGGCCAAGCCTCAAGCCAAATCCACCATCTGGGAGTTCCTGCAGAGCCTCGGCAAGACCTTTATGTTGCCGGTCGCCCTGCTGGCCTTCTCGGGCATCCTGCTCGGTGTCGGCAGCTCGCTCACCAGCGATGCGGTCAAGCAGAGCATGCCTTTCCTCGACAATACCGTGCTGCAACTGCTGTTCCTCTGGATGACCAAGGTGGGGCTGGTGGCCTTTATCTATCTGCCGGTGATGTTTGCGGTGGCCATTCCGCTCGGGCTGGCGCGAGAAGAGAAGGGGGTCGCGGCCTTTGCCGGTTTCGTCGGCTATGCGGCGCTCAACCTCTCCATCAACTTCTACCTCACCGTGGCCAACGTCATCGGTGACGCGGCGGCGGAGAAGGCCTACGGGGTGAAATCGATCCTCGGTATCAGCTCCATCGACACCGGGATTCTGGGGGCCATCATCGTCGGGGTGATTGTCGCCAAGTTGCACGCCCGTTTCTACACCTACAAGATGCCCGATGCGCTCGCCTTCTTCGGCGGTGCCCGCTTCGTGCCCATCATTACCGCACTGGTGCTGGGTGTAGTCGGTCTGGTCGTGCCATTTGTCTGGCCCTGGTTTGCTGCTGGTATCAACGGCATCGGGGCGCTCATCTCCCACGCCGGTCCCTTCGGCCCCTTCCTGTTCGGTACCGGTGAGCGTCTGCTGCTGCCACTCGGTCTGCACCATATTCTGGTGGCGCTCATTCGCTTTACCGAAGCGGGCGGCACCCAGCTGGTATGCGGTCACGAGGTGAGCGGCGCCCTCAATATCTTCTACGCCGAGCTCTCTTGCGCCGACACTTCCGGCTTCTCTGTTTCTGCCACCTCCTTCCTCTCTCAGGGCAAGATGCCTGCCTTCCTCGGCGGCCTGCCGGGTGCGGCGCTCGCCATGTATCACTGCGCCCGTCCGGAAAATCGTGGCAAGATTAAGGCACTGCTGGTCTCCGGCGTGGTGGCCTGCGTCATCGGCGGCATCACCGAGCCACTGGAGTTCCTGTTCCTGTTCGTGGCGCCGGTGCTCTACGTCATTCACGCCATCCTGACGGGTCTGGGCTTTATGACCATGGGGCTGCTCGGCGTCACCATCGGCAACACTGACGGCAACCTCATCGATTTTCTGGTGTTCGGCGTGCTGCAAGGCACCGCCACCAAGTGGTATCTGGTGCCGGTCGCGGCCGCTATCTGGTTTGCCATCTACTACAGCGTGTTCCGCTTCGCCATCGTGCGCTTTAACCTGAAAACCCCGGGCCGCGAAATTGAAACCAGCGAGACTGCCCAGCCCGCAGGCAAGAAGGCAGGCAACAGCGGTTACAACGGTGAAATCATCCTTAACGCACTTGGCGGCGCCGATAACATTCTGGCGCTCGATAACTGCATCACCCGCCTGCGGATGTCGGTGCAGGACATGAGCCGGGTCGATGACAAGGTATTGAAAGCGAACGGTGCCATCGGGGTGATCAAGCTCGATGAGCACAACCTGCAGGTGGTGATCGGCCCGCAGGTACATCTGGTGAAAAACCAGCTGCAGAGCCTGATGGGGGCCTGAACCGGCCAATAAGATCCGAACGGGGGGCGCAAGCCTCCCTTGTTTGCCTCTCCCAATATGTCTCCTGTTTATGGAGGGAGAAACTTCATGCACGATATTTATGACTTCGACCATGTGGTCGACCGCCACGGCACCTACTGCACCCAGTGGGACTATGTGGCCGACCGTTTTGGCCATGCCGATCTGCTCCCCTTTACCATCTCCGACATGGATTTCGAGACCGCCCCCTGCATTCGCCAGACCCTGGCAGCCCGCCTTGAGCACGGGGTCTTTGGCTACAGTCGCTGGAATCACGACGACTTCAAGGGGGCGGTGAGCAACTGGTTTGCCCACCGCTACGGGGCGAGCCTCGACCCCGAGACGCTGGTCTACGGCCCCTCGGTCATCTATGTGATTGCCCAGCTGGTGAGCCTCTGGTCGGCGCCGGGGGAGGGGGTGCTGGTGCATACCCCCGCCTACGACGCCTTCGGCAATATGCTGACTGCCAACGACAGGGTGCTGCTGCCATGCCCGCTTAAAAAAGAGCAGGGGAGTTACCAGATCGACTGGCAATGTTTCGAGCAGCAAGCCGCTCGCCCCGATTGCCGGATTATGCTGCTCTGCAGCCCCCACAACCCCACCGGCCGGGTCTGGACGCGGGATGAACTCGGCCGGATGGCCGCCATCTGCCAGCGCCACAGGGTCAAGGTCATCTCGGACGACATCCATATGGATGTGAGCTTTGCCCGCTACCTGCCGTGGAGCGAGGTGGCACCGGACGAGAGCTGGGCACTGGTGAGTTCGGGCTCCAAATCCTTCAATATTCCCGCCCTTGGCGGTGCCTATGCCTTTATTGCCAACGCCGCGGCGCGGGCCGCCTATCTGCAACGGCTCAAGGCGGCCCATGGCCTCTCATCGCCCCCCATTCTCGGGGTGCTGGCCCATATCAGCGCCTATCGGGACGGGGCTGCCTGGCTCGATGCCCTGAAAGCCTACCTGCACGGCAACCTCACCCATGTGGCGGCGCGGCTCAACGCCGCCTTCCCCGCCATCGACTATCGGGTGCCCGAGGGAACCTATCTCGCCTGGATTGATCTGCGCGGCCTTGGCATCGACTCCACCGAACGGATGGATGCGCTGCAAACCTTGCTGGTGGAGAAATATCGGGTCGCCATCATGCGCGGCGACACCTACGGCCCGGAAGGCACAGGTTATATCCGCCTCAACGTCGGTTGCCCGCGCTCGAAGGTTGACCAAGGACTCGACGCCCTGATCGGCGCACTGGGGGAGGTGGTGTAGAGCAAATCCATTCAACATGAGACACATAACGGGGCCATCAGTGATGGCCCCGTTATGTGGGGAAATATAAAAAACCGCCCCGGAGAGCTGAGGCGGTTTTTTATTTAACGATACCGAGATGAGCCGTGGGCGACATAAGGGCTCAGCGATAGCGGCCACGTACCGAGCTGCTGGCGCGGCCGGCCATCTTGATCAGGCTCTGGCGGGTGTGCAGGTGGCAGAGCGCGACGCCGAGGGCATCTGCTGCATCCGCCTGCGGGGTGGCGGAGAGTTTCAGCAGATGGGTCACCATATGCTGCACCTGCTCCTTGGCGGCGCCGCCGGTGCCCACCACCGCCTGCTTGATCTGGGTGGCGGAGTATTCGCTCACCGGCAGATAGGCGTTGACCGCGGCGACGATGGCGCTGCCCCGGGCCTGTCCCAGTTTCAGGGCCGAGTCGGCGTTGCGGGCCATAAAGACCCGCTCGATGGCAAACTCGGTGGGCTTGAACTGGGTAATGATCTCGCATACCCCGTCATAGACCTGCTTGAGGCGCTCCGGCAGCTCGCCGCAATCGGTGCGGATGCAGCCAGAGCCCAAGTATTCGGCCTTGCCGCCCACGACCCGGATAACCCCGTATCCGGTGATCCGCGAACCCGGATCGATGCCCAAAATAATGCTCATGGGTGTTGATTGCTCTAAACGCGAGTGATGGCCGCCAAGATAGCAAACTGTGGCCTGTTTGGCTGTATGTCCCGGGTCAAGCGGGCAAAGATTGGCCAGCCTGCGTCGAGCCTGGTTAGCCCTTGAACAACGCTATGGTGTCGCCATCCTGCAGGCTGCCTGCGCCACGCACCACCACCCGATCCCCCTGCTTGAGGGCGCCGCTCACCGCCACCTGCTGGCTGTCGCCAAACAGCACGGTGACCGGCACCCGATTAACCTTGAGCGACTTGCCGCTTCGCGCCACCTGATAGACAACGCTGCCATCGGTGCCGAGCACCAGAGCATCCCGGGGCAGCAGCATGCTTTGCTGATCCCCCAGTGGCAGGGCAACCCTTACCGGCGAGCCGATGATGAAGTTGCCCGCTTCCGGTTTGAGGCGCAGCTCGATGAGGCGCGACTTGGGATCGGCGCTGGCGGCTCGCTGGTAATAGACGCCGTGACCGCTCAGCTGCTCCCCCTCCACCCGCAGCCGGGTTTGCGGCGCCAGCTGCTGGGCCCATAGAATGGGGGCTTGCAGGCGGATATCCGGCTGATCCGGGTTGACCAGCTCCAGCGCCTGCTCGCCCGCGTCCACATGCTCGCCGGGCTGGATGAAGTGGTTGTTCACCACTCCGTCGAACGGGGCATAGATGTGGCTGCGGCGCAGCTGTTCTTCAATCTGGTTCACCTGTATGGCGGCCAGTCGCTCGGCCAGCGCGGCCTGCTCCACATCATAACTGGCCTTGTCGTACTGGCTCTGGGAGGCGCTCTTTTGCTGGTGCAGTCGGGTGATCCGCTGGGATTCGGCGCGAGCGAAGCGCAGGTTGCTCTGCCATTTCGCCTGCTCGGCGCGAGCCTGCTCCAGCGAGAGGCGCAGTGCCGCGCTGTCGAGGCGCAGCAGCTCGTCCCCTTTTTTGACCCGGCTGCCAAATTCGGCGATCCACTCCACCCGGCCGCTTACTTCGGCGCTGAGCGCCGCCTGCTGACGGCTCGCCACCGTGCCGCTGACCCAGATATTGGCGGCCGCATCCCCTTGGGTCACATCCGCCAGGGTCACCATCTTGCCCTGAGCGGCCAATACCGGTAGCGCACTGCCTGCAATCAGCACCGCGCCAGCCAACATTCGGGTAATCATATGTGTCATTGATGAGCTCCTTGCTCAGGCCCGCTGGCGCAGGGGTTGTGGGATCGCCACCTGCTCCCCGAGACGCAGGAAGGCAGGCAACAGGATCAGGGTAAACAGGGTGCTGCAACTCATGCCGCCGACAATGACGGTGGCGAGCCCGCGGTAAATTTCGCTCCCTTCGCTCGGGCTCAGCATCAGCGGCAGCATGCCGAAGATGCTGGTGAGGCTGGTCATGGCGATGGGACGCATCCGGCTTTGCAGGGCATCGGCCACCGCCAGCTGACGGCTCATGCCGTCCCGCTCGGCGGTGCGGGTCTGATGCACCAGCAGGATGGCGTTGTTGACCACCAGTCCCAGCAGGATGACAAAGCCGATGATGGTGAGCAGATCCATCGGCAGCGGCACCAGCAGCCCGCTCAGTTGCAGCGCCAGCACGCCGCCAACCGAGGCAAGGGGCAGGGTGAGCAGCACCAGCAGGGCATCCTTGATGGAGGCAAACACCCCCCACAGCAGCACCAGCAGGATCACCACGGCGAACAGGAAGATGGTCCCCAGATTGTCGAGTGCCTGTTGCAGGCTGTCGGCATTGCCGGCAATGCGCAGCTCGCCACCAGCGGGCAACAGGGGGCGGATGGCGGCAAAACTGCGGTTTTTCAGGGTGTCGATCACCTGCTCCATGGTCATGCCTGCCGGGGGCGCTATCTGCAGGATGATGCTGCGCCGCCCATCGGCCCGGAAGATGCTGGCCGGGCCCATGTCGTGCTCCACCCGCAGCAGCTCGCCAAGGGGGACGATGCGCCCGGAGGGGGTGGCCAGCGGCACTGCCTTCAGTTCGTCCGGATTGGCGGAGCTCTGCCCCATCAGCATGATGTCGAGCCGATCCTCGCCATCGAAATACTCGCCAACCCGCAAGCCGTCGCCAAAGGTCTGGATGATGGTGGGCAGGGGCGTGCGATCCCAACCCACTTCGGCGAGGCGCCGATCTTGCGGCACCAGTTTGAGCTCGGGGGCGGTGAAGTCGAGACTCGGCTCGGGCCGGATCTGTGCTCCCGGCAAGTCCTTGCTGAGGATCCCCATGCTGGCACGGGCCGCCTGATAGAGCTCGGGCAGGTTGCCTCCCTGCAGCAGCAAGGAGACGCCGTTCTCGCTGTCAAAGCCGCCAAACAGCGACCCCTGACCGCCGAACACTCGGGTGTCGGGAATACCCACCAGCAGCTGTTTCATCAACAGGCTCTCCAGCTCCTTGATGCGATTTTCGTCCTTGGGGCGCACGCCAATCTGGGCGCCCCCCGGGTAGCGCAAGATGTAGTAGTTCTTGAGGGCAGGCTCTTTCTCCCCCTTCATGTAGGGGGCGAGGCGGGCGATCAGGGTATCGATCACCTCTTCCCGCTGGGCCTTGAGGTTGACCCCTGGGGTGAAGTTCATCCAGACATCCACCGCGTCCCGTTTCACGTCCGGCAGATAGTCCATCTTGGGCAGCAGCGCCCAGGTGGCCAGTGCCGGCAGACTCATCATCAGGGTGATGACCGTCCAGCGCTGGCGTGAGGTCGAGGTCCAGCGGATCACGTGACGGGTAGTGCGCTGCCACAGCGACTCATAGGGGTCGGTCAGCGTTTCATGTCCCATCCAGCGCGCCGCCACCGCAGGCAGCACGATGACGGCGACCAGCATGGAGACCGTCACGGCGCAGGCGATGGTGAGCGCCAGATCGGCAAACAGCTGACCCTCCACATCGTTGAGCAGCAGCACCGGCAGGAAGATGGCGACCGTGGTGAGGGTGGAGGCGACCAGCGCCGTCCACACCTGACGGGTACCTTCGAGCGCCGCCTCCGTCTTGCTCAAATCCCCCCGCTCGTGGCGCCGGTAGATACTCTCCAGCACCACGATGGCGGCGTCGAGCACCATGCCGACGGCAAAGGCGATGCCCGCCAGCGAGATGATGTTGAGGGTGCGATCCATCACTTTGAGCAAGCAGAAGGTGAGCATGATGCTGATGGGGATGGCGAGGGCAATCATCAGGGTCGCCTTGAGCTGGCGCAGGAAGAGCCAGAGGATGGCACAGGAGAGCAGCACCCCGAGCCCCAGGTTGGCAGTGACCATGCTGACGGCGCGATTGATGTAGAGGGAGGCATCGAACGACTGCTCCATGTGCAGCCCGACCGGCTCCAGCACCTCGCGGTTGAGCTCGTTCACCCGGGCCTTGATCGCCTCAAGGGAGGCCAGGGCGTTGGCACCGCTCTCCTTGAAGATCTGGGCGGCGATGGCGGTATTGCCGTTCTGGATCCGCAGCACCGGGTTCTCTTCCCTGGCCACCCTTACCTCCGCCACATCCCGCAGATAGATGGGCAGGCCATCGCGCCAGTCCACCACCTTGTCCCCCAGCGTCTCGACATCGTAGCGACCGGCGAAGCGCAGCTTGTACTCCCAGCGACCGATGTCGAGGGTGCCGGCCGACACGTCCCAGCCGGTGGTGGCGCGGCTGGCCAGCACCGGGATCTCAACTCCCAGCTCGGCGGCGCGGTAGGGGTCGAAGCGGATCTGGATCTGGCGCTCGTTGATCCCCTCGACTGCGACTGTCGAGACCCCTTCGATGCGTTCCAGCTCGGGTTTGACCCGCGCCTCGATCAACGCCTGATGATCATCGATCACCCCTTGGGCACCGGGCAGCTGCTGGATGAAGAAGAAGGTGAGGGTATCGTTGCTGCTGTAGTTGTTGACGTAGGGACCGCCAATCTTGTCCGGCAATCCCGAGACCCGGTTCAGTCGCGAAATCACGTCGAGTTGGGCCCGCTGCATGTCGGTGCCGAGGGCAAACTCCATGTCGATTTCGGTAAAGCCGGGATAGCTGTTGCTGACAAGGCTCTTGAGCCCCTGAACCCCCTGCATCTCCTGCTCGATGGGGTCGGTGATCTCCGACTCCATCTCTTGCGGCGAGGCTGAACGCCAGCTCACCGAGATGTTAAGGTGTGGACGGTCGATGTCGGGGAACAGCTGGATCGGCAGTCCCCGGATGCTGAGCAGGCCCAGCAGGAAAATCAGCACGATCGAGACCGCCACCCAGATGGGGCGTTCGATCGCCGTTTTGGCGAGGTTCATTCACTCTTCCTGAGTTGTTGTTATCGGCCATTCCGCTGGCCTTGCTTCCAAAGCCCCTGCAACAGGGACTCAAGCATTTAACTGGAATTCTCCCGGCTTGTAAATGCATGGTTAACAAACAAAAAAACCGGCCACGAGGGCCGGTTTGGTACTGGTTTGCCAAGGGATCAGGCGGCGTGCTCGACCTTGTTTGGCTGCTTGTTTGCTTGCTGGGAGAAGCCTTCCAGCTCGCCCGGGGCGAAGTTGTCTACCTGAATCGCTTCGTAGCGCAGGGCATCGGCGGCCAGCAGTTTGTCCGCTTCGTCCTTGCTCAGGATGGAACCGGCCAGTGCGGCGGCAACCAGCTCCGGCAGCGCCAGTTTGCGGGGTAGTTTGCCCTCTTTCTGGGCCTGCACCAGCTTCTTCTCGTAGGGCTGCACAGCGACCATGGCCTGGAAGGCGCGCTCCATCAGACCGACCGGATCTGCCTCGTCTTTGCCGACATAGCAGAGGGCGGTCAGACGGTCGCGGAATTCGCCCGGCTTCATCATGGCCAGACAGATGGCGTGGCAGCGATCGTCTGCCGGCATCTTGTAACCGACGCCGAACGGGAACACCACCCGCTTGAGTACGGCACCCACTACCTTGTTCGGGAAGTTCTGGAAGAAGCCCTCGAACGCCTTGCCAATCAGGTAGAGGTTGCGCTCCACCGCGTACTGCACGAACGGCAGATCGGAGACCATGCGGCCCTGATCCTCGTAGTGCTTGAGGGTGGCGGAGGCCAGATAGAGGTGGCTCAACACGTCACCCAGACGGGCGGAGATCATCTCCTTGCGCTTGAGATCGCCCCCCAGCATCAGCATGGAGACGTCGGCGCACAGGGCCAGCCCTTTACTCATGCGGGAGAGCTGTTTGTAGTAGCGAGCGGTTTCACCGGCTACCGGCGCGCTGTTGAACTGACCCAGGGTCAGCCCCTGGAACAGGGAACCGAAGAAGTTGCCGGCGCCGAAGGCGATGTGCTTCATCAGCAGGGCGTCAAACTTCTCGAGACCGCGCTCCACGTCGGTGTCAGCCGCTGCTTCCAGCTCGGCAAACACGTACGGGTGGCAGCGGGTAGCACCTTGCCCGAAGATCATCAGGTTGCGGGTCAGGATGTTGGCCCCTTCCACCGTGATGGCGACCGGAATACCCATGTAGGCGTAGCCGGTGTAGTTTTTCGGGCCCAGCTGGATGGCACGACCGGCGTGGATGTCCATGGAGTCATCCATGATCTGACGCGCCATTTCGGTCATGTGGTACTTGGAAATCGCGGTGACGATGGCCGGTGCCTGACCCAAGTCCAGCGAACCGGCGGTCATGCGACGGGCCCCTTCCAGCTGATAGGTGAGGCCGCCGATGCGAGCCAGCGCCTCTTGCACCCCTTCAAACTTGCCGATGGACATGCCGAACTGCTTGCGCACATAGGAGTAGGCACCCACGGTGCGGCTCGCCATGTGACCGCAAGCGGTACCCAGAGCAGGCAGCGAGATGCCGCGACCGGCGGAGAGGCACTCCACCAGCATGCGCCAGCCACGACCGGCGTAATCCGGGCCGCCGATGATCCAGTCGAGCGGAATGAACACATCCTTGCCGAAGGTCGGGCCGTTCAGGAACGCCAGACCCATGGGGTAGTGGCGATCGCCGACGCGCACGCCCGGGTGGCTGGTGGGGATGAGCGCGCAGGTGATACCCAGCTCCTCCTTGTCACCCAGCAGTTTTTCAGGGTCATAGAGTTTGAACGCCAGCCCCAGCACGGTGGCGCGCGGCGCCAGGGTAATGTAGCGCTTGTTCCAGTTGAGGCGAATACCCAGCACCTCTTCACCCTTGTGCATCCCTTTGCAGACGATCCCCTTGTCAGGAATGGCGCCGGCATCGGAGCCCGCTTCCGGCCCGGTCAGGGCGAAGCAGGGCACCTCTTTGCCATTGGCCAGCCCCGGCAGCCAGAAATCTTTCTGGGCCTGGGTGCCGTAGTGCATCAGCAGCTCACCCGGGCCGAGAGAGTTCGGTACCATGACGGTGACCGCCACGCTCAGACTCTTGGTGGCAATGCGGGTGACGATGGTGGAGTTGGCAATCGCCGAGAACTCGCGGCCGCCATAGGATTTCGGGATGATCAGGGAGAAGAAGCCTTCCTTCTTCAGATAGTCCCACACCGGCTCCGGCAGGTCTTTGGTTTCGTTAACGATCTTGAAGTCGTCAACCATGGCGAGCAGGGTTTCGACCTGATTGTCGATAAAGGCCTGCTCCTCTGCGGTCAGCTCGGCCTTGCCGTAGCCGTGCAGTTTTTTCCAGTCGGGGTTGCCGCGAAACAACTCGCCATCCCACCAGACGGAGCCGGCTTCCATGGCCTCCCGCTCGGTAGCTGACAAGGGCGGCAATATCTTTTTGAAGATGCCGAACACCGGACGGGTTACCACCTTTTTACGGATGGAGGGTACGCCGAGCACAACGGCTATCGCCAGCACCAGCAGGACAAGCAATGTGATCATACCGAAGTTCCTTCTATTTCACTGTTTCCGTTGATTTATTGTTGGTTGTTACACGGCCAGGGAGAGCCTGGTCGACTCCACGGGCGCCCCGACTCCGGACGCCAGATAAGGAATAACGTTGCGCACCAACCCTTCCACATCGAGCTGCTGGCCAAAGTCGGCCAAGGCGATGTCGCGCAGCGCATCGGCGGAGGCCATGGTGAATACGACGGTGCCCAGGGTGAAGTGCAGGCGCCAGAAGAGGTCCGCCGGCGACAGGGCCGGATTGGCCTTGGAGATGGCCTGGGTGATCCGCTGCAAAATGGGGCCATAGTGGGCGGTGATAAAGCGGCGCAGGTGGCCCTGGCTGTCGATATAGCCGCGCCCAAGCAGCTGCATAAAGATGGCCGGGCCGTTGGCCCGCACGGCCGAGAGCTTCATCAGCGGCTCGACAAAACTTTCAAACAGTTGCAGCAGGGTCAGCTGCTCCTGCTCCATCAGTACCCGCAGGCGGGCATCGAGATCGGGCATAAACAGGCTCAGGTAACGGTCGAGCACCGCCTGGATCAGCTCCTTCTTGGAGCCGAAGTGATAGTTCACCGACGCCAGATTAACGTCGGCCTCACTGGTGATCAGACGCAAAGAGGTATCGGCGAATCCCCGCTCGGCAAACAGCACTTCAGCGGCGTCGAGAATACGGTTTTTGGTATCGATTTTACTCACTGGACACCTCACTTAAACGAATGTTTAAAAAGTACGTTTCATAACGTGAAGTGTCAAGAGAATGTGAATGAGTGTTAGCGGAATGTTTTTCGATGAAAAAAGCAAAGTGGGCGGAACTTAGTCAAAAAGCAGGACTCTATATCTATGCCACTGCAATTAAACATTAAGTCTCGCCCAACCAGCACCATGCTAGTTGGGCCTTTTTTTTGCGCGTTTGTTACCGGTTTGCAGGCAAAAAAAACCGCCGCAGGGCGCGACGGTGGGGAAAGTGAGTTCGCGTCATCCTGACGGCAAACTGTCGATGCGAGTTCAGGCATGTATCGACGGGGGCAGTATGCCAGCCAGAGCCCCTCAGACTATGTCAGCTTCGCGGTATTTTGTGACAAAGTGTGGCAAGCACTGTCGTGGCCCACGCTGCCGCTCTTTGCTATGCTGCCCTTTCAAAATATGAGGGGAGAGAAGATGAAGTACCCGGTCGATACCCACACTCACACCATTGCCAGCACCCATGCCTACAGCACCATCCACGACTATCTGCCGATAGCCAGGGCCAAGGGGATCAAGCTGTTTGCCACCACGGATCACGGGCCCGAGATGGCCGATGCCCCTCATGTCTGGCACTTTGCCAACTTGCCAATACTGCCAAGAGTGGTGGATGGGGTAGGGATCCTGCGGGGTATCGAGGCCAACATCAAAAACCTCGACGGGGAGATCGATTTTCCCGAGCGCTATGAGTCGCGCCTCGACATGATCATGGCGGGTTTTCATGAGCAGGTATTCCCTCCCTGCGATCAGGCAACCCATACTCAGGCGATGATCAACGCCATCAAGAGCGGTCGGGTCGACATGATCAGCCACCCGGGCAACCCTTCATTTCCCATCGACATTCAGGCGGTGGTCAAGGCGGCAGCTGACTATCGGGTAGCGCTGGAGATCAACAACTCCTCCTTCATTCATTCCCGCCCGGGGAGCGAAGGCAACTGCCGTGCCATAGTCGAAGCTGCGCGAGATCTGGGGGCCTATCTCACCTTCGGCTCCGATTCCCACGTGGCATTTACCCTTGGCGATTTTGACCACTGCCACCGTCTGGTGACCGAAGCGGGCTTCCCGCAAGAGCGGATCCTGGTGCGCTCCCCCCGCGCCCTGCTCGAATTTCTCGAAAGCCGCGGCCGGGCCCATATCCCCGAGTTTGCCGATCTGTAAATCGGGCTCTAACACCATGAGCCAACTCATAAAATCGAGCTAGCTCAATTGACTTGCCGGTCATTTTTTATGAATGTGGAGAGCAACAAGCCGGTATAGCTCAGTTGGTAGAGCAGCGCATTCGTAATGCGAAGGTCAGGAGTTCGATTCCCCTTATCGGCACCATATAAAACAAAGGGTTAGCTTCTTATCGAAGCTAACCCTTTGTGCTTTCTGGCTGGTGACCCTTCTCATCCCCCTCTTTTGCTATCGCAACCCCAAAGGGGAAGGGGCAGCGGTCCAACCCTCCCGGCAGGCGGCTACGCAGGTTTTGCTATTCCCCTCAGGGAACCTCGATGTCTGGCTTGGCTGGCTCCTTCTGCATGGATAGCACTCCAGTTTGCGACGGGGATTCCAGCTTGTCGATGCGCACCGCAGCTACCTTGAACTCGGGGATCTTGGCGTGGGGGTCGGTGGCATTGATGGTGAGCCGGTTGGCCGGGGCTTCGGCGAAGTGGAACGGGATAAAGACTACACCCGGCTGCATCCGCTTGGTGACGAAGGTGGGCAGTTCGATATGGCCACGGCGGCTGGTGACTTTCACCCGCTCGCTGTTGCTGATGCCCAACCGCTCGGCGTCCACCACGCTCATCATCACCCGCGGGCCTGCCAGCTTGTCGAGCCCCTTGGTCTTGCGGGTCATGGTGCCGGTGTGGAACTGCTCCAGCAGGCGGCCGGTGGTGAGCACGATGGGATAGGTCTCATCGGGCAGTTCGGCGGCATAGCGGAACGGGGTGGCGACCATCTCCCCCTTGCCACGGGTGAACTGCTTGCTATGGAGCAGGCGAGTGCCTTCGGGCGCCGCATCGTTGCTGGGCCACTGCAGCCCTTGCGCTCCCACCTTGTCCCACTGGATGCCGGCGTATTGCGGGGTGACTTGGCAGATCTCGGCGGTGATCTCCTTCGGGTGTTGATAGCGCCAGTCGCCACCCATGGCGTTGGCGATCTGCTGGATGATCCACCAATCCTCCCGCGCGTCGCCCGGTGCATTGAGGGCGGGGGAGATGCGCTGAACTCGCCGCTCGGTGTTGGTGAAGTGGCCGCTCTTCTCGGCAAAGGAGGATGAGGGGAGCACCACATCGGCGAGCTGGGCAGTTTCCGAGAGGAAGATATCCTGCACCACCAGAAACTCCAGCTGCTTGAGCCCTTCGATGACGTGGTGCTGATCCGGATCGCTCAGCACCGGGTTCTCTCCCATCACGTAGAGCCCCTTGATGCTGCCCGCGCAGGCGGCATCTATGGTCTCGGTGAGGGTAAGGCCGGGCGTACGCGGCAAGTCTGGCTGCTGCCAGGCTGCCACGAAGCGGGCATGCACCTCGGGGTTGGCCACCTTCTGATAGCCGGGCAGGCAGTTGGGCAGCGCCCCCATGTCACAGGCGCCCTGCACGTTGGATTGGCCCCGCAGCGGGTTGATGCCACCCCCTTCGATGCCGATGTTGCCGCATAGCAGTTGCAGGTTGGCGATGGCGCGCACGTTGTCGTGGCCGGTGGTGTGCTGGGTGATCCCCATCGAGTAGTAGACGGCGGTGTGTTCGGCGGTGCCGATAAGGCGCGCGAGCTCGATCACCTGCTCGGCCGGTACGCCGGTGACGAGGGCCACCTTGTCCGGTGCATAAGCGGGGGAGAGCACCTCCGCTTGCAGCGCTTCGAACCCTTCCACCCGATCGGCAATATAGGCCTTGTCGTGCCAGTTGTTCTGGATGATCTGCTGCATCAGGCCGTTGAGCAGCATCACGTCGGTGCCGGGGCGGTGGGCCAGATAGAGGCTGGCATGGTCCGCCATCTCGATCCGCTTCGGATCGGCCACTACCAGCCGCGCCTTGCCCATGGTGACGGCCCGCTTGATATGGGAGCCGATGATGGGGTGGGCCGCCGAGGTGTCGGAGCCGATGATGAAGATGAGATCCGAGTGATCAATGCTCGGGATGTCGTTGGTCATGGCGCCGCTGCCAAGTGACGCCTCCAGCCCGGTGACGGTGGAGGCGTGGCAGAGCCGCGCGCAGTGATCCACGTTGTTGGTGCCCAGCTCCCGGCGCATGAACTTCTGGAACAGGTAGTTCTCTTCGTTGGTGGTTTTGGCCGACGAAAAACCCGCCAGCGCATCGCTGCCATAGTGCTGGCGCAGTGCGGTGAAGCGCTCGGCCACCAGAGCGATGGCCTCCTGCCAGCTAGCGGGCACCAGTTCGCCATTTTTACGGACAAGCGGGGTGGTGAGGCGCTCCTCGCTCTGGATAAAGTCAAAGCCGAAGCGTCCCTTGACGCAGAGCAGCCCCTGGTTGACCGGTGAGTTGCGGTTCCCCTCCACATAGCGGATGCGGTTGCGCTCCTCATCGACGTAGAGGGTGACACCGCAGCCGACCCCGCAGTAGGTGCAGATGGTATTGACCGGCGTGAGCAGTTCGGTGCGCCCCTGCGACTTGTCGCGGGCATCCACCAGGGCCCCGGTGGGGCAGACCTGTACACAGGCACCGCACTGCACGCAGTGGGAGTCGCCCATCGAGAGTCCCGTGTCGAACTGTGGCCGGTTCGAGAGGGTGCCATCGCTGTTCTTGGCAAAGCGCAGCACCCCCTGCACCGCTTGCTCACCACAGGTCTGCACGCACTGGCCGCAGCCGATGCAGCGGTTGGCATCAAAGACGATAAATTCGCTGCTGTTATCCACTGCAAACTTCTGGCATTGACTGGTATCGAGAGCGCTCTGCTCGACCTTGTATTCGGTGGCGTAGTCGCGTAGCGCGCAATCGGTGTTGGCCTGACAGCCGCACTCGAGGCAGCGGCTGGCTTCGCTGCGGGCATCGGCATCACTCAGCCCGCGCTCCACCTCGGCAAAGCTGCCCTCGCGATCCTTCTCTGCCAGATGGGGCATGATGGTGCGGGCGACTTTTTTCAGGTGAGCAAACTGGGCGGGATCGACCTGCTTGAGTGTGGGTGCCTTGCAGGCGTTGAAGGGGCGAACCGGATCGACCATGTCACCGTGGAGGAACTGATCGATCGCCAGCGCGGCCTTGCGACCATCGGCAACCGCCTCGATGGCGGTTGCGGGCCCGCGGCGCAGATCGCCGATGGCGAACAGGTTGCCGTGGCCGCTGTGCATGGTCTCGGGGTGGGACTCCAGCGTCTGCCAGCGGGTGAAGGGGAGGGTGAGGGGCTCCCCTTCCATAAAGCTGAGATCCGGCTGCTGCGACACTGCCGCAATCACGGTATCAAACTCTTCAAGGAATAACTCGCCGGTGGGCTCCGGGCGGCGGCGACCGGAGGCGTCCGGCTCGCCGAGGGCCATCCTCTCGAGGCGCACCTGACAGACGCGACCACAGCTATCCGGCAGATTCTCTACCGGATTGGTGAGCATCAAAAAGCGCACCCCTTCGTGCTCCGCCTCGTCGATTTCGTAGGCTTCGGCGGGCATCTCGGCGCGGGTGCGGCGATAGATAAGGGTGGTTTCAGCCCCCAGCCTGACCGCCGTGCGGGCGCAGTCGATTGCGGTATTACCACCCCCGATCACAGCAACCCTCTTGCCGGTGGTGAGCCGCTTGGCCAGCATCCGATCCTTGAGGTAATCGACCCCGAGATAGCAACCGGCCAGGGTGCTGCCCGGGTAATCCATCGGCACCGCCTTGGAAGCGCCAACCGCCAGACAGACCGCATCATAGTCGCGGCACAGCGCCGAGAGGGTGAGCTGGTGGCCCAGTCGCTGCTTGGTGTGGATCCGCATGCCGCTTTGGCACATCAGGGCGATCTCCTGATCGAGGATCGCCTTGGGCAGCCGGTATTCGGGGATGCCGTAGCGCAGCCAGCCACCCGCTTCGGGCATCGCCTCGAACAGATCGACCTCGAACCCCTCGTAACCCAGATAGTAACCGCAGGTGAGGCCGCCCGGGCCGCTGCCGATAATGGCCACCCGCTTGCCCTTGGCGGGCTTCTTGGCTGGTTGATAGGGGGCAATCTCGGCCAGATCGCGATCGGCGGCATGGCGCTTGAGCTGACGAATAGCCAGCGGTTCATCCACCAGCGCGCGGCGGCACTCCGCCTCACAGAAAGCAGGGCAGACCCGGCCGATGGAGAGGGGCATTGGCAGGGTCTGCTTGATGACGGCCATCGCCGCTTCGTGATCCCCCATGGCGATATGGTGCAGATAGGATTGAATGTCCACCCCGGCCGGACAGGCGCGCTGGCAGGGGGCTTCGCAATCGGCGTAGTGATCTGCGAGGATGCGGCCGAGCGCCTGCTGGCGGTGGGTGCTCAGGTCCTCGCTTTTGGTCGTGATCACCATCCCTGCCTCGGGGCGCGTCTCGCAGGCGCGGCGGATGCCGAGACCGGCAATCTCTACCACGCAGAGATCGCAGGGTGTTTGGGGGCCGCTGGTGTTGTCACCGCACAGGGAGGGGATATCAGTCTGGTGCTGTTTGGCTATCTGGAGCAGGGTTCTGGTCGGGTCAACCGTCAACTGAGCCCCATCGAGGGTGATGGTGATCATGGCGTCATAAACTCGCTTTCAAGGCGCAGAAAATGCTGCATCTGGCGGAGCCAGCAGGGGAAGCGACAGGGAGGCCGCTTGCTATACGCTCACCATAACAAAGATTATTTACAACTTTATTTGATTTTAGACAGCTTATTGTTCAAAAGGGAAAACGATTTCAGGTTGCCTTGTCTACCTCATCGCCTCGGCGCATCGTTGAGAATCATTCCTGTTAAAGCAAGAGATTCATTGTCTTATTGTCAGTTTATGCGTCTGGTAGAAGAGAGGCTGCTCTCGCTAGCGGTAGGCGTGATCCGCCAGTAGCACCATTTGTGATGCAACTTATTTTGCATAAATGGTGGCTCTGATGAAGGCATGCGGCGCATGCAGAGCAAAGGGGGGGGCACTCGGTTGGATAAAAGGTTGGTGGATAGGGGGCGGGCATGCTGAGTGGCGAGCCCGACACAAAGAAAATGGCCACCTTTTCCAAGGCGGCCATTCACGCGGCCGATCGGCGCCCTGTTGGCCCAAAGGGTTGGTTGCGGAAGATCAGCCGGATATCAGGGTGGGCAGCCGGGCTTGCCAGATCTGGTGCCAGTGCTGCAGTTCGCTGCGCGGCATCGGGCGGGCGGTGAAGAAGCCCTGACAGATATCGCACCCCAGCTTGGCCAGCAGTTGCCAGGTCTGCACATCTTCCACCCCTTCGGCGACTGATTTCAGCCCCAGCTTGCGGGCCAGCTCGATGCTCGATTCGATAATGGCCAGACGGGAGGGGTCGGCATAGCAGCGATCGACAAACGAGCGATCAAGTTTGAGCTCGGTAAAGGGCAGCAGCGCCAGCTGCTGCATCGAGGAGTAGCCGGTGCCGAAGTCATCGATGGAGAGGCCAAAGCCGTGCATCCGCAGCCGGGTCAGCACCTCCAGTGCCTTGCCGATATCCTCGACAAACGAGCTTTCGGTCACCTCCAGGGTGATCAGCTCGGGATTGACGCCCCAACGCTGGCACTGGTTGATCAGGAAGTGGCAGAGATCCCCCTCGATCAGCGAGGTGGTGGAGAGATTCATCGACAGATTGAGGGAGAGACCGGTCTGGCCCCACAGATGGCAATCCTGCAGCGACTTGTTGATGATGACATCGGTCAGCTGATCGATAAGGCCGTTATTTTCCGCCAGCGGGATAAACATGCCGGGGGAGATCAGCCCATATTCCGGATGCTGCCAGCGGGCCAGCGCCTCCATCCCCACCCACTGGCCGGATGCAAAGCCGACCTTGGGTTGATACCATGGCAACAGCTGGTCGTTGTCGAGGGCGCGTTTGAGCTCGTCCACCGAGAGGACGAGGCCATCGTCCTTGCCCGAGGGGGCCGACTTGGGTGCCCAGGAGTCGATCAACTGGCGCAGCCGCTGCGGGCTGGAGGGTTTCTCGATGCGACCCAGCACATGGAGACCATAGGCCGCGCTCATCCGCAGCACGGCCTCCACCACGTCATCTTCCAGCGCACTGGAGAGGATGATGCCGCCCCGAAAGCCACCCAGCGAGAGGCGGCGCAGCAGCGCCATGCCATCCATGCCGGGCATCCGCAGATCGCAGAACAGGATGTCGACAGTGTGGCTCTGGCATAGCGCCAGGGCTTCGATGCCGTCTGCGGCCTCCAGCAGTTGCTGATAACCGAGCGCCCGGATCTGGTGCATCAGGGTCTTGCGTTGAAACCCATGATCCTCGACTACCATGATGACCAACTCGTCTGCCGTTCTACTCATCGAGCCACAATCCCATTTCACGTTCAATATTGTTCATCTGTTCTTCCACTCTCTGTGTCAGCAGCGCGAGCTCGCTCAACTGTTTGAGGCGGGCCGCCGATTCCAGTTGCGCCGCCTGCTCGGCCAGGGAGAGCTCCCCGACCATTCTGGCTGCCCCTTTGATGCGGTGGGCGATCTCCACCAGCTCCTGGCTATCATCGGAGGAGAGTGCGCTCATCATAGCGTGGCAATCTTTCCGGTTGGAGGCCAGATACTCCCTTGCCATGCTTTTGGCAATCTCTTCATCGCCAAACAGATCTTGCCAGCGACCGAGCATGTCGAGATTGATGGCCTGTCGTGCGGGCACTCTCTCTGTGATCGTAGTCGCGGGCAACCACCGCAGCAGCATCTGGCGCAGTGACTCCAGCGAATAGGGTTTGCACAGCATGTCGTTCATGCCGGCTGCCGCCATATTGGCTGCCGCCTCCTCCGAGGTATCGGCGGTGACGCCGATGATGGGGGCCTGCTCCCCTTGTTCCCGCAGGCGGCGTGTCAGGGTGTAGCCATCCATGTGCGGCATGTGGCAGTCGGTGATCAGCAGGGCGAAATTCCGGGTTTGCCAGGCGCGCAACGCCTTCTCGCCATCTTCCACTACCTCGCACTCCACTCCCAGAATCGCCAGTTGACGGGTCAGCAGGGCGCGATTGACCAGATGGTCATCGGCGACCAGCACCCGCCCGCCCAGTTTTTCGATGCTGGCGGCATGGGTGGTCACGGCTCGCCCGGTGATCAGCTCGCGGCAGCTTTCGAGCAACAGATCAGGATAGAGGGGGGATTGGCCGAGGCGCCACCAGTTCTCCGAGCCCATGCGTCCCCGCAACGCTTCGCGGGGGGAGAGGATGACCCCCTTGAGAGTGCCGGACTGCAGCAAGGTGTGCCAATCGCTCCCCAGGCTGGACTCCAGCGCGGCCTCTTCCGCCAACAGCAGGCCGTCGAGATCGGCGGTGAGCTGGTGGATATCGAGGGGGGTCAACTGGGCGCCGAGCCGTGCCATGGTGGCCTGCAAGGCGGCATCGCTACCCAGCCACCACCATTCGCTGCCCGCCAGTGCGGGTGGTTCCCACAGGACATTGAGCAGCGGGATACTGAAGCGGAAACAGGCTCCTTCACCGAGCTGGCTCTTGACCGTCAGGGTGCCGCCCATCTTCTTCACCAGCTGATCACAGATGGCCAGGCCCAGACCGGTGCCACCAAAGCGGCGATTGATATCGGATTCCACCTGCTCGAACGGGGTAAAGAGCTTCGCTTGCTTCTCTTCGGCGATGCCGATGCCGGTATCCGTCACCGCGATAACCAGCTGCTGGTCGTGACAGCTGACCTGGATCGAAATGGCGCCCTGCTCGGTGAACTTCACCGCATTGTTGAGCAGATTGGAAACCACCTGGCCCACTCTGACCGGATCGATATCGGCCAGGTCGGGGAGTTGATCCTCCCACTGGAGCGTGACCTTCAGCCCCTTGCTGTAGGCCAGTGCGGCATGGCCGCGGATCACATCGCACACCACAGGTTGCAGACGGCAGGATTGGCGATTGAGGTGCAGCTGACCCGCCTCGATTTTGGAAAAGTCGAGGATATCGTTGACCAGATAGAGCAGGTGGTTGGCCGAGCTCTCCACATTGCGCAGCAGATAGCGCTGGTCATCATTGAGCTCGCTCATGCGCAGCAGCTCCAGCATGCCGTGCATGCCCGAGATGGGGGTTCTCAGCTCATGGCTCATGGTGGCCAGAAAAAGGCTGCGCGCCTGCATCGCCTGCTCGGCCGCGGCGCGCGCCTCACGCAGCTCATGCTCCTGTTGCTTGATGGCGGTGATGTCCTGCACCACGCCGTTGAGCAGGCGATCATGGCCCTGTTGCGCCACAAAGTTGCCGCGGATCTGGATATAGCGCTCCCCCTGAACAGAGGGCACCAGCACCTCCATATCGAGCGGCTCAAGGGTTTGCGCATGTTTGGCCACCTTATCGATAAAGGTTGCCAACGCCTCGTCGTTCAAGCCGAGGATCACGCCGCCAGACTCGGCTGCCATCAACTCTTGGTGGGTCATCCCGAGAATGTCGCTGGCTCCTTGGGACAGATAGAGGAATTGCCCCTTGCCGGCCCCTTGCCAGAGATATTGATAAACCAGACCCGGCATGCTGTCGGTGATGTCCCGCAGCCTGCCCTCCACTTCCCGCACCTTGTTTTCGGCGGCCTTGAGGGCACTGACATCGGTCAATACCGTCAGCACCCCCTGAATCGCGCCGTCTGCTGCGCGATAGGGCAACTTGACGTAGACCACGTGAAGGGGAACATCCCCCTCGCGTTGGGTATAACCCGATCCTTCGAAGATATCGCCGGTTTCCCAGACCGCACGCTCCTCGCGCAGCATCTGTTGCCGCTCGTCCTCGGTCATATAGCCCCAGTGATCACCTTCTTCCCCATCACCGACAAACAGCTCGCGGTATGCCCGGTTGCTGAGGGTCAGGCGATGATCGCGATCCCGCAGCGCCACCATATTGGGTAGGGAGTCGAGCAGGGTCTGGATGAACACCAACTGTTCATTGAGCGTCTTCTCGGCCCGTTGTCGCTGCACGATCTCCCGTTTCAGGGTACGGTTCCAGGCCCAGAACAGGGCAAACAGCAGGGTGGCTGCCGCGCCGCCCATTGCGAACCAGAACAGCACTGTTTCGCTATTGATGCCGGTCTGCACGCTCATGGAGAGCCAGCGTCTCTCCACTTTATTGAGCTCCTCCGGCGGTATCGAATAGAGCACCTTGGTGAGGATCCGCTGCAGCATGGGATCTTTGCGCGTAGCCATGGCGACCGGCAGGCGCAAGTCTTTGCCGGCATAGACCACCTGATAGCGTTCGCTCACCCGCTTGTTGATGGATGGCAGGGTGACCATCACGTAGTCGGCATCGCCCGTGTCCAGCAGCTCCAGCAAGCGGTTGTCATTGTTGACCTCTACCGGATGGGCGCCGATGTGGGTCAGTAGATCTTTATCCAGCGAGCCATGCACCATGCCGACCCGTTTCCCTCGCAGCAGTGAGAGATCGGTGATATCGGTACTGCCTTTGGGGGCAATAACGACCCGATCGACAAACAGATAGCCGGGGGTGAACAGCGCAAACTGGCCGCGGTCGTGGTTGGGGGAGATGGCCGGAATAAAATCGATCTGCCGCAGCTTCAGCATATTCTGGGTTTCACCCCAGCTATTGGTGCGAACCAGAGAGAACTTCAGCCCGGAGACTTGCTGCATCAGCGCCATCAGGTCCGCCACATAACCGACCAGCCTGCCCCGGTAATTGAATTCGCTCATGGAGGTCCAGTCCGGAGAGACGCCGTAAGTCAGCTCAGGATGCTGGTTGAGCCACTCCTGCTCCTCAGGGGTAAACTGCACAGACTTCACCGCTCCTGAGTCCGCATGTTGGCTAGTCGTAGTGGCGGCCAGCATGTGACGACGATCTTCAACCGGTATCTCGTTGAATGCCTTGCTCACCAGGCTGACTAGTGCCGGGTCGCTCTTGTGCATATTGATGGAGAGAGACGTGCCGCTTACCCATTCCGGAGTGGCAATGGTGAAGCCAGCCTTGGGATGCTGATCTCTCACCATCACCAGTGACGGCATGTCGGCAAGATAGGCGTCAGCCATGCGCTTTTTGAGCATAAAGGCTGCTTCACTGCGACTCTCTGCCTCGGTCACACGGAGAAATCCCAGTTTTTTCAATTCACTGCAAGCATTGACTCCCGTGACACATACCCAGTGCAAACCATGGGCATCCTGTCGTGACAACTTCGTTTTGCCATTGTTGAGCAGCACGCCGCGCGGCATGGAGAGCAAAAACGGGAGGGAGACAATATTGGATCGCCATTGTTCGCTTGGCTGGTCGTTCACCAGCATGTCGATTGCGCCGTGGTCAAGCCCGGTCAGCGCATCCACGTAGGAGGGGTAAACCTTGAAGCGCAGGGTCAACCCGAGCGTTCTGGCAATCTGCTGCGCAATATCGGGGACTGGGCCGGTAAAGCGTTGATCTGCATCTTTATAGCTGTATGGAGGATCACCCATCATCGGCATGCCGATGACCAGCTCCTGGTGTGATGACAGCCAGGCGCGCTCAGACAGATCAAACTCGTCTTCATTCAGACTGGTAATGGCGTGCGCCGCCACGCCCCAGAGCAGTAGCAGGAGAAACAGGAAGAGACGATTACATTGACTGGGCATCACAAGAATCCAACAAAATTGGGGGCGTATTGTAAGTGCATTTAAAATGCAGCGGCCAACTTCAATTTACTCAATATTGGGCCACGACATGCCACTGTGCGGCTGTGAGTCCGGCTAGTACCGGGATGGCAACCTGATGATAAAGCCTGCGCGGTGATGCGCCTGATTTTTTTTGCCAAAGGCCAGTTCAAGGGGGATATTGGAAAAAATCCAACCAGTTTGATATCGGTAAACAACATGGACATGGACAAATAAAAAGGGCCACCTCTTGCGAGGTGGCCCTTTCCAAACGTTTGGTGGAGCTGGGGGGATTTGAACCCCCGTCCAAAATTACTACATCCTTGGCACTACATGCTTAGTCACTCTTTACATTCGCCAACCCGCTGCGGAGAGACACGCCACGAATTGACTAGCTCGATTGGTTTTAATGCTTCCGCCCCGAGCAGGACTTCCACACGATCCTGTGAAGGATGACCTTCCGATTCCCTAGGACACAGGCAAGCTAGGGTAGAAGGGCTCTATGCAGGTTATTAAGCTGCTAGTGCGTAGTTTTCGTCGTTTGCGACTATTTTTTTGCGGTTTATTAACGAGGCCTACCGCACCTCGGCATGCACCTTGGGTTTCGTGAATCTTGTCGAATCCAGAATCAGCCCCAAGTTGTTAATTGCGATTGTACGCAAAAATGCTGTCATAGCAAGGCGTTGATACCCATTCCCTCTGGCAGCCAGTCTGTTTGCCGATTTATTGTACGCAGCTGAGCCTGAAGAGCCAGCTGCGCCGGGGGAAGGTGAACTGGCGTTCTGATCCTGCCAGTAGTGGGTTAGCCGCGATGCTTGTTCTTCATGATGCGAGCTTTTTCCCGATCCCATTCGCGGGCCTTGGTATCTTCGCGCTTGTCGTGCTCTTTCTTGCCCTTCACCAGGCCGATCTCGACCTTGACCCAGCACTGTTTCCAGTAGAGGGCGAGGGGAACTATGGTGTAGCCCTGACGGGCGATCAGGCTTTCGAGCTTGTCGAGTTCACGACGGCTCAGCAGCAGTTTGCGGGTGCGGGTCGGGTCACATACCACGTGGCTGGAGGCCGCTTGCAGTGGCAGGAAGCTGGAGCCGAACAGATAGGCCTCGCCATCGCGGAAGATGACATAGGCTTCGCTGATGTTGGCCTTGCCCGCCCGCAGGGATTTGACTTCCCACCCTTGCAGGGACAGACCCGCTTCGATCTTCTCTTCGATGAAGTATTCGTGGCGCGCGGTTCTGTTGAGTGCAATGGTGCTGGACCCGGCTTTGTTTTTACTGTTTTTTTTGCTCATGACGGGCGATTTCCGGCAATGACTAGGAGGCTCGTATTATACGTAGGCAGGGGCGGCTGTAAAACGCGCAGCAGGTCAAGTGGTGGCTTTCTGAGCGGTTTGGCTTAGGTTTTACCTCCACAACCCCAAACATGGTGATAAAATCGCGCCGATTGGATGAGGAAAAGCCATGCCCCGAATTACGCGCAGTGCCCTGGTGATGTTCAGTGCAGAACAGATGTTCAAGTTGGTTAACGATGTGGATGCCTATCCGCAGTTTTTGCCCGGCTGTGTCGGCAGCCGTGTCCACGAGGCTGGCGATGACTACATGATGGCGTCGGTCGATGTGGCCAAGGCGGGGATTGCCAAGACCTTTACTACCCGCAATCAGCTGGATGTGAACCGTCAGATCAGGATGGAGCTGGTGGATGGCCCGTTCCGCAAGCTGGCGGGCTGGTGGACCTTTACCCCGCTCGATGTCGACGCCTGCAAGGTGGAGTTTGATCTCGATTTCGAGTTTACCTCCAAGCTTATCGAGGTGGCCTTTGGTCAGGTATTCCGCGATCTGGTGAGCTCCATGGTCTCCGCCTTCTCCAACCGGGCGAAGGAGGTATACGGTGTCTGACCAGCTCAATATCGAGGTTGTCTATGCCTTGCCGCAGCAGCAGACGGTGATTGCCCTGCGGGTGGCGCCCGAGACCTGCGTGCTGGCGGCCATCGAGCAGTCCGGCATCGTACAAAAACACCCCGAGATCGATCTGGCGGTCAACAAGTTCGGTATCTACAGCCGCCCGGTGAAAGGGAGCGAACCGCTGCACGACGGGGATCGTATCGAGATCTACCGCCCGCTCATCGCCGATCCCCGCGAGATGCGCAAAAAGCGCGCCGAGAAGGCCAAAGAGGAGGGGAGAGCCGATAGCGTGACCGGTGGTCGCCCCGATGTGCATCGCAAGCACCGCGAGTAGCGCTCAGGTTTTTCTTGCAGAAAAAAGGCGCCGAGGCGCCTTTTTTTGATCCCGTTAGCCGGTGAGCTGGCCGAGGGGATATCAAGAGAGGGCTGCTTCTGCCACACCCAGTCGTGCACGGGCCCAAGCGGCCAGTAGCTCTACCCCGCTTTGCATCACCCGCTCATCGAAATCGAATTCGTTGTGATGGTGCGGCGCCGCCAGATCGGCCCCCAGGATGAGGTAAGCCGCTTCGCCCCCCTGCTTTTGCACCCGCTCCATCAGAAAACCGGCATCTTCGCTGGCGCCAAAGCGGCGCGTCTGGATGGTGGCGAGCCCCTGCTTGCGGGCCAGCGCCGCCAGCTCGGCCTGCAGTGCCGGGCTGTTGTCGAGGGCAATGGCCTCACCCTGCTTGATGATGCGATAGGTGACACCGTGGGCGAGGGCAGTCCCTTCGACGATGCGTTGTACCTGACTGAACATGTAGTCGTTGAGCGTGCTATCGGCGCCGCGGGTTTCACCGCGCAGCTCGGCATGATCGGGGATGACGTTGCGGCCGCTGCCAGCGTGAAGCTGGCCGACGTTGATGCGGGTCATGCCGTCGCGGTGACGGGGAATGCCGAGCATGGCGGTGGTGGCCATGCAGGCGGCGGCCAGCGCATTGCTGCCGGCGTTGGGTTCGAGCCCCGCGTGGGCGGCGGTGCCCATAAAGTGGACGTCGAACTTGGTGGAGCAGAGAAACTCGGTGGGGTTGATCACCAGCTCGCCGCTGCCAGCGTGAATGCCGATATGGAGCGAGAGCAGGGCATCCACGTCATCGAGTGCACCACCGGCAGCCAGCGCCTTGCCACCGCGACACCCCTCTTCGGCGGGTTGGAAGAAGAGCTTGATGCGACCGCACAGCTGCTCCTTGAACGCCATCAGGCTGCTGGCCAGCCCCATGCCGATGGCGGTGTGGCCATCGTGAGCGCAGGCGTGCATCCACCCCTTGTTGTGGGAGGCAAAACCCTCCTGCTGCGGTTGGTGTTGTTCAGCATCGGACTCTTCCACCTCCACCGCGTCGATATCGAAGCGAAAGGCCAGGGTCGGACCGGGACGGCCGGTATCCAGCTCTCCCATCAGGCCAGTGACATCGCCGATCCGCTCCAGCCAGTCGGGATGGGCTCCCTGACGGCGGGCACGGGCCTTCTCGGCCGCCACATCCACATCACGGCCCATCATCAGATTGCTGGCCAGCAGTTTGTCGCCAAGCACAATGCGATAACCGAGCTCGCTCAGGTGGTGGGCAATCAGGCTGGTGGTGCGAAACTCTTTCCAGGCCGCTTCCGGCAGGCGGTGCAGGTCGCGGCGCCACAGGATCAGGTGCTCAAGGGTCATCTTGGCTTCCTTGGTGATTCGATTTGTCGGCTATTGTGCCTTTTTTCCCGGCTGACCACACGGGGGCTGCAGCTGGTCGGGGGAGCTGTGCGTGCTAGTGGTGGCTGTTCGGGCCGTGAATAGTGGTGAGCGCCCATAAAAAACGCCTCCACAAGGGAGGCGTTGTCGATAGCTGGTTATCAGGCCGCGTGATGGTAAGCGGAGGCTTCAAACAGCTTCTTGTTGGCCACCAGATCGATGGGGTCAAAATCATCGACGTTGATGGTGCGCAGGCGACTCACTTCGGCGCGGCGCAGCAGCTCGGCTTCGCTCTGGGTCAGTACGCCAGCGGCCAGACCCATGTCGGCCACCTTGTCCAGTGCCATGAAGGGGCGCTTGATGCCATCGCTCTTGCAGACTTTCTCGAACAGTGGCTCGGCGGCCAGTACGTCATCGAGCGCCTGCTCCAGCAGACCGAAGGGGTTGCCCTCTTCGCGAGTCAGGTATTGGCCCTTGGCCAGGCGGCTGCGGGTCTCGCTCGGGGTTTGCAGCAGACGGGCAACCTGTTGGTCCAGCTTGTCGCACGGACGGTTCAGGTCACGACCCAGCGGCAGCACCACGGCACGCAGGGCAAGGCCAATCCAGCGGTTCGGGAAGTTGCGCAGCAGCTCGTCGATCGCCTCTTGTGCCTTGAACATGGCATCTTGCAGTGCCCAGTGCAGCAGCGGCAGGTCGGCCTGCTGGCGTCCCTCGTCCTGATAGCGCTTGAGGGCGCTGGAGGCCAGATAGAGCTGGCTCAGCACGTCGCCAAGGCGGGCGGAGACCCGCTCCTTGCGCTTGAGCTCGCCACCCAGGGTGCCCATCGCCATGTCTGACAGGAACGCCAGGTTGGCCGAGAGGCGGGAGAGTTGCTGGTAGTAGCCCTTGGTCTGATCCTTGTAAGGGGCCGCGGCAAAGCGGGCGCCGGTGATACCGAGCCAGAAGCTGCGCACCAGGTTGCTGATGGCAAAGCCGACGTGGCTGAATACCGCCTTGTCGAAATCTTTCAGCGCCTGCTCTTTATCCGGGTGGCTGGCAGCCAGCATCTCCGGCAGTACATACGGGTGGCAGCGGATAGCGCCTTGACCGTAGATGATCATGCTGCGGGTCAGGATGTTGGCCCCTTCTACCGTAACGGCGATGGGGGCACCCTGATAGCCACGGGCCAGATAGTTGTTGGGGCCCATGCAGATGGCTTTGCCGCCGTGGATGTCCATGGCATCGATGATGCACTTCTGGGCACGGTCGGTGAGGTGGTATTTGACGATGGCGGAGATGACCGAGGGCTTCTCGCCAAGGTCGATGCCGGTCACGGTCAGGTTGGCTGCGGCGCCCATGATGTAGGCGTTGCCACCGATGCGGGCCAGCGGTTCTTCAATCCCTTCCATCTTGCCGATGGGCAGCTTGAACTGGCGACGGATGCGGCTATAGGCGCCGCTTGCCAGGGCCAGCATCTTGACGCCACCTGTGCTGTTGGAGGGTAAGGTGATGCCGCGACCGACTGACAGACACTCGACCAGCATGCGCCAGCCCTGACCAGCCATGGCTGGGCCACCGATGATGAAATCGAGCGGGACGAACACATCCTTGCCCTGGGTCGGGCCGTTCTGGAACGGCACGTTGAGCGGGAAGTGGCGACGTCCAATGCCGACTCCCTTGATGTGAGTGGGAATGAGGGCGCAGGTGATACCGAGCTCTTCCTCTTCACCCAGCAGGTGTTCCGGATCACGCAGTTTGAAGGCCAGACCCAGCACGGTAGCAATGGGGGCGAGCGTGATATAACGCTTGTTCCAGGTGAGGCGCATACCTAGCACCTCTTTCCCTTCCCACTCGCCTTTGCAGACGATACCGAAGTCGGGGATGGAACCTGCGTCAGAACCCGCTTCCGGGCTGGTCAGGGCGAAGCAGGGGATCTCTTTACCTACCGCCAGGCGGGGCAGGTAGTAATCCTTCTGCTCGTCAGTGCCATAGTGTTGCAGCAGTTCGCCCGGGCCCAGCGAGTTGGGTACGCCAACGGTGGAGGCGAGCACGGCGCTGGCACCGCACAGCTTTTGCAGGACACAGGACTGGGCGTAGGCCGAGAACTCTAGACCGCCATATTTCTTCTTGATGATCATGGCGAAGAACTTGTTGTCCTTCAGGTATTGCCACACCTCGGGGGAGAGGTCCGCGCGCTCGTGGGTCACTTCCCAGTCGCTCACCATGCGGCACACTTCCTCGACCGGACCATCCATAAAGGCCTGTTCTTCGGCAGAGAGGGCGCTTACAGGGATGGCGTGCAGCTTTTTCCAGTCCGGGTTGCCCGCGAACAGATCGGCTTCCCACCAGGTGGTGCCCGCTTCAATCGCCTCTTTCTCGGTGCGGGACATCTCCGGCATGATCGATTTGTAGATCTTGAACAGCGGCTTGGTTATTTGATTGCGGCGAAATTCCACCAGATTGAGCGGGATGGCGATCACCGCGAACAGCGCCCATACCAGCAAGGGCACATGACCATAGAGGGCGCCAAGCACCAGGGCGGCGCCGGTGACCAGGGTGGAGATGAACAGGGATGCCCGGCGATAGGCCAGGGCTCCGATAACCAGGATCACCCCGAGCAGAGTGAGGGTCGTCGTCATTGCTTGCTCCTTGCGTGAAAGATTGCCAACGTGGTGTAACTGATCCAGAGGTCTGACCTGTTGGATATGGCCCCTGTTGTAATTCATACGCACAAAGTTATCAAGCTGTTTACATCTTCATTACCTTCTCTCTGTGATCCCCATAACGCTCACGCGCCGCCAGCGCTGTGGCTCGCAGGGGGGCGACTGTGCGATTCGCTTGTGCGAGAATAGCCGCGATCTACACGCACACTAAAAACAGTGGAAGAGACATCATGTACCAAGAATTGATCCGCAATGAACTGACCGAAGCTGCCAGCGTGCTGCAGGCCTTCCTGGCTGATGAGCAGAACCTGAAAAACATCGAAGCGGCCGCCAAACTGCTGGCTGACTCTTTCAAGGAAGAGGGCAAGGTGCTCTCCTGTGGCAACGGTGGCTCCCACTGTGACGCCATGCACTTTGCCGAAGAGCTGACCGGTCGTTACCGCGAGAACCGCCCGGGTTATGCCGGTATCGCCATCTCCGATCCGAGCCACCTCTCCTGCGTCTCCAACGACTTTGGCTATGACTATGTCTTCTCCCGTTACGTTGAAGCTGTTGGCCGTCGTGGCGACGTGCTGCTTGGCATCTCCACCAGCGGCAACTCCGGCAATATCCTGAAAGCCATCGAGGCTGCCCGCGCCAAAGGGATGAAAGTGATCGCCCTGACCGGCAAGGATGGCGGCAAGATGGCGGGTCTGGCGGATGTCGAGATCCGCGTGCCGCACTTTGGCTATGCCGACCGTATTCAGGAAGTGCACATCAAGGTGATCCACATCCTGATCCAGCTGGTCGAAAAAGAGATGGTCAAGTAATCAGGCCATAACTACCAGATAAGGGCTGCGCCGGTAGCATGGTTCGCCATCTGCCGGTTGTTGCCAGTCACAGGGGAAGGGATTGCGCCTTCCCCTGTTGTCTGTCGAACCAGCGTGCTGGTCGAACATGACACAAGCCAAATCATGAAAGGAGTCTGCCGGATATGTGCGAACTGCTCGGCATGAGTGCCAATGTGCCGACCGATATCTGCTTCAGCTTTACCGGGTTGATGCTGCGCGGCGGCAAGACCGGGCCCCACAAGGATGGCTGGGGGATCACCTTCTACGAGGGGAAGGGCTTTCGCACCTTCAAGGATCCCGAGCCCAGCGCCCAATCTCCCATCGCCAGACTGGTACAGGCGCTGCCCATCAAGAGCTGCGCCGTGGTCAGCCACATTCGGCAGGCCAACCGTGGCTGCGTGTCACTGGAAAATACCCACCCCTTTACCCGTGAGCTGTGGGGCCGTTACTGGACTTTCGCCCACAACGGTCAGCTGACCGGTTACAAGAAGCTGCCAACCGGTCGCCACCGGCCGGTGGGGGATACCGACAGCGAGCACGCCTTCTGCTGGCTGCTCGATCGGCTGGAGCAAAAATATCCCAAGCGTCCTGCCAACTTTCCCGCCATGTTTCGCTATCTCGCCACCCTGTGTGACGAGCTCAGAGCATTCGGGGTGTTCAACATGCTGCTCTCGGACGGGGAGTATGTGATGAGCTACTGCAGCAACAACCTGCACTGGCTGACTCGCTGTGCGCCGTTTGGCGAGGCGAGCCTGCTGGATGAGGAGGTGGTGATCGACTTTCAAAGGGAGACCACCCCCAACGATGTGGTGACCCTGATCACCACCCGTCCGCTGACCGGCAATGAGAATTGGGTCAAAATGGCGCCCGGCGAATTCAATCTGTTTCGCATGGGGGAGCGGGTGGCGACCAACCAGGTCGCGCTTGAGCAAGATAAAAAAATACCAGGGTAGATACCTACCCTGGTTCTTCGCAGCAGCCATAAAAGGCAAAAGGGATGAGAGGTGTTGCTGAGCATCATCACTCTGACGGCATTGAGTGTTGATCAATTGTTAATTTGTGGCAATCAAGTTGTTGTGTTGAGGGGCGTTTCAGCATCGCTATTTCGATACTGATCACATTTTTTGCCACTTTATTCCCTGAGTCATCCAATCGGGTGCTTCATCACTGCCTGGTCATGAGCCACGACATCGAAAACTATCTATAGTATGGTCTGTTTGAATACCGTTCTGGAGGAGCCTCGCATGGAGTGGGTGGATCGCAAGGTGTTGCAGCAGCTGGCAGAGGATATCGGTCCGGATATGCTGCCCGTGGTCATCGCAGTCTTTATTGAAGAGGTGGGCGAGCAGCTGAGTCAGCTCAGACCCCTCTATGAGCAGGGGGAGTGGGAGGCGTTGGCTCGGGTGGCGCACAGCATGAAATCATCCTGTGGCAGCTATGGCGCCATGCCGAGTTATCAGCAGGTGATGGCGCTGGAGATGGCCAGCAAGCAGGCCGATGTGGCCGAGGCAGAGCGCCAATTGCAACTGCTGGAGGCCTCCTTGCCCCAGGTGCTCGCGTTTCTTGCCGATTATCAGTAACGGCGCCATGCAGGGATGCCGGGGCGCCGTGACCGTAGCCTAACGCTGGTTGAGCAGTTGCTGGATGATCCGGTCCAGCGCCAGTTTCAGCTTCAACCGATCGTGCCGATGGGGCAGCTCAAGCTCGCCCAGCTCGGCTTCGATCACTCGCCCTTGCCAGTCCCCCGCATCACCCGCGCCTTGTGGGGCCAGGATGGCATCCAGCCGACCCTGACCGACCCGGGATTCCAGCCAGCGACATTGACTCATCAGATCCAGCTGACTGGCAGGGCCGTTTTCCGTCACCAGATTGCAGACGAAAACCAGCATGGCGCTGCTCTCGTTGATGGCCTGGGCGATCTCGGCCAGCAGCAATGGCGGCATGATGGAGGTGAGGAAACTGCCCGGCCCCAGAATGATCATGTCCGCCTGCTGCAATGCCAGCACCGCTTCCCGGGTCGCTTGCACTTCCGGCATCAGGCCGAGGGAGAGAGGCGGTGTTGCCAGTTGATCGATGGATACCTCTCCCAGGATCTGGGTGCCACACTCCATATGGGCGCAGAGATCGGTGGGAAATTCAGACATGGGTAGCAATTGTGACTCGATTTTGAGCATGTCACTGATCAGCTTGATAGCATCAAGAGGACGGACACAGAGATTATCGAGCGCCAGCAGCATCAGGTTGCCAAGGTTGTGGCCCGCCAGCTCGCCTTTGCCGGCGAAGCGGTATTCGAACAACAGGCTGCCGATACTGGGATCGGTCACCAGCTGGTTCAGGCAGTTGCGCAGATCGCCCCAGGCGATGCACTCCTGACTCTTGCGCAGGCGTCCGGTCGAGCCGCCATCATCTGTGGTGGTGACGATGCCGGTGAGCCGTTGACCGAGAAACGAGAGGGACGAAAGCACTCGTCCCATGCCATGGCCACCACCGATGGCAACGACCCGATCGAAGTCATTGATGTTTTTTTGCCACATATGGGCGTCCTGTCATTGGTCTCAGTTGACCGCTATGTTAGCAAGCGAAGCGAGATAATTGTTTGATAAAGGTATGATTTTTGCTTGAGGCTGCCATTCGATAAAACAAGGAGATGGTGTTGAAATTTCTGACCGTTCACTCCCTCGCCCAGGATTCATCGCTGGCGGCCCAAGATATCTGCGCGCAGCTGCGCCACTATGCCGATCAGGCCCCCTCCCTGCTGTTACTCTATTTTACCCAAGCCCATGAGGGGGCGATACTGCGCGACGCGCTCAAACGCCAGTTCCCGACGACCCGCCTGCTTGGGTGCAGCTCTTGCGGTGGTGTCATGACCGAGATGGGACACCACGCCCGAGACGGATATGGGCTGGCCGTTGCTGCCCTGTACGATGAGAAAGGGGCATTCGGGGTAGCCGGTGCCAGCGGTGACGGGGTGGATGTGCGGCAGTTGCTGCGCCGAGCCATGAGCGACTGTGGTCGACCGGGCGAGCTGCCCCAGTTGATTCTGTTTCACGCCAGTCCCGGCAAGGAAGAGGGGCTGCTGGCCGGTATCGAGGCCGAACTCGGTGCCTCGGTGCCGGTGGTCGGTGGATCCGCGGCAGATAGCAGCGTCAGCGGTGACTGGCAGCTCTGCTGGGATGAGGCGGTGGCTCAGGATGGCATCGGTCTGGCGGTGCTCTATCCCGATTGCCAGCTCGCTTTTCAGTTTCACTCCGGTTATGTGCCTGCCGAATTCAGCGGCGAGATCACCACCTGCAACGGGCGGGAGGTACTCACCATCGATCACCAGCCTGCCGCCGAGGTCTATGCCCGCTGGTGCGGGCGCGAGCAGCTCTGGCCGGTGGGAGCGATTTTGCGCGAGACCACGCTCACCCCGCTGGCTCGTCAGGTGGGAGCGCTGGATGGTATTCCTTACTACAAACTTTCCCATCCCGAAGCGGTGACCGAACAGGGCGGGCTGCGGCTTTTTACCGATGTGGTGCAAGGGGAGCGTCTGCTGTTGATGTACAGCAGTCAGGAAGGGTTGCTGCAGCGCAGCCTCAATGCCATGCGTATCGAGCCAGGGTATGGGGTCGACGTGGAATTGCAGCCCATCGGCGCGCTCATCATCTTTTGTGCTGGTTGTCGTTTGGCGCTAGGTGATATGTTGTGCCAATTTGTCGAGCAGAGCCAGGCTCGCCTCGGCAAGATCCCCTTTATCACCCCCTTTACCTTCGGCGAACAGGGGCGGCTGCCCAATGGCGAGCTGGCCCACGGCAACCTGATGGTATCGAGCGTGATTTTCCTGACCCGTTGAGTCGGCAGAACATAATAGAGCAGGCAACAAGATGATTGGCAACAGTGAACTGGAAGCCCTCGGCGACAAATTGCAGACCACGCTGGTCGACCTTATGCGTTGCCGCGAGCGCGAGGCCAAGTATCGTCACGAGTCCCAGACTCTGCTGGGGGGGGTTGCCACCCTCGCCGATGCCAAGACGCTGGAGCAGGTGCTGGAGAGCCTTATCCAGGTGCTCAAACCCTTTATCGGCTTTGAGCACGCGGATGTGGTGGCCTGGGAAGGGGAGCAGGGAAGTACCCACCTCAGTACCGAGCCAATGCTATCAGCCCGCAGTTGGCGCATGACCCCGGCATTTGCCCGCGCTATCTCGGGTGAAACCCTAGTGATTTACGATCCCGCCCAGCTGCCTGAGCTTGCGCCGCTGGCGAGCGAGCCGGGCTGGGCCAGCGTGATGCTGACCGGGCTGCAGGCCCCCGGTTTTACCGCCACCCTCATCTGCCGCCACGCTCGGGCGGGCACCTTCGATCTCACCAGCAAGGCCGCCATGGAGCGTTGCCGCCCGCTTATCGCCCAAGCGCTGGTCAACATCACCTATCGGGCCCGCTTGCAGGAACAGGTCGCGGTAAAAACCGAGGCGCTGCAGGCCAGCGAACGCCGTTTTCGCAGCTTCGCCGCCATGGCTTCGGACTGGTTCTGGGAGACAGATGCCGAGCATCGCCTTAGTTATGCCTCTGAGCCGGGTTATCTGGATGAGATGACCCCGCAGGCGACCCGGCCGACCCTCTATGACTACGTCTGCAACAAGCAGAGCTGCGATGCCCAGAAATACCTGCAGCTTTTGGATCTGCGCCAGCCGGTGCGAGGGGTGCGGATGCAGGTTGCGCTGCAACATGGCCCCTGCTGGATGGAGGTGAGTGCCGAGCCTTGCTTTGACCATGATGGCCTGTTTATTGGTTATCGCGGCACTGCTCGGGATATCAGTAACCAGATCCGTAGGGAAGAGGAGCTGGCGCGGGCACGGGATGAGGCTGAAGCGGCCAACCGTGCCAAGTCCCAGTTTCTCGCCATGATGACCCATGAGATCCGCTCGCCCATGAATGCGGTGTTGGGGATGCTCGATCTGGTGCAGCATGCCGAGCTGGCGCCGGAGCAACAGAGCCTGCTGCGCCATGCCACCCACTCGGCCAGATTGCTGCAAACCATCATCGACGACGTGCTCGATTTTTCGAAAATTGAGTCGCAAACCCTGGTGTTTCACTGCGAGACCCTGCAACCCGTCCAGCTTTGCCAATCTCTGGTCGAGCCGCTGCAAGCTCGCGCGACCGCCAAGGGGATTGCGCTGGTTTATCGGGTCGATGAGTCTGTGCCCCGGGAGTTGCAGGGGGATCCGATGCGTCTGTCGCAGGTGATGGGTAATCTGCTGGACAACGCCCTCAAATTTACCGAGCAGGGGCAGGTGACACTGCACCTGGGTTGGCAGGATGAGAAGCTGCTGATCTCGGTCTCCGACACCGGGATCGGGATCGCTGATGCGGATCAGGCGCTGCTGTTTGAACCCTTCTCCCAGGTCGACAACTCGGCCACCCGGCGTTTTTCCGGTACCGGCCTCGGTCTTGCCATCAGCAAGCGTCTGGTGACGCTTATGGGGGGAGAGATCCACCTGAAGAGCGAGCCGGGCAAGGGAAGCTGTTTCTGGTTCGAACTGCCTGGCATGGCGTTGCCTTGCCATAGCCAGCCGCAGCGGGAGGAGGGGGCTTCGGCACTGCTGCCACTGGATGTGCTGGTGGTGGAGGACAGCCCGGTGAACCAGTTGGTGGTGTCGCTGATGCTGCAAAAACTGGTGGGCAAGGTTCGGCTGGCTGCCAATGGTCTGGAAGCGCTGGCGCAGGTGGATGAGCAGATCCCGGATCTGATCCTGATGGATATGCGGATGCCCCTGATGGACGGACTGGAAGCCACCCGGCGCTTGCGGGAGCTGGGATGTACTATGCCTATCATCGCCCTGACGGCCAATGCTATGGCGGAGGACAAGGCGTGCTGTCTGGCGCAGGGGATGGATGACTTTCTCGCCAAGCCCATCACCTTGTCACGGCTGAGAGAGTGTTTGCAGCGTCATTTTGGTCAGCGGTTGCCGACGCGCGGATAAAAAAAATGGTCAACTTTGTGGGTTGACCAGTTCTTCAGCAAATACTGAAGAGAGCACGGGATAAATCGGGTTGTATCAATCTATATGAAAAATCTGTGCCAACTTTTTCAGGACTCTTTTGTGTTCAATTTTGGCCGTTTAGCGCAGCGGCTCTCTCTTGTTATGGTGTTTTGCGTTCCTACTTACTCGCAAAATGCGAATTTCACATTTTCATTGTTGGAATAATTGCATTTTGCAACGCTGTTTTTGTCATTGTGAAATCAGGCGATGCAGGAATTTACGGGCCGCTTCGCTGTTTTGTTTGGCAATCAGCATCTGCTTTTCATAAATCGGCATCGGCAATATCTCGAGCCAGCGTTGGCAGAGCCAGGCGGCATCTTCAAAGCGCTTGTCCGGATAGAGCTCATCAAGCTCCGGATACTGCTCGAACACTTCCCGCAGGCGATTGACCAGCAGCTTGTCGTTGAAATCTGAGTGGGTGCTCGGCCAGTTGGGCAGCATCTCCACCTTGGCCCGGCGCAGGCCCATCTCGTCTGTTTCCATCTCGTGGATACAGAAGCGCTCCAGTCCCAGCACCGTCACCCCCAGCAGGCCATCATTGAGGGTGTAGAAGTCGGTCACCTTGACCCGGGTCCCCACCGGCAGAATGCGGCCGGACTGTCCCGAGGTGGTCGACTCTTCCATCACGATGCCAAAGCCCTGATCGTTGATGAATGACTCCTTGAGCATCTGCAGGTGGCGTGGCTCGAACAGACGCAGAGGAAGCTTGCCGCCCGGCAGTATGTGGGAAGGCAAGGGGAACAGTGCCAAAGGTTGTAGTTTCATGTTCCATCCTCCATTGAGTAGTTGCTGAATATGACAATGCAGCGACTGTGCCAGAGAATGAAAAAAGCCACCGGAGGGTGGCTTTTCGGGCGGTTGAGGGCGCTTAGTTGCGCTGCTCCAGATACATGACAGCTGCTTCCACGCGGCTTTGCGCCTCGAGTTTCTTCAGCAGGCTCTTCACGTGAACCTTGACCGTTCCCTCGGAGATATGGAGTACCGAGGCGACCTGTTTGTTGGAGAGGCCTTTTGCAATTTCGCGCAGGATTTGCATTTCGCGACGCGTTAAGCTTTCCAGCTTCTGCTGCAGGTGATCCAGCTCGTAGATGTTTTCGAGATAGGGGCGCAGCGGTTCGCTCAGGATCTGCTTGCCGGTCATCACGTCGGCCAGCTGGGCCAGCAGCAGATCAGGCTCGGTATCCTTGAGCAGGTAGCCGTCGGCACCGGCCTTGAGCAAAGCCACCACATCCTGACGGGCATCGGAGACGGTGAGGATCACCACCCGGGAGGTGATCTCTTCGGCCCGCAGCGCCTTGAGGGTATCGAGGCCGGAGAGCCCCTTCATGTTGAGGTCGAGCAGGATCAGGTCCGGCTCGGACTCTTTGGCCAGCGCCACGGCATCTGTGCCGTTGGAGGCTTCACCGGTCACCTCCATGTTCTCTTCCAGAGCCAGCAACTGCACAATCCCTTTGCGCATGAGGGGATGGTCATCTACGACCAGAACTGTGTATTTCATCTCGTCCATCAGGCGTCTCTCGCTAGACTGGTGGGAAAGGTCAGATGCACGCAGGTGCCTTGTGGTTGCTGCTCGTTGATGGTCAGCAGACCGTGCAGTTTGCTGGCGCGCTCGTTCATGATGCTCAACCCGTAATGGTTGATCGCCGAGCTGGCGAGTCCGATCCCGACACCGTCATCTGAAATCTGAACCTCAATGTTACCACTGGCGAGGGTCTCACAGCTAACATCAATCACTTGCGCGTTGGCATGTTTGATGGCATTGAGCACTGCCTCACGGATCAACTGCAAAATGTGGATATGCTGGCCCGCCTCCAGGTCGTTGTCGGCCAGTCCGTAATGGAACCGGATTTCGGCCTGGGTCTGAGGTTGCAGTTGATCGAGCATGACGCGGATCGCTTCCCCCAGATTGGCATCGCCAATGGTGAGACGGAAGGTACCGAGCAGTTCACGCAACTGGGTATAGGCATTGCTAAGCCCCTCGTCGATCTGCTGCATCGCCTCCTGCGCCTTGTCATGCTGCTCCTTGGCGTAAGAGCGCTTGAGCAGGGTGGACTGGATCTTGAGGTAGGAGAGCGCCTGCGCCAGCGAGTCGTGCAGCTCCCGGGCGATCACCGCCCGCTCCTCCATCAGCAGCAGTCGCTGCTGTTGCAGCAGGGTCTGGTCTTTGTGCAGCACCTGAGCCAGCAGCATGGTGAAGTTCTTGATCAACCGCTCATCGATGGGGTGCTGGCTGATGATGTCGAGGCGGCCGAACTCCTGCTCATCCATCTGCAGATAAAAGCTGGCGACCGCATCGAGATCGCCGGGCCAGCCGGTGCGCCCCGAGATGTAGACCGGCATGGCGTTGTGCTCGAAGCGGGTCAGCCGGATGTGGTCGATATGCTGGTGGGCGGCAGCCCTGTCCAGCAGTTTGATAAGGGTACGGGTGCTGAGCGGGGCAGCGTGCAGCTTTTGGGCGGTCGAGTAGAGAAACGAGAGGGTGTCGTTGGCCTGTTGCAGCTTGGCGGTTTTCTCTTCCACCTTGTTTTCCAGCTCCCGATAGAGTTTGCCCAGCTCATCGGCCATGGTGACGAAGGCGCGCGACAGCTCCCCCAGCTCGTTTTCGCCGTGGGCGGGCAGCTTAAGATCGAAATCCTGCCGCTGGATCTGGCGGGCGCAGTAGACCAGCTGGTTGAGGGGGGCGACCACCTGCTGACGGGTGAAGCGCACCGTAAACCAGGCGATGGTGATGATGGCCAGCAGGCCGAGCCCCTCCGCCAGTGCCAGCATCCTCACCTTGAATTCCACGTGGTACTGCATCTGATTGACGAAATTATCGATGGCCGCCACAAACTGCTCGGTGTTATCGGTGTACCGTCTGGGGGTGCGATCCTCGATGTGCTGGCGCATCACCTGCCACTGGCCGAGCACCTCGCCATAGGTGCGACGCAGGGAGGCAGGAGTGATCCAGCGCTGGGTCTCCTGCAGCTCTTCGGCGTGCAGGGTCTCTTCAAACTGGGAGAGGCGCCCCAGCACGCTGTCGCCCCGCTCGATTTCGTAGGCCATCCGGTAGGCCTGCATCCGCAGCGAACCGGAGAGGTTGATCGCCTTGGCATCGGGTACCGAGTAGAAGAGGGTGACCATGGCGACCAGCGCGATCAGGCTGGCCATGAAGAGGATCAATACCATGGCGCGGCCAATGGCACTGCTGACCGAATGGACCCTGAACCGTTTTCCCATACTGATGCGCACCTCTGAATAGTGATAAGGACCCCGCAAGATGCGTGGGAGTGTACTCCAACTTGTGTTAGCATCGAAAAACTAGATGAACTCCGAGCGGTTTTGCCTAAGTCCTAGCGATAGGGGGAAACCAGCCGTCAGCCGACGTTCGAGCTGTAAGGGTCAGGAAAGAAATGCCCTGGCCTCCCGTATTTGGAAAGGTGTTTATGTTGCCACTTGAAGATGGTTTTTCCCGTCGTTTTTACTATTTGCGTCTGTCAGTGACCGATGTGTGCAATTTCCGTTGCACCTATTGTTTGCCTGACGGCTATCGCCCCCCGGAAGGCCACAAAACGGGGCGTCAACCCTTTCTCTCGATTGACGAGATCCGCCGCGTGGTCAGCGGTTTTGCCGCCATGGGCACCCGCAAGGTGCGCATCACGGGGGGCGAGCCCTCCCTGCGCCGCGATTTCACCGAGATCGTCAAGGTGATTGCCACCACCCCGGGCATCGAGAAGGTCGCCATGACCACCAACGGCTATCGCCTCAAGGAGCGGGCTCAGGAGTGGTTTGATGCCGGACTCAACGCGCTGAATGTCAGTGTCGACAGTCTCGACCCGCGCCAGTTTCATCAGATCACCGGTGAGAACAAGCTGGCCGAAGTGATGGAGGGGATCGAAGCAGCACTGGCCGCCGGTTTCAAATCGGTGAAGATCAATGCTGTGCTGCTCAAGGGGCTCAACGACTACCAGCTTGATGCCTTTCTGGGCTGGATCAGGCACAAGCCCATCGAGCTGCGCTTTATCGAGCTGATGCAGACTGGCGAGATGGATACCCTGTTTCGTGACCACCATGTCAGCGGCGAACAGATCAAACAGCGCTTGCTGGAGAGCGGTTGGGTGCAGCAGTTGCGGGGCACGGATGACGGTCCGGCGCAGGTCTTTATGCACCCCGATTCGCAAGGTGGGGTGGGGCTTATCATGCCCTACAGCAAGGATTTCTGTGCCGGTTGCAACCGGCTGCGGGTCTCCTCGCTGGGGAAGCTGCATCTGTGCCTGTTTGGCGACAACGGCATCGACCTGCGGGATCTGCTCGGCGCAGATGGACAATCTGATGAGCTGCAACAGCGCATTCGCGCGGCACTGGCGGGCAAGAGTGCCACCCATCGTCTCCATGAGGGCAATGCCGGCATCACCCCTCATCTCGCCTCGATCGGCGGATAACCGCAAAAAATCGCCAACGATTAAATAGCAATCCTCACATGGAGGTATTTTAACCGATACCTCCATTTTTATTGCGCTGCAAGGCTTTGATCTGGCGCAAGAATCCCCCCTGTTTATCTCCCTGGTGGTATATCCCTTACCTTGTCAGGGCCGCAATATACACCCACTCTTATAATTGGTATCAAGAATGCCAATCATGGACTCGCACTGTCCCCTTTTTCACCAGAACAGGAGTCAACATGCCGGATGAGATCGATCTTGCCCGCCGCGGCCTGTTCCGGGGGCGGCTGAGAACTGCCGAACCGCCGGTGCAGTTGCCCTGGTCAGTCAACTGGTCGGCATTTGTCGCCGACTGCACCCGCTGCGGGGACTGTCTGGCGGCCTGTCCGGAGCAGATCCTGGTGAATGGCGAGGGTGGTTTTCCGGTGGTCGATTTCCAGCGTGGCGAATGCACCTTCTGCACCGAGTGCGTCACGGTCTGCAAGGCGCCGCTGTTTCGCCCGACCAGCGAGTCCCCCTGGCACTATAAGGCCCATATCGAGGCCAACTGTCTGGCCAATGGTCAGGTGTTCTGCCAGCGCTGTCAGGACAGCTGTGAGCCCAATGCCATTCGTTTTATTCCGGTGCTGGGGCGTGTGCCCACCCCGACGGTCGAGCCGGATCGCTGTAATGGCTGCGGCGCCTGTGTGCAGGATTGTCCGGTTGGCAGCATCAAGGTCGACGGGCGAGCCGCCCCATCCGGTGGTGCGAGCCAGCCCACCCTCAAGCAGGAGTCAGAATGAGTCAGAAGCCGTGTGACACAGAAGCCACAATGGATCAGGAGTTCCATGTATCGAGTCTGGTGGTGCTGACCCAGCCCCCTTTGCGCCATCAGCTCGCCGAGCAGATTGGCGCCCTTGAAGGGGCCGAGATCCACGCCGTCAGTGACGAGGGCAAGCTGGTCGTGACCCTGGAAGGTCCGAGCCAGCGGCCGATCATGGCGGCCATTGATGCGATACAGGCGATGCCGGGTGTGCTCTCAGCCGCCCTGATTTACCACCAGTTCGATGAACTGGGCGGTCACTGAAAAGAGTGATGGGATGCCGGGCGTGCCCTCTGCCGCTGATGGCTGGCTCCCGTTCGACAGATTCGACAACTATTACGCGATAAGCAATGTGAGGATATGCCATGAAGCTGAGTCGACGCGACTTTATGAAGGCCAACGCGGTGGCAGCTGCCGCTGCCGTGGCCGGTGTCAGTGCCCCCACGCTGGCAGCCAATCTCATCACCAGTACCGACAAGACGGCCATCCATTGGGATAAGGCACCCTGCCGCTTCTGCGGTACCGGCTGCTCCGTGCTGGTGGGCTCTCAGGATGGTCGGGTCGTGGCGACTCAGGGCGACCCCGATGCACCGGTCAACCGTGGCCTCAACTGCATCAAGGGCTACTTCCTCTCCAAGATCATGTACGGCCAGGATCGCCTGACCCAGCCGATGCTGCGGATGAAGAACGGCCAGTTCGACAAGGATGGCGACTTCGCCCCCATCAGCTGGGATCAGGCGTTCGACATCATGGCCGAGAAGTTCAAGGCAACTCTGAAAGAGAAGGGGCCGACCGCTGTCGGCATGTTCGGCTCCGGCCAGTGGACCGTCTGGGAAGGTTACGCTGCCGCCAAGCTGATGAAGGCCGGTTTCCGCTCCAACAACATCGACCCCAATGCCCGCCACTGCATGGCCTCTGCGGTCGTCGGCTTTATGCGTACCTTCGGCATGGATGAGCCGATGGGCTGTTACGACGATATCGAGCAGGCCGATGCGTTCGTGCTGTGGGGCTCCAACATGGCCGAGATGCACCCCATCCTCTGGTCGCGGATGTCTGATCGCCGTCTCTCCAACCCGGATGTGCAGGTGCACGTGCTCTCGACCTTCGAACACCGCAGCTTCGAGCTGGCGGACAACGGCATGGTGTTCACTCCGCAGACCGACCTGGCGATCCTCAACTATGTCGCCAACTACATCATCCAGAACGACAAGGTGAACTGGGACTTCGTCAACAAACACACCGTGTTCAAGAAGGGGGTCACCGATATCGGTTACGGCCTGCGCCCGACCGATCCGCTGCAGCAGAAAGCGAAGAATCCGGACAGCGGCGATGCCACTCCGATGACCTTTGAGGAGTTTGCCAAGTTCGTGGCGGATTACGATGTGGAGTCGGTCTCCAAGCTCTCCGGCGTCTCCAAAGAGAAGCTGGAAAAGCTGGCCAAGCTCTATGCCGATCCGGGCAAGAAGGTGGTCTCTTACTGGACCATGGGCTTCAACCAGCATACCCGTGGCGTCTGGGCCAACAACCTCTGCTACAACATCCACCTGCTGACCGGCAAGATCTCCGAGCCGGGTAATGGTCCTTTCTCACTGACCGGCCAGCCCTCTGCCTGTGGCACTGCGCGTGAAGTGGGTACCTTTGCCCACCGTCTGCCTGCCGACATGGTGGTGACCGAGCCCAAGCACCGCGTCATTGCCGAGCAGATCTGGAAACTGCCAGAAGGGACCATTCCCGACAAGGTGGGTTTCCACGCCGTGCTGCAGGATCGCATGCTCAAAGATGGCAAGCTCAACGCCTACTGGGTGATGTGCAACAACAACATGCAGGCCGGCCCCAACATGAATACCGATCGCCTGCCTGGCTATCGCGATCCGCGCAACTTCATCGTGGTCTCTGACCCGTACCCGACCGTCACTGCCCAGGCGGCTGATCTGATCCTGCCCACCGCCATGTGGGTGGAGAAAGAGGGGGCCTACGGCAACGCCGAGCGCCGCACCCAGTTCTGGCACCAGCAGGTGAAAGCGCCGGAAGGGGCCAAGTCCGACTTGTGGCAGCTGATGGAGTTCTCCAAGCGCTTCAAGGTTGAGGAAGTCTGGCCGGCTGAACTGATTGCCAAGATGCCGGAAGTGAAGGGCAAAACCCTGTTCGACGTGCTCTATGCCAACGGTCAGGTCAACCAGTTCCCGAAAGAGCAGAGCAAGGGGCTGCTGAACGACGAGGCCGAGCACTTCGGTTTCTACGTCCAGAAAGGGTTGTTCGAAGAGTACGCCACCTTCGGTCGCGGTCACGGCCACGATCTGGCACCGTTCGATCAGTACCACGAAGCGCGTGGTCTGCGCTGGCCTGTGGTAGATGGCAAAGAGACTCTGTGGCGATATCGCGAAGGGTTTGACCCCTATGTGAAAGCGGGCGAGGGGGTACGTTTTTATGGCAAGCCCGATGGCAAGGCGGTCATCTTCGCCCTGCCGTTCGAGCCCGCCGCCGAGTCGCCGGATCAGGAGTACGATCTGTGGCTCTCCACCGGTCGCGTGCTGGAACACTGGCACACCGGCACCATGACCCGTCGGGTACCCGAGCTCTATCGCGCCTTCCCGGATGCGGTGCTCTTCATGCACCCGGACGATGCCAAGGCTCGCGGCGTGCGCCGTGGTGAAGAGGTGATCGTCTCCTCCCGCCGTGGCGAGGTGAAGACCCGCGTCGAGACCCGTGGTCGCAACCGTCCGCCGAAAGGACTGGTCTTCATGCCCTTCTTTGATGCGAGCCAGTTGGTCAACAAGCTGACCCTGGACGCCACCGATCCGCTCTCGAAAGAGACCGATTACAAGAAGTGCGCCGTCAAGGTGATGAAGGCCTGAGGCGGGGGAGTACGAGATGAGTCGTAGTCGTCGCCAGTTTTTGGCCGACATGGCCAAGGGGGCCTGCGGTGTGGGCCTGCTTGGCGTGGGGCTCGGTGGCGTGGCCCGCCAGCAGGCACAAGCTGTGCCTGCCCAGGCGCTGCGTCCGCCTGCAGCCCTCGATGAAACAGAGTTTCTCGGCGCCTGTGTGCGTTGCGGGCTCTGCGTCGAGGCGTGCCCCTACGACACCCTCAAGCTCGCCCGGCTGTTTGACCCTGTGACCACTGGCACCCCCTATTTCAAGGCGCGTGCCGTGCCCTGCGAGATGTGTGATGACATCCCTTGTGTGGTGGCCTGTCCGAGCGGGGCGCTGGATCAGCAGATGACCGACATCGATCAGGCCCGGATGGGGGTGGCAGTGCTCATCGATCACGAGACCTGCCTCAACTATCTGGGGCTGCGCTGCGATGTCTGTTATCGGGTCTGCCCGCTGATTGACAAGGCGATCACTCTTGAGCTGCAGCATAACCAGCGTACCGGCAAACACGCCATGTTCCTGCCCACGGTACACAGCGATGTCTGTACCGGCTGTGGCAAGTGCGAGCATGCCTGCGTGCTGGAGGAGGCCGCCATCAAGGTGGTGCCACGCCAGCTTGCCAAAGGTGAGCTGGGTCATCACTACCGGCTCGGCTGGGAAGAGAAGGCCAAGGCGGGGAACAAGTCGCTCATCGGCGACAGACTCACCCTGCCCACCCGCAAACCGGAGGGGTTATGAGTCGTTATCCGGGGGAAGAGGCTCGCATCAAGCTGGGGTGGTGGCGTTCCCACCGCTTCCTGCTGCTGCGTCGGCTGAGTCAGTTCAGCGTGCTCGGGCTGTTTTTGCTGGGGCCGCTGGCGGGCATCTGGATTCTCAAGGGCAACCTCTCCAGCTCGCTGTTGTTGGAGACGGTACCGCTGACCGATCCCCTCACGCTGTTGCAGTCGCTGGCGGCGGGTCACTGGCCCATCACAACTCTCTGGCTGGGTGCTGCCATTGTGCTGGCCGGTTACTGGCTGGTCGGGGGGCGGGTGTTCTGCTCCTGGGTCTGTCCGGTCAACCTTATCACGGATGCCGCAGCCTGGCTCAGGGGGCGACTTGGCCTCAAGGGCAATGGCCAGTTCAGCCGTGCGACCCGCTACTGGCTGCTGGCCATGGTGCTGGTGGTGCCAGCGGTGGTCGGGGTGATGGCGTGGGAGCTGGTCAATCCTGTGTCGCTGGCCATGCGCGGCCTGCTGTTTGGCATGGGGGCGGGCTGGGCTCTGCTGGCGGCGCTATTCCTGTTCGATCTCTTCGTAGTTGAGCGGGGCTGGTGCGGTCATCTCTGTCCGGTGGGTGCCTTCTATGCCCTGGTCAACCGGGTCGGATTTATCAAGATTTCTGCCAAGGGGCGCGAGCGGTGCAACAACTGCATGGATTGTTATGCGGTCTGCCCGGAGCGTCCCATCCTGCGCGGGCCTCTTCATGGTGCCAAGCGCGGTCACGGGCCCTTGATTGCGGCTCAGGAGTGTACCAACTGTGGCCGCTGCATCGATGTCTGCGCGGAACAAGTTTTTGAAATCACTGTAGGTTTTGCCGTCAAGGCAGAAAAAACGTCGGAGAACAAATAATGAAAAAGCTGATTGGAGCAATGCTGGCCTGCCTGATGGCGGGATCCTTGATGGCAGCGGCCCCCGAGATCACCAACAGTACCGGTGGCCTCAAGTCCGAGCGGGGCGCCACCGATCTGGTGACCGATGCCACCGCCGCGCCCCTGAAAAACTTCCGCAAGGATGGCGCGCCCTACGATCGCCAGTACATGCATCAGCCGCCGCTGATCCCCCACGACATTCGCAACTATGAAGTAGATACCAAGGTCAACAAGTGCCTGGCTTGCCACAGCTTCAAGAATGCCAGCGCCATGAAGGCCCCCAAGATCAGCCCGACTCACTTCGAGACCCGCGACGGCCTGACCCTGGGTGAAGTGTCGCCGCGTCGCTACTTCTGCCTGCAGTGCCATGTACCGCAAGCGGATGCCAAGCCGCTGGTGGAAAATACCTTTAAACCGGTTGAAGCGCTGAACTGAGGAATCCATAGATGAAATTACCCGGCTTTATCCAGCGTCTGTGGACCACCTTCAAGTCACCATCGAAGGCGGCTCTCTGGGTCATCCTGCTGATGGGCTTCTTCGGTGGCGTGATTTTCTGGGGTGGCTTCAACACCGCCATGGAAGCATCCAACACCGAGGCCTTCTGCACCAGCTGTCACGAGATGAAGGACAACGTGTTCGAGGAGTATCGCGATACCATCCACTACGCTAACCGCTCCGGTGTGCGGGCCAGCTGCCCGGATTGCCACGTACCCCATGAGTGGACCTACAAGATCATCCGCAAGGTGCAGGCTTCCAAGGAGCTGTGGGGCATGATCACCGGCAAGGTGGATACCCGCGAGAAGTTCGAGTCGCACCGGCGCGAGATGGCGGAACGGGAGTGGCAACGAATGAAAGAGACCGATTCGCGCGAGTGCCGCAACTGCCACAACTTCGAGTACATGGACTTCTCCCTGCAGGGGCAGCGTGCCGCCAAGATGCACTCTACCAATCTGGCCAGTGGTGAAAGTACCTGCATCGACTGTCACAAGGGGATAGCTCACCAGCTGCCCGACATGACCGGGGTGAAAGGGTTCTGATCCTGCGACGACAGGCCGGGTTTGCCCGGCCTGCGTTTTGTTCATATATGGGACAAGCATCAGATTTGTGTGTCTTTTAAATCCCATATCTCGTGAAACCTTTGATAGAATCAGCCCGCCGTCACACGCTTGAGCAAGTTGGTCACCCCTGTCTGCGTCCGTTTTTGCGCCCTGACAGCTGGCCTCTCATACCCCTTCTCTTCCTGCCTCGTTGACGGCCCATAGCCACAAGGAGCTGCCCGATGGGACAGAAACACAACGCATTTATTCCCCTCAAGATCGCCGTGCTGACGGTCTCCGACAGCCGCACCGCCGCCGATGACAGCTCGGGCGACTATCTGGTCTCAGCCCTTACCGACGCGGGCCATCAGTTGGCCGATCGGGCGCTCTGCCCGGACAACCTGTTTCGCATCCGCGCGCGGGTGAGCGAGTGGATCGCCGATGAGGGGGTGCAGGTGGTACTGATTAACGGCGGTACCGGCTTCAATGAACAGAACCGGGTACCGGAAGCGGTCGGTGTGCTGTTCGAGCGCACCGTACAGGGTTTTGGCGAGATGTTCCGTCAACTCTCTTTTGCCGAGATTAAAGGCTCCGCCATGCAGAGCCGTGCGCTGGCGGGACTCGCCAATCGCACCCTGATCTGCTGTCTGCCCGGCTCCACCGGCGCTTGCCAGCTGGGTTGGGAGCAACTGATCCGCGATCAGCTCGATGCCCGCACCAAGCCGTGCAACTTTGTCTCCCACCTCTGAGAGCAAACGATGAACCAGACCGATCCCAAGCAGACCCAGCCCAACCTGACGCATCTGAACCAGAGCGGCGAAGCCCATATGGTGGATGTGACCGACAAGCTGGTGACCGAGCGCGAAGCCCGCGCCGAGGCGTTTGTTGCCATGGCCCCCGAGACGCTGGCGCTGATCCTGAGCGGCCAGCACCACAAGGGGGACGTGTTCGCCACCGCCCGCATCGCCGGCATCATGGCCGCCAAGAAGACCTCCGATCTCATCCCCCTCTGCCATCCGCTGGCCTTGACCAAAGTCGAGGTGGAGATAGTGCCGCTGGCCGAGCAGAATCGGGTGCATATCCGCACCCTCTGCAAGCTCTCCGGCAAGACCGGGGTGGAGATGGAGGCGCTGACGGCTGCGTCGGTAGCGGCGCTGACCATCTACGACATGTGCAAGGCAGTGCAAAAGGACATAGTGATCGAACAGGTGCGGCTGGTAGAGAAAAAGGGCGGCAAGTCCGGCCATTTTCAGCTGGGGTCAAATAGCGGGGAGCAAGCATGATCAAGGTACTGTTTTTTGCGCAAGTAAGAGAGCTGGTGGCCTGCGATGAGCTGAGCCTGCCGTGCGACTACGCCACTGCCGAACAACTGCGCGCGGCGCTCTGTGAGCGCGGCGACAAGTGGGCGCTCGCCCTCGAGGCGGGCAAACTGCTGGTGGCGGTCAATCAGACCCTGGTGCCCCTCGATACCCCCATCAACGATGGCGATGAGGTGGCCTTCTTCCCGCCGGTGACCGGAGGTTAAGGATGAGCGAGGCAACCATCACAGATCGCATTCTGGTGCAGCGGGAGGATTTCTCGCTGGCGGACGAATATGCCCGCCTCGCCACCCGCCCCGACAGTGGCGCTATCGTCACCTTCGTTGGCAAGGTTCGCGACTTCAATCAGGGGGAGGAGGTGAAGGGGCTGGCCCTCGAGCACTACCCCGGTATGACCGAGAAGGCGCTGGCCGATATCGTGCAGGAGGCCCGCCGCCGCTGGCCGCTGCAGGAGTGTACCCTCATTCATCGTATCGGCGAGCTGTGGCTTGGCGATCAGATTGTGCTGGTGGCGGTGAGCAGTGCCCACCGCGACGCAGCCTTTGATGCCTGTCACTTCATCATGGATTTCTTGAAAACCCGGGCACCGTTCTGGAAAAAAGAGCTGACTGCCGAGGGTGTGCAACGCTGGGTCGAGGCGCTTGATCGCGACAACGCCGCCGCTGCCCGCTGGCAAGCCTGACCTGTTCATCACGAGGGGCGCAGGTTCAACGGGAACCACGGCCCCGCCAAGGGGCGCGGATGTGCGGGCCCCATCAGGAGAAAGGGAATGAAACCGCTGTTATCTGTTGTCATCGCCGGCGTCTGCGCCGCCACCTTGCATACCGGTGCCGTGCAGGCTGATGAAGTGAAGGTGGCCGTGGCTGCCAACTTCAAGGGCACCATAGAGCGTATCGGCAAGGAGTTCACCGCCAAGACCGGCCACACCCTGGCCATCTCGTCTGCCGCCACCGGGGTGCTCTACACCCAGATCAGTCACGGCGCACCGTTCGATCTCTTCCTCTCCGCCGATGCGGCGACCCCCGAGAAGCTGGAAAAAGAGCGCAAGGGGAGCGATCGCTTCACCTACGCCATCGGCCAGCTGGGGCTGTGGAAGAAGGGGGGGCCGGCCCCTGACGAGGCGACCCTGCGTAGCTGGAAAGGCAACCTCGCCATCGCCAATGCCCGCACAGCTCCCTATGGTGCTGCCGCCATGGCGACCCTCACCCATCTCAAGATCGATCCCAAGCAGTACCGGTTGCTGACCGGCGCCAACATTGGCCAGACCTGGCAATTTGTCGACACCGGCAATGCCGAGCTGGGCTTTGTCGCCTGGGCCAATCTGGTTGAGGCGGGCAAGACTGGTGAAGCCTGGGCAGTGCCTGCGAGCTTCTATCCCCCCATCGAGCAGCAGGGGCTGGTATTGAAGAAAGGGAGTGCGGTCGAGGCGCTGGTCGCCTGGCTCAAGGGGCCGGGTCAGGCGCAGATCAAGGCTGCGGGTTATGCCCTGCCCCAATAAGGGGATGGGCCTGATGCGATACCCTGAGTGGTCGGCCTTCGGGTCGGCCACTCTTTGCAATAAGGATGGATACCATGCCGTTGGGGGCATTTATCAACCGGGAGGTCGGCAATGAGTGAAGGGGATCTGCTGGCGGTCTGGCTCACCCTGAAGCTTGCAGCCAGTACCACAGCGATTTTGCTGTTGCTGGCTCCGCCGCTGGCCTGGTGGTTGTCGCGCAGTCAGAACCGCCTGCGGCCGCTGGTGGAGGCGCTGGTGGCGCTGCCGTTGGTGCTGCCCCCCACAGTGCTGGGGTTTTATCTGCTGCTCGCCTTCTCCCCCGAATATGGTTTCGGCGCCTGGTGGCGCGACACCTTTGGCGCCCCGCTCGCCTTCAGCTTTCTCGGCCTGCTGTTTGCCTCCATCCTCTATTCGCTGCCGTTTGTGGTGCAGCCGCTCACCTCCGCCTTCGTCAACATGGGCAACAAGGAGCTGGAAGCTGCTGCGACCCTGGGGCTCGGCCCGCTGGAGCGCTTTTTCCACATCATCTTGCCGATGACCCTGCCCAGCTTCGTAATGGCGGCAGCCCTCGGCTTTGCCCATACATTGGGGGAGTTTGGCGTGGTGCTGATGATTGGCGGCAATATCCCCGGCGAAACCCAGGTACTCTCCATCGCCCTGTTTGATCATGTGGAGGCGATGGATTACCAGAACGCCCATATTTTGGCTGGCGGCCTGATGGCCTTCTCGCTGGTGATGCTGGTGCTGGTCTATGGTGTGTTGCAGCGCAGACAGCGGAGAGTGTTCGGATGAACCAGCCAGCCACTATTCCGCAAGACAACGCCCTGCACCGCCATGCCCTGAGCCTCAATGCTCGGCGTGAGTTTGGCCCCTTTACTCTCGATTGCGCACTGACTCTCGAACTGGGGGGGATCCTTGGCCTGTTCGGCCCCTCGGGCTGTGGCAAGAGCACCCTGCTGCGCATCATCGCCGGACTCGATCGCCGAAGCGGGGATCGCTTGCTGTGGCGCGATCGGGAGTATGCTCAACTGCTGCCCGAAGCGCGCCGGATCGGACTGGTGTTTCAGGACTCGCGCCTCTTCCCCCATCTGACGGTGCTCGGCAATCTGCAACTGGCGGCCCGCAAGGGGCGAGGGCGCTGGCAGCCCGAGGCGCTGGCGGCGCGGCTCGGTTTTGCCGAGTTGCTGGGGCAGCCTGCCCATGCTTTGTCGGGTGGGCAACGCCAGCGGGTGGCATTGGGGCGGGCGCTGCTGGCCGAACCCGATCTGCTACTGCTCGATGAGCCTTTCTCGGCGCTCGATCGGCGCAGCCGCATCCATCAGGCCCATGTGCTCAAGGGCTTGCAGCAGGAGAGCGGCATCCCGATGATCTTCGTCAGCCACGCCATGGAGGAGGTGAGCCTGCTCTGCGATCAGCTGGTGCTGCTGGAAGGTGGCAGGGTGGAGGCGCAAGGTAGGCCGAGCGAGATTTTCGCCCGAACCGATCTCTCGCTTGCCAGCCGTGACGATGCAGGGGTGATGCTGGCGGCGACCCTCTCTCACTACGATGAAGAGGAGCAGATGGCGATCCTGCAGCTTGGTGAGCAGCAACTGCGGGTCACCATGACCCATGTGCCGGACGAGAGCGGCCCTTTGCAGATCAAGGTGGCGGGGCGCGATGTGGTGATTGCCACAGCACCTATCGAGCACTCCAGTCTCTCCAACTGTCTCGTCACCCGTCTGCTGGCGGTGCGCGAGGTGCGCCCCGGCCAGACCCTGTTGCAGTTGGCGCTGGGTGAGCAGATACTGCTGGCCCGGATCACCAGCCGCTCCGCCAGGCGGCTGGCGCTGGCGCCTAAGCAGCAGATCTACGCTTATATCAAGGCGGTGAGTCTGGTCAGCGAAGGCTGATTGGGCGCCGTGCTGATAACGTGGCAGGATGGCCACGGGCAACATAACAACGAGAGATGGTTCAGGTGATGAGTCGAGAGGCAATACACTGATGCGCCGCAATCAGGTGATGAAATTCAACGGTCTTGCCCTGCGCAGCGCGGGGGAGGGCCCCTTGCTGTTGCTGCTGCACGGGCTGGGCTCCTCGAGCCTCGACTGGCAGGCGCAGATCGAACGGTTTTCCGAGCACTACCGGGTGGTGGCGCTGGACTTGCGTGGCCACGGCCAGAGCATGCAGGAGGGGCCGTTTGACGTGGCGACCCTGGCAGCCGATGTGGTGAGCTGGCTCGATGAGCAGCCGGAGCCCGCCTGGGTGGTGGGATTGTCGCTCGGGGCCATGGTGGCGCTGGAGCTGGCGCTGCAACTGCCCCACAAGGTGCAGGGGCTGGTGCTGGTCAATGGCTTTAGCGAGTTTCTGCTGGAGACCCCCAAAGAGCAGGAGCGTTATGCCCAGCGCCTCAAGTGGCTGCGCTGGTTCGGTATGCGCCCCCTCGCCTGGTGGCTGGGGCGCGAGCTCTTCCCGGGCCCGGATCTGGCAAAGGTGCGCCACACCTTCCGACTGCGTTTCGTGCGCAATAAAAAGAAAACCTACAAGGCGCTGCTGGAGGCGCTACCGGGTTGGTCGGTACGCGCCCGGCTCGGCTCCATCTGGCAGCCGGTGGCCATCATCTCCACCAGTCACGACTACCTGCCGCTGGCCAAACGGGTAGAGCAGTTTGCCGCCTTGCCCAACGCCACCATCCACACCCCCAATGGCCACCACGCCTGGCCCGCGGAAGATCCCTCGGGCTTTAATCACCTGTTGCAACGGATCCTCACGACCCATTGAGGAAGGGGTTGTTAGGTGCAGGTACCAAAAAGCCGAACCACAGGGTTCGGCTTTTTTGATCCCGTTTGCGTCAAGGGTGGGAGCAGACCGGGCAGTCAGGGCGTTTGGGCAGCTTCATCTCGCGGAAGGTGCCGCTCAGGCCGTCGATCATCAGCAGGCGGCCGCTGTAGTTCTTACCCATGCCAGCCAGCAGCTTGATGGCTTCGAGCGCTTGCAGGCTGCCCACCAGCCCCACCACGGGGGCGAGCACTCCCGCCTCGACACAGGTGAGGGCCTGCTCGCCAAACAGGGCGCTGAGGCAGGCGTAGCAGGGCTCATCTTCCTGCCAGGTGAAGCTGCACAGCTGTCCCTCCAGCCGGATGGCGGCGCCACTGACCAGCGGCACCCTGTGCTGGCGTGCCTTTTGATTCAGCAGGTTGCGAATGGCCAGGTTGTCGGTGCAATCGAGCACCAGCTGATGCCGTGGCAGCAGGGTATCGAGCAGCGCCTCATCGGCCACGGCAGCGTGGGTCTCCACGTTGAGCCAGGGGTTGAGGGCACGCAGCGACTGCGCTGCTGAGTCCACCTTGTAGTGACCGATGCGCTCATCGTTGTGCAGCACCTGACGCTGCAGGTTGGAGAGCTCCACCTTGTCGAAATCGACCAGGGTGAGCTGGCCAACCCCGGCCACCGCCAGATACTGGCTGGCGGCGCAACCAAGGCCACCGGCGCCGATCACCAGCACACGGGCCTGCTTGAGCGCCTCCTGTCCCTCGAAGTCGAAGGATTTGAGGATGATCTGGCGGTTGTAGCGCAGCAGTTCGGCGTCGCTCAGGATCTCGCTCACAGCAGCAATCCCCCGAATGGCTCCACGGTCACCGTCTCGCCCGCGGCGACGCGGCCCCGTTCCCGTTCAAGAACGATGTAGCAGTTGGCTCGCGACAGGGAGCTGAACACTGCGGAGTCCTGCGAGCCGGTGCTGCGCACCTCGAGGCCGTTCGGTCCCTGACTCAGGATGCCGCGCTGGAAGTCGAGTCGGCCCGGGCTCTTTTTGAGTGGCTCGGCCGCAATGGCTTGCAGCTGGAGCGGGCGCTCGAAGTGCTGGCCCGCCAGCTTGGCCAGCGCCGGTTGCACCAGCTGATCGAAGGTGACCATGGCGGAGACGGGGTTGCCCGGCAGGCCGAAGAACCAGGCGCGGGGCAGACGGCCAAAAGCAAACGGCTTGCCCGGCTTGATGGCCAGCTTCCAGAAGCCAATCTCGCCGAGCTCGTCCAGCAGTTGTTTGGTGAAGTCCGCTTCCCCCACCGAGACGCCGCCGGTGGTGATGAGTACATCGGCCTCTTCGTCGGCGCGGATAAAGGCGGCGCGTAGCTGGGCGGGATCGTCGGGGATGATGCCAAGGTCGAGGCAGTCGCAGCCCATGCGCGCCAGCATGGCCCGTACGCCATAGCGGTTGGAGTCATAGATATCGCCGTGGGCGAGCGGGGTGCCGACCGGTTTGAGCTCATCGCCGGTGCTGAAGATGGCCACTTTCAGCGGGCGACGCACCGTGACGGTAGCCACGCCGAGGGAGGCCAGCAGTGGCATTTCGCGCGGGGTGAGGCGAGTACCGGCTGGCAGCACGCAGGCGCCCTTGCCGATATCGCTGCCGGCGCGGCGGATATTCTGGCCCGGTTCGGGTTGTGCCAGAAAAGTGATCCGATCGCCGTCGGCCTGCGTTTCTTCCTGCATCACCACTGCATCCGTACCAGCCGGTACCGGGGCGCCGGTCATGATCCGCACGCAGTGGCCGGCGGGCCATTCACCCTGATAGGGCTGACCGGCAAACGCTTTGCCCGCCATGATGAGCGGGGTGCCGCTGGCGAGATCCGCAAGGCGTACGGCGTAACCGTCCATGGCAGAGTTGTCGAAGGGGGGCACGGCGAGGGGAGAGGCGATGTCGCTGGCAAGAACCCGGCCAAGGGCCTCTGGCAGGGGCAACTGCTCGCTGTCGCAGCAGCAGGCGAGTTGTTCCAGCATCCCTTGCAGGGCATCGCTTAAGGGGAGTAGTCCGCTGGTATCAAATCCCATCGTCATGACCTCTTTCTATGATTGAAGGCGGGATTATCACAAAAATCCCCGGGTATGGGCAGGTTATCTCAAGGGAATCTCGGGGTAATCGGCGCCAAAACGGGGGTAGATGGCCATAAAGTATGAGGTGACGCACAAGTTGACTTGAATCTTGGCGGCAATGGCCGTTTACTATGCCGCCATAACAGATGGCCGTCACATCCCGAGTGGCGACCATTACAGCGATACCGTCGGCCCTGTGCGCCGCAATAACATAAGGGGTTGCTCCTTGAGCTGCCCTCACAGTCCCTGAGCGTGGGAGAGAAGATAATGACAACCTTAAGTCCGGAAGCCTTGCTGGTCAGGGCTGCCCTCGAAGCCCAGGGACTGGAAACCCCCCTGGTCACCAACGAGCTGAACAGCCAGCAGAAGCGGGAGAAGATCGAAGGCCATATGCGCTCCATCATGGAGACACTGGGGCTGGATCTGACCGATGACAGTCTGGCCGAGACGCCGCACCGCATCGCCAAGATGTACGTCAACGAGATCTTCTCCGGCCTCGATTATTCCACCTTCCCCAAGGTGACAGTGATCGAGAACAAGATGCAGGTGGACGAGATGATCATGGTGCGGGATATCAGCCTCACCAGCACCTGCGAACACCACTTCGTCACCATCGACGGCATGGCCCATGTGGCCTATATCCCTCGTGGCAAGGTGATTGGCCTGTCGAAGATAAACCGCATCGTGCAGTTTTTTGCCCGCCGTCCCCAGGTGCAGGAGCGGCTCACCCAGCAGATCCTGCTGGCGCTGCAGACCCTGCTCGGCACCAAGGATGTGGCCATCAGCATCAAGGCGACTCACTACTGCGTCAAGGCGCGCGGAGTGATGGACTCCACCTCCTATACCACCACCACCTCCCTCGGCGGGGTGTTCAAGACCCAGCCCGATACCCGGGCCGAGTTTCTGGGCGGCCTGCGCGGATAAGATTGCGGTTATTTTGTAACCGCAACGCTGAATAAACGAGACGCCAGCAGCCATTGCTGGCGTTTTTCATTGGTCCCGGATGAGAGTGCCGGCCTGCAACGGCTTGACCCGCGCGGCTTGCCTTATGCAAACGTTATGCATTTTTTCGATTTATTCATCTGAGCGGTATATTTAATCGAGTACGATAAATCCCTCGTTTTCACCTTACAAAAAGTAACCGGGCAGACTCTTTCCGAACCATCACAATCCGGTTACTCTAGCGCCCCCTCACGGCTCTCGCTGCCGCTCATGGAATTCAGAGATATTCATCAAGGTTGGATGGTGCGCCACTGAACAGGTGGCCAGATAGTTCATGCCAGGAGGGCGTGAACCGGACGAGTGCTACGAATTTAACGACCACCAGGATATCCCATGAATACCAGTTCCATGACCATAGGCAAAAAACTCACCGCCGGCTTTGCCGTGCTCGGTTTGATGGTCGCCTTTATCGGCGGTTTTTCCCTTGTCCAGTTTGGCAATATGAATGATGTTGCCATCCGGTTTACCGACAGCATCTTGCCAGCGGTCAATCGCACCAGCGCGATCGGGGATTCTCTCGGTGAGTTGCGTCGTTATGAGCTGGGTTATTTCGTGGTGGCTGCCGAGCCGCTGAAAAGGGCTGAATATCGGAATATTGCCAGTCAACAGCTTAACTCGATCGCGCAGCAGCTGATTGCCCATGACAAGACGATCTGGCCTGAGGATGTGGCGGAACGCCGTACCTTCGATACGGTGAAATCTGACTGGGATCGTTACGTCGCCCTGCACCAGCGAGTCCAACAGCTGCAAGACAGCGATCAGCTTGCCGAAGCCCAACGCATCTTCCTTGAGGAGGGGGTTCCCCTTTACACCGCGCTGAGCAAGTCAGTGGCCTCCCTTATTCAGATTAACCATGGTTATGCGTCTGAATCCCGCAGCGACATTGTCGACTCTTATCAATCCGCCAATCTGAGTGTCACCATCGCGCTGGTGATCGGTTTGATCCTTGTGGTGGTGCTCTCCGTGGTACTGACCCGCCAGATCCGCGACCCGCTGATCATGCTGGCCCGTCAGGCCCAGCGTATTGCCAATGGCGATCTGGGTCAGGGCGAACTGCAGCAGTGGATCCGTGACAGCCGCTTCAACCGTGATGAACTGGGTCAGCTGGGCTCCGCCATCAACCGGATGCAGGGCTCCCTCTCCGATCTGGTGAGTGAGATCGCCGGCTCCGTGAGCCAACTCAGCAGCGCAGTGGAGGAGGTGAGCGCCATCTCCAGCCAGTCTGCCAGCGGCATGGCCATCCAGCAGAACGAAGTCTCCCAGGTGGCGACCGCCATGAACGAGATGCAGTCCACCGTCAATGAAGTGGCCCGCAACACCACGGATGCCATGAGCGCCGCCAAGGATGCCTCCCGCACCTCTGCTGCTGGCAGCGAAGTGGTTCGCAGCTCCATTGCCAGCATCGAAGATGTGTCGGTCAAGATTGAGCAGGCGGGCACAGTAGTGCAGCAGCTGGAGGCCGACAGCGCCAATATCAGCGTGGTGCTGGATGTGATCCGCGATATCGCCGGTCAGACCAACCTGCTGGCCCTTAACGCAGCCATTGAAGCGGCCCGTGCCGGTGAGCAGGGCCGTGGTTTTGCGGTCGTTGCGGATGAAGTGCGTTCATTGGCCCAGCGTACCCAGGACTCCACCGCCGAGATCAGCAAGATGATCGAGCTCTTGCAGAGCCGCGCCGCCGAGGCGGGCAACGCCATGCAGCTGAGCCGTCACCAGATGCAGGAGAGTGTCGGTCTGGCACGGGATGCCGGTACCAGTATCGAGACCATCAACGGTGCCGTGGTGCGCATCACCGACATGAACACTCTGATCGCCACCGCCACCGAAGAGCAGAACGCGGTGACCGAAGAGCTCAACCGCAGCATTGTCAACATTCACAATGCCGCTGACGAGAATGCCCAGGGCGCTCATCAGATCGCCCAGGCTTGCGTCGAGCTGAGCAAGCTGGCCAACACCCTGCACCATATGACCCAGCGCTTCACCCTCTAAGGGTTGATGCATGGATAACAGAAGGCCCCGCCAATTGGCGGGGCCTTGTTGTTTCTGGCGTTGTGGAAGGGCTCAGCTCAGGCCGACTATCTCGCCGTTCTCATCGATATCGATATGGCGATAGGCAGGCAGACTACCCAGCCCCGGCATGGTCATGATGGGGCCCGCCAGCGCATAGACGAACCCGGCACCGGCGCAGAGCTTCACCTCGTCGATGGGCACCTCGAAATCGGTCGGCACCCCTTTGAGGGCTGGGTCGTGGCTGATGGAGAGCGGCGTCTTGGCCACGCAGATGGGCAAGTGATCCCACCCTTCTGCGGAGAGCTGTGCCAGCTGCTGGCGCGCTTTGTCGGAGAGCTGCACTCCGCGGCCACCGTAGCCGCACTCCACCAGGGTCGCCAGCTTGGTGTCGAGGCTCATCTCATCGGGGTAGAGCAGTTTCACCTTGCCGGGTTGCTCGCAGGCGGTGACCACGGCGCGGGCCAGCTCGCTGGCACCGGCACCACCCTGGGTGAAGGCGTTGGAGATGGCCGCGCCACAGGCACCGGCTTGCTGCGCTTCATGGGCCAACAGCGCCAGCTCGGCCTCGCTGTCGGTGGGGAAGCGGTTGATGGCGACCACCACCGGCACTCCGTAGCGGCGGGCGTTCCGGATATGCCAAGCGAGGTTGGCGCAGCCCTGCTTGAGGGTTGGCAGATCTTCTCCCTGCAGGCTGGCTGGCAACGGCTGGCCCGGGCGGATATCGAGCAGACCGCTGTTGGCCTTGAGGCCGCGCACCGTGGCCACCAGCACCACGCAGGCGGGGGGAATGCCGGATTGGCGGCTCTTGATGTTGAAGAACTTCTCCAGCCCCATGTCGGAGCCAAAACCTGCCTCGGTCACCACATAGTCGGTCAGGCCAAGGGCGATACGATCGGCGATCACCGAGGAGTTGCCGTGGGCGATGTTGGCAAAGGGGCCGGCGTGCACCAGCACCGGTGTCTGTTCGGTGGTCTGCATCAGGGTCGGTTGCAGCGCATCTTTGAGCAGCACCGTCATGGCGCCCGCCACTTCCAACTGTTCGGCGGTAATGGGCTCGCCGTGAATATCGCGGGCCAGCTGGATGCGGCCGATGCGCTGGCGCAGGTCTTTCAGATCGCTCGCCAGCGCCAGAATGGCCATCAGCTCGGAGGCGGCGGTGATGACGAAGCGATCGCTGCGCTCCACACCATCGGCAGCGCCCCCCTGTCCAATCGTGAGGTGGCGCAGTGCGCGGTCATTCATGTCGAGGGTGCGTGGCCAGAGGATGTTGTCGGCATCGATATCGAGCCGCGGCAGGCCGGTTTTGGCGGTGAACTGGTCGCCGAGTTTGCGCTCATGGAACAGGCGGGCATCGAGGGCTGCCGCCGCCAGATTGTGAGCCGCCGTCAGAGCGTGAAAATCGCCGGTGAGGTGGAGGTTCATCTCCTCCATCGGCACCACCTGGGCGTGGCCGCCACCGGCAGCGCCCCCCTTGACCCCGAATACCGGCCCGAGGCTCGGCTGGCGGATGGTTGCGATGCTGGGCTGGCCGATATGGTTGAGCCCCATGGAGAGGCCAAGGGTGGTCACCGTCTTCCCTTCACCGAGCGGGGTCGGGGTGATGGCGCTCACCAGTACCAGCTTGCCGCTATGCTTGGGTTGAGACGTGAGAAGATCGAGGCTGAGTTTGCCTTTGTAGTGGCCATGAGGGCTGAGCAGGTGCTGGGGGATGGCGAGGCGTTCGGCCAGCGCGTGGATTGAGAGACGGGGGGACTGGCGGGAGATCTCGATATCGCTTAGCATCAGCACCTCGTTGGCATATCGGGGTAAAATATGCGGCGCAGTCTAGTGGAATATAACGGGTAATCCAATGACGAAAACGATTTTATTTGGTGAGGGTGAGGTTCGTCAGAATCCTGTTCGGCTGGATCTCAACGCACTCTATCATCCCCCCAAGCAGCCGATGACGGCGCTGGGGATTGTCAGCGCGCTGGTGCCGTTGTTCGGTTTCGGCTGGCAGGCGATGACCCAGGACCCCGAAACCCAGCTGCGCCACGAGATCCGCAAACGGGTCAACAAGCACAAGACCGACGAGGCAAACCTCATTTTGATCCTGCAGCTGGCCGCCATGTTTGACTGCCCCGAGATTGAAGTGGCGCTCCCCTATGCCCTCAGTGAACAGCAGTTGTCGGTTGTCCGCACCCGACTGCCACGCTGGCAGTTGCACCCCGAGCAGGAGCGTCTGCTGGCGAAGCTGGTTCCTGCCGCGGCCCCTGGCCAGCGCTAGGTTTCAGGCCGGACAGCCAGGCCGTACCCTCAGCTCTGGCAATCAGGTCGGCGCATCCCACTGTTGCGGGGCGAGATAGCGCTCCTGCACGAACTCGATAAAGCAGCGCACCTTGGCCGAGACGAAGCGGCGGTGCGGATAGACCGCATAAAGTCCCACATCTCCCTTGTCCCACTCCGGCAGCAGGCTGACCAGCTGTCCTGACCGCAGGGCCTCCCCCACGATAAAGGTGGGCTGCAATATGATGCCCTGATCATCACAAGCGGCGCGGGTCAGCGCTACCCCGTTGTTGGCCCGCAGCGGTCCCTGTGGCCGGATGCTCTGCTGCTCGCTTCCCCGTTTGAAGTGCCACTCCGGCTGGGTCAGGGTGTAGATCAGACAGTCGTGCTGCTTGAGATCCTCGGGTTTTCCCGGTCTGCCCTTGCGTGCCAGATAGGCGGGGCTGGCGCAGAGTTCGACCCGAATGGTGGCAAGCTGGCGCGCCACCAGCGAGGAGTCGCTGAGGTGGCCGATCCGCAGCGCCAGATCGAACCCCTCTTCCACCAGCGCTACCCGCCGGTCGCTGTACTCGATATCGAGCTTGAGGTCGGGAAAGCGCTGGCGAAACAGCGGCAGGGCGGGGGAGAGGTGCAGATAGCCAAAGTCCATCGGCACCGAGAGCTTGAGGGTGCCGTTCGGCTGCTGGTTGTGGTGGGTCAGCTGGCTGTGGGTCTCTTCCAACTCTGCCAGCAGGGCGAGGGAGCGCTGGTAGTAGAACTGGCCCGCTTCGGTGGGATTGACCTGACGGGTGGTGCGCGACAGCAGCCGGGTGGCGAGGGACTCCTCCAGCTGCTGCATCAGTTTGGAGGCCATGGCGACCGAGATGCCGAGCTGGTTGGCGGCCTTGGTAAAGCTCTGGCACTCCACCACCTTGATAAAGGTACGCATGGCGGCGATCTGGTCCATTTTCCATCCTCAGTAAATAATGAATTTAATAAATCACTGATTATTCATCTTCAGAACGAGGTTAGCATTTTAACCACTGATGTGAACCCCAAGATGAAGGAACGAACGGATGAAAATGACCAAGGCTCTGCTGGCCTCCTGCCTGTTTATGGCTACCCCTCTGATGGCGGCGGATTACGATGTGGATGCGGCGCACACCACAGTGCAGTTCAAGGTGGGTCACCTGGGCTTCTCCGAGCTGGTGGGTCGCTTCAACACCTTCAGCGGCACCTTCAGCATGGATGACGCCAAACCGGCGGCCGCCAAGGCGAGCTTTGAAGTGGATGCCGCCAGCGTCGATTCCAACCACGAGGCCCGCGACAAGCACCTGCGCAGTCCTGACTTCCTCGACGTGAAGCAGTATCCCAAGATGACCTTCGTCAGCTCCGCTTACGAGGGCACCAAGGATAAAGGCGTGCTGAAAGGGACCCTGACCCTGCACGGTGTCTCCAAGGAAGTGGCCTTCGATCTGGTCAAAATTGGCGAGGGCAAGGATCCCTGGGGCGGCTACCGCAGCGGCTTCAACGCCTCCACCACCATCAAGCGCAGTGACTTTGGCGTGAGCTACATGCTGCCCGGCATCCCGGACGAGATGAATATCAACCTGTTTGTCGAAGGCGTGCGCAAGTAATGGGCGCAGAACTTCTGCTGCAAACCCTGGCGGCTCCTCTGGGAGCCGCTTTGCTATCGTGGCGCTGGCCGCGACTGGGTTATCTGTGGGGCGCGCTGGCGCTCTGGCTGGTGGGATCCTGGCTCGGCGGCCTCTATGGCATGCCGGAAAAGGCGTGGCAATGGCTGCCGCTAACTCTGCTGGTCCCCGCCATCGCGGCTCAGGTGAACGATCAGCGCGGTTCACTGCTGCTCTTTGCGGTGTTCAGTGCGCTGGTGTGGTGGCAGGGATTGGCCTCGGTACTGGCGAGCGAACCCGGGATCTGGCTGGCGCTACTGCCCGCCATCCTCTGGTTTGGCTGGAGCACCTTGCGCTGTGATAGCCGCGAGGGGCTCGGGTTTGCCCTCGGCTTTATCTGGCTGGCGCTGGTGATCGGCATCGATGGCAGTCTGCTGATTGCCCAGCTGGCCGGTGCGCTGGCCGCTTTTGCCGGTTTTCGCGCCCTGCTTGCCACCTTTGTTGGCATCAAGGTAGCCCCAGCCGGTCTGGCGCTGGCCCTCGCCTTCGTCCAGATGCTGGCCTGGCAATATGTGGAGGTGCCGCTGGTGGTGTTGCTGCCGGTCTGGTTGATGCCGCTGCTGGAGTGGGCGTTGCGTGACAAACCCTGGCCAGTGCGTTGGGGTGGGCTGATCTTGCTCGCAGCGGCGGGAACCGGGCTCAGCATGTGGTGGGTGTGGCCTGCTGCTTCTTTGTACTGATTTTTGCATGAAAAACAGGCAATTACAGTCATTTTTGCATACTCGCTCATACTCTTGGCAGATAATGATTGAGCCCCATATGTGTTTCAGATAAAAAGGATTTTCATTTTATTTGGACACACACAGAACCCGGCCGCGCCGGGTTCTGTTTGCCTGCTTTGCGGCACATAAGGAGGCCACAGTTGCGCAGTCAAGGATCTGAGCATCTGTTTTTTCGCCATTTCACCGGACAGGGACGTATCGATGGTCTCTGCATTCTGCTGGTCACTCACCTGCTTCCCGATCGCCCCCGTTTTATCGACGCTCTCGGTCAGATTGGACGGATTGGCGCCATTTTGCCCAAACCGAAATCGGTACACGGTCCGACCCTGGAGTGGGTATCCCAGCACTATCCGGTACTGCCCCTCAACCGACGCTGGACCAATGAACCCGACAGCCTCATCCAGCAGATTGCGCCGCTGGTGGCCCCCCACGAGCGGTTGCTGATCCTCGATATAGGCGGTTACTTTGCCAAAACCCAGGTGATCTTGAGTGAATACTTCGGCCCCCGTTTCCTAGGGGTGGTGGAGATGACCGAGAACGGCCACCAGCGCTATGAGCAGGAGGTGCTGGCGACCCCCGTGGTGTCGGTGGCACGCAGTCCCCTCAAGCAGGCCGAGGATATTCAGATTGGTCTGAGCGTGGTCTACTCCGCGGAGTCGCTGGCTCGTAACCTCAACCGTACTTTCAACGTCTGCGAAGCCGTGCTGTTTGGCTATGGCAAGGTGGGACGCAGCATCGCCCGCGACCTGCGCTGTCGCAACCTCCATCTCGGGCTGGTGGAGACCGATGTGCTGCGACAGGTCGAAGCGCTCTCTCACGGTTTTCGCTTGATCACCAAGGCCGAGGCGTTGAGCCGCGCCGAGCTGGTGATCTGCTCTACCGGCAACGGCTCGCTGGATTTGGCGGATCTGCAGGCGCTGCGCCCCGGCACCATGGTCGCCTCGGTCACCTCGGCCGACGACGAGTTTGCCTTCTCGCTGGCCCAGTTGCCGTGGCCGAGCGAAGAGGTGTGCCCCCATGTGCTGGCCCTCAACCGGCCGGATGGTACCCAGATCTACCTGCTCAACCGGGGTGAGGCGGTCAACTTCGTCCATGGCGCCGTGATTGGTGAATATGTCTATCTGGTGCTGGCGGAGATCATGGAAGGGATCCGGATGCTGGCGGCAGGCCCTCTTGCACCCGGGCTGTTCGAGCTGCCAGAATCGGCGATGCGTACCATTGCCCGCCATTGGCTGGCCGATTTTCATGGGGTTGATCAGCACTGATTTGACCGAATCGGGATCGGCCATTGGGTGGCGGTACGCCACTTCCCGCCATTGGCCGCTTTTTTTATGGAGTCACTCATGACCGAGTCTGAAACCCTGATCAGCAAACCCCGCATCGAAATCCGCTACTGCACCCTCTGTCGCTGGATGCTGCGCGCCGCCTGGCTGGCGCAGGAGCTGCTCTCCACCTTCGACAGCGATCTGGGGGAGGTGGCGCTGGTGCCGGCCAGCAAGGGGGAGTTCCGCATTCTGGTGAGCGGGGTGCAGGTGTGGGATCGGGTGGTCGATGACGGCTTCCCCGAGGCCAAGGAGATCAAGCAGCGGGTGCGTGACGTCATCGCCCCTGAGCGGGATCTCGGCCACTCGGATCGCAAGGTGACCGAGTAACGCCAGATGGGCCGAGCGCCTCGAATAGGTGCTGAGCATGAGAGCGAAAGGAGAGGGAGGCGATGGCCTCTCTCTCCTTTTTTGCCTTTGGCTGTTTGCCTGGCTCCAGCAGGGTTATAAGCGCGGCTCGGCCAGATGACTGCCGATATAGCGGGCCCGCTTGTGGGACTTGATGCGGCTCACATCGACCCACACCAGCCCGTCGATGCAGTGGTTGAAGTCGGGGTCGATGCCAAAATCCATGAACTGGACGCCGCCCGGCTCGCACAGTTCGGAATACTGCTTGTAGAGGGTAGGGATGGCGCAGCCCAAATTGTCGAGGCGTGCCTTGAGAGCTTTGAGATCGGCGCCGTAATCCACTCCCTCGAACAGAGGTTGCGTCTCGGGGTAGGGACGGCGGGAGGGGGCCAGCGCCAGTTCGGGGGCAAAGTGCTGGCGGTAGAAGCTCACCAGCAGATCCTTGGCCGCCGGCGGCAGGCTGCCGGAGAGCGACACCGGGCCAAACAGGTAGCGGTAGCGGGGATAGCGGGCCAGATAGGCACCGATGCCGAACCAGAGATAATCGAGCCCCCGCTTGCCCCAGTAGGCGGGCTGAATAAAGCTGCGGCCAAGCTCGATGGCCTGTTCCAGCCGGGGCAGCAGCTTATCCTCAAAGCCGAACAGGGTGTGGCTATAGAGGCCATCCTTCCCCTTGCTGGCCAGCAGTTCCGCCACCGGGGCGAACCGGTAGGCGCCGATAATGTCGAGCCGGGCCGGATCCCAGAGGATCAGGTGGTGATAGTCGTTGTCAAAGCCATCGAGATCCCGCCTTTTGCCGGATCCTTCCCCCACTGCGCGAAAGGCGATCTCCCGCAGTCGCCCCAGCTCGCGCAGGATCACCGAGTGGCTCAGTTCGTGGCGGCGGTAGAGGTAGATCCCCTGACCATCCGGGGTGGTGCCGAGCTGTTCGCAGCTTTCGATGGCTTGTTTGAGCTGGCGGCGATCCTCTGGCAGGGCGATGGGGGCCTCGGTCTGCAGGCGCCCCGCCTTGCCACGGCCAATCCGGTAGAGGTGGTTGCGCACCAGCCGCGCCGCCGTCTTGGCGGGCAGCTCCTGAAAACTGCCGAGCGGAATGCGTGCCCCTATGGTCACCGGCAGGGTTTGCCCCTGCTGGCGAAACAGCTGGCGTACCAGCAACAGGGCGGAGGCGGGCTTGTTGAGCCAGGAGGCGAGATAGAACCAGAGGCTGTTGCGCCCCCCCAGATGGATGGGCACCAGCGGGGTGCGTGTGCGCTGGGCCAGCTTGATAAAGCCTGCCTGCCAGGGGCCGTCTTTCACCCCCTTGAGGCCAAGCCGCGAGACTTCACCAGCGGGGAAGATCACCAGCGCCCCTTCATGGGCGAGGTGTTCGTTCATGGCGAGGATGGCTTGCCGATCGGTCTTGCCCTCCATATTGTCCACCGGCAATAGCAGAGGGCGCAGCGGCGCGAGCTGGGCCAGCAGCTGGTTGGCGACGATCTTCACATCGGGGCGGATGCGACCGAGCAGTTGCAGCAGCGCCAGTCCGTCCAGCGAGCCGATGGGGTGGTTGGCAACAAGAATGACCCGGCCGCTGGCGGGAATATGCTCCAGCTGCGCCTCGCTGACCCGATAGTCGAAATCGAGCTGGGTCAGCGCCTGCTCGACAAAGTCGAGGCCGCGCAGGTGCGGGTAGCGGGCGGCAAAGTCGGCAAAGGCACGTTCGTTGAGCAGCCAGCCCAGCAGCCGCTTGAACAACGGGGTAAGCAGGGGGTAGCCAAGCAGGCGGGGGAAGTGCTGGGTCAGCAGGGTATCGATAGTGAACATCTGGAGGGCTCCGGCGATCCGTTGCTCCCAGCATGATGTGGCACTGTTCCCGCGACATGTCAGCGGGATGACAGTTTGATGGCAGTGGCAGCCAGTTGCTCCTGAGCGACCCTCCCCCGGTTTCCCTTTGTTGATGGGTGATGGCCAGATAGCAAGGGGGGAGCCGGTAAACAGGCTCCCCCCTTGGTGGTCATGGTAATCGATTAACCGCGCCAGGCTGCGGTGAGGCGCACCAGCTCCACCAGGGTGGCGACCGATTTCTCCATGGATTGCAGCGGGATGAACTCGTGCTTGCCGTGGAAGTTGTGGCCACCGGTGAAGAGGTTGGGGCAGGGCAGACCCATAAAGGAGAGGCGGGCGCCATCGGTACCGCCGCGAATGGGCTTGATCTTCGGCACCACGTCGGCGGCCTCCATGGCGGCCTTGGCCAGCTCGACGATATGCATGTGCGGCTCGATCTGGCTGCGCATGTTGCGATAGCTGTCGGTCAGGGTCAGCTCGATGCGGGCCTTGGGATACTCGGCCTGCAGGGCGGCCACCCGGTTCTGCATCTCGGCCTTGCGCGCGGCGAAGTGCTCGTCGTCGAAGTCACGGATGATGTAGTGCAGGGTGCTCTCCTCCACGGTGCCGCTCATCTGGGCCAGATGGAAGAAGCCCTCATACCCGTCGGTGCACTCCGGGGTCTGCTCGGCAGGCATGGCGGCGTGGAAGCGGGCGGCCAGGGTCTGGCTGTTGATCATGCTCCCCTTGGCGGTGCCGGGGTGGACGTTATTGCCGATAAAACGCACCGTGGCGCTGGCGGCGTTGAAGTTTTCATACTCCAGCTCGCCCAGTTCGCCGCCATCCACGGTATAGGCCCACTTGGCCGGGAATCTCTCCAGCGGGAACAGGTTGGCGCCACGGCCAATCTCTTCATCCGGGGTAAAGCCGACCCAGATATCGCCACGTGGGATCTCGGGGTGGGCCTGCAGGTGGTCGATGGTGGTGAGGATCTCGGCGATCCCCGCCTTGTCGTCGGCGCCAAGCAAGGTGGTGCCGTCGGTGGTGATGAGATCCTGACCCAGGTAGTTTTTCAGGAAGCGGTAGTCACGAATGGCGAGCACCTCGTCACCCTTGCCAAGACAGATGTCGCCGCCCTGATAGTTTTCGATGATTTGCGGTACTACGTGCTCCGCCTCGTAGTCGGCGGTGTCCATGTGGGCAATCAGGCCGATAGCGGGGGCGTCCGGCTGGTTGCCCGGCAGGCAGCCGGTGAGGTAGCCGTGTTCATCCAGGGTGACCCGGGTTAGCCCCAGCGCCTTCATCTCTTCTTGCAGGGCACGGGCAAAGATCAGTTGGCCTTCGCTGCTGGGGCAGGCTGGATTGGTCTCATCGGAGCGGGTATGAAAAGTTACGTAACGCAGAAAACGCTCAAGCAGGGTATCCATTAGTCAGCCTCTAACCGATTGTGAGCGGCCATTGTGGCCAATCCGTGCGGGGCACTCATTGCGTCAGCGCAGGTTTTTCCCATTTTTTGACGCAAGGGAAGAGCGGCGAATGTGCGGCGCGCGGGGCAACGTCCGGGAGGGAGATCGCATAAATGTGGCATTTATTGCGATATTTAGGCGCTGGCGGTGGCGACCAAATTCCCCTCAGCCACCGCACAGCAAGGCGTCAGCCCAACCATGGCGTTTTCGCACACTTTTCAATGGGAAACCGGGCTGTCGCATAACCTGCGTCATCCCAGAGCCCGCCTGCTCGCCAGCAAGATTTGATCGACTTATTAAAAGGGGATTTTGAACACTATTTTTTATTGTCACTGCCCGCGGTAAGTGTGTACACTCCGCGCCGATCCAAGGGCAACCCTGAAGCAGGCAGAGCCGCCAGAAACCCGACCGATCATACGCCTATAGGGCGAGGCACGCAGAAACGACAGACACTGCTGGGGAATGGTTTCTTTAATACCGGTTAGGCTCCGGTATCAGGGAGAACAACAGACTCTCATCCTTCATTTGACCGAGTGGGCCACCGGCTCATCATCTTCCCTTGTCATGGGCGGTCACTGACGGTGAGGTGGGCTGTGGTTGTTGTCGTCTATCAACACGCATGCGTGCTGGCGCCTTCGCTTCTCTTCCTTGGAACCCTCTCCTTCTGTCGGGATCGCTGCCGAATGATGAACTGACGGCGTGGCTGATGTCGTCTGTCATCAAAGTACCGCGGCGCCACGGCATAGTGGCACCGCATACCGTTGAGCTTGATGTAAAGCCACCAGCCCCACATCAAGACTCGTTACTTCCCCAAGATCCACCAGGCAGCCTCTGGCTTGCCGCGATGTGCAAAAGGTTGGTTTGGGTGGCTGCGTCTCGTGATGGCAGCGCTCGCCGTACTCTGCACTAGATGGTCTGGATGTGATTGAGGGTAACGAAGGCGACTTTGGGTCGCTCATTTGCGAGGCATAGCCCATGACTAACTGGTCCAGCAAGGACTCCTTGAAGGTCTACAACGTTCCCTACTGGGGTGCGGGTTTTTTCAATATCAATGATGCCGGTCATGTGACCGTCGCCCCCGACAAATCACGCCCTGACGCGCATATCGTGCTCTCTGACGCCATCGAACAGTTGCGTCAGTCCGGGCTGACCACCCCCGTGTTGCTGCGCTTCCCCGACATTCTCAAGAGTCGGGTCGATGCGCTGTTCAACGCCTTTGGTCAGGCCATCGAGAAGTCTGGCTATGAAGGGGACTACCTCTGCGTTTACCCGATCAAGGTAAACCAGCAGCGTCGTGTCATCGAGACCATCAGCCAGTCCTACAGCGACAAGCCCCGGCTTGGCCTGGAAGCTGGTTCCAAACCGGAACTGCTGGCCGTGCTGTCCCATCACCATGAGCAAGGCTCGGTGATCGTCTGCAACGGTTACAAAGACCGCGAATATATCCGCCACGCCCTCTTGGGCAACCTGATGGGCCACAAGGTCTACATCGTGGTGGAGAAGCCCTCCGAGCTGGAGATGGTGCTGGACGAGTCAGCTCGTCTCAACATCAAGCCCAACATCGGGGTGCGTGCCAAGCTCGCTTCCACCGGCTCCGGCATGTGGGAATCGAGCGGTGGCTCCATGTCCAAATTTGGTCTCTCCGCCTCCCAGATCCTGGCGCTGATCGAACGTCTGCGCGGGCTGGGCAAGCTGGATTGCCTGCAACTGCTGCACTTCCATCTGGGCTCCCAGATCGCCAATATCCGCGACATTCAGGGCGGCATCCGCGAGTGCGGCCGTTTCTACGCTGAACTGCGTCGCCTCGGTGCCAACATCGAAGTCGTTGACGTCGGCGGCGGCCTGGGGGTGGACTACGAGGGAACCCGTTCCCAGAGCCACTGCTCCGCCAACTACAGCCTCTCCGAGTACGCCAACAACGTGGTATGGGGCATCGGCGATGTCTGCCGCGAGTTCGACCTGCCGCACCCGACCATCATCAGCGAGTCTGGCCGTGCCCTGACCGCTCACCACGCCGTACTGGTTACCAATATCATTGGTGCCGAAGGGGTGGAGATGAACGACATCAGCGCGCCGGACGAAGATGCACCTACCATTCTGCAGAACATGTGGAAAGGCTGGCTGGATCTGCGCAGCGAAGATCCCTCCCTGCTGGAGATCTTCCATGACTCGGTGGCAGATCTGGGTGACGTGAATACCCAGTACACCATGGGCCTCTTGAACCTTGAACAGCGTGCCTGGGCCGAGATGCTGCACCAGAACACCTGTCTGGCGCTCAAAGAGATGCTCAACCCGGTCAACCGCAACCACCGTGCGCTGGCTGACGAACTGAGTGAAAAGCTGGCGGACAAGTGCTTTGCCAACTTCTCCCTGTTCCAGTCCCTGCCGGATGCCTGGGGTATCGGTCAGGTATTCCCGGTGATGCCGCTGGCTGGTCTCGATCGTCCGCTTAGCCGTCGCGGTATCCTGATGGATATTACCTGTGACTCCGACGGTCAGGTCGAGCACTATGTCGACGGTCTGGGGGTCGAGAGCACCCTGCCAATGCCGGTCTACGGCGAGAACGAAGAGTGCCACGTCGGCTTCTTCTTGGTCGGTGCCTATCAGGAGATCCTCGGCGACCTGCACAACCTGTTCGGTGACACCCACTGCGCGGAAGTGTGGCTGGACGAAGAGGGCAAGATGGACATTCGCAACGTGGTGCGTGGCGACACCGTCGACCAGCTGCTGCGTTACGTCAACATCGACCCGTCCGTGATCCGCGAAAACTACCAGCGGATCGCCGCTCACCCGGCGCTGGACGATGCCACTCGCAAAGCCCTTCTCGACGAGCTGGAGCTGGGCCTGCAAGGCTACGCCTATCTGGAAGACGAATAAGCGCCCGCGCTTGACGTTCACCGTGAGGGCATAAAAAAGGGAGGCATTTGCCTCCCTTTGTTCTATCTGTTCCTCCTGTGGCGGTCAGGTCTGCGAGCTCAGCGCCTTGTGCAGATCCCGCTGCAACTGCTGATTGTCGTCTCTTTGCAGCTCCACAATACCCAATTGCAGTCCCTGCTCGATGGTGAGCGACCCATTCAACATGGCGTTGATGGCGGCTTCACTCAGCAGCATCACCCGGTCTTTTGGGTTTGGGCCGCTGGTGTGCAGCTGGAGCAGTAGGGACTCCTTGCCTCGTACTCTGGACCAGAGTCCTGAGTCGATCAGCAGGATGGAGATCCCGCCGCCGACCCCTGCCTGCTGGAGTCGACTTTTGAGGGTTTGGAGCCATGCCTGGCTACGGGAGAAGCCGGCTTCGCCTGTCAGGGCTGCCAAGGGGGGTAACTGCTCACGGCTCACCGCAGTCGCCGTGGCCATGGCAATATTGACCGTGCCGGGCCAGCTCTGTTCGAACGGATTGGGATAAAGGGCATCATAACCACAGCTCTGCCCCATCCCGGGGATGAGGCAGAGCAGGACCATGCATGCGCGCAAGGTGCGTTGCATCATGGCGTCACTATGTTGAACCAGAAGTTGAACTTGTCGAGCAGCGTGACGAAGTCGCTGAACTTCTGCTGATCACCCTCGATCTTGATCTCGCCGTTGGCGATCTTCTGCTCCATGGTGCCCTGACCGAGCTGGATATCATCCAGCGTCTTCTTGCTCAGGGTAATGGTCACATCAGGCTTGGCGGCATAGCGGGTAGTGTGGTTGAGCACCGAGTTCTCCAGACTCAGGGTATGTTTCTCCCCGATGTCGGTGAACGCCATGTTGATGACCATCTTCTTGCCCGCCGCTTTCTCGGGATTAATGCGCACCGAGAGATAGTCAAACAGCATGCTGGGGCTCATGGCCCGGATGGTGTCCGGTGAGGCGGTGACTGTTCCGCCAACATTAGGAACGCCATTGCGCAGCTCATAGGCACCTTGCAGATAGACGGAGCGCCACGGGCCGGATTCAGCCTGATAGCCCAGCTGCTCCAGTGCATCTGCCAGCAGCAGCTTGCCCTCAGTGTTGTTCTGGTTGGCAAACACCAGATGCTTGAGCACTTCTGCTACCCAGCGATATTCCCCCTTGTCGAACGAGGCCTTGGCTTTTTTCAGTGCCTCCTGCTCGCCCCCCATGAACTCGATATATTTGGGGCCGACCATTTCTGGGGGCAGGTTGTCGAGATCGGAGGGGTTGCCGGAGTACCAGCCCATATAGCGCTGATAGATGGCGCGGCTGTTGTGGCGCAGGGTGCCGTAATAACCGCGGTTCGGCCAGAAGTCGTTGAGCTCGGGGGGGAGGGTGATCTGTTCGGAGATCTCCTCGCCGGTATAACCCATGTTCATCAGGCGCACCGACTGATCGTGGATGTATTTGTAGAGGTCCCGCTGCTTTTTGAAGTAGTCGACGATATTGGCATTGCCCCAGCGTGGCCAGTGGTGGCTCTGGAACTTGACCTCGGCCTGATCTCCCCAGGTTTCGATGGTCTCGTTGAGAAAGCTGGCCCACTTCAGCGCATCGCGCACCTGGGCGCCGCGCAGGGTGAGGATGTTGTGCATGGTGTTGGTGGTGTTTTCGGCCATCCACAATGCTTTGCTGTCCGGGAACCAGGTGTTCATCTCGGCCGGGGCTTCAGTGCCCGGGGTCATCTGGAAGACCATCTTGACGCCATCGACCGTCAGCGTTTCACCGGTTTTGGTGATAAAGCGGGTCGGCAGCAGCAGTGAGGGCACGCCGGTGGAGGTGGTTTGCCCCAGACCGCCGTTGACGCCCCCCTGCGGGTTGCGCGGCAGCAGGGCGCCGTACATGTAGACGGCGCGGCGGGCCATGGCATTGCCGGCGATGACGTTCTCCGACACCGCGTGTTCGGTAAATCCTTCAGGGGCGATGATCTCGACGCCGTTCTTTTTCACCTCGTCCAGCGAATTGAAAAGACCGGCGGCACCGCCGTAGTGATCCACGTGGGAGTGGCTGTAGACCACCGCAGTGACCGGGCGCTCCCCTTGGGTCTTGTTGATGAAGGCCAGCGCCGCCTTGGCGGTTTGCGGGGAGATTAGCGGATCGAACACCACCCAGCCCTTGTTGCCTTCGATAAAGGTGATGTTGGAAAGATCAAAGCCGCGAATTTGGTAAATCTTGTCGGTGACCTTGAACAAGCCGTACTGCATGTTGAGCTGGGCATTGCGCCACAGGCTGGGGTTGACGGTCTCCGGCGCGGCCTTTTCGAGGCCGATGTAACTCTTGTACTGCTCCAGATCCCACACCACGTTGCCCTTGTCATCTTTGATGGTCAGGGTCTCCGGTTTGGCGATAAAGCCACGCTGGGCATCCTCGAAATCCTGTTTGTCATTGAAGGGCAGGGTGGTGAGCACCTGCTGGTTTGCCTTGATGGTAAATTCGCTGGCAGGTTTGGGGTCGATGGCGGCCTTGGCCGACAGCACAAGAGCAGGCTGCACAAGCAGTGTGCCACAGAGCAAGAGCGAGAAAATCGTGGGGGTGGAAAGCCTCGGTTTCATCGGTATAACTCCAGATGGTGGTGTGGGTCGACAGGGCTAAGTGTAGTCAGGCTCAAGTCAGGGAAGAGAAGAAAGGGGGGACTTGCGCTACACAACGCCATCCGGGAGGAAAACAGCAGGAATTGCGCCCTCAGGAGCACAGCCGTTGCACATCTTGATCTGTATCAAGATAGGTCGCAACGGGTTGTCTTACGGTCAGGAGTGATGTTAATGGGATGTAACAAAAGGATGTGCATATGGAACTGAAAAGGGACCCGAGATGCTATACCGACGTCTGTATCGACGGTAAGTGGTATCACTACGACCACTGCAGCACCAACGTCTATATGCTGATGGGAGGCGCCGCGCCGAGCCTTCAGCTGGCCTATGAGCCGAGCAGCGAAGAGGAGCTGATCGAGATGCTCCAGCAGCTGGGACGCTTCTGACTTACCGAATTGATATCTTGCCATATGGCCATCGGGCGCGTTGCCACGATGGCCACCACTCTTCACCGCTGTACCTTATCTCAGCGGTTTTTATTGCCCAATAACCCCTTGCCAATCTCCAGCATGGCGACGGCCGCGGCGTAGCTGCTATCGGACTTGCCTATCTCATCCGCCACATAGAGAAAATTGGATTGGTACTTCTCGACGGCCTCCCGTGGAGTGGTCGCGTCAATAAAGTCCTCCTCCACCTCGAATCCTTGGGTCAGCAGTGCCGCCTTTTCACTCAGAAAAGTCGGAGATGCCATGTCGATAAAGGTGTATTGCTGCCGATTGGACGCCGGAATGGTAAAAAACTGGTATCTGGCCATAGGTAAATTCTCGCTTGAAGCGGGTGATAAATGACGTGACGCTGGTTTTAATCTGTGGCTCGCAGGCGGCTTGCTTGCCTCGACATCGCAGACCGTGCGTGTCGGGAATGCCGCATTTTGTTTTCGTTCGAGACTACTTTGTTGGCGTTTGCCCGGCAAGTGGGGCGCAGAGATTTTCTGGATGATCCGAGCAACCTAGATGTTGTGGGGAGATGCGAGACCGGGATAATGCCGAGCTCACGTTGAGCCCGGCTTGTCAGCGCTCTGTTACAGCACGAAGCTCTGTACCATGGCACGCAGCTGTTCGGTGAGCTGGTGGATCTGGCGGGCGGCATCGCGGGCGGCGTTGGCCACTTGCAGCGCCTCGTCGCTGCCATCGGAGATGCGCACCACGTTGCGTTCGATCTCGTTGACCACGGCGCCCTGCTGCTCGATGGCGCTGGCGATGATGGCGTTGGTATCGACCATTCGATCCACCTTCTCGGTGATGGCACCGAAAGCCTGTTTTGCCTCCTGCGCCAGCCCGACCCCCTCCTGCGCTTCATGGCTAGCCGCCGACATGGCGGTGACCGAGGCGCGGGCGCCGGATTGCAGCTGTTCAATCATCTGCTGGATCTCGACGGTGGCCCCCTGGGTGCGGTTGGCAAGAGACCGCACCTCGTCGGCCACCACCGCAAAGCCGCGACCCTGCTCACCGGCCCGGGCCGCTTCGATGGCAGCGTTGAGGGCCAGCAGGTTGGTCTGTTCGGCGATGCTACGGATCACGCTGATGACGCCGCCAATCTGGCTGCACTGCTGCTCCAGTAGGCCTATGGTGTCGGCGGTGCGCAGCACTTCGCGGTTGATATGGTCGATGGCCTTGATGGTGCGCTCCACCACATCCTCGCCCTGACCGACCACGTTCTGCGCCTCCTGGGTCATGCGGGCGGCTTGCAGAGCGTTGCCTGCCATGTCTTGTGAGGTGGCGGCCAGCTCCTTGATGGCGGTGGCGACCTGATGGGTCTCCCCTTGCTGATCGGCAATCACCTCCTGCGAGCGGCAGGTGCGCGCTTCGATCTCGGTAGCGCTCTCCACCACGGTGACGCCATTTTCCCGCACTCGCAGCATCAGGGTGCGCAGGGTATCCAGGGTCACGTTGTAATCCCGGCTGATGGCGGCCAGCTCGTCCTGACCGACGATCTCGATATGCTGGCTGAGATCCTGGGCGTTGACCCGGGCAGCGATATCACGCACCCGCCCTACGGTGTCGCGCAGGGAGAGATAGGCACCGATCATCAGGTAGAGGTAGAGCAGCAAGCTGGCGGTTAGCGGCGCGGTGACCCACCAGAAGTGGCGTTGGTTGGCGGCCAGCCGCTGATGCAGGTCGGCCTCCAGCCGCTGGCGTACCTGGCCTGCCAGTGCGGTGATGGCCTCGTCCATCTTATCTCCCAGCGCTTGCACCTCCTTGGTGGATAGTTGCACCAGCTGATCCTTCATCATCTTGTTTTCCATGGTCTCGACCCCCTGACGCACCAGCTGTATCAGAGCATCGGTCTGCTGACCCAGCTCGGCGCGGTAGGCCGGTTCAATCTGGTAGAGCAGGGTCAGATCGGCCTCCAGCTCTTGCAGAGTGGCGCTGATCAGGTCTAGACGAAAACGCAGGCCGCTGTAGCCCTCTGCCTGAAACAGGCCGAAATCGGCGATGGTGGCGGCGCGATCCCGCACCTGAGCCAGCAGGTCGCGCAGCTGCGGCAACCGCTCGCTGGCGAGGATCACCATGTAGTAGGTACCGAGCGCCGGATCCTGGATCAGGCTGCTACTGGCGGTAATGTGCTTGTAGAGATGGCGCACCTCGGTCAGCAGCTTGTCGTGGCGCAGGTTGCTCTGCTCCACTTCCAGCTTGCCCGCTTCACTCAGCAGGGCGGCCCAGCCCTGCTGGATCACCTCAAAGGAGGGGTTGTTCTGGCGGGTGTTGGCAAAGGCTTGCAGGCTCTGATCAACGGCTTGTGCGGCTGCCTTGACCTGATCATCACCGACCGGATCCACTTCATAGGCGTGACGGGTTACCAGATTGCGATGGATGAGCAGGGCTTGCTCGATAGCGGGCACGGGGGCGAGATTGACCACTCCCGCCAGCTCGCGGTTGGCCTGGACGTTGTCATCCTGCAGCCGCCCCAGCAGATTGGTCATGCTGTACGCCAGTGGCAGCAGCATCAGGCAGGACCAGAGCAGGAATTTGTATTTGAAGGAGAGCTGGTTGCCCAGCCGGATGGCGGGGTTGAAAATCCATTTCATGTTAAGCCTCGATACCTGAGTGCGGGCGTGAGTCGTGTTGCCTGAATAGTACTCCGAGCGGCCTCCCTTGGGTGATGGCCGGTTGCAAGTTGTGATCCCCTTGGCTTTTTACTTCCGGGCGTGGGCGCCGTCAGCCGCACCAATAGAAAACGGGCCACCCGAAGGTAACCCGCGGTCGATAAGGGGACACCGATCAGTTGAACGCCAGGAAGGGCGAGACACAGAGCAGTAGGCCAGTGACGATGATGATGTAGAGGGAGGTGCCCTTGTACTTGTGCAGCGCCGGTACCTGATAGACCAGATAAGCCGGGATGAGGCAACCCACCATGCCGAAGATGGGGCTGCAGATGGAGGTGAAGCTCAGTACCGGTGCGTTGAGCACGATGGCACCCCAGGAGAGCATGACGGTAAACACCATGATCCCTTTGCCTACCAATCCTTTGTTGATGCGGTTTTCCGGCATGACGCGGCGCAGCAGGTTCATCGCCAGACCCTGACAGGCTTCACGGAAACCGAGGTAAACGCCGAAGTAGGCGGTCATCACCGCGAAGATGTTGAGGGTGAGGCTCAGGAGCTTGAGGGTCTGGCCGGGCATCCCCTGGGCTACCATCGCCAGCGCGGAGATGTTCTCTTCGGAGGCTTTGACCGCCTGATCGTGGCCCATGGCCAGGGTGAAGGAGACCGCGTAGAAGAACACCACCACGAACAGGATGCCGAAGGCGATATTCATGGCGCGCATCGCCTTGAAGCGAGCCACTTCCAGCGACTTTTCCCGCGAGCGATAGGAGATCACCATGGGGCTCAGGCTCTGGATAAAGAGGATGGAGGTGAGGGTAAAGGGCAGCATGATGATGGCATCCTTCATCCAGTCACCGGCAGCGGGCATGGCGGTGATGTTGGCCGCATCCCACTTGTCCACCATCATCAGGCCGAGCACTGCCACCACGCTGATCTTGGTCAGCACCATAAAGGTGGAGATCTTGAACAGCAGGTTTTCGCCGCGCGAGGCCAGTGCCACCAGACCGCAGATCAGCACCAGACCGTAGAGCGGGTTTTCGGAGAGCAGGCCGTCGGTGACACCGAAGCTCTGCAGGAAGGAGGCGCTGTCATTGGTGATGGCGGTGGAGTAGACGAAGACCCAGATCACCAGCATCACGAAGTAGAGGGCTCCGAGCAGCACACCCCAGTTCTTGCCAAGGTAGCCGGTGATGACGCTGGGGTAATCCTTGCACTCCGGCGAAGTAGCCAGGGTGTTGATAAAGAGGCGCTGGAACATGTACATGGCGGGGTAGCCGATCACCGCCGAGAGCAGAAAGACCCACAAGCCCATCAGACCCACCTGTACCGGCAGGAAGACGATCCCTGCGCCGATGGCCATGCCGATGCTCATGATGATCCAGCCCCAGTCGGTGCTGTCGAAGCGAACCGCTTCTTTCCATTCCAGCGTGCCCATCACGGGGCTGGCGAGTGTAGTGCTATGCGCGTCCATTAAAACCTTCTTTTTTGTAGGGATGTGGGAAAGCGGCGCAAATATAGTTGAATGAAACTGTCATAAACAATGCCCATAAGAGTACTTTTGTTCAAATCAGGATGGTGATCACGGTTTATATTGAGGCTGAAAGGTGCCTTTAAACGCCATTTTTGTATCTTTTTGTTGAATGGATAAAATAAAAAGCAAATAATGTTGAGCGGAATGAGATTCGTGATTGCAAAAAAAATTGCACAAACAGGAGTGGCTATATGAAACGCATCATCACAGCAGCAGCGGCACCTGACGCTATCGGTCCCTACAGCCACGGCACTGCCTATGGCGACCTTATCTTTACCTCCGGTCAGTTGCCGGTCTGCAAGCAGCAGGGTGGTGTGGTGGAAGGGGGGATTGCCGCCCAGACCCGCCAGTCACTGGAAAACCTGAAATCCGTGCTGGAAGCCGCTGGCGGCTCGCTGGATACCGTGCTCAAAACCACCTGCTACCTCGCCGAGATCAGCGATTTTGCCGCGTTCAACGAGGTCTATAAAGCCTATTTCCAGAAAGATTGTCCGGCGCGCAGCTGCTTCGCAGTGAAGGATCTGCCTATGGGCGTCAAGGTTGAAGTGGAAGCGATCGCCCATATCGCTCGTTAATGCTGATAAAAAGGTTCAAGTGATGAAACAAGCGTGGCAGCAGTATCTGCAGATTATTCAACAGGTTGTCAAACCAGCGCTGGGTTGTACCGAGCCAATTGCCGCCGCCTATGCCGCAGCGGTCGCCACCCGGCAACTGGGCTGTGAGCCCGGTCGCCTCGAGGTTGCGGTGTCGGACAATCTCTATAAAAACTCGATGGGTGTTTATGTGCCGGGCACCGGCAAGATCGGTCTGGCCATTGCGGCCGCGGCCGGTGCCATCGGTGGCAACGCCGATGCCGGGCTGGAGGTGCTGGCCGCGATCCAGCCAGAACAGGTGGATCGTGCCCAGCAGCTGATCGATGCTGGCAAGGTGCAGGTGAGCCGCACCGCCGCCCCCGAGTTTATCTTCTGCCGCGTGACCGTTTATGGCACTGATGAAAAGGGTGAAGAGCACAGTGCCGAAGTGACCCTGTGCGGCGGTCATACCCGCATCGTCGAGCAGCGCCGCGATGGCGAGGTGACCTTCACCGCCGATCAGAGCCAGGGCGGCGCCACCGGTTCCATCTGCGATGGCGTCGATATCAGCATCGCCGCCATCTACGAGTTCGCCACTCAGGTGGAGTTCGAGCAGATCAGATTCATCCTCAAAGCCTCCGAGCTTAACGGCAAGCTCTCTGCCGAGGGGATGAATAACCCCTATGGCCTGGAGATTGGCCGCACCATGCAGCAGAACATCAATGCCGGTCTTATCGGCGAGGATGTGATGAACCGCATCGTGATGATGACGGCGGCTGCCTCCGATGCCCGCATGGGGGGCGCGACCCTGCCAGCCATGAGCAACTTCGGCAGCGGCAACCAGGGCATTGCCGCCACCATTCCGGTGATGGTAATTGCCGAGCGCTTTGCGGCCAGCGAAGAGCAACTGGCTCGCGCCCTCATCATGAGCCATCTGGGCGCCATCTATATCAAGTCCCACTATCCGCCGCTGTCGGCCTTCTGTGGCAATACCGTGACCAGCGCGGCCGCCTCCATGGCCATGGTCTATCTGGCCGGCGGCAGCTTCGAGCAATCCTGCTTCGCCATCCAGAACGTACTGAGCGACAGTGCCGGTATGGTATGTGACGGGGCGAAAGCCTCCTGCGCCATGAAGGTGAGTACCTCCTCCGGTGCGGCGGTGCGCGGCTTCCTGATGGCCCTCAACAGCCACTCGGTGTCGGAGCAGGGGATCGTCGCAGGTGACGTGGATCAGACCATCCGCAACGTCGGCCAGATGGTGAAGGAGGGCATGTCTGCCACAGACAGCACCATTATTGATATCATGTCCGCCTGATGTCCCTGTCGGTTGCTGCCCGGCGTCCATTGTCCGGCAGCAACCCTTGCAAGAAGGTCCCATTGTGAAGCTGCAAGAGTTGAGTCCGAGCGATTTTGAGATCCTCAAGTCGATGGAGAACATAGTGGATGGCATCGCCGCCATGTATGGTCAGCACACCGAAGTGCTGCTCCACAGTCTGGATGCGCGCAATCCCTCGATCGTCAAGATTGCCAACGGCCATATCACTGGCCGCAGTGTCGGCGCTCCCATCACCAACCTGGCGATGATGAAGCTCAAGAGCGGGCAGGATATCTCCAGTCCCTACATGACCAAGTGCGCCACCGGTAAGACCCTGCGCTCCATCACGACCGTGATCCGCAACGGGGAGCACAGGGCCATCGGCTTGCTCTGCATCAACAGCGACATGGACGCTCCGCTGCAATCTGTGCTGCGCACCATGATGCCGGAGTGCATGCATCCCCACGAGAGCCATGCCACCCCGGAGGTGTTCGCCCGCAACATCGACGAAGCGCTCAACAGCACCATCGACACCGTCAGTGCCGAGGTGCGCGGCAACGAGGCGGTGCCCCCGTCCCAGAAGACACGGGTCATCGTCAATCAGCTGCACGACATGGGGATCTTCGAGCTCAAAGACAGTGCCCAGATTGCGGCGCGCCAGCTCGGTATTTCGGTCCACTCCATCTACCGCTATCTGCGGGAGATCAAGAAGGGCTGAGCCGGTTCACTCGGGCCAAATTGGCAGCAAACGGGTCAGCCCTGACCCGTTTTTTACGCCCGTTTTAGCCTCTCTGTTTGGGCCATCCTTCGGGCTCATCTGCTATCATCACCCCCCTTTATTTTTCTATCTCTCTGAACGTGCTGGAGAAATCATGTCTCGACTCATCTATCTGCTGCGCCACGGCCAGACCCGCTTCAATGCCGAGCAGCGTCTGCAGGGGCGTTGCAACTCCGATCTGACCGACAAGGGCGAGGCACAAGCTATTGCCATGGGACGGCGGCTTGCCGACGAGTTGGCGGATCCCGCCCGCTGGACCGTCTATGCCAGCCCGCTCGGTCGCGCCCGTCAGACTGCGCTGCTGGTGTGCGAGCAGCTGGGGCTGTCAGCGGATCGCATCGTCTGGGACGATCGCTTGATGGAGCTGGGGATGGGGGAGTGGGAGAGCTGCCAGATCCCGGTGCTGCGGCTCGCTCATCCCGAGCTCGATACCGGCAAAGGGGACTGGTATCTGCAGGCACCGGGGGCCGAGAGCTTCGAGAGCATTCAGCGCCGGGCACACCAGTGGTTGCAGGATCCTGCCATCGCTGAGCGGGCCATTGTTATCTCCCACGGTCTGCTCGGTGCCATGTTGCGCGGCGTCTATGCCGATCTCGGCTATGAGGCGACCTGGTCACAGGAGTTGCCGCAAGATGCCTTCTATAAGCTGCAGGATGGCCACATCACCCGCATTGCCTGCTAGTTGCCGTGAGGTGGCACCATGGCATGGACCATGATGGCCACCTTCGGATGCCCATTTGTAACCCATCACCAAGAATGAAAAACCGGGAGCTGGTGAAAACAAGTGGGAGATGGCGGGACAAACTCAGGAATGGCGGGGCTTGTGGCGTGATGCGGTTAAACCAAGCCGTTTAACCGCAAAATGAAAACTTTAGAGTCAGGCAGCGAGTCGATGCACTGAAAATGAAAAATGTAGTGATTGCTGCCTAGAGCCATTTAAATAATTACTGGCCAGATAATATCAGCAGCGGGGTATCACAAAATCAGATAGTTACAGTTAAAAAAAGTCGTGCCCGGCCCAGACTACCTTGCCGATCACGGCCAGGTTCTCCAGCTGGTTGGCTGGAACGACCTGCAGGGGGTAATCATCGCGGTTGTCGCTGATGATGGTGATCCCGCCATCGAAGTTTTTCTGCAGGCGCTTGGCGTAGAGCTCTTCTCCCAGGCGCAACACGAAGATGGATCCGTCTTCGATCTGATTCTTGCTGATATCGACCAGGATAGAGTCACCAGAGTGGATGGTGGGCTCCATGCTGTCGCCTTTGGCGAAGACCACCACCAGGTTATCCGGGTTTAACTTGCGAAACGTGAGCCATTTACGGCGAAAGGCCAGCTTGCGTTTAACCTCATGATCATCATTAAACGCACCATGGCCGGTACTGACGGTGACATGGTAGCCATCGATCAGCGCGTACTCCTCATCAAACTCCTCACGTTGCACCATCTGCTCGGCCGCTCCATCGGGGTGTTTCGGGCCCTGACCGGTGGCCAGCCACTCCAGATTCACATTGAACGTCCGCGCGATGCGCAGCGCCTTATCGATGGTGGGCAGTGAATTAAACGGGGGGAAGTATTTGCGCATCCCCGACTCACTCATCCCCACCAGTTCGGCAAATGCCTTGTAGCTCAAGCTCCCGCGCAGCTCATCCAGACGGTCACTCAAAGTATCCATTCCCGCCGTCAGAAAAGATACCTCACCGTCTTTTTGTACTGCTTGTGGTTTTTCTTCATAACGCTCTGACATACAAGGAATTCTCGGCTAGTGGCTGATGCTGGTGAGTCGATAGACAAAAAATTCCGCACAAAAAGACTTGTCAATCTTTTTGGGGTGATCAATCATTCATATGTGACGCATTGCGACATAAAATCATTCTTTTATGAATGATTAAGATACGCACTGCGACACTTGATGATACCGAAACGGGGTGAGTATGTCAGGGAAAACACCAGAGTGGATCAGGGCTGAGCTCATAAAATGCGGATATTCCCAAGCTGCTTGGGCCCGCGCTAAAGGGCTGCATCCCAGAGCCGTACAGCGCTGCATCAAACACTATGCCCCAGCCAAGGGGGTCAGCCCCAAGCGTCGGGAAAGCCGCAGCATTATGGCCTTGCTCTCCGAGTCGCTTGGGATCGATCTGCTGGGAGGTGACCAATGAGCACTTGGTACACCGCCCAAGCGTTGGCCGGGTTGGCCGGCATGCCCGTTTACCCCGATGGTGTGCGCAAAAAGGCCGAGCGTGAAGAGTGGCAAAGCCGCAAACGCGAAAAAGGCAAAGGGGCCGAGTACCACATCAGCTCACTGCCGAGCGAAACCCGCCGTTATCTGGCAGAGCAAGCCGTGGCCGCACAAGGTCAAGCCGTGACCGATCATGCGGCAGGTGGCAAGGCCATGGCCAAGTTGCTGGCGCGCGAGGTGCCGGTCAAACCGGAGGCAGGTCGCAAATTGCTGACATTGGGGGAGGGTGCTCGCCAGAAGGTCGATGCCAGACTGCTGATCCTCCAGGCCGCCGATATTTTCCTGGCACCCTATCAAGCTTGCCAACAAGGGGAGGTGGGTCGGCGTGCGTTTATTGAGGCTTACCGTGCCCGCAGCCTGTCACTCCCTGCGAGCGTCTATGACCGGCAAAAACCATTCAGCCTGATCACCCTGCGCCGTTGGCAGAGTGCGTTGGCGGACGAAGGCCCCGCAGCCCTGGCGGGCAACTACCAGCGGGAGCGGCCATCGACCGTCGAGCAGAGCCCGGATCTGGCACAGTTTCTCACCGCACTGGTCACCGCCAAACCCCATCTGGCCAACAAGTGGGGAGCCCTGCACGAACTTGCCAGCCAATACAACGAGATGAATCAGCTGGGATGGCAGATCCCCAGCCAATCCTCCTTGCGTCGCTGGATGGTGAAATGGTTGGCAGACAACAAGGTGGCCTTTACCTATGCAACCAACCCGGATGCCTACAACAACAAATATCGCAGCGCGATCGAGGAGATGTACCCCTGGATGGCCCAGCCCAACGACGTCTGGGAGTTCGACAGCACCCCGGTCGATGCCATGTTGGTGGATGGTCGTCACAGCATCATCGCCGTGATCGACGTGTTTACCCGTCGGGTGCGCCTGCTGGTGGCTAAAACCTCATCGAGCGAGGGGATCTGCCTGCTGCTGCGCAAGACGCTGCTGGCGTGGGGCACCCTCAACGATAACGGCGTGATGCGCACCGATAACGGCTCTGACTACGTGAGTCAGCGGGTCATGTCCATCTGCACCCTGCTCGGCATGAACGTCAGCCGCTCCAACGCCTATTCGGGGTGGGAGAAACCGCACATAGAGCGCTTCTTTCGCACCCTGAGCCACGGCCTTATCGAGTTGCTGCCCTCCTATATCGGCCACTGCGTGGCCGATCGGCAGGTGATCGAGGCACGCAAGAGCTTTGCCCAGCGTCTGGAAGAAAAACGCAAACCGGATGCCGAAAAGGAGATCTTCGAGCTGGCCATGACGGCCTGTGAGCTGCAGAGCTTGCTCGATAACTGGCTCGATGCCCGCTACCACAACCGCAAGCATGGCTCCCTAGGGATGACCCCCAACGAAAAATATGGTCATGCCCGCTATCAGCGGCGGGCCATTGGCGATGAGTCGGCGCTGGATCTGCTGCTTAACCACATCGGCGAGGCCACCGTCTCCAAAGGCTTCATCAAAGCCGGTGGGCTCAAATACACGGCCCCAGAACTGCTGGAGCATAACTGGAAGAGCCAGCGGGTCAGCGTGTTCCTCGATCCGAGCGATGTGGGCCGCGCCATCTTGTATCGCACGGGCGACTGGAACGAGCGGATCGAGGCCATCAACATCGACCTGCTGGGCAATGGTGTCAGCCCGGATGCCTTCCGTGCCGCCAAACGTGCCGATGCCAAGGCACTGGCCGGTTTTCGCCGCGAGATGCGCAATGTGGCCAAGACCTTTGGCATCGACCAGCTCCATCAGGATGTGGTGCGCCACTTCGTCTCCCAGGCGCGGGATATCGCCCAGTTCCAACGCAGTGATCTCACCCTCGATAACCCGGCCCTGGCTGCACTATCGGGCGTTGCCGTCCCCGGTGAACCGGCTCAGTTCAGCGCTGCAGAACTTGCCGCCATTGAGGCCAGGCGAGAAGAGAAAGCCGCCCGCCAGCAAGCAACGGCAGGGCAGGAATCGAGAGCGCTCAAGACCGAGTACGAACAGGCCATCTGTTTGGCAGAGAAGGAGTTGGATGCCCCGTTGACAGAGCGGGAGAGGGAGTGGCTGACCCGGTACCTCTACAGCCACAAGCTGATGGCGAAACGGATTAACCGCCATCTGGATGATGTTCGGGCGATCCGCCACACCCAGGCAAAAGGTTAGCGAGTAGCCCGAAAAGACCCAAAAACAAAGGACAAAACCACGATGAAACACAAGATCGTTGAAGTCAAAAACATGATCAAGACCGAGCAGCTGCTCGACAACTTGCTCAACCGCTCCAGCATAGTGCCGGGTATTGGGCTAATCCACGGCCCCTCCGGCTTTGGCAAGACCACCGCCGTGGAATGGCTGTTCAACCAGGACGAAGTGAACGGCATCTATGTCCGCTGCTACAAGGCCGACACTGTGACCAGTTTGCTGGAGCAGATCGCCAAAGAGATCGGCATTCCCCAGCGCCACAACTTGCGGGCCCAGGTCGATAGCATCATTGAATCCGTCCGTGCCGAAGAGCTGGCCATCTTCGTGGATGAGGCGGATTACGTGGTCGGCAATGCCCGCATCATGGAGACACTGCGCGATATCTACGATGCCACCGAACAACCCCTGATCCTGGTGGGCATGGAAGAGATTGCCCGTCGTATCAGTCAGCGCAAGCAGCTGTTTAACCGCATCTCTCAGTGGATTGAATTCAAACCCGCCGATCTGGAAGACGTGTCCCTGATAGCCAGCGAAATGCTGGAGGTGGACGTGGAGATCGACGATGCCCTGCTGGATCTCATTCGCAAGCGTTCCAATGGCGTGGTGCGCACCATCGTCTCGGCCCTCGACAAGATCGAGAAGATGGCCATGGCCTCTGATGCCCGGATTATCCGGTTGGAGGATGTGGACGCCAGCGAACTGCTCCATGACGTGCGCCGCAGTCGCTAGCCGTCAGGCTACAGCCAATAAAAACAAAGCACGGGAGGGATTCCAGTGGTTGATACAAAAGCAACGCTAATGACGTTGCAAGCCTGGGAATGGATGTGCCAGCAAGAGACTTTTCTGATCAAGGACGTGATCGCCGTGACGGGAATGTCTGAGGCACATATCTACAAGGTCGTGCGTGACTGGTTGGCCGCTGGCCACCTCATTAAACACCCGGACGGCGTGGTATCCCGCCCGGCCTATTTCAAAGTGGTTAGCGCTCAATACGTGCCACCGATTGGCAAAAGCAGTGGCCAGAAGCGGCCCAAATGCAGGAACAAGCGCAAAACCAATCAACAGAAAATGTGGAACACCATGAAGATCAGCCGCTTCTTCACCCTGACAGACCTGATGCTGACGGCAGAGACGGGTCAGAAACAAGCCTGGTTTTACACCGATAGGTTGGTGAAAGCCGGTTACGTCAAAGTGCTGTTCAAAGTTGACAGTTTGCTGCCTGTACCCGCCAGACACGGCCTGACAGGACGCTATCAGCTGGTCAGGGATACAGGCCGTTATGCCCCGCTGTGTCGTGACCATGGTTGCTGGGATCAAAACCAGCAGCAGTTATACCCGTTCCAACGGGAGGAGGAGACACATGGAAACGTGGCTTGAGGTGTTGCAGGCCGAAGTGGCGGCCAGCTCGCTGGCCCAGGTGGCCGAGAAGCTCGGGCTCTCTCGCACCACCATCAGCCAAGTCTGCAACGAAAAGTATCCCGGCGATATGGCAAGGGTACAGACCCTGGTGGAAGGGGCCCTGATGGGCAACAAGGTGAGGTGCCCCATCCTGGGGGATATCCCGGCGCATCAGTGTCTCGCTCACCAGCGCCGTGGCCCCAGCGAAGTGGGCAGCAGTCCGATGGATATCAAGCTCTGGAAGGCATGCCGCAGCGGTTGCCCCCATAGCCAGCTGACCGAGGCGCAGCAACTGCGTCGCCCGATGCGGTTATCGGTAGAGCAGGGCAAAGGGGCGCAGAAAACGGCTCGCTATGACGCCGAGGCCACCCTCTCCAGATTGCGCCGACAGGCCAAAAGCGATGGCGACAATGCCAGCAGCAGCCTGCGCATTCTAAGTGAACTGCTGGCCGAAGAGCTGAAAATCATGGCCATCAAATACAACCGACTGCTCGACAAGCAAGAAGGCAAATAAGGGTTGGCGGGGCTCTTTCGCGGTGGGCCCGGTGACGAGATCACAAGGAGAACGGGATGAAAAAGCATCTGCACAGCAATTTGCAAAAGACCGCCGAGCAACTCAGCCACTGGCTGACGGCCAAGGGATATGACGTTCGCACCAGTCGGGTTTGCCATACCCCGCTGCTGGCGGTCACCGGGCCACTGCCCAAAGAGATGCAAGCGCGCGCCGTGTTGAGCCGTGAATGTCTGGCGGGCGTGGTGCGTGAAGTTGCCCTGGTGCGCTTTGGCGGCTGCCTGCTCCACTGGCGCCAAGAATCCTGAAACCGGCAAGGGGGATGAAATGAGCAAGATCCAGCTTGAGATAGAAGACGAGGCGCTGGCGCGGGTGGTGCTGCGCCAGTTACCCAAGTTTCTCGAATTCTGCAGCGCGACCCATCAGGAGGAGCTGGCGAGCGCGACAACAGAGCAGTACAGCGCCGTGATGTGCCCTCCGGTGCCTGGCAGCAACAAGATCCATTAAGGAGAAGCCCATGCAAGAAGCACAAACCGCCAGTACCACCCCGATGCGCCAGAACGCTCAGGGGCACTGGGTACCGGAAAGCCTGATCGCCCCGGCAGACAAGCTGCGCGATGAAGTGGTGCTGGCCATTATCGCTGCTGCCCGCGAGCAGCGCGCACAGCTGGCTGCCTTCAAGATTGGCGCCATGCAACAGATCGCCGACTTTGTTGATCTCTCCGCAGAGCAGTACGGCGTGGCATGGGGCGGTACCAAGGGCAACGTGACCCTGCTCAGTTTTGATGGCCGTTACAAGCTTATTCGGGCGGTGGGGGAGCACCGCAAATTTGATGAACGGATCCAGGCCGCCAAAGCGCTGATTGACCAGTGCATCGCCCGCTGGAGCGATGGCGCTAGCAGCGAGATCCGAGCCCTGGTAGACCATGCCTTTCGGGTATCCAAGAGCGGTCATATCGACGTAAATCAGGTGCTCTCCCTGCGCCAGCTCAATATCGATGACCCGGATTGGCTGTTGGCCATGCAAGCTGCTGTCGATGCCATCCAGGTGACCGGTACCAGCCAATATCTGCGGCTCTATGAGCGTGACGCCCACGGGCGTTACATCCAGATGAGCCTGGATCTGGCCAAGTTGTGAAGGAGGAATACGCGGTGGAAATCAACGTGGAAAAAGCCGAAGAGCAACTGCTGCTCTGTGAGCAGATCACCGAAACCGAGGGCACCTGTTACCCCGACGACACCTATGAAGATGGCATCAAGGCAGCCCTGCTCTGGGTGCTGGGGCTGGGGCCTGCCCCCCTCAATGCCGAGGAGTATCAAGGGGTGACGCCACTGCAGTTCGAGTAATGGCCCGCTGCGAAACAGGGCGGCAATGCCGCCTTGTCTACCCGGTGTGGTGGCCGGGTACTGATGAGCAACCAAACGATCTGGGCCCAGGTCTTCACCGTCTTGATACAAGGAGCACGGCGATGACCAAAACAGAGATGGATATTCGGCTTACCAAGATATTCAGCAGCGCAGCCATTGCACTGGTTGCGGCTGAGAAACGGGCTGTGTGCAAACAGCTCAAGCAGTTTGATAAAGAGGCGCGCGCCCGTGGCTTTCATGCACTGGCCGGAGAAGCCTGCCAGATGCGCTGGCAACTGGTGGCCGAACTGCAGCAGGCCAAATCGGCCAGAGATGGTGGTGGGGTACACGGAACAGGGGATCGCCATGGCCATCTATAGCCCCCTGCTGGCCCCCCATATTCTGGCTCGCCGCCTGCAAAGCGGTCGGGCCTGCATCACCGAACTGGGGCTGGAGCAGCGCTGCCCCCGTTGTGGCGAGTTCTGGCCATGGGATACCGAGTTTTTCGGTGTGGCGAGCGATGCCACTCGGCTCTCCAGCTGGTGTCGGGGGTGCCTCAATGAGCACTACCAACAGCTGAGAGTGGCCGGGCAGCACCATGACAGCAAGGCAGAACGGGGAGGGGATAGGTGATGGATAAACGCAGCAGACTGATCCGGTTGGTACAGGTAGGGCGCCGTGCGTTGGCGCTCGAGGATGAGAGTTACCGCGACTTGCTGGCCAGCCACACCGGCAAGCGCAGCGCCGCCCTGTTGAGCGAACAGGAGCTGGAACAGGTGTTGGCAGCTTTCAAGGCGGCGGGCTTTATTCCCAAGCCTGCTCGCCATGCAGCCAACAGACGATTAAGTCCTGCGGCCGGTAGCCACATCAGGGTCAATGAAATTGCCAAGATCAGGGCCATCTGGTGTGAGATGGCCCGCCTTGGCATCATCAGGGATGGTTCGGAAACCGCATTAAACCACTGGGTGCAACGGATGACGGCCCGTTTAAACGGTGGGGTAGGGGTGGCCGAGGTGGGCTGGTTGGATGCGCCTCTGGCTGTCAAAGTGCTGGAGGCGCTGAAGAAGTGGTCTGCAAGATAATATATTTACCTTTAAGAAAGCCCCGCGATGCGGGGCTGCATTTTACCAAGCCTATATCACGATGTGAGGGAGCATCTTAAGCTGTGTATCCAGCTCCTGATGAATGGCTCTGTAGTCAGTCATTATCTCGGTCTCAACCAGCTTTGCTCTCTCTTTTTCTTGGCCATAAATCAAATACATCATTTCTGGCATACCATAGCGCAGCAGCGTTAAAACGAGTGGCCAGCTAATAGATAAGGGGTTGCTGGTCACTGTCACTTTGCCTGCATTGATCACACCGGCCACACCATGTGCAATCAGCAGCTGGCGACGAAGTTGCGGATGCGCTGCATTGGGAAATGCCTCGGCCAGTGTCGCTCCTGCATTGAGCTTTCTCACCATAAAGCCAAGCCGAACAATCAATTCACTGATCGCCAATGGCACTGATGCCGCAATGAAATGACGCAGGTCATATCCACTGCGATACATCTGTCTTGCAACTTCTGCGATGGTGTAGCCTTGCTTTCCTATCGTTCCGAATTGAAAGAAAGAGAGAAGGGGCATCAGGGGGGCGGGCAGGCCTGCTGATGTTGCTACATCTGATGCCAGATGACCGCCAACTTTTCTGATGGCCTCCAGGAGCCTAATAATAAAATGCTCCCCCTCCAGTAATGGCGCAGCAGTTTGTTGGACAATCACGTTGCCAAACTTATCAATGGCAGTAAATTCACCGCACAACACATCTTTGACCCCAAAAATGAAACCTAGGATGGGGTCATGTCCCAATGATTGGTAACGATGGGTGCGAGGGCCCAATCCAGCAACCGCTTCTTCCAGACCTTTGCTAGTTGAGGGATCGAAAGAGACTTTGTACAACCCCTCAAGCTCTTTGATCTTTTCTGGTGGCAGAACTTCGCCAAAAAGCTCCTTGACCTTGTTGGATAGCCATCCCCCTTCCGAAGCAGGGCTACCCAAAAACCCCGGATGTGCGGGCACCTGGACAAGAAAGATATCGATAAGCCCGGAGAGGATGCCCGCAGAAACAGCCAGTGCAACATCGTATCGATCAAGGCTGCCGAGCCAACCCAGGTGCTCACCGAGTTTCTGATGTTTTGCCAATACAGCATCAATTTCCGCTGGCGTCAGTACATCATTAAAATCGACCTCAGCAGGTATTGCTTGTTTAGCCTCTGCAAGGATTTCTTCCCATGATTTTGTCCTGACAGGGGTAATTACGTGCAAAGAGTTTGACGTGCTGGAGTCCTTTACCGGTAATGCCTTACCCAAGCGTCGGAGCAAGGCTTCACTGGAGTTGATCGCAGCATCAAGGCTATGACGCTGTTCATCATGTTCGGAGCCCAGTTGATCAAGCATTTGCTTGTGATGAACTGCAACCCTCAATCCATCGGTGAGATAATCACCCTTGTCATTGCTCATCAGGCAGCCACCTTCAAGTCACCCTCAAGGTCAATGATGATTGATTGCAGGAGTGTGTTGAGTTTGGTCAGATAGTCTGCCCTTGCTTTGTTGTCGTCTGAGGATTTGCGCAGTTCTGAAATGATGGCGTTCTGCTTTTTCATCGCTTCTTGCAGCAACATCTCTTTCTTTTCTTTCAACTTGCGTTTGTTACGTTGTGATACGAAAGCGTAAGCGCCAACACCCAGCAGCACGGCAGGTGCCGCCAGAACAGCTACACCTGCAGCCATACCGCCACCCACGAGGCCACCTGCTGCAGCCAGACCAGAGGTAATGCCAGCAGCGGAGAGACCAGTTACGCCGCCGAAATAAAGACCTGCAAACCCAATACCCGCACCGGCACCGACACCGCCAGCGGCAGCCAGCACTTCCTTGATATCATCACTGTCAGAATCAATTCGTTCCTTATCGTTTAAGGCTTTGTCCACTTCCCCGAGTACCTTTACGACCGGTGCCAAAGATTCCAGATTTTTATAGATAGCTTCCTTACTCATTACATATCTCCATATGGCTACAAAAAAACACGCAGAGAAGTAATGTATACCCAATTCATACCTGTTCAATGGCAAATTGATGACATTGTTAATTCGGTCACGGTAAGGGACTCACACATGGCAGTTGATTCCATGGTGGCTGGCTGCAGTGCAACTAATGTGCGCATAAAATGGCCTGTGTTCTAATCGGCGCACCGCTTTTTCTGTTTTGCCGGGGGAGTCATGGAACAGAATCAGGATCTCTTTGCCGATGATCACGCCTCACTGGGGCAACTGGTCGATCGCCTCGACCAGATCCCTGCCTCCGAATTGACGGCCAAATGGCCCAAAGCCCTGGCCGAATTGGTCGATGTGCTGGCCTGCGAGTTGGTCAGAGGGGGGATGGAGCCGGATCTGGCCAAGGCTCAGGCCCGCAAGTTGGCGCTGGTACAGGCCCATTACATGGGGGGCCGAGCCTACTACCTCCCTACCGGGGAACATCTCAAGGCTGCACTGCGGGACAGAGCCATCTGGGATGAGTTCAATGGGCGGAATATTGATGTGCTGGCTCGGCGAAGGTTTCAACCTGATTTGTTTGATCGTCAATAGCCCACAGGCTCTTTGAAGATCTTCATCAGAATCTAACTTGGTTTCGGGGCGTCTCGGCAGCATTTGCGATAACTTTTGTAGTTGTTCGAATGAGATCTATGTAGAATCCTCGCCTATTCTTAGTTGTCTTTACCCCAGAGGGTACTGTACAACAGATACAAACTAGTCTCCCAATCATCTGATCGTATAGGTCTTATGGCAGCACCACTCCCCAAAACATCAGAACTGCACACTACTTTGACAGCATACATTGATGCAGGGCAAATCATGCCTGAATGGGAAGCTGCAAAGATTAAGCGTGAGATTCGCTCTATTGAAAATCCTGTAGCATCCTTACAGCTTACAGCGCTGTGTTTTGGTGCAATGGGTAAAGAGGATGATGCGATTGAGTCCTTCAGTGTAGCGATGGAGAGATTTTACGAACCTCGTGTAGGTATCAATTTCTGTACCTATCTAAAGCGGATTGGCCGCAATACTGACTTTCTTCAACATGCATACTTGTTTGCAGAACAGTTTGAGGACCCGGATCTGGTACAAACAGCTTGGGAGTCGGCCAAAGTGATGTTTGATGATGCGAAGGTTCGCACTTTCTCACGCAAACTTCGCAAGTATTATCCCAATGAACATGGGGAAAATATCGTAACAACTTCAGAGGCCTTCATCGGTCGCTTACAAAATTTAGAAGCTGAACTCGGCGTGAAAGCGGCAGATATACATCGCTTATCAGAGGCTTGTCTTCGTATTGCTACCAAGTATAGGAAGTCTATAAATAGCTCTGGGCTTGGTGTAGGTGAAGGATTAGCTATGGTCTGTTTCGAAGTCGACCGTTGTGAGCCTGATGTTGTCTCTGATATGAATTATGATTTAGCCATGGAAGTTGCTGAGCTAGACAATTTATTAGATATTCCTGCAACAGCTTGGTTTCGTTGTGCTGCTCGGTAGAATAGGGGGAGTTAAGTGTCTGTATTGAGTAAAAACTTTCTCGATTTTGCCATTGATTCCGCCAAAAGAGCCGATGAAATTGGATACAGAAATGCTGTAGCTCGCTCATATTACGCAATCTTTCATGAAGCCCAGGAAAAAATGGTTTCGCTTCCAAATTACAGTGCACATGCACATGACGGTCTTATTCAATACCTTAAAAATCCTGCTAAAGATGAGCCTTATGATAAAGCAGTATTGCGAGGTTTGGCAGCGATGCTTCAGCAGCAGAAAGGGAAAAGAGTCATTGCCGATTACTACTTGAATCGTGATGTGAGTGAAAGTGATGCTCTTGAGAGTATCAAAACTGCTGAGCGTTTTTTCCTTAAATGCCAGGAAATGAGTGAAAAATGTGAGCGCTTAGTGAGGTGAAATTCCTCATTTTTTAAGGTTGCTTGCTAGCTGTAACCCACCATAAACCCATGCCATAGAGGCCCCTCGGTACGCTGCTGATAACGCAGTTCACCGAGGGGCCTTTATGTTATCACTCGCACTTAAATGGCTGCTTCGTCCCGATGTGGAAGGGGGCGAAGTCAACCATCCCGCCGACCGTGGTGGTCATACCAAGTACGGCATCGCCGATGCCGCCGATGGCAAGAAGGACGGCATGGCCGACCTCGATCGGGATGGGGTACCCGATATCGCTATCGGTGATCTGACCCCCGCCCATACCGAGCCATTTTACCGCCAGAACTACTGGGCTCCCGCCCGCTGTGACCTGATTGCGAGCTTAAGCCCGGCCCTTTCTATCGCCGTGTTTGATGCAGCGGTGCATCACGGGCCGAAACGCGCCATCCAACAGCTGCAGCAGGTCTTGGGGGTGATGGCAGATGGCCGCCTTGGCCCGGTGTCGATTGGTAGGCTCAAACAGCAACTGGGCGCCAAGGGCGAAGGCCCGTTCCTGCTGGCGCTGATGATGCAGCGGGCCAGCTTCATGCACGGCATTGTGCGCAAAGACCCGAGTCAATGGGCCAATGCCGATGGCTGGATCAACCGGCTGCTGCGTCTGCAGAGCTACCTCCTTTCCGACGTGGTTGGCGAGGTGGTGGCATGAGCGTGCTGACCATCAAGCAACAGAAGGCGGCGGCCGCGATCCAGGCTGCGGGCTGCTTTGGCATTCCTGAGCTCAAGAACCCCCGTTACCTCGCTTGCTTCAAGGATGGGCGCAAAGCCCATCTCAAGGCCGCTCTGGCCAATCAGATCGCTGACCCGAAGGCGATCCCGCTCTATAGCCACCACCAGACCCGTCAATCCCTGTTTGAGAAAGGCTGGCGTTCGGTGACCGAACTGGATCGCCTGCGGGCCCGTGCCCGTCATTGCCAACCTCCGTTATTTCACCCCAAAAAGAAGGAAGTCCATCATGCCTGATTCCCTGTTACCTCAAGCGAAGTCTGCCTTTAAAAGCCGCACCGTGATCGGTGGTGTGATTGCCGTGGGGGCCGGTATTGCGGGTCTGTTCGGTGTGCCGGTCGATGCGGGTACCCAAGCCAGCTTGGCATCCACTCTGGTGGATCTGGCCAGTGCGGTGGGTGGCCTGCTCGCCATCTGGGGCCGCATCAAGGCGACTCATACCGTCCGTTAGAACACTGTATGAGCCTGTTCCAGTAGGCGTGATTGGCGCAGCCAGTTTGGTCTCTGACAGCGCGCAGAAACCGCAGCGTACACGCAGTACGTGAGGCTTTCGAGCACTGCCCAGGGCCAAAATGGCAAGTGAAATAGCCTAATGGGATGGGCTCCGGGAGAGGTCATGTGACAGACCATATAGACCGTGCCCAGCTGGCCGATGCCGATCGGACTGGGCGCATTATCGAAGCCCACCAGAACAGGGCAAGGCCACACGGCGATGGTATCTGCTGCGATTGTGACGAAGCCATCCCGACCTCCCGCCTTGCAGCCGAGCCTGGTGCCGAGCGCTGTATCGAGTGCCAGACCCTGTATGAGCGCAAGGAGGCTACCCGTGTGGGATTTCATCGTTAAGAACTGGGGGCCTCTTTATGCATTGGCCAGTTTGGTTGGGCTGGTGGTCATCATCTTGCTCTCCAAGACCTACGCCAAGCGCGAAGACCTCACTGCTCTGGTGCAGAGAGTGCAGCGGGTTGAGCAGGTACTGGCTGATCTGCCGAGCGAGCGTGAGCTGCACAAGCTGCAGTTGGAGATCAGCGAGCTGCGGGGGGAGTTGCGGGAGGTGAAGCCGGAGCTGCGCCAAGCCCGCCGCCTTGCCGATCTGCTGTTGGAAAATGAGCTCGCCGCCGTACAGAAGGAGAAGCCATGAGCATTCAACAAATATTGGACGCGCAGCAGCGGCTGGTGATCCTGCGCTCCCTGCTGGATATCGGTGGTGCCGCCAACGAGTCAATCCTCAATGACTGCCTCGACCAGCTGGGTACCGGTCGGGTGACGCGGGATCGGGTGAAGACCCTGCTGGCCTGGCTGGAAGAGCAGGGGCTGGTACGCATCGAGCGACTGGCCACTGTGCAGGTGGCTCACCTGACCGGTCGGGGGCAGGACGCGGCAGAGGGCCGTGCAACGGTGCCCGGCGTCAAGAAGCCCAGGGCGGAGGATTGACCATGGCCGATAAACCGACCCGAGGCCGCGCCAGCAAGGTATGGCTGCTGCCTGAGTCCATCCGCAACGCGCTCAACGAGATGCTGCGGGATAAGGGCAACAGTCAGGCCGCCATCCTGGATGAGATCAACGGCCTGATCGAGGAGGCTGGGCTGCCCGATGATCTCAAGCTCTCCCGCTCCGGGTTGAGCCGTCATGCCAGCCAGGTTGAACAGGTCGGCCAGCACCTGCGGGATTTGCGTGAAACCACGGCTGCCTTAACCTCCCAGCTTGGTGACAAGCCGATGGGGGAGACCACCAAGCTTATTCTGGAGCTGGGCCGTTCCCAGCTGTTCAAGGCGATGCTGGCTCAGGTGCAGAACCCGGAGGAGGCGGTGGATATCGACATGCTGAAAAACGCCATGCTGGCGGCCCAGCGGCTCGAATCGACCGCCATGCAGAGTCATAAGCGGGAGAAGGAGATCCGCCAGGCATTTGCCGAAGAGATAGCAGCCAAGACCGAAGCCATTGTGACTCAGGCGGGCTTGAGTGGTGAAGCCGCCGCCGAGATACGTCGCGAAATCCTGGGGATTGCCTGATGACTGCCATTGCTCAGACCCCTATCGCCCAACAGTTGGCCCAGACCTTGGGTACCGAATACAACCCCGACGAGGTGTTGCTGCCGTACCAGCGGATCTGGATTGCCGACGAGAGCCCGCTCAAGATCGCCGAGAAGAGCCGCCGTACCGGTATCACCTGGGCGGAGGCTGCTGATGCTGCTCTGACGGCCGCCAAGACCAAGACGGCCGGGGGTTGCCACCACTTCTATGTGGGTAGCAACAAGGAGATGGCCCGCGAGTTTATCGATGCGGTAGCGATGTGGGCCAAGGCGTACAACAAGGCAGCCGGTGAGATCCAGGAGGAGGTATTCACCGACGACGAGGATAAGGCGATCCTCACCTTCGTGGTCTATTTCGCCTCGGGTTTCAAGGTGCAGGCGCTCTCCAGCAACCCCTCCAACCTGCGGGGGATGCAGGGCAATGTGACCATCGACGAGGCTGCTTTCCACGACCGACTGGCCGAGGTGTTGAAGGCCGCCATGGCGCTGACCATGTGGGGCGCCAAGGTGCGCTTGATCAGTACCCATAACGGCGTCGATAACCTGTTTAACCAGCTCATCAACGACAGCCGAGCGGGCCGCAAAGAGTATTCCATCCATACCATCAGCCTGGACGATGCTTGCCGCCAGGGGCTCTATCGCCGGATCTGCCAGGTCAAGGGCGGCCTTTGGACACAGGAAGCAGAGGACGCCTGGAAGGCGGGGCTGCTCAAGGCCACCGCCACCGAAGAGGATGCCCTTGAGGAGTATTTCTGCGTACCCAAGCAGAGCAGCGGCGTCTATATCAAGCGCACCCTGATCGAGCGGGCGATGCAACCGGATATCCCTATCCTGCGCTTTACCGCCCCCAAAGACTTCGAGCTCTCGAGCGAGGAGACCCGCAAGGCAGTGGTGGATATCTGGTGCGAGGAGAACCTTAAGCCCTGTCTGGAAGCGCTCGATCGCAGTTGTCGCCATGTGCTGGGAGAAGATTTCGCCCGCAAAGGGGACTTGTCGGTGTTCGTGCCGCTCTCCATCGCTACCAATTTGCGCAAACAGGTGCCCTTTGTGGTGGAGCTGGTCAATGCCCCTTATGAGAGCCAACGCCAGATCCTGTTCTACCTGCTGATTGGGCTGCACCGTTTCACTGCGGCGGCCTTCGATGCCACCGGTAACGGCGGCTATCTGGCAGAGGCTGCCCGCTTGCGTTGGGGTGCCGGGATGATTGAGTGCGTAATGCTCAATGACCCTTGGTATCGGGAGTGGATGCCCAAGCTCAAGGCAGAGTTTGAGGATGGCAACCTGACCATCCCGCGCCATGCAGACGTGCAGGATGACTTGGGGAAAATCCAGGTCATCAATGGCATTCCCAAGATCGACAAGGGCCGCTCTCTTTCCAAACACGCCGGCCAAGGGGGTCAACAGCGTCACGGTGACTTTGCGGTGGCGCTGGCCATGGCGGTGCGAGCCAGCTGGATGGAGGGGGGCGCTATCGAGTTCACCCCACTGCCCAACAAGCGCGATGAAGCAAGGGGCGATAACCATCATTCGTTCGAGAGAGGGGCCTGGTAATGGGCAGGATCATCGATATCAACGGCAATCCCCTGCGGCTTGAAAAGGATCCGCAGACCGAGAACTCGGCGGCGCTTGCCCAGTTGCGCCGTCACTACAGCGAACACCCCACGGTGGGGCTTACCCCGAGCAGAGCGGCAGCCGCATTGAAGGAGGCAGAACAGGGCAACCTGATCGCCCAGTGCGAGCTGGCCGAAGACATGGAGGAGAAAGACGCCCACCTGCAGAGTGAACTCGGCAAACGTCGCCGCGCTCTGCTGGGGGTGAGCTGGACAATCGAGCCGCCCCGCAACGCGGCCCCGGCCGAGAAGCGCGATGCCGAGCTTATCCGGGAGCTGCTGGAGGACTTCACCTGGTTGGATGATGCCATCTTTGACGCCACCGACGGGATCCTCAAGGGGTTCAGTGCCCAGGAGTTCAGCGGCTGGGAGATGGTCGAGGGGCTGCAGATCCCCAAGGGCATCGTCTGGCGCGACCCTGCCTGGTTCCAGACCCACCCCGACGATCGCAATCAGCTGCGCTTGCGAGACGGCAGCCAGGCAGGGGTTGCCCTCAACCCCTTTGGCTGGCTGCTGCACAAGGCCAAGTCAAAATCGGGGTATCTGGCCCGCACCGGCCTTGTCCGTACCCTGATCTGGCCGTTTCTGTTCAAGAACTACAGCGTGCGGGATCTTGCCGAGTTTCTGGAGATCTACGGCCTGCCGGTGCGCCTTGGCAAATACCCGGAAGGGGCGACCGAGAAAGAGAAGGCTACCCTGCTGCAGGCGGTGCTCTCCATCGGTCATAACGCTGGGGGCATTATCCCGCGCGGGATGGAGATTGAGTTCCAAAACGCCGCCAGCGGTCAGGCCGATCCCTTTGTGGTGATGATGGAGTGGTGCGAGCGCTCCATGAGCAAGGCCATTCTGGGGGGCACCTTGACCTCGCAGGCCGACGGCAAGAGCTCGACCAATGCTCTGGGTAATGTCCATAACGAGGTGCGTCAGGAGGTACGGGATGCAGATCTCCGCCAGCTGGCCGCCACCCTGACCCGCGATCTGGTCTATCCCCTCTATGCCCTGAACGGCAAGAGCTATCAGGGGCCGCGCCGTAGCCCCCGGTTGGAGTTTGATGTGACCGAGCCGGAGGATATCTGCCGTTATGCCGACAGCCTGCCCAAGCTGGCCGCCTGCGGCATGCGCATCCCGCTCGACTGGGCTCACAAGAAGATGCAGATCCCGCAGGCTGAACCCGATGAGCCGCAACTGGTCGCTGCTACGTCGGCCAGCAAACCGCCAGCTGATAAAGGGGAGGGGTGATGGCGGTGGCTGTTATTAGCGACCGATCTTCTTTAGCCCCCGCTCTTCTTTAGCCCCCTCTCCCCTTGCGGGAGAGGGTTGGGGTGAGGGGGCGGTAACGTCAGTTTGTCGTTGGCACAACAAGCAGCAGGGGGAATCAGATGGCAAATAACGAGAGTGCGCTCAATATGGTGGGGTTGGTGGAGGCGAGCGACTATCTGGCCAGCTTGCTGGCACGGCTCGCTGCACTGGAGCAGGGGAACGGTGTGGCGGCGGTCAGCGCTTTGCCAGAATTGCTGGCTGCCCAGCCCGATCCCCGCTCTCTCTACTTCGGTACGCCCATGGTATACGGTGCCGCCCAACAGTTCGGCCGTCCCGAGATCAACCTGCCAGAGCGCCGTGCTCTGGGGCTGTCAGAAGGGGATAAACAGAGTGTGTTGGATATGTTGAGCCTTTATTTGGATATGTCGAACCAGCACAATTAACCTGATACATTTAATCATCATTGGTGTTGTTGTTATAACAAAGCTGAATAATCCCTGTACGGTGCTTATGTGAGTCTGCACTTTTCATTTTAATTACTTTCTTGCTATTGCATTATTAGGCGGCGATTAATTGTTGTGGGGCGCCATTTTAATGCAAAAAATATTATTCTTGTTTGTCTGTATGTTGAGTTTGGCGGGGTGTGCTCAAATTCAGCACTATAAGGATTACTCAAAAGCATTTCATCAACCTCAGACTGTGTATGTAGGTGGTGAAATCTATGCAGTAAACAAGACTCGCGATTTGCCAAATGTATTTGGCAAAGCTGACATCTATGGTGGGAAAGTCCAAGAAGGCATGTCAGAGTTGCGCTTTATGGGATTTGACTCTGACGGTATGGCAGTCTTGAGATTTACAGATGTAAAAATCCAATCCAATGAGAGTGTATTCACCAGATATGGTAGGAATAGTGTTGTGGCAAACACTAATTCATTTTCAACGCTCAATGTAAATAATTACAGTGCCGTTGGTACAACAAATAGCAATACTGTTGTAACGCAATATCAAAAACCAGAGGCACAAATATATGCACTACCACCTAATACTGCAGAGTTTAAATTTAATCCTGCAGATAAAAAGTTAAAGATGGATGGTGTAACCATTGAGATTATTGAAGTTGGTAGTAACTCAATGTCTTACAGATTGTCAGAGTCTTAATCTCTTTGGCAAAGCAAGCATAATATGTGAGATGTGGTAGGCATCGAACATTAAATGGGCTCCCCATGGGAGCCCTGTTTGGACTGCGCGCTTGTGATGCGCCATGCTGCGTTGGTATCACCCGCCAGGGTGGGTGGTCAGCCTGATAGCAAGGTGTTGGCCATTGGCGCGGTTAAACAGCCTTAAACACCATTGGTTTTGTTCCCCTTGACCTTGCTGGTGATCCCTTTAGGAAACCAGCCGCCTTTACCCACCCGCGCCCGCACCTTTTTCTGATACAGCTCAGGGGATAGCACCTTGGGCGTTTTGTGGCGGGTGCCGTTGCAGTGCCGACAGGCGGCCACGATATTGGTGGTCTGGTTCGAGCCACCTTCGCCGCGTGGTTGCAGATGTTCCCCTGTGCACTGCAATAGCCGGGCTTCGGCAGGGGTGAGGCGGTATTGCTGCATCAGTGCGGCAGGGGAGGCTTCCCACATCGGCAGTCCGCAATAGAAGCAGTGAAAGGATTGACGAACGGCAGCCTGATGGCGTTGTTTGGCGATGTTACCCATGGTCGTGACCTCAATAAGGTTGATATTGAAGTCCGTGACGGTATGGATTGGAGAATGGCCGGGCGGACTTCGGTTCAAGTTGAAGTCCCGTCGGCCTGTATAGGCTCAGAGCGGGTACTGACCGGCACAACCGGATCAGCCTTACACCGCTCACCTTACGATACAGCGGCAGTCAATTGATAGCGTGGTTTTAGATTGCTGTAAAGTGAACAATTCAGGGTATGAGATTTTATCGTTTAGTTTATTGGTATTCATTTTGGTTTTTTCCCATAGGGACAGTAGTTTTTCCTTCAATCTGCTTTCCATAAGCGACTAGCATCACCTCAAAAAGCTCTGTAATGTCGGAAAAGTGAACAAATGGAACAAAGAGATATTTTTGTCGTTTTCTGATAACTCCTGCTTGTGAGCTTAACGAACGTTTCAATCCAGGTATAAAAAACTCTATTACAAACCCTTCGTAAATGAAACAAATTGAGCCTTCCCTTATTAATGGGGCAAGAATTATATCTTTTAAATTAGATAAGCTAAAACCTCCAGTTGGAGTTTTATCTATTAGCCTGCTCAATTTTACAGAGATCTGGCATGTTGGTATTTGTGAATTATTTATAAGGGCTTGTCGTAATATTTCTTTAATTGATGGCTCTATATATACGTTAGAGTGGTTGGGATGCCCTGAACATGCCATGCGCCATAGTATGGAGAGAAAGTACATGTTCATCTTTTGTAGGTTTAACCCTGAAAACATAATACCTGCTTCCGTTTTGTTGTACTTCCCAATTTTTCCCCTTAATACATCTAAACCGTATTTTTCATAATTATCATTTAATAGTGCCTCGCAATTTCTGCACAGCATGTGTTCAGCCCAACTATCACTGCTATATTTATTTTCTTCATGAATGTCATTGGATAATAAAATAGCTTTTCCCGAACTTTTTCTTGATATTCTTTTGAATACGGCATTGCCAATTGCATGTGACACTTGTAATTTTGATTGGTTTTTGCATAACCGACATTTTTCACTTTCGTTCATAGTAAGTACCAGAATCAGAAAATACATATTGGTGTTTGATAAAAATATTAAAATAAAATTTCTTGTATATCAATATGTTATGCTTTTGGGGTGTGTGAAATGTATTCTAAGCCACCATAAACCCCATCCCCCTTCATGCCGCCGCACTATGGCGGCATGAACATATCCAAGACCCCATACTCCGCGCCCTTCGTGGCCATCCTCCAAGCCAACCCCGTCAGTGGGGAGCGGCTGGCGGTGCTCGATGCGCAGCTCACCCCCCAAGGCGATGGCTGGTACCAGCTGCTGCCGGTCGGCCCGTTCAAGGCCCGTGATGGTCGTCCGTTCGATGTGGCGAGTGGTCACTGGCAACTGGACGGGCAAATCGCTGCTGCCCTGATTGCTCGAGCCAAAGCCCTTGGGCAAGACATCCTGATCGATTACGACCACCAGACCCTCAAGACTGACCAGAACGGCCAGCCAGCCCCTGCGGCCGGTTGGTACAACAGTGACGAGATTGCATGGCGCGAAGGGCAGGGGCTCTTTATCAAGCCGCGCTGGACGGAGCGGGCTGCCGCCCTGGTGGCTGCCAAAGAGTACCGATTCCTGTCTGCCGTCTTTCCCTATGACGCCCAGGGCCGCCCGCTGGAACTGCGGATGACCGCCATTACCAATGACCCCGGTGTGGTGGGCATGCAGGCGCTTGCCGCTTTGAGTGCGTTACCCGCTTCAAGCCTTATGTCTACCCAACCCGGCCAGCTGGCCACCTCATCCCATGTTGCACAACAGGAGAAATCCATGAACGAACACCTGATCGCGCTGCTTGGCAAACTCGGCATCCAGCCGGGTGCCGATGGCCAGTTTACTGCCGAGCAGGGGATTGCCGCTCTGGCTGCTCTGGATACCCTGCAGGCCATTGCCAAAAAGGCGCCGGAGCTGGAGGCAGCTCTCACTGCTGAGCGCACCTCGCTGGCTGCGCTCAAGGCGACCGTCTCCACAGTGCAGGGTGGCCAGATTGACCTGGCCAAGTATGTACCGGTGGAGACCTATAACGCCCTGGTGACGGAAGTCGCCACCTTGAGCGCCAAGGTTGAGACCACGGATACCGCGACCTTGATCAAGGACGCCCGTACCCAGGGCAAGGTGGTGGCAGCAGAAGAGGAGTATTTGACCGCCTATGCCGCCCAGAAGGGGGTGGCTGCCCTCAAGGCGTTGCTGGAGCCCCGTCCGGCGATTGCCGCCCTGGCCGCCAGCCAGACCACTCAGGTGACCCTGCCCGAGAAGAAGGGAGAGGCAGTGCTCTCGGCGGATGACAAGTATGCCGCCGATCAACTCGGTATCAGTTACGAAGAGTTTGCCAAGGCAAAAGGCCGGTAGGTTCGCTTAGCCGCGTAGCGGCGTAATCGGACGAACGCGACCGCCAGACCAACCTGTTTAACCAGAGAAGGAACACCCGTATGGCCATTGTTACTCCCGCGCTGTTGCAGGCCCTCTTCACCGGCTTCAAGAAGAACTTTGAAGACGCCAAGGGTGAAGCACCTGCCCAGTACACCAAGATCGCCACCGTGATCAAATCGACCACCAAGTCCAACACCTATGGCTGGCTGGGCAAGTTTCCCAGTCTGCGCAAGTGGGTCGGTGATCGGGTGATCGAGTCGATGAAGGCGCACGGTTACCAGATCGTCAACGAAGACTTCGAGGCCACCGTGGCGGTCGATCGCAACGATATCGAAGATGACGAGCTGGGTATCTATGCCCCCCTGTTTCAAGAGATGGGCCTGGCGGCGGGGATCCACCCCGACGAGCTCTGCTTTGGTCTGCTGGGCGCTGGCTTCACCACACCTTGCTATGACGGCCAGTATTTCTTCGACACCGAGCACCCTGTCTATCCCAAGGCCGATGGCACCGGTACCCCTGTTCTGAGCGCCAACGTGGTGGTGGATGCCGGTTATCAGGGGGAGCCCTGGTTCCTGCTCGATACCAGCCGCGCCCTCAAGCCGGTCATCTTCCAGGATCGCAAGTCGCCGCAGCTGATTGCCATGACCAAGGTCGATGACGAAGCGGTATTCACCCGCAAGGAGTTCCGTTACGGGGTCGATTGCCGTGATGCCGCAGGCTTTGGTTTCTGGCAACTGGCCTTTGCCAACAAGCGGGCGCTGACCCCCGACAACCTGTGGGATTCCTTCTCCAAAATGCGGGAGTTTCAAGCCGATGGTGGCCGCAAGCTCGGGGTGAAGGCCACTCTGCTGGTGGTACCGCCCTCCCTTGAGAAGCTGGCGACCCAGATGCTGGAGCGAGAGCTGGCGAACAGCAGCAGCAACGAGCTGAAAGGCAAGTTGGAGCTGGTGGTGGCTGACTACCTCTAACCCTGTGTTGTGGCTGTTTAACCCTCGGTTTAAACAGCCTCTCTATCAGATTCGACGAGGACAACATGAGATGGAACAAGAGATGGAACTGGCTATTCGAGTGGGCATTTTTTGCCAAACAGGGTCAACAGTTCGTCAGGTCTATTTTCGCGCGGGCCTGCCGATTGTACCGGGCAAGTCTGAGATGGTTGTGTCGCCTGAGCAGTGCGCGACCCTGGAGAACGACCCGCGTCTGGTGGTCGTCAGGTTGGCTGAAGACGCCAGCCTTCAGGCAGGTGATGCACCATCGGCGCCTGGGGATCTGGACTCAACACTGGGCGTCCTGACCGGTTCGGGCTATCTGGCCGGTGTTGCCACCCAGAATAGTGACGCCACCCAAGCGGGCAAGGTCACGCAGCTGGCCGAGATGAAGGTCGATGAGCTGCGCGAGCTGGCGCTGCAGATGGGTATCCCGGAGGCGGCCAAGCTCAAAAAGGCCGAACTGGTGACGGCGATCGCGGCGACCGACATGCAATACCCGGTCAAGGATGAGCAGCCATCTGGCCAGAACGGAGAGCAGTGATATGTATGCCAGCGTCAATGACATGGTGCTCCGCTTTGGCGAGGCCGAGTTGCTGCGTCTGGCCATGACGCCGACCGGTGAGCTGGATCAGGCGGCTATCACCATCGCCCTGCAGGATGCAGGCGCCTTGATCGATGGCTATCTGGCGGGTCGCTATCCTTTGCCGCTGGCCCATATCCCGAGTGCCCTGGTACCTATCTGCGCCGATATTGCCCGTCACCGTCTCTATGGTGAACAGGCACCGGAGCAGATAGCCAAGCGCAACGAGGCGGCACTGGCCTTTCTGAAATCGGTTGGCAAGGGGGAGCTAGCGCTGGGGTTGGCATCCGATGGTGCCACCCTGGAGAGCCAGAACCTGGCTCAACTGCACTCGGATGGGCGCGTCTTTGGCCGGAGTCAGGGGCGAGACAAGGGGGGCTTTCTATGAGCCAACCCGCCAACCCGTCTGGCACCGAACTCGACTACCTGCAGGCGGGCGAGCGGCTGCGTGAGCTGTTGACCCCCCTCAAATCTGCGGGGCTCAAGGAGGTGTTTGTGGCCACCGATGTGGCAGCCATCGCCAATCTGGGCCAGCACAGTCCGGCGGTGCATGTGGTCTATCAGGGTGAACGTGAGAGCGAAGGCACTCAGTCAGGCCGGGCTAGCAGCTTTGATCAGCTCTGGTTGCTGGTGCTGGTGCATCGTGCCAGCCCCAGGGAGGTCAGTGCCGGAGTGTGGCTTGCCCGCATCCTGCAGGCCGTCAGTGGGCGAGCATGTGGTGACAGTACCTTTCGCCGGGTCACCCCACCGGTCAAACCCAGTTACAGCGGCGGTGCAGCCTATCTGCCGCTTGCCTTTACTACCCGAGTGAAATTCAAAGGAGAGCGATAATGAGCGAAACACTGCACCTGGAAGGGGATCTCTTTATCGAGACCTTTACCAACGGGGTCTCGGCCGGGGTGATTGGCCCCATCGATGTGGATAGCCTGGAAGTGAAACCCGACAGCCAGAAGATCTCCATTCCCAGCAAGCGCAAGGGGCAATATGGTCAGGCGCGGGAGAACTACCACATTCCCAAGCCTGCCATGGTCACCATCAAGACCACCGAGATCCCGCCTGTGCTGCTGGCCGCCGCCTTTATGGGTCTGGAGAGCCCCATCAATCAGGGGGCCGGGACGCTGACTGATCTGCCGGTTGTTCTGCCCGCCTGGCCGAAGTGGGCACAGCTCGGCAAAAGCAATATTGCGTCAACCGGTCTGGCCATCAAGGAAGGGGTCACCGCGCTGGTGGTGGGTACCGATATCGAGGTCAACTATGCGCTCGGGCTGGTGCGGGCGGTGAAAGGTAGCTCGGTAGCCGATGGTGGCAGCCTGACGGTCAGCGGTACCTATAACGCGGTGACCGGTACCCGCATTGCGGGCAACATCCAGCCGGAGATCAAGGCTCGGCTGCTGCTTGATGGCCGCAGCATCGTTAGCGGCGAGGCCATCAAATTGACGGTGCCCCGTGCCAGCTTGTCCCCCAAGAAGGCGGTGGACTTTATGAGCGACAAGCCCATCGAGATCGAGCTGGAGGGGGAGTTGCTGGCCGTGGATGGCGAGACCGCCCCCTTCTATGTGGATCGGCCGGTGACGGTGTGACGTTTGATTGAAGAACGGCGGGGGG
>NZ_CDDK01000018.1:501597-504119 GCF_000820225.1 Aeromonas veronii bv. veronii
ACCCGCCGTTTTTTCATCTGCCGCGAACGTCCGATTACGCCAACCGACTAATAGAACCTACGGACCTATTTCAATATTTTGCTGACAACATCTAGACCTTTTGATGTCAATATAATATCTGTAGAACCACCAATGATGGAATTGCCATCTTCGAATGTATAAAGCCCACAACCATCCATAGATAGTATTAATTCATTTTTTAGTGGCACAGGGATTAGTGATTTAACTTGGTCGAACATTTCCCTTGAAAGGAAATTGAGTTCGATCAAATGATTTCCGTTACTTAACGGTTTGACTTTATTTAGGGAAATTTTTCCTCTTAGGATTCGGTTTATTTTGATAATTTTGTCCGTAATGGTGTATGTGTTTTCAAAATTTATTATGCTTGCTGCTAACTCATCAAAGTTAGTACGTAAACGTCCTTTCCCACCCACTGCAGCTTGCAGAGACTGAAAGGCAGACTCTAGTTGTGAAGCTTGATTTGCATGTATCCCGTTCAGATTGTTTAGGGGTTGAGGCAAATCACCTGGTATCAAACCAGAGTGACAAACAGGGATCGCTGGAATTTCTGCCTTTCCATCACGAAGGTTCATGATGTTGCGAATCCACACAGCTCCTAACTCAAAGTTAATCCAGTTCCTTTTTACCGAGGCTGGACTAATGAGATAAATGGCTCCAATACAATCTATTAGGCCATCTTCTATCCTTTTCAAGAAGTTAGAGCCTGCCGGAATGCTGGTTCCATCAGAAGAAACAAATACTTTAACAAAACCGCTGAATTCTTCTTCGAGAGCATTTTTTACCAAGAGCGCAAGGTCGCGTTCCTCGTGAATGTGAGATAGGAAAATTAACTTTTCAGACATTTGTAGCTCCTGCGGCTCAAGGTATTGTTAATACGGCATTATGACAGCCACCAGCTATGTTGGTATCATACAGGGCCGCAATTTCGACTAGTCAAGCGTAACCGAACAGTTGTGGTCTTCCTGTGATATATATCAGTAATTCACCATAAATCCGTGCATTCCCCCACATCTTTACCATAGGGCATATCTGAATCTGATCGGAATGCCCCATGTCCACCTCTTCTACCCTCAAACTTGCCCTGGAGCTGGCAGCCAAGGTCACCGGCCGGGAAGACCTGGCCGCGTTGGCGGGTGAGGTTCCGCGAATGTCCGATTACGCCTACCGGCTAATCGAACCTACGCCCACTCTCTGATAAAACTATCGCCGAAACGACGCAGCTGCTGGCCACCGTTAACGGTAGCCAGCAGCTTACAAGGGGGGAATCAACCAGCAGAGGGGTTTGCCGCTATCGATGGTCGCGGCAACAATAGGGGTCAGCGTAAAAGAAACAGGATATGGCGTTTGTCGTCGTGTTCTGCATAATCGACGACATCAAACTTGCTGCTGCTCTCTTGGGTGATCTGCTGGTGGGTTAACCCGGTCAGGCACCAAGGTTTGAAGCTGCCCGGTTTGATGGGATAGTCGAGATAGCCGCGAATGGACTGACGCTGTGCGTCGTAAACTTCAATACATTGTGAGGTGAGTTGATTGATACCAATCAACCAGAGCAGTGCCCCACTCAGGGTTTGCATATCATCACTGACCACACAGCCATATTTTCCCCGCAGATATTGATACACTTGTCGGGCAAGGCCGCTGCGGTAATCCGGGTCGATAAAGGCGCCACGGATTTGAATTCCAGGTTGCTCTTGTGCTTCTGCATTGATGGGCAGCTGTACCGGGTTATAAACAAAGCGACCCACAACCGTATCGTTGCCGGTGCGGGCATCTGCGACAGAGGCTAGCAGCTCTTCCTCGCTCCACTGGCTGTCATCTTCGATAGCATCGGTCAGCCACTCATCCACCCCCAGCTCGGTTACCACCAGACAGCATGAAAAGTCGCTGTCATCGCTCATGCGATATTCAGTCAGCGCCAGTATTGCCAATCTGCGTCGGGCGATCATGAAGTGCTGAAAGGTCACCTCGTTTGTCATGCCTTCGGGGTCGGTATCGAGTTGTTTGCGGTAGGTCTGAACCAGATTGGGGGCCATAGTCTTCCCGGACTTGTCTCAAAAATAAAAAAGCCTGATTCGGAGATCAGGCTTTTACCACTCATTGTTTATGCCAGCAGTTGCAGCTCTTGGGTCAGCGCTTCGTTGACTGCGCATTTTACCGCTTCGTCAAAACGTGAGTTAACGCTATGGTGACTCGACGGTTTGACGGCATAACGGAGCTTGTCATTCTTGACCAACAGCTCTGCGATCGGTTCGATGTAGTAGCTTTCGGCACTGCTGTCGTTGCGCTTGGTTTCAAACTCATCATGCCACAGCACTATGTATCTTGGCTGATTGTATCTGGTGATATCACGGCGGATCTGGATGGGGCGCGGAAAGCTGTTATCGCTGACCTCTTTCACCACTTCAGTTTTTTGCAGTAAAGAGTGCATCGAGATTGTCATGTTGCACCTCCTTTGTTGCCGTGCCTGACAGTTGGTTGGTCACTCAGCCTCTTCTTGGCGC
>NZ_CDDK01000018.1:504323-566372 GCF_000820225.1 Aeromonas veronii bv. veronii
GCGCCAAGAAGAGGCTGAGTACACACGAATTCGCTTATAAACCATACAAATATTGGCTGTTAACCATCACTTATGCAGGGATGGAGTGGCAAAATATCACACATCCTTCCTTTCATTCTAGCGTTTCACCTCCTTGTGGCGCTCTTTTTTTAATCCACCATAACCCCTTGGCATCGCCTTGCATGAGCAGAATGAGCATGTCTGTTCACTGATTGGTAAGGCTGCTCATGTCAGACCCCCGAACCCTAAAACTTGCGCTGGAGCTGGTTGCCCGTGTTGTTGGCCGCGAAGAGCTGCAAGGGCTCCTGACCGAGCTGGAGGCTCTTGGCCCCGGCAGTGCACAGGCTGCCACGGCAACGACTACCTTGACCGACGCGCAGGAGGCATTGCAGCAGAGCCTGCCCGAGAGTAGTGAACTGCTGGCCCAATCCACCCCCCAGTGGCAGGGCTGGGGCCAGCAGTTGGCTGCGGTGGTCGAGACCCTGTTGCTACTGGACAGTCGCTCCACCCAGGCCGCGCAGCGCATGGTGAGCGAGCAGCAGTTGATGGGGCAAGCCACCCGCCAAAGCGCCGATGGGGCGGCAGAACTGGCCAAGGCCTTTGCTGTGTTGGGGCTGGATTTTGAACGGGCCAATGGCCGTATCGGTGAGGGTTTTCAGAAGACCATCGGCGCCCTGGATGTATTGGTGGCGCACACGGGCGCCAGTAGTGCCGCCATCGAGGAGGCGCTGGCCGCCGCCTACAACAGCGCCAAGACCACCGCCGAGATCGATGCGGTGATCGCGCGTCAGAAGCAACTGGCCGCCCAGGGCAAGATCACCGGGGATGCGCTGGCCCGCTCCATGGCCATCGCCGCCGATGCCATGGCCAAGGTGAAAGGGGGGAGTGGCGATACCGCGCGGTCAGTCGCGGCCATTGGTGATGGTTTTGACGAGGCCGCCGCACGGGCCAAAAGCGCCACCGATGCGATGCGCTCGGGGCTTAAATGGGTTCAGGATGAAGCCAAGCAGACGAATGCCAGCCTTGCCAGTAGTGGCGGAGGCGGTGGTCGAGGCGATATCACCCGCACCGTGAACGCCGGTTCTTTCTACTACAAGAGCGTGGACATCAACAGCTTGCGTGGCAATGCCGAGGGGCTGGCAGGGGTAGAGGAGGAGCTGGCCCGCTACAGCCAGAAGGTCAAGGACATTCCGGCTTACAGCGAGTGGAGCAAGTATTACGGCGAGAAGTTCCAAAAAGAGATGGAGGCGATGCAGGCCCGCCTAAAAGAGGAACTCAACAAAGCGTTGGCCAAGGAGAGTGCCAAAACCAACCAGGCCGCCACCCAGCCACCGGCCTCGGCTGTCGCGCCATCTACCCCCGGCACCAACACCCCAGGGACACGCAGGCCCTTGTCCGAGCGGATCACCATCGAGCTCAAAGGGGCAGGGGGGGCGGCCGAACTGCAGGCCGATGAGGCCAATGCGAATGCCCTGATTTCCCTTCTTAAACAGCAAGGACTGCGGCAATGAACGTGACCTTAAACAGCGTGCAACTGCCAGATGATCTGGTCTGGCGCGACGAGTTCGAGTGGGCGCCGGTCGAGCAGGTGGTGACCCCGACCCTGAGCGGCGCCCTGTTGGTGGAGGAGACCGCCAAGCCCGAGGGACGGCCGCTGACCCTGAGCGGGCATTGCTCCCGCGCCAAGGTGCAGGAGCTCAAGGTGTTGGAGGCGCAGGTGGCTCGGCTGATGACGTTGACCCTGCTTGATGGCGTGGCCCGCACCGTGATGTGGCGCCGCCCTGGTGTGGTGGCCACGCCCTTGTACGAGTTGGCTGACCCAGACGGTGATCACCCTTACGCCCTGACCCTGAATCTGACCGAAATTGAGCGCGGAGAGTAACCCCATGACCATTCTATCTGGCGATATCGTGTTGTTGGCCAGCCAGCGCCTGGTTGATACCGATGATGGCGGTGGCCGCATTACTGGCCGCGAGATCATCAGCGGCAACCATAACAGCCTGTTCCCTGACGTCAGCGATATGGATCGGGCCTATGGCACTGTGAATATGTGCAAGGCGTTTCTGGCGGTTCAGACGGACGACACCGACACCTACTATGGCGCCAATGCCATGGTACTGCTGCCGCCCAGTGACCCCAGCGTCAACCTGACGTTGATGACCACTAAAGACCACAACGACACCCGCGATAACGCACGCAACACTTTGGAGCGCTATCAGGCCCGAGGCCCGAAGTGGCAAGGGGTGCTCTACGATACCCAGCTGGAAGGGCAGCGAGCGATCCGCTTCTTCCAGCGGGTTGAGGCGCGATTGCCGGAGGTGGGCGAAACCCTGGTGCTGGTCGGCAACGAGAACAAGGCCGGGGAGTTCGAGCAGTATGTGCGGGTGCTGGATGTAACTCAGAAGCTGACCAAGTTCCAGATCCAGGGTGTGCCCGAGTTCACCCGCAACGTGGTCACCTGCACCCTGGCGGATCCGCTGCGCTACACCTTCGAGGGTGAGCAGCCGACCCCCTATGATGTGGTGACCAACCCCAAGACTGCCCTGCGCGAAACCGTGGTAGCGGATGCGGCCAACTACTTTGCATCTACCCGGATGGTGGATGATGCCGCCTTTGGCTCGATGCAGGTACGGGCCAAGACCATCTTTACCCAGCTGGTGCCTGCTGCCCGCAGCGAAACCCCGGCGGTGGATCTGACCGCTGCCGGTGAGCTGGCCAGCCTGGTGGATTCTGGCCGTGGGCTGGTGAGCATCAACACCGCAGCAGTGATCGCCCCGAGCCGTGGCCTGTTCCTGGGCAGCGGTGCAAAGCCTGGCACGGTGGCCATCACCATCGGCGCGGCCACCATCACAGACAAGGGGGGCGAGCTGGTTGTTGCCGGGTCGGTAGTCGGCTCCATCGACTATGGCCGTGGCCAGCTGGAGTTCAATGCCCAGTGCCCGAACTACGGCACCCAGAGCAAGACCGTCTCTTTCTGGCCAGCGGCCCGCCCTGCCCGTATTGCTGACACGGCCCAGATCCAGATCGCCGCCTACAACCGGGGCTATGCCTACACTATCACCCTTCATCCGACCCCTGCGCCTGGCACCACTACCGTCAGCTTTATGGCGCAAGGCAAATGGTATGACCTGAAAGACAACGGGCGCGGGGAGCTGCTGGGCATCGACCGCTCTTATGGCTCTGGCACCATCAATCTGGCCACCGGGTCGGTGATGCTGACCCTGGGCGCCCTGCCGGATGTGGATACCTCCATCATGTTCAGCTGGGCCACCCCGGTGAACTACACCAACCGCAGCGGGCAGGCCATCAGCATCGGCAAAAGCGCCTGGCAGCTCCCCCACAAGGGGATCACCCCAAAGAGCGTGATCCTCACCTGGGGCAACGGCAAGCGGGCCACCGATGCGGCGGGGGACGGCAAGATAACCGGCGATATTACCGGCATCATCAATTATGCAGAGGGGATCATCGACCTGGAGCACGTCACCTTGCCAGCCTTGGGTCAGGAGTACGCCGCCCAGTACCAGTATGGTGAGCCGGTGACCGAGCGCCATATCGAACCGGGGCGCCTCAATACCCCCGGCCAGGTGGGGCACCTCTCCATCACCCTGGACGGCAAGGACGGCGGCGGCGCCCACAACCTCACACCGGGATCGTTGCGGGTCAAGTTCAACGCCCTCTATCACAAGTTCGATGTGGACGATCAGGAGCTGGTGATCCAGACCCGCGATCCCATCATCACCTTGCGCGATGACGGGCTGGGCAAGCTGATCGATGCCAGCGGTGTGGTGCTGGGTGCCATCGACTATGCGGCGGGAACCCTGCACTTTATGCCGGATGGCTCCAGCCCCCTGCCTAAGCCGAAATACGCCTGGGTGACCGTGGGCACCCGCTGGGAAGGCAACAACCAGATCGCGGTGCAGCGCTGGACGATGACCGGTATCGAGTACCACAACACCGCCTATACGTTCCCTGATGGCGAACAGGGGTGGGTGGATGTGACCTACCGCAACAACAACAGCGCCGAGGCCCAGAATGCCACCCTGACCGCCCAGGCGCTGCGCATAGACGTTACCCCAGGCTTTGCCGAGGCGATTCTGGAGGGGTCGATGCGCTTCACCCTGGGTGGGGCGGTCTATGTAGACCGCCAAGGCGTGCTCTACCGCGACCCGGATCCAGAGACAGGGGCAGGCATCCAGGCGGGCACCATCGACTATTCCAACGGGTTGGCGGTGCTGGCCGACTGGGCAGCCGGGCAACCGGCCCAGCCATCGCTCCAGAGTCTGGCCACTTCATTCAGCGCCCAGTCAGTGGATGCGGTGACGTTCCGCACCCCAGGCGCACCCTTGGCACCGGGCAGCCTCTACATCAGCGCCAACACCGCCAGCGGGCGCCGTATCGAGGCCACGGCAGACGGGGACGGCTTTTTCACCACCCCCGACATGGATGGCAAGGTGAACTATCAGACCGGCATCGTTACCGTGCGCTTTGGCCGCAAGGTCACGGCAGCGGGCAACGAGACCCAGCCATGGTATGACGCCGAACAGGTGGGGGAGGATGGCAAGATCTGGAAGCCGATCAGCGTGGTTGCTGACTCTATCCGCTTCAACTGCGTGGTGTTCAGCTATCTACCGCTCGATGCCGACATTATCGGGCTGGATCCGGTGCGGCTGCCGTCTGATGGCCGTGTGCCGTTTATCCGCAAGGGCAACATCGTGGTGGTGCATAGCACCAAGCGCGGTGCCTACCCGATGGGGGTGACGGCTGGCCAGCAGTTCAACACCGGGCGCCAGCGGCTGGCTTACTGCCATGTGGAGGACAAGAACGGCAAGCTGCTCGATCCTGCGCTCTACAGCGCCAATCTGGATAGTGGCGTGGTCACCCTGGCCACCCCGTTGAACCTGACCGGCTATGTGGAGCCGTTGGCGGTGGTTCACCGGATTGAGGATATGAGTCTGGTCACCGATGTGGAGATCTCTGGCCGCCTGGTGCTGGCCCGCCCCCTGTCTCACGCCTATGACGCTGCTGACACCCTGGTGTCGTCAGCACTGATCATGGGCGACTTGTGGGCGCGTTACACCAACCTGTTTGACCAGAAGGTTTGGACGAACAAATGGCAGGACTTTGTAGACGGTGAGCCGACCACGGCGCAGTACAACGACACCGATTTTCCCATCGTGGTGACCAACCGCGCCACCCTGGAGGAGCGCTGGGCCATCATCTTCCAGACCAGCACCACCTTTGTGCTGGTCGGTGAGCATGTGGGCCAGATTGCGCTGGGGGATGTGAATACCGACTTTGCCCCCATCAACCCCAACAACGGCCAGCCCTATTTTCGGCTGGACAAGCGCGGTTGGGGCGCTGGCTGGGCGAGCGGCAACGTGCTGCGTTTCAACACCAAGGCGGCCAACTTCCCGATCTGGGCCATCCGTACCGTGCTGCAATCGGTGGCGGCCAGCGAGAGCGACCGTTTTGAGCTGCAACTGCGCGGCAACGTTAACCGCTAACCGGGTGGGGCACCGTGCCCCGCCCATTATTTTGTCGTGGGGCAAAATGCCCCGCTGATGGAGAAAATCAGATGGCTGCTTATCCGGTAAAGTGGTTTTCAAGCGAGATGCAAGGCGCCCCGAGCCTGGGCGATACCGCAGATGGCGCCCTGGCTGCGCTGCTCAAGGCGGTGCTGGTCACCGGCTTTGGCACGCTGACCATCAACGCGCTGGCTTTCGATGCCGCAAAGGGGTGGGCGGTGGCCACCTTTAGCGGCGGCCATGCCTATCAGCAAGATTCAGTTATCCAGGTTGATGGGGTATCGCCTGCCGCCTACAACGGCGAGCATAGGGTGATGCAGGTCACCGCCACTCAGGTCTGGTTTGAGCTGGACGGCGGCAACCCCGGCGCTGCCGGTTCTGGCGCAGCCATGACCATGAAGGTGGCGCCGCTGGGCTGGACGATCACCCATGAGAGCGGTGACGGCAAGATTTTTATCGTGCGCCCCACCAACGTCAGTGAGTCGGGGAATGTATCGTGGCGAATTGATAACAGCGCATTCACTGGATGGACGGGCTCTAACCAGTATGGGTTTGCCTCCTATCTGGCCAAGATCACCATGGTTGAGGATGTGGTGGATATCAACACCTTTACCACTATCTATGACCATCGTTGGCCTGCGACCCAGCGCTATACGGCAAAGACCTGGGATCTGATAGGCGATAGCCAGTTCTTTTACTGGCTACCGAGCATTGGCAACTACAGCTATCAAACAGTCTATTGCACCGGCTATATCCGTTCAGTCAGACCCGGTGACCGTTACCATGCTGTCCTGTGCCATTACTTCACTACGGCGGCGAATGCCAACGAGTCAAACTGGGGTAACCGGGATGCGAGTGGTGCCGCTTATTGGGGAACAACACTCACCACGTTCAACACCACCGATCAACGAGCGATTGCTCGCCCATATCATCAGTTGTTTGGCACAACATCATGGTGGCTCAAGGGCATGTTTGCCCGTTTTGGTGTGGGATTGGCCGTACCCAACGGCCCAGATAACGGATTTTACTTCTCTACCGACCCCTGCATGGTGATGGAGAACGGCAACCATCTGCGCGGCTATATGCCAGGACTTATCGTGCCATACGGTGATATCACCGCTTGGCACCGTAAAAACTTTGGCGATTTGCCAGCGCTGCCCGGCAAGAAGGTGCGCTTCATTCGTGGGCTCTATCAGGTGAATGTCTACAACGCCGATCCGCGCTCACTGATTGGGTTCGATATCACCGGCCCCTGGAGGTAAGCGATGGTAACGCTGTATGACACTATCAAGGCGGCCAGCCCTATCGCGTTTTGGCCGCTAATAGATAACAAAGACCATAGCGGCAACAATCGGCATTTGGTGGCGCACGGCTCACCCGCTTTTTCCCAGCCAGCAATGAACAGTGATTTATTGCCGTCAATGCAAACTGGGAATTTAAATGCGGCATTGCGTATTGAGCAGTCAACGCTACCAAAAATAGTGTCGATAGAGGGGTGGTTCAGATTGGCCGGTGCCAAGGGGTCAAACATCTACAGCACGGTTTTTGGATTAAATCAGCCGTTCACCGGTTTCAATAGCCGTTACATCATGTTTTACCACGAAACATTGGGGTTTTGTTCCTATCAGAACATCACCTCCGTGAACCAGCCCGTCACCTATCGCTCGGCAAAAACATGGGAGCTGTTATCGAGCGGGTCTCATCATGTGGTGATGCAGTACGAGGCGGCCAGTAACAGCACCAAAATATATATAGATGGGGTGCTGGATGCCGGTATGACGGTGCCCCTTGATGTGTTTATGCAGTTGGCCAATACCTATCTGGCCATAGGGGGGTACTACTACGATGGTAATGTCACCGGTAACTGTCAGTTATCTCATGTAGCGATTTATGGCCGAGAGCTGACTCAGGAGGAGATAACCGGCCGCCAATCTTTTGTTATTGGTGATCCTGATTTTAAGCTGCCGGTAAGAATTACGGCAATTGCCGCCAACCAGGAACTGCGCAGCCAGTTCCAGCCGCAAGATGTAGCCTGGCGTGGCACCCCGCCGATGTGTGCGGGGCCGGTAAACCTCCAGCAACAGACCCAGTACCCCCTCTGCAAGGGGCGGGATTACTATTGGTGGCGTGATGGGGTGCAGAACGTTTTGCAGGGCTATATCGAGAGCACGGTGACCATCAGCGGGGTGGAGGTGCGGCGGCGGGTGCTCTGCTTTACCCAGGATGGCGAACTGGTTGGCGAGACCTACAGCCGCGCATCGGATGGGGTCTATCGGTTCGATCTGCTGTGGCTGAACAAGCGTTATATGCTGGTCGCCCAGGACGATCCCGCCTTTGGCCCCGCCGACTACAACGCCGTGGCCGCCGACTACCAGGCACCGAAACCCTACCCGCCTGGCGGGGGTGTGGCCCCTGCGCCGTTCCCCATGCTGGCCCCGCTCAAGAGGAAATAGCCATGCTCACCTATGTGGACACGCTGCGCACCAACCGCGCCCAGCTGCTGGCAACGGCCATCGACACCGGCAGCGGCCCCAGCGCTACCCTGACCGTCTACACCGGCACCAGACCGGCTCCGGGGGCGGCCATCACCGACCAGCTGGCTCTGGTGGTGCTCAAGTTCAGCCACCCCTGTGCCAAGACGGTCAGCGGCGGGGTGCTGACCCTGAAACCCCTGGCCGAGCAGATGGCCACCGCCAGCGGCGCCCCCACCTGGGGGCGCATTGCGGATCGGGATGGCGCCTTTGTGGCGGATCTCGATGTGGGGGTGCCAGGCAGTGGCGCCGATCTGGAGATACCGGCCAGCGAGTTTTTTGCCGGTGCCCTGATCCGCATCAATAACGCCACCATCACCGAACCGTAACCGGGGGGCCATATGGCCAGAAAGGATGCCAGCCTAGCGCTGCGTAAGGCTCGCAGCATCAATGGCCAGCTGGAGCTGAACCAGTCAGACGTGGTGCGCCTGGTAGGCATCCTGCATAGTACCAACTTGCCGCCACGCCTGAGTGCGTCACCGGGTCTGGTGCTGTCATCGGTATTGGATGGCGCCCCTAATCGCTCCAGCGCGATGCTGGACGGCTCTGTGGTACTTGATGCGGTGCTTGCCAGCCATACCCATGGCCGTGGGGAGCTGGTCGGTGCGTTCGTCATTGAATGCACCATGGCGAGCACATCCCGCGCCCCGCAGCCTGTGCTCGCCGGGCAGTATGACCAGAACGTATTCCGAGGCCCTGCCAGTGCAATGGGGGATGTTTGGGAGCGGGCAGATAGCCATTCCCAGGCACTCAGTAGCGAATGGCAGAAGGCAGGCACCGAGCGGGCAACCAGCCGCTCCCTGTGGCAGCAGGCCGCCGCGCATCAGCAGCAGGTGGCCGAGCTGGGCGAGCAGATGCACCAGACGTTCATGGCCAATCAACAGCGCTTTGCCGAGGGGATGCCGGTCAGCAAGCAGAACCGCCAGGGCTATGACAGCCTGGCCGCTGGCCATGTGGCGAATCAGTCCCTGTGGGTTGAGGCGGCCCCGGTCAGCAGCTGGCGCCTGGTCGGGTTCACCAACCCGCCGCGCTTTGACAAGGCTTGGCAGGCTGACCAGTGGCAAGAGGGCATCCCCATCGGTAAAGGGGTGGCCGCTCAAGCCTGGCATCACGGCAAGCCGCTGATAGAGGGCTGGCGTGATGGCTGGGACGAGGCTATGTGGCCATCCAAGGGCAAGACGCCGCCGCCAGAACCACCCAAGCCCCCCATCCGCCCCGATAAGCGGGTGTTGCGGCTGGCGTTCGGGCGCAAGCGCGACACGGCAGAGCTGGAGTTCGTCTGGCAGGGCAGTGATGCGGCAATCGTCATTCCAACCCGGAGGGTTTATCTGGTGAGCAATACAGCGAAGATCGTGCGGGTACGGGATGGGCTCGATATCCCGGCCACTGCAGTGAGCATCGAGCTCGATACCGACTCTTGGGCGTGGCAGTTCAGCGCCCAGATCCCCCGTATTGCGGCAGCTGCGTTGACCGATGAGGAAGAGGTCAGCATCCATATCAACGGTCAGCGATGGGACTGCGTGTGCGATGGTTGGCAATCGAGCCAGAGCTTTGGCCGCGAGTCGGCAACGCTGACGGGCCGCTCGCGAACCGCTTACTTGTCGCCAACCCATGTATTGGCGCAGGCGGTGAGTGAGCGTGCAGCCGCGACCATGGCCCAGCTGGCTGCGGCCGTATTGCCGGTGGGGTGGACGCTGGATTGGCAAGCGGCTGACTGGTTGGTGCCTGCAGGGTTCTTTAGCCTGGACAACCAGACCCCGATCGAGGTGGTCAGGTACCTGGTCGAGGCGGCCGGTGGTTTTGTGTTGCCACACCAGCGCAACCGCCATCTGGTCATCAAGCCGCGTTATCCCACAGTGCCGTGGCAGCTCGATACAGCGCAGGCCGATGTGGCGATCCCCCGCGCCATCATTACTACCCTGGGCAGTGACTTCCAGCCGGGTCATGCCGCCAACGGGATCTGGGTCAGCGGTGGCCACCAGGGCATCAGTGCGCGGGTGGTGCGCCAAGGGACGGCTGGCGAGCAACAAGCGCCGACCATCACCCACCCGTTGGTATGTGATGTGACGGCCGCCCGTGCCCAGGGTGTGGTGGGGCTGGCCAAGACCATGCCCAAGCGTACCCAGACCATTGAACTGCCGTTGTCAGCTGATACCGGCTTGATCCTGCCGGGGGCGTTGCTCACCGTGGACGGTTGGAAGGGCTACAACCGGGGCGTCAGGGTCTCTGCTGCGTTGCAGAATAGGGCCATGACGGTACGCCAGCAGCTGAGTGTGGAGCGATTTGTATGAACCTGTTTAAGCGATTCCTGGAGCTGGTGCCCGGCGCTGATCCCTTGCTGGTTGGTACCGTGACCGCAGTAGGTACCACGACCACCACTCTCAATACGTTGGCGGGCGGGGTGGTCACAGTTCGGGGCACCGGAGTAGCCATCGGCAAGAAGGCGTTTTACAGGGGAGGGGAGCTGGCAGGAGAGGCGCCGGATTTACCGACCTATGAGGAATAGAGGTTTAATGCCGGTTTAACGGGGTTATCAAACTCAGTGATTCCGGTGCCATCAAGTTTGATAAACTACTGGGCCGGTAGCTTTTCATTTTCCCCGCAATTCTTTTTCATTTTCGGCGGCGGGCTACACCATTTTTGCCGCAGTTCAACACATCAGAGCACCTTATCGCGGCAAGATGAGGTATCTTATGCCCCGATTTCATCCATTAAACGGATCCGAGACCCCATATGATCATCAAACCCAAGGTTCGCGGCTTTATCTGCACCACCACTCATCCGGTCGGTTGTGAAGCCAATGTTCGTCGCCAGATCGCTTATACCAAGGCCAAGGGCACCATCGAGAATGGTCCCAAGAAGGTGCTGGTGATCGGCGCTTCCACCGGTTATGGCCTGGCCTCCCGGATTGCGGCTGCCTTCGGTAGCGGCGCCGCCACCCTCGGCGTCTTCTTTGAAAAAGCGGGCACCGAGTCCAAGACCGGTACCGCTGGCTGGTACAACTCTGCCGCCTTCGACAAGGCAGCCAAAGAGGCGGGCCTCTACGCCAAGAGCGTCAACGGCGATGCCTTCTCCAACGAGTGCCGCGCCAAGGTGATCGAGCTTATCAAGCAGGATCTGGGTCAAATCGATCTGGTTGTCTACTCCCTGGCCTCTCCGGTGCGCAAGATGCCGGAAACCGGCGAAGTGGTGCGCTCTGCCCTCAAACCGATCGGCGAGGTCTACACCACCACCGCCATTGATACCAACAAGGATCAGATCATCACCGCTACCGTCGAGCCGGCGAACGAGGAAGAGATCCAGAACACCATCACCGTCATGGGCGGTCAGGATTGGGAGCTGTGGATGGCTGCCCTGCGTGATGCCGGTGTGCTGGCTGACGGCGCCAAGTCCGTGGCCTACTCCTACATCGGTACCGATCTGACCTGGCCAATCTACTGGCATGGCACTCTGGGCCGCGCCAAGGAAGATCTGGACCGCGCCGCTGCTGCCATCCGTGGCGATCTGGCTGCCAAGGGCGGCACCGCTCACGTGGCCGTGCTCAAATCCGTGGTGACCCAGGCCTCTTCCGCCATTCCGGTGATGCCGCTCTATATCTCCATGGCCTTCAAGATCATGAAGGAGAAGGGCATTCACGAGGGGTGCATGGAGCAGGTGGATCGCATGATGCGCACCCGTCTCTACGCGTCCGACATGGCGCTGGACGAGCAGGCTCGCATCCGCATGGATGACTGGGAACTGCGCGAAGATGTGCAGCAGACCTGCCGCGACCTGTGGCCATCTATCACCAGCGAGAATCTTTCCGAGCTGACTGACTACACCGGCTACAAGCAGGAGTTCTTGCGCCTGTTTGGTTTCGGTCTGGATGAGGTCGATTACGATGCGGATGTAAATCCGGACGTGAAATTCGACGTGGTCGAGCTCTGAGTCTGACTCAAGTGAAAACAGGGCCCCGCGGGGCCCTGTTTTTTTGGCAAAAATCCCGCTAATTTGCGGAATTTTATTATCAGCGATCACCTTTTTCCCATATCAAACCCGCTAGTCTTGCGCTGATCGGATCACAGACGGCATTGCCGAGGAACGGAAGCTATGACCACTCCAAACGAGGCGCCCAAGAAGCGCCAACTTCCCACTGTCTATACCCTGCTTTTTATTATCATCGCCCTGATGGCCGCCCTGACCTGGGTGCTGCCAGCGGGCAAATATGACTATGTCACCGCCAAGACCCAGAAGCCGGTGGCGGCAGCGGCCGTGGCCGATTACAGCGGCGACGAGCGGCTGTTGCCGGTGCCCGGCAGTTACACCGAACTCCCCGCCCACCCGCAAGGGGTATTCGAGGTGCTCAAGGCGCCCATCCAGGGTTTTCACAAGGCGGCCGATGTGGCGCTGTTCGTGCTCATCATCGGCGGTTTTCTCGCGGTGACCATGCAAAGCGGTGCGCTTGATGCCGGGGTAGGGGCCATTGTGCGTGGCTTTGCCGGGCGTGAGCGGCTGCTAATTCCTGTGTTGATCGCCCTGTTTGCCCTCGGCGGCTCCACCTTCGGCATGGCGGAGGAGACGGTAGCCTTCTGGGCGCTGATCGTGCCGGTGATGATGGCGGCGGGCTTCGATCGCATGGTGGCGGCGGGGATCATCCTGCTCGGCTCCGGGGTCGGGGTGCTCGCCTCCACCGTCAACCCGTTTGCCACCGGCATTGCCTCCGGTTTCGCCGGCATTCCCATTGGTGAGGGGATTGGCCTGCGGGTCATCCAGTGGCTGCTGCTGGTGATCTTCGCCTCCTGGTTCGTGATGCGCTACGCCAAACAGGTACAGCAGGACAAGTCCCGCTCCGTGCTGGCCGATATCGTCTATGACGACGAGTTCTCCCAGATGAAGAGCGGCAACCTCGCCTTCACCGGCAAGCAGAAACTCACCATGCTGGTCTTCTTCGGCACCTTCCTGCTGATGATCTATGCGGTGGTGCCTTGGTCAGATCTGGGCATCGATCTGCTGCCTACCCTGGGATGGTGGTTCGACGAGCTCTCCACCCTGTTCTTCAGTGCTTCCATTTTGATTGCGCTGATCAACCGGATGCCGGAGTCCAACTATGTGGCGACTTTCCTGAGCGGCGCTCGGGATCTTATCGGGGTGGCACTGGTGGTGGCGGTGGCGCGTGGCATCTATGTGGTGATGGAGCAGGGCGTCATCATCGACACCATTTTGCATTGGGCTGAAGGGCTGGTGACCGGACTCTCCTCGTCGGTCTTCATCCTGATGGCCTATCTGGTGCACATCATCCTGAGCTTCTTCATCCCCTCCACCTCGGGCTGGCGACTGTCTCCATGCCGCTGATGGGGCCGCTGGCGGACTTCTCCGGCATCTCCCGGGATCTGGTGATCACCGCCTATCAGTCCGCCTCCGGCTGGATCAACCTGTTCGCCCCTACCGCCGCCCATCTGGTGGCAGGTCTGGCGCTCGCCAAGATCCCCTACGATCGCTTTGTGCGCTGGGTGCTGCCATTTATCATCGGTGTGGCTCTCATCACCATGGCGGTACTGGTGGCCGGTGCCCTGCTGCACGGCTGATGGTGCGGATTGAAAACGACAGATAACAAAAAGGCTCCCGCGGGAGCCTTTTTCATGAGCTTTGCTTACTGCTTGTAGCCCTTGAGGAAGCGGGCGAGGCGGCCGATGGCATCCTCCAGCTCCTCTTCGCGGGGCAGGAACACCAGCCGGAAGTGATCCGGCGCCGGCCAGTTGAAGCCGGTGCCCTGTACCAGCAGCAGCTTTTCCTGTTGCAGCAGGTCGAACACCATCTTCTGATCGTCGCGTATGTCATACACCTTGGGGTCGAGGCGCGGGAACATGTAGAGCGCCCCCTTGGGTTTGACGCAGGAGACCCCGGGGATCTCGTTCAAGAGCTCCCACGCCTTGTCCCGCTGCTTGCGCAGGCGGCCGCCCGGCAGGATCAGCTCGTTGATGCTCTGGTAGCCGCCAAGCGCAGTCTGGATGGCGTGCTGCATCGGCACGTTGGCGCACAGCCGCATGGAGGCCAGCATCTCCAGCCCTTCAATGTAACCGCGGGCACGGCCCTTGGGACCGGTGATGACCATCCAGCCCTGACGGAAGCCGCAGGCACGGTAGGCCTTGGAGAGGCCGTTGAAGGTCACCACCATCACATCGTCACACAGTGTGCAGACGCTGGTGTGGGAGATATCGTCGTAGAGGATCTTGTCGTAGATCTCGTCGGCGAAAATGATGAGGTTGTGCTGGCGGGCGATCTCGATCACCTCCAGCAGGAACTCGCTGCCGTAGACTGCACCGGTCGGATTGTTGGGGTTGATCAGTACCAGGCCGCGGGTGCGCGGGGTAATGCGGGCGCGGATATCGTCGAGATCCGGGTACCAGTCAGCCCCTTCGTCGCAGCGATAGTGCACCGCATGGCCACCGGAGAGAGTGACGGCGGCGGTCCAGAGCGGGTAGTCGGGGGAGGGTACCAGCATCTCGTCGCCATTGTTGAGCAGCGCCTGCATCGCCATCACGATCAGCTCGCTGGCGCCATTGCCAATGTAGATGTCGTCGATATCGACCTTGCGCATCCCTTTTTGCTGGTAGTACTGCATCACCGCTTTACGGGCAGAGAAGAGCCCCTTGGAGTCGCAGTAGCCCTGGCTCAGCGGCATGTTGAGGATCACATCCTTGATGATCTCTTCCGGCGCATCAAAGCCGAACGGTGCCGGGTTGCCGATGTTGAGCTTGAGAATGCGGTGGCCTTCGTCTTCGAGACGGCGAGCCTCTTTATGCACCGGGCCGCGGATGTCATAGCAGACATCGTCGAGCTTGTGCGACTTGTCGATTGTGAACATGGTGAGTGTGATTCCTTCCCCACAGGGACGCGTTGGCGAAAAAGGCGATTTTTAGTATCAAATTTCTTTTCCCCTATTCTTCACAGAATTGAATGCTAGAACAATCCTCTTTTTAGAAGAATTCCCTGATTTTTAGCCCTAAAACAGGGTTACTAGAACGTTAAATTCAGCACGATCTTTGGTGCTAACCAAGGTTAACTAGTGAAACATGGGGAACGAATTAACAAAGCTGCCTGACTGTGTTGCAATATCCGGATCCTGTGGCACGATTGGCTTGTGTAAAAAATCGTCTTCGTCCCCCTTTTCGATGAGTTGAATGGCACTCATGGTGTCATCTTTATGTGGTTCGCTCATCGGTGTTCACTTCTGCGAGGTTTTCCCATGCAAGCTCCCGTTCCAGGCCGCTATCGCCACTTCAAGGGGGGTTACTATCAAGTGCTTGCCCTGGCTTTGCATACCGAAACCCAGGAGCAGCTGGTCATTTATCAATCCGAGCAGGATGGTCAGGTCTATGCCCGACCCGTCGCCATGTTTATGGAGTGGATTGAGCATCAGGGGCAGGTTGTCAGCCGTTTTGCCCCTGCAGGAGACTGACCACGCCTCCGTTTATATCGTTCAAGGGATGAACACTCGAGCTAAACGGTGTCACAAGTTGTCGCATGACGCCCTTGGGTATGAGATGTGCAGCCAGCTGTCTTAATGATAAATCCCTTATCTAATCAACTAATTGTGACGAATGTCACATTGAGTGAGCCCCGCCTGCCGGGTTCGCAATCTGGACTCACACTCCCATAATGCTGCGCTTGTTCAAGCATGGGCCCTTCTCGGGTCTTGTTCGGTGTTATCTCAAATGGGAGAAATAATGTGAAACCTGTTGCTGCTGAGTTTATGGGCACTTTCTGGCTGGTATTGGGCGGATGCGGCAGTGCCGTGCTGGCTGCAGCCTTCCCTCACGTCGGGATTGGTCTGCTGGGGGTCTCGCTGGCTTTCGGTCTGACCGTGCTGACCATGGCGTTTGCCATCGGCCATATCTCCGGTTGCCACCTCAATCCGGCCGTGACCGTCGGTTTGTGGGCGGGTGGTCGTTTTCCGGCATCCGGTGTACTGCCTTATATCGTGGCGCAAGTGTTGGGTGGCATTGCCGCCGCTGCCGTGCTTTACGTAATTGCCAGCGGTCAGGCCGGGTTTGATCTCTCTGCCGGTTTTGCTTCCAACGGCTACGGTGAGCACTCTCCGGGTGGTTACAGTCTGACTGCCGCACTCGTATGCGAAATGGTGATGACCGGTTTCTTCCTGTTCGTCATCATGGGCGCCACCGATAGCCGTGCGCCTGCCGGTTTCGCGCCGATCGCCATCGGTCTGTGCCTGACCCTGATCCACCTCGTCAGCATTCCGGTGACCAATACCTCGGTCAACCCGGCCCGCAGTACCGGTGTTGCGCTGTTTGTCGGTGACTGGGCCATCAGCCAGCTGTGGCTGTTCTGGGTTGCCCCGATTGTCGGTGCCATTCTGGGTGCGCTGGCTTATCGCCTGGTGGCGACTGAGCAGAAGTAATCATTTGCGAAACAAAGTGTGGTATCGACACGCCTGCGGGCGTGTTTTTTGTTTCTGGAGGGGCGAGAAAAGAGCATTAACCGAGGCTAACCTCAGAGCCCTTTGGCCTGCAGCATCTCTTTGTAGCGCAGGTGGAGGAGCTGGACACGCTCCACATAGGCACGGGTTTCCGCATAGGGCGGGATACCGCCATGTTTTTGTACGGCGCCCGCACCGGCGTTGTAGGCCGCGGTCGCCAGCGCCACGTTGCCGTCATACTGCTTGAGCAGTCCCGCCAGGTATTTCACCCCGCCGAAGATATTCTGCTCCGCCAGCAAGGCATTGCCGACCCCCAACTCCCGCGCCGTGGCGGGCATCAGCTGGGTCAGCCCCATCGCTCCCTTGCGGGAGACCGCAAGAGGATTGAAAGCGGATTCCGCATGGATCAGCGCCCGGATCAGCGCCGGCTCAACCTGATAGGTTTTGGCGGCCGCCTTGATGGTGCTGGCATAGTCATAGAGAAACAGCCCTGTGGTCTGCCAGTTGACGCTGGATTTGGGGTCGCAGGCGAAGCAGTCGTTGAACAGCAGCAGCTCGTAATGGCCCTGTTCGGGCGCCATGTCGGAGTAGCGAACCACCCCGTTTTGTTGCACCGATTTATAGACCTGGATCTGCTTCTTGCCGTTGGTGGCGACTGCCGTCGTTTGAGCGGTGTCGGGTTGTTGGACGGGAGTTGAATCTTTGACCGGACGCAAGGGGGAGGGAGCTGCGGTCAGGAAGATCACCTCCGCGGGGGGGGGAGTCTGGCTCCATCCGCTCAGGGGGATCAACAACATATGGCCTGCCAGCATCCATGCTTTCAACCCTGATACTCCTTCTTGTGATGACCATGTTGAGTAAAGCATCATGACGAGGGCAGAACAAGCGGCCAACAGGGGGCAAATGATCCGATTCGGTGACCGGGATCAAAGTATCCGCCGCAATAAAGGATTGTCATCATAAAGCACGGTTTTGGCAGTCAGGCGGTGGGTCATGGCCTCTTCCACCGGGTAAGCAAGCTGCCCATGACGTCCGCTTTTTTGTTGACGAAAGGCATGCTATCGTGCTGGCGTCATGTGGTCGGATTAGCGCACCGTATCTGGCACTAATAACTGATTATCAAAGGATTTGTCTGTGACAAGCAAGCTGGCGATGGAACTCACTTTCGAAGAGTACTGCGACGCCGACCTCTCCCTAATCAGGGACTATTACGAGACGACGTTTTCCCACTATGTGCCGGATCTGGCCGAGCGGATCTTTGTCGTGCGTGATGCTCACTGGCTGGTGGGGGCGGTTCGGTTACGGGACGAGGAGGAGTTTTACCATCTGTGCGGCTTTCGCCTGTTGCCCCACTACCAGTCGCTGGGATTGGGGTCACGGCTGCTGCAGCACGCCTGTCACGGTCTGTTGGACAAACCTGTGGTCTGTCAGGCGCTGCCCTTCGAGAAGCCTTTCTATCTCAAGGCCGGGTTTGCCGATATGCCCCTCAATCAATTGAGCGGGTCGCTCTTCTCCCTCTACGAGCGGCAGCAGCAGCAGGGGTATCAGGTGGAGCTGCTGGTACGGGATACCACCCAGCCCCTCCTGAATTGAGCGGTTTAGCGCGGTTTGGTCAGCAGGTGGATCTTGCCCGGTGACAGCTCCAGCCCCAGCAGATTCTCCTTCAGCCAGGCCTGATCCGGATCCTTGTCATTGAGTTTGTAGACCGGTTTGGTCTCGAGCCGCTTCTCCATGCTCTGCAGCAGCATGTTGAGCATCAGCCCGAACTTCTTCTCGGCCGCCTCCGGCTCCAGCTTGTACTCCACCAGCTTCATGTTATCGAGAAACAGCGCGCTCTGGCTCTTGTCATAGCGGGGTCTCGCCTCATAGGTCATCTGCAGGCGTGCGTCATATTCGGTATTGTCTGGCAGGGCGATTTTGAGCTTGCCCTTGCCATAGACCCGGGCGGTATCGGGGCGTTGGCGACCGATCTGGACGTCGCTCTGCTCAAGCGTCACATGGGCCTTGATGATGCCCGGCAGCTCCAGCTGTTTGTCGACTTGCACCTGAGATTGCAGGTACTGGTTTATCTGTTGCTCATTGATGTCATATGAGCCTTGGCCTAGCATGGCCAGGCTGAGCAGCATAGATTGCAGGATCATGCGTGCGACCTGATAGAATGGATTTGCCTTACAGCATACCATCCCGGCCGGTTGGGGTCTGCCCACCGCGCTGTTTGTCGATTAGAAGGAGTCCCCGTTGTTTAACGGTCTGGAACACGATCTTCAACTGCTGTTTTCCCGTTTTCTGGGTTGGCTGCTACTGCTTTTTCATACCGTGATTGTCACCGGTGTGTCGTTTCGGGTGGTGATGAAACGCCGTCCCATCGGGGTGTCGCTGGCCTGGCTGGCGCTGATCTATGCCATTCCGTTTGCCGGGGTGGGTTTCTATGTGCTGTTTGGTGAAATAAAGCTGGGGCGCCGCCGTGCCGAGCGCGCCCAGGCCATGTATCGCCCTTATGCCATTTGGATTCGCCAACTGGCCCGTCTGTTCCCGCAGCACTGCTGCGAAGTGGGCGCCAAGGCACAGCCGCTGCACGATCTCATCCAGGGACGGCTCGCCATGCCGATGCTATCCGGCAACCGCATGACCTTGCTCAACAAGCCGGACTGGATCTTGCGCGAGATAGCCCAGGATATCCGTCGCTCGACGCTCTCCTGCTATCTGGAGTTCTATATCTGGCATCCGGGCGGCGATGCCGACGAGGTGTGCGAGGCGCTCATTGAAGTGGCGCAACGCGGCGTGGATTGTCGCTTGCTGCTCGATTCGGTGGGCAGCAAGCAGTTCTTCCGCTCCCACTGGCCCAAAAAGCTGCGCAAGGCGGGGGTCAAGCTGGTGGAGGTGCTGCCGGTCGGCGCCTGGCGCATTCTGTTCCAGCGTCAGGATCTGCGGATGCACCGCAAGTTGGTGGTGATCGATGACAGGGTGGGTTACACCGGCTCCATGAACATGGTGGATCCCCGTTTCTTCAAGCAGGATGCAGGGGTCGGCCAGTGGGTCGACATCATGATCCGGGTGCAGGGGCCCATGGTGCCGCTGATGTGGTCGATCTTTGTCTGGGACTGGGAGATGGAGACCGGCGAGCGGCTGCTCGACAGTCTGCAGCATGAGCCGGAGGCCTGGCCCCAGACCAACTACCGCGCCCAGCTGATCCCGTCCGGCCCCTTCGTCGGCGGCGACTGCATCCAGCAGAGCCTGCTGCTGGCCATCTATCAGGCACGCAGCCATCTAGTGCTGACGACCCCTTACTTTGTACCCGACGATCCGCTGGCGGCTGCACTCAGCTCGGCAGCGGCGCGCGGGGTGCAGGTGCAGCTGGTGTTGCCGGCACGCAACGACTCCATCATGGCCAATTACGCCTGCAACGCCTTTATGGAGGAGCTGCTGGCGGCCGGGGTGGAGATCTACCGCTTCGATGCCGGTCTGCTCCATACCAAGAGCGTGCTGGTGGATGATGACTTCGCGCTGGTGGGGACGGTCAATCTGGATCGGCGCAGCCTCTGGCTCAACTTCGAGGTGACCCTGCTGGTGGACAACCCCTCGTTCGTGGCCCAGATGACCCGGCTGGTACAGGGCTATATGGCGGAAGCCACCCCGATGACCCTGGCCCAATGGCAGGCCCGCCCCTGGTACAAGAAGGCGATGGAGAACATCTTCTATCTCTTCAGCCCCTTGCTGTGATGTTGTGGCGAGCCGCAAGAAAGTGGACTCGCCATCTGATTGGACTTGCCTAGCCCCGAGTCCGCCCCGTAGAGTGCAGTGACAACTCCCTGGAGACACATGGATATATGAAAAAGATAGTGGCCCTCGCCGTGGGTGCGGCACTGGTAGGTGGTGGTCTGGCTGCGTGCTGGTACACGGGCAACAGCTTCGACAACATCATGGCGGAACAGATCGCCAAGGTGGAGAAAGAGAGCGGGCTCGACATGCAGTGGCAGCCGGGCAGCAGCAACCTCTTCACCCGTGACGGGGTCCTGAAGGTCGTGGTGACGCCGGAGGAGCTGGCTGCCATCGACAGCGAGCTGGAGGGCAGTCAGCCCATCGAGTTGCAACTTGTGGTCAAGAGCCAGATCCTGCCGCTCTACATCAAGAGCCACTTCCTGCTCGATACCCATAATGGCACTCTGGCGCCGGTTTTCACCGCACTGGGCATGGAGCAGTGGGAACTCGGTCTGGAGTCGGTCACCAGTCTCTGGACCCAGGGTAACAGCAGCCGTTTCTGGGCCAATGAATTCAAGATCAAACAGGGGCTGGACGAGTTTAGCTTCCTGCCCCTGAGCGGCGAGTTCCACGGCAATCTGGAGGGGAATGGTCACCTCACCATGACCTGGCAGGGGATGACGGTCCATGAAGAGCAGAGCAAGATGGACTTGGTGCTGGCCGATCTGAAAGGGAGTGCCGACATTGCCGAGATCAGCGGTGTGCTCCTCTCGCCCCAGAGCGAGATGACCCTCTCGGCCCTCACGGTACAACTGCCTGACAGCGTCAAGGTCGCCCTGCAGGGGATGACAACCGAGACTCAGCTGACCGGTGATGATGCCCAGACCCTCTCCAGCAGCTATCAGATGAAAATTGCCAAGCTGGATCTGGAGAACGAGACCGACACCCTGGCGGTGACCGACAGCAAGTTGGCGCTCAACCTCAACGGTCTGGATCTGGAAGGGTATCAGGGGCTGCAGGCCGCCGGTGGCAAGGGGGTTGAAGATGCAGCCATCCAGCAGGCGCTGGACAAGATGCTCAAACGTGGCGCGACCCTTGAACTGGCCGATCTCAGCGCCAAGCTCAACGGTGAGGTGGTGACCATGAAGGGGGACGTGAAGCTGGCCTCCACCTCGCTGGAGCAGCTGTTCAACAGCGACGCGGGGATGCAGGCCCTATCCGGCGTGCTGCATGCCAGCCTCAGCGACAAGTTGGGCAAGGCGGTGCCGCAACTGGCCCCCATGCTCGATCAGCTGACCCTGATGGGTTATCTGAAGGCCGACAAGCAAGCGCTGACCTCCGAGCTGAAGCTGGAGAAGGGCGCGGTGACGGTAAACGATCTGCCGCTCTGACACTCGGCGCAGAAACAACAACGGCTCCCACGGGAGCCGTTGTTGTTTCTGGCGTTTGCATACGAGCCATGTGGGCGGATTACTTGAAGACCACCGTCTTGTTGCCGTAGACGAACACCCGCTCGTTCAGTACCAGCTCCAGCGCGCGGCTCAGCACCGATTTCTCCACATCCCGACCCGCCTTGGCCATGTCGTCCGCACTGAAGGCGTGACCGACGTGGATCACGTCCTGTTCGACGATGGGGCCTTCATCCAGATCGTCGGTCACGAAGTGGGCGGTGGCACCGATCAGCTTGACGCCGCGATCAAACGCCTGCCGGTAGGGGCGGGCACCGATGAAGGCGGGCAGGAAGGAGTGGTGGATGTTGAGGATCTTGCGCGGGTAGGCCTCGACGAAGCTCGGGGTCAGCACCCGCATGTACTTGGCCAGGATCACATAGTCAGGCTCATAGCTGTCGATGATGGTGCGAACCTGCTCTTCATGTTCGGTCCGGCTCAGATCCTCGTGACTGACGGTGTGGAACGGGATATCGAACTTGCCAGTGAGCTCGGCCAGGGTGTCGTAGTTGCCGATCACCGCGACGATATCCATATCCAGCGCGCCCGCGTAGTTCTTCATCAGAATATCGCCGAGGCAGTGGGTCTCCTTGGTCACCAGGATGACGATGCGCTTCTTGCCTGCCTTGACCAGACGGCGCTGGGCGCCGATGGGCAGGGCATCATCGAGGTCGGCCAGCAGGGTCTCGTCGTTGAAGCGCCCCTCCAGCTCGGTACGCATAAAGAAGCGGCCATTCTCGTGATCCACAAACTCATCGTTCTTGATGATGTTGAGCTGGTGCTTGTAGCAGATGTTGGTGATCTTGGCGATGAGCCCTTTGGCATCCGGGCAATCCGTGAGCAGTATTTTCTTTTCCATCTCTGTCATTTTCCGTTTGTGGTGTTGGCGCTGCTGTCTGCGCCGGCAGCGTTGTTCAGGCTCTCTTTTCGGGCCCTGTTTTTTGGTTTCGGGAACTATGCCATAAACCGATCCGCGCCATAAAGAAATTCGCCAGTCATAGCCTTGCACGCTGGCGAGCAGGCCGCAGAGCGGGATCCCGGGCGCAATGTTGAAACGCTTTTCAGCCTGCGGGGGATTTTGGCTGGTATCTGCAACCGTTTTTCTTTAGGCTGTCTGCGCTTATTCTCAGGGCGGGGTGCAATTCCCCACCGGCGGTATCCCGATTGACTCGGGGAGCCCGCGAGCGCCCGACTTGGCTGATTGCCGGGTCGGGGTCAGCAGATCCGGTGAGATGCCGGAGCCGACGGTCATAGTCCGGATGAAAGAGGATAAGACAGACCTTGCCGTGTTGGCCCTTGTGGGCTGGCCGCCGCATGCCCGTCTCTGTCTGCCTTTCCATGCCCTGATTCTGGTCCTTGTCTTGTTTAGGAGTTTTACCATGAATCAGTCTCTACTCAGTGAATTCGGTGATCCCGTTGCCCGTGTCGAAGCGGCCCTGTCTGCCTTGCGTGCCGGAGGCGGCGTGCTGGTGGCCGACGATGAAGATCGGGAGAACGAGGGCGACCTCATTTTCGCCGCCGAATCCATGACCAATGAACAGATGGCGCTGATGATCCGCGAGTGCTCCGGTATCGTCTGCCTCTGCCTGCCCGACGAGCGGGTTCGCCAGCTCGAACTGCCGATGATGGTGGAGGCCAACTCCAGCCACTACCAGACCGCCTTTACCGTGACCATCGAAGCGGCGCAGGGGGTCACGACCGGTGTCTCGGCTGCTGATCGCATCACCACCATCCGTGCAGCCATCGCAGACGGCGCCAAACCGGGCGATCTGCACCGCCCGGGTCATGTTTTCCCGCTGCGGGCGCGAACCGGTGGGGTGCTTACCCGCCGTGGTCATACCGAAGCGACGGTCGATCTGATGCTGCTGGCTGGTCTCAAACCGTTTGGTGTGTTGTGTGAATTGACCAAAGAAGATGGCTCGATGGCGCGTCTGCCAGATCTGGTTGCGTTCGGTCGCAAGCACCAGATGCCGGTGCTGACCATCGAGGATCTGGTGCAATATCGTCAATTGTTGTCAGAACGTACAGCCTGAGCCTCATACGAAATTGTAATAAGGCAAAAATTTGGTTAACCTTTGTCCGTGCCCCCACCACACGGCACTCATTTTTTAGACGAATCTGGACAAAAACTGTTCATTCAAAAAAAAATGAGGGTTTTAATGCATTTATCTGTGGTGGGGACTATGCAAAGTAGGATTTTTTTGTGCCATAATCACGCCGCTTGCTAAACGTCTGGCGAGTTCAAGGGAGCTTTAAAAATGAAAAAATTGTTGTTGGTAGGTGTTGTTGGTCTGTCCGCTCTGCTGGGCGGTTGTGCAAACACCAGCGAACTGGAAACTTCCGTTCAGAATCTGTCTAACAAAGTTGACCAACTGGCTCAAGATGTTAGCGCAGTTCGTGCTGATCAGTCCAAAATCGCTGCTGATGTTGCCGAAGCCAAGCAAGAAGCTATGCGTGCTAACCAGCGCATCGACAACATGGCTACTTCCTACAAGAAGTAATCCATGCGAAAAAAATGGCGCAGTTTTGCGCCATTTTTTTTTGCCTGAAATTCACCGAATCTCCACTATCCCCACAGCCCCTTCTTCGTACTTGACCCATGAGGTCATGCCGGTCTCCCGACACTCCCCCATCATTACCAGCCAGTTCGATTCCGCTCAGTAGAGCAGACTATAGAGTTTTCGACGATAGCTCTGCGCCGCCGGTGTGCTGCCCATGGTCGCCAGAATATCGAGATAGGTCTTTCTGGCATCGCCGAATGCCAAATCCCGCTTGAGGATCTCCAGCAGCAGTCCCAACGCCTCTTCCTGACGGCCAGCCTGGTTGTATTGCACCGCCAGCTCCTGAGCCAGGGCAAAATCATCAGGCTGTTCTGCATGGCGGGCTTCCAGCGCGCGCAGCTCCGGGCTGTCTGCCGCTTGCAGGGCCAGCGCCAGTCGTGAGCTCAGGGTATGGAAGTGGCCATCCTGCGCCGCCATCGGGATGGTGCCGAGGCGCTCCTGCGCTTCATCCAGCAGGTTGAGGTCGAGCGCAGCTTGAATGAGCCACAGGCTGATGTCGTGACGTTCAGGAGCCAGCTGGTGTGCCTTGGTCAGATGGGCATAGGCGATGCTGGGCTGCTCGTCAGCCAGTGCTTGTTGCCCCTTGGCCAGCAACTCTTCCTCTTCTTTGGGGGCGAAGGCGGCGAAATACTGGCGCAGGGTGGCTTCATCCTGCGGCCCTTCGATGATCCCCTGTTCGTCAGGGCGACCCTGATGGAACAGCACCAGCGCCGGCAGGGCGCGCAGGCCGAGCTGGCTGGCCAGCGGTTGCAGCTGGGGATCGTTCATATCCACCTTGGCCAGGGTGACCTGCTCATTGGCGGGCCCAACCAGTGATTCGATCAGTGGTGTCATCCCCTGGCACTCCGGCATCTGCGGAGCATGGAAATAGATGACGACCGGCTTCTTCATGGACGCATCGATAAGTTCAGCGTGAAAATTCTGGGGAGTAATGTCGACGATCATGAGTTGGACTCTTCAGAAAGGGTGTTGAGTAACATGGGGTTAAGCGAGTGGCAATTCAAGCGCTCATCCAGCCGGTAAAAGGCAACGGGGGTTGCCGCCGCCGCGAGGCTGAGCCAGCCGCTGGCAAAGGGCCAATCCTGTACTTGATAAGGGGTGTCATCGAGCCGGTTGTCGAGTCGCCATCCTTCCTCCGGGAGAAACCGTACCTTCTCCAGTCCCGCCGCTATGCCGCCACCGTGGGCTTTCAGTACCGCCTCCTTGCGCGACCAGAGCCGGTAGAAGGCACTCTCCTGCTCTTGGGCAGGCAGTGCGCAGAGCCACTCATATTCACTCTGTGCATAAAACCGGCGGGCCAGGGGGAGGGGATGATGCCGACGTTTGCCCAGTTCGATATCCACCCCAAGCGGCCCATGCGGGCAGAGCGCCAACACCAGCCAGCTGCCACTGTGGCTCAGATTGAACTGCCAAGCATCATCATGCAGTCGGGGCTTGCCGTGGGGGCCGTTGCAAAATTGCAGACTGGCGACAGGTTGTTGCAGCCGCTCGGCCAATAGCTGGCGCAGCAGGGCGCGGCTCACCAGATATTCCTGATGCCGTTCAGGATGGGTCATGGCTTGCCAGATATGCAGCTCATCGGTTGACAGCCATTCAGGCAATTGAGAAAGCAGTTCCTGGCATACCTTGGCCGGTTTTAACAAAAAAAGATCGATTTCGATCATGATTTTTCACTTTAAAAAGGTGCTGAAGCAGGGATAAAAGCCAGTTATCTATGAGGCCCAAGGCTCTTTTTGCGATTGTATATTGTTTGGGCATGATCACATTAATTATGAAAAATCGTGCATTTCCTTGCAAAAATGTGAGCTTGATAGGGATTTTCACTTGCCTCGATAGAATTCTTGGATATAGTCGGGTGCTGTTGCCTTATAAATTGCCCTTTGGGGCCGTATTTTAACAAGATTTACTATTTAGCGGGGATAAAGGATTGCGCCACCTGATGCTACTGCTGGTCGCGCTCGGAATGGTGGGTTGTGCCTCGGCACCCCAACCCGAGGTCGCGAGCAAGATCGAAGTTTCCATGGTTGAACCTGTCATCGAACCGGAAGCTTCCCAGACACCCGATGTGAATGAAATCCTGACTGTATATAAAGAGTGGCGTGGTGTTCCTTACCGGATGGGTGGCAGCAGCCAGCGCGGTATCGACTGTTCCGCCTTTGCCCGTGAAGTGTTCCGCAATGCCGTCGGTATCGAATTACCCCGCGATACCCGCTCTCAAGTCCACGAAGGGACGCGCGTTTCCAAGCAGGATCTGGTCGAGGGTGACCTGGTCTTCTTCAAAATCAATCGTCGTCTCAACCACGTTGGCATCTATGTCGGCAATGGCGAATTCATCCATGCCTCGACCCGAGCCGGTGTGACGCGCTCCAAGCTGGATAGCCAATACTGGCGCAACAAGTTCTGGCAAGCTCGCCGGATCGATATCTGAGTCAGGCTGGACAAACGGCTCGCAGTACGGACTGTTTTTCCAACCTCACTTGAACCGGGCTCGATAGCCCGGTTTTTTATTGCCCTCGTTTAGACTTTCCCGAGTCAAATCACTATAGTGTGGGCCCGTTTTCTTCGGCAGGCTCAGCATGAAACCCCGCATCCCATCAGCCGGTGGCCCCAAGTCGGGCGACCGCAAATCCGGACTTCACTCCCGTAATCGCCATCAGGCGGGTTACGACTTTGAGGCGCTCTGCCTGCGAACTCCCGAATTGGCCGCTCATGTCTTTATCAATGACTACGGCACCCGCACCATCGATTTTGCCGATCCCGATGCAGTGAAGACCCTCAATCGCGCCCTGCTGGCCCATCACTACGGGATTGCCCACTGGGACTTGCCTGCCGGTTACCTCTGCCCGCCTATCCCGGGACGGGTGGATTACCTGCACTGGGCGGCCGACCTGCTAGCCGAGAGCGCAGGCCAGCTCCCTACCGGCAAGGGGGTGAGGGTGCTGGATATCGGGGTGGGGGCAAACTGCATCTATCCGCTGCTCGGCTGCCGCGAATATGGCTGGCGTTTTGTGGGATCGGATATCGATCCGGTCTCGGTCAAGGCGGCCACCCTGCTGGCCAAGAGCAACGGGCTCGGCAACCAGATTGAGTGCCGCCTGCAGGGCAACCCCAACCATGTGTTTCGCGGCATCATAGGGCCGAAGGAGCGCTTCGCCCTGACGCTGTGCAATCCGCCGTTCCATGCATCGCTGGAGGAGGCGAGCAAGGGGACGGAGCGCAAGCTGCGCAATCTGGGCAAGGAGGTGACAGGCGCCCCTGTGCTTAATTTTGGCGGCCAGAAGGCAGAGCTCTGGTGCGAAGGGGGCGAGGCGGCGTTTCTGGCCAACATGATTGCCCAGAGCAAGGAGTTTGCCACTCAGTGTCTCTGGTTCAGCTCGCTGGTGTCGAAAAAAGAGAACCTGCCGGGGGCGAAAAAGGCGTTGAGCCGGGTGGGGGCGCGTCAGGTACGGGTGATCGACATGGCACAGGGCAACAAGGTGAGCCGGATCCTCGCCTGGTCCTTCCTGGATGAAGAGGGATTGCGTCGCGGCTGGTCGAGCGCGCGCTGACTCCCCACCACAAGGCCCGATGAGGGCCTTTTTTCATAACGACCCCGATGAATTTCCCCTGCTGGCGGCATCTTTGGCAATCGATTTCCTCATTGGTAGATCGTGCTGGTTTACATGGTGTAAGTAGTTACTTCCGCCTTGGTACAGGTGTACGCCGAGATTTTTTTGCACTTACAGCTGAAACTTTAATAAAATAGGACTGGTTAGACCTCTTTACAGGCATTGAATCAAATAGGGATCGGTAGATGAAAGTTGTCGATTTTCTGAAGCGCAAGCGCGAAATTCTGGCGCAGCACCCCTTTGAGCTCAAGGATTGGCTCTCTCCGGCGATCCGCGACTACTGGCGTGAGTTTCAGCAAAAGGCACATCTTCATCCTTTGCTGGGGCGTGTGCTGGACTTGCAAGCCGAGTCCCAGAGCGAGCAGCAACAGGATGCAGCAACCGTGGCACAAGTAGCCAACGGTCAGCCTGCCGTGGCTCAGGAACCCGCAGTTGAGCTGGCGGCCGAGGCGACCGAGCTCTATGCCGCCCTGCAGGCCCGCATTGGTGAAGAGACCCACGTCGGCGAGTGGCTGCACGTCAGCCAGCAGATGATCGATCAGTTTGCTGCCGTGACCGGGGATCATCAGTGGATCCACACCGATCCGGAGCGTGCGGCCGCCGAGTCGCCTTTCAAGACCACCATCGCCCACGGCTTCCTGACCCTGGCGCTGCTGCCGCAGTTGACCGGCTCGGTCGATGAGGCCACCCCCGAGTTCCCGACCGCCCGCATGGTGGTGAACTTCGGGCTGGATCAGGTACGTTTCCCGTACCCCATCAAGGTGGACAGCAACATCCGCGCCCGCACCAAGCTGGCCCGGGTCACCCCCATCAAGGGTGGGCTGGAGTTGCTCAAAGAGATCAAGGTTGAGATCGAAGGGATCCGCCGCCCGGGTTGCGTCATCGAGTCGGTGACCCGCATCTACTTCTGAGCCCCCTCATCGGTATGAATGGTGAAACGGGCCCGCTGTCGTGTGCAACGAACAGCGGGCCCGTTTTTTTGCCTGTTTGTTGCAAGGGTTGAGGCGTCAGCCATAGCGCGCCGACCCCAGCTTGATATGACTCACAAAACGGTGCGCCGTGCAGTTAGCCAGCTCTCATTTTGGCGAGTTGGCCGCGTGAGGTGATAGCATGTTATGCCACTATTGGCTTCTTACTCCCGATCCTGGAGACAATAGTGCCCATCAATAACAAGATTATTCTGCCACTGCTGCTGAGCCTCACCATCCTGCTGATCCCGACCCACTGGATCCCGCTGGAGGGGATCACCGTCATCGAACAGCGGGTCGTGGCCATTTTCGTGCTGGCCGCCCTCTGCTGGATCCTGGAGCCCATCCCTATCTTTGCTACCTCGGTGCTGATCATCGTGCTGGAGCTGCTGCTGCTCTCCGACAAGGGGCTCTGGTTCATGACTGCCGACAAGGCAGAGCCGGGCTTTGGTGAGCTGCTCAAGTCCACCGAGGTGATGGCGACCTTTGCCTCGCCGGTTATCATGCTGTTTCTCGGCGGTTTTTTCCTCGCCATTGCGGCGACCAAGTACCATCTGGACGTCAATCTGGCGCGGGTGTTGCTGCGCCCGTTTGGTCAGGATCCCCGGATCGTCATGCTGGGGCTGATGTTGATCACCGCCACCTTCTCCATGTTCATGAGCAATACCGCCACCACCGCCATGATGCTGGCCATCCTTACCCCGGTGCTGGCGGCGTTTCCCGACAAGGACCCGGCCAAAATCGGCTTTGTGCTGGCCATTCCGCTGGCGGCCAACCTCGGCGGGATCGGCACTCCCATCGGCACTCCGCCCAACGCAGTGGCCCTCAAATACCTGACCGGCGAGCATGCCATCTCGTTCGGTCAGTGGATGGGATTTGCGGTGCCCTTTGTGGTATTGCTGTTGCTGCTTGGCTGGTTTCTGCTGGGGCGCTTCTTCCCGAGCACCCTCAAGCGGATGGATCTCAAGATTGAGGGGCGCTTTATGCAGACCCCTCGCGCCTGGGTGGTCTACCTCACCTTTATCACCACCATAGTGCTCTGGCTACTGGGGGATCTGCACGGCATGAGTTCCTACGTGGTCGCCATGATCCCGGTAGCGGTGTTCCTGACCACCGGCATCATCACCAAGGACGATCTGCACAAGATCTCCCTCGACGTGCTCTGGCTGGTCTCGGGCGGTATCGCGCTGGGACTGGCGCTGGAGGACTCCGGGTTGGCCGAGCGGCTCATCACCCATATTCCGTTCCACGAATACTCCACGCTGGCGGTGCTGGTCGGCGCCTGCCTGCTGGCGGTGGTGATGGCCAACTTCATGTCCAACACCGCGACCGCCAACCTGCTGCTGCCACTGGTGGCAGCACTGGCGGTCAGCATGCCGGAGCTGGCCGAGTGGGGTGGCAGTCATACCCTGATCCTGGCGGTCACCATTTCGGTTTCGCTCGGGATGTCTCTGCCCATCAGTACCCCGCCCAATGCGCTGGCCCACGCCACCGGTCTGGTGGAGAGTCACCAGATGGTGCGCATCGGCGTCATCATGGGGCTGGTCGGCACCCTGCTGGCGATGGTATGGATCTACCAGATTGCCGCCTGGGGGCTGATCTAGTTGCGAGTCCGTTTGTCCGATAAGAAAGAGGAGCCAATTTGGCTCCTCTTTGCTTGTTGGGGGGCGGGGGCTAGAAACTGGCGCCAAGGCTGAGCAGGTGTCTGAATTCGCTCTCCCGGGGTTCCGGGCTGCCTGTATCGACAAGGATGTCAGCATCTTCCCAATCCAGCTCACTCGACCAGGAGAGGCGCAGATGGTCGTTGAAGTAGTAGCGCAATCCTATGCTGCCTTTCAGATCCTGATTACGGGTGAAATAGGGGGAGGCTTGTGCCAGATATTTCAGGTATCGCCCCTGGCTGAACAGCTCCATTTTCTCCTGCCAGAGGGAGAAAGGTTGGCGATAATCCCAGTTAAAACCGGCGAAGGGGTAGTCAATGACCCGTTCACCCAGAAAAATCTTGGGAACCTCGCTATCTTCACGGAAGTAGAGTCGGCTTAATCCCCCTTGGGCCATCAGCTCCAGTCGGCGGCGTTTGTCGTTCCAGAAGCGGTAGCCAGGCCCCGAGCCATAGTCCATGTAGAGATAGCGATCTTTATCCAGCATGTCATATTCGGCATCGAGTGAGGTGCGCAAGAACCACTGCTGGTTGAAGAAGTAGTCCAGCGTAGGGTTGAGCTGATAATCATGGCTGTCGGTGACGTTGTCAGCGGTCTCATAGGTATATTCACCGGAGAAGCTGTAACGCCAGTCCAGATTGGCCAGCTCGCTTTTCCACTTGAGGTTGACGTTGTTGGTCTGCTTGTCATTCTGTTTGAGTTTGACATTGAGATCGCCGCTGCCGGTCCAGAGCCAGGCCTTGCGTTCATCCTGCTCATCCTTGAACAGGGTGAATCCACCTTTGGCGGTCGCCTTGGGTTTATCCTGTTTGTCCAGTCGCCAGCGCTTGATGGCATCCCGCTTGACGGTCACAGCGCCGGCATAGGGCAGGGCGATGCGCACCGACTGTTCGGTCACCTCCTCGATGTTGCCGGTCAGACGATCGCCATTGTTCATCCAGAGGATGTCCTTGGCCCACAAGGAGTGACAGGCCAACAGGAGTAGGAGGGGCAGGAATTTCATGAGGTAAGGTGACTCCGGTGCGACTCGGGCGCTGGTGACTTAGCCACTGACAAGTTGGCTGCTGATGGGGCGGGGCAGGCCGTTTTTGCTCTCCAGCGCCGCCGTCACCTCATCCTGCATCACGTCAGGTGCGCTGATAAAGCTCTCTATGGCCGGTGATAACATCAGCGGGGCGCCATTTTCAAGCTCCTCTTCGGTGCGGGAGAGCGGGGAGTGTACCTCCAGCCAGCGGCGCCCATCCGGTTCGATGGCTACCTTGACCGGTTGATTGATGACCCGTACCGGCGTGCCGATCGGCACAATCTTGAACAGGGCTTCGATATCGTCAGGTCGCAGCCGGATGCAGCCTGCACTTACCCGCAGGCCAACGCCAAATTCCTTGTTGGTGCCGTGGATCAGGTAGTCGCGCTTGCCATAGCCAAGGCGCATGGCGAACTTGCCAAGGGGATTCTCCGGGCCGGGGGGCACCACGGCGGGCAGGGTGATCCCTTTTTGCTCCAGCCAGGATTTGCGCACCATGGGGCCGGGTACCCAGGTCGGGTTGGGATTCTTCTCGATGACGGTGGTGGTCATCTCCGGAGTCTCACGGCCGATATCACCAATTCCGATGGGCAGCACGATGACCTCGCTCTTCCCTTTGGGGAAGTAGTAGAGACGCAGTTCGGGCAGATTGATGACGATCCCCTCGCGAGGCACATCAGGCAGCAGCATCTGGGTGGGCAGCGTCAAGCGGGTGCCAGGCTTGGGTAAATAGGGGTCTACACCCGGATTTGCCTCAAGCAGTGCCAAAAATCCAATTTGCGTATTTTTGCCAACCAGCTCCAGATGTTCATTCTGCTGGATGATGTAATCCTCCAGCTCACCGATGAGGCGACTTCCGGCAGCTGGCAGCGGGTAGCGTTTGGCCTCTGCCGGCGCCGCGCAGAGCAGGATGGCTGTCAGCAGCAGGGAAAGGGCGGGCGTTAAGGGTAGGGGCTTGAGTTTCGGCAATCGCATAAGAAGATCCATCAGTTCAATCGGGGCGGAACATCATCAACACAGCCGCCAGAATGGCGCGATTGTTCCTCAATCAGCCCATGATTACCAGCTTGCCGCGCACAAGCAATGATGTGGGGATACATAGGAAACCGGCCAAAATCGGCATCACCCATAAATTTGAGCACCAAGCAGGAAAAATAGACGCCTGATGGCAATGGGGGAATATCACGACGTGGATAATGGCCGGGTGTGCGAGCGGGTGGATACAGGGCCATACAAGAGTGGCCTCGCAACGTAAGCCGTGCGTAAAGCAATGTGAGCCTGCTCCCAGATATCTGATTCAGCCATTTGATATCTAAGAAATTTTTATTGCATCCTCGGCCCAGCTTGGGTAAAACTCTCTCCCCACGGAGAGATGCCGGAGTGGCCGAACGGGATTGACTCGAAATCAATTGTGGCAGCAATGCCACCCAGGGTTCGAATCCCTGTCTCTCCGCCACATACCAAGCCCAACCTGTTTAGCAGGTTGGGCTTTTTCTTTTGGTGATGTGCTGAGGGACTATCCGGCCGCCTGTGTATCTGTGGTCATCGGCCCGGATGAATGCGGTTGGATGCTCGCCGTGCCTGCCAGGAGTGCAGGCGCTGCTGCGCCCCGATGATGAAGACAAAAAAGACCGGTACGAAGAAGATGGCCAGCAGGGTGCCGCTGATCATGCCGCCAAACACGCCGGTGCCGATGGCGTGCTGGGTCTCCGCGCTGGCGCCACTGGCGAGCATCAAGGGCACCACACCGAGGGTGAAGGCCAGCGATGTCATCAGAATGGGGCGCAGGCGCAGGCGGGCAGCAGTGACAGCCGCATCAAGCAGTGAGCGCCCTTCGCTGTGCAACTGGCGCGCAAACTCCACGATGAGGATGGCATTCTTGGCCGACAGACCGATGATGGTGATCATGCCTACTTTAAAGAAGACGTCGTTGGGCATGCCGCGCAGCATCACGGCCGCGACGGCACCGAGCAGGCCCAGCGGCACCACCAGCATCATCGAGAGCGGGATCGACCAGCTTTCATAGAGTGCCGCCAGCACCAGGAAGACTACCAGCGCCGACAACAGCATCAGCAGGGGGGCCTGCTCGGCCGACTGGCGCTCTTGCAACGACTGTCCCGTCCAGGCCAATGCGAAGCCTGGCGGCAATTGCGCCGCCAGACGCTCCATCTCCGCCATCGCCGCTCCGCTGGAGATGCCGGGCGCTGCCCCCCCGGCAATACGCACGGCAGGGAAGCCATCGAAGCGCATCATCTGTTGCGGCGATTCGCGCCATTCCGGTGTCACCACCTCCCGCAAGGGGACCATGCCGCCGTTGGCATTGCGCACCCGCAGACCGAGCACGTCATCGAGCTGCATGCGCGCCGACGCGTCGGCCTGCAGAATGACCTGCTGCATGTGCCCGCCGTTGGGGAAGTCGTTGACGTAGAGCGACCCCATTGCGGCCGACAGGGTACTGCTTATGCTGGCGAACGAGAGTCCCATGGCTTCGGCCTTCTGTCGGTTGATCTCGAGGTGAATGCTCTCGCCGGGAGGCAGATTGTCGGGATACACATCACTGACTACCCGGCTTTTGGCGGCCAGTTCCAGCAGCTGTGCCTGAGCGGCCAGCAGCGCGGCTTCCCCCCGGTTGGCTCTGTCTTGCAGGAACAGGGTGAAGCCGGAGGCGGTGCCCAGTTCGTCGATGGCGGGCGGCAGTAGGCTCATTACCGTGCCTTCAGGAATATTTGCCATGGCCGCTTGTGCCAGATCCGCCTCTTCGGCTGCCGTGGCGCCATGACGCTGATCCCAATCTTTGAGCATGGTGAAGGCCATGGCGGCATTGGGGCCTGCGCCGGAGAAGCTGAAGCCCTGCACCACCAGGTTGGTGTCCAGCGCCTCGCGAGAGGCGACGTGAGCCTCGAAGGCCTTGACCACCTCAAGAGTACGCTCGCTGGTGGCGCCGGTCGGCAGCTGGATGGAGGTCATGAAGTAGCCCTGATCCTCGTCCGGCAGGAAAGAGGAGGGCAGCTGGGCGGCGGCGATGGCTAGCACGGCGCAGAGGGCGGCAAAGGTTGCCATCATCCGTCCGCTGCGCCCGACCAGCCGGGTTACCCGCGCACCGTAGCCTGCCGTGAACCGCTCGAAACCCCGGTTGAAGGCACCGAAGAAGCCGCGCTTCTCATGATGATCCGGACTGACCGGACGCAGCAGGGTGGCGCAGAGCGCAGGCGTCAGGGTCAGGGCCAGGAAGGCCGAAATGAGGATCGACACCGCCATCGACAGGGTGAACTGCTGGTAGATGACCCCCACCGAGCCGCTGCCAAACGCCATGGGGAGGAACACCGCCGTGAGCACCAGGGTGATGCCGATCACCGCCCCGGTGATCTCCTTCATGGCCTGCGACGTCGCCTCTCGGGGCGACAGCCCCCGGGTGGCCATCAGGCGCTCGACGTTCTCCACCACCACGATGGCGTCGTCGACTATGATGCCGATGGCCAGCACCATGCCGAACATGGTGAGGGAGTTGATCGAAAAACCGGCCAGCAGCATCACCGCGAAGGTGCCAAGCAGAGCGATGGGGGCGACGATGGCCGGGATCAGGGTGTAGCGCAGGTTCTGCAGGAAGAGAAACATCACCAGAAACACCAGCACCATGGCTTCCAGCAGGGTGTGGATCACCTTTTCGATGGAGACCTTGACGAAGGGGGCCGAGTCAAACGGGATCGAATAGGCCATGCCCGCCGGCAGGGTGGGGGCGAGCTGGGCGAGACGGGTGCGCACCGCATCGGCGGTACGCACGGCGTTGGCGCCGGGGGAGAGCTGGATGGCGGCGCTGGTGGCGGCCACGCCGTTCTCCCGGTTGGAAAAGGCGTAGGATTGCGCCCCCAGCTCGACCCGGGCGACATCACCCAGCACCAGCTTGGCGCCATCGCCACCGGCTCGCAGCACGATGGCGGCGAATGCCTCGGGGGTTGTTAGCTGCCCTTGAACCGTGAGGGGTACCGTCAGGCGCTGGCCAGGCAGGGCGGGCTCGTCACCGAGACGTCCCGGTGCAATCTGGATGTTCTGCTGCTCGATGGCCTGTGCCACCTCGCTGATGGTCAGCCCGTAGGCGGCGAGTTTGGCCGGATCTACCCAGATGCGCATGGCCTGCTCGGCGCCGAACAGCTGCACTCGTCCTACCCCGTCGATGCGGCGCAGCTCCTGCACAATATTGCGTGCCATGTAGTCGTTGAGGGCAACTTCATCGAAGCGGCCATCCGGTGAGGTCATGCCGACCATCATCAGAAAGCCGGATGAGGCTGACTCTACCTGCAGGCCGGTTTGCCGCACTGCTTGCGGTAAACGGAGTTCGACCGCCTTGATGCGGTTTTGCACGTCAATCTGGGCCAGCTCCGGATCGGTGCCCGGCTTGAAGGTGGCAGTGATCTGCGCGCTGCCCGAGGCGTCCACAGAGGACTCGAAGTAGAGCAGGTTCTTCACTCCCGACAGCTCGCGCTCGATCAGGCTCACCACCGCATCATTCAGTGTCTGCGGCGTGGCGCCCGGATAGGTGGCATAGAGGGTCACCGACACCGGCGCCACCGAGGGATAGCGGGAGATGGGGAGCTTGGGGATGGCAATGACCCCTGCCAGCACGATGAACAGGGCGAGCACCCAGGCAAACACCGGGCGATGGATAAAAAACTGCGGCATGGATAACTCTCCGATTCAGCGAATGCCGCTGTCAGCCGGTTGGCTGACGGCGGGTGGTTGCCAGGGGGAGGCAATGACCTGAACTCCCGGGGTCAGACGATCGATCCCTTCGATCACCACCTGTTGCCCGGCACTGAGCCCGGATGCGATGCGGTACTGGCTATTCACCAGTTCAGCGGTGTTGACCGGAACCAGCTGTGCCTGCCCCTGGCCATCCACCACCCACACGCTGGTCTGACCCGATGTGCGAACTACCGCCTGCTGGGGCACGGTCAGGGCGTTGTCATAGCGGGCCCGGGGAATGCGCGCCTGCACGTAGAGACCGGGCAACAGGCGCCGCTCAGGGTTATCCACCAGCACCCGCAGCAGCACGTCGCCGGTCCCGGCATCGACCTCGATGCCGGAGAAGAGGATGCGCCCCTGCATGCCCAGCGGTGTGCCATTGCTGCCGAGGATCTCTACCGCCAGTTCCGGTGCCGTTGAGCCAGCCTGCTGGCGCAGGGATTCCAGCACCGAGGCCGGTTGACGCACATCGACGTAGACCTGATCAATCTGCTGGATCCTAGCCATGGGGGTGGCATCGGTGGGCGACACCAGGGCCCCTTCACTCACCAGCGCCTGATCGATGCGCCCGGCGATGGGGGCCTCCACGCTGGCAAATTGCAGGTTCAGCTGGTGCCGGGCCAGAGTCGCCCTGGCCTGGGCTACATCGGCAGCCGCCTGATCCCGCAGGGAGACCGCATCGTCATAGGTCTGGCGGCTGATGGCATCGGTGCGCAGCAGCGGCTGCAGGCGCTCAATCTGGATACGGGCGCGGGCCAGCACCGCCTCGGCCCGTTGCAATGCGGCGGCGGCGCTGTCGACATCGGCCTTGAAGGGGGCCGGGTTTATCTGGAACAACACGGTACCTGCGCTGATCTCGGCGCCCTGCTCGAACAGGCGGCGCTGTACGATGCCGCTGATCTGGGCGCGAATGTCGGCGCTGCGCAGTGCCGCCACCCGGGCGGGCAGATCCTCGCTGATGACCAGCTCCCGACCAGTCAGAGTCAGCACCGACACCTGAGGAAGGGCGGGGGCCTCCTGCTCTTGCGGCGCGACATCGCAACCCGCCAACCCGAATGCGGCAATGACGGCGAGCAGGGCGCCCGCATACCGCTGTTTGACAAACATCATCCACTCACCTCGTTAAACCGTCTCTCCGGTGTGATGTGACCGGAGAGTGCATCGAGCGGCTATTATGGCGAGGGGCTATTGCGAATGATTCGAGGCTTTGTGGAGAATCCATGGAGGCGATGATAAAGTTCAACGCCACCTTTTTTCGAGTCCGACTATGTCCCATCTCAATGCTTCCGCCAGCCCGGCGGGCCAGTCACTGGTACTGATTGCAGAGGATGAAGCCGAGATCGCCGACATCCTCGCCGCTTACCTGCAACGTCATGGCTTGCGCTCCCTGCACGCCGCCGATGGCCGTGAAGCGCTGGCCATGCATCAGGCATTCAAACCCGATCTCCTGCTGCTGGATGTGCAGATGCCGCAGCTGGATGGCTGGCAGGTGCTCAGCGAGATCCGGGCGCGCGGCGATACGCCGGTGATCATGCTGACCGCCCTCGATCAGGATCTCGACAAGCTGATGGGGCTGCGCATGGGGGCGGATGACTATGTGGTTAAACCCTTCAATCCGGCCGAAGTGGTGGCGCGAGTGCAGGCCGTGCTCAGGCGCACCCAGGCCGTAAAGCCTGCCACGGCGAACGTGCTGCGGGTCGGCCAGTTTCAGATCGATCTGGAGAGCCACGAGGCCAGCATTTTCCGCGATGACCAGCAGCAGGTGCTGGAGCTGACCCTGACCGAGTTCAAGTTGCTCGCCTCTTTGATGCGGGCGCCGAAACGGGTGTTCAGTCGCGCCGAACTGCTGACTCACTGCTTGCCGGAGGGGGATACCCAGGAGCGTACGGTGGATAGCCACATCAGCAAGTTGCGCAAAAAACTGGAGACACACGGTATTCAGGGGGTCCCCGCCAGTGTCTGGGGCGTTGGCTATCGCTTCGGGGGCGATGCATGAAATCGGCGCCCGGCCTTCGCAGGCAGATCATCCGCTCTCTGGGCTTGATGACGCTTGGTATCATCTCCCTCGCGGTGATCGGCACCTATGTGTTTTATGGCATCGCCGTGGCGTTTGTACCGGGCAGCATCTCCGAGACCTGGGTGCCCTCCAGAGTCGAGATGATCTGGATCGGCTCCACCATTCTCATTGCATTGGGGATGGCGTTGTACGTGGCGGTGCGCCTCTCTCGTCGCATCCTGACTCCCCTCAACTCGGTGGCAACCAGCCTGCGCGAGGTGGCCGAGGGCAAACTCGATGCCCGCGTGCCGGAGGATGAGCAGGCGATCGGGGAGACGGCGCAACTGGTGCGCGACTTCAACGCCATGGCCGAGCGGCTGCAGAGCATGACCCGCGAGCGGGAGTTCTGGAATGCCGCCATTGCCCACGAGTTGCGCACTCCGGTGACCATTTTGCGCGGCCGTTTGCAGGGGCTGGCCGAAGGGGTATTTCCTCCCAGCAGCGAACTCTTCGAGGGGTTGCTGCGTCAGGTGGAGGGGCTCAATCACCTGATCGAGGATTTGCGGGTATTGAGCCTCAACGACAGCGGCCATCTGGAGTTACAGCGGACCGAGGTCAGGCTGGCCGACGAGCTTGCCGTGGTGCTTGAGGCGTTTGCCAGCCCTCTGGCGGCGAGCGGATTTGTGTTGCAGCGGGAGCTCGATAGCGAACTTCATGTCTGCTGCGATCTGTTTCGTATCCGTCAGGCTCTGATGGCGCTGTTGGAAAATGCCCAGAAGCACGCGCTGCCGGGCCTGCTGACCGTGCGGCTGTATCGCTTGGAGAGTGTGTGCGTCCTGAGTGTGGAAGATGAGGGGCCAGGCATCAGCGAGGAGGTCGCCGCCTGTATCTTCGATGCGTTTCGTCGGGGAGAGCCGTCACGCTCGCGCAAGAGCGGCGGCAGCGGACTTGGGCTCGCCGTGGTCAAGGCGATTGCCGAGGCCCACGGCGGCAGCGCGGTTTGCCAATCTACCGGACGGGGAGGGAGCCGATTCGTGCTCTCCTGGCCCATCTCGGCCATGTCCGGTGGCCCTGAAACCTAGCCTGCGGGCGGCAGGTTCTGATGAGGCTATACAGCTGACAGCTGCCCGCACAGGGGCGTTCGACAAGCGACCGTTATAGGGTTTTCTACCGCTTGTGCCGGGTGAGCAGGAGGGGTTTGGACATGGCTCATTTGGCGCGAAATCATGGTTTTTTGCCGCTAAAAATTGAAACCGTTTTCAGAAATCCTTTTCAACTGTGATCCGCTTCAAAGCTTTTTCGGGCGCCAACCTCTAGCATTGGCTCCACGAATTAGGGGCTAGCGCTCCCGATTTTCCCGCTGTGGGAGGTAACCGGATGATCCGGCTATTTCCTTCGTTACTTTCGACGGTCATCATGGATGGCCGTTTTTTTTTGAGTTATTTCACGGTAAAGGGTCGAGCCGCTGGCGCTTTACCGTTAAAATTCCGCTTTTGCACTTGCCCGTGAGTCTTGATGTCTGCGTCCACCCTCTCTTCGGATAGTTATGCCCTGCTCGCCACCCTGCAATTGCAGCGCGTTGCCAGTACCCGTTTGCTGCAAGAACAACTGGCGATAGGCCATGCCCTGATCGATAAACTGACCCGACTGCAGGATGCGGGGCTGGTCAGATTGCGCGGGGAGCAGCAGTGGAGCCTGACCGCCGAGGGGACGCTGGCGCTGATCCTGGGGGTGCGTGCCGGTCTCTGCCCGGCGCCTGACTGGAGCCGGGTGCCCTCATTGACCGGGCAGGATCTTACCCATGCGGTGGTGCGCGAGCTCTGCCGCGGCAAGGCGGGGGAGATCCCGACCTATTTCTCGGCCAGCGATCTGCTGACCCTGCTCGATACCCCGGACGCTCACCAGTTGCTGGCGGGCTCCAGCCCCGCCTGGCAGCAAATGTTGCTGGAGCACTTCTCGCTGCAACTCTTGCTTGATGCCCCCTATGAAGATCGCTGGCCGCTGGCCAATGCGCTGGTGCGCTGCGCCCCCGAGGTGCAGGCCCGGGCCAAAGCGTTCGAGGCGGAGTGGCGCTGGCTCTGCGGGGATGGCGAGAGCACATCGCCAACCGGCGAGGACAAGGATGCCGCCCCCGGCTGGCCAGCCCTGCAGGCGCTGGCCCAACAGAGCCAGAGCGGCCCGCTTGGCGAGCGACTGCTCACCGCACTGGGCCAGTGGCAGGCAACCGATGAGGGTGAAGCGGGCCAGTGGCCCCGTTCATTCAGCGCCCTGCTCTGGCTTGGCTGGTTGCAGCAGGCCGATCCCGTCATCGCCAGCGAACAGCGCAAGAAGTGGCAGCGCAGTCTGACTGGCCAGTTCCCCCTGCTTGCCGACTTGCTTAGCCAGTGGGCGGGCGATCGCCACGGTCAGGCGGTCGGCCTGTTCGATACCCTGCAACTGCCGGTGGAGGAGCTCCACTGGGGCTATCTCTGGCTCGATCTCTGTGCGCTGGCCCGTCACGGTGCCCAGAGCCCGCAGGTGGCCATGTTGCACAAGTGGGATCTCTCCCATCTGCTCGATGCCGAGCCCCATCATCGCCTGATGGCGTTTTGTCAGGATCTGCTGCGCATCTTGTTGGGCGAGGCGGCCAAAGGGGCGCCCTTGTGCCAACTGCGCGGCAGTGAGGAGAGTACGCAAGAGGGCAGTGACGAGCAGGATGATGACGGGGACGAGGATAAAACCGCGGCCTCTGCCAGCTGGCTCAACTGGTTGCAGGGACTGGGACGCTCCAGTGGCGTGCGCAAGCCGCAGGAGCGGTTGGTGTGGCTGCTCCATGCTGATGGTCCCGAGCTGGAGTGCAAGATCCAGAAGCTCAGTACCAAGGGGGAGTGGACCGCCGGTCGCCGGGTCGATCCAGCCCTGCTCTCTACCCAGTATGCCGCCATGCTCGATGAGCACGACTGGGCACTGGTCCGCACCCTGCCACGGGTGATGGGACGACTGCCGCGGGATGTCTGGGCGCCGCTGGCCGATCACCCCCGCTTGTTCAACGCCAAGGGGCAGAAGCTGCAACTGGCCATCAGCGCCCCCCTGCTGCAGGTGGTGGCCACCGAACAGGGGATGAGCGCGCAGCTCTGCCCCGATGCGGCCGCCCGCGGGGCTCATATCATGCCGCTGGCGCAGGATCTGTGGCAGCTGATCCTTACCCCGCAGCCGCTGCTCGACCGCTTGCCAGCGCTCGAATCTATCCCGCTGCTGCCCGCCGAGGGGCTGGCCGAGCTGCAACGCACCCTGGACGCCATTCCCGAGCTGCCCTGGCATAGTCAGGTTGCGGGGCTTAGCGGCAACGCCGAACTGGCTTCCTGGCCGGGCATTCCTTCGGTGCAACTGGATTGGCAGGATGGCCAGCTGTCGGTCAAGCTGGTGACCCGCTTTGAGGATCTGCCGCCCCAGCCCCTTGGCAAGGGGGAGGCGATCGTGCGGCAGGGGATCAAGGCGTACCACTACTGGCAGAGGGATCTCGCTGCCGAGAAGCTGCAGGCCCAGCTACTGCGCAATCAATTGCCCATCGGCCTGCCCGGCAGCGAGTGGCTGCTGCAGGGGGAACAGGCGCTGGCGCTGGTCAATGCCCTGCCCGAGCTAGTGGATGCCGGTGTGGTCATTCACTGGCATCAGGACAGCGCCCGCCTCAAGAGCCTCGATGAAGCGGCTCTGAGCCTGCGCATCGAGCGGCGGCAGGACTGGTTCCAGGTCGAAGGGGCACTGGCGCTTGATGAGCACCAGATCCTCGATCTGCGCCTTATTCTGCGCCAGATGACCCCGGGGCAGCGCACCGTTCAGCTCGACGAGAAGACCAGCCTGATGCTGAGCGACAAGCTGGTGGAGCGGCTCACCATGCTGGGGGCCATGCTCGATGAAGAGCAGCGCATCAACAACAAGCTGGCCTATCCGCTCACTCGTCTGCTCTCGGTCATTACCACCGAAGGGGATGCAGCGTGGCAATCCCTGCAGCAGGAGTGGCAGCAGGAGGTCGATTGCCCGGACGAGCTGCTTACCTCCCTGCGGGACTATCAGAAAGAGGGGGTGCGCTGGATGGCGACCCTGGCCCATCATGGTTTTGGTGCCTGTCTGGCCGATGACATGGGTCTGGGCAAGACGCTGCAGGCGCTTATCGTGCTGCGGATGCGCCAGCACCTTGGCCCTGCGCTGGTGGTGGTACCCAAGTCAGTGGTCACCAACTGGCAGGAGGAGGTGGCCCGTTTCGCCCCCGAGCTGGATGTGGTGGTGTTCGAGAACCCGGCCGAGCGGGAGGGGATCATTCGCGAGGCCAAGGCCGGTCAGGTGATCCTCATCAACTACGGCATGCTCGGCAGCCTGGCGGAGGCGCTCAAGTCCCGCCGCTGGTCTTCCATGGTGCTTGATGAGGCCCAGCAAATCAAAAACGCCGGCACCCAGCGCGCCAAGTTGCTGTTCCAGCTCGACGGCGATTTTCGCCTCGCCCTCTCCGGCACCCCCATCGAGAACCATCTGGGGGAGCTGTGGAGCCTCTTCACCTTTATCAACCCGGGGCTGCTCGGCAGCCTTGGCGAGTTCAAGCGCCGCTTTGGCAAGGCGGTCAAGGATCCCCAGCATATGGCGCTGCTGCGGGCGGTGATCAGCCCCTTTATCCTGCGTCGTCTCAAGCAGCAGGTGCTGACCGAGCTGCCGGACAAGACCGAGATCATTCACCACATCAGCCTCTCCCCCGAAGAGCGTCAGCTCTACGAGGCGACCCGACGGGAAGTGGTGCAGCAGGTGCAAAGCGCCGATGGTCGCGCCCTGATGCATGTACTGAGTGGCCTGACCCGGCTGCGCCGTCTCTGCTGCTCACCGGAGCTGGTGATGCCCGAGTGGTCGCAGACCAGCAGCAAGCTGGACGAGGCGATGGCCCTGCTGGAAGAGGCGATCGACGGTGGTCATCGGGTGCTGGTGTTCAGCCAGTTTGTCGATCTGCTGAGTCTGTTGCGGGCCCGCATCGAGCAGAAATCCTGGGATTACTGCTATCTGGATGGGGGCTGCTCTGCCAAGTCCCGTCAGGACTCCATCCTGCGTTTTCGTCATGAGGAGGTGCCGCTGTTTCTCATCAGCCTCAAGGCGGGGGGCACCGGTCTCAACCTCACCCAGGCCGATACCGTGCTGCACCTCGATCCCTGGTGGAACCCGGCAGTGGAAGATCAGGCGAGCGATCGGGCTCACCGCATGGGCCAGACCCAGCCGGTGACCGTGTACCGGCTGGTGTGCGAGCAGACGGTGGAGGAGAAGATTGTCGCCCTGCACGACGAGAAGCGGGCGCTGGCCGATGGCCTGCTGAGCGGCCAGTCCGAGGTGCGCGGGCTGGATGTGGAGAGCCTGCGGGCCCTGCTGATGGGCTGATTGGCGACGCCGCCTTACATACCGTCTATCGATACAGAAAAGGGGAGAACATCCAGAGATGTTCTCCCCTTTCTTATTTGGGGTGCTGATGCGGGATACTTCGTTTATCGCGGCAAGGCGGCCCGGTTATCCCTGAACCAGCTATCCCTGATCCAGTCACCCCTGATAGAGATAGAGGTGCAGCCGCTCGATGATGGGCTCGCCGCCAATCTTGCGATCTCGCCGCGCCTGCCGGCTCTTGGGGGGATAGTTGCCCAGATGAGTGACCGCAGGCGGGGTATCCGAGCAGAGCAAGAGCGGCAGGCTCGCCTTGATCTGCTGCTTGCGCGGGGTGCGCTCCAGCCAGAGCAGATTGATCATCGGGTGGGTCTTGACCGGGCGGCGGATCCGCAGCTCGGCATCGGCGGGCAGGCGGCGAATATCGTACACCTCCTGATCCACCATCTTGCTCCACTCCTCGTTGTTGGAGAGGGCCGGTATGTAGCGGCGGCTGCGCTCCAGCATCTCAAGCACCTGCTCGCGACTGAGGCGATTGATGGTCTGCTTGTCAGCCCAGGTAAAGCCGAGGGATTGCAGCTCCCCCGCCAACAGGGTCAGTTTGCGGTAGACCTGTAGGGTGATCACCCCGGGCAGGGCGGTATGTACCAGCTCGAACTTCTCGTCCCGTCCCCCCGCCTGCTGCACCAGCGCTTTGAAATCGAGCTTGCGCTGATTGATCTCCTCAACCAGAGGCTGGATCAACGGAGCGGCGGCGGCAGGAAAGCGCAACCAGCCGGGCAGCCGATGAGTTGCCTTGGTGGAGCAGCCGGGGCGGGCGCTGTGATCCCGATAGGCGGCGAGGGTGGCCGCCAGTGCGGCTTCACCGTTGAGATAGCCCACCTCGATTTGCTCGATCGGGTCGTGCTCTTCCCCCTGTGCAACCGGGGGGAGAGGATAGACATGAGCCTCCTGCAGCTTGAGTTGGCCAAGCAGATCGGCCAGCTGGTTGAGAGAGGCTTCAATGGCGGCCATCTGTTGACGCAGGGCGGCGGTCGGGGTAAAGGTATCCATTGATGATCCTGTGGTTTCATCCGCCTCTGACGGCATAAACGATGGCGTCAGGGCAGGGGAATAAACTACTGTGTAAATAACCATATCAGTATGCCGGTTGCGCGCCAAGAGGGGCGTTTTCGGGTCTTCATCGAGGGAGCTGCGCGGGAGGAAAAGTAAGTTTGTTTTATGTTTCATTGTGTTAATTTAAGATCACAAAGAGATCGCAAAATTAACGATCGAATGTAATGACGGGGTTGCCACCCATGGCACGTCTGTTGGCGAGTGCATAGGCAATGCGGTAAATTGCATATGTAAGGTGGTGCCATGCAGCACAATATGCTGCGGGCCGTTGATGGTCGAATAGCGACTTAATTATTCTTTATAAATCAAAGCATTAAAATTGTATCAGTCAGTTTTTTACTATTAGTTTTCCTAATGTAACGTATCAAAATTCGTCAATTGAGTCGGCCCTGCGCCCTGACTAAGCTTTGCGCATCAAATAAAGCCCAGTGCGTAAACAAATATTCAGAGGAGCCACATCATGGCCAACATGACTTATACCGAAACCGGTTACCAGCATTCCAGCCAATTGAATCTGGTTGCTCGCATTAAAATGACCGTTCTGACCTGGCTGGAGCGCAGCCGCAGCCGTCGCCAGCTCTCCGAGCTGCCCGAGTACCTGCTCAAAGACATCGGCCTGAACGAAGCTGACCGTTATCAAGAGACCACCAAGCCGTTCTGGCGTGGTTGATCTACCGGGCATGGATGCCTTGTTTTTCTGCTGAGTCGTTTGCTGTTCTGCCCCGTGGCGCCCGGCCGCCAAGTCTGTCATTGTCTGTTTTATCTCTCCCCGTTTTACGTTGATCCTTTTTCCTCTCCTCTTTATTCCATATCGCTACCGTCATTGCTGTCGTCGTTCGATTGTTATCACACTTGTATCGTTAATGTTTGAATTTGTTTAAAAAACGATTTTAAGCCGTGATGCCTTGCGTATAATCCGGCCATAGTGTTCCAGCGCAAGAGGGTGAGACGGATGATTCCCCAGCACGATTTTTTGGCCATGACCCGCAGCCATGAGTGGCAGCTCGATCCCTTTGAATTTGCTCTGCCCGATGGTGCGTGGGTCAGCGTCTGGGATACGGGCGTGCTCTGTCTGGAGCCTGCCAGTGGCGCGGGCGACCAGCGGGGAGGACGCAAGGATATCGTCCTCTCCTGCGGCACCCACGGCAACGAGACCGCCCCCATCGAGATCTGCAACCAGCTGCTGAGTCGTCTGCTCTCAGGCGAGCTGAGCGCCCGTCATCGGGTGCTGTTCCTGTTTGGCAATCCGGCTGCTATGAATCTGGGGCTGCGGGAGGTGGAGGAGAACATGAACCGGCTCTTCTCCGGAGCACACAGCAAGGGGGAGGGGCTGTGCAATCGGGAGCGGATCCGCGCCATGCGCCTCGAGCAGTATGTGAGCCGCTTCTTTGCCAATCCGGCTCGTCCCCGTTACCACTACGACCTGCACACCGCCATTCGCGGTTCGCGCCACGAGAAGTTTGCCGTCTACCCCTTCCCCCACGAGCGGCCTCACTGCCGCGAGCAGGTGCAGTTCCTCGGTGCCTGCGGGGTGCGCACCATTCTGCTCTCCGCCAGCCCGACCACGACCTTCAGCTACTATAGCTCCCGCCAGCATGGCGCCCATGCCTTCACGGTGGAGCTGGGCAAGGTGCGCCCGTTTGGCGAGAACGATATGACCCGCTTTATCGAAACCCGCCAAGCGCTGCAGGAGCTGGTCACTCAGGATGAGGTGGCGCTGGAGCCGTGGCGGGCGGATGATTTCACCCTGTTTGCCATCGATCGGGTAATCACCAAAAAATCGGCGGACTTTCGCTTCCTGTTCGCCAGCGATGTGGACAACTTCACCGAATTTCCGCAAGGGTTCGTGTTGGCCGAGGATGGTGAGCTGCGCTACACCGTCGAGAAGCCGCGTGAGGCGGTAGTCTTCCCCAATGCCAATGTGGCGATCGGCCAGCGCACCGTACTTATGGTGGTGCCGACAAGGCTCTGGGAATAGCGGTGATAGTTTTGCCTGCAGAGCGGTGATGCATCCGCAGGTGGCGCCAAGCCATTGTTTTAGTCGGCGGCTCAGACACAGCAGCGGTTAGCCGCAGTAATAAAAAACGGGGCCAGTCAGATGACTGGCCCCGTTTTTTATCGGGTTCAAGCGGTGAGGCTTAGCTGTTGTTCTTCACAAACAGGGTCAGCTCCTGACCAGGCTTGAGGTAATCCCCTTTATCCAGCTGATTCCAGCGCATCACATCGTTGATGGCCACCTGGAAGCGAGCCGCGATGGAGGAGATGGAGTCGCCACGGCGAACCTGATACACCATCGATTTGTCGCTCTTCTTCCCTTGCTTGGGATAGACCACCAGCTTCATGCCTGGCTTGAGCGCCGACTTGGCATTCAGACCATTCCACTTGGCGAGCTCTTCGTGGGAGACGCCGTGTGCCTGGCTGATGCTCCACAGGTTGTCACCCGAGCGCACCTTGTAACTGACCTTGGCCTTCTGGCTGCTGCCACGGCTTGCCAGCTGTTGCGGTTTGCTGGCGGAGCTGGCCTTGCTGCTGACCTGACCGTGGGTCGGGATCACCAGTTGCTGACCGCGACGCAGGTTGTTGCTGCGCAGATTGTTGGCCAGCTTCAGCTCGTTCACGCTGACGCCATGATTCTGGGCGATGCGCGACAGGGTATCGCCACTGGTGACCTGATAGGAGCGGGTACGAATACGCTCGCTCTTGGGCAGATCGGCCAGTGCCAGCTCCAGGGTATCGGCATATTCTACCGGTACCAGCAGGCGGTAAGGGCCACGGGGCGACATCACACCACGGCTCAGGGCCGGATTGACCTCCTTGAGCTGTGACGTGCGCAGACCTGCCAGTTGGGCGGCCACGTTCAGATCGATCTGGCTGCCGGTCTCCACCACTCGCAGCTTCGGCTCGTTGGCGAGCACCGGCAACTGGATATTGTACTTGTCCGCATTGCTGATCATGTCAGCCATGGCGAGGATCTTGGGCACATACATCCGGGTTTCGCGCGGCAGATCGAGCGACCAGTAGTCGGTCGGCTTGCCTGCGCGCTGGTTACGCTGGATGGCGTTGCGCACCCGTCCTTCACCGGCATTGTAGGCGGCCAGCGTTTGCAGCCAGTCACCGTCAAAGAAGCGGTTCAGGTATTCCAGATAGTCGAGCGCCGCATTGGTGGAGGCCAGCACATCGCGCCGTCCGTCATACCAGTTGTCGTGGCGCAGACCGAAGTTTCTGCCTGTCGCTGGCACAAACTGCCAGAGTCCGACGGCATTGCTGCGGGATCGGGCATGAGGATCAAACATGCTCTCGATCATCGGGACAGTAATAAGCTCCATTGGCAGCTCACGCCGTTCAATCTCCTCTACCATCAGATAGAGGTAGGGTTCAGCCCGGCTGGCAATGGTCGCCAGATGCTTATCATTGCGCAACAGCCACTCACGTTGCTGGCGGATGCGCGGGTTGTCCGGAGTTTCCAGTTGCATATCATCGCTGATACGCACCCACAGATTGTCCGTCTCTTCCATTTCGTCCAGCTGTTCATCGCCAAACAGGAAATGGGAAGAGTGTTTTTTATGCGCTTTTTTCTTGACCTGGGGGGACTTGATCGGCTCGATTGCCGTTAGCGCCCGGTCATCCTGATGGCTCAGGTTTTGGCAGCCGCTGAGCAACAGCGCTGCCAATAAGGCCGTTCGTACCTTCATCTCGTTCCGGTCATTTTTAGGAAAAACAGCTCGCATCATAAGGGGCAATGGCCCCCTGATCAAGGTTTGTTCAAAAAACGTCCTTCCACTGACGCAGGATGGTGAAGGTATCTACCGGATTTTCCACGCATTTTAGCCCATGCTTTTCAGCAGAAAATTTCACTGAATCCTGTTCGCAGCGCAGAAAAATGTTGAAAGTGCGTTCGTCACCCAGCCGGGTTGGCAGGCTTGGCAGCCCTTGTTGCCGCAGTTTGCTGATCAGCCCGATCTGGCGGCGGATCGCCGGGTTGTCCGGCTCGACCGCATAGGCAAAACGCAGGTTGGAGAGGGTGTACTCGTGGGCACAATAAATGAGTGTCTCATCGGGCAGGGCGGCGAGTCGTTGCAGCGAGTGGTACATCTGCTCCGGCGTCCCTTCAAAGAGGCGGCCACAGCCGGCCGAGAAGAGGGTATCGCCACAAAACAGCATGCCGTTACCGTGGTAGGCGATGTGGCCGCGAGTGTGCCCGGGCACATGGATCACTTCGAGGGCGAGGCCGTGCCAGTTGATCTGATCGCCATCTTCCAGCCACTGACCGTGGTGATCCGGCATCGGGTCAAGTTTGGGGCCATAGAGCCGGGCGTGGGGGAAGTGGGCAAGCAGGTCGGTGACGCCCCCGACATGGTCGTGATGGTGATGGGTCAGCAGGATGGCATCGAGCACCAGCCCCAATGCCTCGAGCCGCTCCAGCACGGGGGCGGCATCGCCCGGATCGACCACCAGACAGTGATTTTCGTGGCGGATCAACCAGATGTAGTTGTCATTAAAGGCTGGAACTGTGATCACTGGATACATGAGTCTGCTTCTCTTTAGGGAGGGTATCTTATATAACAGGATGGCGTTCGAAACCCCGAGTTGAGCCCTATTATGCAGGTGGCACGTACCGAACAACAAATCGAGATCCCGACCAGCTGGTCTGCATTGCCTATGGGGGACTGGGTGGCGGCCGAGATCCAGGATCGGCTCGACAACTGGTGCCCCAATCTGTTTGGGTATCATCTGCTGAAAATTGGCGCCCTGAGCGCCGAACTCTCCTGCAAACGCTCCTCCATTCGTCACCAGGTCGGGGTCGCCCCCGGCGGGCGGTTGCTCGACATGTATGGCGATCCCCTCGATCTGCCAGTGCGGACCGGCAGCGTCGATGCCTGCCTACTGGCTCACTGCCTCGATTTCTCCGCCGATCCCCACCAAGTGTTGCGCGAAGCCGAAAGAGTGCTGACCGATGATGGCTGGCTGATCATCAGTGGCTATAACCCCATGAGTCTGGTCGGGATCGGTCACTGTGTGCCGTTCTTGCGGCGCAGAATGCCCTGGTCAGCACGGATGTTCACCCCGGGGCGGGTGACGGACTGGCTGCATCTATTGGGATGCGAGGTGATGTTCGACGAGCGCTTTGGTTATTCGTTTATGGGAAAACAGAGTTGGCACAGTTGGTGGCGAGAGAGTATCGGGCGGGATTATTGCAGGGCATTTGCATCGGTATACGTGATTGCAGCCCGTAAACGGCGCTTTCCACTGATCCCGGTGCGGCGGCGCTGGCAACTGCCAAAGTCCCTCGCCACACCGGGAATGGCCCGTCAGGGCTGGTAGCCGGTATCTTCGGCCAGATCCTTGCCGCAGGCGGCCTCTCTGGCCAGCTCGTCGCACCGTTCGTTCTCCGGATGGCCGGAGTGACCCTTCACCCAGAGCCACTCAATCTGGTGGCGACCCACTTCCGCATCCAGCTCCTTCCAGAGATCGACGTTCTTGACCGGTTGGCGGTTGGCGGTCATCCACCCTTTCTTCTTCCAGCCGATGATCCACTGGGTGATCCCCTGGCGGACATACTGGCTGTCGGTGGTGAGGCGTACCTTGCACGGTTCGTTGAGGGTGCGCAGCCCCATGATGGCGGCCATCAGCTCCATCCGGTTATTGGTGGTCAACTTGAATCCGGCGGAAATCTCTTTGCGGTGCTTGCCGTAGACCATGACGGCCCCGTAACCACCCGGGCCCGGATTGCCGAGGCAGGAGCCGTCGGTATAGACATCAATCTGTTTTAACATGAGCAATCAATCTGTTTTAACATGAGGCTTGGGGTAAACTAGCGAGTAAGTAAAGCCGAAGTTTGACATAGATTGGATCATGAACACACCCCAACTGAATCGCCAGATCATTCTGGATACTGAAACCACAGGTATGAATACGGCGGGCGGCCCTGTCTATCTGGGGCACCGCATTATCGAAATCGGCTGTGTGGAGGTGATCAACCGCAAGCTGACCGGTAACCACTATCACGTCTATATCAAGCCTGATCGTCTGGTCGACCCGGAAGCGATCCAGGTGCACGGTATCACCGACGAGTTCCTGCGTGACAAACCGTCGTTCAGCCAGATTGCCGATGAATTCCTCGAGTTCATCCGCGGCGCCGAACTGATAGCCCACAACGCACCGTTTGACGTGAGCTTCATGGACTACGAGTTCAGCAAGCTCGGACTCAACTTCAAGACGGCGGATATCTGCACCATCACAGATACCCTGGCGATGGCGCGGGATCTCTTCCCCGGCAAGCGCAACAACCTGGATGTGCTGTGCGATCGTTACGGTATCGACAACTCCCACCGTACCCTGCACGGGGCTCTGCTCGATGCGGAGATCCTGGCTGACGTCTATCTGTTGATGACCGGTGGTCAGACCAAACTCAATCTGGCCACCGAGAGCAACGAAAACGAAAACAATCAGGACACCAGCATTCGCCGGTTGGAGAGCAACCGACCCGCCATCAAGGTGGTGCGTGCCTGTGCCGAGGTTCAGGCCCTGCACGAAGCGAGACTGGATCTGGTACAGAAGAAGGGAGGAAGTTGTCTGTGGCGGCAATGAGCAAGTGGTGTGCCGGTCTGCTGTTGTTGCTCTCGCTGGGGGCGGCGGCGACCGAGGTATTTGCCCCTTCCGATATTCCGCTGCTGGATAACCGCTTTCGCATCGATTACGGCGTGAAGGAGATCACCTTCATCATCAAGCGCAAGCCGGGCACCCCGTCCGTGATCCTGGTTCGCCCCGATGGCAGCAAGCTTTACGTGGGCAAGGTCAAACCCGCAGATGTGGGTTGGCTGGCGCTGCCGGAGCATGATCTCATTACCCTGCGCAATCCCATGCCGGGCCCCTGGCAGGCGATTGGCGAGGTGGATCCCGACAACCGGGTGCGCATTCTCTCCGATATCCGGCTCGATATCGCTGCCCTGCCGATGCAGCTCTATCAGGGGGAGGTGGTCAAGCTCAAGGCGTGGTTGCTGATCAATGGTAAGCCGCCGAAAGATAAATACTATCTCTCTGATCTTGGCATGACCGTCAAGCTGCAATCGTTCAGCGATGCCGATAAGAAAGAGGTCGTGCTGGATCAAGTACTTGGCCACTATCGCGATGATGGCAAGGGGCTAGATGAGGTGCCAGGCGATGGCATCATGACGGCGGAAGTGACGCTGCAGGATATTCCCGGTGGCAAGTACCGCGCAATGTTCAGCACGGGCAATCAGGTGTTTGTCCGTGCCCGTTATCAGGATGTGCTGCTTTACCCCTATCCGTTCAGCTATAACTTGTCGCCGCCTTCGGATGAGCTGGGTGCCAAGCTCTCACTGCTAATCGACCGTGATGAGCTGGATCCCGCTTCCGTGGTGGTCAAGGGGAGTGTGACCAGCAATGTGGGCGGCCTCTACGAGTTCAGCGAGACCGCCAGTGACCCCAAGCTTGATATCGATCTCTCCAACATCAAGGAGGTCGGTCAGCATGAGGTGAAAGCAACTCTCTATGGCACCACTCGCCTCGGCCGTGAGCTGAAAATCGAGTTGCCGGTGAAAACCTTTAATGTCTTCCCGCCACCGCCGCCTCCTGTAGAGGTGGTGTCGGCCGCTGCACCGGCCTCCAGTGCCGAGGCGACCCATGAAGCTCCGGCAGAGGAGGAAATGGGCTGGCTGATCTGGGCATTGGCGGGTGGTGGTGTGCTGCTGGCAGTATTGGGTGGGGTCGGGTTTGTTGTGATACAAAAACGGCGTGCCCTGAAGCGTGCTCTGGCCGCTGCGCAGGCCGAGAATCAGCAAGCCGGACAACCTGCTGCCAAGCTGGATCTCAATCTGCCAGAGCAGTAACCCTCGTGCTGAAGTGGCGTGATGCCAGATATAGCAAACCGCCCTGATAAGCAGGGCGGTTTTTTTTAGTTCATAAACAGAACAAGCTGGCTATCAGTGTTCGCCGATATAGACATCCTTGTTCTGCTCGCGGATCTCGAGGAACTTGTCCAGATTGGCCATCATCAGCTCGACCAGCTGGGGGTCGAAATGCTGCCCCTTCTCCTCTTCAATCAGGGCCAGCACCTTGTCCAGCGGCCACGCCTTCTTGTAGCAGCGATCCGAACCCAGGGCATCGAACACGTCAGCCAGCGCCACAATCCGCCCCTCCAGCGGAATATCCGTCCCTTTCAGACCGCGGGGATAGCCACTGCCATTCCACTTCTCATGGTGATTGCCAGCGATGGTGGCACCAATCTGGAACAGCGCCAGATCGCTGCCGGAGAGCATATCCTGCCCGAGCTGGGCGTGGGTTTTCATGATCTCCCACTCCTCCGCTGTCAGCTTGCCCGGCTTGTGCAAGATGGCATCGGGAATTCCCACCTTGCCAATATCATGGAGCGGCGAGGCACGTTTCACCAGCTCGCTCTGCTCTTCGCTCATGCCCATCAGGTGGCAGAACTGTTCGGTATAGAGCGCGACTCGTTTGACGTGCAGTCCTGACTCTTTTGAACGGGTTTCGACCAGTTCGCCGATGCGATAGATGATCTCCCGCTGGTTGTCGGCGATCACCTCATTGAGCCGGATATTCTCCAGCGCCACTATGATGTTTTCGGTAAACAGCGTCAGCAGACTGGTATCGATCTGGCTGAGCTGGCGGGTGGTCTCGATGTGGAATAGCAGGTGGTGGCGCGGATTCTGGCAGTAGAGCACCATCTGGGTGGCGTTATAGACGTTGCTGCGCTTGCTCATAGCCTGGCGCAGGATCTCCGGCGCGTCCGTGAGGAGCATGGCGGGATGGCCGGGGAGCAGGGGCTCCAATATTTGATCCTTCACCTCATAGGCGTATTGCTTGACGTCGTATATCTGGGTTTCCCCCAGATGGAGCAGGGCGCTGAGCTGCTCCTGGGCGCCTTCGACAAACTGGCGCAGGGCCCGTTTCTCAAAGATCCCCTTGGAGGCTTCGATGACTTTTTCCAGCCCCTGACGGTTACTCTCCAGGGTGCGGATATCCCGATATGAGCGCAGGCTGGCCCGCAGCAGGGTGCGCAGCTTCTGGGAGGTGAGCTCGGTTTTATCCTTGTAGTCGTTGATGTCGTAGTTGGTGACGACGTCATCTTCCGGCGCCTGGCCGGGTTGGCCGGTACGCAGCACGATGCGTACCATCTTGTTTTGCAGATCTTCACGGACGTATTTGACGACATCGAGGCCGGCGTGGTCGACCTCCATCACCACGTCCAGCAGCAACAGGGCAACGTCCGGGGTGGTGGCCAGCAACTCTTTGGCCTGTGCCGCGGAATAGGCATGCAGAAAATCGATGGGGCGATTGTCAAACTCGAATTTGTTCAAGGTGATTTTGGTGATGCGATGCACTTCAGGCTCATCGTCAACAATCATCACCTTCCAGCCCGCTTGCTGTGCGTCGGGGAGGGAGAGATCGTCATCATCAATAATCAGGATCTGGTCATCCATCATACAATCCTGTTTGGCATCCTGTGCTTACATTAACTGCTTCACTAAGGATAGGAAACTTATTGGGAAATAAAATTTGATCTCGAAAAACTATGGTCGAAATAAGCAAATGGAACCCTTTGTAACTATGGCGTTGTCCGGCTGCTTTCTTTGCCCAATCATGGAGCTAGCGTGCATAAAGCCTATGTCTGGATTGGGGGGTGGACGCCAGTGGTTGGGGATGTTTGAATCCAGCTTGTAGCTATTAGACGAGAAATAATCTTATTTGATAGTAATTCCTATTTGCGTGTAGCATGGGCGACACACTCAACGAGGAGCCCCATCGTGTCCCCATCTCTGCCTCCCAATCGTCCCCGTCTGCTGACTGTCAAAGCCATCACCCAGATCACCCCCCATTTGCGTCGCATCACCTTTGGTGGCAGCGAGTTGGCTGACTATCCCTTTACCTGCGGTGGGGCCCATATCAAGGTGATGCTGGCCCAGCCCCATCAGGTAGAGCCGGTGCTGCCTGCCATGACCCCGAGCGGCCCGCGCTGGAGTGACCCGGCTGACAAGCCGGTGATCCGCACCTACACCATCCGCGCGTTTCGCCGTGATGAGCAGGAAATTGATATCGACTTCGTGCTGCACGGTGACGGCGGGCCCGCCAGCGCCTTTGCTACCCATGCCAAGCCGGGAGAGAAGGTGATCCTCTCCGGGCCGGGTGGTCCCAACCCCATGCTGCAATCGGCCGATCACTACTGCTTGGTGGGGGATCTCACCGCCTTGCCCGCCATCATGGCGATGTGTGAGGTGATGCCTGCCGATGCCAGAGGGGAAATTGCGATTCTGGTGCCGGATCAGGCCGATGCTCAGCCGTTGACGCTGCCGGTCGGGGTGCGCTGTCACTGGTTTGTCGGCGAGCCCGAGTCCAGCGGCCTGCTGGAGCATGTGATTGCTCTGCCGCTGGTGCGCGATGGTGGCTTCTTCTGGCTGGGTGGGGAAGAGGCGCTGGTGCTGCCGCTGCGCCGCCATTTTCGTTCCGTGCTCGAGGTGGATCGTCAGTCACTCTACGCCGTGCCGTACTGGCGCCGGGGCAAGAGTGAAGAGGCCTATCACCAGACCCGTCACGATGTGATGGATAATTAAGCGGATGCGAAAGAATACCTGATTCACCCTTGCAAATAAAAATGATTTGCATTTAGTATTGCGCCGTCCGGGTATTCGTCCGGGCGGCGTTTTTATTTCCGTTGACACAAGAGCGTCCTGTTTTCACGTCGGTTTGGCTGCATGTTGTCAGGCCCAACGCAAGGAGTCGTAAAGGGTGGTTAAGTACCAGACCCCTCTGTTCTGGCTGGCATTGTTCCTTCTCTGCACGCTGTTTTGCCTCTCGCTCGCCACCGGTGCGGGTGTTTATGGTGCCCGCGAGGTGTTCGGCTACCTGATGGGTGACGCGCCTTGGGCGAGTGACGAGAAGCTCGCCATGGTGCTCAATACCTTGCGACTGCCGCGCACCCTCTGCGCCATGGTGGTCGGCGCCTCTTTATCTCTGGCTGCCTCCTTGTTGCAGAGCGCGACCCGCAACCCGCTGGCGGAGCCCGGCCTGCTGGGGGTCAGTGAAGGGGCCGTATTTGCACTGGTGGTGGGGATCACCTGGTTTGGAGCGGAATCAGCTTACAGTTACCTGATTTGGGCTGGTTTTGGTGCTCTGTTTGGCAACGTAATAGTGCTGGTACTCAGCACTATTACTGGCAGCGCAAATCCTCTCAAGCTCATTCTGGTCGGGGTAGCCCTCTCGGCAACATTTCGTGGTCTGTCGAGTTTCTTGCTGTTTTCCAACAAGATGGTGCTGGAGCAATACCGTTTCTGGGTATTAGGCTCCCTGTCGGCGGCCAATCTCGATGCCATCATTGCCGTGCTGCCCTTCGTGCTGGCGGCGTTTGTCATCACCTTGCTGCTCTGTCGCCAGCTGACCCTGATGCAGATGGGGGACAGTCAGGCCCAGGCGCTCGGGATCCGCCCAAACCGGGTGCGAATTGGCGTGCTGCTGGCCGCCACCCTGTTTACCGCCAGTGCCATCGCCATCGCCGGCCCTATCGGCTTTGTCGGCTTTCTGGCCGCCTACTGTGGCCGATTGGTGGAGCCGGTGAAGCTGTCGGTGCAGGTCTGTTTCTCCGCCCTGTTCGGCATGCTGTTTCTGCTGTTGGCCGACATTCTGGCGCGCTGGCTGATCCAGCCGTTCGAGTTGCCCAACGGGGTCATTCTGGCCCTGATCGGTGCACCTGTGCTGATCGCCATCGTTCATCGCGGGGGCTTTCGTACCCTGCTGACCGTCAAGTGAGGGGCTGATGCGCACACCTACCGATATGCTCTGCCTGCGGGCTGGCAACCGCTCTTTGCTGATCCATCTGCCGAGTTGGCGCTGGCTGGCTCTGCTGGCCATGGCGCTGCTGGCGCTGGCTCTGCTGGCCTTGAGTGTTGGCGGCGGTAAGCTCGGCTTTGTCGGGGTGGTCAACACCCTGCTGGGGGAGGGGACGCGGCTTGAGCAGCTCACCCTGTTCAAGATCCGGCTGCCGCGCATCCTTGGGGTCGTGGTGGCGGGGGCGGCCATGGGGCTCTCCGGCTGTCTGGTGCAGACTCTGGTTCGCAACCGGCTGGCCACACCCGACATGGTGGGGGTCAACAACGGCGCCTCTCTGGCCATCATCGTATTCTCCCTCTACCTGACCGTGGGCAGCTGGCCCTGGTGGGCGGCCCCCATCGGCGCTATCTTCGCGGCGCTGGTGCTCTATGCCCTCTGCCGCAAACCGGGTGAGCAGGGCTATCTGTTCGTGGTGATAGGTATCGGCCTCTCCGAGCTGTTCGAGGCGCTCGGCCAGTTCGTGATGTCCACTCAGGCCCTGCTGCACCTGAGTTCCCTCTATCTGTGGAATATGGGCAGCTTTATCGCCGTGGGTTACAGCACCATCACCCCCATCGCCATCCTGTTGCTGCTGCTCTGCCCCTGGATCGTCTATCTCTCCCGCTCGCTGGCGGTGCTGCGCTTTGGCCCCGAGATGGCCAGAGGACTTGGCGTCAACGGCGATCGGGTGCAACTGGGCATTCTGGCGCAGGCCATTCTGGTGGCGGCGCTCGGCACCGCTATCGGCGGCCCCGTGGTCTTTATCGCCATGGCAGCCCCCATTCTTGCCTCCTGGCTGGTGAAAGACCGGGTGGTGCCGCTCTGGCTGGCGGCGCTTAGCGGCGCCCTGCTACTGCTTGCCAGCGATACCCTGGTCCGGGTGCTGGCCAGCCCCCACGAGGTGGCGACCGGCATCATGACCCGCATTCTCGGCGGCCTGTTGCTGCTGTTTCTTCTTGTTAACGATCGCCAGAGGGCTGACTGATGACGCTCACCGTAAATCGCCTCCACTTCGCCTATCAGCAGACCCCCATTTTGCGGGACATCTCTTTCAGCGTGCCGAGGGGCAAGCTGGTGGGGATCGTCGGCCCCAACGGTTGCGGCAAATCGACCCTGCTCAAGCTGTTATCCGGCCAGATGAAAGCCCAACGCGGCGAGATCCTGCTTAAGGGCAAGCCGCTCGCCAGCTACCCCATGAAGGGGCTGGCGCGGGGGCTCGCCTATCTGCCCCAGCGGCCGACCCTGCCTGCCGGCATTCTGGTGGAGCAGCTGGTGCAGTATGGTCGCCACCCCCATCAGGGCTGGTTCAATCAGTGGGGCGAGGAAGATGCCCGCATGGTGCGTATTGCCTGCGAGCGGATGCAGCTTGAAAGCATCTGGCAGCAGAGCGCAGCGTCCCTCTCCGGCGGGCAGGCGCAGCGGGCGTGGCTTGCGATGATCCTGGCGCAGGACAGCGACATGGTGCTGCTCGACGAGCCCACCAGTGCCCTCGATATCGGACACCAGACCGAGGTGATGGAGGCGATCCATCGCATCACCGCCGAGGGCAAAACCGTGCTGCTGGTGATCCACGATTTGGCGATGGCGGCCCGCTACTGTGACGAGCTGATCGCCATCGGCGAGGGGACCATTGCTGCCATGGGCCCGGCCCGGGAGGTGGTGACCAAGGATCTAATCGACCGGCTCTACCAGACCAGTGTCGACATTCTGCATGCCCCCGGCGACGGGGCGCCGATTATCGTGCCGCGCCGCCATGAGCACGCCTGCCAATGGCGGTCGGCCAGTTGAGATTGTGCGAAACCGGCATCGGCCTGTTTCGCGAACCTTCCCACCGCTGACTTGCATGCAAGCAGCACAACACAGGAGTGAGATGATGAAGCGTTTTGCCGCCCTGGCAACAGCCATCCTGATGCTGGCCGCGCCGCTGGTTCAGGCGCAGGAGATGCGTGAAGTGACCGATGCGTTTGGCCAGAAGGTACAGGTGCCGGTCAAACCACTGCGAGTGGTGACCTTGAGCGAGTTCGATCTCGACAGCGCCCTGGCCCTGGGGCTGACCCCCATCGGTGCCGTCAATGGTCGTGGCCAGCCCACCATGCCACGTTACCTGCTGGAGAAAGGGGTCAGCGATATCAAGGTGATCGGCGATCTCGACAGCCCCAATCTGGAGTCGCTGATTGCGCTGGAGCCCGACCTTATCCTGACCGGCCAGACCCGTCCCGAGCTGCTGACCCTGCTGGGCGAAATCGCGCCGACCGTGGTCACCGGCAAGTGGGGCGAGCCGTGGCAGGATATGTTCCGTCGCACCGCACATACCCTCAACCGCGACAAGGAGGGGGAGGCTTTCCTCAAGCGTTATGAAGAGCGGCTGGCAGAGGCGCGCAGCAAGCTGGCAGACCATCAGGGGGAGAGCATCAGCATAGTGCGCTGGAACCCCAAGGGGCCGAGCTTTATGTATCAGGGCACCTTTGCCAGCAGCGTGGTGGAGTCGATGGGGCTGGTACGCCCAAGCAAGCAGCAGGGTAGTGGCGCACCCCACTCACCGGCGCTGAGTCTTGAGTCCCTCAATTTGCTGGATGCCGACTGGCTGGTGATCGGTACCCTGAGCGCTACCGGTGATGCTGTCGATGCCATGCGTCAGGCGGAGCAGACCCCGGCGTTCCAGCAGCTGCCGGTGATCAAGGCAAAGCGCTTTGGTGCCGTTGACGGGTCGCTCTGGACCTCCAGCGGCGGCCCGCAGGCGGCCCTCAAGGTGATCGAGGATGTGGAGCAGTTGCTGGCAACCCGCAGCTGAGTGCTATCGCGCGCCAGAGGTTGACCCAACGAACAGGTTGAGCAAAAGAAGAGGGAGGCTGATGCCTCCCTCTTGCGTTGTCACTGTCTATCGTGACCTCTTCGGCGAGCCAGAGCCGTTTATTGCGGCTGGATGGCTGTCACTGTGAGCTTGCCGCTCTGGCTTTCGGCATGAAAGTGGATGGCATCCCCCACCTTGAGCCCTTTGAGCTGGGCCGGATCTGCCACTCGAAAGACCATGGTCATGGCGGGCATCTTGAGATTCTCGATCGCCTCGTGCTTGATGCCGACCTTGCCACTCCCCTCATCAAGGCGGGTAATGATCCCCTTGGTCATCATCATTTCTGCCTGTTCGCTCATCCCACCCGTCTGGCTCATCTCGTGCCCTTCATGGTGCATCATCTCTTCGGCTTGCAGGTTGGTGTGAGTGGCAAGGCCAAGCAGCAATGTCAGGGTCAGCGTCTTGTAGTTCATGATGGTTTCCTCATCGTTCAGTCAATATGGATCGTGAAATCGGGTTATTCGGATTGCGGGTTCGCGCTCTTGCCAAGGCTGCGACTGCGCCACAGGTAATAGGCCGCTGGCAGCACCAGCAGGGTCAGCACCAGCGCGCTCACCATGCCGCCGATCATGGGGGCGGCGATGCGTTGCATCACTTCGGATCCGGTGCCGTGGCTCCACATGATGGGCAACAGGCCCGCGATGATGGTGACCACCGTCATCATCTTGGGACGCAGGCGCAGGGCGGCGCCGTGGATCACCGCCCGATGCAGACCCGCCTTGTCCGGCTTGCCGCTGGCAACGAGATCGTCCCAGGCGTGGTTGAGGTAGACCAGCATCAAGACGCCGGTCTCCACCGCCACCCCCGCCAGAGCGATAAAGCCCACCCCGACCGCCACCGAGAGGTTGAAGTCGAGCAGCCAGAGGGTCCAGATCCCGCCCACCACCGCCAGCGGCAAGGTGGTGAGAATGAGCAACACCTCCTGAACGCGGCGAAACGCCAGATAGAGCAGCAGCACGATAATGGCGACGGTTAATGGCACTACGTAGGCGAGGCGGGCCTTGGCCCGCTCCATGTACTCGTATTGGCCGGACCAGGTGAGGGCGTAGCCCGCCGGCAGCACCAGCTGTTTGTTCACCTCGGCCTTGGCCTCTGCCACAAAGGAGCCAACGTCGCGGCCGCGAATGTCGACGTAGACCCAGCCGTTGAGCCGCGCGTTTTCACTGCGCAGCATGGGGGCTTCATCGCTGATGTAGACCCGGGCTACATCCGCCAGCGCGATGCGAGCGCCACTTGGAGTGACCACCGGCAGCAGCTCCAAGCTGGCTACAGAATCGCGATAGCTCTGGGGGTAGCGCAGGTTGATGGGGTAGCGCTCGCGCCCTTCGATGGTTTGGCCCACCTCCATGCCGCCCACTGCGGTGGCGAGCACCGCCTGTACATCGGCGATGTTGAGGCCATAGCGGGCCGCTTTGAGCCGGTCGATATCCACCTTCACATAGCGGCCACCGGCCACCCGCTCGGCGTAGACCGATGAGGCGCCCTCCACCTTGCCGACTACTTGCTCAAGCTGTTGGCCGAGCTGCTGGATCACCTTGAGATCCGGCCCCGCTATCTTGATGCCGACCGGGGTCTTGATGCCGGTAGCCAGCATGTCGATGCGGGTCTTGATGGGGGGCACCCAGGCGTTGGTAAGGCCGGGGAAACGGATGAGGGAGTCGAGCTCCTCTTTGAGCTTCTCCGGGGTCATGCCTAGGCGCCACTGATCCCGGGGCTTGAGCTGGATGCTGGTCTCCATCATCACCAGATCGGCGGGGTCGGTGGCCGATTCGGCGCGCCCCGCCTTGCCGAACACGTTCTGCACCTCGGGCACGGTACGAATGAGTTTATCGGTCTGCTGCAAGATCTCCCGCGCCTTGCCCACCGAGATATTGGCTGCGGTGGTGGGCATATACATGATGTCCCCCTCATCGAGCGGCGGAATGAACTCGGAGCCGAGGTACTTGAGCGGCCAGAAGCCCGCCACCGTCACCACGGCGGCGACAGCCAGAGTGGTTTTCGGACGGACCAAGACGGCTTTGAGCAGTGGCACATATGCCTGGCTTAAACCACGGTTGAGCGGGTTGGCCTGCTCCGCCAGCACCTTGCCACGGATGAAGTAACCCATGATCACCGGCACCAGCGTGATGGCGAGCGCGGCAGCGGCGGCCATGGCGTAGGTCTTGGTGAAGGCGAGGGGGTGGAACATCCGCCCCTCCTGCGCCTCCAGCGCGAACACCGGCAGAAAGCTGATGGTGATGATGAGCAGGGAGAAGAAGATGGCGGGCCCCACCTCTATGCTCGCCTCCGTGATGATGCGCCAGCGGTTCTTGTCGGTGAGCGCTTCCCGCTCCATGTGTTTGTGGACGTTCTCGATCATCACGATGGCGCCATCCACCATGGCGCCGATGGCGATGGCGATGCCCCCGAGCGACATGATGTTGGCGTTGATCCCCTGCAGGTGCATCACGATAAAGGCCACCAGAATGGCGATGGGCAGGGTGATGACCACCACCAGCGACGAGCGCAGGTGGAACAGGAAGGCGAGGCAGACCAGCACCACCACCGCAAACTCCTCCAGCAGCTTGCCGGAGAGATTGTCGATGGCACGCTGGATAAGGTCGGAGCGATCGTAGACGGTGACGATCTCCACCCCCTCTGGCAGGCTGCTTTTCAGCTCCGCCAGTCGCGCCTTGA
>NZ_CDDK01000018.1:566615-567178 GCF_000820225.1 Aeromonas veronii bv. veronii
CTCCGCCAGTCGCGCCTTGACCCCGTCGATGGTGTGCTGGGCATTCTCGCCGTAGCGCATCACAATGATGCCGCCCACTACTTCCCCTTCGCCGTTGAGCTCGGCAATGCCGCGCCGCATCTGGGGGCCGGTGACCACATCCGCCACATCCCCCAGCAGCAGCGGGGCGCCGCGTACCGTGGTGCCGAGCGGGATCTGCTTCAGATCCTCGACACTCTTCAGATAGCCGTTGGAGCGCACCATGTACTCCGCTTCCGCCATCTCGATGACGGAGGCGCCTGTCTCCTGATTGCCCTGTTTGATGGCGGTCTCGATAAGGGAGAGCGGGATGCCGTAGGCGCGCAGCTTGTCCGGATCGACCCGCACCTGATACTGGCGCACCATGCCACCGACTGTAGCGACCTCGGAGACCCCCTCCACCGTCTGCAACTCGTACTTGAGGAACCAGTTTTGCAGGGAGGTGAGCTGGCTGAGGTCATGCTTGCCGGTTTTGTCCACCAGCGCGTACTGGTAGACCCAACCCACCCCGGTGGCATCGGGGCCGAGCTGGGGGCGGGCGGAGG
>NZ_CDDK01000019.1:0-155 GCF_000820225.1 Aeromonas veronii bv. veronii
GGCGAAAGCCTCCACCAGCGGGTAGATAGTCGGCAACATATGAACATGGTGGTGGCTGTCGATATGGGTCGGCTGCTTGCCGAAGATCGCGACAAAACGCTGATACTGACTCGCCAGCTCGCCGGATATCTCGGACAGATCCAGCTCTCCCGCCT
>NZ_CDDK01000019.1:353-2863 GCF_000820225.1 Aeromonas veronii bv. veronii
GATCCAGCTCTCCCGCCTCGCTCTTGTGCCAGATCCCCTTGTTGAGCTCGCCCTGTTCGTTCACCAGCGAGGTGAGCGGCGTGAGCGGCTTCCCCCAGCTGAGCATAAAGTGCAGCCCGACTGGCAATTCGGGGAGGCATTCGGCCAGCCAGGCGGCGTGTGCGATAGCGGGGGAGGTGACGATGGCGCTGGTGGAGCTGACGACCCCGTGCTCGAACGCATCTACGATGCCGTAGTTCTGGGCGCGGCAGAGGCCGAAGTCGTCGGCGTTGATGATCAATCTCTTGCTCATGAGGATTCCCTTGCGGTTAAGCGCCCCGCCAGTTCGGGCGGGGCGTGTTGGCCTCAGGCGAGGGCGTCGATGGCGGCGGCGAAGTTGGGCAGGTGTTCGCGGTGGGCCAGCAGCAGCTCGCGGGCGACGATGCGGGCATCGTTGTCGGAGTGGATCAGCGGGTTGAGGTTCATCGCCAACAGCAGGTCATCGAAGTTGCCGCTGATGGCGGCCTTGGCGGCGGCGATCTCGAAGCTCTTGATGAGATGCACCAGCCCGTTCACCTTGTCGTCAAAGCGGGTGAGGCGCGGATGGGGAATGGCGCCGTCACGGCCGATTAGGCAGCTCATCTCCACCGTCCAGTCGGCCGGGATATTGGTGACATGGCCCTGATGGGGCACGATGACGTAGTGCTCGCTCTGCTTGTCGTTGTAGATGGCGCTGATCACTTCGCAGGCTGCATCGGAGTAGTAGGCGCCGCCACGCAGCTCCAGCTCCTTGGGCTTTTCGCACAGCGCGGGGTTCTGGTAGAGCTCGAACAGCTTCTTCTCGACCTGCTGCACGACTTGAGCCCGGGCGCCGCCTTTGTAGAACTCACCCATCTCGATCCCCAGCATCTCTTTCTCCTTGAAGTAGTAACGCAGGTAGGAGCAGGGAAGCAGGCGAAGACCGCGGATAAAACCGGGGTCGAACGGCAAGTCGAAGATGTTCTTGACCGAGCTGGCGCGGGTCAGGCTGCCATCGGCGACCCCTTCCAGCAGCTCGTCAAAGCGGGATTCGTCGTTGACCAGCACATCGCCGATAAAGACCAGATGATTGAGGCCAAACAAGTCCATCGAGAGGTGATCCCGCTCGGTGAGCTGGAGGGCATCGCGCACAAACATCTGCATGCCGACCGGAATGTTGCACACCCCGATAAAGCGGCGGAAGTTGGTATGACGGTGCACCGCTTCGGTCACCATGCCAGCCGGATTGGTGAAGTTAATCAGCCAGGCATCCGGGCAAAGCGCTTCCACGTCGCGGATGATGTCGAAGATGACCGGTATGGTTCGCAGCCCCTTGAACAGGCCGCCTGCGCCGTTGGTCTCCTGCCCCAGCATGCCGTGACTCAAGGGGATGCGCTCATCCTTCTCCCGCGCCTGCAACTGGCCGACGCGAAGCTGGGTGGTGACGAAGTGAGCGCCCACCAGTGCCTCGCGGCGATCCAGGGTTTTGTGCAGGGTCATGGGGATGCCTGCCTGGCGGATCATCCGTTGGCAGAGGTCGAAGATGATGTTCAGTTTCTCTTCGCCAGCGGGAATATCCACCAGCCACAGCTCGCTGATGGGCAGCTCGGCATAGCGCTTGATGAAACCATCGACCAGCTCGGGGGTGTAGCTGCTGCCGCCGCCAATGGTGACTACCTTGATCTTCTCGCTCATAAATCCCTCTTCATCGATCTTTCTAGGTTTGATGGTGGCCACTCTGTCTTCATGGTGAGAGGGGCCGCAGCCGCCTGTGGCAGGGGCTGGTCACAATGGATTGGTTCTCTTGAACCGGGTTGTTTAGGTCAGCAGCTCGCTGGTCTCAGGCTGAACTTTCGAATTTCGGATAGAGATATTTGCGGTAACTGCCCGGGGTAAACGAGGTGAGCTTCTTGAAGTTTTTGATAAAGAGGCTGACGTCGTTGTAGCCGGTCTCGAAGGCGATATCGGCCACCGAGTTGTTGGTCACCTCCAGCTGCATCTTGGCGTAGTTGATCCGGATCTCGTTGATGATCTGCATCGGCGTCTTGTTGTAGTAACGCCGGGTGGCCCTGGTCAGATACTCCTGGCTCTTGCCACAGAGGGAGACCATGTTGGCCAGCGCATCATCGGCAAAGAGGGGGCGATCGTGCATCCGCTCCACGGTTTCATGGAGCCAGAGCGGAAGATCATCGCTGGCGGAGGTGTCCTTGTAGTGACGCAGCCGGTTCATTACCGCGTAGGTCACCACTTCGAGAAATTCGGTCAGTGCCTCTTCCCTAAAGCCCGGGGAGACCAGTACCGACTCGATGTAGCTGAGGAACTCGCTCTTGAGCGCATAGGCCTGTGAGGCGACGAAGTGTTCCGGCAACAGGTATTTGAAGTGCTCGTCAAAATAGGTACGGGTGATCCCGACGTTGAAGATGCGGGTGGTGCCGAACTCGTAGAAGCTCTGATGGCGGGAGCCGAGCGGGATAAACACCACGTCCCCCCGCTCCAGCAGCACCCGCTTGCCG
>NZ_CDDK01000019.1:3047-6057 GCF_000820225.1 Aeromonas veronii bv. veronii
CCAGCAGCACCCGCTTGCCGTTGACCTCCTGATAGTAACGACCGGTCAGTACCAGGGTGAACTCGTAGTAGTCGTGCTGGTGCAAACCGGTTCCGCTCACCTGTTTGTTGTAGATGAACATGTGGAATGGTTTGTTGTTAAACAGTTCGGTTTCCCGGATTGTTTTAACGCTCATGAGTCGCTTCCTGATCTGCGGGCCGATGACGGGGCCTCTCGCCCCGTCCGGAGGTTATTGGTTCTGCAGCTTTTCGTGCAGCTCGATCAGCTCGCTGATCAGCTCACGGGCCAGCATGGAGGTCATCAGGTGATCCTGGGCATGGACCAGCACCAGGGTGACCGGGATCTTGCCTTCCCCCTGATCGTCCTCGATCAGCTGGGTCTGCACCAGATGGGCGGCATTGAGCGCCTCGCGGGATTGGGCCATCAGCTGGTGAGCGGCGGCCAGGTCCCCCTCCTTGGCCTTTTTCAGCGCGGTGTAGGCGAGACTGCGGGCCTGCCCGGAGTTGATGATGAGCCCCATTACCACCTCTTCCAGATCGTTGCTGGTGGTGGCCTCTTCAGTGATGTTGTCCAGATCGAACATGTGTCGTTCCTTACGTAAATGCGTTAATTGAAACCGTTAATTAAAACCATGGTTGCGCGCTACCTCGGCAAACCAGTAGCCGCTCTTCTTGATGGTGCGCTGCTGGCTCTCCAGATCGAGGCGGACGAAGCCATAACGGTTCTTGTAGGCGTTGAGCCACGACCAGTTGTCGATAAAGGTCCACAGGTGATAGCCGCGACAGGCGCTGCCCTCTTCCAGTGCGCGATGCAGCCACTGGAGGTGCTCGCGAATGAACTGGATGCGGTAGTCATCCTCCACCCGTCCCTCGGGACCGATAAAGCGCTCTTCCCCTTCGACCCCCATGCCGTTTTCCGAGATGTAGCAGGGCAGGTTGCCGTAGTTGACTCGCAGGTCGGTGAGGATGTCGTAGATCCCTTTTTCGTAAATCTCCCAGCCGCGGTGGGGGTTCATCTTGCGGCCCGGCATCTCGTAGTAGTCGAACAGATCTTCCGGCGTGCGCGGTACACCCTGCCACGCCACCTCTTTGGCCTTGACCCGGCGCGGCTGGTAGTAGTTGATGCCGAGGATATCCACCTTGCCGGCGGCGAGCAGCGCCTTGTCACCCTCTTCGATCTGCGGCAGCAAGTCGTACTGCTCTAGCAGCGCGACCAGCTCGGGGTCGTAGCTCCCCTTCAGGGCAGGATCGAGGAAGCTCTTGTTGAGCAGCAGATCCGCGATGCGGGAGGCTGCGAGATCTGCCGGATCCTGCGAGCGGGGATAGGTCGGGCTCAGGTTGAGGATGATGCCGATCTCGCCATCATGCTGGCAGGCGCGATAGGCCTGCACGGCACCGGCATGGGCCAGCGCGGTGTGGTAGGCGACGGTGGCCGCCCTACCAAAATCGACCACGCAGGGGTAGTGGTAGTGGCCAAGGTATCCGCACTCGACCGGCACAATCGGCTCGTTGAAGGTGAACCAGTGCTTGATACGACCGCCAAACAGGTCGAAGCAGCGGGTGGCGTAGCGCACATAGGCGGCCACCACTTCCCGGCTCTCCCAGCCGCCACGCTCCTGCATGCACATCGGCATGTCGAAGTGGTAGAGGTTGATAAGCGGGGTGATCCCCTCGGCCAGCAGCCGGTCAAAGACGGCGTTGTAGAAGCTGACCGCCTCCTGGTTGATTTCGCCCACCCCGTCCGGGATCAGCCGTGACCAGGAGATGGAGGTGCGAAAACTGTTGTGCCCCAGCTGCTTGAGCAGCTTGATGTCGCTCTCGAAGTTGTCATAGAAGGTAGAAGTGTCGGTCGGGCCGACCCCGTTGTGGAAACGCTGCGGTTCGATGGAGAACCAGTAGTCAAAGATATTGGCGGATTTGCCGCCGCGGTTGGCGGCGCCTTCCATCTGCGGGGCCGAGCTGGCGCTGCCCCACCAGAAGTTATCCGGAAAACGATACTGCATGGGTTACTTCTCCAGGCTGTTAGGGGAGGAGTTTTGCTCCTCCCTTGCTGTCATTGGAATGGCTGTTATCAGAACTTCAGAGCCAGAGCGATATCCTCTTCGCTCTCCTCTTCTTCATCGATGACGTTCTGCGCTTTGTTGGCAATCAGCACGAAGGGGATGTACATCATGGTCGCGACACCCAGGTTGAATATCGCCAGACAGAAGGCGGCCACGCTGCCGTTGGTGTTGAAGAAGGCTCCCAGGCCGGTCGGCATGGTCCATGGCGCTATGTTGGTGATGGGCGGGATGATCCCGGCGTAGTAGGCCGCCATGGTGATCCCCATCAGTACCGGGTGCACCAGGATGAAGGGCACCAGCAGGATGGGGTTCATGATGACCGGCAAGCCGAACAGGATGGGCTCGTTGATCTGGAACATGCCGGAGGGCAGACCCAGCTTGGCGACCTGACGGTAGTCATCGCGACGGGAGACCATAAAGATGGCGATGATGAGGCCCAGCGTGGCACCGGTGCCGCCGAGGAAGACGAAGGAGTCGGTGATCGGCTTGGCCCAGAAGTGGAACTGCTTGCCTGCCTCCAGAGCAGCTTCGACCGAGCCGTACTGGTTGTAGAGGGCGACGTTTTCCAGGGCGAAGGGGAAAAGTACGCCTGACTCCAGCGCAGTGAGCGCCAGCATGCCGTGTACGCCGAAGAACCAGAGGAAGGAGGAGAAGATCACATAGACCCAGCCCACCAGACCCCCCATATTGGCCAGCGGGGTGGAGATACTGTCCATGATCAGCTGGTGGAAGTTGGTGCCGGCATTGTTCAGCAGGTAGGAGATCACCCCCATAATGGAGAGGATGATAAAGCCCGGGATCAAAGCCGAGAAGGAGCGGGAGACAGAAGTTGGAACGCTGTCTGGCAGGGTGATGACCCAGTTGCGACGGACGATAAAGGCGAACATTTCGGCCACGGCGATACCGATCAGCATGCCGGAGATGATGTTGGCTCCGCCCAGCCAGTTG
>NZ_CDDK01000019.1:6245-7906 GCF_000820225.1 Aeromonas veronii bv. veronii
TGGCTCCGCCCAGCCAGTTGGCGCCGACCGCATAGGCTTCGCCCACGCTGAACGGCGTGACGGTCATAAAGGCTGCAACCGACAGCAAACCGGAGGCCAGGGGGTCGGTCTTGCGCTCTTCTGCCAGTGCCAGACCAATAAAGAAGGGGGCCATCAGGGACATGATGCCCAGGGTGCCGTTATAGACGTTGCCGCCGATGCTCTTGAGGCCATCAAGGGTGGCGATGGTGGCGGGATCGATCCGCACGCCGATGGAGTAGAAGAAGGAGCCTTCGCCAAAGCTCAGAAAGACGTTGTTGATGAGAACGAACATGGCCCCGACCAGCGTCAGGGGCATCAGCTTGATAAAACCGTTCTTGATGGCGTTGACATGAGGTTGTTTGCCCAGCTTGACGGCTATGGGCAGTATGACCTTCTCCAACGATGCGATGATGTTGCTCACAGGGATCTCCTTACTGCGCGAGGCTCTTCTTGATAGAGGCTACCGCCGCCTTCAGTACGCCGAGGCCATCGACCTTGCCGTAGAGCAGGGTGTCGATCACCTCGACCGGCTTGCCCGGCAGTTGCTGCTGGATCTCCGGCAGCATGTAGGCGATTTGCGGGCCCAGCAGCACCAAATCGGCATCCTGTCCCTTCTCGCCAGCCAGGGTCTCCGGATAGGCATCGATCAGCACCGGCACATCATATTTTTCTGCCTGCGCCTTCATCTTTGAAACCAGCAGTGAAGTGGACATCCCAGCAGAGCAAAACAGGTAGATACGCTTCTTTTCCATAACCCTTCCCTCAACGCTTGAAAACCAAATGAACAGATCGGTCGAGATGGTTGCCTGTTGTGTTATCTAGACACATCAATCATCTCAAATTGACTTCATTGTATCGGCCTCTGGGTTCCATCTGGTATTTCGATTTTTTTATCAATAGTCTCTGGTTGACCTGTTGTTTTGCCGTCGCTCACATTTCTGATGGGTTGGCACAAAGGAAATGAGATTGAATGGGGCGTGAAGAGGATGGTTTTCTTTTTTAATCGTTATTTTTCAGTTAGTTATTTTTATGCTTTTGTGGGCGGCTGTAATGTGGCTGGAAAAGATCAATAACGGGTGACAGCTCACATTTATCAAATGATGCAATCTTATTGATATTTAATTTGGCTATGGCGAGTTGCCGCTTTTTGAGCAAGGTGTGCGCTCATTGACCATTGGCGGCAAATGGATTGACGAAGGAGGCGGGCTTTTTCCGCACTGAGCGGGCTGAAAGAGAGGGGGATCAGACACTCTTACAGGGGATGTGGCGGTACGTCAGAGTTAAATGAGTAAGGGCTGAGGGGGTCAGTGCAGTGAGAGGAGAAGGCACAAAGGGATAAACAAGCTGACCCCGGAGTGGCTCCGGGGTCAGCGGGATAGGGGTTAGAGCCGCCCCTGATAGCGCAGGGGGAAGCGGCCCTGACTGTCGGGTTGGCCGAGGAAGGGGAGCCCTTGCTGCATCTGCGGTGGCAGTTCTGGGCCCGGTTTCAGGGTGCCCTGGAACAGGTATTGGCCATTGGGTTGCAGCTCGAGGCGACCCATGGCCTGCACCGCATCGGAGCTCTGCTTGAGTTCGGCCACCAGTTTGGAGTCGAGGCAGGTGAGTTTCAGCTCGGGGTCGGCCAGATCCAGCTTGCCCGC
>NZ_CDDK01000019.1:8172-9873 GCF_000820225.1 Aeromonas veronii bv. veronii
CCAGATCCAGCTTGCCCGCCGGGGTATCGGCGCTGGCGTTGTACCAGTCGAGGTTGCCGTAGAGGTTGTCACACCAGGGGTTACCCTGGGCAAATTGCTCCACTTTGAGCTGCAGCTGGCCGCTGACGGTGAGCGGGATTGGCAGGCGCATCGGCACCCGGCTCAGCAACCAGGGGGCGGGGGCGTTGAGGGTCAGATCCCGGCCGAAGGCGGCGCCATTCCAGCCGACAATGCCCTGACCGTTCAGCCCGTTGCGATCGCCAAAGCGTATGGCCACTTCGGGGGCGAAGCGCAGCAGCGACCAGCCGTTGAGATCCCAGCGCAGCTGGTTCACCGATTCGCTGGCATATTGCAGTCGGGCAATCTGGCCACTCCAGAGGGTGCCGCTCACCCCTTCCAGTTTCAGCAGGTTGGCAACGTTGGCAGGCAGCGGCAGATGGCGAGCCACCAGTGCCGCGGGCAGGGTGGCCAGCAGGAAGAGCAGATAGGCGGCCAGAAACAGGCTGGCAATCAGGATGCGTTTTTTCATTGTGGACGACTCAACTGCAAACGTCTGACCTTGACCAGACCCGGGGCCAGATCCTCGCGGGCGATCTCGATGATTTGAACCTGAATACCGTGCTGCTCCACCAGCGTGGAGAGCCAGAGCAGCAAGTCATCGAACTGGACCGTGTCGATCCACACTTGCAGCTCCTGCGCCTGGGGTTGCAGCCGGGCAATCTTGATCTTGTGGTTGAAGGCGGTGCGGTTGACCACCCCTTCCAGGGTGCCGCTGGTGTCGATCTGGCGACCCGAGCCACCCTGCATGGCCAGCACCTCTTCCCCCTTCTCCTTGAGCCAGGCGAGGGTCTGCTGCTGGTTTTGCACCTGCCGCTCCCGCTCCGCGATGCGGTTGGCGATGGGCTGCCAGACGCTCCAGTAGAAGAGACCGACCAGCAGCAGAACGCCGCCTGCGGCCACCAGCCGCTGTTCCCGTGCTGTGATGCCGTGCCACCAGCTCTGCAATTTTTCCATCATGATGATTTACCCTTGAGTACCAGTGCGCCCTCTACCTTGCCCTCGGTGCTGCGCACCTCGCCTTGCTGTACCTCGAATTGTTTGCCGGCCAGCTCGCGGAACCGCTCGATCTCGGCAAAACCGGGGGCGGTCACCTGCAGCCTCAGCTCGCGGCGACTGGCATCAAAGCGCATCACCTGTGGTTTCAGACCGGGGACTTCGGCAAAGGTGGGGGCCAGCTCGGTGAGCATCAGCAGCACGCCGTTTTGCGGGGCTTGTCCCATCTGTTGCAGATGCTGGTTCATCTGGCTGCGCACGTTCACAATGCGGCTCTCACCTGGGAAGATGCGGGTATAGACGGCACGGATCTCCGCTTTCAGCGCCTTGTCCTGCTCGGTGAGCTGATAGAGCTGCACCCCGCGCTGGCCGAGGGCCACCAGCAGCAACAAGCCTGCGGTGATGGCCACCTTGCGCCACTGTAACCAGTAGCGGGCATATTCGGTCTGGGGTCGATAGGGGCCGGTCAGCAGGTTGGCGCGGCAGGTGAGTGCCCCCTTGGCCAGCAGCAGCATAGGGAGTTCAGGCTCCGCCGCCTGCCAGTTGGCGGCTGCAATGGCGGGCACCGGGGTGTGGCTGTGGATGGTGACTGGCTCGACTTCGGTTGCCAGCAAGATGGCCAGCAGCGGCTCGTCGGCGACGATCCCC
>NZ_CDDK01000019.1:9893-35261 GCF_000820225.1 Aeromonas veronii bv. veronii
CCCCTGACAGGGGCCCTGGCGTACCAGCCACTCGCTGCCGAGTTGCAGGGCAGACCAGCCATCAGCGGCCTGTGGCAGCGCCAGCACATCGGGCAGCAGTTGCAGGCTCTTGAGGCCAGCGGCATCGAGCCAGCCGAGCCACTCGGCCATCTTCTGCCGATCCACCGCCATCAGGTCGACCTGTTGCCCTTCGTGGGCCAGCACCACCAGATGGAGCTCGTCCACGTCGGAGGCGATCTGCTCCTCCAGCAGGTAGGGGAGGGCCGCTGCCGACTGGCGGTTGTAGCGACCCGGCAGGGTGACGCGCCGGAAGATCAGATCGCTGCCCGGCACCAGGGTGACTACGGGGCGGCCACCGGCCCGCTCCTGCAGCTCGCTCAGGGCATCGGCCGAGGGCAGGGTGCCGGAGGCGATGATCTCCTGCTCCTGACTCGACCAGACCAGCCAGGCTACGGGTTGTTGTTTATTGGTCCCCAGTCGGATGACCAGACTTTCGCTCACGCATCTCTCTCCTGCGATACCGGTTTGCAAAGGGCGTTGTGCGCCCTGGCAACCGGTGCGCAGCCCGCAGGCTGCATCCAACATCTCTCGTACCCGCGGGCGATGGCCTGCAGGTGCGCTGTTTATTCGGCGCCGCTACTGAGGCGGCGCAGCATCACCAGTTTATTGTCCTTGCCCCGCTGGAACAGGGTTTCGAGCCAGGCCCGGTTATCGCCGACCTCGGCCACGACTCGGGCTTCGAAGAAGTCGCTCTTGACCACCAGTGCATCTTTCAGTCCTTTCACCGAATCGACCGGAGCGAGCATGTCTGTCATCAGCTTGCTCTCTTTCCACCCCTTCTGTGGCCGCTCGTTCAGCACCCGCTTGGCGTCATCCAGCCCGATAGTACCCAGATAGAGGGCGACCAGCAGCTCGGGGCGCTGGGGGGCAAGGGTATTGATATTGATCTTCAACTTGTCGTTGGGCAGGGTGCAGACATAGGGGGCCAGTTTGGCATAGACCTTGGCCGTCACCCCGCGCACCGCCCGCAGCTCATCCTTGCCCAGCATCCACTGGTTGGCGGTCAGATAGGGTGGCTTGAGCCCCTCGTAATAGGCGTCCTCTGCACCAAGGCTGGAGACCAGCACCGTATCCTTGTCGGTCCAGTCACGGATGGCATCGGTGAGCTGGGCTGCCTCGTAATCATCCATCGCCAGCTGTTTGAGCAGTTCGCGAAACACCTGCACCGGATAGGGTTGCTGCGCCAGCTCCTCGCCGCTCCCCGCCTTGGAGGCCACGCTCAGGCTGTTGAGGTTGAAGCAGGATTGCAGGTCGGTCACCTCGCCCTTGAGCTGGCCATCGTCCACCGGAAACACAGTATTCTTGCGGGCCCAGTTCTGGCTGAGGTTGACCACCTCGGGATTGTCCTTGAAATCCTGCGTCAGCACCTTGCTCACCAGCGCCTCTGCCGAGAGGGCATACCACCATGCCTGTTTGCCTGTGGTGATGTTGGCGGTGCGGCGCAGCTCAAGCTGCAGGCGGCCGCTCATATTGCTGGCGATGATCACCATTACCGAGAGGATCAGCAGCACCACCAGCAGCGCCATGCCGCGCTGGCGACCGGGGGCGGCGAGATTAGCCCGCATTGGCGCCCCCTCCGCTCTGGTTGTCACCATTACCGCTATTGGTATTGCCGTTGCCGCCACTGTTCCCGTTGTTGTTGCTGTTGCTGCCACCCCCTTGGTCGGGGTTGCTGCTCTGGCTGTTCTCTTCGGCGCGCTGGCCTCCGGCACCAATCAGGAACTGACGGCGAATGGTGCCGTAATCTTCCAGATCCAGCTCTACCGCCAGCCCGTGGGGCAGCACGCTGCGCTGGCTCCACTCCTCTTTCCAGTTGCCCTTGTCGAAGAAGTAGAGGCGAAACGCCGTGACTCCCGCTAACACCGGCTGGATGCGTGGCTCGGTACCGATCACCGGATCCGGATAGAGGTAGCTCAGGCGCTCCAGCTTCTGATCCTTGAGACGCCAGCCGACCCGCTGCAGATGGGAGCGGGGCAGCATGCCGTCCGGGTTGAGCCAGCCGCTGCGCATAAAGGCCATGCCCCAGTCATCGCTCTGCTGGCCGAACCGGGAAGCCGCCAGCAGCACCTTGTTGTTCTCCCCCTCGATGCGACCGCTGCGCGGCACCATCTGGGTGATATCTCGCTCCAGCAGGGTGAAGGCGAGCTGCAGTTCGTTGAGGCGGGCCTCCTTGCGCTTGGCTACCTCGTCGCTGGTGAGTACCCCCTGCAGCACCTGATAAGCGCCCATGCTGAGAGTGGCGAAGATGGCGATGGCCACCAGCATCTCCAGCAGGGTAAAACCACGGTGACGGGAAGGGCGGGTGTTGCTCGGGATCATCGGTTGATATAGGTCCGCATCATGGCGACCGGGTTCTCGGCCTTGGCCTCGGTGCGCACTTCCATATCGAGCGCCCGGAAGTTGTTGTCGGCGGTGGCGACGCCGCGATAGCGCCAGTACCAGGTGCTGCCCGCCATCTGCTCATCCCCTTCCACCCAGCTGTCGCCGGGCCACTTGTTCTCGAGCTTCTGCTGCACCAGCTGGTTCTCTACCACCCAGGTGGCGAGTGTCTTCTGCTCCAGATAGTTGAGGGCCGAGAGGTGTTCGCTGGCGGTTTTCATTACCGCGAGACCCGCGATGGCAAAGACGGCCAGTGCGACCATGACTTCGAGTAGTGTCATGCCCCGGGCTTTCATTCGCTCACCTCTTCATCTTCATCGCCGGTGAGCAGGGTGAGGCGGCCGAACTCGTCCCCCTTGACGATGCGGGTGTAGCGGGCATCGTCATCCTGCTGGGTGAAGGTGAGCACGAACGGGCTCAGCTCGCCGCCTGGGAAGATGAGCAACTGCGGCGTGCGCTCCTTCTCGTCGCGCTTCTGTTCGGTTTTCTCGTCGGAGTCCGGCTGCCAGCCAAAGCCTTCCAGCTCCAGCGCCAGCGTCATGTTCTCGGCCAGTTGCACCGGCCCCAGTTGCTTGTCGCCAGTCAGGGCCAGCCACTTGCGATCTTTGGCCTGACGCTGCATAAACTGCCAGCCGTTATCCTCGATGCGAATGCCTACCAGCCGACCATCCATCACCGCATACTCCTGCGCCAGCTGCAGCGTCGCCATCAGGCGACGCGCCTGCTTGTCCAGCTCCCGATCTCCTCTGGCGCCTCCCATGCTGAGAGTGACGGCGGTGGCCACTAGTCCCATCAGCATGGCGACCAGCAACACTTCCAGCAGAGTAAAGCCGGATTGGCGATGAAAGGAGAGAGATCGCTTCATGCAGTCAGCTCACAAGGAGTGCGGTGGCGACATATCACTTATTGGAAATCCTTCAGGTTCCAGTTGCCGATGTCGTCATCGGTACCGGCTTCACCATCCAGACCCATGGAGAAGATGTCGATCTTGCCGAACTGGCCCGGGCTCAGCAGCTGGTACGGGTTGCCCCAGGGATCTTGCGGCAGGCGCTTGATGTAGCCGCCATCGCGGTAGCTGCGCGGCGCCGGATCGATAGAAGGCTTGGTCACCAGCGCGTCCAGACCCTGTTCGGTGGTCGGGTAGCGGTTGTTGTCCAGCTTGTACATGTCGAGGGCATTTTCCAGCGCCACGATATCGGAGACCGCTTTCTGCTGGTCAGCCTTCTCCTTGTTGCCCATCAGGTTGGGCACCACCAGACTGGCCAGAATGCCGAGGATCACGATGACCACCATGACTTCCAGCAGGGTAAAACCGGATTGACGACGTTTGTTCATGAGTTGCTCCGTAACGAATGAGATGGGATGGCCCATCAGAGAGTGATCACTGGGTGGGTTCGAGGGGCCGCCAGCGGCGCCACCGAACACCGGAAACTTACATATTCACCATATTGTTGAGCTCGAGGATCGGCTGCAGGATCGACATCACGATAAACAGCACCACCCCGGCCATGGAGACCACCAGCATGGGTTCGAACACCCCGAGGGCGATGTTGACCTGGGATTCAAACTCCCGATCCTGGTTGTCTGCCGCCCGCTCCAGCATGCTGTCGAGCTCGCCGCTCTGCTCGCCGGAGGCGATCATGTGCAGCATCATGGGCGGGAAAATCTTGGTCTCGGTCAGTGACTTGCGCAGACTGGTCCCCTCGCGCACCCGTTCGGCAGCCTCGAGAATGCGCATTCTGGCAAAGTCGTTGGAGAGCACTTCGCCGGAGATCTTCATCCCCTCCAGCAGCGGTACCGCACTGGCGTTGAGGATGCTTAAAGTGCGAGCAAAGCGGGCGGTGTTGAGACCGCGGCTGACCCGGCCAATCACCGGCAGACCGAGCAGCACCTGATGCCAGCGTCGGCGACGCTTTTCATTGGTGAGCCACCAGCGCCAGACAAAGCTGCCAAGGAAGATCAGCAGCAGGAACCAGAGGCCGTAGGCCTGCATCAGCTCGCTGGTGCCGATGAGAAAGCGGGTGGTGCCCGGCAACTGCTGGCCCATGTGTTCAAACTGGGCCACTACCTTGGGTACCACGGCGGTAAGCAGGATCGAGATAACCCCGATGGCGACGCAGGTGAGCACGATGGGGTAGATCATCGCCTGCAGCAGCTTGGTGCGCATATGCTGGCGCTGCTCGGTGTAGTCGGCGAGGCGGTTGAGCACCTTCTCCAGATGGCCCGACTTTTCACCGGCTGCCACCATGGAGCGAAACAGCTGGTCGAACACGTGGGGGAAGGCCCCCAGCGAGTCGGCCAGCGAATAGCCTTCCACCACTTTGCTGCGCACGGTCGCTACCAGAGAGCGCAAGTGGGCCTTCTCGCACTGCTCGGCCACTGCCTTGAGTGCCTCTTCGATGGTGAGACCGGCCCCAACCAGGGTCGCCAGCTGGCGAGTGATAAGAGCCAGCTCGGCAGTGCTGGCACCGCGCCGAAACAGGGCGAAGCGGGTCGCTTCCCGTTTCGCCTTCTCGGTGGTCTCGTTCACTTCGAGGGGGGTGAGCCCCTGCTCGCGCAGCAGCTGGCGTACCTGACGGGCCGAGTCGCCCTCCATCACGCCGCTCTTGCTGCGGCCCTTGTTGTCGAGGGCCTTGTATTCGAATGCCGCCATCTCAATCTTCCCGGGTCACGCGCAGCACCTCTTCGAGGCTGGTCTGCCCCTTGAGGACCTTGTCGATGCCGTCACGGCGGATGCTGGGGGTGTGGCCGCGGATCAGCCGCTCGATGGCGAGCTCGCCGCTGGCACTGTGAATGGCTTCTCGCACCGCTTCGTCGATCACCACCAGCTCGTGGATGCCGGTCCGGCCACGGTAGCCGGTGTGGTTGCACAGCTCGCAGCCTACCGGACGCCACACCTGCTGATCGGGAGCCAGCTCGATGCCCATGGCGAGGCGCTCCTGCTCGGTGATGGGGCGAGGGGCGCGGCAATCGGGGCAGAGGGTGCGCACCAGCCGCTGGGCCAGCACCGCCAACAGCGACGAGGAGAGCAGGAAGGGCTCGATCCCCATGTCCCGCATCCGGGTGATGGCGCCGATGGCGGTGTTGGTGTGCAGGGTCGACATCACCAGGTGACCGGTCAGCGACGCCTGCACCGCGATCTGGGCGGTTTCGAGGTCACGAATTTCCCCCACCATCACCACATCCGGATCCTGACGCAGGATGGCGCGCAGGCCGCGGGCGAAGGTCATGTCCACCTTGGTGTTGACCTGGGTCTGGCCCACCCCTTCGAGGTCATATTCGATGGGATCTTCGACGGTCAGGATGTTGCGATCCCGCGAGTTGATTTCAGACAGCGCCGCATAGAGGGTGGTGGATTTACCGGAACCGGTCGGGCCGGTGACCAGAATAATGCCGTGGGGCTTGCGAATAAGCTCGCTGATGATGGTGCGGTTGGCCGCGGTCATCCCCAACTGCTTGAGCTCGAGGCGCACGTTGTTCTTGTCCAAGAGACGCAATACCACCCGCTCGCCGTAGCTGGACGGCATGGTGGAGACCCGCACGTCGACGGCGCGACCGCCGATACGCAACGAGATACGGCCATCCTGCGGCACCCGCTTCTCGGCGATATCCATCCGCGACATCACCTTGATCCGCGAGACCAGGAGTGAGGCAAGCTTGCGATGGGGGCGCAGGATCTCCCGCAGCACCCCGTCGATGCGAAAACGAATGACCAGTGCCCGCTCGAAGGTCTCGATATGAATATCGGAGGCCTCCTCCTTGATCGCCTCGCTCAGCATGGCGTTGATGAGGCGAATGATGGGGGCATCGTCGTCGGCATCCAGCAGATCTTCGCTTTGCGGCAGCTCTTCGGCCAGGGCGAAGAAGTCCATCTCGTTGCCAAGATCTTCCATCAGCTGGCGCGCCTCGGAGGAGTCGCGCTGGTAGTGAGCCATCAGCAGCTCTTCGAAGGCCTCGTTGTCGAGCTGCTCCACCGCGAAGCTGCACCCCGCGACCCGCCGCACTTCCAGCAGGGCCTGCGGGGTGACGCCGGGGCGGCACTGCAGCACGGGGGCGCCGTCCCGCTCAATCAGGATCACCCCGAAGTTGCGGGCAAAGACAAAGGGGAGCTCGGGCAGTGGCGCAGGCCCGACGCTTCCATCCAGATGGTAGGCACTCATCAGGGCTTACTCTGCACAAACGGGGTGGTGGTCTCGACAGTGTTCTGCTGTCTGCTCCGCATCTCGTTGATCTGCTTCTGGATCTCTTTTTGCAGCTCGGGCGACACCATCACATCCTGGCCATAGGCAGGCAATACCTGACGGGCGGGGGAGGTGAGATACCCCTCCTGCGAGGCGGCATTGAGCTGCTCGGCGCGGAACAGGCTGTATTTGTTGCTGGAGACACCGGTATAGACGTCCGCATCACGCAAGATGGTCGGCCGGATAAAGACCATCAGGTTGCGCTTGGAGGTGGTGTTGGAGGTAGAGCGGAACAGATAACCCAGCACCGGGATATCGCCCAGCAAGGGCACCTTGGAGACCTGCTCCTTGGTCTGTTCGTCCATCAAACCGCCCAGTACCACAGTTTCGCCGCTTTTGACCAGCACCGCATTCTTGACGGTACGGGTGTCGAAAGTGGGGCCAAGGTTGGCAGTACCGGTCGCCTGGGTCTGGGCGACGCTGGAGACCTCCTGCTCGATATTGAGCAGCACCGAATCCCCTTCGTTGATCTGCGGGGTCACCACCAGCTTGGTGCCCACCGTCTTGCGCTCGATGGTGTTGAACACCTGATCGCTGGTGGTGGAGCTTTGCGAACCGCTCTGGACCGGGACCTCCTGACCGACGTTGAAGGAGGCCTCCTTGTTGTCCATGGTGACGATACTCGGGGTGGAGAGAATATCGTTCTTGGTGTTGGAGGCCAGCGCCGTGGCCAGCATGGCCCAGTCGCCGTGATAGAAACCGGCGGCCATGCCGTTGAACTCTTTCAGCAGACCGGCAGCGGTGTCGGTCTTGCCATTCTGGTAATCCTTGCCCGCCGCAATAGCGCTGCCGAGAGGCAGACCTGAGTTGGTGAACTGGGTGCCACCGCCGTTGGCATTGCCCCACTGGACGCCAAGGCTGAGGCCGTCGCCATCCTGCATCTCAACGATGATCGCCTCCACCAGCACCTGGGCGCGGCGGATATCGAGCTTGGCCACCACCTGCTCCAGTTCGGACATCACGTCCGGCTGGGCGGTGATGACCAGCGCATTGGTGGTCTCGTCGGCTGAGATGGCCAGCTTGCCACCGCCGATGCTGGCGCCACCTGTGGTTGCGCCGCCGCCCTTCTTGTCGGCCTCGATGCTGGAGCTGACCCCCTTGAGCACCTCGACCATGTCTTTGGCCTTGCCATATTTGAGGTAAAAGACCCGGGTGTTGCCCTGGCTTTGCAGGTCGCGGTCGAGCTGGCGCACCATCTGGATGATGCGGGCACGCGCTTTGGGCTCACCACTCACCACCACAGAGTTGGTGCGCTCGTCGGCCACCACCTTGGGGGATAGCAGCAGGGAGGCGGTGCCGCCCTGGGGGTTGCCATCCTTGTTGAGGTTGGTCACCAGCCGCACCATTTCCCCCGCCGAGGCGAACTTGAGCTTGATGATGTCCACATCCTGATCGCCTGCGCGGTCGACCCGGTTCACCACCTCTACCAGACGATTGACCACGGCGGCGCGGCCGGTGATCAGCAGCACATTGGAGGGCTCGTAGTGCACCACGTTGCCACCACCGGCGTTGTCGTTGAGTTGGCGCAGCAGCGGCGCCAGTTCACGGACCGAGACGTTGCGCACCGGCACTACCCGGGTCACCATCTCGTCGCCGGAGCCCGGGTTGCTGCCATCCACCACCGGAATGGCGGAGGTCTTGGCATCCCGCGAGCGCAGCACCTTGAGTACCCCATTGTCCATCGGCACCACGGCAAAGCCGTAGACGTCGAGCACGCTCAGGAAGAACTGGTAGTACTGCTCCTCATTGAGCAGGTCGTAGCTGCGCACGTTGATCTTGCCGCGTACCGAGGGCTCTATGATGATGGTTTTATTGAGGTTCTTGCCCACCGTATTGATGAACTCTTCAATGTCGGCGTTCTTGAAACTGGCAGAGTATTCGGTGGCCCAAGCTGAGCCCGTCATCATCAGTGCCGCTGCGATAGTGGCCAGACGCCAGCTTTTCCCTTTAGTGGTCATTATTGGTACGACTCCAAATCATTATTCTGACAAGCGCACATAGATGTCGAACTGTTCGCCCTGTCGCTCGACGGTCACTGTCATTTCCGTTGCGCCAGCCATCTGCTGCATCGCCTGCATGGCTTGCATGTTGTCCCGTAAATCCAGCCCGTTGATGCTGATGGCCAGGTCATTGGCCTGCAGCCCGCTCTGGTTGAAAAACTCAGGATTGCTGCCCGGATTGAGGCGATAGCCGGTCATGCGGCCATCCACCTGAACCGGTGAAATATTGAGGTAATCGGTGATCTTGCCCGGATCGGCCATCAGCTCGCTGCGCAGGGATCCAAGGGGGGCGGCGTTGGTCTGCGGCAGCGGCTTGCCATACTCCTCGCCATCCAGCATCAGGGTCTCGTCGCGGCCATCTCGCTCGATGATCACCCGATCCGGATAGACCTGCCGGATCCGCGCCTGGGTGCCGTCAATCATGTCACCGACCCCATAGGAGTTCTGGATGCCGGACATGGCGATGATGGCGATGGATTTGGCGGGATCCGAGCTGGCCAGCACCCCGTTGAGCTGGGCATTGAGCTGGGTACGCGGCGCATTGGCGGCCACGGCGGCTTTGGCCTGCGCCTTGGGGATCGCCTTGCCAAACAGCGCCAGTCGGCTCACCTCGCCCAGTTCAAGGCGCGGGTTGTTCTGGCCGTTGACCGCCACGGCGGAGGGTTGCCACGGTTGACTGGTTTGCGGGCTTGCCAGGGTGAGCAGACGCCAGGTGAGGGCGGCGCTCTGCTGGGCCAGCATGATCAACAGCGCCAGAAAGGCCACCTGGGTGACTCTGGTCATGGGAAGCCGCCGGCACTGGGCCAGCAGCATGGTCAAGATGTCATCCCTGAATCGTAGCGTCATATTAATCAACAAATTCCAGGCTCTGGGGCGGCTGCGTATTGTGTACGGCCGGTGGCTATGACACAACGGGTCGGGGCGCGCCAAACCGTAAAAATGGATATTTCATCACACCGTAAACCTTTGAATGCTCACAAAAGTGGCACTCAGGTGAGGTGCATCCGGCTTGCCTGCGAACATCAGGGCTCGGTGCGTACTCATCCTCGCCAATCCTGCAGCGCCTTGAGGGTCACGCTCTGTCCGGCGACCTGCAGCACTATGTATTGCTGGTCGATGGTGGCGAGCACGACCCCCGGGGCGATTTCGCTCCCCTCCCGGTATTCCCGGCCATTGAGCACCACGGCTCGCTTGGCGGGGTTGGAGGAGAACACATGAGAGCCATAGCTCAATTGCGGTACCTGCTGGCGCACCGACTGGGGTGCCGAGCCCAGCGTCATCAACTGGGCCGGTTGCACGTTGTTCTGGCCGGTGGCGTGTGGCGTCTCCTGCAATGGGGTTTCATTGAGGGCTTTCATCAGCTGCTCGGCCAGACTCAGCGCGGGGGTATTTCCCTGACTGGTCCCCTCGTTTTTGGCCACTGCTCTGGGTTGGACCACTGGCTCCGGCAGGGGCGGGGGCAGCGGACGGGTCACCATTGCCTTGGGTTCAACCCGCCCGAAGGGTGGAGTGATCACCTCTTTCACCTCCACCTTCTCCTCGATGGGGCGCAGGTGGATCAGATGCCAGCCATAGTTGGCGCCCGCCCCCAGCAGCAAGGCCAGGGGAGCCAGCAGCCAGCCGATGCGGCGTGGGCTGCGCTCCTCTTCCCGGGGCATGGGCAAGCCCATGGCCGGAATATGGGCGGAGAGTTGCGGTTGCTGCGCACGATGCAGCGCCTTGAGCAGGGTAGACATCAGGAGGCCTCCTCCAGTCTGGGCATGGGTTCACCGGAGAGGGCGTTGAGACGCAGCAGGGTGTTGCTGCCAGCGATGCCATCAGGGGTCAGCCCCTGATCCCGCTGGAACTGCTGCAACTTGTTCTTGAGCTCGCCATCGAAACGGCGCACCTTGCGTTCGGGTTGCTGCAGCGCACGGCTCAGGGCGTTGTCGAGCCACTGGATCTGGGTCTGACCGGCATTGCTGGCGATCAGGCTGACGCCCCCTTTCGGCATGCGCCAGAGCAGGGTGTAGCTGCCGCCCCAGTTGTCGCTGAGCCACTGGCGATCCACCTGCCAGCTCTGGTCGCCGATCATCAGGCTGGCCTTGCCCGGCCCCAGATTGACCAGGGTCGCGTAGTAGAGGCCGCCAGTCTGGTCAGTGAGCGTGATCATGGCGGGATACTGCAGGGCGCGCAGCTCGTCGAGGCTTGCCTCTCCCTCCTGACAGCGCAGACCGGCACGGGGGGCGTTATCGCAGGTTGCTTCGAACGGTTCCGGTTCATAACCCCAGACCCGATAGAGATTCTGCATGGCGCTGTCGGGGTCGATGGCCTGATTGATTGCCTCGGTCAGCTGCTCCTGCTGCTCGGCGGTCTCGTCGATGGTGACCGGCACCTCGACCTTGACTACCGGACGGGTGGGGAACACGCCGAAAAATTGCCAGCCCCACCAGCCTGCTGCCACTAGCAGGGCGCCCGCCAGCGTCACCATCAGACCGGAGGCCCAGCTTCCTTCGTCCCGAACGCCATTGACCTCGAAGGCGGCCTGGCTGATATCGCTGTGGACAATCTTGTAGCTGCCACGGGCGAAAGCGGCGATCAGGGCGCGGTCGCAGATGAGGTTGATGAAACGGGGGATGCCGCCACTCAGGCGATGGAGCGTCTTGATGGCGCGCGGGGTGAAAATGGGCTGCACGCAACCCGCGACCTGCAGCCGGAAGCGGACGTAGGCATCCACATCGCTGTGAGAGAGCGGCAGCAGGTGATAGCGGGCGGTAATGCGCTGGGCCAGCTGGCGCAGCAGGGGTTGGCGCAGCATCTGTTGCAGCTCGGGCTGACCGATCAGCACCACCTGCAGCAGTTTTCGTTCGTCGGTTTCGAGGTTGGTGAGCAGACGCAGCTGCTCCAGTACGCCGGGCAGCAGGTGCTGCGCCTCATCCACCAGCACCACGCTGCGCTTGCCTGCCGCCAGGTTGGCCAGCAGGTGATCGCGAATAAGGTCGAATAGCCGCTTGAGCCCGGCATCTTCGGGATAGGGGAGTTGAAACTCGTCGCAGATGGCGGCCAGCAGATCCCGTTCGGTCAGAGAGGGGTTGAGGATATAGGCGATCTCGGTCTCGGCGGGCAGCTGTTGCAGCAGGCAGCGGGAGACGGTGGTTTTGCCGGTGCCCACTTCGCCGGTCAGCAGCACAAAGCCGCCGCCATCCTGCAATCCATAGTTGAGATGAGCAAGGGCTTCGCCGTGGCGCTCGCTCATATAGAGGTACTTGGGATTGGGCGAGATGGAAAACGGGTGTTCCGAGAGGCCGAAGAACTGTGTGTACATGAGGGTATTCTTTTGTAGCCGGCGACAGATGAAAAATGTCTCCGGATGATAGCAAACCTCGCTTTCATTGGAAGCCATCATTGGCGCCGGAGGGCAAATTGCGGCCTTTTCCTGCCATCTTGTGATCCCGGTTGCGTCATTGGCACGAATCCAGATCACAAAATGACAAAAAATAGCTGTAAATAAAGGGAAATATCAATATGGGCGCGGCGTGGAAAAGGCCGTCAGCATGGCGCTGAGTCGGCGATCGCCAGACCTGTTTGTGTACAATTTATGACACCGGTTGCCCTGTCAGCCATCAGGGCAAGCTGGTCGGCATGTACTTGCTCAGTGGTGATCCTGAAACTGCGCGGCAATCTCCCTGAACTGCGCTTCACAGGCGAGAAACGCCGCGACAATGCCGGGATCAAAATGGCTGCCGCTCCCCTTCACGATGATCTCCTTCGCTTCCTCATGGCTGAAAGCAGGTTTGTAGACCCGCTTCGAGATGAGGGCATCGTAGACATCCGCTACCGCCATCAAACGCCCGGAGAGGGGAATCGCCTCACCCGCCAGCCCTGCCGGATAGCCGCTGCCATCCCACTTCTCGTGGTGGGTGAGGGAGATCTCCCGGGCCAGCCGCAAGAAGGAGTTGGAGCCCAGCTGCGCCTCGGCACTCGCCAGCGCATCGGCGCCGATCTGCGGGTGGCGCTTCATGATGGCGAACTCCTCGTCGGTCAGCTTGCCCGGTTTGAGCAGGATGGCGTCGGGAATGCCCACCTTGCCCACATCGTGCAGGGGAGCCGACTTGAACAGCAGGTCGATGGTGGCGTCATCGAGCGGATAGCGATCCCAATCACTGCGACTGAGGTATTGCGCCAGCGCTTTGACGTAGTGCTGGGTGCGAATGATATGGGCGCCGGTCTCGTTGTCCCGGGTCTCCGCCAGCGAGGCGAGGCCGAGGATAGCCACGTCGCGGGTCAGGTTGAGCTCGTCGCTGCGGGATTTCAGCTCGCCGATCATCTGATTGGTGCTGGCGGCGATAAGGCCAAACTCGTCATCCCGGGTGACCGGCACCCGGGCGTCGAAGTCACCACACTGTACTCTGGCCATTGTGCTGGTCTGCTGGCGCAGGGATAGGCCGAGATTGCGACCATAACCGTGGATGATGAGGGCGAGATAACAGAAGGTCACCGTCATCACGAAGGCGATCTCCCACAGGATGTAGTGCTGGGCATCGACCCTCGGCAGGCTGCGCTCCACCGTCACCAGCCACTCCAGATCCTTGTTGAACAGCAAGAAGAAGACGCCCCCCAGCAGGGTGAGGGTCGCCAGGGTAAAGAGGGTGAACTTGCGTGGCAGCGGCATGGCCAGCGGGTGGCTCAGTGCCAGGCTCTGCTCGGCTTGCCGTGTTCTGGCCCGATTCCAATCCCGCTCCAGGGTCAGATCGGCCGCCACCAGAAAGCCGAGGGTGGTCATCCCCAGCAGCACCTTGAGGTGACTCTCCAGTGGGAAGTCGTGGGCCAGGGCGTTGTAGCCCGACAGCAGCAGTGCTCCCAGCAGGTAGAAACCCACCTCCAGTCCAAACCTGTCCAGCCCGTTGCGCGCCAAGGGCCGCCTTGAAAGCAGCCAATTGCGCACGGCGAACATGATGGCGAACGTCACCAGGGTTGGCCCCAGCAACTGGGGCAGGGTGAGACTCTCGAGAAACGGGCAAACCTGCCAGCCATAGAGACAAAATAGTGACAGGGTTACCCCGTAGTGCAGGGCGCAGCGCCCCGTGATCCTCTGCATATTCCCACCCATGTTGCTGGTTATTGTTATGTCGGCGGGAGGCCCGCCATTACAGGCGCCGCAGCAGCAGGCTACCTATGGAGTAGCCAGCGCCAAAGGAGCACAGTACGCCGCAAGCCCCCGCAGGAAGGTCGCGATTGTACAGATGAAACGCGATGATGGAACCCGCCGAGCTGGTATTACCATAGCTATCAAGAATGACCGGCGCCTCCTGCTGGCTGGCATCGTGACCGAGCAGCTTGCGGCCGATGAACTGGTTCATGGTGAGGTTGGCCTGATGGAGCCAGAGCCGGTTCAGGCTCTCGGCGGGCCAGCCTTGCTCATCGAGCTGGTTGGCTATCTGGTCGCACACCAGCGGCAATACCTCCTTGAACACCTTGCGTCCCTGCTGGCGAAACAGCTTGTCGTCACTGTAGCGGGTACGCGGGCTCAGCCGGTTCAGAAAGCCGAAGTTGTTGCGGATGTTGTTGGAGTATTGGGTCACCAGCTTGCTGGCTACCAGCTGCCACGGATTGGCCACCTTGCAATCGGCCTCCCGTTCCAGCAGCACCGCGGTGCAGGCATCGCCGAAGATAAAGTGGCTATCACGATCGCGAAAATTGAGGTGCCCCGAGCAGATCTCCGGATTGACCACCATCGCCACGTTGGCGGTGCCAGCCGCCAGCATGTCGGCGGCTGTCTTGATGCCGAAGGTGGCAGACGAGCAGGCCACGTTCATGTCAAAGGCCATGCCGCTCGCCCCCAGATAGTGTTGCAGCTCGATGGCCAGCGCCGGGTAGGGACGCGGCATGTTGGAAGCGGCCACGATCACCAGGTCGATCTCACCCGGCTCGCGGCCGGCGGCGATCAGCGCCTGCTCGGCGGCAGCCACCGCCATCTCCACCATGATGGAGGGCATCTCGTCGGGCCGCTCCGCCAGTAGCGGCTGCATGATGTCGGGGTTGAGTACCCCTTCGCGGCTCACCAGATAACGGCTCTTGATGCCGGAGGCCTTCTCGATGAACTCGCAACTGGAGTGCTGCTTGGCGGGGAGCTGGCCGGCGTCGATGGCGGAGGCGTTCTCCTCGTTGTAGAGATCCACATACTGGTTGAAGGCGGCCACCAGCTCTTCATTGCTGACGGCAAAGGGTGGGGTATAGAGGCCTGAGCCACTGATCACGATAGAGGTCATCTTTGCTCCTCGCCGGGTGCGTTCCCGGCTTGTCGGTTTATAGGGTAGAGAGGGTTACAGCTGGTCGATCGCTGCAGCGAGACCCGCCAAGGTCAGCGGATGCATCCGTCCGCCAACCACGTCATTCATCAGTTTGATGGAGGGATGCCAGAGCCACTCCCGCCGCGGGGTGGGATTGATCCACACCAGTTTGGGAAAGTGCTGCTGCAATCGGGTGAGCCACACCTGACCCGAATCCTCGTTCCACTGCTCGACGCTGCCGCCGGGCCAGGTGATCTCGTAGGGGCCCATGGTGGCATCCCCCACCAGGATCACCCGGTAGTCGCTGCCATAGGTGCGCAGCAGGCGCAGGGTATCGAACCGCTCCTCAAAGCGGCGCTCGTTATCCTTCCAGACGAAGTCGTAGAGGCAGTTGTGAAAATAGAAGTACTCCAGATGCTTGAACTCGTGGCGCAACGCGGAGAAGAGGCGCTGCACCTCGGCAACGTGGGCATCCATGGAGCCTCCCACATCGAAGAAAACCAACAGCTTGACCCCGTTGTGGCGCTCGGGCCGCAGCTTCACATCGAGCCAGCCCTGGCGGGCAGAACTTTTTATGGTGTCGTCGAGATCCAGCTCGTCGGGATTGCCTTTGCGCACCCAGCGTCTGAGTTTGCGCAGTGCCAGCTGGATGGCGCGCTGGCCGAGCGGTGAGTCGTCGCTGAAGTTGCGATAGTGACGGGCCTCCCACACCTTGGCCGCCTTGCCATGCTGGCCCTCTCCTCCCATGCGGATCCCTTCCGGGTGAAAACCGCCGTGGCCAAACGGGCTGCTGCCACCGGTTCCTACCCACTTGTTGCCGCCGGCGTGGCGCTCTTTCTGCTCGTTCAGCCGCTGATTAAGGGTTTCCAGCAGCTTGTCGAGTCCGCCGAGGGATTTGAGCAGCGCCTTCTCCTCTGGGCTCAACAGTCGCTCGAACTCCTTGCGCAGCCACTCCTCGGGCAGGCTTTCCGGCAGCAGGGGGATGGCTTCCAGCCCCTCGTAGTATTCGGCGAAGGCGCGATCGAAGCGATCATAGTGAGCCTCGTCTTTTACCAGCAGGCAGCGGGAGAGTTGGTAGAACTCGTCCATATCGATGGTGACCAGCCGGGCCGCCAGCGCGGCGTGCAAGTCCAGCAGTTCGCGCAGGCTGCAGGGGAGCTTGTGGCGGCGCAGGTGGGTAAAAAAGTCGATCAGCATGGGTCAGCTGCCGCGCCGGGCCAGAAAGGCGAGCTTCTCGAACAGATGCAAATCCTGTTCGGTCTTGAGCAGGGCGCCATATAGCGCGGGCACCAGCTTGCCTGGCTCGCGGGCGCGCATCGCCTCGGGGGCGATATCGTCGGCCAAGAGCAGGCGGATCCAGTCCAGCAGCTCCGAGGTGGAGGGTTTCTTGCGCAGCCCCTCTACCTCGCGCAGCTCGAAGAAGAGGTCCATCGCCTCGCCAAGCAGGCTCTCCTTTAGGTCGGGGTAGTGGAGTTTGACGATGGCCTGCATCTCGGCCTTGTCGGGGAAGCGGATATAGTGAAAGAAACAGCGGCGCAGGAAGGCATCCGGCAGCTCTTTTTCGTTGTTGGAGGTGATGATGACCACCGGCCGCTGGCGCGCCTTGACTCGCTCGCCGGTCTCGTAGACGTCGAACTCCATCCGGTCCAGCTCCAGCAGCAGATCGTTGGGGAATTCGATGTCGGCCTTGTCGATCTCGTCGATCAGCAGCACAGGTCGCTGCTCGGCGCTAAAAGCCTGCCACAACTTGCCTTTACGAATGTAGTGACTGATATCGGCCACTCTGGGGTCGCCGAGCTGGGAGTCCCGCAGCCGGGCCACCGCATCATATTCGTAGAGTCCCTGCTGGGCCTTGGTGGTGGACTTGATATGCCAAGCAATGAGGTCGGTGCCGAGATGGTCGGCGACCGCTTCCGCCAGCACCGTCTTGCCGGTGCCCGGCTCCCCCTTGATCAGCAGCGGTTTCTCGAGGGTGATGGCGGCATTGACCGCCATCTTCAATGCATCGGAGGCGAGATACTGGCTGCTTCCTGAAAATCCCATAACGTCGGTTCCTTTGACGATTGGCTCCCGGAGTCAGGGGCCAGAGAGAATAAGCTCTATATGTTGTAATACCATATGGTTATAACGAATAGTCACTTCTCATTCAGAAACCACAGGGTAATCTTGTTTCATCGTCGTAACAAACACAGGGATAGCGCCATGAGCAAAATTTTTGAGGACAACAGCCAGACTATCGGTCATACCCCGCTGGTTCGTCTCAACCGTGTTACCAAAGGCCGCGTGCTGGCCAAGATCGAGAGCCGCAACCCCAGCTTCAGCGTCAAGTGCCGGATCGGTGCCAACCTGATCTGGGATGCCGAGAAGCGCGGCATCCTGACCAAGGGTAAGGAGATCATCGAGCCCACCAGCGGCAACACGGGTATTGCTCTGGCCTTTGTCGCGGCAGCTCGCGGCTATCCCATCACCCTGACCATGCCGGCCACCATGAGCCTGGAGCGCCGCAAGCTGCTCAAGGCGCTCGGTGCCAATCTGGTGCTGACCGAAGGGCCGCTCGGCATGAAGGGTGCCATTGCCAAGGCCAACGAGATCCTCGAATCCGAGCCGGGCAAGTATGTGTTGTTGCAACAGTTTGAAAACCCGGCCAACCCAGAGATCCACGAAAAGACCACCGGCCCCGAGATTTGGGATGCCACTGACGGCGAAGTGGATGTGTTCGTAGCCGGGGTCGGTACCGGCGGCACCATTACCGGTGTCTCCCGCTATCTGAAGCAGACCCAGGGCAAGGCGGTGGTCTCTGTTGCGGTCGAACCGGCCGAGTCGCCGGTCATCAGCCAGAAGTTGGCCGGTGAAGAGATCAAACCGGGCCCCCACAAGATCCAGGGGATCGGCGCCGGCTTTATCCCAGGCAACCTGGACCTCTCCCTCATCGATCGGGTGGAGAAGGTGACTAGCGATGAAGCCATCGAGATGGCCCGCCGTCTGATGGAGGAGGAGGGGATCCTGGCCGGTATCAGCTCCGGTGCTGCGGTGGTGGCTGCCAGCCGTCTTGCCGAGCTGCCGGAATTTGCAGGCAAAACCATAGTGGTCATCCTGCCGAGTGCGGCGGAGCGTTACCTCTCCAGCGCCCTGTTTGCCGGGGTGTTCGGCGAGCAGGAACTGCAGCAGTAACTGATCGGAATCTTTCAAAACAGCGGCGCTCCCAGGAGCGCCGCTTCTTTAATGGGCTAGACTCAACCCCTGTTAGTGTCACTTGATCCTTATTTTTTGGGGTAAAATAACAAGTTCCGGAGTGAGAAAAAAAGCAGACATTCCGCTCTAAATCTCATATCCTGTGCGGCGTCACGCGGTGTTTGCTGGCTCGGTATCACAAAGTAACAAAGTGTTATTTTTCGTTATAAAATAATTTCAGGCCAGTCCTGATGCGGCTTGTAGCCCAATAACTGAAAATTGCCAACCAGCGCGCCGATTACTGCACAGAAACTTGACCTGGATTAAACCATTGCGGGTCTGCTTTCGTTACTTTACAACATATCCATACTGACACGGTGGGTCAGGTTGCTTCAAAAACGACCAATCCACCAAAAAATATCAATAATATGGGGTGAAACCATGTACGAGAAGTCTGTTGTTATTACTGCTGAAAACGGCCTGCACACCCGTCCGGCAGCTCAGTTCGTGAAAGAAGCCAAAGAATTCCAAAGCGAGATCACTGTGGTCTCCGGTGGCAAGTCCGCCAGCGCCAAGAGCCTGTTCAAGCTGCAGACCCTGGGCCTGACCAAGGGTACCAACGTAACTATCCAGGCTGACGGCCCGGATGCTCAGCAAGCTGTTGAGAAGCTGGTTGCCCTGATGGACGAGCTGGAGTAATCCAGCTTTAGATTCCTCCCCCACAGTCGTTTTAATAGGAAGGATTATGATATCTGGCATTCTTGCGTCCCCCGGTATCGCATTCGGTAAGGCGCTTCTTCTTAAAGAAGATGAAATCGTTATCAATCAGGGCAAAATCTCTGCTGACCAGATTGATGCCGAGATCAACCGTTTCCTCGAAGCTCGTACCAAATCAGCTGCCCAGCTGGAAGCCATCAAAGAGATGGCCGGTCGCACCTTCGGTGAGGAAAAAGAGGCCATCTTCGAAGGCCACATCATGCTGCTCGAAGATGAGGAGCTGGAAGGGGATATCAAATCCTTCATCAAAGACAACAAGGCTTCCGCTGACAAAGCCATCTATGAGGTGATCGAACAGTACGCCAAGATGATGGCCGAGCTGGATGACCCTTATCTGCGCGAACGCGCTACCGACTTCCGTGACATCGGTACCCGTCTGGTCAAGAACGTACTGGGCATCGCCGTTGTCAACCTGAGCACCATCGACGAAGAGGTGATCCTGGTCGCCAAAGACCTGACCCCGTCTGAAACCGCTCAGATCAACCTGAAATATGTGCTGGGTTTCGTTACCGACATCGGTGGCCGTACCTCTCACACCTCTATCATGGCCCGCTCCCTGGAGCTGCCGGCCGTGGTAGGCACCAACGACATCACCGAGCGAGTCAAGAACGGTGACATGCTGGTGCTGGATGCGATCAACAACCAGATCATCATCAATCCGACCGCTGAACAGCTGACCGAAGCCAAGAAGTTCCAGGCTCAGTTCCAGGCCGAGAAAGATGAGCTGGCCAAGCTGAAAGATCTGCCTGCCATCACGCTGGATGGTCACCAGGTCGAAGTGTGCGCCAACATCGGTACCGTCAAGGATACCGAAGGTGCCATCCGCAATGGCGCCGAAGGCGTGGGTCTGTACCGTACCGAGTTCCTGTTCATGGACCGTGACGCGCTGCCGACCGAAGAAGAGCAGTTCAAAGCCTACAAAGAAGTGGCCGAAGCGATGCCGGATCAGCCGATCATCGTGCGTACCATGGACATTGGCGGCGACAAAGAGCTGCCGTACATGAATTTCCCGAAAGAGATGAACCCCTTCCTGGGCTGGCGTGCCGTGCGTATTTTCTTCGACCGCGAAGACATCATGCATGCTCAGCTGCGGGCCATTCTGCGCGCCTCTGCCTTCGGCAAACTGCGCATCATGTTCCCGATGATCATCTCTGTCGAAGAGTTCCGTAGCCTGAAAGCCACCGTAGAGACGCTGAAAGCCGAACTGCGTGCCGAAGGCAAAGCCTTTGATGAATCCATCGAAGTGGGTATCATGATCGAGACCCCGGCCGCTGCCGTGATGGCTCATCATCTGGCCAAGGAAGTGGATTTCTTCAGTATCGGTACCAACGACCTGACCCAGTACACCCTGGCTGTCGATCGTGGTAACGAGATGATCTCCGCCATGTACAACCCGCTGTCACCCTCCGTCCTGACCCTGATCAAGATGGTTATCGATGCGTCCCACGCCGAAGGCAAGTGGACCGGTATGTGTGGTGAACTGGCTGGTGACGAGCGCGCTACCCTGCTGCTGCTGGGTATGGGTCTGGATGAGTTCTCCATGAGCGCCATCTCTGTACCGCGTATCAAGAAGCTTATCCGCAATACCAACTTCGAAGATGTGAAGGCAATGGCTGATCAAGCACTGAGCTTTGCCACCGCCGCTGAAATCGAAGCATGCGTAGATAACTTTATTAAGCAGAAAGCAGTCTGCTAAGATCGGCTGCAAACAGCGACAAATCATCTCTAGGAGCTTTATATGGGTCTGTTTGATAAACTGAAGAAACTGGTTTCCGACGATAGCTCTGACACCGGCGGCATCGAAATCTTTGCTCCGCTGTCTGGCGAAATCGTGCCGATCGAAGATGTGCCTGACGTTGTCTTCGCCGAGAAGATCGTTGGTGACGGTATCGCCATCAAGCCGGCTGGCAACAAGATGGTTGCTCCGTGCGATGGTACCATCGGCAAGATTTTCGAGACCAACCACGCGTTCTCTCTGGAATCCGACTCCGGTATCGAGCTGTTCGTTCACTTCGGTATCGACACCGTTGAACTGAAAGGCGAAGGCTTCAAGCGTATCGCTCAGGAAGGTCAGCAGGTCAAACGCGGCGACACCATCATCGAGTTCGATCTGGCTGTTCTGGAAGCGAAAGCCAAGTCTACCCTGACTCCGGTTGTCATCTCCAACATGGACGAGATCAAAGAGCTGATCAAAATGACTGGTGCCGTGACTGTGGGCGAGACCCCGGTTATCCGTATCAAGAAGTAATGCCCGGCTGGCTCACGCCAGTTGCGCAGTAAAAAACCGAAGCCTTGTGCTTCGGTTTTTTTATGGCCGCGAGTCGGCTTTTCTTTCTGGTTATTACTCTATTCCGTCGAGATGACAACCCGGTTACGGCCCTGATCCTTGGCCTGATAAAGGGCCCGGTCGGCCATCATCAGCAGATAGTCGATGCTCTCCTGCCCCTTCATGCTGGCACACCCCAGACTGATGGTGAGGGATAGCTGCTTCCCCTGCCATGGCAAGCGGGTGGTACTGACATGCTGACGCAGCTGTTCGGCGCGCCGTGTCTCCTGTTCAATATCGCAACCAGGCAGGATCAGCAGGAACTCCTCTCCGCCCCAACGGGCCAGACTCTCCCCCGGCAACAGCTGGCTCGCCATGGCGTGGGCGACGGCGCAGAGCGCGGCATCACCCGCAGGGTGACCGTAGCGGTCATTGACCTGCTTGAAATGGTCGATATCTCCCAGTACCACCGAGAGGGGCTCACCCTGCAACCAAAGGGCCTGCAACTGTTGCTGGGCGCCACGCCGGTTGGTCAGTTCGGTGAGCGGATCGGTGCAGGAGAGGCGGCTCACCTCTTCCACCATGCACTGCAGGTCGTGGATATCGCGAAAGGTAATGATATGGCCATCCGGGATTGCATCGGCTCCCAGCTGGGCAGTGACGATAAACCAGCGCGACTGACCGCTCTTGCAGCGGATCAGCGCAGGCATTTCGGCGACCTCCAGCCCTTGCGACAAGCTCTGTTCCACCTGGGAGTGCCAGGAGTCGATGATGGTGCGGCGATACCCTTCATCCGGGTAGGCGACCTGAAACCAGGAGGCCATGTCCGGCAGATCGTCAAGGTTGTAGCCCAGTTGCTCAATAAAGGCTTTATTCAGAAAGCGGTGGCGCCGCTGCGGGATCATGTCGGGTGAGCAGCCATCGTGACGGGCAATGGATTCTGACACCAGAATAGGCAGCGGGATCACATCGAAGGAGCGAAACAGGATCTGTTGCAGTTCTCGGTCATTCATAGGAAAAGCGGCTCCACGATGCATCTTTTACATGCTTTACCATAGGTCAGACCTGTTTGGTGGTAAACCGATTTATAGCGGTTACGCCGCCGGTTGTTCAGCCAAAGGCAAAGGCGAGAAAACGGCGGAGTTGTGTGCCGTGGCCGTATCCGGTGAAAGCTGGGCAGGCTGAGGAGAAGGGGTAGAGCAAAAGGGTCAAAAAAACCCACATGGTCAGGCACATGTGGGTCGGGAAAAACCAGGCAGGGTAAAACAGACACTCCCTGTGTCGGTCATCTTCAGCTCAGGTGGAGGTGGTCCATCTGCTGGAGCTTTTCGGGCCAGGGCCCCTGCTGGTGGTCACCAAATCTTCACACGCTCGGAAGGTGGCAGATAGAGCTTGTCTCCCGGCTTGATGGCAAAGGCGCGATAGAAGGCCGGCATATTCGCGACGACGCCGTTGACCCGGTACTCCAGCGGCGAGTGGGGATCTGTCTTGAGCAGAACGGCAGCGAGCTCGGGCCGGTACTTTCCTTTCCACACCTGCGCCCAGCCGATAAAGAATCGCTGCTCGGCGGTGAAGCCATCGAGCACAGCTGACTTGCGGTTGCCTAGGGCGAGCTGGTACGCCTTGTGGGCGATGGTCAGGCCGCCGAGATCGCCGATGTTCTCGCCAAGGGTCAGCTGGCCGTTGACATGCTCCCCCTTGATGGGCTCGAAACGGTCGTACTGTTTTGCCAGTTTTTGCGCTCTGGCGGTGAACTCCTTGAGATCGGCCGGAGCCCACCAGTTGTGCAAGGCACCGTTGCCATCGAATTTGGCCCCCTGATCATCGAAACCATGGCTCAGCTCGTGACCGATGACCGCGCCGATGGCGCCATAGTTGACCGCATCATCCGCCTTCAGATCGAAGTAGGGCGGTTGCAGTATGGCGGCCGGGAAGACGATCTCGTTGTTGTTCGGGTTGTAGTAGGCGTTCACCGTCTGCGGATTGTCGAACCACTCCTCCCGATCCACCGGTTGATGGAGGCGGGCAAGGTGCTCGTTGTAACGCACCGTGGCCGCGCGCTGGGCATTGCCGACCAGATCATCGGGACGGATCTCGATTGCGCTGTAATCCTGCCACTGGTCGGGATAGCCGATCTTGACCCGTACCTTCTCCAGTTTCGCCAGCGCTTGCTGTTTGGTCGGAGCAGACATCCAGTCGAGCCCACCGATCTCCTGGCGATAGGCGGCGATCAGATTGCGCACCATGGCCGCCATCTGTGCCTTGGCTTCGGCCGGGAAGTAGCGCTCCACGTAGAGTTTGCCCACCGCCTGACCCAGATAGTCGTCCAGCACCTCCATGGCCTGCTTCCAGGGCTCCCGCTGCCGGGGGATGCCGCTCAGGGTCGTACCGTAGAAAGCGAAGTGCAGGGCATTGCTCTTGCTGTCGAGATAGGGCGCATAAGTGCGTAGCAGATGGAACAGGCAGTAGGATTGCCACTGCGCGATGCTGGTCTCCTGCATCACGGCGGTCAGCTTCTCCAGATAGTCCGGTTCACTGACGATGATCTCCCTTTCCCCGGCGATACCGGCCTCTGTCAGGTAGCGTTGCCAATCCAGCGTAGGCAACAACTGACTGAGGCGGGCGAGGGGGAGTTTGTTGTAGGTGAGGTTGTCATCCCGCAGCTTGACTCTGTCCCACTGCAGGCTGGCGAGGCGGGTCTCCAGCGTCAGAATGCGATGAGCCTGTTCGCTCGCCCCCTCGACGCCGGCATGGTTGAGCAGGGCGGTAATGAACTGCTCGTAGCTGGCCCGCAGTGCCTTGCTGGCGGCATCTGCTTTCAGGTAGTCGTCCCGATCCGGCAGACCGAGGCCGGATTGCTGCAGGTAGATCCCGTAGCTGTCAGGCTGCTTCTTGTCGGCCATGATCCCGATACCAAAGGGAGCACCGCCGCCCAGCTTGTTAACACGGGCAAGGTAGATGGCCAGCGAGGCGCCATCATGGATGGCCATGATCTCGTCGCGCAGTGGTTGAATGGGGGTCAGCCCTTTGGCATCCCGTCCGGCCTGATCCAGATAGCTGGCGTAGAGATCGGCGATCTGCTGGCGAGGGGTTCCGGCCTGTTGCGGGCGCTTGAGCAGCTCCTCCAGCAACACCTTGCGATCCTCCAGCGACTTGTCCGCCAACAGATTGCCGATGGTCTGCCCCGGCATGTCATCCGGTATTTGGGTCTGGGCCAGCCAGTTGCCGTTGACGTGGCGAAACAGATCGTTCACCGCGCGCACGCTGTTATCCATACTGGCCAGATCCACCCCGGAGTGGCTGCCAGTGGCACCGGCGCATGGGACGAGGCCAAGCAGGGCCAGCGCAATGAGGCTGGCGATCATGCTGCGTTGCTGTTTCATCGTGAGAGTCCTGTATGGGGAGCCAGTAGTGAATTGGCTGTAACCGCTGGCCAATCAGCTGCGAACGACCGAGAGGAAGCGACCGTCGTGATTGAAGGTGCAGGTAAAGTCGACCGCATCATCGTCGGTCTCGTACTGGCCATAGACCTTGTATCTGTGACCGCTCTCTTCTGCCGACTCGGTGGTGATATCGCGCGGGGAGACATGGAATTTGCTGGCCGCTTCCCCCGAGCAGTAACGGGGCATCTTGCTGGTGGCCATATGCTGGTCATCGCGATCGTCATGCTGGCCATCATGCTCGTGTTTGTTATCGCTGTGCTTTTTCCCGGCGTAATAGCCAGCGGCGCCGATGGCCCCCAGCGCAGCTGCACCTATCAGGACTTTCTTGGTGTCCATATTCTGGCAGCCGCTTAATGCCACACAGGCGGCCAACCCAATTACCATCAAGGAGTGTTTCATCTCTCGGATCCTTTCAATTATCAAATGAGCAAGTCGGTGTCAGCCGGGCGGTGGTCACAGTGCCCGGCGCTGGAATGGCGCCACTTTGCAATGGACAGGATGAAGAGGACACTCAAATAAAATTAAAAAAAGTTATAAAAATCCGGGAGCCGGAGCGAGCGCGGTATGGGGGGCGCGGTGAGGGGAGAAGGGCGCAGGTTTCATCCATGCGGTAAGTAGTGGTGTAGGGCAAGTGTTTGTTTTTAGACTTTTATTTCTCTTTATATTTTATCAAGGATGATGGCTGTCTGTTATGCGGCGGCCAGCCATGCTGGCGGTGGATAGCCGTCTCTATCTTCATAAACTGTGTCTAGTCCTGAAATA
>NZ_CDDK01000020.1:0-63797 GCF_000820225.1 Aeromonas veronii bv. veronii
CAACTTCCTTGGCACACCCGCCAACCCCAATAAAATCAAGGGCCATGGGAATCCGGTGCCCGGTCAGGGCGATTTGTTGAGCCAGCGCAAAAAATCATTCATTACTGACATTTACGTCACTTTTTGACTGGTGTGGCCAGATTCGATTGGCTTATCATAGCCATCCGGTGCCTATTCATCAGTGATGGACCGAAGCCCTCGCTGGTTAATTGAGCATTTTGGAAGCTGTAATCCACGGGCGGTAGCGTGAAATTTTTTAGATTACCTACAACTAAATATGTGCTTACCAAATTTGTGAACTAAAAATTAATTTTTAAAGATACAAAGATTCAATTCATGAAATATTATTTATGATGACCTTAGAGTACATTTCAAATTGCACTTTTGTACAATATTATTAGTGCACTCGATATTTTTATAACAGGCCAACGTATGCTAAAGTCAATAAAAATTGAAAATTTCAAATCAATAAAAGATAAGGCAGATATAAGACTTGCACCGATAACCCTGATTTTTGGCCCAAACTCATCGGGGAAAACGTCTATATTACAAGCGCTTGGTGTTTTAAAACAAACCTATAGCGGAAAACCAAAAGGTAGTAGAGGACTAGTAACTAGTGGGGAGATTTTTGATTTAGGTGGATATCGTTCAGTTATTCATGAACATGAAATTTTTAATAGTATTAGAATCTCAATATGTTACGACGGTCTAAATGTAAACAAAAGACAAAATGAATTTGTTAGCCTAAAAGAATACAGAGAGTTATCTTTTCAATACCAGTGGTATGATGAAAGCTTCAACTATAATGAATATGATTCAATATTAAATGAATTACGAATGCGGTTTATCGAAAAAACCTCAAAAGAAACTACATTTGATATTAGATTAGAAAGATCTGACCATTTCATTAGCGATAATGAAGAATTTATATTCAATAATACCAATGACTTCTTTTTACTATCTGATAAAGAAAGTGAAGCTTCATTATTAGATTTGCTATTCCGAAGATACAACAAGGAATCAGAACTTTTCGATCACCATGTAACAGAAAAATTTATAAAATCGATATATTTTAAAACGTCAAGCGGCGATGATTTTCCATTTGTTTTATCCACACCCACATCAACTCTCGACTCCAACTTTAATTTTTTCGATTCTTATTTAAAGTCATTTAGTCGTTTAAGAGGATTTTTCTACAACATTCATTCAGAATTTATTGAGCTAATGAGTTCAATATCTTATCTTGGCCCACTTCGCTCAGCTCCAGAACGATTTTATAGTAAAAACCAATATAGCTTAAATACAGTAGGTGTTTCAGGAAAGGATACCCCTCAAATAATATACAAAGAAAAGGATGTTATAATCCCTGAATTAAACTCATGCTTCCAAAAATTCAATATTCCATATGAGATAGATGTCGAAAATGTTGGAACTTCTCTAACAGGAGAACTAATTTCAATATCTCTACGAGACACTAGAACAGATGTTATTGTAACTCCATCTGATGTTGGTTTTGGTATAGGTCAATTACTCCCTATTTTAGTTGAGGGAATAGTAAGGAAAAATAGTATTATTTGTGTTGAACAGCCAGAGATCCATCTACATCCTAAACTACAAGCTGAACTAGCAGATTATTTTATTTCGACAACCGAAACTCATGATTTTGGAAAGAACAATAATCAATGGATAATTGAAACTCACAGCGAAGCTCTACTGCTACGGTTACTAAAAAGAATTAGAACTGGGACTATAACTCCAGAAATGCTTTCAGTTATATATGTGCAACCAACAAATTTTGGAGCAGACATATTTGAATTAGAAATAGATGAGTCGGGAGAACTCATTGATGAATGGCCAGATGGATTTTCTGAACTGACGTTCAAGGAGATCTTTAATGACTAGTGCAGTTCAGATTTTTGGCATTAATACGAACAGCTTAAATGTAAATCCTGAACATCATGCATTAATATCAGTGCATAAGAAGGCTATAAAATTAATTCTAAAACAAGGCGTTTTAATTTTTAATCGTAGTGATGATTATGCACTAACTATACAAGAAAAGATTAATAAATTACCCCCAAAAATAAATCAAAAATGGACTTTCGCGATATCGAATGCCAGAAGAATAGAGACTGATTGTAATGTCATTAAAAAAACCTCAATATTTGAAGATACAGACGAAATGCAGGAGCTTGATGATCGTTGCAACTATTTAATGATAGATGATGAAAACTTATCATTGCTAAATATTAAAGACGCATCATTTACAACAAATAAAAGAAACAGTATCACCAGTTTTGATCGACTGTTTAATATTGAATCAATCGAAGATTCCCTTCATATTGCTAATGCATCTATTTCAATAGGTGAATGTAGAGACGCGATCTGGAATACACGCTTCAAACATATAATACCCCTATCAAAGAGTATTATTATAACTGACCGATACATAATTAAAAACACAGTGGAGCAGTGGCAAAAAAACATTGCAACAAACAAGAGAGAGCTATATTACATATTTAGTAGAATTTCATCTGAAAATACTACTACATCCATCACCATTTATTCATCCATATCAACACTAGACATAAATTTTGCATTAGATGACATAACAAACGCTTTAAATGAAATTATAACGACAGGTAGATTTTCCTTCAGAAGGATAACAATAATAATTTCACCTGACTCGTGTTTTGCAACAAATTCACATGATAGATACATTAGATTTGATAAATTCCACGCATTTTATTTTGGTGCAGGTCTATCAGTATTTAGAAATTCACGAGCAAGCGTAAACTCCACGTTTTCTATCACCTCGCTTGCCGAGTGTGATTTTTTATCCATAGAAGATACGTTAAAGCAAAATCAAGCCATAAGACGCATCTCTCTAACATATTAAATTTCCCCTATCCCCCTTCTGGGGGATTTTTATTTTTACGAGGATATAACTACCGTTCACCTTTACTAAATAAATCATTATCTATACGCTTGGAGTTTTGAACGCTGAAAAGATTAACAGCTAGCAAGAGAATAAAATTCACTCGCTGCACTCATGTTACTGATACCAGCTGGCAGATTAACACCTTCCACACACAACACTCCCTTTACGTCACTACTCCAGCAATAAAGTCGGAAACGAGATCGACCAGCAACCGCTCCAATTTCAGCCGCCACTTTCCAATCCAGAAAATAAAAATCCCCCGTTACCGGGGGATTTTTATTTCTATCGATTATCTCAGCTCAGCGGCTTAACCCACCAAAAACGCCCTTAACCGGGCAAACTCCGCGGGCAAATTAACGGAGAGCAGCGGCAGCTCGGCGTGTTTGGCGAGCGGGCCGGGTAGCGGTACATCGAGATTGAGGATCTCGTCCACCGACTCCTTGAACTTGGCGGGATGGGCGGTGCAGAGGAACACCCCCACTTCATCTTCGGCCAGCTGTTCACCCAGCAGATCCCAGGCAATGGCGCCGTGGGGTTCGCAGAGGTAATCCAGCTGGTGCAGCCGTTTAAGGGCAGCGCGGGTCTGGGCGTCGTCACGCATGCCTGACCCCAGGGTCTCCAGCGCCCAGCCCTTGCGACGGCAAAGCTCTTCCACTCGCGGCCAGTTGTTGGGGCGACTGACATCCATGGCGTTCGACAGGGTGGCCACTGTCTGATGCGGCTCCCACTGACCGGTTTTCAGGTAGCGCGGCACGGTATCGTTGGCGTTGGTGGCGGCGATAAAGCGCTTCACCGGCAGCCCCAGCGCCTTGGCGATCAGGCCTGCGGTGAGGTTGCCAAAGTTGCCGGACGGCACGCTGATGACCGCCTTGGCGCGATCGGCCTTGGGCAACTGGGCCACCGCTTCGAAGTAGTAGCAAACCTGCGCCAGCAGACGGCTGATATTGATGGAGTTGGCGGAGTTGAGGCCAATGGCCTTTTTCAGCGCTTCGTCGTCAAAGGCCTGTTTTACCAGCGCCTGACAAGCATCGAAGTCGCCGTCGATGGCGATGGTGCGGATATTGCCGCCGAGGGTGCAGAAGAGCTTCTCCTGCAGCGGGCTTATCTTGCCTTTGGGATAGAGGATCACCACCTCGATCCCCTCCAGCCCGTAGAAGGCGTGGGCCACGGCGGCGCCGGTGTCGCCGGAGGTGGCGGTGAGGATAGTAATCTTGTCGTTGGTTCTAAACGCCGCGAGGCACTGGGCCATAAAGCGGCCGCCGAAATCCTTGAACGCCAGAGTCGGGCCGTGGAACAGCTCAAGGGCATAGGTGTTGTCCTTGAGCTTCACCAGCGGCGCCGGGAAGGTGAAGGCGGCGTTGACAAGCTCGCTCACTTTCGCTGCGGGCACTTCGTCCCCCAACAGGTGGCTCAGGATGCGGGCAGAGCGTTCGGCCAGCGGCAGATCGAGCAGGGCATCCACATCGGCGAGCGGTTCGAGTTGTTCGGGGAAGAAGAGCCCCTGTTCGCGACCCAAGCCCTGACGCACCGCCTGCGCGAAGCTCACCTGTTCGCTGTTGTCCTTGATGTTGTAGAGATTCATAGCTCGCTTCCTGTTACCCGTGCCCCGGCCATGTCCAGTTTGCAGACCCGGGCAAATCCATCTTCGTTCTGCACGAAATGTGCTTCCATCCATTCCTTCATTCGCTCGGCCTGCGCCAGTTCCTTCATCACCACAAACACGGTGGGGCCGGAGCCGGAGATGCCGGTAGCCAGCGCCCCGTTCTGGGCCGCCTGCGCCCGCACCTCGGCAAAGCCTTCGATCAGCGCCGCGCGGTAGGGCTCGGCAATCACGTCTTTCAAAACGCTCGCCGCCAGCGGCTCCTGCCCGGTGTAGCTGGCGTGGACAAAGGCAGCCAGGCGACGGCCATAGGTGAGGCAATCCTGACGGCGATATTGGGCCGGCAAAATGGCGCGGGCCGCGGCGGTAGAGACCACGGTACCCGGATAGCAGACCACCCAGTACCACTGATCGAACACCGGAATACCCTGACTGATAACGCCGTGCTCTTCCAGCACCAGCTGCATGCCGCCCAGATAACAGGGGGCTACGTTGTCGTAGTGAACGGAGCCGGAGATCTTGCCTTCCATCTCCCCCATCAGCAGCAGCATGTCGTGCTCATCAAGCGGCGCGCCGTGAAAGGCGTTGAGCCCCTCCAGCGCCGCCACCACGCTGCAGGCGCTGGAACCCAGACCCGAACCGACGGGCAGGTTCTTCTCCAGCACCATTTCGAGCGGCTTGAGTTTCAGGCCCCGCTTCTCCAGCGCCTCGCCATAGGCGACCCAGCAGTCATGGAGGATATTCTTTTTCGGATCGTCCGGCAGCTTGTGGGCGTAGCGGCCCACAGAGGACAGCGCAAAAGGCACGTCAGCCGATTTTACCTGCACCCGATCGCCGAGCAGAGAGCCATCCACGGGGGCGAGCGCCGCCCCCAGTACATCGAATCCCACGCTCAGGTTGGCGCTGGAGGCAGGCGCGTAGGCGACTACGCTACCGCCGTCCGTCATATAAGAGGGGTACATGTCTGAACTCATGCTTATAGCTCCTGCTTCCAGTTCTGGGTGCGCAGCACGTCGGCAAAGACGCCCGCTGCAGTCACTTCGGTACCGGCGCCATAGCCACGCAGCACCAGCGGGATCGGCTGGTAGTAGGTGGAGAAGAAGGCGAGCGCGTTCTCCCCGTCTTTGACCTTGAACAGCGGCTCGTCGCCACCGACCGCCTTGATGGCCACCTTGCACTTGCCACCCTCGATGGAACCCACATAGCGCAGCACCTTGCCTTCACGCTGGGCCGCGGCGAACTGGTCGCGGAACCAGCCGTCGGCCTCCGGCAGGCGGGCCATAAAGGCTTCCACGTCGCCGCTGGCGTCAAATCCGGGCGGCAGCGCCTGTTCGACTTCGACATCGGAGAGCTCCAGCGCCATGCCGGCTTCGCGAGCCAGAATGAGCAGCTTGCGCGCCACATCCATGCCGTTGAGATCGTCGCGGGGATCCGGCTCGGTAAAGCCGTTGCTGCGAGCGATTTGGGTTGCCTCGGAGAACGCCATCCCTTCATCCAGCTTGCCGAAGATAAAGGAGAGGGAACCGGACAGAATCCCGTCGAAGGCACGCAGCTTGTCACCGGCCTTGATGAGGTTTTGCAGGTTCTCGATAACCGGCAGACCGGCGCCGACGTTGGTCTCGTACAGGAACTTGCGGCGAGTCTGGCGGGCAGTGCGGCGCAGCGCCTTGTAGTAATCGAGCGAGCCGGTGTTGGCCTTCTTGTTCGGAGTCACCACATGGAAACCGGCGGCGAGGAAGTCGGCATACTGGACGGCCACCGCCTCGGAGGAGGTGCAGTCAACGATCACCGGGTTGATGATATGGCTATCTTCCACCAGCTTTTTCACCCCTTCCAGCGAGAAGCTGTCGCGGGCTTCCGCCAGCTGTTCACGCCAGTTGGCGAGGTTCAGGCCATCCTTGTTAACCGCCATCTGGCGGCTGTTGGCGATGCCGACCACGCGAAGGCCAGTGCCCTGTTCGGCCAGTACCGGTTGCTGGCGGGCGATCTGATCCACCAGCGCGGCACCGACGCCGCCGACCCCGACCACAAACAGATCGATAAACTGCTGGCTGCCAAAGAAGTTCTGGTGGCACGCCTTGATGGCTTCCGCCACCTTGCGATCCCGCACCACCGCCGAAATGGAGCGCTCGCTGGAGCCCTGCGCAATGGCGACGATGTTGATGGAGGCTTGCGCCAGCGAGGTGAAGAAGCGGGCCGCCATCCCCTTGCTGGTGCGCATGCCGTCACCGATCAGGGAGATGATCGCCAGATCGCTGATGATATCCAGCGGCTCCAGCAGCTGGTTTTTGAACTCCAGCTCGAACTCGCGCTCCAGCACCTTACGGGTCTTCTCACTGTCGTAGCTGTGGATACAGAAGCTGACGCTGTACTCGGAGGAGGATTGAGTAATCAGGACGATGCTGACCCCGGCGCGGGAGACGGCGGAGAAGATGCGACCGGCCATGCCGACCATCCCCTTCATGCCGGGGCCGGAGACGTTGAACATGCACATGCCGGAGAGATCCGAGATGGCCTTCACTTTCAGGTCATCGTCGCCGCTCTCGGGGCCGATCAGGGTGCCCGGCCCTTGCGGGTTGAAGCTGTTCTTGATGAGGCAGGGAATATGGAACTGGGCCACCGGCGCGATGGTTTTAGGGTGCAGCACCTTGGCGCCGAAGTAGGAGAGCTCCATCGCCTCCTTGTAGGAGAGGGTTTTCAGCAGATAGGCATCCGGCACCAGACGGGGGTCGCAGCTGTAGCAACCCTCGACGTCAGTCCAGATCTCGCAGCACTCGGCATCGACGCATGCGGCCAATACAGCGGCGGAGTAGTCGGAGCCGTTGCGACCCAGCAGCACGGTCTCGCCCTTGTCGCTGCCACCGGTAAAGCCCGGCATCAGGTAAAGACAGTCGCTACGCAGCCCCTTGGCGGCAAAGCGCAGGCGGGAGGCTTCGATATCGACATGGGCTTCCAGATAGCCGCCGTCGGTGACCAGCAGCTCTTCCGGCACGATCAGCTCCAGATCCAGACCGCGCACCCGCAGCAGCTCGTGCATAAAGGCGATGGAGAGGTTCTCGCCACGGCTCAGAATGCGCGCCTGCACGTTGTCCGGGCAGAGGCCCAGCAGACGGATGCCCTGCATCAGCCGCTCCACCTGATCCAGCTCGGCGGTGAGGCGGGCCAGCAGCGCCTTGTCATCGAGCGCCGGATAGGCCGCCTTCAACCCGGCCAGCAGGCGGGAGAAGATGCCATTGACTTCAAACAGGGTGGAACTGGCATCCATGCCGCGACTGGTCTGCTCCACCAGCGCCACCAGATGATTGGTCACCTTGGCAGGTGCAGAGAGCACCAGGGCTACCTGAGATTGGCCGTGGGTGTTGACCGCGATATCGGCCACCCGTAAAAAACGTTCTGCATCGGCCAGTGAAGACCCGCCAAATTTCAACACTCTCATCGCTTTCTCTCCCTGTAAATCTATGAAATTCAATCTAAAAACCAATCCAACAAAAAGGCCCGTACTGGGTGGGTACGGGCCTTTTCTGATTTCTGTGCTTGTTCGTCAGCGCATCAACCGGCCCCAGTGCCACCTGTGGTGGTACCGGTAATAATGGTGGTGGTGATGACGTTGGTGAATAACTGCATGACGAACACTCGTTGACGAAGCTGGCTTTTAGCAATACCGCGGCGGGCGATGGGCTGTCAACTTAAACCTCTTCGCTACTCACGCCCAAATCGGCGCGCAAGGTCTTTGCAGAGCAGGTGGAGCATGTTCAAATCCCGCTGCGGCAGCATGGGAACCCGGTCCATCACCCATTGATGCAGTTTTTCATCCTGCGAAACTCCGAGCTCACCCAGCAATTCTGCTGTTTTGCTTTTCAGCACCCGAACCTGCCCGGCGTTATCAAAATTTTCTGCTACCGCAGCGCCGCCGTCGGCGTTCAGCTCATCCATCAGCTGACTCATCTCGTAGGCGTAGAGCATGATCGCCTGCCCCAGATTGAGAGACGGGTAGCTCACCTTGAGCGGCAGATAGCTGATGAGATCGACCTCGGCCAGCTGCTCGTTGGAGAGCCCCGACTCCTCGCAGCCAAAGACGATGGCCACCTTGTTGAGTGAAGGCTTGCTGCGGATCTGCTCGCGGATCTCCCCCGGCGTGAGGTAGTGCTGGTAGCGACCGCGTTCACGGGCGGTGGTGGCGATCACCAGATCCATGTCCGCCAGCGCCTCGGGCAGGGTATCGAACGCTTCGGCCTGAGTCAGGATCTCCTGGGCGCCGTGGGCCACCCAGCTCGCCTCCTCCTCTTCGTGTACCCGGCTAGCCACCAGTCGCATGGCATCGAATCCCATGGTTTTCATGGCGCGGGCAGCCGCCCCCACGTTCGCAGGTCGGGCAGGTGCCACCAGGACAAAATAGAGCTTCATCGGGTTTCCTCACAGGCCGGACGGCCTCTCAAACAGACAGCAAACAGTCGCTAAACCATCACCAAAACAGGGGCGCAATCTACCGTTTATCCCCGAAAATTGCCACTTGAACAGACGTTTGAATGTTGCGATAGTGGCCTGACGTGTGAACAAATTACACCCACTCCTTCGCGCTATCGGCCCGACAGATCACAAGGAAGAGAGAGATGCAGCAGCCATTGGAACAGGCCGTCGCCGAGACTATCTTGCAACGCTTCGAGTCGTTTTACAGCCGGTTTCTCGAGATAACCCAGGGCAGCAAGAGCCGCTTCGAGAACAGTGACTGGCTGGGGGTGCAGCTGGCGGGTCGCGAGCGAATTCGCCTCTATGACCACCATGTGGGGGCCACCGCCAGCTCCATCCGCCAGATGATGGGGGAGCACCACGCCACTCAGGAGCTGCTCAAGCGGGTCAAGAGCGCCTTCAGCGATCTGTTGCCCCGTTGTGACAACTTCGAGGTGGCGGAGTCCTTCTTCAACTCCGTCTATCGCCGGATCTTTCGCCATCGCAATATCCGCGACGAGAACCTCTATATCCACCCCTTTGTCAGCCGTGGCGAAAAACCGGATTTAAGCTCCCTGCTGCGGGTCTATCGCACCGATCTGGCCCACTTGCCGCAGACCTTGAGCCAGCTTTTGGGGGATTACAGCTTCACCCTCCCCTACGAGGACAAGCAGCGAGATATTGTCGACATCCACCGCCATCTTGCGGAGAACGGCCCGCAAATCCTCCATGATGAGCCCTTTGCCATCGAGCTGCTCAAAGAGGTGTTCTACCGCAACAAGGGGGCCTATCTGGTGGGACTGATCCGGGCCCGGGATCAGGTGTTCCCCTTTATCCTGCCCCTGCTCAGCACCGGCCACAGCATCTATGTGGACACGGTGATCTTCGAGCCGGATCTCGCCTCCATCGTGTTTGGCTTCGCCCGCGCCTACTTTATGGTCTATGCCCGCGAACCGGCGCTGTTCGTCGCCTTCCTGCGCCAGATCATGCCCCACAAGCCCGATTACGAGATCTACAACGCCATCGGCTGCCAGAAGCATGGCAAGACCGAGCTCTATCGCCACTACCGCCACCATCTGGCCCAGAGTCGGGATCAGTTCATCATCGCGCCGGGCATCAAGGGGATGGTGATGAGCGTGTTTACCCTCCCCTCCTACGATGTGGTGTTCAAGGTGATAAAAGACGAGTTCACTCCCCCGAAGGATGTGAGCCACGAGCAGGTGAAGGCAAAGTACCGGCTGGTTAAACAGCACGATAGGGTTGGCCGGATGGCCGATACCCAGGAGTTCACCAACTTCGAGTTTCCGCTGGATCGCATCTCGCCGGAACTGCTTGCCGAGCTCAAGACGGTGGCACCGTCGGCGCTCACCATCAGCGACGACAAGCTGGTGATCAAGCACCTCTACACCGAGCGCAAGATGATCCCCCTCAACCTCTATCTGGACAAGGCGGACGAGCAGCAGACCCGCCTCGCGCTGGAGGAGTACGGCAACGCCATCAAGCAGCTGGCGGCGGCCAACATCTTCCCGGGGGACATGCTGTTCAAGAACTTTGGCGTCACCCGTCACGGCCGGGTGGTCTTCTACGACTACGACGAGATCTGCTACATGACGGAGTGCAACTTCCGCCAGATCCCGCCGCCGCGCTACCCCGAGGATGAGTGGAGCGCCGAGCCCTGGTATTCGGTAGCCCCCAACGACATCTTCCCCGAGGAGTTCGCCACCTTCCTGCTGCAAAAGCCGCAGGTGCGGGAGATCATGCTGCAGCTGCACAAGGAGATGTTCGATGCCAACTACTGGAAGATGCTGCAGAGCAACATCAAGGTGGGGGTGTTCGAGGATGTCTACCCCTACCGGCGCAAGAAGCGCTTCAAGTACCAGCGCGGCGGCTGATCGCGCAGCGCCCGCGCACATCGCAGCAACGAAAACGGGGTGGCCCAAGCCACCCCGTTTTGCTATCCGCTTTGCGCCTTAACTGCCGCGACGGCGGATCACCCCTTCTTGCATGGTGCTCGCCACCAGCATGCCGTCACGGGTAAAGAACTGACCGCGCACCAGACCGCGACCGCTGCTGGCGCTCGGGCTGTCTACCACGTAGAGCAGCCAGTCGTCGAAGCGGAAATCCCGGTGGAACCACATGGAGTGATCGATGGTGGCCACCTGCATATCCGGCTCCCAGTACGACACCCCGTGCGGCTGCAGCGAGGTGAGCAGGAAGTTGAAGTCGGAGGCGTAGGCCAGCAGGTATTTGTGCACCCGCAGATCGTCCGGCATCTGACCGTTGGCCTTGAACCAGACGTGGCGCACCGGATCCTGCACCGTCGGCCGAATAGGGTCGACCAGAGTCACCGGACGCATCTCGATGGGCTGCTCGCAGAGGATCTTGTCCCGCAAGGAGGCCGGGATCAGGTTCTCGTAGGGGCGCACCAGCTCCAGCTCGCTCTTGAGCTCCTCCGGCGGGGTGATGCCGGTGGGCATCTGTACCTGATGCTCGAAACCGTCGGCCGGCACCTGAAACGAGGCGTTGAGATAGAAGATGGGCTTGCCGCCCTGAATCGCCTTGACCCGGCGGGTGGAGACGGTCTGGCCATCGCGAATATTCTCAACGTCATAGACGATGGGACGGGTCACATCCCCCGGACGCAGGAAGTAGGAGTGAAAACTGTGAACCTGACGACCGGTCTCGACCGTCTGCTTGGCGGCTGACAAAGCCTGCCCCATTACCTGTCCGCCAAACACGGCCCGCAGACCGAGATCCTGGCTCTGGCCCCGAAACAGGCCCTCCTCGATTTTTTCCAGCGCCAGCAACGCCAGCAGCTCATCAAGTACCTTGCTCATCGTTCACTCCTCTGTCAGAGCCGCACAGGCTAACAAGCTCACCGGAGCAGAGCAACCGCAGCGGCGAGTCTGCGGGCAAACAGACGACAGAAATTCCCCTCAATTTCTCCCCCCCCCCCTTTTACCAGCCAGGGGGGTTGATACAAAAAGGCCCGCACCAGTTGGTGCGGGCTTTTTGGCAAGTTTGCACGTCTATCAGTGTGCGTCACTGGCAAACGGCGCTTACTTGCTGCCGGTACCTGAGTTGCGGGTAGAGGCTTGCGGCTTGCGACGGGCGGTGGTGGCGCGGGCACGGGGCTCTTTGCCCTGCATCTCTTTGTGACGCTGCACGGCGCGACGGATCTGGGCGGCCTGCTTGTGACGGCTGGTTTTGCCATCCTGCTGCAGGTCGACCTTGGATTCGGTCTCCGGCGGCAGGTTGACCAGACCGCGCAGGTAGTTCACTTCCGGCAGTTTAAGCTCTTGCCAGCCGCCGCGCGGGATGCCGCGGTCCAGCTTGACGTCACCGTAGCGGATCCGCATCAGGCGGCTAACCTGCACTTCCTGGGATTCCCACAGGCGGCGCACTTCACGGTTGCGACCTTCGGTCAGGGTGACGTTGAACCACTGGTTCAGACCCTCACCGCCAGCCGGTTTGATCTTGTTGAACTTGGCGGTGCCATCTTCCAGCTGCACGCCCTTGCGCAGACGCTGCAGCATGGCTTCGGTGATCTCGCCAAAGACACGTACCGCGTATTCCCGTTCCACTTCGTGGCTCGGGTGCATCAGACGGTTGGCCAGCTCACCGTCGGTGGTGAACAGCAACAGACCGGAGGTGTTGACGTCGAGGCGGCCGACCGCGATCCAGCGGGCACCTTCCATCTTGGGCAGACGATCAAACACGGTGGGACGACCTTCCGGATCGTGACGGGTACACATCTCCCCTTCCGGCTTGTGATAAGCCAGTACGCGGCAGATCACTTCCTCTGCGGCACGGGTCTTGACCTGGTGACCATCCACCCGGATCACGGCGTTCACTTCGACGCGATCCCCCAGTGTGGCGACCTTGCCATCCACACTGACCCGACCTGCGGTGATCAGGGCCTCCATCTCACGACGGGAGCCGTGACCCGCGCGGGCCAACACTTTTTGCAGTTTTTCACTCATCGGGGTTACCTGATTGTTGATCGCTGCCCACTGGTAAAAGGGGCAACGGGGTTAACTGTAACAAACACCGGTTGGAGCACTCGCCACAGTTGAAAAATGTATATCTCGGTGACGTCGGCACACTTGGGCGTCATTCACCGGGCATCGCTCTCCCCGTCCACCGCAGAGGGCAACAGGGGTTGCAGCTCCGGATCCAGCTCGGGGAGCTGCTCCAGACTCTGCAGATTAAAGTAATCCAGAAACTCTCTGGTGGTGGCGAGCAGCTCGGGGCGACCCGCCACCTCTTTGTGGCCTATGCTGCGCACCCAGCCACGCTCTTTCAGGGTATTCACTATCTGGCTCGACACCGCCACCCCGCGGATCGCTTCGATCTCGGCCCGGGTGATGGGTTGGCGATAGGCGATCAGGGTCAGCGTCTCCATCACGGCGCGCGAATAGCGCGGCGCACGCTCGCTCCAGAGCCGCGAGAGCTCCTCGGCATACTCCTGACGCGCCTGAAAGCGCCAGCCGGAGGCGACCTCTTTGAGCTCGACGCCTCGCGAGCTGTAATCTTGCCTGATCTCGGCCAACAGCAGCTGAACATAGCGACTGGTCACCGGATAATCCGCCAGCACGCTGCTTTTCAGTTCGCTGACATTGAGCGGGCGACCGGCCACAAACAGCGCAGCTTCGATCAGGGTCTTGAGTCGTTCAGTGGGCAGCGCCACGGTTGCCCTCCTCGCTCTGCTCGGCCAATGCGAAATGGATTGGGCCAAGGGGTTCTGCCTGCAGGATCCAGATCAGTTGCTCCTTGCACAGCTCCAGCAGGGCCAGAAACGTCACCAGTACCCCCATGCGCCCCTCTTCGGCGCGCAGCACCTGCTCAAGGCGCAGGGTCTGGCCCAGCGTGAGCATGGCGAGGATCTCCGCCATGCGCACCCGGGTCGGGATCTGTTCGCGGCGGATCTGGTGATGTTCGAAATGAGTCGCGCGTTTTACCACACTTTGCATGTAAAGGGCGAGCTCAACCAGCGAAACATCGGGCGCCAGTGGCTTGAGGGCGCCAAAATCGGGGGGCAGGGCGGCTGCGATATAAATCTCCCGCTCCACCCGTGGCAGCTCATTGACCCTCTCTGCACCTACCTTGTAGCGCTCGTACTCCTGCAGGCGGCGAATAAGCGTCACCCGCGGGTCTTCTCCCTCCTCTTCATCCTCCAGCTCCGGCGCCTTGGGCAGCAGCAGGCGGGATTTGATCTCCGCCAGCCAGGCCGCCATCAGCAGATATTCGGCTGCCAGCTCAAGGTTGAGCCCCTGCATCAGCTCCACGTACTCCATGTACTGGGCGGTGATCTGCAGGATCGGCAGGTTGAGGATATCGAGCTGCTGGCGCCGGATCAGATAGAGCAGCAGATCGAGCGGCCCCTCGAAGGTATCGAGGAACACCTCCAGCGCATCGGGCGGGATGAACAGATCCTGGGGCAGCTCGTGATAGGGCTGCCCCAGGACTTTCGCGATGGGTAGCGCGGAGCCAGCCCCCGTCTCGGCAGCGGGGACAGTCACCGGTTCAGCGACATCACTCAAACGGGGTTGGATCTCCGGCGCCGCGACGACGCAATACCGGCTCGTCGTCAGAAAAATCGACCACTGTGGTGGGCTGCTCGCCCAGATAGCCGCCGTTGACCACCAGATCGATCTGCTTGCCCAGCTTGTCGAAGATCTCTTCCGGGTCGAACTCGGCAATCTCGGAGTCCGGCAGGATCAATGTGGTGGAGAGCAGCGGCTCGCCGAGGGCTTCCAAGAGCGCCTGAGCAATCTTGTTGTCCGGCACCCGGATGCCGATGCTCTTCTTCTTCTCGTTCATCAAGCGGCGCGGCACCTCTTTGGTCGCCTTGAAGATGAAGGTGTAGGCGCCCGGGGTGTTGTTCTTGATCAGGCGAAACGCGCTGTTGTCGACCTTGGCGTAGGTGGAGATCTCGGAGAGATCGCGGCACACCAGGGTGAAGTCGTGGTTGGCGTCGAGACGACGGATGCGGCAGATGCGCTCCAGCGCGCCCTTGTCACCCATCTGGCAACCCAGCGCATAGCCGGAGTCGGTCGGATAGACGATCACGCCGCCGTTCTGGATGATCTGTACCGCCTGACCGATCAGACGGGCCTGGGGATTTTCCGGATGTACGTAAAAATGCTGACTCATAGCTTGTTCTCGCAATGGGGGCAGCAATACCTGCCCGCTCGTATGGTCACGGGCCAAAGACCCATGACACTACCTTAACCTGTTTGTGGCCGCTTCGCTGGCGCCGTTACCGGCTCGCCAGCAGCTCGGCATGTTGCTCGGTGGTGAGCCCAAAGTGACCGGGATAGGCCAGCCAGACGGGCATCCCTTCTTTGGGCAGCCAGAGGTGGCGGCCCAGCTCGGTCCAGTTGGAGGGGAAGTGAAAATCCGATCCCACCGAGATATAAAGGTCGTGATCCTTGGCCCACTGGCCCAGATTGGCCCGCTCCTGCGGACTCTGCTGGGGCAATGAGACCTCCATGGCATCGCCACCGGCCGCTTTGAAGGCCACCAGCAACCGCTTGATCCACTTGGCGGTGAGATCGTAACGGCTGGGGTGAGCCAGCACCGCCAGCCCACCGGCGGCGTGAATGGCCGCGATGGCTTCGCTCATCTCGGGCCACTCGGCCGGGGCATACCCTTTATTGCCACGGCTCAGGTACTTTTTGAATACCTTTTGCATGTTGTCGGCCACCCCGCGTGCCACCAGCACCCGGGCAAAGTGGGCGCGGGTCACGGCGGCGTCACCGGCGAGCGCCTTGGCCTCTTCATAGGTGCCGGGGATGAGGCACTTCTCCAGACGACGCCCGATTTCCAGTGCACGCGCCTCACGTCGTGCCAGCTGACCGGCCAGAAAATCCAACAGCTGCGGATTTTTTTCATCCACCCCCAGCGCCACGATATGGATCTCGTGATGCTCCCAGCCGGTGGAGATCTCGACCCCGCTCACCAGTCGCAGCGGCAGTTGCTCAGCTTCGATGGTGCGGCGTACTTCATCAAGCCCGGCAAGGGTATCGTGGTCAGTAACTGCTAACACCTCGACCTGTTTCTCGGCGGCGCGTCGCACCAGTTCGGCCGGGCTCAGCACCCCGTCGGAGGCAGTGGTATGGCAGTGAAGATCGAATCTCATCAGGTTATTCCGCTCTCGTGGTCAGGTCACCATTCATGGCAAATCGGTGAAAGAAGGCTAAAAAGCGACTTGACTTGGTCGCGGCTTTATCGTTTTCTGTAGGCACTTCATTGCAAACATCTTTTTACAGGACTTTATCATGCAAACGACTTCCATCCTGACCATCTGGTGGTGGCACACTCCCTGACATGCGGGCGTGTGGTCGTTGCTGTACCTGTAATCTGACAGCAAATTAAGAACCCAAAGAAAAAGCCCGCTGACCCCAGCGGGCTTTTTTATTATCCGGCAAATGGACCTGTGATGAAACCGAGAATTCAGACAAGCAAGCTGACCTGGCGATGGCGCCCCTGAACCAGCCACCCCGGACCAATTAAATTTTCAAGGAATTCAATGTCATGAACATCGGTAAACAGCATCACACGCAAGGGAACGCACTATGACAGCCACACATCGCCTTCCTCTGGGTGAATTCGATACCCTCAAACTCAACGCCCCCTATGTGGCCGATCCGCTGGCGCTCTATACCCGCCTCTGTCAGGGTCGCCCCAACAACCTGCTGCTGGAATCGGTAGAGATCGACTCCAAGGCAGGCAAACAGAGCCTACTGCTGGTGGATGCCTGCCTGCGCATCGAGTGCCGTGGCCACACCGTGCGGGTGCGCAGCCTGAACGACAACGGAGCCCAGTTGCAGAGCCTGCTGGCTGAGCGGCTGCCTGCGGTGGTTGCCCGCTCGCTGGTAGATGGCGAGCTGCAGCTCGACTTCCCGGCCTCCGATCGGGAGCAGGACGAAGATTCCCGCCTCAAGGGGAGCAGCGTGCTGGACGTGCTGCGCACCCTGCAGCGGGAGCTCGATTGCCAGCTCGGCCCTCTTGACGCTAGCGCGAACAGCGAAGCGCTGTTTATGGCGGGCAGCTTTGCCTATGACCTCATCGCCTCATTTGAAGATCTGCCCGACGTGCCGGAGGGGAGCAACAGCTGCCCCGACTACTGCTTCTATGTGGCCGAAACCCTGATCACCATCGATCATATCGAACGCACCACTCAACTGCTTGCCTGCATCTTTGGCGGCGACAGCGACGAGAGCCAGGTGGAAGACAGATACACCCGCCTGACCGAGCGACTCACCGACTTCAAACAGATTTGCCAGCAACCCCTCTGCGCCGATCTGACCACCCAGCCCCTGACCGGCGGCATGAGCGTGGACAAGAGCGACAAACAGTTCTGCGCCGAGGTGGAGAAGCTCAAGGGCTTCATCCGCCGTGGCGACATCTTCCAGGTGGTGCCGTCCCGCTGCTTCTCCCTGCCGTGCCCGAGCCCGCTGGCCGCCTATCGCCGCCTCAAACAGACCAACCCCAGCCCCTACATGTTCTACGTGCAGGATGAGGGCTTCACCCTGTTTGGTGCCTCGCCGGAGAGCGCGGTGAAATTCTGCGCCGCCAGCCGCGACGTGGAGATGTACCCCATCGCCGGTACCCGCCGCCGCGGCTTCAACCCCGATGGCAGCATCAACCGGGATCTCGACGGCCGCATCGAGCTGGAGCTGCGTCAGGACGAGAAAGAGGTGGCCGAGCACCTGATGCTGGTGGATCTGGGCCGCAACGACATCGCCCGCATCTCGGAGCCGGGTACCCGCTACGTCAAGGAGCTGTTGAAAGTGGATCGCTACAGCCACGTGATGCACCTGGTCTCCAAGGTGGTCGGCACCTTGCGCTCCGATCTTGACGCCCTGCACGCCTATCAGGCCTGCATGAACATGGGCACCCTCACCGGCGCCCCCAAGATCCGCGCCAGCGAGCTTATTCGCATGGTGGAAGGCAAGCGCCGCGGCAGCTACGGAGGCGCCGTCGGCTACATCAACGGCGCTGGCGAGATGGATACCTGCATCGTCATCCGCTCCGCTTTCGTGAAAGATGGCGTGGCCCATGTGCAGGCCGGTGCCGGGGTGGTCTATGACTCCAAACCGCAAGCAGAAGCGGACGAAACCCGCGCCAAGGCGGCCGCCGTGCTGGCCGCCATCGCCGCCAGCCATGGCACCTCCCTGCAAGCCCTGAGCGCCCAGCAGGAGCAACATAAGGACGTGAGCCAATGAGTACCGGATCAACAGCCACCAATATCTTCCTGCTCGACAACTTCGACTCCTTTACCTACAACCTCGTCGACCAGTTCCGCTCCCTCGGCTATCCGGTGCGGATCTACCGCAACAGCCTGCCGGCGAGCCGCATCATGAGCGAGATCGCTGCCTGCGAAGGGGATGCGGTGCTGGTGCTCTCGCCGGGGCCGGGCGCCCCCCACGAGGCGGGTTGCCTGATTGACCTGATCAAACTGGCCCGCGGTCAGGTGCCCATCCTCGGTATCTGTCTCGGCCATCAGGCCCTGTGCGAAGCCTACGGCGGCACCGTCGGCGCGGCGGGCGAGATCGTCCACGGCAAGCGGTCCCTGATTGAGCACAACGGCCACGGCGCCTTCGCGGGGCTGCAAAGCCCCTTGCCGGTGGCCCGCTACCACTCGCTGGTCGCCACCTATGTACCGGAAGAGCTGACGGTGATTGCCCACTATCAGGGGATGCCCATGGCCATCGAGCAACAGGATGAGCGGGTGCTGGGCTTCCAGTTCCACCCGGAATCCATCATGACCTCGGAAGGGGCCCGTCTGCTGACTCAGGCGCTCGCCCATATCACCCGCCCAGAAAGCAGCGTGCGTTAAGGTAAGGAGACCAACATGCATCAACATCTCAACACCCTCTATCAGGGTCAGTCTCTGAGCCGTGAAAGTACCCGCGACGCCTTCGGTCAGGTGGTACGTGGCGAAGTGGACCCCATCGTGCTCGCCAGTCTCCTGACCGCCCTCAAGATCAAGGGAGAGACCCCGGAGGAGATCGCCGGCGCCGCCGAGGCGCTTTTGGCAGAAGCGCGCGACTTCCCGCGTCCGGATTACGAGTTCTGCGACATCGTCGGCACCGGTGGCGATGGCCTCAACACCATCAACGTCTCCACCACCTCGGCACTGGTCGCCGCCGCCTGCGGCCTGAAAGTGGCCAAGCATGGCAACCGCTCGGTCTCGAGCAAGTCGGGCTCAAGCGATCTGCTGGACAAAATGGGCATCAAGCTCGACATGAGCCCGGCGCAGGCGCGCCGCTGCCTGGATGAGCTTGGCATCTGCTTCCTGTTCGCCCCCCAGTACCACGCCGGGGTGCGCCACGCCATGCCGGTGCGTCAGGCCCTCAAAACCCGTACCCTGTTCAATGTGCTGGGGCCGCTCATCAACCCCGCTCGCCCCACCTATCAGCTGATGGGGGTCTATGCCCCCGAGCTGGTGCGTCCCATCGCAGAAACCCTGCTGGCACTGGGGCTGAAAACCGGTATGGTGGTTCACGGCGCCGGGCTCGACGAGATTGCCATCCACGGCCCGACCCAGGTGGCCCAGATCCGTGACGGCGAAATCCGTGAATTTATGATCACCCCGGCTGACTTTGGCCTCGAGACCTATCCGGTCAGCGCCATTCAGGGTGGTGAGCCTGAAGAGAACCGTGCCATCACTGCCGCCATTCTGGAAGGGCGTGGCACTCCGGCTCACAACGCCGCCATTGCCGCCAATGTGGCGCCACTGCTGCTGATGGCGGGCAAGGCGAAAGATCTCAAGAGCGCGGCGGCCGACGTGCTGGCGGTGCTGGCGAGCGGCAAGGCAGCGGATCTGGCTGCCCGGCTCGCCACTTTAAGCCATCAGGATGCGGGCCATCAGAAGGCATGATGTCAGCCACCACGTTGCACAGCAGTCATTCAGAACGCCCGCAGGGCAAGAGCCAGTTTCGCAAGGATAACGAGATGTCAGACCTTATTGCCCCCCATGCATTTCTGAACATGGCCTCCATCAGCCAGACCATCCTCGGCAAGATCGTGGCGGCCAAACAGGAGTGGGTTGCCGCCCGCAAACTGGCCCAGCCGCTGGAGAGCTTCCAGAGTGCGCTGACCCCAAGCGATCGGGATTTCGTCGGGGCGCTCAAGGCGGGCTCCACCCGCTTTATTCTGGAGTGCAAGAAGGCTTCCCCCTCCAAGGGCTTGATCCGCAACGATTTCAGCCCGGAGGCCATCGCCGACATCTATGGCAAATACGCCACCGCCATCTCGGTGCTGACCGACGAGAAGTTCTTTCAGGGGGATTTCGCCTTCCTGCCGCGGGTGCGCAGCCGCGTATCGCAGCCGGTGCTCTGCAAGGATTTTATGATTGACCCCTATCAGGTCTATCTGGCCCGCCACTATCAGGCGGACGCCATCCTGCTGATGCTCTCGGTGCTCACCGACGAGGGGTATCGCGCCCTGTTCGCGGTGGCCAAGGAGCTGGGTCTGGGCGTGCTCACCGAGGTGAGCAACGAGGAGGAGCTGACCCGCGCCATCGCGCTAGGGGCGCCGGTCATCGGCATCAACAACCGGGATCTGCGCGATTTGAGCGTAGATCTGAACCGCACCAAACAGCTGGCTAAAGATATTCCGGGCGATCGGGTGGTGATCAGCGAATCCGGCATCAACCACCGCGCTCAGGTGGCGGATCTGCGCCACCACGCCAAGGGCTTTCTGGTGGGCTCATCCCTGATGGCCGAGCCGGATCTGGAAGCCGCAGTGCGCAAGCTCACTCTGGGCCAGAACAAGGTGTGCGGCCTGACCCGCGCCGAAGATGCCGCCGCCGCCCATCAGGCGGGCGCGGTGTTTGGCGGTCTTATCTTTGTGGCGAAAAGCCCACGCTATGTGGACATTCCCGCCGCCCGCGCCGTGATGGCGGGCGCACCGCTCTCCTACGTCGGGGTATTTCGCAACGCCCAGCCCGCCACCATCGCCAAGACGGTGGATGCGCTGGGACTCGCCGCGGTGCAGCTGCACGGAGATGAGGATGCCGCCTATATCGATACCCTGCGCCCACTGCTGCCGACAGGCTGCCAGATCTGGAAGGCCGTAGGCGTCTCTCTCGGCAAAGAAAACGGCGAACCGCTGCCCGCCCTCGACTACCCGGCGGATCGCCTGCTGCTCGATACCAAAGTAGGCAGCCAGAGCGGCGGCACCGGTCAGGCGTTCGACTGGGCCCTGCTGGCCACGCTCGACAAGAGCAAACTGATGCTGGCGGGGGGCCTTAATCCCGACAACGCCCTGCAAGCGGCACAAGTGGGCTGCCTCGGCCTTGATTTCAACTCCGGGGTGGAGAGTGCCCCGGGCCAGAAGGATGCGCATAAGCTGGCGGCTGCCTTTGCCGCACTGCGCAACCTGTAACGCAACCCTTTTTGATATTTCGATTTAGCTAATACAAGGAAGAAGCCATGACCCTGCTCAACCCGTTTTTCGGTGAATTTGGCGGTATGTATGTACCCCAAATCCTTATCCCGGCCCTGCTCCAGCTGGAGAAAGCCTTCGTCGATGCCAAGGATGATCCGGCCTTTATCGCCGAGTTTCAGTCCCTGCTGACCGAGTATGCCGGTCGCCCGACTCCGCTCACCCTGACCCGCAATCTGACCAAGGGTACCAAGACCCGACTCTATCTGAAGCGTGAAGATCTGCTGCACGGCGGCGCCCACAAGACCAACCAGGTGCTGGGTCAGGCGCTGCTGGCCAAGCGGATGGGCAAGAACGAGATCATCGCCGAGACCGGCGCCGGTCAGCATGGTGTGGCCACTGCGCTGGCCTGCGCCCTGCTCGGCCTCAAGTGCCGGGTCTATATGGGTGCCAAGGATTGCGAGCGCCAGAAGCCCAACGTCTTTCGCATGAAGTTGATGGGCGCCACCGTCATTCCGGTGCACTCCGGCTCCAGCACCCTGAAAGATGCCTGCAACGAGGCACTGCGCGACTGGGCTGCCAACTACGAGTCGGCCCACTACCTGCTCGGCACCGCCGCCGGTCCGCACCCCTTCCCCACTATCGTGCGGGAGTTCCAGAAGATGATCGGCGAAGAAGCCAAGGCCCAGTGTTTCGAGAAGGAGGAGCGGTTGCCCGATGCGGTGATCGCCTGCGTCGGCGGTGGGTCGAACGCCATCGGCATGTTTGCCGACTTTATCGATGAGCCGTCGGTGCGCCTCATCGGCGTCGAGCCGGGTGGTCACGGCATCGAGAGCGGCGAGCACGGTGCGCCGCTCGGTCACGGTAGCAAGGGGGTCTTCTTTGGCATGCACTCCTACCTGATGCAGGACAATCAGGGCCAAATTCAGGAGTCCTACTCCGTCTCGGCGGGGCTGGATTTCCCCTCCGTCGGCCCGCAGCACGCCCATCTGGCCGCCATCGGCCGCGCCGAGTACCCCTCGGTGACCGACAAGGAGGCGCTGGACGCCTTCCAGGAGCTGGCCAAATCCGAAGGCATTATCCCGGCGCTGGAGTCCTCCCACGCGCTGGCCCACGCCCTCAAGATGGCCCGCAGTGAACCGGAAAAAGAGCAGGTGCTCATCGTCAACCTCTCCGGCCGTGGCGACAAAGATATCTTCACCGTCGCTGACATTTTCGAGAAAGAAGGAACCTTGTCATGAACCGTTACGCACAACTCTTCTCCCGTCTGGACGAGGCCAATCAGGGCGCCTTTGTGCCGTTCGTGATGCTGGGGGACCCCACTCCTGAACTCTCGCTAGCCATCGTCGATGCGCTGGTCGCAGGGGGCGCCGATGCCCTCGAGCTCGGCATTCCCTTCTCCGATCCGGTAGCGGACGGCCCCACCATTCAGGGCGCCGCTCTGCGCGCTTTTGCCAGCCACACCACCCCGGACGACTGCTTCGAGCTGCTTGGCCGCATCCGCGCCAAGTACCCGCAGCTGCCGATTGGCCTGCTGGTCTACGCCAACCTGGTCTATGTGCGCAAAATCGACGGTTTCTACGAGAAGTGCCAGCAGGCGGGCGTGGACTCGGTGCTGGTTGCCGACGTGCCGGTGCAGATGTGCGCCCCCTACAAGGCGGCCGCCGACAAGTTTGGCATCGACAGCATCTTTATCGCCCCGCCCAATGGCGACGCCGAGACCCTGAAACAGGTGGCGGAGCTCGGCAATGGTTACACCTATCTGGTGAGCCGCGCCGGCGTCACCGGCGCCGAGACCAAGGCCGGTATGCCGGTGGAGGGGCTGATCAATACCCTGCGCGAATTCAACGCCCCCCCCGCCCTGCTCGGCTTTGGTATCAGCGAGCCAGCTCAGGTGCGTGAAGCGATCGCAGCTGGCGCCGCCGGTGCCATCTCCGGCTCCGCCGTGGTGAAGATCATCGAGACCCACCACCAGAACCCGGAACATATGCTGACCCGCCTGAAAGAGTTTGTGGAAGGGATGAAGGCTGCGACCAATCGATAAGGTCCGGTTGGGGTCAGATGTCCGTGGCCCTGAGTTGCCAGTTCGCATAACCATGTAAAAGGGGGCCTGATCGGCTCCCTTTCTTTTTATCTCGCTTGTACCCGCTAACAGCTCCCGACATGTTGCTCCCATCTCCCTCGTTGATCCCCTCGCCCTCTGGGAGAGGGTTAGGGTGAGGGGCCTGACACATTGCTAGCCAAACCAGCGGCTAACCCAAAGCACAACCGATGACTAATTTGTTGATCCAACACACAGATTCCCACCAAAACGCGCTTCTCAACGCTCTACCCTCGCCTTTAAGATACCCGAATGACAATCAATCTATCGGAAGAACGCCATGACAGCGATTGTTGCAATCTCGCAGGTTAACAGCAGCGGACTGGGAGCTGGAACTCAGGGGCGGTAGCGTGGTTTATGTAGGCTGCTGCAGCGAGTAGCAAAGCCCAACAGGCAAGCATTATTGCGCCAACCAGATCGGGATAAACAAGGATGTGGTAGATCGGTACAACAGATTTACAGATATATTCGCGGTAAACGTTGGGCTTCACTTCGTTCAGATCCAACCTACGATTTTTAGCCCAACATTCGCGATGTTTAAGAGTGATTCGCAACGCGTGGCATTTTTACTATACGTTGATTTTAGTGGTTAAGGTGGTGTGCGGCGGCATCGGTATTGCGTACCTCATATTTCTGGGGAAATCAGGACACCCACCTTTCTGAGCAAGACGCTGTATAGTCAGCACACAAAAAGGGGGGGGGGCCTAAATAGCTCCCGCAACACGCGGTTGATCATGTGGTGAGATTGATTGCGAAGATGCTCATTCAACACAAAATAAAGAGCGTTAAAGCAACGACTCTGATGTGTGTCGGGGACGAAAATGAATGTTAAAAAAATTTTTTGGCGTTGGATGATGCCGCTCGCTATTTTATTTAGCATCATCCTATCTTGCACTTCCTCTGACATTGTGAGTTGGCAGGAAGAGGTCGTGCTGCACGATGGTAGCAAGATCATGGTAGATAGATCACAGAGTTATGGTGGTCGTCGTGAACTAGGGCAATCTCCTCCCATAAAGGAGCAAGCAGTTTCATTTACCATACCTAATACTAATGAATATATTTCATGGAAGAATGAGTATGGGGATGATATCAAGAGAGCAAATTTCACTCCACTTGCCCTTCATATATTAAATGGAGTGCCATATATTATATCAACAACCACATCATGCCTTTCTTACAATAAATGGGGTAGGCCTAACCCCCCTTATGTTATTTTTAAATTCCATAGTAAAGTATGGCAACGTATTTCGCTGGAAGAACTTCCCATCGAATTAGATAGTATAAATTTAGTGATAACCACCAAGTCTAATGAGAAAGTTCTACTGGATGAATCCCCAATCAATCCAGTGGTAATGAAGGAAATGAATAGAGATATCAATCAACCTGAATTGAATGGCATTCTGAGAAAACCAGTTTATACAGGTGATTGCTCAGTCATGTTCCACGATGGAAAGGGGAATTGGAGTAGTGATGATTCATTTAAACGCCAACCAGATATTGACGCTTGTTTAAATTATTGCAAACGAGAAGGGTACGATGCTAAACATTGCCCTTGCAATCAGATTTTTGGAGAAAAATAAAATTGATAGTAACATACAATATGCACTGATGGCGGGGCGTGCCTACCAAAGTACCCGTGGAAACGATAATTTATTTCCCGAGGGAAATCAGGACACCACCTTTCTGAGCAAGGCGTCACATAACCAGAATCACAGAGATGGGTGTCCAAGGTCTGATTTGTTACTCAGCCACAATTTATCCAATAACAATTTCCCCCCCACTACCTCTCTTTTTTCCACACCCGCCATCCCATCAACACCAGCATCAATAGACCTCCCGGCAGCCAGACCCAGTAGAGCTCGGAGAGGATCACCGCTTCACCTCGGGCAGTGAGATAAGCCTCCAGCTTGAAGGGGGCAACCCGGATCACCTGCCAGGGGGCGAAGAAGCGCTCATCCCGCCACGGCCAGAGCCAGCCAACCCCCTTGCCGCCGGTGGTGAGGGAATCGAGCAAGCTGTGGGAGAGTAGCGAGACCAGCAGAAACGACCAGACGGTGACGGCGCTCGCTCGAAATTGGCGGTGAAACAACATGGCCAGCGTGGGCAGGGCAAAAGCGAACAACAGGGAGTGGGTAAAGCCGCGGTGACCAAAGACATGGCCGTAGGCGACCCCCAGTTTAAAGGCGAGCACATCGGCATCAGGCAGCATGGCGATGGCGACACCGGCCAACAGCAGGCGGGGCGGGATAATCCGGCTGCCAAGCCCCAGTCCAAGGCAGAGAGGGACGGCAGCGTGGGTAACTATGGTGGGCATAGAATAAAGCTCCAACTGAAAACGTGAGCCTACCCTAACCCCGCTCGGTGAAGTGAAGGTGAAGTGCGCCCACTGTATTGACTCGCTGTTAGCTGAACGCAGCGCCAATCAGCCTTGGCACGTTAACTTGAAATGTTCATTTAACAGCGGCTGACATGCAGAACGGGATCGTGATAAGTAGTCTCTTCGGTTCACATCACAGGGATAGTTGCAGCGATGAATGTACCAAAAAGCCTCGTGCGGATTGCGAGCATTATCAGCCTTTGGTTAATGACTGGATGCATGGCTGAGGCCGCCTCTGCGCAGCCACAGCAAGAGCCGTACGCGCTGATCTATAACGGGCCGGTTTCTGATGGAGATAGCACCAGAGCGATTGCGGATGTTGTCAGGCAGGTGGGCTTGCCAGTCAGGTATCTCTCCAATCTCGAGGCGCTGCCTGCAGAGCTCGATAATGCCAGGGTGTTGATCGTAGGCGGCACTGAGGACGATGTTGAGCCGCTCCTCAATGCCTTCACCGCGGACGCTCGTTCGGCGTTAAAAACCTATTTGCAGAATGGTGGCCGCTACCTCGGGATCTGTGGGGGTGCCTTTGTGGCATCCACCGGCTGGTCTGAAGAAGAGGGCTTTGTGCCGGCGCTGGGCCTTGTTCCTGCCACATCCGATGATTATGACGGCGACTTTAGCGCCAGGATCTTCCCGATCAGCTGGCTTGGTGAAGAGCGCCAGATGTATTACCAGGCCGGCCCGCAATTTACGCCGGTGCCAAGCTCCGAGCAGGTCAAGGTTATCGCCCATTTTCAAAACCATCAGATTGCCGCGCTGATCAGCTCATACGGCAAAGGCAAAGTGGCGGTTTCCGGGCCACACCCGGAAGCACCCGAATCGTGGAAAGAGAATGCGGTGGACGGCGACAAGATGGAGTCCAATATCTATCTAGCCGCTGGATTCGTTAACGAGTTGCTCTCCGAAAAGCCCGTCACCCATTCGAAGTAGGCGTGTCCCTACGCCCTGGATGTGACCCCATTGCTCGGCCCGGAAGTCAGGCCAGCCAATCGGCAGCAATCCATAAAAAAACCACCGACCTGCAAAAGGTCGGTGGTTTTTTTATCGGTGGTAGATAACGGGTAGCCGATACGAAGGGTTCGCTACCTCAACTTTCGCCCGGGAGCGAGCACTACTCTTCCTGCTCCTCCGGTTGTCTCTCCTCACCCCGTATCTGTAGCAGCTCCTCGACCCTGGCTTGCCACTTGTCGTGGGCCTGTTTGCGCTCCTGCTGCATAAATGCTTCTCGCATGGTGTCGATTTTCTGGTCAAGTGTTTCCATCAGAGTGTCTCCTTGTGTGACCGCGTAAAGACTGGCTGACGGCGCGTTGGCCAACCTGCTCCCCTAATCTGACACCGCTAATGCCGTTACTGCCCAATCAAATAATCGATTGGAAATAGGAAAACCAATCTAAGAATTCTTTTCGTGTTTATTCCACCACGCCAGCGCGAGGGAAACAGACCGCTCAGAGCGGGATGATCCGGCACGCGGCCAACACATGATTGAGTGCAGTCATCCCCCTTTTCAGGGGAATGGGGCGCCGTTGCCCCATCCGTCCAGTGGGGGGTACCAGCAGATTTCCGGGATGTTGCTGTGCCCATGATCACACAGTCACAACTCTCGCCCTCCGCTCACCGCGCCCCCGCTTTTTATCATCTAGAGTTAGCGGGCAGTCCAAAAGCTGCTGATTTATATACATTCGCCGCCAAGAGGGATCTTTTTTCATGACCGAGCATATCGATCTGCTACCTATCAACACGGATGATGAGCAGGACGCAGGCAACCGTTACCTCTACTACACCGAAGGGGATCTGGCCCGCATTCTTGCCAATCTGGAACAGCTGCGCCACGCGGTGTTTCCGGCCGCCATCGGAGAGAGCGAAACGGGCGCCGCCGTGCCCCACAACTTTCCGTCCGTCTGTCTGGTGGGGCTGGGGCGCTGCGGCTCCAACATCGCGCAGGATGTGGCCTCGCTGGTCTACAACGCCCGCAGTTTTTATCTCAATGAATTCAACAGTGAAGAGCAACGCAAGCGGGAGAAGGAGTTTGGCCCGGTGAGCTGGATCCGGCGCAATCTGCGGCTGCCAAACAACGGGGCCCGGCCGGTCTTTCTGATCGAGCCCATGGTGATGCTGGGGGATCTGGACAAGGACATCGATGGCCGCATCCGCCACTCCAATCGCAGCGGCGAAGGTGGCTCCTTGCGTGACTACGCCAAGATGCGGGTGATGGACTTGTCGGAGATCCACGCGGGAGGCGCGGGTAACGCTCCCATCCTTGGCCAGTATCTGGCCAAGATCATCCTCAACAAGAGCCCCCACTACTTCGCCAACTCGGAGTGGCAGGCCATTCATACCTATCTGGTGGACTCCTGCGGCATCAAGGCCAACCAGTCCCGCCTCTATTTCTACATCTTCAGTGCCGGGGGCGGCACCGGCTCCGGCATGGCCTCCGAGTTCGGGCTGGCCCAACAGTACTCCTACATGAGCAAGACCTTTTCGCCCCCGTCAGAAGAGGAGGAGCACCTCTCCCTCGGGGAGCACTTCATGTTCGATCCCATCTTCACCAGCGGCATCTGCATCCTGCCCAATATCTGTGATCGGGGTATCGAGATCTCGGAAGCGCTGCACATCAATGCCGGGCGCCTGCTGTGCAAGTATCTGGCCGAGGAGTGGGACTTCTCCTATCACTTCGACAACGAGCAGGCGTGCGATGCCAGCATGCTCAAGCGGATCAGACCCTGGAATGCCATGATGCTGATCTCGAACGACATCATGCGCTACGCCGAAGAGAGCGACGATGGCGAGATCCAGCATGTTGACGTCAACACCATGGAGAAGTACGCCAACCAGTACATCTCCCAGCAGATCTTCAACATTCTTACCGCTCAGGCCGTCACCACCGACTACGACGAGAACTACTTTCGCCGGGCGGGCATCGATATCAGCGAGACCATTCGACTCGATGCCAACGACCTCTTTATGAGTCTGGCGGGGCCGGTGGCGGTGGCGTATGCCGAGTCCATCTCACCCCCCGGCGGCCTGTTTGACAAGGAGGATGGGCTCAATGTGGACGATCTCTTCACCCGTTCCATCGAGCTGCCCCACTTCAACAAGATGACCCAGGCCATCGAGGGGATCAGTCTGCTGCCCATCGAGGCGGGCAACTATCGGGAGTATCTGGACGACTATGTGAAAAGTGGCCATAACCCGGCCCACCTCAACGAGCTGCACTTCTTCAAGAACTGCTCCTCTGTGGTGTCGATCATCTCCCTGCCCAAGGAGTACAAGCTCTCCTATATGGATCTCAACCGGCTCAAGTCTCACCTCAACGGGCTCTTCCCCAATACCACCCTCAAGCGGTATGCGCTGGTCATCGGGGCGTCGGCCAACATCTCCCTCACCACCCTGATCGTCAAGAGCCCCTGCCTGAGCGATGACTTCCTGACCCTGATCGTGGCCTTTATCAAGCGCTGCTTTGCCAAGGATCACTATCGCTTCGATGAGCATCTGGACAAGGCGGTGATCGAGATGATCTGCAATGAGGAGTGGAACGATGCGCTGCTCGACAGCATGCTCAACGAGTTCGAGAACCCGGCCAAGATCCTCGATACCAACTGGTACGCTATCAAGCCCATGTATGAGAAGAAATATCGGGAGCTTATCCGCGAGAAAGAGAAGTTCGTCTCCATCAACGATATTCGCCTCAGTCGTGAATCGGTGAAAAAGGCGCTGCTCTATCTGCGGGAGATCTATCGCCACCGGGTCAGCAAGACCCGTATCCTCTCCCTCAACCCACGGCTGGGGGAAGCGAACGCTCGCTAGCACCCGGCCCATAAAGCCCCATAAAGCAAAGCGCCCGCCCCAGATGGGGCGGGCGCTTTTTTACTGGCGCAGCCTGGCTTTATCTCATCAGAGAGAGACAAAGATCCCGGCCAGGGTGGCGCTCATCAGGTTGGCGAGGGTCGCAGCCAGCACCGCCTTGAAGCCCATATTGGCCACATCGTGACGGCGCTCCGGCGCCATGGTGCCGATGGAGCCAAGCTGCACCGCAATGGAGCCCAGATTGGCAAAACCGCACAGCGCGAAGGTGATGATGATCTGGGTGTGGGCACTCAGATCTGCCTTGATATTGGCAAAGTCCAGATAGGCGACAAACTCGTTCATGATCACCTTCTGACCAATCAGCGATCCTGCCGCCATCATCTCGCTGGCGGGCACGCCAATCAGCCAGGCCACCGGAGCGAAGAGATAACCCAGCAGCTGCTGCAGGGAGAGATCGGCCCAGCCGAACCACTCGCCGACGGTAGTGAGACCGGCGTTGATCATGGTGATGACGCTGACAAAGGCCAGCAGTATGGTGCCGATGGCCACGGCGATCTTCATGCCGCCCATGGCGCCGCCCGCCAGTGCGTCGATGGCGTTGCTGTAGTCGCTCTTGTCGAGGGTGATCTCGGTCTGATCGCTCACCTGTTGCTGCTCCGGCACCAGCAGTTTGGCCATCAGCAGGCCACCCGGCGCCGCCATAAAGGAGGCGGCAATGAGGTATTTAAGATCCACACCCAGACCGGCGTAACCACCCAGCACCGAGCCCGCCACCGAGGCCATGCCGCAGCTCATCACCGCAAAGAGCTCGGAGCGGGTCATACCGGCGAGGAAGGGACGAATAAGCAGCGGCGACTCCCCTTGCGACAAGAAGATATTGCCGGTGGCCACCAGTGACTCGGCGCGGCTGGTGCCGAGCAGGCGGTGCACGGCGCCACCCAATACCCGGATCACCCACTGCATGATGCCGAAGTGGTAGAGCACGGCGATCAGCGCGCTGATAAAGATCACCAGCGGCAGCACCCGCACGGCGAAGATAAAGCCGTTGCTGGCGAGATCGCCAAACACGAAACGGATGCCGCTGTCGGCAAAGCCGAGCAGGGCGGAGACGCCATTGCTCATGGCACCGAGCATGATTTGTCCGGGGGGGAAATAGAGCACCAGCGCGGCAAAACCGGTTTGCAGGGCGAGCGCACCCAGCACGGTTCGCCAGCGGATGGCTCGGCGGTTTTCACTCGCCAGCCAGGCGATAAACATCAGGGCCAGCATACCGACCAGACTCAATAACAGTGTCATCTTGCACCTATGAAGAGAGGAGTTTCATATGGCAAGTCTGCAGACAGGCGTCGCGGGCGATCCGGCGAGAGAAATGCCGACCCACGCGACACGCAGACCACAAACCTACAGGTTAGTGGCGGGTCCCATCCTGGGGTCATTCACGTTCCGGGTGACAGCATGTATCGGGTGACGCCAGCGCCGTCGCAGGGGGAGATGCGGCCGGGTGGCAGGTCGGGCGGCGATGGTACAGTGATCATCGTCACAGAAAAAGCGGTAAAACGATTGGCCGGAGTAACTTTTTCAACTTGTTCACACAACGAAACAGGGCCAGCGTGAAGCTGGCCCTGTTTCAATCCGTACTTGAGCGTTCAGATGATTACTTGAGGCGATTGCCGCTCGCATCCACCACCTGCTCGCCATCTTCCTTGGCGAAGGCCCCTTTTTGCTGATCGGGCAGAATATCGAGCACCACTTCCGACGGACGGCACAGCTTGGTGCCAAGCGGCGTGACCACGATAGGGCGGTTGATGAGGATGGGGTGGGCCAGCATGGCATCGATCAGTTCATCATCGCTGAAACGATCTTCCGCCAGACCGAGCGCCTCGTAGGGTGGCACGTTCTTGCGCAGCAGATCGCGCACCGGCATGGCCATGGCGGCGATCAGCGCCACCAGCTGGTCACGGGAAGGGGGCGTCTCCAGATAGTGGATGACTGTGGGTTCCACGCCGCTGTTGCGGATCAGCTCCAGGGTGTTACGGGAGGTACCACATTCCGGGTTGTGATAGATGGTGATTGCACTCATTTGCGTGTCTCTCATTAATCAAGTGAATAGAAAATGGATAGCATCAGTTCGCGGCCAGCTGTTAGCGGCCATCAGTTAACGGCTCAGCCCCGCTTCGTACCAGGGTTTGCTGGCGTTAACCACCCGCACCACCAGCAGCATGACCGGCACCTCGATCAGTACCCCGACCACTGTGGCGAGCGCCGCGCCGGAGTGAAAGCCGAACAGGCTGATGGCGGCGGCCACCGCCAGCTCGAAGAAGTTGGAAGCGCCGATCATGGCGGAAGGACAGGCGACCGAGTGCTTCTCCCCCACCTTGCGGTTGAGCCAGTAAGCCAGCCCGGAGTTGAACAGCACCTGGATCAGAATGGGCACCGCCAACAGGGCGATAACCAGCGGCTGCTCAATGATGGCGTTGCCCTGAAAGGCAAACAGCAGCACCAGAGTGAGCAGCAAGGCCGCCACCGACCAGGGCTGGATGCGGGTCATGACGCCGTCAAAATGGGCCTCTCCCTTTTTCAGCAAAGCCTTGCGCAGCAGTTGGGCGATGATCACCGGGATGACGATATAGAGCACCACAGAGGTGAGCAGGGTATCCCACGGCACTATGATGCTGGAGACCCCGAGCAGCAGCGCCACCAGCGGGGCGAAGGCAAACACCATGATGAGGTCGTTCACCGCCACCTGCGACAGAGTGAAGTAGGGATCGCCGTTGGTAAGGCGACTCCAGACAAACACCATGGCGGTGCAGGGGGCCGCCGCCAACAGGATCAGCCCCGCTACGTAACTGTCGAGCTGATCAGCCGGCAGCCAGTCGGCAAACAGCACGCGGATAAAGAGCCAACCGAGGAAGGCCATGGAGAAAGGCTTGACCAGCCAGTTGATAAAGAGGGTGACCCCAATGCCCTTCATGTGGCCCTTCACCTGATGCAGGGCGCCAAAGTCGATCTTGAGCAGCATGGGGATGATCATCACCCAGATCAGCAGCCCCACCGGCAGGTTGACCTTGGCCACCTCCATGGCACCGATCGCCTTGAAGAGATCCGGCAAACCCTGCCCGAGGCCAATCCCCACCAGAATACAGAGGGCGACCCAGGCGGTCAGATAACGTTCAAAAAAGCCGATGGCAGGCACGGCCTTGGCATCACATGTTGCAGACATCACAGCTCCCGATACGGCGCAATCCCGCATCTTGTATTGGTTCAAAACAAAGGGTTATAACAAGTAACGGCATATTCAAGCCGCCCCGGCAGCAGACCGGAGCGGCAACTCAATGGTGCTGGCAGAGGCGGTGCAGGGCATCGGGCCCCACCGGCTCCTCAGCGAGCAGCGGCACCACGGCGAAGCGGCTGGCATGTTGCTGCTCGACCGCCTCGATATGGGGCTGCTGGCGTTCAGCCCGCAGTTGCAGCAGCGGTGAGCTGACCGCAGCTTGCTGCAAGCTGTGGTTGATAAGCCAGCCCCAGGGCTCGATGCCGGCCCGGCGCAGATCGGATTGCAGATTGGCTGCCTCCTGCACTGGCGTCGGCTCGGGCAGCGTCACAATCAACACCTTGGTCTGTTTGGGATCCTGCAACTGCATCATGGGGGTGGTGAAGTGCAGCCCCTTGTTTCCCATCTGGCGAGCGATCTCCCTGTGGTAAGCGCCGGTGGCGTCGAGCAGCAGCAGGGTGTGGCCGGTGGGGGCAGTATCCATCACCACGAAACGCTTGCCCGCCTCGCGAATGATGCGGGAAAAAGCCTGAAACACGGCGATCTCCTCGGTACAGGGGGAGCGCAAGTCCTCCTCCAGCAGCGCCCGCCCCTGCTCGTCCAGCGCCGCCCCCTTGGTGGCCAGCACTTGGGCGCGGTAACGCTCGGTCTCGGCGTGGGGGTCGATGCGACTCACCTCCAGATGGGGCAAACTCCCTGCCAGCGTCTCGTTCAGGTGCGCGGCGGGATCCGAGGTGGTGAGGTGCACCGGCAAGCCGCGGCTCGCCAGCTCCACCGCCACGGCGGCCGCCAGGGTGGTTTTGCCTACCCCGCCCTTGCCCATCAGCATGATAAGGCCGTGACCATCGGCGGCCAGCTCGTCCACCAGCGAACTCAACTCGGGCTGGGCTGGCAGATGGGCTGACGTTGCCAGTGATACCTGCTCACCAGCATCCTGTGGTTGCAGCAGCTGGCGCAAACTGTCGAGCCCCACCAGATTGGTGGCCAGCAGCGGGATATGATCCTGCGCCAGCCCCTTGATCCCCTGCGGCATCTGGGCGAGAGACTGTTGCTCGCGCTGCCAGATGGCCATTGCCAGCGGATCTCCGGCAAGGGCGCCTTCGGGGAAGAGGCCATTGATCACCAGTTGCTGGTTCCACAAGCCGATGGCGGCCAGCTCCTCGTGGGTGCGGGCCACTTCCCGCAGAGTGGATTGCTGGGCGCGCGCCACCAGCACCAAGCGGGTGCTGGCAGCATCAGCCAGGGCGGCGACCGCCTCGCCATACTGGCTGCGCTGTTTCTCCAGCCCCGCCAGCGGGCCAAGGCAGGAGGCATCCCCCTTGCCCTGCTCCAGAAATTCGCTCCAGGCGCCCGGCAGTTGCAGCAGCCGGATGGTGTGACCGGTTGGCGCCGTATCAAAGACGATGTGGTCATACTCGGCCAGCAGCGTGTGGTCGGTCAGCAGGGCGGTGAATTCGTCAAAGGCGGCAATCTCGGTGGTGCAGGCGCCGGAGAGCTGCTCCTCGATGCTGCGCACCACGCTCTCGGGCAACTTGCCGCGCACCGGCCCGACGATCCGCTCCCGATAGGCTTTGGCCGCCGCGGGGGGATCTATCTCCAGCGCCGACAAACCGGGCACTGTGGCGATGGCGGTGACGCGATTGCCAATCTCGGTGGCAAACACCTGCCCCACGTTGGAGGCGGGGTCGGTGCTCACCAGCAGCACCCGCTTGCCGATATCACAGAGAGCCACCGCACTGGCGCAGGCCAGCGAGGTCTTGCCCACCCCGCCCTTGCCGGTGAAAAAGAGAAACGGCGGTGGATTGGTCAGAAAATGATACATAGCCTCTCCCGAATGGTGCGTCACGGCTCAGCAGCAACCGCTGCCGGAGCAGCAGCCGCCCTTGACGATCCCCTTGATGGTCGCTTGAGGCGCAGGCAACCCGGCATAACGAGCCAGCTCGCTACGGCTCGGATAACGGCCGGTCAACACCACCTGCCCCTCCACCAGCACCAGTGGCAACCCCTCCTCCCCGGCGTGGGTCAGAAAAGCGCTGACGGCAGGTGTCTCGGCAAATTGCATCGGCTGCTGGGCCAGATTGAAACGCTCGATGGCAACGCCCTGCTCCTTGGCCCAGGCGAGGTCGGCTGCGAGGGTGACCAGTGCCTGATCAACCTCGGTACCGCAGACACCGCTGGAGCAGCAGAGGGCGGGATCAAAAATCTGAATGGAGGACATGGCATTACTCCTTGTTGCAGCAGGGCTGCGCTGGCAGAACATGGGGGGAGCAGGCTGACTCGGCACGCATCACGCCGCACGCCTCGGGATGACCGGCGCAGCACTCCTCGGTGAGGTAGGCGATCACATCCAGCATCAGGGGAATATTGGCGCGGTAGCGCAGAAAGCGCCCCTCCTGCTCCACCGACAGCAGACCGGTGTTGAGCATCGCCTTGAGGTGAAACGAGAGGGTATTGGGGGCAATATCGAGCTCGCTGGCAAGTTCACCGGCGACCCGCCCCTCCAGCCCAGCCTTCACCAGCAGCCGCCATACATCGAGCCGGATGCCGGATGCCAGCGATTCAAAGACCTTGGTGGCCATCTCTTTGTTCATCTTCACTCCCCTTGGTGCGACTTTTTATTTCAACTATACAAGAATTATTGAAATGATCAAGATGCGTACCGAAGCGAAGATACGAGGTTCTGGTATCAAACCGGGCTGACTGGAGAATCGACGAGTGAACAACAGTAGCGGACGACCACGCAGGGTTCGTCGCAGATAAACAGACGCCCTCCAGAGGGAGGGCGTATCAGACAGTCAGAGCTGTCGGGGCAATCAGACGAACGCGTCCCTTATTTGGTAGCAGGCACTGCGTTAAAGGTGAGCAGGGCCGCCTTGTTGGCATCGCTCAGAGTCAGCTGGTTGCCGTTGATGGAGTAGGTTGCCACCTTCTCCAGCTTTTGCAGGAACTCGGTCTCTTTGTTCATGGCGTCGCCGATGCACATCATGCGAGTGGAGCCCATGGCGCCCAGCGTCAAGACACCGTCACCCTGCTTGGTGATACCGCCAAAATAGCGGTTGCAGCCGCCCTTGCCCGCCACCTTGCCGTCGACCACTTGCAGGGTGAAGGTATCGCCGGTGGCGCCTTGCAGCTGCCAGCTGGATGCTTGCAGTTGAGCCATGCTGGAACCTGTTGCCATTGCGCAGCCTCCCAGTGCCAGCGCGGCCAGCAGAGTCAGTTTCTTGTTCATGGATTCACCTCTTAATGATTAGAGCCATCAATACGGCAGCCTGTTTATCATGGCTGGCGCCCATGCCAAAGGATTTTATTGTGATCTCCCTTCACTTTACTACCAGCTGGCATGTGCCATGCTTAGGCTCAGTTCCGGACCCAGGGAGGGGAAACGAATGGTCAAATCACTCATCATCACACTGCTTGCAACCTGCGCCAGCATGGCTGTTCAGGCCGCCGACTGGGCAGTGGTTCAGCCGCAATCCAACCCGTCTCTCTATGTCAAAAGTTACTCGGGTGTGCTGCTCAATGGCCATAGCCATCACAGCGACAGTTTTGATCTCTGGCTGGTCAATAGCGGCTATCAATATCCGGTGGTGGATGATGTGACCCTCTTTATGGAAGCGGGCCCGGCGGTGGCGGATCAGAATCGCACATCCGGTTTCAATATGAGTTCGGGGGTACGCTACCAGCTCTCTCCGGCATTCAATATCGGCAGCCAGATCAAGCATCTCGATCTCAACAAGGCCAGCACCCTGCTGGAGCTCAACTCCAGCCTGCTGCTGACCCCCAGACTCTCCCTCACCGCCAACTACGGCGTCAGCGCCATCACTGCCGATCAGGCACTGAGTCTGGGGGTCGGCTTCAACTTCTGATGATCACATCAGCGGCGTGGCACTCACCACCACGCCGTTGCGATCCGCATAAACATAATCCCCTTCGTGGATGGTCACCCCGGCAAAGCTGACCACAGCCCCCAGCTCTCCCAATCCTCGCTTCTCGGTCTTGACCGGACAGGCCGCCAGCGCCTTGACCCCGAGCGCCAGTGTCGCCAGGGTGCCCACATCCCGCGCCGCGCCGTGGATCAGGATCCCCTCCCACCCCTGATCCACCGCCTTGACCGCCAGTTGATCGCCCAGCAGCGCACGGCGCAGCGAGCCGCCACCATCGATCACCATCACCTTGCCGTGACCGGGGCGGGTCACCAGACCCCGCACCAGACTGTTGTCTTCATAACAGGAGAGCGTTACGGCGCGACCATAAAAGAGGGCCTTGCCGCCAAAATCCTGAAACACCGGGTCGGCCACTTGCAGCAAGTCGCCATGTTGATCGCAGAGGTCGGGCAGGAGATCCAGCATGATTTGATTCCTTTCAGATGCATGAAGGTGTTCATTCTTTCATCAGGCAAGATTTCTGGCAATCCAGAAGGATTCAATATTGCCCAGATAAACTGCTGATTTATCCATCAATACTGGTGTCAGCCAGAGCTGGCCATCCTCCACCCAGTAGATGGCGTTCTGGCCAAAACGAACAGCCAGCTGACGGGCTTGTGGCAGGGATAGCGCCACCGCCAGCGATGACTCCTGCCAGTGTTCGTCCAGGTCAGATCCCCAAAACGGCCCCACCACGGGCACCTGCAAATCCACGGTCAGATGGCGCCACAGCGCCCGTTCTCGCCGCATATTGCGTCGTTCTGTGACCCACTGGCTGGCCGGATTCCAGGCTGTGATGATGGCAAAAGCAGACCAGTCTGGTGGCTCAAATGGCGCGATAAAGCAGATTTTCTTGTAGTTTTCCCACAAATTCATGTCAATCACATGTTACATTCCATTACATTTTGTAGGGGCGAAAACCCGGTTCAGGCCAAGTATGATGCTGCTGTACCAGGGTTTGACCTATATCAAATCAGAGTTAAAAAGTTGCTATCTGACGGCAAAGAGTGTTGTTATGCTCCTGTTAACTGATAAAATGCGGCCACTTTCGTAATGGACGACCTTTCCAGGCTCTGCTCGACCAGACTTGTCGGGAACCTATAAGTGGCACAGGGATACTTGCCGGTACTGATGCCTAATTCGCGATATTCCGACCTGACTCTCATACCCAGGATGACGTAATAAATTTTCAGGATCAGTCAGGAAATCGGTTTGAAACGCCAAAGAGTGTTAAATTTAAGATAATTAACTGATAAGAATCTGGGAATACTCATGCAAACACCACACATTCTGATCGTCGAAGACGAGCTGGTCACACGCAATACCCTGAAAAGCATTTTTGAAGCCGAAGGCTACATCGTGCTCGAAGCCAACAACGGCGACGAAATGCATCAAGCCCTCACTTCCCACACCATCAATCTGGTGATCATGGACATCAACCTGCCGGGCAAGAACGGCCTGCTGCTGGCCCGTGAACTGCGTGAGAACGACAACATCGCTCTGATGTTCCTGACCGGTCGTGACAACGAAGTGGACAAGATCCTGGGTCTGGAGATCGGCGCCGATGATTACATCACCAAGCCGTTCAACCCGCGCGAACTGACTATCCGTGCCCGCAACCTGCTGAGCCGCACCATGAACGTGGCAGCCGGTGGCGAAGAGAAGAAGCTGGTTGAGCGTTACCTGTTCAACGGCTGGGCGCTGGATATCAACAGCCGCGCACTGGTTAGCCCGACTGGCGACATGTTCAAGCTGCCGCGCTCCGAGTTCCGCGCCATGCTGCACTTCTGCGAAAACCCGGGCCAGATCCAGACCCGTGCCGAGCTGCTGAAGAAGATGACCGGCCGTGAGCTCAAGCCCCACGACCGAACCGTCGATGTGACCATCCGTCGCATTCGCAAGCACTTCGAAAGCGTCAACGATACTCCGGAGATCATCGCCACCATCCACGGCGAAGGCTACCGTTTCTGTGGTGAGCTGGAGCAGGAATAAGCTCCCGCTACGCTGTTGATCTGAAAAGGCGCCTCGGGCGCCTTTTCTGTCTCTGCGGTTTGCCTTAAAGCCGAGAAACCGTGAGCGTGACGTCGAACGGCGCACAGGATAGATGAAAAACAAAAAGCCCACTCGCAGGAGTGGGCTTTTTGTTTTGAAGCTGGAGCGGGCAGCGGGAATCGAACCCGCATCATCAGCTTGGAAGGCTGAGGTAATAGCCATTATACGATGCCCGCCTGGCATCTGAAATTTGGAGCGGGTGATGGGAATCGAACCCACGTATGCAGCTTGGGAAGCTACCGTTCTACCATTGAACTACACCCGCGTCAGGGCTCCTACTATATGCATTTTGCCGCCGAGCGCAATGGCGCCTTTGCCACTTTTTTCAATAAATCAATCTGTTCGGACAAGGATTGAACAGACGGTTGCTTTTTCAATCAAACATTTTCAACACAGATAATTTACAAGGTTGCCAAGGCCAAACGGCAAGGATAGTCTTGCGCCACTCGACGCGAGGATGGTGGTAATGGATAAAAAAACGCAAAAACGTCTCTATGGCTGGTTGCGCAAGCAATCGAGTCACGGTCGCCGCTGGATCACGATATCCATCGCTTTTGGCCTTGGCCAGGGCATTCTGATGGTGGCGCAAGCCTGGCTGCTGGCGACCCTGTTGCACGGCTTTATCATCGAAGGCTCAACGCCTGAGCAATCCATCACGCTCTTTATTACCCTGCTGCTGGTGACGCTTGGCAAAGCGGCGCTGGCCTATGGCCGCGAAGTGGCCAGTTTCAAGGCGGGCAGCGCGGTGCGCCAGACCATCCGCCAGCTGGTGCTCACTCGCTTGAGTCGTCTCGGCCCTGCCTATATCCAGCGCCGTCCGGCCGGTAGCTGGGCCAGCCTGTTGCTGGAACAGATTGAAAACATGCAGGATTTCTTCTCCCGCTATCTGCCGCAGATGGCCATCGCCGTCTTTATTCCGGTGGTCATTCTGGTTGCCGTGTTCCCGGTCAACTGGGCGGCGGGCCTGATCCTGCTGGGCACTGCCCCCCTCATCCCCATCTTTATGATCCTGGTCGGTGTGGGCGCCGCCGATGCCAACCGCCGCAACTTTCAGGCGCTGGCCCGTCTCTCCGGCCACTTCCTCGATCGGCTGAAGGGGCTGCGTACCCTGCAACTCTTTATGCGTACCCAGGCAGAAGGTGACGCTATTCGCAACGCCTCGGAAGATTTTCGCGAGCGCACCATGGAAGTGCTGCGCCTGGCATTTTTGAGCACCGCCGTGCTGGAGTTCTTCGCCGCCATTTCAGTGGCGCTGGTCGCCGTCTACTTCGGCTTCTCTTATATCGACCATCTGAACTTTGGTAGCTATGGGGTCAAAGTCACCCTCTTTACCGGCCTGTTCGTGCTGTTTCTCGCCCCCGAGTTCTACGCCCCGCTGCGAGAACTCGGCACCCACTACCACGCCAAAGCGCAGGCTATCGGCGCTGCCGAGCAGCTGCTTGAATTCCTAGAAGCCGAGGTGAGCGAGCCGGCCGCAGGCACAGCGCCGTTCCATGCCGACAGCTCGGTCAAGGTAGAAGCTAAAGCCCTTGAAGTGCTGAGCGCCGAAGGCAAGGTGCTGGTCGGCCCCATCGACTTCACCCTGGAAGCCGGTTCGCGCACCGCCCTCATCGGCGTCAGCGGCGCAGGCAAGAGCTCGCTGGTCAACGCCCTACTCGGCTTTGCCCCCTATCGCGGTGAGCTCAAGGTCAACGGGCAGGAGCTTGCCACCCTCGACATGAGCCAGTGGCGCCTGCAGCTGGGCTGGCTCTCGCAAAACCCGCAGCTGTTCCACGCCTCCTTGCGCGACAACCTGCTGCTGGCCAAGCCAACGGCCAGCGATGCCGAACTGGAAGATGCCCTGAAACGGGCACAGGCGTGGGAATTTGCCATGGAGAAGGGGCTCGACTATCCGGTCGGCGATCAGGCGGGCGGCCTCTCGGTCGGTCAGGCCCAGCGCCTCGCACTGGCGCGAACCCTGCTCAAATCAACCCAGCTGATGGTGCTCGACGAACCGACCGCCAGTCTGGATCGCCACTCCGAACGCGCCATCATGACCACCATTGAGCAGGCGATGGCTGGCCAGACCCTGCTGATGATCACCCACCGCCTCGACCAGCTTACCAAGATGGACAAGATAATGGTGCTGGCCCGTGGCCAGCTGGTGGAGCAAGGCAGCTTCCAACAATTGAGTCAGGCGGATGGGCCTTTTGCCCGCCTGCTCTCCCAACGTTCCGGAGGTTCTCTCGATGAGTGATCTGTTGCCGTTTCTGCGCCTCTATCGCCAACACTGGCTCAGCCTCACCATTGGTTTGCTGCTGGCGCTGGTGACCCTGGCCGCCGGCATGGGGCTGCTCTCCCTCTCCGGCTGGTTCCTCTCTGCCGCCGCCGTGGCGGGAATGACAGTTGCGACGACCCATGCCTTTAACTACATGACCCCCGCTGGTGGGGTGCGCTTCTTCTCCATCGTTCGCACCGCCGGTCGCTGGGGTGAGCGGGTCGTGAGCCACGATGCCACCTTCCGGGTGCTGACCCGACTGCGGGTCTGGTTCTGGCAGAAACTCTCGCCGCTCTCCACCGGTACCCTGGCCGGTTTCCGTCAGGCGGATCTGCTCAACCGACTGGTGGCCGACATCGATGCGATGGATCACGTCTATCTGCGGCTGATCACCCCCATAGGCGCGGCCCTGCTCAGTACCGCCGGACTGGTCCTCTTCCTGTCGTTTTTCGACAGCCGTCTCGCCCTCACCCTGGGTGCCATTCTGCTGTTTGGCATGATTGCCCTGCCGCTGGTGTTCTACTTCCTCGGCCGTCGCCCCGGTCAGGCGCTGATTGCCGAAAAATCGACCCTGCGCACCCGGATGGTGGACTATCTGGATGGTCAGGCCGAGCTGCAGATGTTTGCCGCCGCCCCCAAGGCGCTGGTTGAGCTGCAACAAGCCGAGCAGGCGCTGCTCGTCGCGCAGGCCCGGATGGCCAAGGTGAGCGGGCAGGCCAACTTCTCGGTGCAACTGCTGAGCGGCTGGACCCTGACCCTGATGCTCTGGCTGGCCGGTCATGGGGTAGCGGGTGCTGCGCCCGACCCCATTACCGCATTGATGGTCTTTGCCACCCTGGCAAGCTTCGAGGCACTGATGCCACTGGCGGGGGCTTTCCAGCACCTCTCCACCAGTCTTACCTCGGCACGCCGCCTGAACGAGATCCTGCAAGAGGCAAAAGCCCCCGTGTGGGGCGACGAACAGACCCATGCCACCGCTGGCGCGCTGCAGATCAATGACCTCTATTTTGGCTACCCGGGCAACCCCCAGCCGGTGCTGCGTGGCTGCACCCTGCAGCTGCACGCCGGTGAGAAGCTGGCGCTGCTGGGCCAGACCGGCTGCGGCAAATCGACCCTGATGGGGCTGCTGACCCGGGAGTGGAGCCCGCAAGCAGGCAAGATCCTGCTGGGTGGCAAGCCGCTCACCGACTACAGCGAAGGGGCGCTGCGTGCCTCCATCTCGGTGGTGAGCCAGCGGGTGCATCTGTTTGCCGATACCTTGCGGGGCAACCTCAAGCTGGCCGCACCAACCGCCACTGACGAGCAGCTGATTGCGGTGCTGACCCAGGTCGGACTGGCCAATCTGCTGGAAGATGAGGCGGGCCTCGACGCCTGGCTCGGTGACGGTGGCCGCCCCCTCTCCGGTGGTGAGCGTCGCCGTATCGGCATCGCCCGTGCCCTGCTGCACGATGCGCCGCTCTGGCTGCTGGACGAGCCGACCGAAGGGCTCGACAGTCAGACCGAGCGGGAGATCATGGATCTGCTGTTCCGGCTCGGGGCAGATCGCACCTTGCTGCTTATCTCCCACCGCCTGCTGGGGATGGAGCAGATGGACCGGATTGCCCTGATGGAAGAGGGACAGATCCGCCTCTGCGCCCCGCACAACGAGCTGCTGGCGGATGATTACTACCGCAGCCTCTATCAGCGACTGGCTCCGGTTTGATATCAGGCTGATGGGGGTCACACCCTGACAACCGGGCGCAAAACGGGGCTGGTCGCCGCAGGCGGCTGGCCCCTATAATGTCCCCCTCATTATTCAACAAGATGCCGACATGGAGCGCCTGCGCATTTCTACTGTCCTCATCACCGACACAAGATACGAGACGATGAAACGCCTGATCCTGATGATGCCCCTGATTGCCTCCGGCTGTGCCAACTACGCCTTCAACAGCAATCTGGATAAAGAGAACTTCGACGAATACTTCAAACCCGGTAGCGTGCGCATCTATGAACAGGATGAGCTGGCTGACCTCAACTACCTCTACCTCGGCACCATCGAGGGTGAATCCTGCCAGGCCGATGCCAACCAGCCGGTGCCCAACGCCGGTGAAGCGCGCACCCTGGCCCGCCGCCGCGCCGCCGACATGGGCGGCAACGGCGTCACCATCGACAAATGCGCCGAGTTCAGCGACACCCCGGGCTGCCTGAAACAGGTGATCTGCTACGGGCAGGCGCTGAAAGTGGCCGAAGAGAAGTAACTCGCTGTCATGGCCCTCGCTATCGTTCGCCTTGGCAGCCCGCGCCTGCCCGATGAGGGGCTGCGGATCGGCACAGTGCGCCGCCCGCCCCGCGGCGTACCCAAGAGCGAATTTGCCAGCCAGCATTGGTACGATGTCTGGTTCCCCAACCTGGCCCCCAGCAGCGAGACCATGAAGCTGGGGCAGGCAGCCGAGACGCCCGCCCAGTGGGCGGCGTTTGGCAAACAGTACAAGGCCGAGATGGCGCAACCTGCCGCTAGGCACGATCTGACGCTGCTGGCCGCCCTCTCTCATACCACCAACCTCTCGGTCGGTTGCTACTGCGAGCAGGAGTCCCGCTGCCATCGCGCTATCTTGAAAGAGCTGCTGGTAGCCGCAGGCGCCGCCATCCGCTAACTCGGCGAGCGACAACGATGGGATGGGGAATCGCGTCAGCCGATCTTCAGTAGCCATCAGGTATGAATAGACAGAGAGGGCATCCCGCGGGATGCCCTCTCTCGTTGTATTCACACCTGCCGCGCCACACTCGGCAGCAGCACTATGATCCCGCCACTCTTTCCTATTGCAGACTGGGCTCCAGCAACTGCTGCCGTAGCGAAGTCTCCTCGGCCTGAGTCATGGCATGTTCCGCCACCCCGGCGGCAGGCTCGATAGCCAACCAGTGGGCAAGGTCGGCGGCGGTCTCCTCCAGCGGCCGAAAGTTCAATCCCTTCACGATGGCCGCCTCGGCGCTTATAGAGCCGTAACCGGCAAACTCCGCCTGCGCACAGGGCAGCAGGGTGGGATAGCTCTGCCAGGGCTCGATTCCGGCCGCCATCAGGGTCGACCAAGGCAGCCACTCGGGCTGGATGGAGCGAGCTGGCTGCAACCTAGCGCTCAGCCGCTCCAGCCAGTCGCAGAGGATAATGCCGGGTTTGATCAGGTTGAATGTGCCCCCCAACTGCTGCTCGGCCGCACGCAACACAAACTCGGCGCAGTCGCGCACATCGAGATACTGCAAGCGATCCTCGCCACTGCCCGGCAGCAACCAGGGCCCGCCCTGCTGCACCCGCTTAATCCACCAGGCCATGCGCCCGGTAGGATCATGGGGGCCGCACAGCACGCCCGGGCGCAAGATGCAAAGCCGCTCACCCCAGCGGGCGCGATACTCCTGCTCGCACAACACCTTGAGGGGGCCATAGTCAGTGGGCATTTCCCCTTCGGGGATAGCATGCAGCGGCGCCGACTCATTCATCCCGGGCATTGAGAAATCGCGATAGACGCTGATGGTGGAGATAAAGATCAGCCGCGCGCAGCACCCGAGCAAAGCTGCCGAGAGGCTCGCCGCCTGCTCGGGGCGATAGCAGCAGGTATCGATGACGAGATCCCACTGCAACCCGGCCCCTTGCAGGGCGCTCAGGCTCTTGTCCCTGTCGCCGGTGAGCTGCACCAGATCGCGCCAGTCCGGATGCTGGTGCAGGCCGCGGTTGAACAGCGTCACTTCATGGCCCCAATCCAGTGCCAGCGCGGTGAGGTGGCGCCCCAAAAAGCCGGTGCCACCGATAATCAGCAGTTTCATCCCTCTCCCTCCCCCTTCGGCGCGAGTGCGCACATTTCATCCTGACACGCCAGTTGCCTCCACCCTACGCAACTTGGCGCGCGGGCACAGCCCCCGACTGGCCGGGATGGGACAGGGATCACGGCAGCGCCTCAGAAATTGGCGTAATAAGGCCGAACCTGCGTTTTGGGGCCGCCTGTGCTAAATTGCCGGGGTTTTCAGTCAGGATCCGCCATGAAGTTCGAAATCGACACCCTCGGGATCATCCGCTCTCCCTACAAGGAGAAGTTCGCCATCCCCCGCCAGCCCGGACTGGTCAAATCGGCCCGCGCCCGCCTCGAGCTGCTCCCCCCTTACGATCAGCCGGATGTGCTGCGCGGCATCGAGCAGTTCTCCCATCTGTGGCTCAGCTTCGTCTTTCATCAGACCATGGCGCAGGGCTGGCACCCGACGGTGCGCCCGCCGCGCCTTGGCGGCAACGAACGGGTCGGCGTCTTTGCCACCCGCTCTACTTTCCGCCCCAATCCGCTAGGGCTCTCGGTGGTCGAGCTGCACGGGGTCGGTCGCGAGCGTGGCAAGCTGTGGCTGGAGCTGGGGGCGGTGGATCTGCTCGATGGCACCCCCATCGTCGATATCAAACCCTACATCCCCTATGCCGACAGCCTGCCGAATGCCCGTGGTGGTTTTGCCCCCGACGCCCCCACCCCGCCGCTAGCGGTGAGCTTCAGTGCCGAGGCCGAGCAGCAGTTGCAACCCTGGCTCAAGGCCCATCCCGAGCTGCGCCAGCTGGTGAGCGAAGTGCTGGCACAAGATCCGCGCCCCGCTTACAAGAAGGGCAAGCCCGATGAGAAGGAGTACGGGGTGCGACTGTTTGACTGCAACGTCCGTTTTCGCATCAGCGAGCCGGATTGCGTGGTGCTGGCCATCGAGCCTGCCTGAACCTGGGGGGGCTGACATCGCTGATGCTATTTCACGCCTTCTTCACGTCACAAGGGGCTTAATGAGCCTGTAAATTGTGTGGCATTGATCAGACTATCCACCCGGTTGCCAGTGATACCATGCAGACAGCAGAGGGCATCTCCTCTCTGACTGATGTCAGAAGCAGGCTATCGATGTATCGCAAGCATGGTAGCTCTGCTATTGCCGCCAAAGGATCTGGCCTCGCCCCGACACGTTTGAGTGCGGGGATGCCAAACGGATGTGACAGCACTTCGAAGGAACAAACCTATGCTGATGAACAGTGAACAACGTTATGGCACCCTGAATATCGGGCTGCACTGGCTGACCCTGTGGGCCATGATCGCCGTCTACGCCCTGATCGAATTTCGCGATATTTTCCCTAAAGGGGACCCTGGCCGTGATTTGATGAAGGAGTGGCACTTTATGCTGGGGCTGCTTATCTTCGCCCTGGTCTTTGTCAGACTGGCCCTGCGCTGGATGAGCCCGACGCCGCGTATCGTGCCCGAGCTCTCCCCGATCATGCACAAGCTGGCAAAACTGGCCCACCTCGCCCTCTACGGTTTTCTGATTCTCACCCCGCTGTTTGGCTGGCTGCTGCTGAGCGCCGCGGGCAAGCCCATCCCCTTCTTCGGGCTTGAGCTGCCTGCCCTGCTCTCCCCCAGTCCGGACCTCAAGGGGCTGATCAAGGAGGTACACGAGACGCTGGGTAATATCGGTTACGCCCTGATCGGCCTGCACACGGTGGCGGCCCTCTATCACCACCATATTCTCAAAGACAACACCCTCACCAATATGCTGCCGCCACGCCGCAGCTAACGGGTAACGGGGAAATGCAGAGGGGGCCATCGTGGCCCCCTCTCTGTTTTCCTGAACAGCACGCTGGCAAAGAGCATCACGCCTGCTTAGCCAGCTCCTCGGTCGGCTTGCCTTTCGGCTCGTGCGGCAGCTTTTTCACATTGCTCTTGTTCTCCGGCTGCTTGCTCCCGGACGAACTGTTTTCAGACAAGGCTTGCAACACGGGATCGGCCTTGCTAGCCACGGTGGGCTGGGACTGGCCAACAAAGTTGCCGCCCTTGCAGATGGAGAGACTGCCCCCCTTGAAGATCCCCTGCATCTTGCCGCTCTCCAGGATCTCCACCTCGGCGGAGGTGCACGTCCCCTCCAGCAGGCCATTGATGATCACGTGAGGCGCACTCACCTCCCCCTCAACGCTACCGCCCTGCATGATGCGCAACACACCACCGATGAGCTGGATGGTGCCATTGACCTGACCGCGCACCTCCAGATCCCCCTCCACCTGCAACTCGCCCTTGAAGCGGGCACCGGCTGCAATCACAGTGGCCCCGGCCGACCCAGTAGCCGCACCACCTTTGTTTCTTCCAAACATCCGTACTCTCTCCACCAACCACACAAGCAGAACCAGCGGCATCGGCGCCACTGGCCACAGAAAACAGGGCAACCCCAGCACGTAGAGCAGCAAGGCTGCCTCCCAGCAGAGCCAGACAATATAGAGGAGGTCGCTGCGCTCACGCTGTTGCAGTCGCGCCAGCAGCCTCCCGGCCATTTCTCTCATCACATCAAACCTTTCGCAGCATGGCTGCCGACCAGCAGGCCATCGACAACCCGGACCATGGTTAAACGACCAGTTGGCGCGAACTCTGAAGTCCCGCTGATTCAGTCCCGATACAGCCGGGATGCATTAGGATTCGAATTGACTCGAAGCGACATACACTTTCTAATTGACAGCCTGGATCCCTATGACCGCTCACATCATGAAAATTCTGTTGGTCGAAGACGACAAGCTGCTCAATCACCACCTCTCCTCTCTGCTGACCGAAGCCGACAATCAGGTCTACAGCACCGACCAGGCCGGGATTGCACTGCACTACGCCGCCGACTATCCCATTGATGTGGCCATCATCGACCTCGGTCTGCCCGATATGGACGGCCTGCAACTGATCCGGCAACTGCGCGAACGGCAGATCCCCTTCCCCATCATTGTGCTGACCGCCCGTGGCAACTGGCAGGACAAGGTCGAAGGACTGGAAGCGGGTGCTGATGACTATCTGGTCAAACCGTTCCAGAAAGATGAGCTGCTGGCCCGACTCAATGCGCTGGTGCGCCGCAGCGCCGGTTTTATCTCGCCGAAGGTGAAGGCTGGTGATTACGAGCTGGATCTCTCCCGCAAGGAGCTGACCATCGCCGGAGAAGTGGCGGTGCTCACCAGCTTTGAATACCTGATTCTGGAGTACCTGATGCGTAACGCCCGTCAGGTGGTCTCCAAGCAGCAACTGCTCGACCAGCTCTACGGCGACGGCGAGGGGGATCCCAACACTATCGAGGTGATGGTGAGCCGCCTGCGCAAGAAGCTGGATCCGGAGGGGACGATTCAACCCATCTCCACCATCCGGCGTCAGGGTTATATCTTCAACCTCTCCTGTAACTGATGCAGTTTCATCTGCCGCGCCCCATCAAGATGATCCGCAGCTCACTGCACATCAAACTGCTGCTCAGCTCGCTGCTGGTCATCGCGCTGATCATGGGGTTTGCCGTCTACGCCCTCTATCTTGGCCACGTCGAGGAGCAGACCCAGAAGGCCAGCGCCCGGATGCAGGAGAACCTGGCCAAGCTGTTTTCCTCCACCGAGCCAGATGACAAGGGGTCAAACGTCGAGCTGGGGCGGATATCCCGTGGTGCGGGGGATCGCAACCTCGATACCCTGATCTGCCGCGCCGATGGCGATCTGGTCTGGTCGAGCCTCCATATGCCGGAGGTGATCAAGGCCAAACAGACCATCTGCGGCGATCTGATGAAGTATCTGGGGGGGATGGATCTCGACTACTTCTTCAAGAAGCACACCATCAAGAACGGCGAGAGCTACTTCGTCTACAGCCTGCGGTTTATCCGCAATCCCGGCAGCGGCACCACCGCCTACTACGTGGTGATGATCGACTCGGCCAAACGCTATCACGAAGAGTCCCGCACCTACCTCTACCAGACCGCCAAACAGGCACTGCTCGCCTATATGCTGCTGGCCGGGCTGCTGCTGCTCACCACCTTCTGGAGCCTCAGCTCCCTGCGCACCATCGCCCGTCAGATCGACGATATCCGGGCCGGCAAGCGCGATGACCTCTCGAGCGATTTTGAGCGGGAGCTGGCCCCGCTGACCGACTCCATCAACCAGTTGCTGGAGAACGAACGCCAGCAGACCCAGCGCTACCAGCACGCCCTCAACGATCTCGCCCACAGCCTGAAAACCCGGCTGGCGCTGATCCAGATCACCACCCGCGAAGTGAAGCTGGGGCGGGAGATCCACGACAACATCAATGAGCAGATCCTCACCATGGATCAGATGATCCAGTATCAGCTCAGACGGGCCGTGACCGGCCGCCAGCGCCTTGCCAGCAAGGGCACCGAGCCGGTGCCGCTGATTGAAAAACTGCTGGCCAGCCTGACCAAGGTCTATCGCCACAAGAAGCTGCAAACCCACTTCAAGTTCGACGATGACGCCCTCTTCCACGGCGAACAGGGCGACCTGATGGAGCTGATGGGCAACCTGCTCGACAACGCCTGCAAGTTTGCCATCAGCGAAGTGAAGGTGACGGTGCGCCGTCATCTCGAGCGGCTGCGCATCGAAGTGGAAGATGATGGACCGGGTATCGATCCGGCCAAATCGGAGCAGATCTTCCAGCGCGGCGTGCGGGCTGACAGCTCGCCGGGTCAGGGCATCGGACTGGCGGTGGTGACCGAAATCGTCCACAGCTACGGCGGCCAGATCCGGGTCGATGAATCCCCCCTCGGCGGCGCCCGCTTTACCCTGAACTTACCCTGATCGGCATTGCCCTGCTCAGCCTCGCCAGTGATGCCCCTACCACAAGGCCCCCGACCTCGGGGGCCTTGTCGTTTCTGCCACCCAAGTTGTTTTAATTTATTGATCCGGCACTGATTCTCGCCCCTCAGACCTTCCACCACCGGCTTCAATCGGTATCATGGTGGCGCGGCACAAAGCTGCTTCCGGAGCCACACCATGAGCATTCGTTTTCATAAGGGTGTTATCCGCAGAACATGGGTTAAAAGCAGCAAGTCAGGGGCTGTAACTTGAGGGCGGTAGCTTTGGAGTTACCGATAAGAGAAAAAATAAATCATGAGGGGGGGATGACTCATCAAACATTCCGGATTTACTAAATCAATAAAAATATCAAATTGAAATGTTTTTTAAAGGATAACGAATGCAAATTGAATGCCCGAAATGCCATAAAGAAAACAATATCAAATTAAATGCAATTGTAAGGTGTGGACATTGCCAAGAGGAATTAAGCTCTCATAAATTCAAAAAACATATTATTTCTAGTGGGGCTATGTTGGCTATTGGAATTGTTGGTGGACAAATAGCTGACTATGTAATAAATGATAATAGGTACCCCATAAAAACTGAGTATTCAATAATTGATGCATGCAATAATTCATACAGTGAACTAGTTAGTCTCTCTGTTTATAGCCGAAGAAAGGAAATTTGTTTATGTTCAATGGAGAAAACCATGAATGAAATCTCATATATACGTTATAAAGTAGACCATGAAAGCTTTGCCTCTGCTTTTTCAAAAAATTCAGAAATATGCTCAGAGCCAAACGGTTAATTGATAGCTCTGAGCATCACCTTATTTAGTTCCCTTCACCGGAGCATTACCTCTGCCATCACCCGAAACTCTACCTGTTGTAGAAGGCCAGTTGCCCCCAGGGCCAGGATGTGAAGAGGGGCCACGACTATTACCTTTACCTGAGCTAGAACCAGAGTTGTTACCTTTAGCCATAAATCAATCCTTCCAGTAAGTTTGCATATCCAGACCATCTCTGGACGCATTAAGATTAACAGGAGCAATAGGGACAATTGGGGACAAAAATGGACTATGATGACAAAGCACAAAAAATAAAGGATGAAATATCAAAAATTGGTTGGAGTATGAATGAATTCGTTTTCGAATATGATAAATTTTACAATTATAAATCCAAACTCACATGTGATTCGTTCAAAAAACAGCTAGCCAGAAAAACCACTCGCACTTCCTTATTAAACAATTACCTTGAGTTTATATACAAACATCCTACATGGATAGCGCACAATGACATAAGGCCGACGTTTATTAATGATGAATTGGATGACTCCTTTGTTCTTGAAATGAGACAAATTTCAGCTATTATCACAAAAAAAATCACACAATCGAAATGATTGCCAAGAGCATTTATCTTGCAAGCAGGCTCTAATAAAAATCAAACCTAATTAATCAATGTTAACTATGGAATCTTCCAATCTCCGACATGAAGAGGCATTCATGGGCGTTGTAATATTAAATGGATTTATTATCGTGTCCTCCAACGATTTGACTGCGGTCAAGAATGAACTTGATAACCATATCCTGTTAACCCGCGCTGAAACCGGCTGCCTGATCTTTAAGGTGACTCAAGATCCTCTCAATCCCTGCCGATTCGATGTCTATGAAGAGTTTGTTGATGAGGCGGCTTTTCAAGCGCATCAGGCCAGAGTCAAATCCTCCCGCTGGGGTGAAATTACCGTCAATGTCGAGCGACACTATACGGTAACAGGGATTGCATAAATCACAGCCTTGCCATTTTGGCCAAGGTGGCGAACTGGGAGTGGCGCAGAACTCTCCCCCCTCTCGCTACCGCGAATGCCCGATTACGCTGCGCTTATCGAGCCTGCGTTACTTCCACCCTTTGTTATTAAGGCCACTATGATCCGCCCATTATTAACAACCGATCTGGATGCCGCCGTCGAGCTCTGGTATCAGGCATCGGTGCAGGCCCACGACTTTATTCCCGCCACCTTTTGGCGTGAGCAACAGGCAGCGATGCGCGATAGTTATCTGCCCGCCAGCCAGAGCTGGGGCTATGAGGAGGATGGACAGCTACTGGGCTTTATCTCCTGGTATCAGGGGTCTGTTGCCGCCCTGTTTATCTCCCCAGATCACCAAGCACACGGGTTGGGTCGCCAATTGCTCGAACACCTCAAAGCCCAATATGATCGACTCGAGTTGACGGTCTACGCCGAAAATGAGCAGGCGCGGCGCTTCTATTCCCGCAACGGTTTCAAAGAGGGTGAGCAGCAGTTGTGCGAGCATAGCGGACACCCCGAGCTGGTGATGCATTGGCAACGAGTATAAGCGGGTCGCCCATAGCGATGGCGAGCACGCTTTGCCTGTTTTGTGGCCGCCTTGAATGCCATGGCGGCATTCTCTACAATGACCCACTTTTTATTCATTTCGGGTTATATCGATGAGCGATACCAGCACCAAACCGGCTCTGCCGGATCACCTCTCCTGCAATCCCCGCAGCCCTCACTATGTGGCCGCCTGCTTCGAGCATCCGATCGGTATTCGCCTGAACGGCAAAGAGCGCACCGATGTCGAGGAGTACTGCATCAGCGAAGGTTGGGTGAAGATCCCCTCCCCCAAGGCGCTGGATCGCCGTGGTCAGCCCATCCTGATCAAACTCAAAGGCACCGTTGAAGCCTTCTACAGCTAATCAGCGCGCTACTGCTTGATAAACAACAAGGCCACCCTCGCGGTGGCCTTGTTGTTTCCGGTATTGGTGCTGGCATCTGCGCTAACTAAGCGGCAACCACCAGCCCACATTTCTCGCTGGCAGCTCTTATACCCCCAACCGATCGCGCAAGGTGTACCAAGCGGCGCCCGCGGCGGTAAAGGGTATACGGAACAGGCGGCCACCCGGGAAGGGGTAGTGCGGCAGTTTAGCGAATGCATCGAAGCGCTCCGCCTGACCGCTCAGCACCTCCGCGAGCAGCTTGCCCGCCAGATGGGTACAGGTGACGCCGTGGCCGCTGTAGCCCTGCATGTAGTAGATGTTGGGGCCGATGCGACCAAACTGCGGCAGCCGCGACAGGGTGAGCAGGAAGTTGCCGGTCCAGGTGTAATCCACCTTGACGTCGGCCAGCTGCGGGAAGGTCTTGAGCATCTTGGGGATGATCAGCCGCTCGATATCCGCCGGATCCCGCGCCCCATAGACCACACCGCCGCCATAGAGCAGCCGGTGATCGCCGGAGGTTCGGTAGTAGTCGAGCAGGTAGTTGCAATCCTCCAGACAGTAATTTTGCGGCAGCAGTGAACGGGCCCGCTCCTCCCCCAGCACTTCGGTAGCTATCACCTGGGTGCCGCAGGGCATGCTCTTGGCGGCGAGCTCGGGCACCAGGTTGCCGAGGTAAGCGTTGCCCGCCACCACGACAAAGCGCGCCTTCACCGCCCCCTTGGCGGTCTTGACCAAGGCTGGCTGGCCCGGGGTGATGCTGGTGACGGCGGATTGTTCGAAGATCTGCCCCCCCTGGATGCGGATGGCTTCCGCCTCCCCCAACGCCAGATTGAGTGGGTGGATATGGCCGCCGCTCTTGTCGAGCAAGGCGCCGACGTAGCGATCGCTCGCGACTACCTCGCGCACCCCCTTGGCATCGAGCAGCTCCAGCTGGTCGTTACCCCACTTCTGCCAGCGGGCGTATTGGGATTTGAGCTCGTGCAGCTGCTTCTCGGTCTCGGCGGCAAAGACACCGCCCTCCTGCAGATCGCACTGGATGTTGTAGCGCTTGATCCGCTCGCGGATGATCTGGCCCCCCTCAAACAACATGGAACCGAGCAGCCTGGCCTGATCCGGCGGGCAGTTCGCTTCTATGGTGTCGATGTCGCGGCTGTAGGAGTTGACGATCTGGCCGCCGTTGCGGCCGCTGGCGCCAAAGCCAACTCGTGCGGCCTCCAGCACCACCACCTTGTAGCCCTTTTCTACCAGATGCAGGGCGCTGGAGAGGCCGGTATAACCCGCCCCGATGACGCAGACATCGCACTCCAGCTGCTCGGTCAGTGTCGGGTAGGGCGCGTGTTTATTGGCGCTGGCTGCGTAGTAACTGTTTACATGTTCGGTCATGATCCCTGTTTCCTTACCGGTTCGGTTGCCAAACTACTGTGAGGATTAAAAGCTCGCCGGGGTGTGGGCGCTGACGATGCGACAGGTCTCCCCCGACGGATTGCTGAAGCTATGGGGCTCGCCGGTGTCGATCACATAGCTGTCGCCCGCCTCCAGCTGATAACTCTGGCCCGCCACCGTCAGGATCACCGACCCCTCCAGCACGGTGCCGACCTCCTCCCCCTGATGGGTAACCTGACCGCCTGTGTCGGTGCCGGGGGGATAGGTCTCCAGCATAAAGCCGAGCTGGCGGCGGTTGTTGCCGTTGTGCACTAGCTTGAGGGAGACCCCCTGGCTGCCCAGCTCGATCAGCTGATCCGCCTTGATCACCACCTCCGGAGTGCGGCTCTCCTCCTCGGCGAAAAACCGCGACAGCGGCAGGCCGTAGATGGTGAGCAGCTTTTGCAGGGAGGCGACCGAGGGGCTCACCTTGTCCTGCTCGATCATGCAGATGGCGCCATGAGTCAGGCCACTCAACTCGGCCGCCCGCCGCTGGGAGAGCCCCAGCTGATGGCGTACCGCCGCCAGCCGTTCCCCCATGGTGCGCGCCCCGGCGTCAGTCCCACTCACCGGTCGAGCCACGCCCTCCCGGCTCTGTGGCCCGCTCATGAAAGGCCCCCTTCTGCGCCATGTCTGCATCCTTGCATCATCAGCCTCTCCTGCTTGCGCGTGATCGCATCGGATCAGGCGCTGCTTGTTTACCCTGCTGGTTAAAATAGCCAACCAGCTTTCCCTTGCCGTTCACTATGTTACACAGCACAGCCGTTCATTATTTTGCACACCTGATTTACCATCTCCCGGTCGTCTGCCCACTTACAGCCTGCAAGCGAACCGGAGAAAGCGCGCTACACAGCCCATTTTCTAGCATGGCGCCCCCCAGCAATTCAAATATATTTAACACTTGAAAAACATTTCAGCTCAAATTATGGTCTTCCTGTGCTTATTATTTTATACGGCAGCGGCGCAGGAAGGGTCGGCTCACTCCGGCAACCAGCTGCTCTGACCCACACTCGAGGCTTCTCATGTCAGGAACAACATCCCACTCCAGCTTGATCACATCCCGCGCCTATATAGATGGACAGTGGTGCGAGGCCGCCAGCGGCCGCACCTTCGAGGTCACCAACCCCGCCAGCGGTGCCGTCATTACCCAGGTGCCCGACATGGATGCCGAGGATACCCGCCGCGCCATCGCGGCCGCCCACGCGGCGCAACCCGCCTGGGCTGCGCTGACCGCCAAGGAGCGCAGCAACAAGCTCTACGCCTGGTTTGCCGCCATCACAGCCCACAGCGACGAGCTGGCCCGCATCATGACCTGCGAGCAGGGCAAGCCGCTGGCGGAAGCAAAGGGAGAGGTGACCTATGGCGCCAGCTTTATCCAGTGGTTCGCCGAGGAGGGCAAGCGCGCCTATGGCCGCACCATCCCGGGCTTTAGCGGCGATCGCCGGTTGGCCACCATCAAGCAGCCGGTGGGCGTGGTCGCCGCCATCACTCCGTGGAACTTCCCCATTGCCATGATCACCCGCAAGGCGGGCCCGGCGCTGGCCGCCGGCTGCACTATAGTCATCAAGCCCGCCGCCGAGACGCCACTCTGCGCGCTGGCGCTGGCGGTGTTGGCCGAGCAGGCGGGCATCCCCGCCGGTGTCATCAATATCGTCACCAGCCATCAGGCGAGCGCGGTGGGCAACGAGCTGTGCAGCAATCCGGTGGTGCGCAAGCTCTCCTTCACCGGCTCCACCCGCATCGGCAAGCTGCTGATGCGCCAGTGCGCCGACACCATGAAGCGCCTCTCGCTGGAGCTGGGTGGCAACGCCCCCTTTATCGTCTTTGACGACGCCGATCTCGACGCTGCCGTGGCAGGGGCGCTCGCCTCCAAATACCGCAACGCCGGGCAGACCTGTGTCTGCGCCAACCGCATTCTGGTGCAGGCCAGTGTCTATGACGCCTTCGCCGAGAAGCTGACCGCTGCCGTCAGCGCCTTCAAGGTGGGGGATGGCATGGCCGAAGGCACCCAGATCGGCCCGCTCATCAACCCCGCCGCCGCCAGCAAGGTGGCCGAGCTGGTGCAACAATCGGTCGCCGCCGGTGCCGAAGTGCTGCTGGGGGGCGAAGCTCACCCCGCTGGCCCCCTCTTCTACCGCCCCACCATTTTGGGCAAGGTGGATAAAACCAACCCCATCCTGCAGGAGGAGATCTTCGGCCCGGTCGCCCCGCTGGTGCGCTTCGAGACGGAAGCCGAGGCCATCGCCATTGCCAACGACACCCCTTATGGCCTGGCCGCCTACTTCTATGGCCGCGATATCGCCCGGGTGTGGCGCGTCGCCGAGCAGCTGGAGTACGGCATGGTTGGCATCAACGAGGGGATCATCTCAACCGAATTGGCCCCTTTTGGCGGGATCAAGGAGTCGGGTCTGGGTAGGGAAGGGGCTGCCGAGGGGCTGGAGGAGTATCTCGAGACCAAATACCTCTGCTTTGGCGCCATTCGCTAGGGCTGCAACAGAGAGACAAGGCGCCGCCGATCTGGCCCGATGGGCTGATCGGCGGTGATGGGCGCCAAAACGCCTGCCACATTTTCAGGGAATATCGGGGGCTGCGGCCCCTCAGGGAGGAAAGATGAGTCAGTCAGAATCAAACAAGGCGTGGCAAGCGCGCCGCGAAGCGGCCGTGGTCAATGGCGTCGGTACCCTGCTGCCGGTCTTTATCGACCGGGCGCAAAATGCCGAGCTGTGGGATGTGGAGGGCAACCGCTACATCGACTTTGCCTCCGGCATCGCCGTGCTCAACACCGGTCACAACCACCCGAAAGTGGTGGCAGCGGTGCGCGAGCAGCTGGAAAAATTCAGCCACACCTGCTTTCAGGTCACTCCCTACCCGGGCTATATCGAGCTTGCCGAGAAGCTCAACGCCCTGGTGCCCGGCCCGACCCCGAAGCGCACCCTGTTTCTCTCCACCGGCGCCGAGGCAGTCGAGAACGCCATCAAGATTGCCCGCGCCCACACCGGTCGCAGCGGCACCATCGCCTTCAAGGGGGGCTTTCACGGCCGCACCATGATGGGGATGGCGCTCACCGGCAAGGTGGTGCCCTACAAGACCGGCTTTGGCCCCTTCCCGGGGGAGGTCTACCACATCCCCTTCCCCGCCGATTATCTCGGGGTGAGTGAAGAGGATGCCCTGCACGCCCTCGAGCTCTGCTTCAGCGCCGATATCGAGCCGAGCCGGGTTGCCGCCATCATTATCGAGCCGGTACAGGGCGAAGGGGGCTTCTATCCCGCCTCCCCGAGCTTTATGCAGAAGCTGCGCAGCGTCTGCGACCAGCACGGCATTCTGCTGATTTGTGACGAGATCCAGAGCGGTTTCTGCCGCACCGGCAAGACCTTCGCCACCGAGTATGCCGGCATCGAGCCGGACATCATGACCCTGGCCAAGAGTCTGGCGGGTGGCTTCCCCCTGTCAGCCGTGGTGGGCAAGGCGGAGATCATGAACTCGGCCAAGCCGGGTGGTCTGGGTGGCACCTATGCCGGTTCCCCCATCGCCTGCGCTGCCGCGCTGACGGTCTTGCAGGTGATCGAAGAGGAGCAGCTCAACCAGAAGGCCCAGGCGCAAGGTGAGCAGATCAAGGCGGGGCTGCAACGCATAGCCGAGCGTTTTGACTGCATAGGTCAAATTCGCGGCCCCGGTGCCATGGTGGCCATGGAGCTGGTGAAACGGCGTGATGCCAGCCAGCCCGATCCCGACCTTACCAAGCGACTGGTGGCCGAGGCGGGCAAACGGGGTCTGGTCCTTCTCTCATGCGGGGTGCGCGCAAATGTCATCCGTTTTCTCGCCCCCCTGACAGCCCCTGCGGCAGTGATTGACGAGGGGTTGCAACTCCTTGAAAAATCACTGGAGGCCGTGCTGGCCTGACCAGCAGGAAAGTGACCACTCACCTGTGCAAATAAATGCAATTTTGCCCCCTTTTTTTCTTGTCAAGGGGGCCCTGCAAATGCACAATGCGCCGCCACTGAAAGAACCGATGTAAAACAATGGCATCGGTTCTTTTTTAGACAGTGAACACACCCATAAACGAGGCCGGATCACCCCCGGAAAAGATAGCGAGATTGGCAGCAGTCTCCCGACACCAAGTCTAGTGAGGAACAACATGGGGCATCTCAATGCTTTCCAACCGGCCATGGCCGGTGTGCGCCGCCCTGGCGCCCTTGATTCCCGGGCCTCTCTCCCGGTTTCGTTGATGGACCGTGCCACTCTGGCACTGCATGAGGAACATGCATAATGGCGGCCCAGCAGGTTGGTCTGAAAAAGACCCTCAAACTGTGGCAGGTCGTGGTTATGGGACTGGCGTACCTCACCCCCATGGCGGTGTTCGACACCTTCGGCATCGTTACCGAAATCACCGAAGGCCATGTGCCGACCGCCTACCTGTTTGCCCTCATCGGCATGCTGTTCACTGCCCTGAGCTACGGCCATCTGGTACGCAAGTTCCCGTCAGCCGGCTCCGCCTATACCTATGCCCAGAAGGTGTTTCACCCCTATGTCGGCTTTATGGTGGGCTGGACCTCCCTGCTCGACTACATGTTCATGCCGATGATCAACATGCTGCTGGCCAAGATCTATCTGCAGGCGCTCTTCCCCGAGGTGGAGCCCTGGACCTATATCTTCGGTCTGGCGGCGGTGATGACCGCCCTCAACCTGCGCGGCATCAAGCTGGTGGCCAACTTCAACAGCGTCATCGTCATCATGCAGTTCAGCATCATCGCCGTCTTTATCGGCCTGATCGCCTGGGGCGTGCACAATGGCGAAGGGCTGGGTACCGTGGCCAGCAGCCGGCCCTTCTTCTCCGAGCAGATCAACATCTCGCCGCTGCTGATGGGGGCCTCGATCCTCTGTCTGTCGTTCCTCGGCTTTGATGCCATCAGCACCCTGTCGGAAGAGACCCCGGACGCGGATCGGGTTATCCCGCGCGCCATCGTGCTGACGGCGCTGATCGGCGGTGTGCTGTTTGTCACCACCTCCTACTTCCTGCAGCTCTTCTTCCCGGACATCTCCCGCTTCCAGCATCCGGATGCGGTACTGCCGGAGATCGCCCTCTATGTCGGCGGCAAGCTGTTCCAGGCGGTGGTGCTGGTCTGCACCACAGTAGCGGTGCTGGCCTCGGGGCTCGCTTCCCACGCCGGTGTATCGCGCCTGCTCTACGTGATGGGTCGTGATCGCGCCCTGCCCGCCCGCTTCTTCGGTTACATCCATCCGAAGTGGCAGACTCCGGCGTTCAACGTGCTGCTGGTCGGCCTGCTGGCCCTCTCTGCGGTGTCGCTGGATCTGGAGATGGCGCTGGCGCTGATCAACTTTGGCGCCCTGGTGGCCTTCACCTTCGTCAATCTGGCGGTGATTGCCCACTTCTATGTGAAGCTGGGCCGCAACAAGTGTCTCAAGGATCACCTGATGTACCTGCTGCTGCCGCTCTGTGGGGCCGCCTGCATCGGGGTACTGTGGCTCAACCTCGAGCCCTCCTCCTTCGAGCTGGGGCTGATCTGGGCGGCGCTGGGGGCCATCTACCTGTTCCTGCGCCTCACCGTGTTCCGCATCCCGCTGCATACCGCCGACAAGGTGGAGATCGCCCAGTAACCGCTGGCGCCCCTCCCCCCGATAGCGAACAAGGAGCCTGCGGGCTCCTTGTTGTTTTTGCGGTGCGCTGGTGGCCAGCAGCACGGGTTGCCAGAAATGCGGTTTCTGCAGGAAGTGTGACTGATTTCAAATAACTACCCAGCTGGGCTGCTCGCCGGGCCATGGCCCGAGCCGCGTCGCCTTCTATCCTCAGTCATTAATGTGAATGGATATGCAATAGATCTTTTTCCACTTCACCCCCTCTCATCCCCCGCCAGCCGATAAGCTCGCAGGACTCGAGCCCGGGGGAACGCCGCCAAATATGATCAGGATCAATGTTGAGGCGCTATGCACCCTGCAGCCCCGATTTGCCGATTTTTCATACGCCATGACAGGGTTCTCTTCCCCCCCGAAAAAGGGGGAGCGGCTCGGGGACGGCTGCAGGGGGCGAGTGACCACTTACCTGCCCCGTGCGTATGCAAAAAAATGCGTTAATCCGCCCTTTTTTGCTTGTCAAGGGGGCTGACCGAATGCACAATACGCCGCCAATAAAGGACCGATGTTCACTGCGACATCGGTTTTTGTATTTTTGAAGTGCAGTACAAACCCACCACAAGAGGCCGGAACGTTTCCGGAAGTGATATTCGAGATTGCCAAACAATCTCCCGACGTTGAGAGGATAACAATGGGGCGTTTTAATGCTTTCCTGCCGGTACAGCCCGGTATGCGCCTCCCCGGCGCCCTTGATGTACAGGCTTGCGAATCCATCGTATCCCTGCGCTCGTTGCAAGCACGTGCTGCGGCACTGATTGAGGAGAAAGCGTAATGGCATCGCAAAACGCCAAGCTGCTCAAGACCCTTACCCTGACACAAGTGATTGTGATGGGTCTGGCCTATCTGACCCCCATGGCTGTCTTCGACACCTTCGCCATCGTCGGTGACATCACCGATGGCCGGGTCGCCACCGCCTATCTGCTGGCTCTGGGTGGCATCCTGCTCACCGCTTTCAGCTACGGACATCTGGTACGCAAGTTCCCCTCTGCGGGCTCTGCCTATACCTATGCCCAGAAAGTGTTCAACCCCTACGTCGGTTTCATGGTCGGCTGGTCATCCCTGCTCGACTACATGTTCATGCCGATGATCAACATCCTGCTGGCCAAGATCTACCTGACCGCCATGTTCCCGGGCGTCGAGCCCTGGGTGTTCATCTTCGGTCTGGTGACCGTGATGACCTTCCTGAACCTGCGCGGCATCAATCTGGTAGCCAACTTCAATGGTCTGATCGTGGTGATCCAGCTGGCCATCATCACCCTCTTTATCGGCCTGATGGCGTGGGGCATCTACCACGGCGAAGGGGCTGGCACCCTGATGAGCAGCCGTCCGTTCCACTTCGAGTCAGCACAGCTGGTACCGCTCTTTACCGGTGCGACCATCCTCTGCTTCTCGTTCCTGGGCTTTGACGGTCTGAGTTCCCTCTCCGAAGAGACTCCGAATGCCGGCAAGGTGATCCCCAAGGCGATCGTGCTGACTGCCCTTATCGGCGGCATCATCTTCGTGGTGGTATCTTACTGCCTGCAGCTCTACTTCCCGAGCCTCTCCCGCTTCCAGCATCCCGACGCGGTACTGCCGGAGATCGCCCTCTACGTTGGCGGCACCTTCTTCCAGTCCGTGGTGCTGGTCTGCACCACGGTCGCGGTACTGGCCTCCGGCATGGCGGCTCACGCCGGTGTCTCGCGCATCCTCTACGTGATGGGGCGTGATCGCATGATCCCGGAGCGGGTGTTTGGCTACATCCACCCGAAATACCGCACTCCGGCCATCAACGTGCTGATGGTGGGCGGTCTGGCCCTCTCCGCCGTGTCGTTTGATCTGGATACCGCGCTGGCGCTGGTCAACTTCGGCGCACTGGTGGCGTTCAGCTTCGTCAACCTGTCGGTGATCGGTCAGTTCTGGGTGCGCGAGAAGCGCAACAAGACCCTCAAGGATCACGTCATCTACCTGCTGATGCCGCTGCTCGGCGCCGCCACCATCGGTGCGCTGTGGATCAACCTGGAGCAGAGCTCGCTGGAGCTGGGCCTGATCTGGGCTGGCCTCGGCGCAACCTATCTGTTCCTGCGTCTGGCGGTGTTCCGTATCCCGTTCCGTCAATACGAGGAAGCGGCTGACGCCTGATCCTTTGCGGATAACGGATAGACAGAAGGGGAGCCATGGCTCCCCTTCTTGCTATTTGACGGGCTGAAAATGGGGCTCGACTATTGCCACTCTGGCGCAGCCTACCCGTAGTGGTCGGCAAGAAACAGACCGGACGGATGGCGCCACCAGCCATATTTCTCGCCATCCCCATCATCTATTGGCGAGCAAACCACCAACGCAAGTCATAAAACCATCATAAAAGTGTCACCTTGTCATATTTCTGTCATTAACCACTGATTAAATGCGCGGGTCATCAACAACCCAAGACGGAACGACCGTCTCAAGAGGCTTTATGCAACACCATCACTCCTTGTCACAGCCGCCCGCGACCCGCGCCCTGTTCAACTGGATGAGTGTCATCGTACTGGTCTACCTGATCCTGGTTGCCGTGGGCGCCATCTCCCACGGCTTCAAAGATTTCTCCGGCGGCGCCGAGGGCGCAGCCCAGATCTTCGCCTTTGCCAACAACCCCTTTGTAGCCCTGCTGCTGGGTATTCTCGCTACCGCGCTGGTGCAATCCTCCAGCACCGTCACCTCGGTGATCGTTGGTCTGGTGGCTGGCGGCCTGCCCATCAGCATGGCCATCCCCATGGTCATGGGGGCCAACCTCGGCACCACCATCACCAACACCATCGTCTCCATGGGCCATGTGCGGGATCGCGCCGAGTTCCGCCGCGCCTTCGCCGCCGCCACCGTGCACGACTTCTTCAACCTGCTGGCGGTGTTCATCTTCCTGCCGCTGGAACTGATGTTCGGCCTGCTGCAACACAGCGCCGAGTGGCTGGCCAACCTGCTGGTAGGCTCCGCCAACATGTCGATGAAGGGCATGGACTTCATGAAGCCGCTGACCGCACCGGCCCAGCAGCTGATTGACAGCGCTGTCGCCTTCCTGCCGGGCAAGGGTGCCGCCATCGCGACCATCATCATCGGTATCCTGCTGATCCTCGCCTGCGTCACTTATCTCGGCAAAGTGCTGCAACAGGTACTGGTTGGCCGCGCCAAAGAGGTGCTGCACAAGGCGCTGGGCCGTGGCCCGCTGACCGGCATTACCTCCGGTGCGCTGGTGACCATCATGGTGCAGTCCTCCTCCACCACCACCAGCCTGATGATCCCGCTGGCTGGCGGCGGCGTGTTCAGCACCCGTCAGCTCTACCCCTTCACCCTGGGGGCCAATATCGGGACCACCATCACCGCCCTGCTGGCAGCCACCGCCATCAGCGGAGCCGGTGCCCAGCTGGCCCTGACCATCGCACTGGTCCACGTGCTGTTCAACCTCTTTGCCGTGGTCATCATCTATGGCATCCCCTTCCTGCGCGACCTGCCGGTGCGCGCCGCCGAGGGGCTGGCCCGGGTCGGCAGCGAGAACAAGCTGCTGGCTCTGGGTTATGTAACGGGTCTCTTCTTCGCCCTGCCCGCCCTGATGATGGTGGCCGCCAAGTAAGCGCCGCCGCCATGACAAGGGGCGAGTCACCGACTCGCCCCTTTTTGCGTCCAGCTCGCCGGGCTTTGCCTGCCTGCTCACATCCTCCCGCCCTGTGGCTCGCCATCAGGGGCGGTGCGCGATAAGATGGCGCCCTCATTGCACTTTTTACATTTCATGGAACAGGAAAAACCGATGAAATTCATACTGATCGCGCTGCTCATCGCCGGGGTGGCCTACTACTTCTACTCCAGCAGCAACAACAAGAAGCTGGCGGCCGACAACGTGCGGATTGGCGCCGAGTTCCTCGCCAGCAACAAGGAGAAGCCGCTGGTGACCACCACCGCCTCCGGCCTGCAGTACGAAGTGCTGACCCCGGGCACCGGCACCGTTCACCCCACTGCCACCAGCAAGGTGAAGGTGCATTACGAGGGCAAGCTGCTGGACGGTACCGTCTTTGACAGCTCGGTCGCCCGTGGCGAGCCCATCGAATTTGGCCTCAATCAGGTGATCGCTGGCTGGACCGAAGGGGTACAGCTGATGGTGGAAGGTGAGAAGACCCGTTTCTACATCCCCGCCAACCTCGCCTACGGCGACCGTGCCGCTGGCAAAATCCCGCCGGGATCAGTCCTGATCTTCGACGTGGAGCTGTTGGGTATCCAGTAAGCACTCCGTCACGCTCCATCAGCAACAAGGCCAGC
>NZ_CDDK01000020.1:63950-79099 GCF_000820225.1 Aeromonas veronii bv. veronii
GCTGGCCTTGTTGCTGATGGGAACCTCACTCCCCCTTGGCGATCCCTTCCCGGCGCGGATCCGCTGCGCCAAACCAGCCGCCAGTGTTGCGCTCAACCCCCTGCAGGCCGGAGGTCTGCTCGTTCAATACCACCTCATGTCCCCTCGCCTTCAGCCCCTCGACCACCGACATGGGGGTGCGTCCCACTTCCAGCTCGGTGGGGCCGTTGCGGCTGCCAAAGTTGGGCAGATTGATGGCCTGTTGCAGGTTCAGACCCCAATCCTGGGTGCCGAGCAGGGTCTTGCCCACGTAGTTGATGATGGCGGAGCCCCCCGGCGAGCCCAGTGTCATGGTCAGCTCGCCGCTTGGCTTGTCAAACACCAGCAGGGGTGACATGGAGGAGCGGGGCCGCTTGCCCGGCTCCACCCGGTTTGCCACCGGCAGACCGGCGGCATCCACCGAGGTGAAGGAGAAATCGGTGAGCTGGTTGTTGAGCAGGTAGCCGTTGACCATCTGACGCGATCCGAAACCATCCTCGATGGAGCTGGTCATGGAGATGGCCATCCCTGCCTTGTCGACGATCGAGACATGGCTGGTGGAGGGGAGTTCCGGGGTCGCATCCTTGCCCCGCGCCAGCGCCAGTGGCGGCGTACCGGGCTTGGCAATCCCTATGGAGTGCTGACCGACAAGCTTGCCGCGATCGGCCAGATAGCCCTTGTCCAGCAGCCCCTTCACCGGCACGCTGACAAAATCGCTGTCGGCGACGTACTGGTTGCGATCGGCGAAGGCCAGACGCGCCGCTTCGCTGTAGAGGTGGATAGCCTCGCTGGAGGCAGCCAGTCCCCCCTCCTTCGTGGTGATCGGCTTGAGGGCCGCCATATCACGGCTCTCCAGCATGCCGAAGATCTGGCCGAGCGCCAGGGTGCCGGACGAGGGAGTGGGAAAGCCGCAGATCTTGCTCTGGCGATAGTCAAAGCAGAGGCCATCCCGCAGTTTGGCCTGATAGCTGGCCAGGTCGGTGGCCGCCAGTACTCCGGGATTGGTGGGATGCTGGCGTACCTTGGCCACCATGGCATCCGCCAGCGGCCCCCGATAGAAGGCATCCGCCCCCTCTGTGGCCAGAGTGCGCAGCACCTTGGCCAGCGCCGGGTTGGTCAGCCGGGTGCCCGCCGTTTTGGGGCTGCCATCCGCCTGATAGAAGTAGGCACGCGCCTGCGGATCCCGTGCCAGATAGGGATCCTTGGCCAGCAATGTGGCTAGCCGTGGACTTATCACAAATCCTTGTTCTGCCAGCGTGATGGCGGGCTGGAACAGCACAGCCCAGGGCAGCTTGCCATAACGCTGATGGGCCAGTGCCAGAGCGCGCAGGGTACCGGGAACGCCGACCGAGCGGCCCCCGACCACCCCGTCATAAAAAGCCAGCGGCTTGCCATCTTGCATAAACAGCTGGTCGGTGGCGGCAGCCGGCGCCGTCTCGCGGCCATCCACTGCACTCACCTTGCGGCCATCCCACACCAGCAGCAGCGTTCCGCCACCGATCCCGGAGGATTGCGGCTCCACCAGCGTCAATACCAGCTGTACCGCAATGGCGGCATCGACGGCACTGCCACCGGCCTTGATGATTTGGTAGCCCGCATCCACCGCCAGCGGGTTGGCGGCCGCCACCATGAAGTCATGGCCCTGCCAGCCCTGCTTGTCGGTCCAGCCACTGGCGGCTTCGGGAGCGATCAGGGTCTGGGCTGGCGGGGTATAGTGAAAGCCGTTGTCACTGGCACAACCGGCCAGCAGGGCAAGGGCGATAGCGAGCCCCAGAGGTTTGCGCAACATGACACTCTCCTTGTCTGTTTTATGACCATGAAGAGGGACTATGTCACGATTGGCGCTGACAGCTCAAGTTATTGAACAAGATCAATATCTTACTCATCTATCAATAATGGCTATCCGCAATAGATATAAAAAAACCGCCCGAAGGCGGCTTTTACGATGGGATGGCAGAGGCCAAACAGGCGCAAGTCCGGTTAGATGGACTGCTCTTCGCCACCCAGGGCGGCAAACAGCGCCGGGATAAACTGGGAGAGCTCGGAGGTCACCAGCGCGAAATCTGCATCCAGACGGGCGGCCGGATCTTCGCTAGTGACGTCATCGTTCTGCTCGCGCAGCTCTTCGCTGAATTTCAGGCGCTTGATGGAGAGATCATCCCCCAACACGAAGCTGACAGTCTCGCCCCAGTTGAGGGCCAGCTTGGTCACCAGCTTGTCGTTTGCCAGATGGTTCTTGATTTCATCCGTCATCAGATCCTGCTGCTTGCAGCGGATGATGCCGCCGTGCTCCATGGCACTGCGCAGCTCGGCTTCATCTTCCAGAGTGAAGGAGGCAGGCAGGTTGCCCTCGTTCAACCACTCGGTCATGGTGATCTCCGGCGGGTTCTTGAGAGCCACCGGCACCACCGGCAGGGAGCCGATGGATTTGCGCAGCAGTGCCAGCAGATCATCCGCCTTCTTGGCAGAACCTGCATCCACCACCATCAAATTGTCGGCCGGATTGATCCAGGCGAAGGTCTGGCTGGTACGACTGAAGGCACGGGGCAGCAGGGTGTGGAGGATCTCCTCTTTCAGCGCCTCCTTCTCTTTCTTCTTGAGGGCGCGTCCCTGTTCGAACTCGATCGCCTCTACCTTCTCGGCCAGCATCTCCTTGACCACGGTACCGGGCAGCATCTTCTCCTCTTTGCGGGCGCAGATGAGGATGTGGCCGGAGGCAGAGTGGGTCAGGGTTGAGCCGAATTTGCCAAGGGGCTTGACCCACCCGAAACGGGAGATGTCCTGACTGCCGCAAGGGGTGAAGGCACAGGCTTCCAGCTGGGTTTCCAGCTGATCAACGGTCAGGTCAAAGGGGCGGGTAAAGCGATAAATCTGCAGGTTTTTAAACCACATGGCGTCCTCGGTCTCTAGATTGTCCGGCGGGCATTGTACTAGAGAGGCGCTTTGTGATCAGCCAATCATTCTCGCTAAATAAAGGGCGATCGACCTCACAGGGTCTCATTTATGTCACCTGTTTGTTCATCAAGTTCTCCTAGACTGCGAAAGTAAATTGTTAATAAGGATGAAGGTATGTTGCGGCCCAGTCGCCCGGAAGACATGGAAGAGATCGTCGAAATCTGGTTGCTGGCCTCCCTGCAGGCCCACGATTTCGTCGATGCCTCCTGCTGGTGGCAGGCCCAGGAGGATCTGCGTACCCGCTATCTCGATCGCGCCGCCATCTGGGTGTTCGAGGAGCGCGGCGATCTGCTCGGTTTCATGGCACTGGTGGACAACTATCTCGCCGCCCTGTTCGTACGCCCCGACCGTCAGGGCCGCGGCGTCGGCCACGCCCTGCTGCAGGAGGCCAAGCGTCAGGGGGCGTCGCTCCACGCCCGGGTCTTTGTCGAGAATGATCAGGCGGTGCGTTTCTATCGCCGCCACGGCTTCGTCATCGAGGCCGAGGAGTCCGATCCCCTCACCGGCCACCCCCAATACCGGATGTGCTGCGAACCGGCCTGAATCGATGCCAGCCCCCTGTTTTACTTGAAAAAAGCAAGGGGCATCCTCATCTTGTCCTCATCGGGTGCCACAGGCACCATCCCTGCAACCGGGCTGCTTTCCAATGAAAATCCTCCATACCGCCGACTGGCACCTTGGCCATCAACTTCATGGCCATGACCGCCGTTTTGAACACGATGCCTTTCTCGACTGGCTGAGCGACACCCTCAAGGCGCGCGAGATCGACGCCCTACTGGTGGCGGGCGATCTGTTTGATACTGCCAATCCGCCCGCCAGCGCCTGGCAACAGCTCTACCGCTTTCTGGCGCGGCTGCGCGCCGAGATGCCCCACCTCAATATGGTGCTGATCGGCGGCAACCACGACTCCCCCTCCAAGCTCGATGCCCCCCACGAGTTGCTGCGCGCCTTTGACCTGCATCTGGTCGGCAGCATCAGCCGCGACAGTGAGGGTAAGCTCGAAACCGACCGCCTGCTGGTGCCACTACAAGACAAGGAGGGTAACATTGCCGCCTGGTGCGCCGCCGTGCCGTTCCTGCGCAGCAGCGATCTGCGGGTGGAGCAGTTGGCAGAAGGGCAAGACAGGCTGATCGAAGGGGTTCGACAGGTCTACGCCGAGGTGCTGGCCGAAGGGCGCGCTCGCTGCGGGGAGGCGCTGCCACTGATTGCCATGGGCCACGCCTATCTGGCGGCGGGCCAGCTCTCGGAACTGTCAGAGCGGCGGGTGCTTGGCGGCAACCAGCACGCCCTGCCCGCCGAACTCTTTGCCGGTGCTGACTACACGGCGCTCGGTCACCTCCATCTGGCCCAGAGCCCGGCCGAGGGGGTGCACTACAGCGGCTCACCGCTGCCGCTTTCGCTTGCCGAAGCCAACTACAACCATCAGGTGCTGGAAGTGACCTTTGCGGAGGGGAAAATGGCCGGATTGGAGCGGATCCCGGTTCCCCGCGCGGTGGAGATGATCCGCCTGCCCCAGAGCACCCTCGACGACGCGCTGAACGCCATCACATCGCTCGAGCTGCCTGCTTGTCCACAAGAGGCACAGCCCTTCCTCGAAGTGCGGCTGCTGCTGCCCAAGCCCGAGGCCCGCATCCGCGAACGCATTCTGGCCGCCATCGCAGACAAACCGGTGCGTCTGGCCCGCATCAGCACCCAGTATCAGGGCTCGGGGGAAGGGCTGGCCGATGGTCGCGAGCGGCGCAGGCTCGATGAGCTCTCCCCCACCGAGGTGTTTCGCCTCTGCTATCAGCGCCAGTTCGAAGGGGAGCCCGAGGCGGGGCTGGTTGCCTCGTTTGAAGAGATCCTGGAGCAGGTGAAGGAGTCAAACCAATGAAAATCTTGTCTCTGTCAGGTGAGAATCTGGCCAGTCTGACCGGCCCCTTCACCATCGACTTTACCAGGGGAGCGCTCGGCGCCGCGGGCCTGTTTGCCATCACCGGCAATACCGGCGCCGGCAAGAGCACCTTGCTCGACGCCATTTGTCTGGCCTTATACGACGAGATGCCGCGCTTTATTGCCAATCGCAAGAACGTGGCCGAAGTGGGCCGCATGGATGACGAGGAAAAGCTCAAGGCCAACGACGTGCGTGGCATTCTCAGCCGCGGCCACGCCAGCGGTTTTGCCGAGGTGCAGCTTCGTGGCTGCGATGGCCGCATTTGGCTGGCCCGCTGGGCGGTGCGCCGGGCGCGCAACCGCTCGGAGGGGCGTTTTCAGGCGCAGGAGCGCACCCTGACCGATGTGGAGTCAGGGCAGGTTTTCTCCGGCAGCAAGCGGGAGCTGCAGGATCGCATCGACGAGCTGGTGGGTCTCTCCTGGGAGCAGTTCCGCCGCGCGGTGATCCTGCCGCAGGGGGAATTTGCCGCCTTCCTCAAATCGGATGCCAACGAGCGCTCCGCCCTGCTCGAACGGATGACCGGCACCGAGCTCTACTCCGCCATCTCCATCCAGACCTATGAACGGGCACGGGAAGAGCAGCAGAAGCTGGCCACCATCGCCCAGCGCCTCGGCGACGTGGCGCTGATGGACGAAGCGACCCGCGAACAGTGGGTGAACCAGCAGATAAGCCTCTCCACCACCCTCAAGCACGAGCAGCAACAGCAGCAGCTGATGCAGGACTTGCGCGACCTCAACAGCCGCATTGCAGCCCAGTTGCAGGGCTGCGCCGAGGGACAGGCGGCGCTCGATGCCGCCCTGCAGGCCCACGGCGCCGCGGCCCCCGAGCGCGAGGAGTTTGCCCGTGCCGAACAGGCCCAGGTGGCCCGCGCCGATCACGACGAGCTGGCCCGCCTCACTCTGGAAGTGCAGCAGCAGGAGAAGGTGATCGTCGAGCTGGGCCCGGAGCTGGCCAAACTCGAGGAGCAGACCCAGCAGAGCGCGCTGACCGAGCAGCAGCTGCTGGCGGAGAAGATCGCCGCCGAACGGGAATGGGGCGCCCTGCAACCCGAACTCAAGCGGGCGCAGGAGCTTGATACCCGCATCCGGGAAAAAGTGCAGCAATTGCAGAAGATCCAGCAGGAGGGGGCACAGGAGCGAGAAGTGCAACTCACGCTGGAGCAGGGCTGGCACGAGCAGAGCCGACAGGTGGAACTACTCAAGCAGCAGCACCAGCAGTGGGGGCTCTGGCTCGAAGAGAACAAGGAGCTGGCACCGGTCGCCCGCCAGTGGCAGCCCCTGCTCACCGCCATGCAGGATTGGGCCGAGGATGCCGACAAGCTGCAACAGCTGCTCACCCTGCGGGATCACAAGCTGCGCGCCCTGCAACAGTTGCAGCGCCAGCTGGAGCAAGGCCAGCAGGAGCGCGACTACTGGCAACATGAACAAGCTCGGCTGCAACAGCAACAGAACGAGTTGCAGGAGCAGCAGTGGGAGAGCCGCCTCGCCAAGGCGCAGGAGCAGTGGCAGCAGCAAACCGAACAACTGGGTCAGCTGCGCCAGCTGCTGGAGCTGGCCGACTATGGCCGCAACCACGGCGAACAGCATGACCGCTTGCAGCAGGAGATTGCCCAGTTGGAGCAGGCCCTCGGCAAGCTCGCCACCCTCGGCGAAGAGCTGGCCCCCGCCCGCGAGCGGCTCGCCCTGCAGCGGGATGAGGCACGCCACGCGCTGGAGCAGTCCCGTGCCATCGCCAGCTTCGAGCAGTATCGCCATATCCTGAGCGATGGCGAACCTTGTCCGCTGTGCGGTTCCGGGGAGCACCCCTACAGCCAGAGCCAGCCCCAGGTGGCGGGGATCCTGGCTCAGCTGGCGGAGCGGGTCAGAAGCCTCGAACTCGAATGGGATCGGCTCAATCATCAATACATTCAGTGCGAGAGCGAGCGTCAGGAGCTGGCCCGCCAGCTGGCGGTGCGTCAGCAACATCTGCCGGAGCTGGAAGCCCGCGCCGAGCAGCTGACCCAGCGCTGGCAACAGCTGGGGGGCGATACCCTGCTCGGCCATCCGCTGCCGCTGCGCCAGAGCCCCATTGAGTGGAACGAGCTGATGAGCACACTGCTTGGCCGTGGCCAGGCGCTGGAGCAGGGGTTGGCCCAGAGCCAGCAGCAGCTGCGTCAGGCCCAGCTTGGCCAACAACAGCTGCAAGGGGTGCGTCAACAACTAAGCCAACTGGCTGCCCAGCACCAACAGTTTGACCAGCAGTGGCAGGAGGCCGATCGCCAGCGCATCGCGCTGGAAGGGGAAGTGAAGGGGATGGGCGAGCAGGAGGCGACCCTGCGCCAGCGACTCGAACAGGGGGGCAACCGTCTCGATGAGCAGATGGCTGGCCAACCCTGGCGCCAGTGGCTCGGCAGCCAGCAGTGGCACGAGTGGCAGCGAGCCTGCGAAGCCTGGCTGCACGGCCAGAGCGAGTGGGAGCGGCTGGCCAGCGAGATCGCCAGCCTCACCCCCGCCCAGAGTGCGCAGGAGGCGCGCCTGCAGACCCAGCGCGAGCTGCTGCACAAACTCGAGCGGGACTACAAGGAGCACGAACAGCAGCGTCAGGGGCTGCTCACCAGCCGTGCCGCCTGTCTCGGTGGCGAGGAGATCCCGCTGGTCGAGAGCCGCTGGCAGCAACGACTGCAACAACTCGCCAGCGAACTGGAGCTGATGCAAAGCGGCGCCCGCGCTCTGCGGGAGCGGCAGACCGAACTCAAGACCCGCCTCACCCATGTGGAGCAGGAAAAGCAGACCAGCAGCCGCCGCAAGCGGGAGGTGCTGGGCCGCTGGGCCGCCCACGCCAGCACCCTTGGCATTGCCGAGTACGACCTTCGCAGCCTGCTTGCCATCACTCCCGATGAGCTCAAGGCTCGCCGCTCTGCCCTGCAAGGGTTGGAAGATGCCCTTGGCGAGGCGCGCACCCGCCTTGCCGAGCGACAACGGGCGCTGGCGCTGGAGGAGAGCAAACGGGATCGCTATCGCGAGCATCACCCCGAGCTGGCCGCCCTGGCGCAGGAGGAGCTGGTACTGCGGCTCACGGCGCTGGAAGCCCACTGCCGCGAGCTCGACGAGCAACTGTTCGAGTGCAAGAGCACGCTGGCGCAGGCCGAAGCGGCCGCCCTCAAGGCGGGCAGCCTGCAACAGGAGCTGGCCGCCCAGCAGGCGGTGGCCGATCACTGGCAGCAGCTGTGCGATCTGATCGGGCAGGCCAACGGCGCCAAGTTCCGCACCTTTGCCCAGAGCCTCACCCTCGAGCGTCTGCTGCTGGAGGCCAACGCCCAGCTCGCCGAGCTCTCGCCGCGCTACCGGCTGGAGCGAGTACCCAGCACCGATCTGGCGCTGCAAGTGGTGGATCTCGACATGGGGGACGAGGTGCGCTCGGTGGACTCCCTATCCGGTGGCGAGAGTTTTCTGGTGTCGCTGGCGCTGGCGCTGGCCCTCTCCAGCCTCTCGTCACGCCAGACCCAGGTCGAGTCGCTGTTTATCGACGAGGGGTTTGGCACCCTGGATCCGGACAGTCTGGATCTGGCGCTCGCCAGCCTCGATTCCCTCCAAGCCGCCGGTCGCCAGATCGGGGTCATCTCCCACGTCCAGACGTTGGTGGAGCGGATTGGCGTGCAGATCAGGGTCGAAGCCCTCGGCGGTGGCGAGAGCCGGGTAGTGGTTCCCTGAGAGCCTTCGGCTCAATCACCAGTACCATCGGCTCAACCCCGACGCGGTAAATAACAAGACCCCGCCAATTGGCGGGGTCTTGTTGAGAGGCTATCAGCCGAAGCGGTAGGCGCCCATATAGAGGCTGCCGCCATCCCAGCTCTCGTGCAGCCGGGTGGGTGCCACACCATCGGCCGCCCCCAACGCCACAAAGAGCGGGCGCAGGTGGTCATCGTGGGGATGGGACTCCACCGCGCCTGGAGCCTGCTGGCGATAGTCGAGCAGCGCCCCCCTATCCTCGTCGGCCATCTTCTGCTCCAGCCAGTCGACAAACTGGCTGGCCCACTCTGGCACCGGCGAGCCTTCCGGTGCCAGCGCCCGCAGGTTGTGGGTGATGGCGCCGGAGGCGAGGATGCCAATCCCCTGACTACGCAGTGCCCCCAACACCTCTCCCAACTGCCACAACTGGGTCGGGGTGAAGCTCGCGGGAATAGAGATCTGCACCAGCGGGATCTCGCTGTTTGGGTCGATCAGGGAGAGCGGCGACCAGACCCCGTGATCCAGCTCGCGCCGCACCGGGGTGGCGGTCAGTCCGGCCAGTGCCAGCTGGTCGCTCACCCCTTGTTGCAGCCACTCGGGGCTGCTGGCAGGCCAGCGCATCCGGTAGAGGGGCTCGGGAAAACCGTAAAAGTCGTACATCAAGGCCGGTTTGGGCTCGACGTTGATCTGCAGCTCGCGGCTGAACCAGTGGGCGGAGATGACCACCAGCCCCTTGAGCTCACCCAGACGCAGGGTTCGCAGAAAGCGGGTGGCGGGTTGCTCACGCAGCACCAGATCCGGTGCGCCGTGAGAGATAAACCAGACGGGGGCGAGGGACATAAAGCAGACTCCAACAAAGTATCAGGGGGCGATACCGGAGGGGATATCGCTGTTGGAATCGATTATCCTCCCACCATTAAAGGTGAACAATCCAGCAAGATAGATAAGCACTATCAACTAATGGTTGATAATCTCACGCCTTCACGACCGGTAAACAGCAATAGATATCAAGGCTGCGGCGCATCCGGCTGCGGTCGGGCTGTACGAAGCGCCATCCGGGTCGCTGCACTGTGATCCTGCCACTCTCGCCACGCCAATCCCTCGGCGGCCGCCTCCCCTTTCACTGGATGGGAGAAGATCGCCAGCAGTCGCGCATTATCAGGCCAGTAGCGGGCTGGCAGCGTCTGAACCAGCAGCAGGGCTGTGCCCAGCAAGAGCAGAGCCCATCCGGTTTCATGGCTGTTTTTCATCCCGACCTCCTTCACTCGTGCGCCAATGAACTAACATTTTTGCGCAAGCCGGTGACAAGACAGTGACAGCGGACGGGTGGTCATTTTACAACATCTGAACCTCAACCCGGCCAAACAACCACAGATGGCAACATTTGTATCCCTTCAGCCCGAACCTGTGGCCGTATGCTCTAAAATGTGACTCACAGGAAAACGTTATCCCTGAAAAGAAAACGTTATCTGGTCAAAACGTTGTTTCTGGATCATAAAAAGATTCCAAAAACTGGTGTATATTGCTCGGCGGAAATTCCTTAACCATGAAGATTGACATGAAAAAGACCAAAATTGTCTGCACCATCGGTCCGAAGACCGAATCCAAAGAAATGCTGGCCAAAATGCTGGACGCCGGCATGAACGTCATGCGCCTGAACTTCTCCCACGGTGACTACACCGAGCACGGCAGCCGCATCAGCAACCTGCGCGCTGTGATGGCCGAGACCGGCAAGCACGCAGCTATCCTGCTGGACACCAAGGGTCCGGAAATCCGTACCATGAAGCTGGAAGGCGGCAACGACGTCGCGCTGGTCGCTGGCCAGACTTTCACCTTCACCACCGACCAGACCGTGGTTGGCAACAAAGACAAAGTGGCCGTGACCTATGCAGGTTTCGCCAACGATCTGCGCGTCGGCAACCGCATCCTGGTTGATGACGGCCTGATCGGTCTGGACGTTATCGAAATCACCGAGCGCGAAGTTATCTGTAAAGTGCTGAACAACGGTGACCTGGGCGAGAACAAAGGCGTTAACCTGCCGGGCGTCTCCATCAAGCTGCCGGCCCTGGCCGAGAAAGACAAGCGCGACCTGATCTTCGGTTGCGAGCAAGGCGTTGATTTCGTTGCTGCTTCTTTCATCCGTAAGAAAGAAGACGTTCTGGAAATCCGTGAGCACCTGAAAGCCCACGGTGGCGAGAACATCCAGATCATCTCCAAGATCGAAAACCAGGAAGGTCTGGACAACTTCGACGAGATCCTGGCTGTTTCCGACGGCATCATGGTTGCTCGTGGCGACATGGGTGTAGAGATCCCGGTTGAAGAAGTTATCTTCGCCCAGAAGATGATCATCGCCAAGTGCAACAAAGCCCGCAAAGTGGTTATCACTGCCACCCAGATGCTGGACTCCATGATCAAGAACCCGCGTCCGACCCGCGCCGAAGCTGGTGACGTGGCCAACGCCATCCTGGACGGTACCGACGCAGTGATGCTGTCCGGTGAATCCGCCAAGGGTAAGTACCCGCTGGAAGCCGTGACCATCATGGCCACCATCTGCGAGCGTACCGATGCCGTGATGCCGTCCAACCTGTCTGCTGCCAACGACAGCAACAAGCTGCGCATCACCGAAGCCGTATGTAAAGGCGCCGTAGAGACCTCCGAGAAGCTGGACGCCCCGCTGATCGTGGTCGCTACCGAAGGCGGCAAATCTGCCAAGGCCATTCGCAAGTACTTCCCGAAAGCCTGGATCCTGGCTATCACCACCAACAAGAAAACTGCTGCCCAGCTGGTTCTGACCAAGGGTGTGGTTGCCCACGTGGTTGACAGCATCGCCTCTACCGACGATTTCTATCGCATCGGTAAAGAAGCCGCGCTGGAAATCGGCATGGGTCTGAAAGGTGACGTGGTTGTGATGGTCTCCGGTGCTCTGGTACCGAGCGGCACCACCAACACCGCTTCTGTTCACGTTCTTTAATCAGAGCTGAACGAGTTGAAAACGGCGCCTGCGGGCGCCGTTTTTTTTGTCCCTCCCCCCTGCTTACCTGACAAGCCCGGTGTTAGAATCCACGCGAATTTAATCTATGCGGGAAATCTCCCGAATATCGCGTAATAACCCGGAAGTTATATGCCCTCAATACGTTTTAAAAGAGTCTCGGCCACCCTGTTGCCGCTGCTCTGTCTCCTCGCCAGCCTCTGCGTCCCGCAAGCCATGGCGCAAGATGTCCCCTCTCGCAACGCAGTTCAGCGAGCGCTGGATGGTCTGGGTAAATCAGAGACCCTGACCGTCAGTCAGCAAGCGGATCAGAAGTTGCTGACCGAAACCCTCGCCCTGCTCGACAGCATCGACAAGGAAGAGGCAAAGGCCAAGACCCAGGCCCAGCGGATCCGCAACCTGCCCACCGAACTCAGAGAGATCAGTGCCAAGCTCGATGCCCTGACCAAGGGCAAGAGTGCCGAGCAGATCAAGAGCGAATACGCCAGCATGAGTCTGGCAGAGCTCGACAGTCGTCAGCCGGAAGTGTTGGCCAACATGCAGGCGGCCCAGGAGGCCCTCGGCGCCATCGGCAGCCAGCTCACCAGCTTGCAGACCCTGCCGGAGCGGGCCCAGGCCAGCATGAGCCGTGCCTATCAGCGCAGTCAGGAGATCCGTACCCGCCTCAACGCCGGTGAAAGCGTCTCCAGCGCCGAGAAGATGAAGCTCGGTGCCGAGCTGGCCCTGCTCGACCTGCAACTGGCCCACCTGCAAAAGGAGCTGGATAACCGTACCAGCATGCAGGATCTGGCGATCAAGCAGCGCGACTACCAGAGTGCCCGTCTCGCCAGCGAAGAGCAGAAACTGCAGCTGTTGCAGGATCAGAGCAGCGCCAAGCGCCTCGGCGACACCGAAAAAACCGCCGAGCAGACCGGTGAACTGGTGGCGACCGAAGACAGCCCGCTGGTGCAAAAAGAGCAGGAGCTCAACCACCAGCTCAGCCAGCAGCTGATCGGTGCCACCACCAGCCTCAACTCGCTGGTACAGAAAAACCTGCAAGCCAAGAGCTGGCTGGAGCGCGGCATCCAGACCGAGCGCAACCTCAATGAACAGGTGCAGATGCTCAAGGGCAATCTGCTGCTGTCACGCATCCTCTATCAGCTCTATCAGCAGCTGGAGGCTGCCCCCACCATCGCCGTCAAAAACCTGGAAGAGCAGATCGCCGATCTGCATCTGGCCCAGTTTGAACTGAGCCAGCAGCGTGACCAGCTGTTCCAGAAGAACCTATATCTGGACAATCTGATCGCCGGCAGCAAGGAACCGGTCAGCGAGGAGGACAAGGAGAACCTTGCCAAGCTGCTCGATACCCGCATCAATCTGCTCGATCAGCTCAACCGCCAACTCGACAGCCAGCTCACCAACGCCATCAGCCTGCAGCTGACCCAGCAGCAGCTGGCACGGGTCTATGCCTCTATCGAATTTACCCTGCAGCAACACATCTTCTGGGTAAGCAGCAACAAGCCCATCGACAGCAAGTGGTTTATCAGCTGGCCCGCCCAGGCCTACAAACAGGCCTCCGACTGGGTATTGAAACCGGACTGGAAACGCTGGCGCGAAGAGCTCTTGGGGATCTCCCTGCTCGCCTTCCCGCTGCTGCTGATCGGCGGCCTGCTGGTCTGGAAACGTCCGGCGCTGGTTGAGCGCGAGAAGAAGATCACCAAGGACCTTGGCCGTTTCCGTCAGGACAGCCAGTGGCACACCCCGCGCGCCCTGCTCTATACCGTGCTGCAACGCCTGCCGGGCAGCATGTTCATTCTGGCTGGCGGTCTGCTGCTGACCTACTGCGGTCTGCTCAGTCCCAAGCTGATGTTCCAGATCACCCTGAACCTCGCCCTCGGTTATCTGGTGTTCAGCGTCTATCTGGCGGTGATGCGCCCGGGCGGCATCGCCGAAACCCACTTCCGGATCCCGAAAGCGGAGCTGCAGGCCAAGCGCAACAGCATGCGCTACATCTGGTTGCCACTGCTGCCGCTCATCATGCTCGCAACCAAGGCGGTGGTTGAACCCTCCACCCTGGGCAACGACGTGATCGGCCAGGCCATGACCCTGACCCTGCTGGGGCTGGCCGCCTATCTGGTGTTCCCCATCTCCCGCGCCCGCATCAAGGGCGAGGCGAGCATGCAGAAGTCGCTGATCGCCATCGCCCTGGCGCTGGCACCGGTGGCGCTGATCGTGCTGGCCGTGCTCGGTTACTACTACACCGCGCTGAAGCTGACCGGTCGCCTGATCGAATCCTTCTACCTCATCATCATCTGGAGCCTGGTCTACCGCACCGCCCTGCGTGGTCTGGAGCTGGCGGCCCGTCGTCTGGCCTACCGCCGTGCGGTGGCCAAGCGTGAGCACAAATCTTCGGAAGATGCGGAAGGTGGCGAGTCCATCGAAGAGCAGCCCATGGACCTGGAGGATGTCAGCCAGCAGTCCCTGCGTCTGACCCGTACCGTGCTGATGCTGATCTTCGGCGTCGCCTTCTACTGGCTCTGGTCCGATCTGGTCGCGGTCTTCTCCTACCTCGACAGCATGGTGCTGTGGCACCGCAGTGAAGGCACCGGCGCCAACGCCGTGCTCTTCCCCATCAGCCTGAGTGATGTGCTGATCGGCTTCCTGCTGCTCGGCGGTGCCTGGTCACTGGCGCGCAACCTGCCGGGCTTGCTGGAGGTGCTGGTGCTCTCCAAGCTCAACCTGGCTCAGGGGACCGCCTACGCCATCACTACCATGCTCAACTACGTGCTGATCGGCTTTGGCTCCCTCACCGCTCTCTCCATGATGGGCGTGCAGTGGGACAAGCTGCAGTGGGTAGCGGGTGGTCTGTCCGTCGGTATCGGTTTCGGCATGAAGGAGATCCTCTCCAACTTCGTCTCCGGCATCATCATCCTGTTCGAGCGTCCGGTGCGGATCGGTGACACCGTCACCATCGGCTCCTTCTCCGGTACCGTCTCGCGGATCCGCATTCGCGCCACCACCCTGACCGACTTCGACCGCAAAGAGGTGATCATCCCCAACCAGCAACTGATGACAGAACGGCTCATCAACTGGTCGCTGAGTGACACCGTCACCCGGGTGATCGTGCGGGTGGGCGTGGCGTATGGCTCGGATCTCGAGCTGACCCGCACCCTGCTCAAGCAGGCGGCCGACGAAAACAGTCGGGTACTGAAAGATCCGGCCCCCATCGTCTACTTCCTCACCTTTGGCGCCAGCACCCTGGATCACGAGCTGCGCTTCTTCGTGAGCGAACTGGGGGATCGCAACCCGGCGGTGGACGAGTTGAACCGCAAGATCGACCAGCTGTTCCGCGAGAACGGCATCGAGATCGCCTTCAACCAGATGGATGTCTACATCAAGAACATGCAGGGCGAAGAGCAGAAGGTGGAGTCCAACTCCGCCGCCCTGCCGCCGCCCGCAGAAGATGGCAAGCAGCCAGCCTGATAGCGAACTGCATTGATCTGATGACAACAGCCGCTCACCCAGGTGAGCGGCTTTTTTATGCCCAGTGTCCCGTCCTGAATATGGT
>NZ_CDDK01000021.1 GCF_000820225.1 Aeromonas veronii bv. veronii
CTGTAGTGGTCTAATCATCCCGGACACCATTTTAGGTGGTACAGTCGCCACCATGACCTGAGGTGTTCAATGACAAGATTACGTCGCTCATTTACTGCCCAATTCAAACTTGAAGCCGCATCCCTGGTGCTCGACCAGGGATATTCTGTCCCTGAAGCCAGTCGTTCACTGGATGTCGGTGAAACCGTACTTCGCCGCTGGGTTCAGCAACTGCAATCCGAACGCAGTGGCACAACCCCAACTAATAAAGCGCTGACACCAGAACAGCAGAAAATTCAGGAGCTGGAAGCCCGCATCAACCGGCTCGAACGTGAAAAGGACATTCTAAAAAAGGCTACTGCTCTCTTGATGGCGGACGAGTTCACACGTACGCGCTGATAGACCGATTAAGGGAGCAAGCCCCCATCACTCTGGTCTGCTGCGCCTTCGATGTTCCTACCTCCTGTTTTTACGATTATCTGGCTCGCAGGCGGACGACTAACCGTGAACGTATGCAACAGCGCTGTGAGTTGCGCCGTTTGTTCAAAGAAAGCCGGAACTCAGCGGGCAGCCGTGCCTTGATGTCGATGATGCGAGAGTTGGGGTATCAGATTGGTCGATGCAAAGTACGTAACCTGATGAAGGAAGCCGCTCTGGTATCCAAACAGCCGGGCGCGCACCGCTATAAGGTGGCGCGGTCAGAACGACCGGATATACCCAATCTGCTGGCCCGAGAATTTGATGTCCAGCAACCCAATCAGGTGTGGTGTGGCGATATCACCTACGTCTGGGCAGGTGGTCGCTGGCATTACCTGGCAGCGGTTCTTGACCTGCACACCCGGCGGGTCGTGGGCTGGGCGATGTCAGATAAACCAGATGCCGAGCTGGCCATCAAAGCACTTGAGATGGCGTATCAGCAACGAGGTTGTCCGTCAGGCGTGCTGTTTCACTCTGACCAGGGCAGCCAATATGGCAGCCGGGCATTTCGGCAACGACTGTGGCGCTACCGCATGACCCAGAGTATGAGTCGGCGTGGCAACTGCTGGGATAACGCCCCGATGGAACGGTTGTTCAGAAGCCTGAAGTCAGAGTGGCTCCCGGCTATGGGATATATGAGCTTGCGAGAGGCAAAACGAGATATCAGTTATTACCTGATGGATTACTACAGCTGGCGGCGTCCACATCAACACAATGACGGGATACCGCCAGCAAAAGCCGAAGAACGGCCTAACCAAGTGTCCGGATTTAGTTGACCACTACA
>NZ_CDDK01000022.1 GCF_000820225.1 Aeromonas veronii bv. veronii
CGGGTGCTCTTTATGGATGAAGGGAAGATTATCGAGTCTGCCCCGCCCGCCCAGCTGTTCAACGCCCCCCGGCACCCGCGCACCCGGGCCTTCCTCGAACAGGTGCTCAGCTATCATGGCTAGGCTCAATCGTCCCCGCCTGCTTGGCTGGTTGTCAGGCACTGTGATGCTCTCTGCGCTACTGGGCTGGGCGCTCTATAGCGGCGCTCGCCAGATGGGCTATGAGTGGCAGTGGCCGCGGGTGTTGCCCTTTCTCGGCGAATGGGATGAGGGAACCTTTTATGCCGGCCCCTTGCTAAACGGCCTGCTGGTCACTTTGCAGGTGGCGCTGCTCAGTCTGTTGGGCACGATGGCTGTCGGTGTGTGCGTGGTTAGCCTGCGGCTGCTTCCCTCCAGGCTCGGCCCCTGGCTCGCCATCGCCTATCTGGCGCTGGTGCGCACCACGCCCCAGTTGGTGCAGCTCTATATTCTCTATTTCTTGCTGGGCCCCATGCTGGGATTGGCCCCCCTTGCCTGCGCCGTGTTGAGCCTCTCCCTCTATCAGGGGGCCTTCACCGCCGAGGTGCTGCGTGCAGGTGTACAGGCCATTCCCAAAGGACAGTGGGAGGCAGCCCAGTCGCTTGGCTTGTCACGGGCCATCACCCTGCGCAAGGTGATCCTGCCCCAGCTGGTGCGCATCACCTTGCCGCCACTCACCAACGAGCTGGTCTCCCTTATCAAACATTCGGCGCTGGTGAGTGTGATCGCCATCTTCGATCTGACCAACGAAGGGCGTACTCTGGTTGCCGATACGTTTCTGACCTTTGAGGTGTGGTTTACCGTAGCTACCCTCTATTTGCTGTTAACCCTGACGCTGTCAGCCTGTTCGCGGGCGCTGGCCCGTCACCTGAATCCGGATCAACAAGGACGCTAACCATGAATCTGTCATTCAAGACCACCCTGTCGGGCGCAGCCCTGCTGCTGACAAGCTTGCTCACTCCGGCACTGGCGCAAACCGCCCCCTCCGACACCCAGGCGCAGATCGAGCAGAGCGGTACCCTGCGGGTCGGCATGTCCACCTTCGCCCCCTGGGCGATGCGCGACAAGCAAGGGGCGCTAATCGGTTTCGAGATTGACGTGGCCCGTCGCCTCGCCACAGATAACGGCTGGCAGGTAGAATTCGTCCCCACCGCCTGGGATGGCATCATCCCCTCCCTGCTGGCGAAAAAGTATGACGTTATCATCGGCGGCCTCACCATCACCCCCGAGCGGGAGAAGAGCGTGCGCTTCACCCAGGCCTACTCCCATTCGGGGGTGCAGCTGGCCGCCTCCAGCACCATGGCCAAAGAGAAGAAAACCGTGGCGGACTTCAACCAGCGCGGGGTGATCCTGGCGGTACGTCGTGGCGCCTCACCGGTACAGGTGGCAAAAGAACACTTTCCCAAGGCCACCCTGCGCCAGTTTGATGACGAGTCACAGGTATTTCAGGAGGTGTTGAACGGCCGCGCCCACGGCGCCCTCTCCTCTTCCCCGAAACCCGAGCAAGAGGCGCTGCGCCACCCGGATGCCCTCTTTATGCCGTTTGCCGAGCCGTTGGCACAAGGCGATGAAGGCTTTGCCCTGCGCAAGGGGGATGATGCCCTGGCTGAGCAGTTCAACGAGTGGATCGCCGCCCGTCAGGCCGATGGCTGGCTCAAGGCGCGCCATGACTACTGGTTCAAGTCGCTGGCCTGGGAAGCGCAGGTCGCCAACCCCTGATGCTGATTGCTCTAAAAGAGACCATACGGCGCATCGTCCGTGGGGCATGTCGGAACATCAACTGGCTGGATGGGGCGATCGTCCTGATCCTGCTGCTGGCTGGCCTCTGGCTGGCCAGCCGCTTGCACATCGGGGTAGCCTATCAATGGCGCTGGCATGAGGCCTTCGATCTGCTGTTCACCCCTGGCCCTCACGGCGAGTTGCCCTACTTTTTCAGCGGTCTGCTCACCACCTTGCGCATCGCCCTGCTCGGCATGGTGCTGGCGCTGCTGCTCGGCACTGCGCTGGGGGTAGCCGCCTTCAGCCGCCGCCCCTGGCTGGTGATGCCCGCGACCCTGTTTATCCAGCTGATCCGCAATCTGCCACCGCTGGTCTTTATCTTCATCTTCTACTTCTTTATCGCCAACCAGCTGCTGCCTGCGAGCGGCCTCTCCCGCTGGCTCGGCACCGTATCGCTCTCCCCGTGGCAAGAGGCGCTGTTTGGCCCACCTGCCCGCTGGGAGAACCTCATCTCAGGCACCCTCTGCGTTGGCATGATCAGCGCAGCCTTCGTCGCCGAGATCGTCCGCGCCGGGCTGGCCGCCATCCCCCGTGGCCAGTGGGAGGCGGCGCAGAGCCTCGGGCTCTCTCCCTGGGTGCGGCTGCGCCATGTGATCCTGCCGCAGGCCATGCTGCTGATGCTCCCCCCCCTCACCGGCCAGCTCATTGCGCTGGTGAAGGATACCGCCATTGTTTCCCTTATCTCGGTGCAGGAGCTCACCTTCGTCGGCACCGAGATGGCCAACTCCAGCGGACTGGTCTACGAGATCTGGCTGCTGGTGGCCGCGGCCTATTTATTTATATGTTTGAGTCTGTTCGTATTGCTGAGCCGACTCGAAGCAAGACAAGGAGCACGCACATGCTGACGTCCCTGTTGCTGGCGACTGTATTGCAAGCGGAAGCCATCGGTGGTTATGCCGCCGGTTGCCTGAAAAACGGCGTATCCCTACCCCTTGAAGGGCCGGGTTATCAGGTGATCCGCACCAAGCGGCTGCGCTACTACGGCCACCCCGACCTCATCCACTATCTGCAAGCGCTGGCCAACCAGACCCGCATGGCCGGGCTGCCGGATCTCTATATCGCCGATCTGGCGATGGCCCGGGGTGGCCCCTTTACCTCTGGCCATCGCAGCCATCAGACCGGACTTGATGCCGATATCTGGTTTCGTATGGCCAACCGCCCCATCAGCAAATGGGAGCAGGATGCCCCCAAGGAGTGGGCGCTGATCGACGAACCCAGCTACAAGATGTTGCCGGGTCGCTTTGGCCCCCAGCAGCTCACCCTGCTGCGGCTGGCGGCCAGCAAGCCCGAGGTGGCCCGCATCTTCGTCAATCCGGTGATCAAATCCGCGGTCTGCCAGCAGGCTGGTGACGAGCCCTGGGTCGCCAAGCTGCGCCCCTGGGTGGGCCACTTCAGCCACTTCCACTTACGGCTACGCTGCCCGGTAGGCAGCCCCGATTGCGAACCTCAGGCCCCCATTCCGCCCGGCAATGGCTGTGGGGAAGAGCTGGCATCCTGGCTCAAAGACAAGCCCCAGTTGCCCAAGGTCTCCGGCATCAACAAGCGACCTGAGCTACCTGCGCGTTGTGGCAACTGACCCCAAGCTGGTATGGTGGTGCACGCTTGGTCGTACACCATCCATGGCGCACTATCGACTCGAAATACCAAAGGAGAACAACAAGATGGCCACATCACTCTGGCGCAGAACCACGCAGAGCCTGTTGACCCTGACCCTGCTGCTCAGCCTGACCGGCTGCGGCATGAACAATATTCCGACCCTGGATGAGCAGGTCAAGGCGAGCTGGGGACAGGTTGAGAACCAATATCAGCGCCGCGCCGATCTCATTCCCAATCTGGTGGCAACCGTCAAGGGCTACGCCAGCCATGAGCAGGAGACCCTCAAAGCGGTCACCGATGCCCGTGCCCGGGTCGGCAGCGTGCAGGTGAGCGATCCTGCCCAGCTCAAGGAGTTTGAAGCGGCGCAGAACCAGCTCTCCAGCGCCCTCTCTCGCCTGATGGTGGTGGTAGAGCGCTACCCCGAGCTGAAAGCGGATCAGCAGTTCCTTGCCCTGCAGGCCCAACTGGAAGGAACCGAGAACCGCATCTCGGTGGCTCGCCGCGACTATATCGAGGCGGTGCGCCAGTTCAATACCGAGATCCGCACCTTCCCCGGCGTCATCTGGTCCAAGTTGCTCTACTCGGATCTGGAAGCCAAACCCAGTTTCAGTGCCAAACCCGGTGCCGATGAGGCGCCCAAGGTCAGCTTCCAATGAAGATGATGCTGCGCTGGTTTCTTCCCTGTCTGCTGCTCTGGGCCAGTGCCCTGCAAGCGGCACCGGACTTCCCGACGCTGAGCGGACGGGTGGTGGATGAAGCCAGTCTGATGTCCCGCAAACAGGCCCATCAACTGACCCAACAGCTGGCCGCCTTTGAAAAGCGCAGCGGCATCCAGCTGGTGGTGGTCTCTGTCGATAGCCTCGATGGGGAGACTATCGAGGAGTACGGCTACCAGCTCGGTCGCCACTGGGGGATCGGCCAGAAAGGCAAAAACAATGGCGTGTTGTTGCTGATCGCCCAGGATGAGCGCAAGGTGCGGATCGAGGTGGGATATGGGCTGGAAGGCGCCCTGCCCGACGCCATCGCCGCCAACATCATCCATGGCCGCATCCTGCCCGCCTTCAAGCGCGGCGATATGGTGGCCGGGATCATGGCGGGCAGCCAGAGCATCATGAAGGCACTCGCCGGGGAATATCAGCCGGTCGAGCAGCCAAAGAGTGACAACGGTGGCGGCCCCTGGCTGTTTATTCTGGTGGTGATTGCAATGATCGTGCTCCACAACCTGCGCGGGGGTGGTGGCGGTGGGCCGGGAGGACGACGTCGGTCGACCTACATGGCTGGTGGATTGGGTGCCGGCTCCTTTGGTGGTCGCTCCGGCGGCGGATTCAGCGGTGGCGGCGGCAGTTTTGGCGGCGGCGGAGCCTCCGGTGGCTGGTAACAGGAGTAAAGAGACAAATCATGATTTCTAAACAGTTCTTCCACACGCTTCAAGCCAAGGTGCGCGAAGCGGAGCTAGAGACTGATGCTGAACTGGTCACCGTACTGGCCCCGGCCAGCGATGGCTATCGCTACATTCCCACCCTCTGGGCGGCGCTGCTGGCGATGCTCACCCCGCTGCTGGTGTTCCAGCTCGGCTTCTGGCTCGGCTGGTACGAAATCCTGCTGGTACAGTGGTCGGTCTGGCTGCTGCTGAGCCTGCTGTTCCACTGGACCCCCATCAAGATGCGGCTCATCCCGAAGAAGGTTCGCCAGCACCGGGCGGCCCTGATGGCCCGCCTGCAATTTGTCGAGCAGGGGCTGCACCGCACCCGCGACCGGCTCGGGGTGCTGATCTTCGTCTCGGCCGCCGAGCACTATGTAGAAATACTGGTGGATGACGGCATCGCCCAGCATATCGACAACGGCCAGTGGCAGGAGATCATCGACGACTTCGTGGCACGAGTGCGCAACAAGGAGATCGAACAGGGTTTTCTGGAGTGCGTAGAGCGCGTTAGCGCCATTCTGACCGACGCCTTCCCGGCCACCCGGGATCAAAACGAGCTGCCGGACAGTCTGATCATCCTCGACAAGCCCTGATCCGGTTTAAAAAACCGGCATTCTGCGCAAGGGTTAGGCATTCGGAAAAGATTATGAAAAATAAGGGGAAAAGAGGTTGACCCACACAGCCCTTTCCCCTAAATTACGCCCCGTTCCAGCGCAACAGCGCAGCGAACGAAAATTTGGTGAGGTGTCCGAGTGGCTGAAGGAGCACGCCTGGAAAGTGTGTATACGGCAACGTATCGAGGGTTCGAATCCCTCCCTCACCGCCAAATCTAAAAAAACCGACCTCAGGGTCGGTTTTTTGCTTTCCGGCAAACGCAAACACCTATGCCGACAAGTGAGCCAGAGCCACGCAGTGGCGGATCATCCACGCGCTCCCCCCAAGTTTGCAAAGCCCTGATGGAACATCACCGCTTTTCGTATTACCAGCTCCCGCCCCCTACCTTGCTTTTGTGATTGCCCCACCCAACAAGCGCTCCTTCCTGTCACAACAGGAGCAACAAGATGATTGCAATGCCATCTTATGGCCGCAACACGCCTTCTTTTATGGACGTTACCCAGCGCCCATTAATTGCTCAGCGATTGGATTTCATTTTGAAAAACTGATACTTAAGTAGCTACACTAGCCATTATCAACATGCAGGGACGTGTAAAAGATGAGCTTGATTGGCTTGGTACTGGCGTTGATCGCCATCCTTGGCGGCAACATGATCGAGGGTGGTCATCCCAGTGCACTGCTCGATCTGCCCGCATTTCTTATCGTGATAGGTGGCACCATAGGTGCTGCGCTGACCCAGTTCCCCTTCTCCGTTGTCGGCAGCACCATGAGGCGTTTCAAATGGCTGCTCTCCCCCCTCAAACTCGACCTGCTGGAGCAGGCACAGTTGCTGGAGACCCTGGCAGGCAACGCCCGCCGCAGCGGTATGCTGGCGCTGGAAGGGATGATCGAGGAGATCAAGGATCCCTTCCTGAAGAAAGGGGTGCAGATGATGGTCGATGGCTACGAGAAGGCCAAAATCCACGAGGTGCTGGAGAACGAGATCGAGTTCGAGCAGGAAGATCTCGAACAGACGGTCAAATTCTATGAAGCCATGGGCGGCTACTGCCCGACCATGGGGATCGTCGGGGCGGTATTTGGCCTGATCCACGCCATGGGTCTGCTGGATGCCCCCGACAAGCTGGGCGGCGCCATCGCGGTGGCCTTTATCGCCACCATCTATGGGGTATCCGCCGCCAACCTGATCTTCTTGCCGTTCGGCAACCGCTACAAAGGGTTTGCCCACCAGATCCGCCACTACAAGGAGATGACCCTGACCGGCATCCTCTGCATCGTGGATGGCGAATCCCAAGCGCGCCTGCAAGTTACCCTCGAACCTTATCTGGGAGGTCACGGTGGCCAAAAAGAAAAAGGCTGAAGCACCGGAGAACCATGAACGCTGGCTGGTCTCCTATGCCGACTTCATGACCCTGCTGTTCGCCCTGTTTGTGGTGCTCTACTCCTTTGCCATGGCCAAGCAGTCCGAAACCCGGGTACTTATCCAGGGCTTTATCGAGTCGCTGGGTAAAATCGGCCTCATCTCCCCGCCTGCCGGCTCCCCCTTGATGCAGGGGGGCACAGGGATTCTCGAGCCAGAATCAAAAACTACGCCGAGCAGCCCGAAAGAGGAGACTGTGCTGGAGAAAGATGCCCCCATGGCGGCATCGGACCCCTTCAACGAGACCATAGGTGCCTCGGAAAAACCGAGCGCCACCGAAGCCTGGCCCCACAAGACCCAGGAGCAGGAGTGGGTGCAGGTGACCAAGCAGAAGCTGGAGCAGCAGCTAAAGGCCCAGATTGAATCGAAGGATCTGGAGGTCGAGCAGCTTGGCAGTCAGCTGGTGATCCGCATCGGCGAGAAGGCGCTGTTTCCCGCCGATTCGGCGTTCCTGCAGCCCCAGTTCATCCCGCTGGTCAACAAGATCGCAGGCATTCTGGCCAATATCCCGGGGCAGGTAGTGGTCACCGGTCATACCGACAACTCCCAGGCGCCGGTGGAGCTTTATCGCAATAACTGGGAGCTCTCGGTGCTGCGGGCCTCTTCCATCGTGCAAACCATGCTGACCAACCCCCAGCTGGATGCCAGACGAGTCATCGCTCAGGGGGTTGCCGACACTCAACCCCGCTTTGCCAATGACACCCCCGAACATCGCCAGGCGAACCGCCGGGTCGATATCACCCTCTCTCAAGGCAAGGCAGCAGAAGAGTCGCTGCAACTGCTCAAGCCCTGATCCCCCCGCTCCCGCTTCGCGCGGGAGCCTCTTTTTAAAAACAAATAACTCAATAACATCAACACCATAAGATCTTAATGATAATGATTGCCATTTATTGTCAAGTGGTCAGGCCTCTGCAATAATGCCGCCCCTCAGGCTTAAATAAAAACAATTATCATTATGAACAAACTGCTTCAGGCATGGCCGGCACTCCTGTGTGCCTCCGCTAGCGCGGCCGATCTTCCCCCTGTGGAGAAGGCTCGCAGCGACGACACCATCATTGTCACCGGGCAACGGGTACAACAGAAACTCTCCGATGTCTCCGGCTCCATCACCGTCATCACTCAGGAAGAGCTGGACCGTCAGGTCGCCAGCGAGCTGACCCATGTGTTTCGCAAGATCCCCGGTGTCTCGGTCACCGGCTCTGCCGGGCGACCGCAAAACATCAGCGTGCGCGGCATCGGTGGCAACCGTATCCTGCTGATCAAGGATGGGGTGCGCGTCAGCGACGGCTTTGGCGCCGACAACATCAATGACAAGGTGGGTCGCTTCAACTTCGATCTCGATGACATCAAACAGATTGAGGTGGCCAAGGGGGCCGGCTCCTCCCTGCATGGCTCCGATGCCATCGGCGGTACCGTGGTGATGAATACCAAGCAGCCAGAAGATTATCTGCAACAGCAAGATAGCTATCTGGCGGCCAAGACCCTCTACGGTGGCGACAGCAACAAGAAGAAGCTCAGCATGACCGGCGCGGTACGGGCACTGGAGAGCGAACATCTGTTGCGCCTCTCCGGCTGGCGTGGCAACGAAACCGCCAACTTTGAGGAGAACCGCATTCCGGCTGATTTGGATGGCATGAGTGCCTCCACCAGCAGCCGCCTCCCCCTCAATACCCATCACGCTCTGCGGCTGGAGCTGGACTACTACGAGGATCACGCCAAACGCCAGATGGGGCCCAAAGCGGTGCCCCAACCCGATGGCAGCTGGGACGTGGTCGGTTTTCAGGAAGATGGCGATCAGCGCACCCAGGGCGGCAAGTTCAGCTGGGAAGCCAGCGATCTGGGCATGGTCGATACCCTCAACTGGAGCCTGTTTGGCAATCAGTCCCGCAACGAGGCCAACCAGCGCCAGCTGCTGCGCAACGATGCCCTGAGCGGCTATCCCAGATATCGCAGCCAGCGCACCCTCTCCACATTCGAGGAGCTGCGCCTTGGCAGCGAGCTGGAGTTGCAGAGCAAGCTGAGCACCGGCTCGCTGGATCACACCTTCAGCTACGGTGTGGAGCTGGAGCAGGCCAACCACGAGCGGCCGGTCAGCAATCTGACCCTGGAAGATGGCATCACCACCCAGGGACAGAAAGCCCCCTTCAGCAAGGCCGAGACCCGCCGCGATGGCATCTGGCTGAGCGATGTGATCGATCTGGGCAACTGGCAGTTTACCCCGACCCTGCGCTTTGACCGCCAGCGCCTGCGCGCACTGGACAGTAATCTGGCCGAGAACCACAGCGACCACCTCTCCCCCAGTGTGGCGGCCAGTTACCGCTTCAACGAAACATGGCGCAGCTGGCTCAGCTATGCCAACGGCTTCCGTGCCCCCGCTTACGATCAGGTTTACGGCAACATTCCCCACTACTTTGCCATGCCGCCATTCGAGATCATTGCCAACCCCAACCTCAAGGAGGAGACCAGCCACAGTCTGGAGTGGGGAGTGAATGGCCAAAGCGACAACTGGAGCGTCAAACCGGCCGTTTTCTACAACCGCTACTACAACTTCATCGATTGGCGCCAGACCGGTTTTCGCCTCGATGACGGTGTCTTCCTGCGCCAATATCGCAACGTTGCCAAAGCAGAAACCTGGGGCGCCGAGCTGGCCGCCAGTCTCTGGCTTAGCGACGAGTGGGAGCTTTCGACCAATCTGGCCTGGATGGATGGCAAGGATCACCGCGGTGAGCCGCTGCGCACCCAGACACCGCTGGAAGGCAACACCACCCTGCGCTGGCAACAGCTCGACTGGGGGGTTGAGCTCAGTGGCAACTATGCCGCCGCCATGACCAAGGTGCCCCAGTGCGCCAATGCGCAGACTGGCTACAACGGTGCCTGCCAGAGCAGCGCAGGCTGGTTCAGCCTGGATCTCACCGGCGACTGGCAGATCACCGAGGCGCTCAAGGTCAATGCCACCATCGGCAACCTGCTCGATACCCGCTACGTCCGCTATCAGGATGTGGCCGGACTTCCGGCTGGCAGCGACACCTCCCTCTACAGCCAGAGCGGCCGCTACCTGTCAGCCAGCCTCAGCTACCGTTTCGTGGGGATGTGATGAAACATCATGCAATCATGGCGGCCCTGTTGGCCGCCCCGTTGGCGTGGGCGCAAGAGGCCCTGCCACCGCCGATCCCGTCCCAGCCACACCTGATTTCAGGCAGTCCCGTACGCCAGGATCCCTACTTCTGGTTGCGGGACGAGAGCCGCAGCAACCCGGCCATACTCGCCCTGCTCAAGCAGCAAAATCGCTGGAGCGAGCAGCAACTCGCCGCGCAGCAGCCGCTGGAAGCAACCTTGCGCGCCGAGTTTGCCCGCAATCCGGCGGGGGAACCCGTGCCAGACAACTGGCTTGCCCGCGGCGATCAGGCATGGCAGCTGCGCCCGGATGGCTCACTCTGGCAACGCCACGGGGGCAAGGTGCAGCAGCGGCTTCCCGCCAGAGCGGGTGAGGGCTATTACGAAGCGGGCGGCTGGGCACTGAGCCCGGATAACCGCACACTGGCCATCGCCGAAGACAGGCGCGGCGATCTCGACTATCAGGTCACCCTGCTCGATCTCCAGAGCGGCAAGGTGCTGGCCAGTTTGGCACAGCGCAGCGCTGATATCGCCTGGTCACAAGATGGTCGCACCCTCTACACCATCGCCAACGAGCGCTACACCCTGCGCCCCTGGCAGCTGCGCGGCTGGCAGGATGGCCAGGAGCAGACTCTCTATGAGGAGCAGGATCCCGCCTGGCTGCTCAGCCTCTATCGCACCACGGATGGCCAACATCTGGTGTTGCAGGGCAACAACCACGACAGTTCGGAGCAGTACCTGCTCGACTCGGGCAAGCCGCAGCAGGTCAAACCCCGCCAGCGCGGGGTGGAATACTATCTGGACAGTCAATCCGGCTGGGTGATCAAGAGCAACCGGGAGGGGGCGTTTGCCCTCTACTCAGCCAGCACGCCGCTCAGTGAGTGGCAGCGCCTGTGGCCCGCCAAAGAGGAGGATCTCGGCGATCCCGAGAAGTGGCGACTGTTTGATCGCCATCTGGTGGTGCAGTTTCGCCAGCAGGGGGAGGATTGCCTCGCCCTGCTCGACCGCAACGGCCATGAACGCCAGCGCCTGCCGCTGGCCAGTGGCGCCGGTACCGGCTGGCTGCAAGGAGAACATGACCCGGCCAGCGACCGCATTCTGGTGCGCAGTCAGGGCTTGAGCCAGCCCCCCGGCCAACGCTGGCTGGATTTGAACAGCGGCCACTGGATCAACGACCAGCACACCGCAGGCAATAAAGCATTGCCCTATCAGAGCGAGCGGCGCTGGGTCACCTCCGACGATGGCACCCGGGTGCCTGTCTCGCTGGTGTGGCGCAAGGATCTGGCCCCTCGCGCCGTACTGCTCTACGGCTATGGCGCCTATGGCACGCCGATGCGCCCCTACTACCAGAAAGAGCTGTTAAGCCTGCTGGATCGGGGCTTTGTCTACGCCATCGCCCATGTGCGCGGCGGCGGCATGCTGGGGGAGCAGTGGACCCGCGACGGACGGGGCATCCACAAGCAGAACGGCATCAGCGACTTTATCGCAGCCGGTCACGCCCTGCGCCACTGGTCGCCCGACTCTGCTCCCCTGCCCCTGTTTGCCATGGGGGGCAGCGCGGGGGGCACGCTGGTTGCTGCGGCCCTAAACCAGCAACCGACACTCTTTAGCGGCGCCGTGTTGCAGGTCCCCTTCGTCGATATGCTCGGCACCATGAGCGATCCTGCCCTCCCCTTGACCCGTCAGGAGTACCAGGAGTGGGGCAATCCGGCCAAGCCCGCAGAGTATCAGGCGATGCGCCGCATCAGCCCCTACGACAACCTGCACCGCGCCCCCTACCCGCCCCTGCTGGTCACTACCGCCCTGCACGACAGCCAGGTGCCCTACTGGGAGCCGGTCAAGTGGCTGGCCCGCCTGCGGGAGCACAGCACGGGCTCCGGCCCCTACCTGCTGCTGACCGAACTGGAGGGAGGCCACCGCGCCGGTGGTGGCGATCGGGCTCGTGAATTTGCCTTCTTGTTGCATCTGGCGGGGATCAATCAATGACCCTGCCGCTGATTGGGAGTACCACTATGAAACCCCTGTTGCCCGCCCTCTTGCTGGGGCTGGCTGGCTTTTCCACTCAGGCCGCCGAACTGCGTTTTGTCGAACAGGACGCCCCGGCCGATACCCGCCTCTGGCTCGAACAGCAGCTCGGCATCACCCTGAGTAATGCCCCGGCCTACCAGCGCCAAGGCAAGCTGGGCCACTATCTGCACTATCGCCAGCAGCTCAATGGCGCGCCGATCGCCGGCCTGATGGCCGCCGTCAGTCTCGATGAGCAGGGTCGCCCGTGGCGTCTTTATCACAATACCCGGCTGATGCAGGCACAGGCGGCGCCATGTGATGAGGCAAGCCGTGCCGGGGTGGATGCCTATACCGCCACGCTGGATAGTACGGTGTGGCAATTCGCTGGCAGTGACGAAGCCCAGCCCTGGTACTGGCAGGATGGCGACACCCTGACTGCGGCCTGGCGTCTGCTGGCGGTGGAAAGCCAGCCGGGCAACAGCAAAAGCAGCCACTGGCAACTGTTTGTCACCTGCGATGGCAGCGCCCTGCTGGGGCGCACGCTGCAAGAGGCCAACACCCGTGCCGAAGCGGTCCCGCTGGCAGGGGAAGCGGCCACGGTGCAGGCCCGCATCTTTGCCCTCGACCCACGCACTCAGCTGCAAGATGGCAATTTGCTGTGGCGCCACGATCTGGTGCTGGACAACGGGGCCTATCACACCGTCCCGCTCACGGTACAAAAGGTGGATGACACCTACCAGCTGAGTGGCCCACGCGCCCGGGTCGTGGATGGTACGGCGCCGGAAACTGCCCCCTTTAGCAGCCCTGATACCGATGGCTTCCAGTTGGATCATCAGCAGCCCGCCTTCCTCGATATCAATGGCTACTACCATCTGGATCTGGCCCAGCGCCATGTGGAATCCCTTGGCTACCCGACGCTGATGGGCGGCCCCCTGGCCATCGATACCGATGCCGGGGAGCAGGACAACTCCCTCTATGACCCCTTCCTGCGCCGGTTGGAAATTGGCCGGATAGGGGTGCCCGATGCGGAAGATCCCATGGTGATCTGGCACGAGTTTGGCCATGCGGTGCAGCACCATATCCTGCCCGACATGGGAGAAGAGGGTGACTGGGGCGCCATCGGCGAGGGCTTTAGCGACTATCTGGCCGCCAGCTGGCGCCAGCGTAGTCCAGAGGCTCGCCAGTTCGAGCCTTTCATGGTCTTCAACTGGGATGCCAGGATCAGCGGCCGGACGCCCCGTCAGCTCGATGATCTGCGGGCGCGCTATCATCCGGGCTTCCTCTATCCGGCTCACCTCACCATCAACGGCAGCAACGGCGACCAGCTGTGGGGCACCCCGCTCTTCACCGCGCTGCGCCAGGCCGTTGAACAATATGGCGAGGTAGCCCGTGACGAGTTCGATACCCTGCTGATTGAATCCCACTTCGGCCTCGGCCCGCAGGTGCGGATGCCCCAGCTGGCGCGGGTCACCGTGGATACCGCCAACCGCCTCTATCCGGATCGCAGTTATGGCAAGCTGCTGGAGCAGGCCTTCCGCCACCACGCCCTGCTGCCCACGCCCATCGCGGCCCGCCTTGCCGATGACAGCTACCTGTTGCCCGGGGAGAAAAAGAGCCTCGCCATCGAATTGACCAACCAGAGCGGCCGCCCCCTGACCGTGGCTGACGCCAGCCTGCTCCCGACCAAGGGACTCATGGGTGACGGTCACTGGCAGGGAGAGCTCAACGCCGATGGCACCGCCCGCTGGACCCTGCCGCTGGAAGCAGCGAGCAACCTGACCTGTGGCGAGGCAGTCACCTTGCCGCTGCAGTTCCAGCTCACCCTGCCCAGCCCCACCGAGCGCCAGACCCGCCTTGACCTGCAACTGCCGATCGGTGAACCGCTCTGGCAGCGGGCCATCGGCCAGGGTGGCCAGATCAAAGATGCGGTGAGCGGTGAGCGGCACGGCCTGTCCCGCTTCACTCTCACCCTGCCCGAGAGCAAGGCCCGCATCGACAGCGGATTCGTGGTTGCCCTCGATCTGGAGCACAGCAAGCTGGAGCAGCTGGAGATCTGGCTCACCTCCCCTTACGGCACCCGGATCAGCCTGTGGAACAAGGGTTACGCCAGCCATACCCGGCTCAAGGGGGAGTTCCCCCGTGAACTGGTACCGTTCGAATCACTCGATAAGCTGCACGGCGAACCGCTCGCTGGCCGCTGGCTGCTGGAGATCAACGACACCAGCGCCGGTGACACCGGTCAGTTGCGCAACTGGCGGGTAGCCCAGCAAGTCGGCGCCCGCTGTGACAAGGATGAAGCCCTGCCCAACACCGGCATCATTCCCCTTGAGCAGGATGAAGGGGGTGGCGGCACGACTTCCCCCCTGCTGCTGTTGCTGGCCCTCTGGCCCCGCCTCTGGCGCCGGAGCACCCCGCGCCGTTGAATCCTGCACCACGGGGGTTACCGCCCCCGTGAACCTGTGACCGAATCAAGGAATGTGAAGTGAAACCATCCGTACTGGTTATTGCAACCCTCTCAGCCCTGCTCAGCGCCTGTGGCGGCGGGGAAGATAACGCACCACTGGCGATCCCGGACTACCGGGTCGATGTCGTCCTGCCGACTGTCGGTACCCTGTGCGCCGATCTGGATCAGAATTGGCAATGTGATCCTGCCGACCCTGCCGTCAGCGGCGAAGGAGTTGTGGCCTTGGTCAGCCGTTCGGCCAACATCGTCAACTCGCCCCTGCTGTTCGTACCGAGGAGCGGTGGGCTGCTGCTGGCACATCCGGCCGCCAAAGGGGATCCACAACGGCTGCAACCAACCCTGCTCAGTACCCTGTGGCAGAGCCGCATTGCCGAAGGGGTGGCCGCCGATCGCGCACTGACGCAGCTGCTGGCCGACCTCGCGCCGCTGCAACCGGGCAGCGACCGCGCGGCCCTCGCAGGTCTCGGCCAGTTTGATCAGGCGCTACAGCAGGTGGCGATCAGCTTGCAGCAACAGGCCCGCACACGCCTTGCCACCGCCAAGGAGACCCAGTTGCTCACCACCAGCTATCGCGCCATCAGCCTGATGCTGGCGCAATTGGCTCAGGAGTGGCAGCGTAACGGCCAGTTTGCCGAAGAGACCCAAAGCGAGCTACTGACCCTGCTGGTGCAGCAGCAGCCACGCAACCTGCTGACCGTCACCGGCGTCACCACCTTCAGCGATGGCAACGATCCGCTGCTGGAACAGGAGCCCGACGACTATCCGGGACAAGATGCCAGCTGGAATCGCACTCGTCCCCAGCTTGCCTATCGCAAACTAGATGATCGCGGTCAGGCGCTCCCTGACAACGCGCCGAGCTGGCAGTGCGTCAAGGATCTCAATACCGGTCTGGTGTGGGAGGTCAAATCGGATGATCCCTTGAGTCCTGACTGGAAAAGCAGACCCTTTGCCTATGAGGATGAGCAGTTCAAGGCGACCGCAGGCGAGCAGCAAGAGGCCTACCAGCATATTCATAAGAGGATCGAACAGCTCACCGCCGAAGGAGATCTGGCGGCCCTCGCCCGGGCACAGGCGCTGACCACCATGCTGACCACCCGCGCGTATCAGCAGTGGCTCAATGGCGAGCAGCGCTGCGGCATCAGCCAGTGGCGGCTGCCCACCATGGGTGAGCTGATGTCACTGATGCACTACGGTAGCCTGGCCAAGGACCCGCTGGGTCAGCGCATCATCGTGGACACCCGTTACTTCCCGGATATCGCCTCCTCGGAAGATGACACCTACCATGGCTACTACTGGAGCGCCACCAGCAACACCGCCCAGCGCTTCTCCGGTGGTCCCATCAGCAAACGCACAGTCCTGCTCCTGGGAGAAGATGCGGGCACCACCTATCCCGCGCTGGTGCAGCAAGATACCTATATCGAGCTGATGCAAGTACGACTGGTCGCCACTCCCCAATAATCCGAGGAATATCATGAGCCTTTATCGCTTTTCGTTCGCCATGCTGGCACTGCTGGCCCCCCTGGCCCACGGTGCTGCCATTTGTGATGACACCATGGATCGCACCGCCCCCTCTGCCCGTTTTCTTGACCATGGCAACGGCACCGTCACGGATCAACACACCGGCCTCACCTGGATGCGCTGCAAACTGGGGCAGACATGGAGTGGCAGCAGTTGCCTGGGGGAACCGACCGTTTACTACTGGCAGCAGGGGCTGCAAGTGGCGGAGCGGATCCGCAGTGACAGCAGCCATGCTCTCTATCACTTCGGCGGTATCAGCCAGTGGCGCCTGCCCGACATCAAGGAGCTGGCGACCCTGGTCGAGCACGCCTGCTACAAGCCCTCTCTCAATGAAGCCATTTTCCCGCGCGCCATGGCGGGGGGCGGTAAAGAGGTCAATGAGGGCTATGTCTATCTGATGAGCAGCACGGTAACCTCCGCCAATGGTCAGCGGGCGTATCTGGATATCACCTCGGGAGATATCGGTCTTCGCTCCATTGGCGCCTACCCGGATCAGGTCTTGCTGGTCGCCAATAAACCCTGACCGCCCCACGCTCGAAACCGGAACGCGATGACAGGAGAGGCTTGAAAGCCTCTCTTTTTATTG
>NZ_CDDK01000023.1 GCF_000820225.1 Aeromonas veronii bv. veronii
AGATTGAGGCGAATAAAGCCCTGCCCCCCCTCCCCGAAGCCAACCCCCATCGACGGGACTATGCTTGCCTCTTCGATGAGCAGTTGTTTCAGCTCATCGTCCGGCAGCCCCAGTTGGCGGCAATCGATCCAGGCCAGATAGGTGGCATCGGCGTCCATCAGTTGCAGACCCGGCAACCGGGTTGCCAGCTGCGTGGCGAACCAGCGGCGATTTTCCGTCAAATAGGCGAGCAAGCCGTTTAGCCATGACTCGCCGTGTTGATAGGCCGCGGTAGCCGCCTCCATGGAGAGCGCATTGAACACATCCAGACCATGGGCGTCGAGACGCTGTTTAAAGCGCTGGCGCAGCGCAGGGGCCGGGATGATGAAGTTGGAGATGCGCAACGAGGAGAGACCGAAGCTCTTGCTGGCGGAGGTCGCCACCACCATGTTTGGCAACAGATGGGCAGGCAGGGAGAGCACCGAGGTATGTCGGTGTCCATCCAGCTGCAGGTCTGCCCAGATCTCGTCTGATACCAGCGTCACGCCGTGTTGTTGGCACAGCGTCGCCAGTTCATTGAGCTCGGTGAAGGTCCAGCTTCTGCCGGTCGGGTTGTGGGGATTGCAGAGGATCATCATGGCGGGGCGTTCCACCTTGAAGAGGTGAGCCAGCTGCGGCAGATCCATCTGGTAGCTGTTCCCTGTGCGTTGCAGCGGATTGTCGAGCAGGCGTCGTTCATTCAGGCCGATGATCTTGGCAAAGGATCCATAGCAGGGGCCCTGGATAACCACCCCTTCTCCTGGTCGTGTCAGCATCTGCAACAGCAGTGAAATACCGGGGATCACCCCCTCAATAGAGTGGATCCACTCCCGTTCGATGGTGAGCTGATGGCGCCGGGCAAACCACTGTTGCATGGCGGTGAAGTAGTCATCCCGCCGTTCGCTGTAACCAAAGACGCCGTGGGCCACCCGCTGTTGCAGTGCCTGCTGCACGGCTGGCGGGCAGGCAAAGTCGAAATCGGATACCCACATCGGCAGCAGGTCGCTGCCATCAATGCCGAGGTATTGGGGCATGCAGTCCCACTTGATGGAGTTGGTATTGTGGCGATCAATCACGCTGTCGAAGTTATGGTCTGACATCTTATTGCTCCTTGGCCACAGTCATGGTCAGCGGCTCCCTGCTCAACTCTTGCTGGCCTGTACGCGCAATGCCGATGCCGGTAAAGCCGTAGGCAAGAGCGAAGAAGATGGCGGCATAGCATTGAATGGCCCAGGGCAGGTAATCAAGCGTCGAGACACCAAGGGTGCCCGCCATATAGACACCAGCGGCAGTCCACGGGATCAGGGGTTCAATCACTGTGCCCGCATCTTCAATGGTGCGGGAGAGGTTCTTGGTATCCAGCCCCATGCGGCGGTAGGCATCCTGAAACAGCTCGCCCGGGATAAGCAGTGCCAGCTTGCCATCGCTGGTGGCTCCGGTGACCAGCAGGGTGGTGGCGATGGTTGAGGCGATCAATTGGCCAGTGGAGTGAATGAGCGTCAGCAGGCGATTGATGATGAGGTCGAGTGCGCCCGTCAGCGTCAGTACCCCTGCGAAGGAGAAGGCGCAGAAGACCAGCAGAATGGTGCTCATCATAGAGAACATGCCGCCGCGATTGAGCAAGCGGGGAATATCGGGGATAAGCTGGCTGATGTCATGACCCAGCGGGGTAAACATGGTGAGGTTGAAGCCGTCGATCAGGGCATTGAAACCGGACTGGAGTGGCAATCCCTGCATGGTGATCCCGAGACCGATAGCGATGGCGCTGGCCAGCAACATCAAGGGGATGGTGGGCTTCTTGGCGATCGCACCCCACAGTACAATCAGCGGGGGCAGCAGCAGGAGAGGGTTGAAGTGGTAAAGCTGCTCCAGCGTGGACAGTATGGTAAGTACCTTCTCCGGTGTGGCCACCTCTTCCCCGATGGCAGAAAAACCGGCGAAAAAGAAGACGCAGGCAGCCAGCAAAAAGCTGGGTAGCGTCGTCCAGAGCAGATGCTGGATATGAGCGTAGAGCGTGGTATCGGCCACAATGGCTGCGAAGTTGGTCGAATCGGAGAGAGGTGAGATCTTGTCACCGAAATAGGCGCCGGATACCACGGCACCGGCTGCGGCAGCCAGAGAGACATCCAGTCCGTGAGCAACCCCCATCAGGGCTACCCCGACCGTGCCTGCCGAACCCCAGGATGTACCGGTACAGACCGAGACCAGACTGGTGATGAAGAAAGCTGCGATAAGAATGTACTGCGGGCTGATCAGCTTGAGCCCCCAATAGACCATGTAGGGAATGGTGCCGCTGAACATCCAGCTGCCAATCAGCCCGCCGACACAGACCAGAATAAGGATGACAGGCATCGCCTTGGCCAGCTTCTGGACGATGGACTGGATGATTTCGTCCCAGCTGTAGCCTTGCCAGCAGGCCAGCAGCGCGGTGAAGACGGCGGACAGCAGGAGCAGTGGCTCGATGCGCAGTCCCATCAGAACATAGCCAACGATCAGGAGCACCAGCATCACCAGAATGGGTAATGTGGCCAGCCCCAGGGTCAGGTTTTTTCTCTCTTGTTTCATCACTGTGGATCCATCGCTTCAGAACATGTCGCCATTGTGTGGTGAACAGGTTGGTGAAAATGTGAGCCTTGCATGGTGGTCATGTAACCGGTTACATGGCGTCATAAAACGTGATCATGATAGCAAGATTGGGGCTTGAATCAGTGGTGAAACAGACTCTCGAATAACCAGTGAAGGGCTGAATTCATGGCGGCCTGGGCCCGGCTCCTGCTGTTGCAGGCGGGCGATGGCCAGCTCGGCAGCCCGTTTGGCCATCGTCTCTATGGGGTAGTGAAGGGTAGTGAGAGGCGGATAGAGGTAGCGAGCCAGCAGAATGTCATCAAACCCGATAATCGACAGATCCTCGGGGAGTCGTCGTCCGCATTTTCTCAGGTGCGCCATTATGCCTGCAGCCATCACATCGTTGAAGGTGAGCACGGCGGTGACTTCCGGACACTCAGCCAGCATATGTGCAGCGGCCTGCTCTCCTCCCTCCTCGGTAAAGGGCTGGCTGATAACCCAGCTTGGTTTGATCTCCAGATGGTAGTAAGACATTCCTTGCTGATATCCCTCCAGGCGCGACTGTCGATCGGCGATGGGCAGGTCACAGGTGATGAAGCCGATCTGGCGATGGCCTTGAGCTACCAGATGGTCGACGGCCGCTCTGGTGCCTGCCCGGTTGTCCAGCCAGACGCAGCGGTGAGCCAGCTCGGGCAGATAGCGATTGATGGGGATCAGCGCTGGCATATGGGAGGCGTAACGGAGCAGTTGCTCGTCAGAGAGGCGAGTTGTGTGGGCAACGATCGCCTCGCAGCCCTGATTGATCAGGAACTCGAGTCCATATTGTTCCAGCTCGCTCTGATGGGAGCCGCTGCACACCATCAAGCGAAAGCCGTGCTGCCGGCTGATGGCTTCCACTCCGCGAGCCAATCTGGCAAAGAAGGGATCGGCGAGATTGCCTGTTAGCAAACCAAGCATATTGCCGCTCCGCTTGGCCAGCGCGACCGCAGCCATATCCCGACGATAGTTGAGTGTCCGCATCGCCTTCTCAACCCGTTCGCGGGTTGCAGGTTCAACGTAGGCGGAGTTGTTAAGCACCCGTGAGACGGTCGCTGTCGAGACTCTGGCTAGTGCTGCGACCTGTTTGATCGTGGCCATCTGATTGCCTTTTGGTGCGCGGTAGATAAGGAGCTTCCTTATAGCGACAACTTGTTGTGTCAGCTATCTCCGCTGGTTTTCTTTACTGGGATCTGTGAGCGAAGTGGCGTTATGTATGGTTTATCAGTCGGACAAGCGACAGAGAGGGGAACTGCGGCGAGGCTGACTTTTCAATCATGAAATGATAGTTGGGGAAGAAGCAAAGAGGCCGCCGTGAGTTGCGGCCTGTCTGCATCGGGCGCTGCCGGAGGGCAGGCAGGATCAGTTGAGGTCTTCGATGGAGAACTCGCCAGCGATACCATCACAGGAGATGGCGAAACCGCCGCTGAAGCGGGTGCTGAACTGGATCAGAAACGCATCATTGTCGTGCTCTTGCACAGGCAGGTTGATGGGCTTGCTGCGACGCAGGGGCTTGTGTGTTTGTACTGCTTTCATCATGGTATTTCTCTATATAAATTAGGTGTTTGCTCCTTGTATTGGCAAATGTCAGGTCAATGGGCGCGGTCGATTGGGTGAACGACAAGCGCGCAGGAATACCCAGCCCGGTTAAGGGGCGTCTGCACTTTCAAGGAATATGCTGATGCATAAATCAAATTGGGTGGGCAGATCGGGTCTGCACCGTGAGAGCCGGGCAACGCAGGCAGACAGCCTGACGGTTCTCAAGGCGAGTAAATCAGAAGAAGGTTATGCGGGTACTGGCAGGATTCATCGTGAGGTGAAACATTGCAGGGTAAACATAAACAGGGCTGATTAACTAGCCGACGCGCATTCTCTCCTCGAAATGAATAAAAAGCAAACAATAATTTGCCGATGTTGAAGCCAGTACGCTTTTCCTCTGTGTAATCAAGGTGCTATCAGCAGCAAATATTCGCAACTATCCGCCATAAAAAGAGGGCTCCCGACGGGAGCCCTCTCTCATTCTGCAATCAGCACAGTGGGCCGACTCAGTAGTCGCCACAGGCCTTCTTGGCAGCCGTGATCATCGGGGTGATGGTCATGCCTTGCACCACGATGGAGAACATCACCACCGAGTAGGTCATCACCAGGATGACCTGACGCAGATCGACGCCATGTTCCGGGATCATCATGACGCCGGAGGGGAGTGCCAGTGCCATCGCCATCGCCAGACCACCGCGCAGGCCACCCCAGGTGAGGATCCGCACCGAGAAGGTGTTGTAATTGCGGAATCGGCGGAAAGCCACATAGGGCAGCGACACGCTGATAAAGCGGGCACCCAGGCAGAGCGGCACCGCAATGACCAGCAGGATCCAGTCACGCCAGGCGAGATCCAGCAGTACCAGCGCCAGACCGATCAGCAGGAACAGCAGGGCGTTGAGGAACTGGTCCATCAACTCCCAGAAGTGATCCAGGTGATGGCTGCTCTGCTCTGAGAAGCCGGAGTGACGGGTCCAGTTGCCGATCATGATGCCGGTGACCACCATGGCCAGTGCGCCGGAGACGCCGATCATGTTGGCAAAGGCGAAGCCGGCGGTCGGGATGCAGAGGGTCAGCAGCAGCTCCAATGAACCGTCGTCGGTGGCGCTGATCATCACGTGGGCGATGAGGCCCAGCACGGCGCCGAACAGGATGCCACCGAGGGCTTCGTGCAGGAACAGACCGGCCACGCTACCGAAGGTGGGCTCGACACCGCCAAAGGCGACGGCAAACACGGTAGCGAAGATGACGAGGCCAACACCGTCGTTGAACAGGGATTCCCCTTCGATCTGGATGGCGATCTGGGGTGGCGCTTTCATCTTCTTGACGATGGCCAGTACGGCAATCGGGTCAGTGGGGGAGATCAGCGCGCCGAACAGCATGCAGTAGACCAGCGGCAACTCCCAGCCCAGCAGCTTGGCGATAAACCAGAAGCCGTAGCCGATGAGGAAGGTGGAGAGCAGGGTGGCAATGATGGCCAGAATGGTGATCTCCCACTTCTGGCTACGCAGCGCCTTGAGGTTGATGCCAAGGCCACCGGCGAACAGCAGGAAGCCCAGAATCCCCTTCAGCAGGAAGTTCTGGAAGTCGATGCTCTCCATGGTTTTGACGGCAAGAGGTTCCAGATTGAACCAACCCAGTTTGCCAAACAGCACCAGCAGTGCGGAGATCAGCATGGAGCCCGCAGTAATGGCGATGGTGGTCTGGATCTTCACAACATACTGGTTGGCAAAGGCGATAAAAATCGCCAACGCTGCCAGAAAACAGAGTGTGTAGTAGACGCTCATAGTTATTTTTTTCTCGTTGGTAGACAGCAAGCACGTATCCCTATGCAGGACGGGCATAGGTTACTCTCGGGCCCTATGTTACTCATTACCCATAAATGAGTATATAGTGGCGAATTTGGACTGATAGACGGCTAGATTTCCATTTTATTTGTTTGCTGTTAGGATGCTGTTTACGCAGTTGCATGGATGTAAGAGGAACACGCGGTGTCGAACGTAATGTCGAGCAGAGAGCCGAGCAAGCAGTCGGACATAACAAAGAAGCTGGAAGCCTGCCTCAGGGAGCGGATCCTGATCATCGACGGGGCCATGGGCACCATGATCCAGGGCTACAAGCTGGGGGAGGCGGATTATCGGGGTGAGCGGTTTGCCGACTGGCATACCGACATCAAGGGCAACAACGATCTGCTGGTGCTGACCCGTCCGGCTGTGATCCGCGAGATCCACGAGCAGTATTGCGCTGCCGGGGCCGACATTCTCGAGACCAACACCTTCAACGCCACTCGCATCGCCATGGCCGATTACGAGATGGAAGAGTTTTCTGCCGAGATCAACCGGGAAGCCGCCCGTCTGGCCCGCGCCGTGGCCGACGAGTGGACGGCAAAAGATCCCGCCAAGCCGCGTTTCGTCGCAGGGGTGTTGGGCCCCACCAATCGTACCGCCTCCATCTCGCCGGATGTGAACGATCCCGGCAAGCGCAACGTCACCTATGACCAGCTGGTGGCCGCCTACACCGAATCGACCCACGCCCTGATCGAGGGCGGCGCCGACATCATCCTGATCGAGACCATCTTCGATACCCTCAACGCCAAGGCCGCCGCCTTCGCGGTGGAAGGGGTGTTCGAGGCGCTGGGCTACAGCCTGCCGGTGATGATCTCCGGCACCATTACCGATGCCTCCGGCCGAACCCTCTCCGGCCAGACCACCGAAGCCTTCTACCATTCGCTGCGCCACGTCAAACCGGTCTCCTTCGGTCTCAACTGCGCGCTGGGGCCGGATGAGCTGCGCCAGTACATGGAGGAGCTGTCGCGCATCAGCGAATCCTGCGTCAGCGCCCACCCCAACGCCGGTCTGCCCAATGCGTTCGGCGAGTACGACCTCGATGCGGGTGAGATGGCGGAGCATATCCGCGAGTGGGCCCAAAGCGGCTTTCTCAACCTGGTCGGTGGCTGCTGCGGCACCACCCCGACCCATATCCGCGCCATGGCCGACGCCGTGGCGGGCATCAAGCCGCGCGTGCTGCCCGAGCTGCCGGTGGCCTGCCGCCTGTCGGGTCTCGAGCCGCTGATCATCACCCCCGAGTCCATGTTCGTGAACGTGGGGGAGCGCACCAACGTTACCGGTTCGGCCAAGTTCAAGCGGCTGATCAAGGAGGGGCTCTACGACGAGGCGCTCGATGTTGCCAAGCAGCAGGTGGAGAACGGCGCCCAGATCATCGACATCAACATGGACGAGGGGATGCTGGACGCCGAAGCGGCCATGGTGCGCTTCCTCAATCTCATCGCTGGTGAGCCGGATATCGCCCGGGTGCCTGTGATGATCGACTCCTCCAAGTGGGAGGTGCTGGAGGCGGGCCTCAAGTGCGTGCAGGGTAAGCCGGTGGTCAACTCCATCTCCATGAAAGAGGGGGAGGAGAAGTTTATCCAGCAGGCCAGATTGCTGCGCCGCTACGGCGCCGCCGTCATCGTGATGGCGTTCGATGAAGCGGGGCAGGCCGATACCCGTGCCCGCAAGTTCGAGATCTGCCAGCGTGCCTACCGGATCCTGGTGGATCAGGTCGGTTTCCCGCCGGAAGACATCATCTTCGACCCCAATATCTTCGCGGTAGCGACCGGCATCGACGAGCACAACAACTACGCGGTGGACTTCATCGAGGCGGTGAAGGACATCAAAACGCACCTGCCCCACGCCATGATCTCCGGCGGCGTCTCCAACGTCTCGTTTTCGTTTCGCGGCAACGAGCCGGTGCGGGAAGCCATTCACGCCGTCTTCCTCTACCACGCCATCAAGAACGGTATGGATATGGGGATCGTCAACGCCGGTCAGCTCGCCATCTATGAAGACATTCCGGCGGAGCTGAAAGAGAAGGTTGAGGCGGTGGTGCTCAACCTCAATGACAACGCCACCGAGGAGCTGCTGGCCATCGCCGAGAAGTATCGCGGTGCCGGTGCCCAGGCGGAGGATCCGCGGGATCAGGAGTGGCGCAGCTGGCCGGTGGGCAAGCGGCTGGAGCACGCACTGGTCAAGGGGATCACCGACTTTATCGAAGAGGATACCGAAGAGGCACGCGCTGGCGCGGAGAAGCCGCTGCACGTCATCGAAGGGCCGCTGATGGATGGCATGAACGTGGTGGGCGACCTGTTCGGAGCGGGCAAGATGTTCCTGCCGCAGGTGGTGAAATCGGCGCGGGTGATGAAGCGGGCGGTGGCCTATCTGCAGCCCTATATCGAGGCGGAAAAGTCGGGCGGCTCCAGCAACGGCAAAATCGTGCTGGCCACCGTGAAGGGGGACGTGCACGACATCGGCAAGAACATCGTCGGGGTGGTGCTGCAGTGCAACAACTTCGAGATTGTCGACCTCGGGGTCATGGTCTCCTGCGAGACCATTCTCAAGACTGCGCGGGAGGTCGGCGCTGATATCATCGGGTTGTCGGGTCTCATCACCCCGTCGCTGGACGAGATGGTGCACGTGGCCAAGGAGATGGAGCGTCAGGGCTTCAAGCTGCCGCTGCTGATCGGCGGTGCTACCACCTCCAAGGCGCACACTGCGGTGAAGATCGAACAGAACTACTCGGAGCCCGTGGTCTATGTCTCCAACGCCTCCCGTGCGGTCGGGGTGGCCCAGAGCCTGCTTAGTCCGGATCTCAAGGAGGCGTTTGTCGCCCGCATCGACAAGGAGTACGAGATCGCCCGGGATCAGCATGCCCGCAAGCAGCCGCGCTCCCGCCCGGTCAGTCTGGCCCATGCCCGCGCCAACCGGCATCAGCTGGATTGGGTTGGCTACCAGCCACCCAAGCCCCGCGAGCTCGGGGTGCAGAAGTTCGAAGATGTGCCCATTTCGGTGTTGCGCCCCTACATCGACTGGACACCGTTCTTCCTCAGCTGGGAGCTGGCGGGCAAATTCCCGCGCATCCTCGAGGACGAGATCATCGGCGAGGAGGCGACCAAGCTGTTTGCCGACGCCAACGCCATGCTGGACCAGCTGGAAAAAGATCAGAGCGTGCGCTGCGCCGGGGTGGTCGGCCTGTTCCCGGCCAACGCGGTAGGGGACAGCATCGAGGTCTACAGCGACGAGTCCCGCACCGAGGTCATCAAGGTGCTGCACCACCTGCGCCAGCAGAGCGAGAAGCAGGGCTTCCCCAACTACTGTCTGGCGGACTATGTGGCACCGAAAGAGAGCGGCAAGCCCGACTGGATCGGCGCCTTCGCGGTGACCGGTGGCATCGGTGAGGAGGCCATCGCCAAGGCCTACAAGGCACAGCACGATGACTACAACGCCATCCTTATTCAGGCGGTGTGCGACCGTCTGGCTGAGGCCTTTGCCGAGTACCTGCACGAACAGGTGCGCAAGGTGCACTGGGGTTATGCCCCGGACGAGGCCCTCAGCAACGAGGAGCTGATCCGCGAAAACTATCAGGGCATCCGTCCGGCGCCCGGTTATCCGGCCTGCCCGGAGCACACCGAGAAGGGGAGCATCTGGGAGCTGCTGGAGGTGGAGCAGGCTATCGGCATGCAGCTCACCGAATCCTACGCCATGTGGCCGGGGGCGGCGGTGTCGGGCTGGTACTTCTCCCATCCCGAGAGCAAATACTTCGCGGTGGCGCAGATCCAGCAAGATCAGGTGGAAGATTACGCTGTTCGCAAGGGGATGACGCTGGCAGAGGCCGAGCGCTGGTTGGGGCCAAACCTGAACTGACTCCCGCGTGACATCGGTTGATCTTTAACGAGAAACGGCGGCATCCTTGCTCGGGTTGAACAACCTGCGCAGAGCCGCCGTTTAACCTGTTGGTCACAGTGATGTGGTAGCGTGCGGTTTGGTGTGGTTTGTCTTGTTGTCAGGATAAACAATTGGCGTTGTCTTGGCGCTGTGGCACCTTATACTCTCCCGCCCCATCCTGCCCAGGCATAGCCTTCTAGCGGAATTGTCATGAAGATCGCCATTTTATCCCGTGAGCCGAAAAACTACTCCACCCGCCGTCTGGTCGAGGTGGCACAGGCGCGCGGTCATCAGGTAGAGGTGCTCGACACCCTGCGTTGCTATATGAACATCGCTTCCCACAACCCCTCCATTCACTACGAGGGTGGGGAGCTGGGAAGTTATGACGCCGTGATCCCCCGGATCGGGGCCAGCATTACCGCCTACGGCACCGCCGTGCTGCGCCAGTTCGAGATGATGAACACCATGGCCCTCAACAGCTCGGTGGCCATCAGCCGTTCCCGCGACAAGTTGCGGGCGATGCAACTGCTCTCCCGACATGGCATCGGCCTGCCCATCACCGGCTATGCCCACAGCACCCACGACGTACCCGACCTCATCACCATGGTGGGCGGGGCGCCGCTGGTGGTGAAGCTGCTGGAGGGAACCCAGGGGATTGGCGTGGTGCTCTGCGAGACTCAGAAAGCCGCCGAGAGCGTGATCGAGGCCTTTATCCAGACCAACAACAACATTCTGGTGCAGGAGTATATCCGCGAGGCCAATGGCGCCGACATCCGCTGTCTGGTGGTCAACGGCAAGGTAGTTGCCGCCATGCGCCGTCAGGCCCAGCCGGGGGAGTTTCGCTCCAACCTGCACCGTGGCGGCACCGCCGAGGCGATCAAGATCACTCCGGAAGAGCGCGCTACCGCGGTGCAGGCCGCCAAGATCATGGGGCTGGATGTGGCGGGGGTCGATATCCTGCGCAGCGCCCGTGGCCCGCTGGTGCTGGAGGTCAACTCCTCCCCCGGCCTGCAAGGGGTGGAAGCCGCCTCCGGCAAGGATGTGGCCGGCAAGATCATCGAGTTCCTCGAACTCAAGGCGAGCCGCAAGAACAAACCGGCGGAGTGAGCCTCAGGCTTGCATCTGTCAGATAGAAACAGGGCGCCCTCGGGCGCCTTGTTGCTATCTGGCTGGTGCGGCAGTTTCCTCACCCTAGCCCTCTCCCAAAGGGAGAGAAAACTCTCCGGCGGCGATCATCGCCAGCCGGGCGCTGAATACGCCATCCTCGAGCCGGGTGTCGATCTGCCAGCCCAGCTTCTCGCAGATGCGTTGGATGATGGTGAGGCCACAGCCATAGCCGAGGATCTGATCCGGAGCCGCCGCCGTCGGGTTGCTGATGGTGAGCACCGGGCCGCACAGCTCGATGTCGATATGTCCTTCGGCATAGCTCAGGGCATTTTTCAGCAGGTTGCCGAGGGCAATGGCGAGCAGGGAGAGGGGGGCGTTTACTTCGCTGCTCTCGTCCAGATTAAGCCGGATATCGAGCGCCTCCCGCTGCAACAGCGGGGCGAGGCGGGCCAGCTCCTGAAGGATCAGCGGGGTGACCTGCTGCAGTGGCCGCTCCACCGCCTCCTTGCGGCCCAGCAGCAGGAAGGTCTCGGTGAGCAGCGCCATCTCGTCGGCGGCGGCGCGGATGCGGGTGGTGGCGCGGGCGGCCGGTGCGGGCAAGTCCGTCACCTTGCCGAGCAGGGCCGCCGAGCCCTGGATCACCATGTTGGGGGTGCGCAGCTCGTGGCTGGCGAAGCGGCTGAACTCCTGCTCGCGAGCAAACACTGCGCTCACCTCCTGCTTGCCGGCCAGCAGCGCCAGCTCGATATCCCGCAGCTCCTGCCAGGGGGCGTCGGGCTCGAAATCCGCCTGATCCGGGGTGAGGTGGGCAACCCTCTGTTGCAGCCGTTGCAGCGGCCCCGTGATATGGCGCACCAGCCAGATGCCGAAGCCGAGGCAGCCCAGCAGCAGGGTCACCCCGATCAGTCGGGTCGCCAGATGCAGCTTGTCTTCGTAGGGGTCGAGGTAGTCGTCAGCGTCGTCGTTGAAGACCAGATAGAGCAGTCCCTCGCCGGAGGGGTGGCGGGCCACCAGAAAGTGTTTGTCCTCCTTGCCCAGTTGGTGCTCGAAAAAGCCGGGGGTCTGGTAGGGCTTCAGCCATTTCGGCAGGCGGCCCGACTCGGTCCAGTAGCTGGAGAACTGTCTGGGGCTTGGGGCGGCGGCGGCCGGGCCGAGTCGCAGCCAGTCATCGCTGTAGCGGGTCACTTCGGCTTCCAGCCAGTGGCGCAGGCTCAGCTCCTCCATCTTGTCCTCGGCCACCAGCATCAGGCCGGAGAGCAGGATCAGCAGCACCACCCCGGCGCCGCCGAGCGCCATGATCAGGCGGCGGCGCAGGCTCGGCAGGCTCATGCGCTCACCAGTCGGTAGCCCTGACCGTGCAAGGTCTCCAGCATGGGTGTGGGGAAGGGTTTGTCCAGCGCGTTGCGCAGGGCGTAGATATGGCTGCGCAGGGCATCGGAGTCGGGCTCCTCATCCCCCCAGACGGTGTCGAGCACCTCCTGACGGCTGACGATGGCGGGGGCGCGGCGGGCCAGCAGCGCGAGGATTTGGAACGGGATCTTGCCGAGCTTGAGGGGCTCACCGGCGCGGGTGGCGCGGCCGCTGGCGACATCGACCGTCAGATCGCCAAAGCTGATGGCCCCCACATCGCCGCGCGGGCCGCGCAGACTGAGGGCTTGCAGCCGCACCTCCAGCTCCTCCATGGCGAACGGCTTGACCAGATAGTCATCCCCTCCCGCCTTGAAGCCCGCCAGCTTGTCTTCCAGGCTGTCGCGGGCGGTGAGAAACAGCACGGGAGTGGCAATCCCCTGCTCGCGCAGGCGCGCTACCGTGCTGAAGCCATCGAGGCGCGGCATCATCACATCCATGATGATGACGTCGAAACGCTGCTCCTCCAGCAGTTGCAGCGCCGCCTGACCGTGATAGGCACAATCGAGGCGGTGACCGGCCAGCTCCAGATAATCCATGATGGTTTCCGCCACCTGAGGATTGTCTTCCACTACCAAAATCTTCATGCTTTGCTCTCCTGGTTGGTGAGCGTTTCACGCTCTTTTCACACCGGATTCGGCATCCTGTTTGCCAGTGTAACCCCGAGGATCCCTGATGAAGAAGTCTCTCTGCGCCCTCCTGCTGTTGATCTTGTTGCCACTTGGCACTGCACAGGCGACCGAATTCAAACTGACCGGCCGCACCACCTGGCAGCTTGGCCAGTTGATGGTCAACGGCATGCCGTTCGTGATCGATGACCAGACCCGCTTCAAGGATTGGCTCAACGAGGATGATCTCGGCGGTACCTGGGTCGAGATGAAAGGGGTGGTGGAGAACGGCGTGCGCTATGTACGCAAGGTCGAAGCCCTCGACGAAGATGACAAGGACGAGATGGATCTGGAAGGGCCGGTCGAAGGGGGGCGGATCTGGGGCTACACCACCTCGGACAACAGTCTGGCGCCGTTCGAAGGGCGTTGGCTCGAGCTGGAGTGCAAGTTTGACGGCATGCGCCTGAGCCGCTGTCGCGAGGATGACTGATCCGATCTCTGCGTTCCGATTAGAAATGCTCCCGAATGAAGCCCATGCTTGTCCTGCATGGGCTTTTTGTTCAGGGACGAACGAAGATGGAACAATCGAGAAAGTGGTGTGCATGGATGCTGGGGGTGCCGCTCTGGGCGGCGCAGGCGGGAGCCGACGAATTGTGGCTGGTGGAGCTGGAGCACAGCGACGGCATCCGCCTGCAATTTCAGGGGGCCGAGGTGGAGCAGGGCAGTGCCGCCATCTGGCGGCAGGGGGAGATTTGGCCGCAGCCACTCAAACCCGGCGACCAGCTCGCTCTGCTGGTGGCCGATGGCGTTGCCACCCGGATTGAGCTGCTGGCCGCCAGAGCCCCGCTGGCCAATCAGCCCTGGCAGCGGGCGCAAGATCGCCTGCAATCCTTCGATGACCGGCAGCTCACGTTGGCCACCCTGGACACTGTGCCACTCAATCCGCAGGTGCGCTGGGTCAACGGCTCGGCCGCCGATCTGCATGCCGGGAGCGAGCTGGTATTGATCCGTTCGGCGGATGGAATATTGCAGGGAATTGAAGTGATCAATCCGGAAGAGTAATTCAGCATCTTCTTATTTAATATAACTTCACCATATTGTGGCAGCCATTAAATAATGACTGTCACAATATTTATGATTTATTCCTCAATAAAGTCATCGCTCTAATTATTTTCCTGTATCACCATTATTTTGTTTGTCATGGATGTTTTTTGGTGGTTTATTTTATTTGTGTCAGGTTTTGTCGGAGTCCATACCTGTCAAATGAAAAAGGATATTTCTACACAATAACAATTATCGTATGTCTGAAAGAGGGATAAATGATGAATAGAATAATTACCGCCAATCTGGCGTTTTTGGCGTCTTCATTGATGCTCGCTCAGGTGCAGGCGGCTGAACCTGTCTACCCTGATCAGGTCAAGTGGGCGGGTCTTGGCACGGGCGTCTGTGCCAGTGGTTACCGTCCTCTGACCCGTGATGAAGCCATGAGTATCAAGGGTAATCTGGTCAGCCGCATGGGGCAGTGGCAGATCACCGGGCTGGCTGATCGCTGGGTGATTATGGGGTCGGGATATAATGGCGAAATCAAACAGGGCACTGCCGGAGAAACCTGGTGCTATCCAAATTCACCGGTTTCCGGAGAAATACCAACACTCTCTGACTGGAATATTCCGGCAGGTGATGAGGTCGATGTGCAATGGAGGCTTGTCCACGACAATGATTATTTTATCAAGCCAGTCAGTTATCTCGCCCATTATTTGGGATACGCCTGGGTGGGTGGAAATCATAGCCCCTATGTCGGGGAAGATATGGATGTTACCCGGGTTGGCGATGGCTGGTTGATAAAGGGAAATAATGACGGCGGCTGCTCCGGATATCGTTGCGGGGAGAAGAGCTCCATCAAGGTAAGCAACTTCTCATATACCCTGGAACCCGACTCCTTTAGTCACGGCCAGGTCACCGAGAGCGGCAAGCAGCTGGTGAAGACCATCACGGCCAATGCGACCAACTACACGGATCTGCCTCAGCAGGTGGTGGTGACCCTGAAGTACGACAAGGCCACCAACTGGTCGAAGACCGACACCTACAGCCTGAGCGAGAAGGTGACCACCAAGAACAAGTTTCAATGGCCGTTGGTAGGTGAAACCGAACTGGCCATCGAGATCGCTGCGAGTCAGAGCTGGGCTTCCCAGAAAGGGGGCTCGACGACCGAGACCGTCTCGGTTGAAGCGCGCCCCACGGTGCCGCCTCACTCCAGCCTGCCGGTGCGGGTTGCCCTCTACAAGTCCAACATCTCCTACCCCTACGAGTTCAAGGCCGAGGTCAATTATGACCTGACCATGAAGGGCTTCCTGCGTTGGGGCGGCAATGCCTGGTATACCCATCCGGAGAATCGCCCCACCTGGGAGCACACCTTTGCCGTCGGCCCGTTCCGCGACAAGGCGAGCAGCATCCGCTACCAGTGGGACAAGCGTTATATCCCGGGTGAAGTGAAGTGGTGGGACTGGAACTGGACCATCAGCGAGTATGGTTTGTCGACCATGCAGAATAACCTGGGTCGTGTGCTGCGCCCGATCCGTTCGGCAGTGACTGGTGACTTCTATGCCGAGAGCCAGTTTGCCGGCGATATCGAGATTGGTCAGCCCCAGACTCGTTCCGCGAAGGCTGCCCAGCTGCGCAGTGCCTCTGCCGATGAGGTGGCGCTTACCGGTGTGGATCTGGACAGCGAGGCCCTTGCCAACGAAGGGTTTGGCAACGTATCCCTGACCATAGTTCCGGTTCAATAACCTCCCTCACAGGCCCCTTTCATAGGGGCCTGTTTCTGTTCTGCGCAAGACGCTGCTCTTGCTCTGTGTCCCTCGACTTTCCCTCTTTTTCTCCTCTTCTCCCTGCATGATCACAGCGGGAACCTGTGGCGTGCCAAGTTGATGCCAACGCAGGTTTGACCTGTGCTTGGGGTGGCCCCGTGAGCGAGGCATCGTTCACTCATTTGTTGAAAGAGGCGTGTTGGCCAGATTGTTAACGGCTTGTGCTTTAAATTTTCCCCCTTATACTGGCGCCATCTTGTCGGAGTGCTGACCGTCGAACGACGCGAAGCTGAGACCGTTAATTCGGGATCCGTGGAACCTGATCAGGTTAAAACCTGCGAAGGGAACAAGGGTAACTTGCGGGTTACCGCGCCGGAGGAGGGACAAGCCTCTTCCGCTCATCGAAGGGATCACCCTTGATGGGTCAGGGCGCACAGGAGGGAGTCTGTCCCGTCCGGTTGTCCAGCACGTGGGGCGCCTTGCCCAAAGCATGCAGAGAGCGGGAAGCGGCAGAACAGCAGCGCGGAGATCCATCCCGCGCGCACTCCCTCCCGAGATAAACACCCCGCCGCAAGTTCATCTTCTCCTCGAACTCCAGACAAGCAAATACCCATAACTTCAACCAGTTAATGTGAGTTTTGCTATGTCTACTTCTGTATCTGATACCGCCAAATCCAGCCGCCGCGAGCAGCGCTCCAGCGCTCAGGCCTTTATCGACAGCCTCAAAGGGATGGCTCATCCCAACTCCCGCCGCATCTTTATCGAAGGCTCCCGCGCCGATATCCGGGTGCCCCTGCGGGAGATCCAGCTGGCCGATACCTTCGTCGGTGGCACCAAAGAAGATCCCAAGTTCGAACCCAACGAACCGATCCCGGTCTATGACACCTCGGGCCGTTACGGGGAGGAGGGGGTCGCCATCGACGTGCGCCTCGGCCTGCCGCGCCTGCGGGAAAACTGGGTGCTGGAGCGGGATGACACCGACGAACTGCCGGGGCTCAGCTCCACCTTCACTCAGGAGCGTCTGGCCGACGAGGGGCTCGACCACCTGCGCTTCGAGCATCTGCCGAAACCGCGCCGCGCCAAGCCGGGCCGCCGGGTCACCCAGCTCCACTACGCCCGTGCCGGCATCGTCACCCCCGAGATGGAATTTATCGCCATTCGCGAGAACATGGGTCGCGAGCGGGTGCGCTCCGAGCTCCTGCGCACCCAGCATCCGGGCCGCGATTTCGGTGCCCGTTTGCCCCAGAACATCACCCCCGAATTCGTGCGCGATGAGGTGGCCGCCGGCCGCGCCATCATCCCCAGCAACATCAACCACCCGGAAGCGGAGCCGATGATCATCGGCCGCAATTTTCTGGTGAAGATCAACGCCAACATCGGCAATTCGGCGGTCACCTCCAGCATCGAGGAGGAGGTGGAGAAGCTGGTCTGGTCCACCCGCTGGGGTGCCGACACCGTCATGGACCTCTCCACCGGCCGCTACATCCACGAGACCCGCGAGTGGATCCTGCGCAACAGCCCGGTGCCCATCGGTACAGTGCCAATCTATCAGGCGCTGGAGAAGACCAACGGCATCGCCGAAGACCTCACCTGGGAGCTGTTCCGCGATACCCTGCTGGAGCAGGCCGAGCAGGGGGTGGACTACTTCACCATCCACGCTGGCGTCCTGCTGCGCTTTGTGCCCATGACCGCCAAACGCCTCACCGGCATCGTGTCGCGCGGCGGCAGCATCATGGCCAAGTGGTGCCTCTCCCACCACAAGGAGAACTTCCTTTACCAGCACTTCCGCGAAATCTGCGAGCTGTGCGCCGCCTATGACGTGGCCCTGTCGCTGGGCGACGGTCTGCGTCCGGGCTCCGTCTATGACGCCAACGACGAGGCCCAGTTTGCCGAGCTGCGCACCCTGGGTGAGCTGACCAAAATTGCGTGGGAGTATGACGTTCAGGTGATGATCGAGGGCCCCGGCCACGTGCCCATGCACATGATCGAGCGCAACATGACCGAGCAGCTGGAGCACTGCCACGAGGCGCCGTTCTACACCCTCGGCCCGCTCACCACCGATATCGCGCCCGGTTACGATCACTTCACCTCCGGCATCGGCGCCGCGCTCATCGGCTGGTACGGCTGCGCCATGCTCTGCTACGTCACCCCCAAGGAGCATCTGGGGCTGCCCAACAAGGAGGATGTGAAGCAGGGGCTGATTACCTACAAGATCGCCGCCCACGCCGCCGATCTGGCCAAGGGGCACCCGGGCGCCCAGATCCGCGACAACGCCATGTCCAAGGCGCGCTTCGAGTTCCGCTGGGAGGATCAGTTCAATCTGGCCCTCGACCCCGACACCGCTCGCGCCTATCACGACGAGACCCTGCCGCAGGAGTCCGGCAAGGTGGCTCACTTCTGCTCCATGTGCGGGCCCAAGTTCTGCTCCATGAAGATCACTCAGGACGTGCGCGACTACGCAGCAAAGCTGGAGGCCGTTGAGATCAAGCTGGTCGGCATGGATGGCCAGCAGGAGCAGGTGGTGGCTCAGGTGGAGAGCGGCATGGCTCGCATGGCTGAAACTTTCAAGGAGACCGGCGGCGAGATCTACCATCAGGCGGCGGCACTGAAACAGGCCGCAGGGGAGGAGGCGTGAGCAGCGCAAGCGGGGCTGTCAGCCCCGCCGATCTGTCGCCCGTGACCGACTCTCGCCCGGTTGTCTGGACCATCGCCGGTTCCGACTCCGGCGGTGGCGCCGGCATTCAGGCCGACTTGCACACATTGCACGACCTCGGTGTGCACGGCTGCTCCGTCATCTCCGCCATCACCGCCCAGAACTCGGTTGCGGTGAAGATGGTTGACCCTGTGCTGATGCAGACCTTCACCGCCCAGATCGACGCCCTCGGCGTCGATCTGCCGCCCGCAGCCATCAAGATCGGCCTGCTGCCGACCCGGCTCCATGTGGAGGTACTGGCCCGCCGACTGGCGGCCATCGAGGCCCCTTTCGTGGTCTACGACCCGGTGGCCATCGCCAGCACCGGCACCCCGATGGCGGAGCCTAATATGCTGGAAGCGGTGCGTGAGCAGCTGTTGCAACGTCTGTCGCTCATCACCCCCAACGGCCCCGAGCTGGAGGCCCTGACCGGCATTCCTGCGACCAGCCCTGTGTTGGTGCGCTTCGCCGCCCAGCGGCTGCGCGAACTCGGCGCCCGCGCCGTGCTGGTCAAGGGGGGTCATCTTGCGTGGAGCGGGGAGCTGTGTCTGGACTACTACCAGGATGAGACCCGCGAATTCTGGTTGGCGGCGCCGCGCCTGAATACGCGCCACGGCCACGGCACCGGTTGCTGCTACGCCAGCGCCATCGCCGCCGTGGTGGCGCAGGATTATCCGGTGGAGGATGCCATCACCCTGGCGCGAGCCTACCTGCAACAGGGGCTGGCGGCGGCGCAAGGAGTTGGGGCTGGCCCCGGCCCCATCGCCCATCTTGGCTGGCCTGCAGATCTTGCCCACTTCCCCCGCGCCGTGCTGGCGGGATCAACCCTCGATCGCCGCTTCGGACTTTATGAACCGAGCAGTGCCCGCCTGCCGGAGGGCCCTTTTGCCGCAACTGAACAGCATCTGGGCCTCTATCCGGTGGTGGACTCGGTCAAGTGGCTGCGCCGCCTGCTGGGGCAGGGGGTCAAGACCATCCAGCTGCGGATCAAGAATCTGCCTGCCGCAGAGGTGGCACCGGCCATTCGCGATGCGGTAGCGCTTGGTCGCCGTCATGGGGCGCGGCTCTTTATCAACGACTACTGGCAGCAGGCCATCGAGGCGGGCGCCTGGGGCGTGCATCTGGGGCAGGAGGATATGGAGACCGCCGATCTCGCCGCCATTCAGGGGGCCGGGCTGCGCCTTGGCATCTCCACCCACGGCTACTTCGAGCTGATGCGAGCCCGCGAGCTGGCCCCCTCCTATATGGCGCTGGGTCATATCTTCCCGACCAACACCAAGGCGATGCCTTCGCGCCCGCAGGGGCTGGTGCGGCTGCACCGCTACCGTGCCCTGATGTGCGACTGGCCGACGGTGGCTATCGGCGGCATCAGCGAGGATCGGGTGGCGGCGGTCAAGGCAAGCGGGGTCGGAAGTATTGCGCTGGTCTCGGCCATCACGGCCAGCGACGACTGGCAGGGGGCGACCGAGCGGCTGCTCGCGGCCGTGGGAGCGGGGGATGAGCCACGCTCGGCCACCGTTATACGGGAGGCAGAACATGCTCTCTGATGCCGAGTATTTGCGCTACGGCCGCCAGCTGATGCTGGCGGAAGTGGGGGAGGCGGGGCAGGCGCGGCTGAAAGATAAGTCCGTGCTGCTCGTGGGCTTGGGCGGGCTTGGCTCGCCGCTCGCCCTCTATCTCGCCGGGGCCGGTGTGGGCACCTTGTGGCTGGCCGATGGCGATACGGTCGATTCCAGCAACTTGCCGCGTCAGATCCTGTTCGATAGCGAGGCAGTCAACCACTCCAAGGCGGAGCTGGCCCGCGAGCGGTTGGCTGCCCACAACCCGCTGGTGGAGCTGATTGCCATCAACCAGCGGCTCGATGCCGACAGCCTGCCGGAGTTTGTGGCCGAGGTAGATCTGGTGATCGACTGCTGCGACAACCTCGCCACCCGCCAGGCCATCAACGCCGCCTGCGTGGCTCAGGGCAAGCCCTGGATCTCCGCCGCAGCGGTGGGTTGGCAGGGGCAGCTGATGGCGCGTACCAGCAGTGAGCACGCCTGCTACGCCTGCCTCTACCCGCTGGATACCAAGCTCTCCCAGAGCTGCGAGACCAGCGGCGTCACCGGCCCGCTGGTCGGGGTGATGGGCTCTTTGCAGGCGCTGGAGGCATTGAAACTGCTGCTCGGGATGCCAAGCCCGGTCGCCGGCACCCTGCGCCGCTTCGATGCGCTAACCCATCAGTGGCAGACCCTCACTCTGGCTCCCGACCCCGATTGCCCGGTTTGCGGGCAGTGCCGATGCCCGACACACGATAAGGAGATCACCCCATGACCTTGACCATTCGACTCAACGATAAGGCCCAGCCGCTGATGGCAGGGCAGAGCGTGGCCGACCTGTTGGCGGCGCATGAAGTTAATCCACAGGGGGTGGCGGTAGCCCTCAACGGCGCCGTGTTGCCCCGTGGCCGCTGGGCCGAGACCCGTCTCAATGACGGGGACGAACTTCATCTATTCACCGCCATTGCGGGAGGCTGACATGCTGACCATTGCCGATCACTCCTTCTCATCGCGCCTCTTTACCGGCACCGGCAAGTTTGCCCGCCCGGAACTGATGGCCGCCGCCATCGAGGCGAGTGGCTCCCAGCTGGTCACCATGGCCATCAAGCGGCTTGAACCGGGCAAGGTCCATGACGATATCCTGAGTCCCTTGCTGCAACTCGGGGTCAAGCTGCTGCCCAACACCTCCGGCGCCAAGACCGCCGCCGAGGCGGTATTTGCCGCCCACCTCGCCCGCGAGGCGCTGGGGACGAACTGGCTGAAGCTGGAGATCCACCCCGATCCGCGCTATCTGCTGCCCGATCCCATCGAGACGCTGAAAGCCGCCGAGCAGCTGGTGAAAGAAGGCTTCGTGGTGCTGCCCTACTGCGGGGCCGATCCCGTGCTCTGCAAACGGCTCGAAGAGGTGGGCTGCGCCGCCGTGATGCCGCTCGGCGCGCCCATCGGTTCGAATCAGGGGCTGGTGACCCGGGAGTTTCTCGCCATCATCGTCGAGCAGGCCAATGTGCCGGTGGTGGTGGATGCGGGCATAGGTGCACCGAGCCACGCTGCCGCCGCCTTTGAACTGGGGGCCGATGCCGTGCTGGTCAACACCGCCATCGCGGTGAGTGGTGACCCGGTCGCCATGGGCCGCGCCTTTGCGCTGGCCTGCACCGCCGGTCGCAGCGCCTATGAGGCGGGCCTTGGCGCCCGCGCCCTGCAGGCTCAAGCCTCCAGCCCGCTCACCGATTTTCTGGGGGCGTTATGAGTCATGATGCTGGCTCGGAGCAAGAGCCAATGGCCATGTCCTCTGTCGCCACGTCCCCCGCTCCTGCGGCACTGCGCCCCCCTCTCCCTCTGGGAGAGGGGCTGGGGGTGAGGGCTGATGCGCCATCCTTTATCGACCGCTGGCAGGAGCTTGATTGGGACGATATCGGCATGCAGATCCGCGCCAAGACCGCCGCCGATGTAGAGCGGGCGCTGGGTTCACCCCGCCGTACCTTGGCCGATTTTATGGCGCTGATCTCCCCAGCCGCCGAAGCCTATCTGCCGCAGATGGCAGCCGAGGCCGAGCGACTGACCCGCCAGCGTTTTGGCAACACCATCGGCTTCTATGTGCCGCTCTATCTGTCGAACCTCTGTGCCAACGACTGCACCTACTGCGGCTTCTCCATGAGCAACCGCCTCAAGCGCAAGACCCTGAATGCAGAGGAGATTGAGCGTGAGTGTCTGGCCATCAAGGCGCGCGGTTTTGACAGCGTGCTGCTGGTGACCGGCGAGCACGAGCACAAGGTGGGGCTCGCCTATTTTCGCGAGGTGATGCCCATCATCCGCCGCCACTTCAGCACGGTAGGGATGGAGGTGCAGCCCCTCTCGCAGGCCGACTATGCCGAGCTGAAGAGCCTCGGCCTCGACGCCGTCATGGTCTATCAGGAGACCTACCACGCCCCCACCTACGCCCGCCATCACCTGCGCGGCAACAAGCGGGACATCGCGTGGCGCCTCGCCACACCGGATCGGCTCGGTCGCGCCGGTATCGACAAGATAGGGCTGGGGGCGCTGATCGGCCTCTCCTCGGACTGGCGCGCCGACAGCTACTTTGTCGCCGAGCATCTGAGCTGGCTTGAGCGCCACTACTGGCAGAGCCGCTATTCGCTCTCCTTCCCGCGCCTGCGCCCCTGCACCGGTGGGCTGGAGCCTGCCGTAGTCATGTCGGATCGCCAATTGGCCCAGCTTATCTGCGCCTGGCGCCTCTTCTCGCCCACGCTGGACTTGTCCCTCTCCACCCGCGAGTCGGCTACGTTTCGCAACGGCGCGGTGCGCCTTGGCATCACCCAGATGTCGGCCGAGTCGCGCACCCAGCCGGGTGGCTATGCCGAGGGGGATACAGAGGAGCTGGAGCAGTTCGCCATCCACGACGACCGCCCGGTGGGGGAAGTGGCCGCCGCCGTGCGGCAGGCGGGTTTGCAGCCGGTGTTCAAGGACTGGGAACCGTTTTTGGGTCGTTAACGACGTTTACACCTGTGGTAACAGACAGCGGCAAGCAGATCGGAGGGGCAGGTCCCCGCCATTGCTTGCCGCTTTGCTTTGTTTGCTCCAGCAGGATTGTCTCTCTGGTGTAACGATTGTCGTTGGCATTGTTTCGCTGGCGTAAAAATAGCTGTGGGTGAATGGAACTCTGTGCGAGGGGTTGCCTTATCCACCCTATGTCCGATTTTGAGCTGGGTTTAGGAACATAAAAGGGCTTCCAGTTCCTCTGTAGGCCATCGAGGTTGAACAATCAAAAACGAGATGACATTTTCTGGATGGCTTGACAAATCAACGAAAACGCAAGATCATGCAAGGACATTTCACCGAGCACCCTTCTGGGCTACACCAACTCCTTTTTAGAGGATCTCTAAGTATGCAAAAACCGTGGGAATTAAATCCGGCATTATCACAAGAGCGACTAAAACGACTTGCATCTCTTATCCGAGATGTCAGAGATGATGTTATTGACAGGCATGATGATGAACTTGGTGATACTGCCCGTGCGACAGGTATGAGAGCGTATGAGTGCTCGCGTAACAGAATTATTCGTGCGGCTGCAGATAATGCGGGATGGCCATGGCTTGGAATTGTCAAACCAGATGGAAAATTTACCTTCTCTGTTAGTTCTGTTCCCGTTCGGCTATATCGTGGGAGACCCTCTTGCCCAGAGGAACGCAGATTAATTCCTTCTGTTGAAGCGATGAAACAAATGTCGCTATTGCCCCCAGAGATTGGGGATGCCGCAACTGTGCTTTGGTTTTTTGCCATTGAAGTAGATGAGTTTCGCTATGTAGAACGAGTCACGTTTGCTGGTTTTCAGAATAGTGTTCAAGTTTCCTGTTGGGAAATTGCACTTGATGAGCGTGTAACAGCTTTGGGTCTTATTAACGAAGACCTTCCTGAGCCTATTAAAACTGATAAAGCATCTATCTCCATCAAGAGAAAAATCAAAAAAGTGGAGGATAGTGACAATGGTTAGTAGATTATGTCCATGACTTTCTATGGTGAGCGACTTCGTCTGGCTCGCATATTAAATGGCTTTACCCTGCAAGAGTTGGGTGAAGCTGTATCTGTATCTAGGCAAAGCATACATCAGTATGAAAGTGATATTCGTGCTCCTGCATCTGATGTCACGAATGCTCTTGCTGAGTATCTAAGAGTACAGCCAGATTTTTTTGAAAGACCTCTTTCTGGTGATGTGAAACCAGAACAATGCCATTTTAGAAAGAGACAGACCACCCCTGTGGGTGTGAAAGAACGAGTTCAGGCATACAGTACAATCCTTGAGCAATTAGTGACAGAGTTGCATGAGCATTTGGATATGCCTGAGAATAAATTTAATCTTATCGACAACAGTAAAATAGATGTATTAACTTCGCCGATAATTGAAAAGATTGCGGAAGGAGCAAGAGAACGATGGGGGCTATCGCTAGATGCACCCATCGATAATATGATCAATGTTGTTGAAAATCAGGGCGCAATTGTTACTTGCTTTGATGGTGTTTCTGAAAAGGTTGATGCTTTATCAGTTAATAGAAAATATCCAATAATAATTCGAAACTCCGCCAAAGAAAGTGTATGCAGAATGCGTTTTGATCTAGCCCATGAGTGTGGGCATCTAGTTATGCATGATGGGATTGAAACTGGTTGCAAGCAAACTGAACGTGAAGCGGATGCCTTTGCTAGTGCCTTTCTTTTTCCTCGAAGCTCTTTTGCAAGAGAGTTTCCATCTTGCTTGGGAAGAGATGGCATTATTAATTGGAAAAAAGTATACGATCTCAAGATTAGATGGAAGGTTAGTGCAAAGGCAATAATATATCGCGCCCATTTTTTGGGTTTTATTAACGCGCAGCAATATAGAGGTGCCAATGTTTGGTTTAGTCAGACACGGCAAACAAGGAAAGAAAGATTAGATGATGAACTGGCTATGGAAGAGCCACATGTTTTACAGGAGAGTATTTCGTTACTTAAGAATGAATTAGGAATATCATTTGATATGCTTGCTAAAAAGCTTGGAGTACATGCAAGACTGTTAGCAGATATCTGTGGTGTTCACTATGAAGAAGTTGATGAGATTGAATTTGACGATGTAGTTGTTCCTTTCAACTTCTGACTATTATCGATGGCCCCTATAGGGGCCATTACATACAGTACGTGATTTATTTAAAAATAATTTCTTATAGTCTTTGTGAAAAATATCTACTCTAAATCTAAAAAATGTGTAACGATTTTTATAAATCAGAGTGAACCTATCACTCTAGATAATAGTATTTTGCTTATCCGGTGTAATAATCTGACTTAGTGTTAATTTCTTTCTGCCAATTAAATAGTAGAGCTTGAAGTTTTTATTTTAGAGATGAAAAGGATTACTAGTCCCTGTTGCCAGATATTCCTATATCCAAAGTACGTAGGTTATCTTTTCCAACTCACAGCTGCTTGAGGTACTTGGTTAGCGAGAAAGGCAGAGCAAATTCCTTCATACCGGCCAATCTATCCAACTCTGCTTGGCCGACTTGCTGCAACTGAGCTTGTTGGGCGGGAGTGAGCGTTGTTGCTCTCGCCTTGATCAGGGTGTCGAGAAAACTGCGGTCTCCCTCAACCGCCTGATGGAACGCCTTGATCGCCAGTGCATCCACTTCTGCTGCCGTGCAGCGCTCCATGCTTTTCTCATGCAAATAGATCAGAACAGTCGCTTGCTGTGCTTTCTCCAGTGACCAGAAGAGGTCGCTTTTCGTGGGCAGTGTGGCGCTGTGTTGTGACTTGATCGCTTCGCACCGCTCAAAGGCCGGATCCAGATCGTGTAGTGACAGGGCTAGGACGCTGGAGCTGGTTGCAAGCAGCGCAAAGAGCAAGGCAAGGCGCCTGTAGAAGGAGAGATTCCTGCTATCCGGCGCCTTGTCTCTTGCAGGGCTGTTGCAACTGCTCATCGGCTTATGACTGCTTTTTCAGAAAGTAACTGATATGCCCCGGCGGCATATCGGGCAGCTGGCCAAAGACCTCGTAGCCCTGCTTCTGGTAGAAGGGGAGGGCCTGAAAACTGGTGGTTTCCAAGTGGTAGTTGCTGATGCCCTTGCTTTGGGCGTACTGCTCCATGGCGCCGAGCAGGCGGCCGCCCCAGCCAGCTTGGCGGATGGCATCATCGACCCAAAGACCCTCGATATGGAGCCAGCCCCATTTTATCTCCCCCAGAATACCGCCTCGCACACCCCCTTCGGCATCCTTGATAAAGCTGGCGATCCGCTCGCGATAGTGGTGGCCGGCAGCGGCCTCGTTGAAACCGTTCAGTCCATTGCGCAGGGCAGCGAACTCATCCTCTTGCGGCGGTTGGGGTAGGGTTAGTTGCATATGGGCTCCTGCGGTATGGGTTGTGGCGGCGTCAAAGGGTTAAAGCAATACCCGTTTGGACTCTGTTTGGTCAAGTGTTCTGGTCGCTCGCCACCAGCGTGCATGGCATGGCGGCCAGTCAATGGCCCTTGCAACTTCCATCCCCCCTTGCATCACCCCAGAGTGAGGCGCAGACTGTTTGGCCTCGTTTTTATGCGATTCGATTCAAGGCACCCATCATGACTCCTGCCATCAACCTGCTGAAGAAGCTCAAAATCCCCCACAAGCTCTACCCCTACGAGTGCGAAGCCCACGACGATTTCGGCAAGCATGCCGCGACCCAGCTCGGGTTGCCGGAGGCGCAGGTGTTCAAGACTCTGGTTGCCCATCACGACAAGCAGGCGGTGGTGGCCATCGTTCCCTCATCCGGCATGTGCAGTCTGAAACAGCTGGCCAAGGCGACCGGTCTCAAGAAGGTGGAGATGATGAAACCGGCGGAAGCGGAGAAGCTGACCGGTTACAAGGTGGGTGGCATCAGCCCGCTGGCCCAGAAGAAACTGCTGCCCACCGTGCTCGACGAGTCGGCACTGCAGTTTGACGAAATCCTGGTGAGCGGCGGCAAGCGTGGTCTCTCGGTCGGCGTGGCGCCGCAGGATATGCTGACGCTGATGAAGTGGATCGCTGCTCCCATCGGCGAAGAGTAGTGCCGGGCAAGGTGTGAACCTGCTATCCGGGCCTGTGGTGGCCCGGATAGCCCCACCTGTGAGCGGGCGCGTGCCCTGTGCTCAACGGGGTGCGTGCCAGTCTATAATGGGTGAACCCCGTTGTATGAGTTCAGCCATGATGTACCGACTTCTGTTGCTTTGCCTCTGTTTATCCCTCCCCTCTGCCTTGCTGGCAGCCACCCGTTTTACCCTGCTCAGCCCTGAAAACAGTCAGGATATGCGGATGCGTTATTACCGTGAGGTGATGCAGCTGGCGCTAGAGAAAACTCGCCCCGAATATGGCGACTACGAGTTGCTGGACTCCCTGCCGATGAACAAGGCGCGGATGCGGATCGAGGTGCAGGAGCAGGGTAAAAACGCCCTCTTTATTGTCGACAGCTGGCCTTATCAGGGGGAGGCGGTGGCGGATCAGGTGGCATCGATCCCGTTCCCGATCGATATGGGGATCCTCGGCTATCGGGTCTGTTTTGTCGGCTCGGATCGTGCTGCCGAGCTGGCGCGGGTGAACACCCTGGATCAGTTGCGCCACTTCACTCAAGGGGTGGGCACCGGCTGGCAGGATGCGGCGATCCTGCGCCACGGCGGGCTGACGGTGCATGAGGTGGATAACTACGAGTCGCTGTTTCGTATGGTGGCACGAGGGCGCATCGATCTCTTCTGTCGTGGGGCCAACGAGATCCTGCCGGAGTGGCAATCTCATCAGGGCAAGGTGGCCGGTTTGACGGTCGATCGCCATCTGGCCCTTTTCTATCCGTTGATCCACGTGTTCTACAGTAATGCCCGCTACGTTCAGGAGCGCGAGCGCCTTGAGCGCGGTCTGCAACTAGCCTGGCAGGATGGTTCGCTCAAGCGGCTCTGGCGCCATCACTTCCAACCCTCGCTGGTGTTTGCCAATCTGGGGGCTCGCCAGATTGTCCGGCTCGGCAATCCGCAGTTACCCAAGGGCGGTTTTGACTATCGTCCCTACCTTTACAACCCGCTGGCGAATGATTTCGGTTCACTGCCCTGAGCCGAGTTATCAGGTGCGCAGGCTCTGATAGAGTAAGGGAGAGATCATTGCCGCCAAGGATATGGCCCATGCGCGCATCTGCCCGCTTCCTGTTCTTCATCGCGTTGTTGCTGCCCGCCACCGGCAGTGCGACCCCTGCCTTTACGCTGCGTACCTGCTTTGAAAACAGTGACTCCTACCCCTGGCTGCTGCAATCGGGGGAGGGGGTTGTGCAATATCACCTCAAGGCGGTTGCTACCACTCTTGATGCCGAGATCGTGCTGACGCCGCTACCGTGGAAGCGCTGCCTCTCTCGGGTGAGCCGTGGCCAGATGGATGCGGCCATCAAGATGAGCTACAGCGTCGAGCGGGCGACCACAGTGGGGGTCTATCCCATGCGTGAGGGCAAACCCGACCCTGCCAAGCGGCTGCTGACCGAGAGTTACAGTCTCTACCAGCTCAAGGGGGGTAAGAGCCAGTGGGATGGCACTACCCTCAGGGTCAATGGCGTGGTTGCGGCCCAGTCAGGATTTTCCATCGTCGACTTGTTGCAGGCTGCGGGAGCCGAGGTGGATGACTCCAGCCGTGACCCGCTGATCATGTTTAAAAAGCTGGTGATGGATCGGGCGCAGGCGACCGCCATCCAGACCGAGGTGGCCGACAGCATTCTGGCGGCCCATCCCGCGTTGCAGACTCGCATCGAGCGGCTGTCGCCGGTGCTAGTGGAGAAGCCCTACTATCTGGTCTTCTCTCACCGCTTCTATCAGGCCCATCCTCGACAAAGCCGGCAGGTGTGGGATGCTATCGAGCAGGTGCGCGACTCTGCTGCCTATCAGCGTTATGCCACATCGCTCAGAAGTGCACCTCCGGTGGGGGAGTAGGCTGATGGGATGCGACTGGCCGAAAAGGGGAGGGGAGCGTGGGGTGGTGGCAGGGCCGAGCGCCCACGCTCAGGGGCTACACTGAAAGTACCCTTTCAGCCAAGGCGCGGTTTATGTCACCCCTGCATCTGCTGGCTGCCGCTCTGTTCTGCGTGTTGTCGCTGACCGGACAGGCGGCCACCCGGTTTACCCATATCAGCCCGGAGAGCGAGCGGGACCCGCGTACCACCTATGATCGGGAGCTGCTGCGGCTCGCCCTCGACAAGACCCGCGACCAGTTTGGCGACTATCTGCTGGAGCCTGCGCCGCCCATGACCAAGGCGCGCGAACGGGTCAGCATGCAGCTCGACAGCTATCCCAACCTCTTTGTAATGGACAGCTACAGCAGCACCCGCGAGGATCTGGGGCTCGCCTATGTCCGTTTTCCCATCCATCTGGGGATCGTCAGCTACCGCATCTGTTTTGTCAGCCCGCAGCAAAAGGTGGCGGTAAGCAAAGTGACCGACCTCAAGGGGCTGCGCCAGTTCACCTTCGGTCAGGGCAAGGGGTGGCTGGATGTGGATATCCTGCGCTACGCCGGGATGGAGGTAGTGGAGGTGGAGGGGTACGAAAAGCTGTTCAAAATGGTGGCGCGGGGCCGCTTCGATCTCTTCTGCCGCGGGGTGAGCGAGCTGCGCAGCGAGCAACTGACCCACAAGGAGATGACGGATCTGCTGGTGGATGACGCGCTGTTGATCTACTACCCGCTGCCCCGGGTCTTCTACACCAATCCCAACAATCGCGAGGCACTGCAACGGGTCGAGCGGGGGTTGCAGCTGGCGTGGCAGGATGGCTCGCTACAGGCGCTGTGGCGCAAGAGCTTTGGCACGGCCATCGCTTTTGCCAAGCTCTCCCAGCGCCGACTGTTGCGGCTGGATAATCCCTTCCTCGACGGGATCAGCTTCGATTACCGTCCCTACTTCTACAATCCGCAGACCGATCGCTTCGGCGATTATTGAGGTGCCTGCCGCTGGCGGCAGAGGGCCAGCCAGGCCTCGGCGGTGCGCGACAGATAGCGCTCGCTCGGCCAGATCACCCCGAGTCGCCAGCTCAATTCGGGCTCCAGCGGTCGCAGCACCAGACCATCCGGGGTCAGCCGGTTGCAGACCGGCTCCGGCAAGAAGGCGACCCCCATGCCGCTGCGTACCATGGCGGTGAGAAAATCCCACTGGCTGCTGCGCGCCGCCACCTGTGGCACAAAGCCCGCTTCCTGACACGCCTGCTCCAACCGCTCGCTCAGGGTAAACGCCTGGGTATAGAGCAGGAAGGGCTCCTCCTGCAGGGACTCCAGCCGCAGTGGTGCATCGCCATGCCAGCGGAGTTGATCAGGCAACACCACCTGGATCGGGTATTGATCCAGCTCCAGCGCGCTGAGGGCGCCCCCCTCTTTGGTCGGCAGCATGGTGATGGCGAGATCCAGCTCCCCCTCCAGCACCGCCTGTTCGATGCGGCGACCGCCGTACTCCACCAGGGTCAGCTCAACCTTCGGATAGCGGGTGCGGTAGGCGCGGATCAGATCCGCATAGACGTGACCCACCATGGGGGGAATGCCGAGGGTGAGGCGACCGTGTTGCAGGCTCTGCAGATCCGCCAGTTCGGCCTCCAGCTGCTGCATCTCCGCCAAGATGGTCTGGGCCCGGTTGAACAGCACTTGGCCGCTGTCGGTCAGGGTAAAGCGGCGTCCTTCCCGGTTGAGCAGGGGTTGGCCCAGCTCCTCCTCTATATTGCGGATCATCTTGCTGATGGTGGGCTGGGTGACGAACAGCTTTTCAGAGGCGCGGGTGAAGCTTTTCTCCCGCACCAGTTCGACAAAATAGCGCAGGGCGCGAATATCCATGGACTCTCTCGACTCGTGTTGGCGGGTGCGGGATGAAGTATGCCTATGTGGCATGAATTCGATAATTTTAATTCATTTCTGGCAGGTTTTGCTCAACTCTATACTGTGAGCCGGTTCACAGAAAGACGATGATCATGAAAGCCCTCTGCTTGCGCTGGTTACAGACTCCCTTCCAGATTGTGTTGCTGGCAGCCATCTGGCTGCTGGCCGATACCGCGGTGCGTACCCTCCATCTGCCGCTGCCCGCCAACCTCACCGGCATGCTGTTGCTGCTGGCCTGCATCCTGCTCGGGGTGGTTAAGGCCGAGTGGTTCAGCGCGGGTGCTCGCTGGCTGCTGGCCGAGATGCTGCTCTTCTTCGTGCCCGCCGTGGTGGCGGTGGTCAACTATCAGGAGCTGCTGTTGCAGGAGGGGTGGCGCATCATGGTGGTGCTGCTGGTGAGCACCACGCTAGTGCTCGGCACCACGGCGCTGGTGGTGGATCGGGTTTACCGCCTCGAACTGAAACTGGCCCGCCGGAGTCGCCGTCATGTCTGATACCCTGCTCGGGCTGATCTGTTTCGCCCTCACCCTGCTCTTCTACTACGCCAGCAAATGGCTCTATGGCAAAAAGCGCATCCTGCCCTTGATGCCGCTGCTACTGGCGCCGACCCTGCTGGTGGCGGTGGTGCTGCTGTTCCACATCCCCTATCAGGATTACATGGCGGAATCCCACTGGCTGCTCTGGCTGCTGGGCCCCGCCACCGTCGCCTTCGCGGTGCCGGTCTACGAGAACCGCCAGCTCATTCGTCGCCACTGGTTGTCGCTGTCGGTGGGGGTGGTCGCCTCAGTCATCATGGCGGTGGGGAGTACCGTGCTGCTGGCCCGCTGGCTGGATCTCTCCGACATGTTGCAGCGCAGTCTGGCGATGCGTTCCATCACCACGCCGTTTGCGGTGGAGGCGACCCGCGCCATCGGCGGTCAGAGCGACCTCACCGCGCTGTTTGTGGTGCTGACCGGCGTCATCGGTATGGCGGTGGGGGAGAGCGTGCTCACCGTGCTGGCCATTCGCAGTCGCCTCGGCAAGGGGGCGGGGTTTGGCGCCTCGGCCCACGGTGCCGGTACTGCCAGGGCTTATCAGATGGGTAATGAAGAGGGGGTGGTCTCCAGTATGGTGATGATGATCGCCGGTATGGTGACCGTGCTGCTGGCGCCCCTGCTGGGCCGGATGTTCTGGTAGGCCTGGCTTCCCTTTAGAAGGCTGCTCGCCCCGGCGCTACACTCTAGTGAGCCTGTATTTCCGGGATGAGCAGTATGACCTTTCATCGCCTCGCTTCCTGCTTGCTGCTGTGCAGTCTTTCCCTCCTTGCCACTCCCCTAAGGGCGAGCGACGTCATCACTCATATCAGCCCCGAGAGCGATCGGGACTTGCGTACCCTCTATTTTCGCGATCTGTTGCAGCTGGCGCTGGAGAAGACCCGCGATAGCTTCGGTGACTACGAGCTGCGAACCGCGCCGCCGATGAACCGTATCCGGATGCGACAGATTGTGCAGACTCAGCAATACCCCAATCTGTTTGTGGCCGACAGTCTGCGTCCGGCCGCGGAGAGCGAAGCGCTGGATTACGTTCGTTTTCCGGTGGAGCTGGGCATCCTCGGTTATCGCATCTGCTTTGTCAGCCCGCAGCAGGCCGATGCGGTGGCAAGGGTCAATACCCTGACCGAGCTGCAGCAATTTCTGCACGGGCAGGGGCGTGGCTGGCAGGATGCGGAGATCCTGCGTCATGGGGGATTCAAGGTGCAGGAGATCGACGGTTACGAGCGGCTATTCAAATTGGTGGCGCGCGGTCGCATCGATCTGTTTTGCCGCGGGGCCAACGAGCTCTTTATCGAGCAGGAGCAGCACAGTGATCTGCCCGGCCTCACCGTGGATCGGCGAGTGGCGCTGCACTATCCCTTCCTCCACCTCTTCTACACCCACAAGGATAATCAGACCGCCATCCGCCGCCTTTCGGTAGGGCTCAAGCTGGCGTGGCGGGATGGCTCGTTGCAACAGCTCTGGCTGCGCCACTTCAAACCTTCCCTCGAGCAGGCGCAGCTCCCCAAGCGCCTGTTGTTCGAGTTGGCCAATCCGCGCCTTGATAAGGTGGATTTTGACTATCGGGCGTACCACTACAACCCCGTCGACGGGACGTTCGGGCCCGGGCTGCCTTGATCCTGATGGTGCTGTTCCCGGATAAAGGGCCGGATCTGCCGATGCGCTTAAGTATGCCAAAAAGGCATGTTTTTTATTATTTAAATTCATTTTTTGAAGGTTGTTGCGCTGCATATACTGGTGGTCGCTTCACGGTTCAGGTTTGCCCTTGCACTGCTTCTGGCTTGCGCGAGTGGCTTGAATCGTCCTGCTGCGGCGTCTTGATGTTCTGCATGAAGGCGTCCATCACTGGGCCGGGATCGATCCCGGCAGGTATTACAGCTGACGGAGCCTTGTTATGTTTAATCCCCACCCTTGCGCCCTGATTGTCGAAGGGGGCGCGATGCGCGGCATCTTTGCCAGCGGCGTGCTCGATGCGTTTGTCGAAAGTCACCACTACCCGTTCGATTTCGTCATGGGCGTCTCGGCCGGTGCCACCAATCTGGTCTCTTATCTGAGCGAGCAGCCGCGCCGCAGCCACCACATCATCACCGAGCTGGCTTGCAGCTCCCGTTTTCTCGATCCCCTGCGTTTCGTCAAAGGGGGCGATCTGGTGGACATCGGCTGGCTATGGCAGGCCAGTCGCCATCGCTTCCCGCTCGATCTCGAGACCTTCTGCGCCCGCGACATTCCCTTCTACGCGGTGGCGACCGATGTGGCGAGCGGCAAGGCCATCTATCTGCCAGTGCGGCCCGACAATATGGATGAGGTGCTGACCGCCACCTGCGCCCTGCCGGTGGTGCAGCACGATACCCCCTGCGTCGATGGTCGCCCCATGGCCGATGGCGGGATCAGCGACTCCATTCCGGTGATAGAGGCCTATCGGCGAGGGGCGCGGCGGATGACGGTGGTGCTGTCGGAGCCCCGGGGCTATCGCAAGAAGCCGGCCCGTTTCTGCTGGATGGTCAAAGCCTTGCTGAAAACCCAGCCTGCGCTGGCGCAAGCCATGCTGGAGCGGGATCGCGTCTACAACCAAGCTCTCGATTTCATTGCCAATCCCCCTGCCGATTGCGACATCGAGGTGATCGCGCCACCGACCGATTTCATGGTCTCCCGTTTTACCCAGGACCCGGTCAAGCTGGAGTCCGGTTATCTGCAGGGCTACTGGCAGGGGCGCCAGAGCCTGCTGCGGGCCCGTGGAGAGGCGCAGGCTGCCTAGCAGTACAACAGTCCGAATCGGCATTGCGGCAATAAAAAGGGGAACCTCGCGGTTCCCCTTTTATCTTTTTGATCGGCAGTTGCAGGTTACAGCATCTGCTTGAGGCGATAGACCAGATCCAGCGCCTGCCGCGGGGTGAGCTCGTCCGGGCGCACCGCTTCCAGTTCATCGACTACCGGATGGCTCTGGGGCGCTATGGCCACCGGGGCCGGGCGGGTTTCACCGGCGGCCACCGGGGTGGCACTCTCCAGCTCATGCAGTTTGTGACGGGCCTGCTGGATCACCGATTTGGGTACCCCCGCCAGTGCCGCTACTTGCAGGCCGTAGGAGCGGCTGGCCGCCCCTTCCTGCACCGCGTGCATAAAGGCGATGGTGTCGCCGTGCTCCACCGCATCGAGGTGGACGTTGGCCAGCCCACTCATCAGCTCCGGCAAGCGGGTCAGCTCGAAGTAGTGGGTGGCGAACAGGGTGTAGGCGCCAATCTTGCTCGCCAGCTGTTCGGCACAGGCCCACGCCAGCGAGAGGCCGTCGTAGGTGCTGGTGCCGCGGCCAATCTCGTCCATCAGCACCAGACTGCGGGCGGTGGCGTTGTTGAGGATATTGGCGGTCTCGGTCATCTCCACCATAAAGGTGGAGCGGCCGGAGGCGAGATCGTCTGACGCTCCGATGCGGGTGAAGATGCGGTCGATGGGGCCGATGCGGGCGCTGTCGGCGGGCACGAAGGCGCCGATATGGGCCAGCAGCACGATCAGCGCGGTCTGGCGCATATAGGTCGATTTACCGCCCATGTTGGGGCCTGTGATGATCAGCATCCGCCGCTCACGCTCCAGCCGGATAGGGTTGGCGATAAAGGGATCTGTCATTACCTGCTCAACCACCGGATGGCGGCCCGCCTCGATCAGGATCTGATCCTCATCGATGAGGGTCGGGCAGCGATAGTCGAGGGTCTCGGCCCGCTCGGCCAGGTTGGCCAGCACGTCCAGCTCCGCCAGCGCGGCGGCGGAATCCTGCAGATCGCCGAGGTGGGGCAGCAGGGCATCGAGCAGCTCTTCGTAGAGCCGTTTCTCCAGTGCCAGCGCCTGGGACTGGGCGGTGAGTACCTTGTCCTCGTACTTTTTCAGCTCATCGATGATGTAGCGTTCGTTGTTCTTGAGGGTCTGGCGGCGGATGTAGTGGGCCGGCACCAGATGGCTGTTGGCCCGGCTCACCTCTATATAGAAGCCGTGCACCTTGTTGTAACCCACCTTGAGGGTGTTGATGCCGGTCAGCAGTTTTTCCCGCTCCTCGATGCGGGCGAGGCTGGCGGTGGCGCCGTTGGCGAGATCCCGCAGCTCGTCCAGCTCCTGATTGAAGCCGTCACGGATGACGCCACCATCGCGGATCAGCACCGGCGGCACTTCCATCACTGCGCGCTCCAGCAGGTCGAGCAGCTCGGGGAAGGTGCTGGCCCGCTCGGCCAGTTGTTGCACCGCTTCGTGCTCGTTGTCCGCCAGCAGGCGCTGCAACTCGGGTAACTGGGCGAAGGCCTGACGCAGGCGGGTGAGGTCGCGCGGGCGGGCCGAGCGCAGGGCGAGACGGGCCAGCACCCGCTCCACATCCCCCACCTGACGCAGCAGGTTGCCCAACTCGTCGTAGAGGTTCTGCTCAATGAGCTCCTTGATGGTGCTCTGGCGACCTTTCAGGATCACCCGATCGCGGATCGGCTGGTGGATCCAGCGCTTGAGCAGGCGGCTGCCCATGGGAGTGGCGGTGCGATCCAGCACCTCGGCCAGGGTATTTTCATAGCCACCGGCCAGATTCTGGGTCAGCTCCAGATTGCGGCGGGTAGCGGCATCCATGATGACCGCATGATCTGGCTGCTCGAGGCGTACGTTGCGGATGTGGGGCAGGGCGGTGCGCTGGGTATCTTTGACGTACTGCATCAGACAACCGGCAGCGCACAGGGCGGTCTCGCTCTTGTCTACGCCAAATCCCACCAGATCCTGGGTGCCGAACTGCTGGCAGAGCAGCTTGCGGGCGGTGCCCAGCTCAAACTCCCACTCCGGGCGGCGGCGCAGGCCGCGGCGACCCTCGATATGGTGCAGGAATTCGAACGATTCGGGATAGAGCAGCTCGGCAGGATTGGTGCGTTGCAGCTCCGCCAGCAGGGTCTCTTCCTTCTCGAACTGGTTGATGAAGAAGCGACCAGAGCCGATATCCATGGTGCCATAGCCGAAGCGGCGGCCATCGTGGTAAACGGCGGCGATCAGGTTGTCCTGCCGCTCGCTGAGCAGCGCCTCGTCGGAGACGGTACCCGGGGTGATGATGCGGATCACCTTGCGCTCCACCGGCCCCTTGCTGGTGGCGGGATCCCCTACCTGTTCGCAGATAGCGGCCGATTCGCCGAGCTGCACCAGCTTGGCCAGATAGCCCTCGATGGCGTGATAGGGCACCCCCGCCATCGGGATGGGGCTACCCGCCGACTGGCCACGTTTGGTCAGGGAGATATCGAGCAGCTGGGAGGCCTTGCGGGCATCGTCATAGAACAGCTCGTAGAAGTCGCCCATCCGGTAGAACAGCAGGATCTCCGGGTTCTCGGCCTTGAGGCCGAGGTACTGCTGCATCATGGGCGTGTGGGCGCTCAGATTGGCGCCGGGAGCGGAGCTTGTGGCGCCGCTGGCTTGGTGTTGTGCGGTCATGTTCTGTTCCAGAAGGGGCCTCTGCGGGCCAGTGTCTGCGGTGATGAGCCTTGAGCTTGATGGCGCCATTCTACACATAAGCGCCGCGGCGGGGGAGCGGGTGTTCCGGGCGCGGTTGTTCTGCACTATTGAAGGCATGACACAGGTGCGGCACCTCACATTGCGGCAGGCAAGGGCGGTCTGCCGTGGTTGCGGGCGGCGCTAGCGGGATCGCATAATGTGCCTCTTGAGCGGATCAGAAGGAGTCGTGATGAAACTGGATGCAGAGATAGAGCACCTTGCCATCGAGCTGGGACGGGCCCTCGGTCAGCGGGGCTGGCTGGCTGCGACCGCCGAATCCTGCACCGGCGGCGGGGTGGCTACGGCTATTACCGACATCGCGGGCAGCTCCGGCTGGTTCGATCGCGGATTTGTCACCTATACCAACGAGGCCAAGCAGCAGATGTTGGGGGTGAGCAGCGAGAGCCTTGAGCAGCACGGTGCGGTGAGCGAAGCCGTGGTGCTGGAGATGGCCCGCGGCGCGCTGGCCCACTCGTCTGCCTCCATCAGCGTTGCCATCAGTGGCATCGCCGGCCCCGGCGGCGCCACCGAGGGCAAGCCGGTCGGCACCGTCTGGTTCGCCTGGGCCGACCGCAATGGCCGTCACCACTCCCTGCTCGCCCGCTTCGACGGGGATCGCCGACAGGTGCGCCAGCAGGCGGTGAGACAGGCCTTGTCGGGTCTGTTGGCCCTGCTCAGATAAATTGGGCTTGATACTGTATGAATAGACAGTATACTTAGCCCAACTTCACTTCTTACTCACGATTTCCAGCGGAGATTGGCATGGATCAGAACAAACAGAAGGCACTGGCGGCTGCGCTGGGTCAGATTGAAAAGCAGTTCGGCAAAGGTTCCATCATGCGTCTGGGCGACAGCAAGACCATGGATATCGAAGCCATCTCTACCGGTTCCCTCTCGCTGGACGTGGCGCTGGGCATTGGCGGTCTGCCGTGTGGCCGTATCGTCGAAATCTACGGCCCGGAATCTTCCGGTAAAACAACCCTCACCCTGCAGGTGATCGCGGAAGCCCAGAAGAAAGGCAAAACCTGTGCCTTCGTCGATGCGGAACACGCTCTCGACCCTATCTACGCTGCCAAGCTGGGCGTCAACGTCGACGACCTGCTCATCTCCCAGCCGGATACCGGCGAACAGGCGCTGGAAATCTGCGACATGCTGGTTCGCTCCAACGCCGTTGACGTCATCATCGTCGACTCCGTGGCGGCTCTGACCCCGAAAGCGGAAATCGAAGGTGAGATGGGTGACTCCCACGTTGGTCTGCAGGCCCGTCTGATGTCCCAGGCACTGCGCAAGCTGACCGCCAACATCAAGAACGCCAACTGCCTGTGCATCTTCATCAACCAGATCCGGATGAAGATCGGCGTCATGTTCGGTAGCCCGGAGACCACCACAGGTGGTAACGCGCTCAAGTTCTACGCCTCCGTGCGTCTGGATATCCGTCGTATCGGCGCCATCAAGGAAGGCGACGAAGTGGTCGGTAACGAGACCCGCGTCAAAGTGGTCAAGAACAAGGTGGCCCCGCCCTTCAAGCAGGCTGAATTCCAGATCTTCTACGGCGCCGGTATCTCCAAAGAGGGCGAGCTGGTGGATCTCGGTGTCAAGCACAAGCTGATCGACAAGGCCGGTGCCTGGTACAGCTACAACGGCGAGAAGATCGGTCAGGGCAAGGCCAACGTCATGAAGCTGTTCGCCGAGAACAAGGTGATGGCTGGCGAAGTGGAAGCCCGCCTGCGCGAGCTGCTGCTCTCCGGTGCCGTGCCAGTCGATGACAAGGCTGCACCGGTTGAGGCAGACGAGTTCGATGCCGAAAGCGAACAAGAGTTCGAATAAGGAACAAAGGAAGGCCGGGTAGATACCCGGCCTTGTTATTTATGATGGTTGATGAATCCGTTACCGAACCGGTCGAGTCTGTTGAACCGACCTTTGCAGAGCAGCTGGCCGCTGCCCGTGCTTATGCCATGCGCAGTCTGGCCCGCCGCGAGAGTGCCGAGTCGGAGCTGGCCAACCGGCTGCGCCAGCAGGGTTTCAATGAAGAGGTGATCGAGGCGGTGGTCGACTACTGCCGCGGTTACAACTGGGTCAATGATGAACGTTACGGTGGTATGGCAGTGCGGGCCGGTGCAGCCAAGGGACATGGCCCCATCAAGATCCGCTTCGATCTGCGCCGCAAGGGGCTCGACGATATGCAGATTGATGCCGCATTCGATCAGCCGGAGCTGGACTGGTTCGAACTGGCGTTTGCCCTGCTCGAACGGCGCGCCCGGGTGGCCGATCTGGCCGATTTCAAGCTGCGGATGAAGTGGCTCAAGTATCTGCTGGGGCGCGGCTTTACCCAGGATCAGGCACGTTACGCTATCTCTGCCCTGCAGGAGCGGGAGGAGTAACGCCACTGCGTGGCAAACGTCGTTTCACCTATCCTTATGGCAGGTTTTTCCTGCCCGTTCAGTAGCTTGCGCGCACAATCCCGAAAAAGCGGCCTTTTGTTCATCTCATCCCTCTTTATGCGCTGCTTTTTTGCCTCTCGACAGTGGAAAAAGCCACTGTGGGCAGCGGCGCTCTTATCTGGCCCGTTTATGTGCGCTTTTTCGCCCGTGGCGGCCCTGTCCGTTTTACTTTACCCCGCAGAAAACTTACATTAATGCGGTTAAAAGTCCGTATTCGAATCAAGCAGGATTTTCCATGTATATGTCCACGTCAGAGATTCGCGCTGCGTTTCTCGAGTATTTCCGTTCCCAGGGGCACCAGGTTGTCTCCTCCAGCTCGCTGGTACCGCATAACGACCCGACCCTGTTGTTTACCAACGCGGGTATGAACCAGTTCAAGGACGTGTTCCTTGGCGCAGACAAGCGTGCCTACAATCGCGCGACGACTTCCCAGCGTTGCGTGCGTGCCGGTGGTAAGCACAACGATCTGGAAAACGTCGGCTATACCGCTCGTCACCACACCTTCTTCGAAATGCTGGGCAACTTCAGCTTCGGCGACTACTTCAAACAGGATGCCATCAAGTTTGCATGGGGCTTCCTGACCGAGGTGCTGCAGCTACCGAAAGATCGCCTGCTGGTGACCGTCTACGCGACTGACGATGAAGCTTTCGATATCTGGGAAAAAGAGGTCGGTGTCCCGGCCGATCGCATCGTGCGCATCGGTGACAACAAGGGGGCCCCTTACGCTTCCGACAACTTCTGGGCGATGGGCGATACCGGCCCGTGCGGTCCCTGCACCGAGATCTTCTATGACCACGGCGATCACATCTGGGGTGGCCGTCCCGGCTCACCGGAAGAGGATGGTGACCGTTTCATCGAGATCTGGAACGTGGTCTTCATGCAGTTCAACCGTCAGGCTGACGGCACCATGGAGCCGCTGCCCCGTCCGTCCGTGGATACTGGCATGGGTCTGGAGCGTATCTCCGCCATCATGCAGGGTGTGCACTCCAACTACGAAATCGACATCTTCCAGGCACTGATCAAGAAAGCGGCCGAGATTGTCGGTACCACCGACCTGAGCAACCAGTCTCTGCGCGTCATCGCTGACCACATCCGCTCCTGCGCCTTCCTGGTGGCAGATGGCGTGATGCCGTCCAACGAAGGTCGTGGCTATGTGCTGCGTCGCATCATCCGCCGCGCCGTGCGTCACGGTCGCAAGCTGGGTGCGACCGATGTCTTCTTCTACAAACTGGCTGCCGAGCTGGCGGTGCAGATGAAGGATGTCGCTGCCGAGCTGATCGCCCAGCTGCCGCTGGTCGAGCGCGTGCTGCGCATCGAAGAGGAGCAGTTTGTCCGCACCTTGGATCGCGGTCTGCTGCTGCTGGAAGACGCTCTGGCCAACCTGGGTGATGCCAAGGTTATTCCGGGCGAGGTGGTGTTCAAGCTGTATGACACTTACGGCTTCCCGGCCGACCTGACTGCCGACGTGGTGCGCGAGCGCGAGATCGGCATCGACGAAGAGGGCTTCAAGGCCGAGATGGAGAAGCAGCGTGCTCGCGCCAAGGAGGCCTCCAGCTTCGGCGTGAACTACAACGAGATGCTCAAGCTCGACTTCGAGACCCCCTTCACCGGTTACAAGACCCTGACCGAGCGTACCCGCGTGGTCGGTATCTACAAGGGTGTGGAAGAGGTGAGCGGTCTTATCGCCGGTGACGAAGCGGTCATCGTGCTGGAAGAGACCCCCTTCTATGCCGAATCCGGCGGCCAGATCGGCGACAGCGGTACCCTGAAAGTGGACGACGGCATCTTTGCCGTGACCGACACCCTGAAAGCGGGCAAGGCGATCATCCACAAGGGCTACATGGAGCTGGGCACTCTGGAGAAGGGCGCCGAAGTGGAAGCCGTGGTTGATGGCGATCGTCGTCAGGCCATCGCCCTGAACCACTCCGTGACTCACCTGCTGCACGCTGCCCTGCGTCAGGCACTGGGCGAGCATGTCACCCAGAAAGGTTCTCTGGTTGGGGCCGAGCGCATGCGTTTCGACTTCTCCCACTTCGAGGGGCTGACCATGGCGACCATTCGCCGGGTCGAGGAGCTGGTCAACAACCAGATCCGCGCCAACCACGAAATCACCACCCAGCTGATGGATCTGGAAGCGGCCAAGTCCGCAGGTGCCATGGCGCTGTTTGGTGAGAAATATGAAGACGACGTGCGTGTGGTGCGCATGGGCGACTACTCCACCGAACTGTGCGGCGGTACTCACGCCAAGCGCACTGGTGATATCGGCTTCTTCAAGATCATCGCCGAGAGCGGTATCGCTGCTGGCGTGCGCCGTATCGAAGCGGTGACCGGCAAAGCGGCCATCGACTTCATGCATCAGGTTGGCGAGCAGATCGAAGAGGCTGCTGCACTGGTGAAAGGTGACCAGTTCTGCATCGCCGACAAGGTTCGCCAGATGCTGGACAAGGCCAAGATGATGGAGCGCGAGCTGGAGCAGCTCAAGGCCAAGCTGGCCGCTCAGGCCGGTAACGACCTGCTGGGCCAGGTAATCGAGATCAACGGTCAGAAGGTGCTGGTTGCAGCGCTGGAAGGGGCCGATCCGAAATCCCTGCGCGGCATGCTGGACGAGCTGAAGAACCAGATGAAGTCCGGTGTCGTGCTGCTGGCCACCTGTGCCGATGGCAAGGTCAACCTGATCGCCGGCGTCACCAACGACCTGACCGGCAAGGTCAAGGCCGGTGAACTGGTCAATCTGGTTGCCCAGCAGGTGGGTGGCAAGGGCGGTGGCCGTCCGGACATGGCACAGGCGGGTGGTACCCAGCCTGAGGCGGTGCCGGCAGCGCTGCAATCCGTTCACTCCTGGCTGGAAGAGCGCCTGTAATCGGGCGAGGTGATCTGTGGCACTCTATGTACAGAAGTACGGCGGCACCTCGGTCGGCACACTGGAGCGGATCGAGGCGGTAGCTGAGCGGGTCGAGCAGACCCGCGCCCAGGGACACGACGTGGTGGTGGTTGTCTCCGCCATGTCGGGCGAAACCAACCGGCTGCTGGGCATGGCCCAGCAGCTGGATCCTGATGCCAACCGGCGGGAGATGGATGTACTGGTCTCCACCGGTGAGCAGGTCACCATAGCGCTGCTGGCGATCGCGTTGAACAAACGCGGTTGTCCTGCGGTCTCAATGACCGGTGATCAGGTACGGATTCACACCGATTCCGCCTATGGCAAGGCGCGCATCACCCACATCGACACCGAGCTGGTTCATGCCGAACTGGCTGCGGGCAAGGTGGTGGTGATCGCCGGTTTCCAGGGCCGTGACGAGCATAACGCGATCACGACGCTGGGCCGCGGCGGTTCGGATACCACGGCGGTTGCCGTGGCGGCGGCCATCAAGGCCGATGAGTGCCAGATCTTTACCGATGTGGATGGGGTATACACCACGGATCCGCGCATCGAGCCCAAGGCGCGTCGTCTCGACACCATCACCTTCGAGGAGATGCTGGAGATGGCCAGTCTCGGCGCCAAGGTGCTGCAGATCCGCTCGGTGGAGTTTGCGGGCAAGTACCGCGTCCCGCTGCGGGTGCTGTCGAGCTTTATCGATGGAGAGGGAACCTTAATCACATATGGAGGTGATAGGATGGAAGCTCCCCTGGTATCCGGGATCGCTTTTAACCGCAACGAGGCCAGCCTGACCATTCTGGGCGTGCCAGACAGACCAACCGTTGCCGCGCAGATCCTGAATCCGATCAGCGACGCCAACATTGATGTCGACATGATTGTGCAGAACACCCTGGGAGATGGCACCGCCGACTTCACCTTCACGGTGAATCGTGACGACTATCGCCGTGCCCGGGCTCTGTTGGAGGAGACCGCCACCGAACTTGGCGCCTCTTGCGTGCAGGGAAATGGCGAGATTGCCAAGGTCTCCATTGTCGGTGTCGGCATGTGGAACCATCCCGGTGTTGCGCGCACCATGTTCAAGGTATTGGGCGAGGAGGGGATCAACATGCAGTTGATCTCGACCTCTGAAATCAAAATCTCTGTGGTGATTGACGAGAAGTATCTGGAGCTGGCGGTGCGAGCCCTGCACGCGGCTTTCGGGTTGGATCAGGCACCGCAAGAGCAGCCCTTGGGCTAACAATCTCTGATTGATTTAGTTTCAACCATTTACCATATCGGTATCTTTGTTAGATAATGTCGCATATCGATATAAAAACAAAACAGGATACAGGAGCAAGCGAATGCTTATTTTGACTCGTCGTGTTGGGGAAACCCTGATGATTGGTGATGAAGTGACTGTCACCGTACTGGGCGTTAAAGGCAACCAGGTTCGTATCGGTGTTAACGCGCCGAAAGAGGTCTCCGTACACCGCGAAGAGATCTACCAGCGCATCCAGGCCGAGAAAGTTCCGGGCCAACCGGGCTTCTAAGCCACTTTCATGGCTGTGACAAGGCGACACCTCATGTGTCGCCTTTTGTTTTTCCGGCCCCCTGAAATCGCCCTGCAGGGCGCGAAACTGCGGGATAAGTGCCGATATTGTTTGAATATTCCACGCTTTGACCAAATGCTGAGCGAACGCACTTTTTTCTCCAAAAAAGTGTTTGACTAAAAATCCCTGTGAAGTATTATCAGCCCCGCAAACGGAGAGGTGGCCGAGAGGCTGAAGGCGCTCCCCTGCTAAGGGAGTATGCGGCTTATACCCGCATCGGGGGTTCGAATCCCCCCTTCTCCGCCATTTGCGCCCGTAGCTCAGCTGGATAGAGTACCTGGCTACGAACCAGGTGGTCAGAGGTTCGAATCCTCTCGGGCGCACCATATTACGACTCAAGCAAGAGTCATGTGTTGGCCATCAGCAAGTCGACACTTTGGAAAAGGCTTACTGATAAGTAAGCTTTTTTTATCGTTTTAAAACAGGGCGCCCGTAGCTCAGCTGGATAGAGTACCTGGCTACGAACCAGGTGGTCAGAGGTTCGAATCCTCTCGGGCGCACCATTTAAAACGACACAGCTATTTATGAGCGCCCGTAGCTCAGCTGGATAGAGTACCTGGCTACGAACCAGGTGGTCAGAGGTTCGAATCCTCTCGGGCGCACCATTTTTCAAGCAGTACACAAAAGTTTGTGAGCGCCCGTAGCTCAGCTGGATAGAGTACCTGGCTACGAACCAGGTGGTCAGAGGTTCGAATCCTCTCGGGCGCACCATATTTCAAGCAGTACCAAAAGTTTATGAGCGCCCGTAGCTCAGCTGGATAGAGTACCTGGCTACGAACCAGGTGGTCAGAGGTTCGAATCCTCTCGGGCGCACCATACAGACAGCCTCGACTTCGGTCGGGGCTGTTTTTATATGGGCGATATTTAGCTTTTTGGTGCGGATCCACGTGCGCTGTTGCGGGTAGATCGCCCGTTTACCTGGCTGTTCTTGTCCTCATTTCTTCCCCTTTCTGTGATTGCACACAGTTCTTCTCATCGTTGCACCGCCTCACCACCCTTTGCCTCATCTATAGGCGCGCTGTATGCCAGCTGTTGCAACGGCAGATGCCGCGCAGATCATCACTCAAGGTTCGCTCATCAACATCCTGCAAGGCCTGCTGAGGCGTTCTGCAGGCAATAAAAAAGGATGCCGCAGCATCCTTTTGTGTTGAGAGATTTACTCAGCTTTTCAGCCATTTGCGAATGCGGTTGGCATCGCCGATGGGGGTGCGTTTGCCCACCGAGTTGAGCAGCACGATTGCGAGCTCGCGGCTGTCCGGTTTGGCGCGCATCACCAGACAGCGACCCGCTTCGTCAGTGAAGCCGGTCTTGGAGAGGCGCACGTCCCAATCCGGGTTTTTTACCAGCGGGTTGGTGTTGTTGAACATCAGGCTGTAGGCGGGGGCGCTGAAGCGCATCTCCCGGTTCTCATCCTGAGTGAACTGACGGATCAGCGGCTGGCGATAGGCGGCGGCGGCCAGCTTGCCCAGATCCTGGGCGGTGGAAACGTTGCGGGTGGAGAGGCCGGTGGAGTCGTAGAAGTGGGTATTACGCATACCCAGCTGTCTGGCCTTGTTGTTCATGGCTCGCACGAAGGCGCTGCGACCGCCCGGATAGTGACGCGCCAGTGCCGAGGCCATCCGGTTTTCGGAGGACATCAGCGCCAGATGCAGGGCGTCGCGGCGGGTCACCTTGGTGCCCATGCGGATGCGGGAATGAGTGTGTTTGACCCGATCCAGATCGTTCTTGTCGACCGTAATGGTCTGGTTGAGATTCTGTTTGGCATCCAGCACCACCAGCGCTGTCATCAGCTTGGTGAGGGAGGCGATAGGACGTACCTTGGTGGCATTCTTCTGGTAGAGCGTCTTGCCCGTTTTTACATCCACGACCAGGGCGCTGCTTGAGCGTACTTCCAGTTTGGCAGGGTTGGGTGCCGCGCTGACCGCAGGCAATCCCAGCATTCCCATCAACCCGACAACCAGCGCTGCTGCGCGAATCCGACACCACATACAACCGACTCCATTCCCATCCAAAAAAAGGCGCTAGATTCACTCATTTTTACCCCGGCTTTACAAGGGCCGAGCGGGACTATTTCTGCTATTTGCGCAAAATTGGCGATCAAAAAAGCCCTCTGGCGAGGGCTTTTGGGTCGGGCGTTGGGCGAGGGGTCAATCCCGCGGCTGCGCGGCCCTGCGTTTGCTGATCCAGCGCCAGACCAGCGCCACCATGCCACCCACCAGCAGGGCCACCGGCAGATAGATGATGATGTTGAAGAACTGGGTCTGGTATTCGGCGGCCAGCTTGGTGTGGCTCAGGTAGTAGCCAAACCCGACCAGCGGGCAGATCCACATGATGGAGCTGATCAGATTGACGATGAGAAAGCGCCCCTGGGGCAGTTCGGTGGCACCGACGATGTAGGGGTAGGCGGTGCGCACGAAGGCGATATAGCGCGCGGTGATCAGGGTGATGATCCCGTACTTGTCCAGCAGGTGGTAGACCTTCTGCTGGTGTCGCTCTTCCACATGGGACATCAGCCGATGGTAGAGCTGGGTGTGGCCAAGGAAGCGCCCCTGCATGTAACCGAGCCAGGTGCCGACAAAGGTGGCCATGATCAACAGCGGGATCACCCCGAGAGACAACACATCCTGATAGATGAGTACGCCGGTGAGGATCAGCAGGCTGTCACCGGGTAGAAAGGCGGTAGGGATGAATCCGTTTTCCAGTACCAGAAACGTCAGAATCACACCACAGATCATGAAGGCCATCTTGGGATCGGAAAGTGTGTTCAGATCGTGGTTCATAAAGGCGTGAGCCAGTTGGTAAAACTGCTCCATACTTGCAAACTCCGCAGGTTAGCTGGGTTGATCGGTCAAGGGCATGGCGAGCACCTTGTCGATGCGCAGGCCATCCATGTCAACAATTTCCAGTTGCCACTGTTCCAGTGTCACCAGGTCTCCGGTTTGTGGAACACGACCAAGGAGCAGCATGATAAGCCCTCCGAGGGTGTGATAGTGATGTTTTTCTTCTTCTGGCAGACGAACCAACTCCAGACAGTCCTTCAACTCCGGCAGCGGGATCAGGCCATCGAGCAGCCAGCTGCCGTCGGCGCGCCGGAATGCCCAGTTGTCCTCGCCATCCTCCTGCTGGAAATCCCCCGCCAGCGCCTCCAGCAGATCCTGCTGGGTGACCAGTCCCTGCAACTCGCCATATTCGTCCACCACCAGCGCCATCTGTTCGCTGTGGGTGCGGAAGTGGTTGAGCAGCTCGACGCCGTTGAGGGTCTCGGGCAGCAGGCTGCCCTCCTGGGTCAGGGCAGCCAGATCGATGGGCTCCCCCTTGATATAGGCGTGCAGCACCTTGCTGACATTGATGATACCCACCAATTCTGACAGGTTGCCGTCGCAGACCGGAAAATAGCTGTGGCGATACTCCACCAGTCGCTGCAGGTTGGTCTCCAGCGGCAGCGCCAGATCCAGATAGCGGATATCGCTGCGCGGCACCATCAGGGAGGAGAGGCTGCGCTCGTCGAGACGGAAGACGTTGCGCAGCATGGTGTGTTCATGATCCTCGATCACCCCGGCTTCCGATCCTTCCACCAGCATGGCGTGGATCTCCTCCTCGGTGACGTTGGCGCTGCCGTTCTGGTTGACCCGCAGCAGCCGCAGGCTGGCATTGGTGGAGGCCGACAGCAGCCAGACGAAGGGGCGGGTCAGGGTGGCGAGCCAGTGCATGGGGCGGGCCACCAGACAGGCGATACGCTCGGCATTGAGCTGGCCGAGGCGCTTGGGCACCAGCTCCCCTACCACGATGGAGAGGTAAGTAACCACCACCACCACTATGATTGTGGCGATCAGGCTGCTGCTTTTGGCCGGGAGTCCCCACTCCTGCAACCAGAGGGAGAAGGGCTGGGCCAGCAGGGATTCCCCGTAGATACCGTTGAGCAGACCTATGCTGGTAATGCCGATCTGGACGGCAGAGAGAAAATGGGTCGAGTCTTCGCCCAGTTTGAGGGCAATGGCGGCGGAGCGGTTGCCTTCAGAAGCAAGCTTGCCGAGGCGAGCCTTGCGTGCGGTGACGATGGCGATTTCTGACATGGCGAAGACGCCATTAAGCAAAATCAATCCCAGCAGGATCAATATTTCCATACAGCAACAGCACTCCTTGAGTGGATAAGATCGCTGGCAGTGTAATGAATTTGGCGGCGATGCGCTTGTGAAAGCGGGTGATCCGGCTCGCTAATTTGATGACAGCGCTCTGCGGTGACCGAAAAAGATGGCCGGAAAAGGGAAGGATGACCTCGCCAAACTACGTAATGGGTGAGGCGGGTGCTTGGCGAAGTGGCATTGCATGCAGGATGGAAAAGGGCGGGAAGTCCCGCCCTTGCTTGTCACTTGTCAGACAACCGTTATCAGAACTGCTGGAACCAGCGCTGGATCTGGGCCGGGTCCTTGCTCTGGGTCAGGGAGAGCATCAGCAGCACCCGCGCCTTCTGCGGGTTGAGAGTGCCGGAGGCCACGAAGCCGTACTTGGCATCATCGATCTCGGCATCCAGGGTGGTGGCGCCGGTCGGCACGCGGGCGGAGCGCACTACCCGGATGCCGTCTTTGCTCGCCTTGGCCAGGGTATCGAACAGGGTGTGGTAGAGGTTGCCGTTACCCACCCCGGCGCTGACGATGCCGTCGAACTTGGCATCCACCATCGCTTTGGCCGGCAAGTCGGTGGCGTTGGCGTAGCTGTAGACGATGCCCACTTGCGGCAGCTTGTCGAGCTTGCTCACGTCAAACGGCGTCTTGCTGGTGTGCAGACGGGCCGGGCTGCGCTGATAGTCGATCTTGCCGTTGTGGATGTAACCCAGCGGGCCAAAGTTGGGGGAAGCGAAGGTCTGCACCCCGGTGGTGTTGGTCTTGGTGACGTCGCGGGCATCCAGCACTGTGTCGTTCATCGCCACCATGACGCCACGGCCCTTGGAGGCGGGGTCGGAGGCGGTCACCACGGCGTTGTAGAGGTTGAGCGGGCCATCGGCACTCATGGCGGTGGAGGGGCGCATGGCGCCGACCAGTACCACCGGCTTGTCGCTCTTGACGGTCAGATTGAGGAAGTAGGCGGTCTCTTCCATGGTGTCGGTGCCGTGGGTGATGACGATGCCATCCACGTCATCCTTGGCCAGCAGCTCGTTGACCCGTTTGGCCAGCTTGAGCCACACCTCGTCGTTCATGTCCTGGGAGCCGATCTTCACCACCTGCTCACCCTGCACATCGGCCACGTTCTTCATCTCGGGCACGGCGGCGATCAGGGTTTCGATGGCCACCTTGCCAGCCTCGTAGTTGGACTGGGTAGCGGACTGGCCAGCTCCGGCAATGGTGCCGCCGGTTGCCAGAATATGGACGTTGGGCAGGGCCATTGCCATGGGGGAGAGGGTCAGGCCGACGACGGCGGCGAGCAGGGTCTTGCGGATCGGTAGGGTCATGCTGCAAATCCTTGTGGTTGGAATAATCGCAGCAAGTTTGCCCGTTTAATAACCCGGGTCTGTGATAAAACTCACCAAAAGACAGGTGAGTACAGATTTTTAACCTGTTTTATACCTCTATGGAGATAATTTAACTCGCAGAGAAACCCTTGGCTTCGATCAGGGCGATCAGCTCGGCCTTGCTCAGCTCGCTCTCAATGACGGCCTTGCTGCTGGCGAAATCGACGGTTGCGGTGGTGACCGCAGGCTGGGCCAGCAGCGCTTTTTGCAGACTGGCGGCGCAGCCACCACAGGACATGCCGGACACTGTGAGTTCGATGGTCATGGGATATCTCCTTTGTTGATGAGCGCCAGCCTAAAGCTGCCGCCTCCGGCAAGGTCAAGCCGTCAGTACATAAGACCCAGATAGTTCATCAGAGTTGCTCCCAGACTAGTGGTGAGCAGTGAGCCGAGGGTGGTGGTAGCGATGATGTTTGCGGCCAGCACGCTGTCGCCCCCCATGGCGCGGGTCATCACATAGCTGGCGGCGGCAGTCGGGGTAGCGCTGATGAGAAACAGAATACCCAGCTCCAGATGGCTGAAGCCGAGCAGGGCAGCCCCAAGAGTGAACGCAGCCGGAATGAGACAGAGCCGCATGATGCTGGCCCAGCCCGCAATGGCTGCACCACCGCGCAGAGCATCGAGGCTGAGAGAGGCACCGGTGCAGAGCAGCGCCAGCGGCAACGTCATGTTGGCGAAGTAGCTGCCGGTGGTGAGCAGCAGTTGCGGCATCTTGATACCGAGCAGGGTAAAGGGCAGCGCCGCCACAATGGCGATGATCAGCGGATTCTTGATGATGCCGAGCAGAATGGGGCGGATACCGGTGGCGCCGCCGAGACTGCGGGTGAGGGTGATCACCGCGAGAATGTTGTAGAGCACGGTCACCGCACCGACATAGAAGGCCGCCGCCCCCAACCCCTCGTGGCCGTAGGCGTTCTGCACATAGGCGAGCCCGATAATGGCGCTGTTGCCGCGAAAGCTCCCCTGCACGAAGATGCCGCGCAGCCGCTGCTCCTCGATAAAACGCCCGGCCAGCAGCTCCAGAACCAGATAGCTGATAACGGTGGCGAGCAGGCCATAGCCGATAAACCAGAGGCTCGGCATGGTGGCGAAGTTGGTACCCAGAATACTGAGAAAGAGCAGAGCGGGCAGGGTGACCTGAAACACCAGTCGCGAGGCGGATTCGGTAAAGGGATCCGGCAGCAGCCCCAACCGCTTGAGCAAGATGCCGAGCAGCAGCACCACGCAGATGGGGCCTGTGATGGAGAGGGAGAAGAGCAGACTGGCCAGCAGATCCATGATGGGCATCCTGTGCTGTGCCCACACACCCTGACGGCGGGGCAAAAAGGGCATTCTAACGCCATGGGCTTGTATTCACAGGGGTTAATCACAACAATGTGGGCAATTCCACCGCCTAGCCTCCTGTGAGCCAATTCATGGACAAGAAACTGACCATCCTCGATATCGCCAGACTGAGTGGCGTCGGCAAGTCGACCGTCTCCCGGGTGCTCAATCAGGATCCCAAGGTGAAGCAGGAGACCCGCGAGCGGGTGGAGCAGGTCATCGCCGAGCATGGCTTCGTGCCGAGCAAGTCGGCGCGGGCCATGCGCAGCCAGAGCCAGCAGGTGGTGGGGATCATCGTCTCGCGGCTCGACTCCAGCTCGGAAAACCAGGCGGTGCGCGGCATGCTGGAGACCCTCTACCAGCGTGGCTACGATGCCGTGCTGATGGAGAGCAAGTTCTCCCCCGCCAAGGTACAGGAGCATCTGGCGGTGCTGGAGCGGCGCGGGGTGGATGGCATTATCCTGTTCGCCTTCAATAACTTGGACTATGCCGCTATGGCGCCGCTGAAAGAGAAGCTGGTGCTGGTCGCTCGTGAATATCCCGGTTTCTCCTCGGTCTGCTTCGACGACGCCGGTGCGGTGCGCACCATGCTGGCGCAGCTGGCAAGCCGTGGCGCCCGCGATATCGCCTATCTGGGGGTGGATGCCTCGGATCTCACCACCGGCCAACGCCGCCTCGACGCCTATCTCGCTTACTGCGCAGAGCAAGGGGTGCACCCGCGCAGCGCCCTCGGTGACCTCAGCCTGCAGAGCGGCTACCGGCTGGCGGCCGAGCTGCTTACCCCCTCCACCCAGGCACTGGTCTGCGCCAGCGACACCCTCGCCATCGGTGCGGCAAAATACCTGCAAGAACAAGGGCGTAGCGAGGTGCTGGTGACCGGACTTGGCAACAATCCCATGCTCAGTTTCCTCTTCCCCAACGCCCTCAGTCTCGATCTGGGCTACAAGGGGGCAGGGGAGCAGGCGGCACGTCAGCTGCTCGGTCAGATTGAGCAGGATCAGCCTCCGCTGGTGACTATCGCCCCCTGTCGAACCCTGTGAGCCCCATCACTTCCGACTGAACGAAAAGTGTGCTTTTTGTGACGTTGGCCACGAATTGGGAACGTTCCCATTTCGATCTGGCCAGATTGTCGGCATGCTAAATGGGAACGATACCAAAAACGCTCCGGCCGACAGACTGGCTCAAAAGGGCGATACAGACCACTATTCAATGGCGTCACAGAGGGAAGACCCATGTCCAAGATCAACGCACAGCAGCTTGCCACCCTGATCGACAAGATCGGCGGCAAGGAGAACATCGCCACCGTCAGCCACTGCCTGACCCGGTTGCGCTTCGTCCTGAACGATCCGGCCAAGGCCGACAGCAAGGCCATCGAAACCATCCCGGCGGTGAAGGGAAGCTTCACCCAGGGCGGTCAGTTCCAGGTGGTGATTGGCAACGAGGTAGAGCAGTGGTACAAGGCGCTGACCGAGCAGCTCGGCGTCAGCGGCGGCAGCAAGGAGACCGCCAAGCAGGCGGCGCGCCAGAACATGAACCCGCTGGAGCGGGGCATCTCCCATCTGGCGGAGATCTTCGTGCCGCTGCTGCCCGCCATTATCACCGGCGGTCTGATCCTGGGCTTTCGCAACGTCATCGGCGACATCAAGATGTTCGACGATGGTACTCACACCCTCACCGAGATCAGCCAGTTCTGGGCTCAGGTACACGCCTTCCTCTGGCTGCTGGGCGAGGCGATCTTCCACTTCCTGCCGGTCGGTGTCTGCTGGTCTGCGGTGAAGAAGATGGGCGGCTCCGAGATCCTGGGTATCGTGCTGGGGGTGACGCTGGTGTCACCGCAGTTGATGAACGCCTATGGCATTGGTCAGCAGACCCCCGAGGTGTGGGACTTCGGTCTGTTCGTGATCCAGAAGGTGGGTTATCAGGCCCAGGTCATTCCGGCGCTGCTGGCGGGTGTGTTCCTCGCCTGGGTGGAGACCAACCTCAAGCGGATCATTCCGGCCTATCTCTATCTGGTGATTGTGCCGTTTGTCTCGCTGCTGCTGGCAGTGATCGTGGCTCACGCCTTTATCGGCCCGTTCGGTCGCTGGATTGGTGATGGCGTTGGTTTCGCTGCCAAGGCCGCCATGACCGGCTCCTTTGCTCCCATCGGCGCAGCCCTGTTCGGTTTCCTCTACGCACCGCTGGTCATCACCGGTATCCACCACACCACCAACGCCGTGGATCTGCAACTGATGCAGAGCATGGGGGGCACCCCGATTTGGCCGCTGATCGCCCTCTCCAACATCGCCCAGGCGTCTGCGGTCGTCGGCATCATTCTGATTAGCCGCAAGGAGAACGAGCGGGAGATTTCCGTGCCTGCCGCCATTTCCGCCTACCTCGGGGTGACCGAGCCGGCCATGTACGGTATCAACCTCAAGTACAAGTTCCCCATGCTGTGTGCCATGGTGGGTTCCAGCCTTGCCGCCCTCATCTGCGGTTTCGCCGGGGTGATGGCCAACGGCATCGGGGTAGGCGGCCTGCCCGGCATCCTCTCCATCCAGCCGCAATACTGGGCGGTGTTTGCCATCGCCATGCTGGTCGCCATCGTGGTGCCGGTGGTGCTGACCCTGCTGGTCTACAAGCGCCAGCAAGCCGCTGGCAAGTTGACCCAAGCCAGTGCCTGAATCTGATTGTCAGGGCGACCTTGCGGGTCGCCCTCTCCCTTTTCAATTTGTGACAAGAGAAAGAGCCATGAGCCAAACACCCTGGTGGCAGAGCGCCGTGATTTACCAGATCTATCCCAAGAGCTTTCAGGATTCCGGCGCCCGTGGCACCGGTGATCTTAAGGGGATCATGGCCCGCCTCGATTACCTCAAGACGCTGGGGGTCGATGCCCTCTGGCTGACCCCGGTCTACGTCTCGCCGCAGGTGGACAACGGTTACGACATCGCCGACTACCTTGCCATCGATCCCGCCTACGGCACTATGGCCGATTTCGAGGCGCTGCTGGCCGCCGCCCACGCGCGCGACATCCGCATCGTGATGGATATCGTGGTCAACCACACCTCCACCGAGCACGCCTGGTTCAAGTCGGCGCTGGGGGATAAAAACAGCCCCTACCGCGACTACTACATCTGGCGCGATCCGGTGGATGGATGTGTGCCCAACAACTGGCAATCCAAGTTTGGCGGCAGCGCCTGGGAGCTGGACTCAGCAACCGGTCAGTACTACCTGCACCTGTTTGCCCGCGAGCAGGCGGATCTCAACTGGGAAAATCCTGCAGTGCGCGCTGAGGTGAAAAAGATCATCCACTTCTGGGCGAACAAGGGGGTGGATGGTTTCCGTCTCGATGTCATCAACCTTATCTCCAAGGATCAGGCGTTCCCGAACGACGAGATTGGCGATGGCCGCCGCTTCTACACCGACGGGCCGCGTATCCACGAATTCCTGCAGGATGTGAGCCGCGACGTGTTTGCCCCGGTGGGTGCCATGACGGTGGGGGAGATGTCCTCTACTTCGCTGGAGCACTGCCAGCGCTACGGCGCGCTGGACGGCTCAGAGCTCTCCATGGTGTTCAACTTCCACCACCTCAAGGTGGATTACCCCAACGGCGACAAGTGGACGAAAGCACCGTTCGATTTCCTCGAACTCAAGCGCATCTTCAACCACTGGCAGAGCGGCATGCACGGCAAGGGGTGGTCGGCGCTGTTCTGGTGCAACCACGATCAGCCGCGCATCGTCTCCCGTTTCGGTGACGAGGGTGAGCATAGGGTAGTGGCCGCCAAGATGCTGGCCAGCACGCTGCACGGTCTGCAAGGCACCCCTTACATCTATCAGGGGGAGGAGATCGGCATGACCAACCCCGGTTATCAGCGCATCGATGACTATCAGGATGTAGAGAGCCGCAACATCTTCGCCATCAAGCAGGCGGAAGGGATGAGCGAGGCCGAGATCCTCGCGATTCTGGGTGCCAAGTCCCGTGACAACTCGCGTACCCCGATGCAGTGGAGCGCTGCGGCCAATGCAGGTTTCACCCAAGGAACGCCCTGGCTCAAGCCTGCCGCCAACTATTCCGAGATCAATGCCGAGGCGGCGCTGGCTGACCAGCACTCGGTGTTCTGGCACTATCGGGATTTGATTCGCCTGCGTAAGGATTACCCCATCTTCACTCAGGGGGATTATCAGGATCTGCTGACGGGGCACCCGCAGATCTGGGCCTATGCCCGTCGCGCCAACGGTCAGACCCTGCTGGTGGTGAGCAACTTCTACGGCGAGCCGGCTGAGTTTGCCTTGCCTGCCGAGCTGCAAAGCGGACAAGGTCGGCTGCTGCTCGGCAACTACCCCGATAGCCCGGCCCAACCGCAATCGGGTATGCTGCGCCCTTATGAATCCCTGATCTGGCTGATGGAGTAGGTAATGGAGAAGGTGGTGTGCGGTACCGAGTGGCAGAAGATGGTGGCGGGGGAGCCCTATGATGCGGGCGATCCTGAGCTGAAAGCGGCACGTGAGCGCTGCCGCAGGCTCTATCACACCTTCAACACCTGCTGGCAGGAGAAACCGGCGCGGGATGCTTTGCTTCACGAGCTGCTCGGTGGCCGCGGCCATGAGTGCGCCATCAACCCGCCGTTCTTCTGCGACTATGGCGCCAATATCTTTGTCGGCGAGAACTTCTACGCCAACGTCAATTGCACCATCCTCGACGTCTGCGAGGTACACATCGGCGACAACGTGCTGCTGGCGCCCGGGGTGCAGATCTACACCGCCGCTCACCCGGTGGCGGTGGCGCCACGTATCAAGGGTGTCGAGTTCGGCAAGCCGGTGCGGATCGGTCACAACGTCTGGATCGGCGGCTGCGTCGTCATCTGCCCCGGCGTTACTATCGGTGACAACAGCGTCATCGGCGCCGGTTCGGTGGTGACCAAAGATGTGCCCGCCAATGTGGTGGCGGTTGGCAACCCCTGTCGGGTATTGCGGGCGATGACGGCGGAGGAGCTTGCGGGCCTCGAATAGGCATTTTCGAGGGGCTTGGTGGCGCTTTTTATCATTTATTTTTCAAATTATATAGCTTCCATCATTTGCTTATCGAATGGCTGATAACCCCTCACAGCGCCCAGCTGGTGCGGTTTAGGGGCGATTTACCCCTTCCGCAGCGTTCGTCCGATCGACATGAAAACAGGCTCCGGTTCTGATTATTGTCCATTGATTGCTCATGTCTGGCTGAGGGCGGCCGATACTCTTTGATGCAGGAGGTAACCTATGGACATATCCAGCTCTGCAAATGCGTCGTTCGGTTCTGCGTTGATGGCGGCCAGTCTGGCCAAAAAACAGCAGACCCAAGAGGGCGAATCCGCACTGAAATTGCTGCAAACCGCAGCGCAATCAGCGCCGGTTGCACCGACATCGGCCAGCGCTTCTTTGGGAAGCAAGATCGATATTCGCGTCTGACCCTAATGAAAAAGCCCCCATCTCACGATGGGGGCTTTTTTATCTCTGCGATTTGCGGGATCAGACCGGGAAAGGAGCCGGCGCCTCGAAGGTCATACGTTCCCCGCTGCGGGGGTGGCTGATGGTCAGCATGGCCGCATGCAGGTAGAGATGGGGCGCCGCTGCCAGCGCATCCGGATGGGCGTAGAGGTTGTCACCCAGGATCGGGTGCCCCAGCTCCAGCATATGGACGCGCAGCTGGTGCGAGCGACCTGTGATGGGAGTCAGCTTGATCAGGCTGTTGCCGTTCTCCACCTTCAGTTTCTGCCACAGGGTCAGGGCGTGACGCCCCTCTTCGTGGTCAACTTTCTGTTTCGGCCGGTTGGGCCAGTCGACGCAGAGCGGCAGATCTACTTCGCCCGCATCCAGCTCCGGTTCACCCCACACCCAGGCGAGGTAGTGCTTCTCGGTCTCCCGCTCGCGAAATTGTCGGCTCAGCTCCCGATGAGAGTTGGGATTGAGGGGAATGACAATGACGCCAGTGGTGGACATGTCGAGGCGATGAGCTGCCGCCGCCTTGGGGTGCTGCTGTTTCACCCGATGCAGGACGCTGTCTTCATTCTCGGGGCCGCGCCCGGGGACGCTTAGCAGGCCAGTGGGCTTGTTGACCACCATGATGTCCTTGTCCTTGAACAGGATATCGAGCCAGGGTTCCAGAGGCGGTGAGTATTCAAACATAAATGTCTCGCATCAGAAGGTGGGGGCAAGCCCCCATCAGTTATGGGTAACCACGACAAAGCGGCCTTGGGTATCCAGTTTGAGCTGGGTCTGGCCGCTGTCGGTCGGTACCTTGTCAGTTATGGGTGACCACGATAAAGCGGATGGCATCCAGCTTGAGTTGGGTCTGATCGATCAGGTGGTGCAATTCTGCCTGCAGATTGCGCAGATAATCCAGTTCGCTGTCGCGCACGTTCGGGTTGACCGCCTTGAGCGCTTCCAGACGATCCAGATCCTGCTGCAGGGTCTGCGCCATCTGGGCGCGGGCCTTGTCGACAATCTCGGCTTTCAGCTCTTCGGCAATGGCCTGGCCCTTGCCAATCAGACCGTGGATCACCGGTTGGGATGCAGTCACGAGCTTGCTGCCGAGGTGGCGATTGACCGGAGTCAGCTGACGGTTGAAGGCATCGAACGCCACTTTCTCCCCCAGATTCTGGCCGTTCTTGTCCATCAGCAGACGGATCGGCGTCGGCGGCATGAAGCGGTAGAGCTGGGGATGGGCTGCAGACTCGGCAACGAAGATCAGCTCAAGCAGGATGGAGCCGATGGGCAGCGCCTTGTTCTTGAGCAGTGCGACCGAGGTGGCACCGATCTCGGAGCCCAGGATCAGGTCGATACCGCCGCGCATCATGGGGTGATCCCAGGAGAGCAGCGCCATGTCATCCCGCGACAGGGCTGTGTTGCGATCGAAGGTGATGGTCATGCCATCTTGCGGCAGGCCCGGGAAGCTGGAGACCAGCATGTGATCCCCGGGGGTCAGCACCAGCGCGTTCTCACCTCTGTCGTCCTGATTGACGCCGATCTCGTCGAACATCTTGAGAGCGAAGGAGATCATGCCGGTGTCGTCATCTTCGGCGGCCAGCTTGTCGACCAGCTGCTGGGCGGCGGCGCCACCGCTGGAGTGGATCTCCAGCAGGCGATCGCGGCCCTGCTCCAGTCGTGCCTTGAGCGGCTCGTGCAGTTCGCGGGTCTTGACCAGCAGGGCGTCGAGGGCTGCCTGATCGCCGGTGTTGGCGGCCAGCAGCTCGAACAGCTCGTCACGTACCGCTTCGAATACCGGGCGGGCAGTCGGGCAGGTCTGCTCGAACGCGTCCAGACCATCGTGATACCAGAGCTGCAGGGCGCGCTGGGCAGTCCCTTCCAGATAGGGAACGTGGATCTCGACGGTATTCTGCTGACCGATACGATCCAGTCGGCCGATACGCTGCTCCAGCAGATCCGGGTTGAGGGGCAGATCGAACAGCACCAGATGGCTGGCAAACTGGAAGTTGCGACCCTCTGAGCCGATTTCGGAGCAGAGCAGCACCTGGGCGCCACCCTCTTGCTGAGCGAAATAGGCGGAGGCCTTGTCCCGCTCGAGGATCGACATCCCTTCGTGGAACACGGCACCACGGATCCCTTCACGAGTGCGCAGCGCCTCTTCCAGCGCGATGGCGGTTGCCGCTTCGGAGCAGATCACCAGCACCTTCTGCTGACGGGCTGAGAGCAGCAGCTCCAGCAACCATCCGACGCGCGGGTCGAACTGGGTCCAGGTGGCGTTGTCGCCTTCGAACTGCTGGAAGATCTTCTCGGGATAGAGGTAGCGCAGGGCACGGGTCTGCAGATCGCCACCGTTGCCACCCATCATGCCCATCACCTTGATGGCAGTCTTGTACTGCTCCGGCAGCGGCATGGGGTAGACGTTGAGGTGACGCTCGGGGAAGCCCTGAATATTGGCGCGGCTGTTGCGGAACAGTACCCGGCCGGTGCCATGCTGATCCAGCAGCTTGGCGACCGCCTGCTGGCGTGCAGTCGCATCGCTCAAGTCCAGCCCTTCCAGCTGGCTGGCGAGGATCTGTCTGGCTTCATCGCTCAGGGTCTCGCCATCCAGCAGCTCTTGTGCGGCGCTCGCGACCTGACCATAGGCCTGCTCCTCGGCGAGGAAAGCCTCATAGTCGTAGAAACGCTCCGGGTCGAGCAGGCGCAGACGGGCAAAGTGGCTCTGGTGGCCCAGCTGATCCGGGGTAGCGGTCAGCAGCAGTACGCCCGGCACCTGTTCGGCCAGCGCTTCCACCATTTCGTAGGCACGGCTCGGCGCCTCTTCACTCCACTCCAGATGGTGGGCTTCGTCGACAACCAGCAGATCCCACTCGGCCTCCAGCACCTGCTCGAAGCGACGACGCTTCTTGCGCAGGAAGTCGAGGCTGCAGATCACCAGCTGTTCGGTCTCGAAGGGGTTCTCCGCATCGGCAAACGCCTCGATGCAGCGCTCCTCATCAAACAGGGAGAAGTGCAGGTTGAAGCGGCGCAGCATTTCGACCAGCCATTGGTGCTGCAAGGTTTCGGGCAGCAGAATGAGTACGCGATGGGCGCGGCCGGAGAGCAGTTGCTGATGAATGATCATGCCCGCTTCGATGGTCTTGCCCAGACCCACCTCGTCAGCCAGCAATACACGCGGAGCGTAGCGGTGACCCACTTCATGGGCAATATAGAGCTGGTGCGGGATCAGGCTGACCCGGCCTCCGGCCAGACCACGAGTCGGGTTGCGACGACGTTGGTGCTGGTTCACCAGCGCCTCGTAGCGCAGGGTGAAGCGGGACATCCGATCGATCTGACCGGCGAACAGGCGATCCTGCGGCTTGTTGAACTTGATAAAGTTGTTGAGAAACACTTCCTTGAGGGCAACGGGCTCATTATTGTCGGTGCGCACACCTACATATATAAGCAGGCCGTCTTTCTCCTGCACTTCTTCGACCGTCATGGCCCAGTCTTCGTGACTGGTGATCTGATCGCCCACATTGAAGCTGACCCGGGTCACCGGCGCCTCTTCTTTGGCATACATGCGGTTTTCACCGGTAGCCGGAAACAACAGGGTAACCATGCGTCCTTCAACAGCAACGACAGTCCCCAACCCCAGATCCGTCTCTGTATCACTAATCCAACGCTGGCCAAGTGCAAAAGGCATTAAACTCTCCAAAGCCCAAGAGTGTGTGAATCGCAAAGGGGCGCTATGTTACCCGAAGGCGTGACCTCGATCACCATGCATATAGATGTAGAGAGACCAAATCGCCACAACCTTGATCTGCTACCACCGCCACGCCATCTAGAGGATAGCGAGCTCGCCAAATGGGTGTGTTATTGCAGGATAAATGCGCTTTTTGGGTGATTAGTGAACGGTTGAAGCGAAAATGCGAATTTTATTCGAAAAGACCCTTGCAAGCGTGATCCAGATCCCTATAATGCGCCTCCATCGACAGGGCAAGCGGCAACGCAAACAACCTCATCGATAACATCGAAAAGCCTTTGAAAATA
>NZ_CDDK01000024.1 GCF_000820225.1 Aeromonas veronii bv. veronii
CTCACTTCGAAAGTCAAGCGCTTGTTTTCGCTTTTCTTTCGGCGCCCACTTCACTAGTAAGCTGGCTCATCAGGTTGGCGTGTTCCGCCGTGCTGGTAGGGGCGCATTATAGGGCGCCACGCCGGGATGACAAGGGCTTTTTGCAAAAATGCGTTCGTTTGCTGAAAAAGCGAACTGAACGCCCCAAAACAACCCCTTGGCATCTCTTTTACGCCGCTTTTTTGCTCAATTCTTCGCTTTGTGCCCGGATATAGTTGACCCAGCTGGTTGCCTTCTGCTGCCAGTTATCCTGTTGCTGTAGCTCACGGGCCAGTTCCAGCGCCTGGGCATACTGCTCCTTATTAAGGTGTGCCTGCACCAGCAGCGCTTTGGCACGATTGCCTTGCTCGCCTTTTACCGACTTGATGGCGGCGAGCTGGGTCATGGCAGCATCTGTCTTGCCCTGTTGCAGCAGCAGTTCGGCGGCGCGCATGGCGGCTTTGGGCTGACCGTGCTGGTTGGCGAGCAGCTGCCAGCTATCGACCGCTTGTGACCACTCCCGGGCACCTTCCCACAATTGGGCAAGCAGTTGGCGGTTTTCAGCACTTTGCTTCATCTGTCCCTTGGCCATGGCCGCTTCCAGCAGACGGGCACCACGATAAGGCAGCCCTTGCCAGGCATAGAGACGGATCAGCTGATTGCGGGCAGACGCATCATCCATCAGTTTTCTGTCGATAGCTGTTTGCAACAGAGCCAACGCCTGATCGCCAAGTTTGGCGGAGAGGTTGAGCGACACCGCCTGCTGCCACCATTTGCTCTCTGTCGGCTCGTGACGGATCAGCTCGGCCGCCTGATCGGCCGCCACGCCATAACGTTGCTGGGCGGTGAGGGCGGAGAGACGAATGATGGCGGCCTGCTTCTGCCAACCCTTCTTCAACAACTGTTCGCTCTGGCTGGCGGCATCACCGTACTGTTTGTTGTGGTAATAGAGGCCAGCCAGACGCAGGCGCAGCCCATCGTCTTGCTTGAGCGCCAGCGCCGCCTTGTAGCTGGCGATGGCACCAGACCAGTTGGATTGCTGGGCCTGAATATCGCCGCGCAGTCGCAGCAGCTGGAGCTGTTGTTGCTCGGGCCACTCTTTATAGGCAAGGGCCTGTTCGACATAACGGCTCGCCTGGGCGGTCTGTTGCAGATTGGCCGCCAGCGAGGCTTGCAGCTGCGCCAGCCAGGCATGCTCGGGATCGCTATTTGGCTTGAGGCCGGACGCCTTGCTCTGGGCTTGTTGCCACTGACCGGACTGATAGAGCTTCATCACGGGTTCAAGCTGACGGGAGAAGTGAGGGCTGACCTCCATCGCCAGACAGGCTTGGCCGACCAGGGCCAGCAGACAGATCCAGATCCGCAACATAGTTATGACTCCAGTTTGAATTTGAGCGTGATGACTTGCACCAGCTTGTCGGTGGCGCCCGGTCTCGGCTGATAGCGCCACTTGTTGATCGCCTGAATGGCCGCCCGCTCGAACTGACGCTTGGGCTTGGCCTCGACCACTTCCACATCCTGCACGCCACCTTCAGCATTCACGCTAAAGCGCAGGGTGACGAATCCTTCGATCCCTGACTGCTGGGCACGATAGGGGTAGACCGGCTCGATCCGTTGCAGCGGCATCAGCATGTCACCTGCGCCGATACCCGCTCCCTGCTGCTGGCCGTGGTAGTTGCCACTCAATACCGGTGCGGTACTGGTCGCCACTCCGGGGGCATAGACCTGCACCGCGCTGAGGCTGGAAACCAGATCCAGACTCGGCTCAACGGCCGCCAAGGGGGCCGCGGCAGGCATCGGCAGCGGTGTCGAGGCCAATGCAGCGGGAGGCTCTGGCAGAGGCTCGGGTTCCTGCGGTACCGGACGCTCGCGTACCTGCACCTCGGTCACCTCGTTCTGCATATTGATGACGATGGGCTTCTGTTCGCTCGCCACCTTCTCGCCCCGGGGCGGTTCAACCAGCGTGGCCATGAACAGCAGGATGCCCAGACTGAGGGCGATCCCCAGCCCCAGGCTCATCAGCTTGTATTTCATTTCGGCGCCACCGCCACGGCGATATTGGCGATACCCGCCGCCTTGGCCTCATCCATCACCCGCACCACCTTGCCGTGGGGCACCCGCTCGTCGGCCTGGATCACCAGACTGGCATCGGGTTGCTCCGCCAGCAGACGGGCAATGGTGGCCTGCACCCGCTCCACATCGATCTGCTTGCGGTCGAGGAAGATCTGACCCTGAGCCCCGATCGCCAGCATGATGCTGGAGGATTTCTGCGCCTTGGCCTGACTGGCCTGGGGCCTGTGCACCTCGAGCCCGGCTTCACGCACGAAGGAGGTGGTGACAATAAAGAAGATCAGCATGATGAACACGATATCCAGCATGGGGGTCATGTCGATCTGCACTTCGTCACGCTGGCGTTTGGATTGCCGTCTCATTGCATTACCTTCTCTTCTCGCAGGCCGTCCCGGGTCTTGGCCAGCGCACGCTTGGCCTGACTCTCGAGCCGACTGAGTAACAACACGCCGGAGAGCGCCACCACCATGCCAGCCATGGTGGGGATGGTGGCGCGGGAGATCCCGCCCGCCATGCTCTCCGGGTTAAAGCGGTTGGCCGCAGCCAACGCATCGAATACGCCGATCATGCCGGTCACAGTGCCCAGCAACCCCAGCATGGGGCAGAGCACCACCAGGGTGCGGATGAAGATCAGATGACGGTTCAGTTCCAGCTCCGCCTGCGCCAGCCAGCGACTGCGGATCGCCCGGGCGTGCCAGCTGTGGCGCTCGCTGCGGGCTTGCCAGCGGCCGAGCAGCTGTTGCTGCAAGGGGCCAAAACCCAGATTGAGGTAGAGCAGCCGCTCGATCATCAAAATCCACATCAGCACCAGCAGGGCCAGAATGACCCAGAGCACAGGGCCGCCACGGCCCATGAAGCTCTGCAACTGTTGCCAGATGTCGAGCATCATGCTGCTCGCTCCATCCCGCCGTTATTGCTCTCGGCGCGCTCGGCCAGAATGCCGGCTACCTGCTGCTCCAGTACATTGGAGAGCTCGGTGAAGCGCGATTGCAGCAGGCTGTGAGCCAGGATCAGCGGAATGGCCGCAACCAGACCCTGTACCGTGGTAACCAGCGCCATGGAGATGCCGCCCGCCATGATCTTGGGATCGCCAGTGCCAAACTGGGTGATGGCCTGGAAGGTGCCGATCATCCCGGTCACGGTACCGAGCAGACCCAGCATGGGGGCGATGGCAGCGATTACCTTGACCATGCCGATGCCGCGCTCCATACGAGGAGTCTCCTGCAGGATTGCCTCATCAAGACGCAGCTCGAGGGTCTCCATGCTCAGCTCGGGGTGTTTGTCTGCCACCGTCAGCACCCGGCCGAGGGCGTTATCGGCGTGATACTCGCCGCTCTTGAGCTGGCGACGAACCCGACCCAGCTCACGAGAGAGACTCCACAGCCGTACTGCCGCAATTCCCAAACCGATAGCGGCCAGCAGCACGATAATGGCGCCGACCTGACCACCTTGCTGTACCTGCTGCCAGAAGGTAGGTGCCTGTGCCAGCATCGCCAGCAGAGTGCCATGCGAAGGATCCAGCGGCAGCGCTTCCCCTTCCTGACCCTGATAAGCCGCAACGGCAGAGAGCACGCTACCGGGCAGACCCAGTACCGGGCTCAAGCCTTCGGCGGTCGGTTGCAGGAAGCCTTCGCTCCCCAGCAGGGCAAAACTGCCAACCCGGGTCAGCGACTGCTCGCTGGCAGCCCCCTGGGCATCGAGCACCTTGCCGTTGAACCGGGCAATCCGGCCAGATTCGCGGATCTCCTGCAGCAGCGTGGCGGGCAGCAGGGCGAGAGCAGCGCGATCCGGCACCTGTTTATCCTGTGCCATGGCTTTCAGCGGGGCGAGACGTTCCGGGTACTGGCCCTCGACGGCGGATTCGCTCAGCAGCTTGACCGCATCGCTGGCGCCCTGACGGGTGACCGAGAAGATCTCGTTCATGTCGCCGGAGGCTTGCTCCCACTGGGCATTAAGCTCGACCAGCTGCTTCTCGTTGCTGGCGAACTTGCCAGCCAGCTCCTTGCTCAGGCGCTGGGCCTCGGCCAGTCTGGTGCGGGCAGTGCCGAGCTCCTTGGTAACGGTCGCCAGATCTTGCTGAGCCTGCTGTTCACGAGCCTGTTCCTGCTGCTGCCACTCATCGGCGACAGCGGCGTTGGTACCGCAGGAGAGGGCAATAAGGAGGGGGAACCACTTCATGGTGACTCTCATGATTGGGCCTCCTGACTGCGGCTGACAGAGAGGGGGACATTGAGCAACTGGGGAACTTTCTTGTCGGCGGCCACATCCATCGCCTCGGCGATGGGGGAGAGCCACTGGCTATCGAGGGCTTGCCACTGCTTCGCCTCGGCAGACCAGCGCCATGCCTGACTTCGATCGGCCGTCATTGCCAGCAGGGAGACCCGACCCAGCGCCAGCACATCGACCCGACGCGGAGCACCATCCAGCTCCAGCTCGGCGGAATAGCTGTCCATCCGGCTGCCGTACTCGGCTTCAATCTGATAGGCCTGCAGCAGCTGACGGAATTTCTCTGCCTCGCTAACGTCTGCGCGAGCCAGGGTCGCTTTTAACTGTTCAACCCGCGCCAGCCGATCTTCCTTGCGCAGCGGGATGTCGTTTTGCACCAGCTGTTCCAGATCTGCCTGCATCTGCAACATCAGCGGGATCAAGCCCTGACGGGTCTCTTGCACCGCTTCCAGCTGCTGGCTCAATTTACCCAGCTCATTTTGCTGATCGGCCACCAGAGATTGCATGTAGCGGTTGTAGGCTTCGAGGTCGCGCAGTTGCAGCTGGGCATTTTGCAGCTCCAGTCGTGCGGCAACGGCGGCATCGGCGGCTTTTTCCACCCGCTGCTGGGAGGCTTTCCCGGCAGCTATGCTGTTCTTGAGGGCGGGAGCAACCAGCTCATCCCCGATGGCAGCAAAGTGGACTGACAGTGGCAGCAGGGCCACACCCCATAATTTGTTCATTGAAATACATCTTACTAATGATAACTATTATCATTATCTCAAATGCAGGGCGGACTGGCAACGAGAGGATTTTCTTGGCCTTTATGCACAAAAACAGGATAATTTTTAAGCACGCACGGAATAAGTGGCGCCAATAGCCACAGCACAAATATAAATAACGATAAAAAATCTTTTCGATCAGTGTGATAGAGATCGAAAAAGGAGAAAGTAATGCTCAACGATGCGATCTGGGAACATATCGACAAGTTCACCAAGGCAACAAAAACCAGCGATATCCAGCAACTGCTGGAGCGCTTCAGTCATCAAATGGGCTTTGATTACTTTCGGCTGCTGATTATTTTCCCCATCAGCATGCAAAAATCCCACGTGGCACTGTTCAACAACTGTCCGACCACCTGGTTTGACGCCTACAGCGAAAACCAGTATCTGACCCAGGATCCGGTGGTCTATCTGGGGCTGAAACAGACCCAGCCGATCTTCTGGAACAAGCTCGACTGCGACTCGCCCTGGCTGCCCAGCGCCAGCCGCGACGTGATGAACCTGGCCGCCGATTTCGGTGTACGCAATGGCGTCTCCTTTCCGCTGCACACCCCGCAGGGGGAGCACGGCATCCTCTCATTCATCACCAAGGACAAATCCAACTCCGACCTGATGTTTGAAAATGTCCCGCTGCTGTCGTTCTGCGCCAGCTACATCTTCAACTCCGCGCTGCAACTAATCAAAAGCAGACCGGATATGATGAAATACCTGACCGAACTGTCGGATCGGGAGAAGGAGTGCCTGTTCTGGGCCAGCGAGGGCAAGACCTCCTGGGAGATCGCCACCATCCTCGGCATCAGTGAGCGGACGGTCAACTTTCACCTGACCCAGGTGACCAACAAGACCGACTCAAAGAACCGCAGTCAGGCCATCGCCAAAGGGATCACCAGCGGCATCATAGTGCCCTCCCTCGACGAGGTCACCATCACCAACCTGCGGCTGTCGTAACCCCTCAGCCGAAACAAAAAGAGCCGCAATTGCGGCTCTTTTTCATTTGAGAGAGTGACTTACTCGACGGTCACCGATTTTGCCAGGTTGCGCGGCTGATCCACGTCGGTGCCCTTGATGAGGGCGACGTGGTAGGAGAGCAGCTGCAGCGGTACGGTATAGACGATGGGGGCGATTACCTCTTCCACATGGTTGAGGTTCATGACCCGCATGGTCTCGTCGCTCTTGAAGCCGGTATCGGCATCGGCGAACACGTAGAGGATACCGCCACGGGCGCGCACCTCTTCCACGTTGGACTTGAGCTTCTCCAGCAGATCGTTGTTCGGCGCCACCACAATGATTGGCATCTCGGCATCGATCAGCGCCAGCGGGCCGTGCTTCAGTTCGCCAGCGGCATAGGCTTCGGCGTGGATGTAGGAGATCTCTTTAAGCTTGAGCGCCCCTTCCATGGCGATGGGGTACTGGCTGCCACGGCCGAGGAACAGGCTGTGCTGCTTGTCGGCAAACTCTTCGGCCAGGGTTTCGATATCCTTGGCCAGCGCCAGACTCTCTTTAATACGCAGCGGCAGGGCTTGCAGCGCCTTGACCAGTTCAGCCTCGGCGGCGGCGCTCAGGTGGCCACGGCAGTGACCGACCGAGGCCACCAGCATCAGCAGGCCAGCCAGCTGGGTGGTGAACGCCTTGGTGGAGGCCACGCCGATTTCGGCACCGGCGCGGGTCATGAAAGCCAGATCCGATTCACGCACCAGCGAGGAGCCCGGCACGTTGCAGATAGCCAGCGAGCTCATGTAGCCGGATTCCTTGGCCAGACGCAGCGCCGCCAGGGTATCGGCAGTCTCGCCACTCTGGGAAAGGGTCACCAGCAGGCTGTTGGGGCGCACTACCGATTTGCGATAGCGGAACTCGGAGGCGATCTCCACATCGCAGGAGACGCCAGCGATCTCTTCGAACCAGTAGCGAGCCACCATGCCGGAGTGATACGAGGTGCCACAGGCGACGATCTGCACGTGCTCGACCTTGTCAAAGATGGCGCGTGCGCCGTTTCCGAACGACTCGACCACCACGTGATCGCTGCCCAAACGCCCTTCCAGGGTGTTGGTGATCGCTTTGGGTTGCTCGTGGATCTCTTTGAGCATGTAGTGACGGTATTCGCCCTTGTCACCGGCATCGTGGGAGAGTTCGGACTCCTGCTCTTCACGCACCACGGCGTTGCCGTTGGTATCGAAGATATGCACGTCACGGCGGGTCACTTCGGCCACATCACCCTCTTCCAGGAAGATGAAACGACGGGTCACCGGCAGCAGCGCCATCTGGTCGGAGGCGATAAAGTTCTCGCCGATACCGCGGCCGATCACCAGCGGTGAACCGGAGCGGGCAACCACCACGCGGCTGTCGTCGCGGCTGTCCATCACCACGGTACCGTAGGCACCGCGCAGCTGCTTCACCGCAGTCTGCATGGCGGCCAGCAGGCTACCGGCGCTCTTCAGCTCGTGATGGACCAGATGGGCAATCACTTCGGTATCGGTGTCGGAGCTGAACACATAGCCCAGCGCCTTCAACTCTTCCCGCAGCTCTTCGTGGTTCTCGATGATGCCGTTGTGCACCACCACGATATGCTCGGAGACGTGGGGGTGGGCGTTGCGCTCGGAGGGCTCGCCGTGAGTGGCCCAGCGGGTATGGGCGATGCCGGTACCGCCGTGGACGGACTGCTCGTCGAGCGCCTTGGCCAGCTCGGCCACCTTGCCCAGACGGCGAACCCGCTGCAACGGCTGGTTGGCGCTGAACACGGCCACACCGGCAGAGTCATAACCGCGGTACTCCAGACGGCGCAGGCCCTCTACCAGAATTTCAGCCACATCACGTTGGGCGACAGCCCCGACGATGCCACACATACACTTCTCCTTGAGATACAAATCGTAAAGTCAGTTGGATGGTTCAGAGCTCGATGTCAGCAAGTGACCGGGGCGCAGATAAGCGTCACCCCCTGGGCTTGAATCTGTTCTCTGGCCTCGCTGGCCAGCCCCTCGTCGGTCACCAGGGTATGGATGCTCGACCAGGGAAGTTCGAGATTGGGGATCTTGCGGCCGATCTTTTCCGATTCGACCATCACAATGACCTCCCGCGACACCTCGGCCATCACCCGCGACAGGCCCACCAGCTCATTGAAGGTGGTTGTGCCCCGCTCCGGGTCGATGCCGTCGGCACCGATAAAGAGCTGGTCAAAGTCGTAGGATCGCAGCACCTGTTCCGCCACCTGCCCCTGGAAGGATTCGGAGTGAGGGTCCCAAGTGCCACCGGTCATTAACAGGGTAGGCTCATTTTCCAGCTCGCGCAGGGCACCGGCCACATTGAGGGAGTTGGTCATCACGATGAGGCCGCGCTTGTTGCCCAGCATGGGGATCATGGCGCTGGTGGTGCTGCCGCTGTCGATGATGACGCGGTTGTGATCACGCAGCCGCTCGGCCGCCGCACGGGCAATGGCTAACTTTCGGTTCGAAACTTGTTCAGGGTTGACCTCGACCACCATCTCGCTCGGCAAAGGGACAGCACCACCGTAACGGCGCAGCAGCAGACCACCGGTCTCCAGTACGGCCAGATCTTTACGAATGGTCACTTCGGAGGTAGAAAAGTGTTTGGCGAGGGCGTCGACGCTCACTTCACCCTGCTCTTGTACCAGGGTCACTATGGTGTGTCGGCGTTGTTGAGTATTACGTTTGGTCATTTTTAAGTTTCGATTCGAAAGAACATCGAAATATTAGCCCCTTTTTCGGAAAAATAAAACAGCAAATAGGATCCGATTTGGTTCGATGCCAGAATGGGGTGCCAATTTGCGACGAGGATGCCATGCAAAAGAGAGTCATCTGGCTGGTGGAGGATGAGGCCAGCATCGCCGACACCCTGATTTACGCCCTGCAGACCGACGGGTTCGAGGTGGAGTGGTTCATGCTGGGCCAGCAGTTGCTGACACGACTGGAACAGACGCGACCCGACTTCCTGATCCTCGATGTGGGGCTGCCCGACATCAGCGGCTTCGAACTCTGCAAGCAGGTGAGGGCGCTGACCGATATCCCCCTGATGTTCCTCACCGCCCGCAGCGAGGAGATAGACCGACTGATCGGGCTGGAGATCGGTGCCGACGACTATGTGGCCAAACCCTTCTCGCCACGGGAAGTGTGTGCCCGGGTGCGGGTCATCCTGCGCCGCAGCCAGCCCGTCGCCCCCCAGCCCAGCGCCCTGCTGGTACTGGATGAGGAGCGTGCCCGCATCCATTTTCGCGGTCAGCCGCTGGCCCTCACCCGTTACGAATATCTGCTGCTCAAGACCCTGATGCTGGCGCCGGGGCGGGTCTACTCCCGCCAGCAGCTGATGGATCTGGTGTGGCAGGATGCGGAGGAGAGTCTGGATCGCACCGTCGATACCCACATCAAGACCATCCGCGCCAAGCTGCGCGAACATGATCCCGAGGCCAACCTGATCCTCACCCACCGCGGGCTGGGCTACAGCCTGGAGCTGGCATGAGACTCGGGTTGCAACTGCTGTGCGGCCTGCTGCTGATCTTCGCGCTGGCCGCCTGGTTCGTGCTGGAGATCTTCGTCGAGGAGATAAAACCCGGGGTGCGCAGCGCCACCGAGGATACTCTGGTAGACATGACCCAGCTGCTGGCACCGCTCGCCCTCGATGATCTGCAAGAGGGCAATATGATGAACGGGCGGTTAGCCAGCGCCTTCGCCCGCCTCAACCAGAATCCCATCAATGCGATGATCGATGGCCACCTCAAGCAGCAGGCGGAGTACCGCATCTATGTCACTGACCAGAAGGGCATGGTGATTTACGACTCCGACGGCACGGATCTGGGCAAGGACTATTCCCGCTGGAACGATGTCTACCGCACCCTGCGCGGCCAATATGGCGCCCGCAGCACCCGCACCGATCCCGACGATGCCGCCAGCTCGACCATGTATGTGGCGGCGCCGCTGCGGGAGGGGGCAGAGATCATCGGCTCCCTCACCGTCGCCAAACCCAATCGCACCCTGATGCCCGCCATTGAGCGCGGGGAACAGGAGCTACTGCGGGCCGGCGGCCAGATGCTGCTCATCTCGCTGCTGATCGGCAGCCTGCTGGTGTGGTGGCTCAACCGCGCCATCGGCAAGCTGGTGCACTACGCCGACTCGGTCAGCAAGGGGGAGGCGGCACCGCTGCCACGGCTACACACCGTCGAGCTGGATCGGCTCGGCCGCTCGCTGGAGACCATGCGCCACCAGCTCGATGGCAAAAGCTACATCGAAGCCTATGTGCACAGCCTGACCCACGAGCTGAAGAGCCCGCTGGCCGCCATTCGCGGGGCAGGGGAGATTTTGGCCGAAACGCCGCCCCCCGAAGTTGCCAAACGGTTTATCGGCAACATCAATCAGGAAACCGCGCGCATGCAGCAGCTGATCGAGCGAATGCTGCAACTGGCGCGGCTGGAGTCGGGGCAGGGGCTGGATCGCCAGTCGGTGGAACCGGCAAAACTGGGCAAGCGCACCCTCGACGCCCGCCAGATCATCGCCCAGCGCCGTCAGGTCGAGTTGGTGGCCGAGCTGGCCAGCGCGCCGAAACAGAAGTGGGATCCGCTGCTGGTGGAGCAGGCCATCGGCAACCTGCTGGACAACGCCATCGACTTCTCTCCCGCCAACGGGCAGGTCACCCTGAGCGGCAGCCAGCAGGAGGAGGGCTACTGTTTTCGGGTCACCGACAGCGGCCCCGGCATTCCCGACTACGCCCTGCCGCGCATCTTCGAGCGCTTCTACTCCCTGCCGCGCCCGGACAAGGGCAAGAGCAGCGGTCTGGGGCTCAGCTTCGCCCATGAGGTGGCCCACCAGCATGGCGGCCGTCTGACCCTGAGCAACCGGCCGGAAGGGGGCGCGCTGGCGGAACTCTGGCTGCCGTTCGCCTAGCCCCCCCCGCAACTTCACATTCCCCACACAAAGCGGCATTAGACTGCCGCTTTCTCTCATCCATTTGCTCAAGGAAATGCTATGTCCCGCCTGCTTCTCTCCAGCCTGCTGGCTGCCGGTCTGCTCGCAGCCCTGCCTGCCTCCGCCGCCAGCGGCTGCTTTCTTTATGCTGACGGCAATGGCCAGACCCTCTCCAGCGAAGGGGACTGCTCCAGCCAGCTGCCACCCGCGTCCACCTTCAAGATCCCGCTCGCGCTGATGGGTTACGACAGTGGCTATCTGGTGGATGAAGAGCATCCGGCACTGCCCTACAAGCCGAACTACGATGGCTGGCTGCCCGCCTGGCGTGAAACCACCACCCCGCGCCGCTGGGAAACCTACTCGGTGGTCTGGTTCTCCCAGCAGATCACCGAATGGCTGGGGATGGAGCGCTTCCAGCAATATGTCGACCGCTTCGACTACGGCAATCGGGATCTCTCCGGCAATCCAGGCAAACATGACGGCCTGACCCAGGCCTGGCTCAGCTCCAGCCTCGCCATCAGTCCGGAGGAGCAGGCTCGCTTCCTCGGCAAGATGCTCAGCGGCAAGCTGCCGGTCTCGGCGCAAACCCTGCAATACACCGCCAATATCCTCAAGGTGAGCGAGATCGACGGCTGGCAGATCCACGGCAAAACCGGTATGGGCTACCCGAAGAAGCTGGATGGCAGCCTCAACCGCGATCAGCAGATCGGCTGGTTCGTCGGCTGGGCCAGCAAACCGGGCAAGCAGCTGATCTTCGTCCATACCGTGGTGCAAAAGCCCGGCAAGCAGTTCGCCTCCCTCAAAGCGAAAGAAGAGGTGCTTGCGGCCCTGCCTGCACAACTTAAAAAGCAGTGAGCTCGCTTCCCGCCAGATAACCACGGTCAGCCCACCAGCGACGGGCTGACCGCCATTCGTAAACGAGACAAACATGAAATTATTTCTATTGCTGCTCTGGCTTCCGGCCAGCATGGCGCTTGCTGCCTGTGATCTCTCCGACCGCCTGACGCGGCAGGGAGAAGTCATCCATGATCGGCTCAACCAGCTAGAATGGCAGGCGTGCAGCCTCGGCAGCCAGTGGCTGGAGGGGAAAGGGTGCGTGGGCACACCGGCCCTGCTGACGCTGCTTGAAGCCAAGGATGAAGCTGCCCGCCTTGGCGAGGGGTGGCGACTCCCCACCATCGAGGAGCTCTTCACCCTGCTCGACGAAGATTGCCGGGCGCCGATGACAGACCCGCGCTTCTTCTCCGATATCCATGACAACGGGGAAAATTCAGCCCCCTACTGGACCTCCAGCTTCATTGAGGAGATGCCGGAACTGGTCTATTACATCGATTTTATGCACGGGCTGATCGACGGCCACACCGATCGTTTCGCACAAGCCGCCCGGTTGGTGCGCTCCCGCCCCTGAACAATCCCACGGCGCCTGATGGCGCCGTTTTTCAACAGTTCACCGCCACTTCACACAAGCCCATCACCACTTCACGCTGGACTGACAGACTCACTCCATCCAACAAGGAGACGTGTCATGGTCAAACAGATATTCACCCACAAGATCTTTCTGCTGCTGTTGCTCAGCCTGCTGTTGATGGTGCCGGTGCAATCCATCATGGAGCTGAACCGGGAGCGTCAGGCTTACCGCAGTCAGGCCATTCACAGCATCATGGCCAGCAGCAGCGGCCCGCAACGACTGATGGGGCCCATTATCGTGCAGCCCTATACCCGTTCGGTGACGGTCGAGCAGGAGGGCAAGCGCTTCGTCCGTCAGGAGCAGATCTACCGCTACCAGCTGCCGGAGCAACTGGATATCAAGGCCAACATGGAGGTCACCCCGCGCAAGCTGGGCATCTATCAGGCGCAGGTCTATCAGACCCGGCTCTCCCTCTCGGGCCGCCTGCCAACCCGGCAGAGTCTGCTGAATGACGCGACCTCACCGCTCGGTGAAACGGCCGAGCTGGTGGCGGGCAAACCCTACCTGAGCCTGGTGCTCTCCGATGCCCGCGGTATCAACAGCGTCCCCGAACTGCAACTCGGCACCCAGCGGATTCCGTTTGCCCCCGGCGCCCGCCTCGGTGATGCGCTGGCGGGTATCCATGCCCCGCTCGACAGCCTGCCGCAACAGGATGGCACCTTTCATCTGGAGCTCAATCTGCAGGGGATGAACACCCTCGACATAGTACCGCTGGGCAAGGAGAGCACCCTGTTGCTGGCGGGCAACTGGCCCCATCCCAACTTTATCGGCGACTTTCTGCCGGGCAGTCGCACCCTGAGTTCGCAAGGGTTTGAGGCCAACTGGCAGACCAGCTGGTTCGCCAGCGACATGGAGACCCGCTTCAACCGGATGATGAACGGGGGCGATAGCCATCTCTCCACCTTCAGCGTCAGTCTGGTGCAGCCGGTGGATCACTATCAACTCAATGAGAGGGCGGCCAAATATGCCCTGCTGTTTATCGGCCTCACCTTTATCAGCTTCTTCATGTTCGAGCTGCTCAAGGGGCTGCGGGTTCACCCGATCCAGTACGCGCTGGTGGGCATGGGGCTGGCTATCTTCTATCTGGTACTGCTGGCGCTGACCGAGCACCTCGGTTTTGGCTGGGCCTATCTGGTAGCCACGCTGGCCAGCGTACTGCTCAACGGTTTCTACCTCAGTCATGTGCTGGGTGGCCCGAAACAGGGGATCGGCTTCGCGGCGCTGCTCGGGCTGGTCTATGCCATCCTCTACAGCCTGCTGCAAGCCGAAGAGATCGCCCTGCTGCTCGGCGCCCTGCTCCTGTTCGCCACCCTGGCGCTGATCATGATGCTGACCCGCAAGCTCGACTGGTATCAGGTGATGGACTACAGCGCACCCGCCACCACATGGGCGGCCCCCCAGTCATCGACCAGTGACACCAACCATCAGTCATAAGCCAAAAAAAACCGGCGCCATCAGGCGCCGGTTCTATTTTATTGATCGGGCATCACTTCTTCTTGACCGGACGAGCCCAGTTTTTGATGTGACGCTGGGGCACACGGGTGATCACCAGCTCGTTCTCGGCCACATCCTTGGTGATGGTAGAACCCGCCCCCAGAGTCGCCCCCTTGCCGATGCGCACTGGCGCCACCAGCTGGGTATCGGAACCGACGAACACATCATCCTCGATGATGGTCTGGAACTTGTTCACGCCGTCGTAATTGCAGGTGATGGTACCGGCACCGATATTTACCCCGGCTCCGATCTCGGCATCACCCAGATAGGTCAAATGACCGCACTTGGAACCAACCCCAAGACGGGCCTTCTTCATCTCGACGAAGTTGCCGACGTGGGCATCCTGCTCCAGCACGGCACCCGGGCGCAGACGGGCAAACGGGCCGACCGAACACTGATCCGCCACCTGAGCCCCTTCGACGATGGAGTAGGGCTTCACTTCTGTGTGATCGCCAATGACACAATCCTTCAGCACGGCACCGGCACCAATACGGACGTGGTTGCCGAGGGTTACCTTGCCTTCGATGATGACGTTGACGTCGATCACCACCTCTTCACCGATCTCGAGGGTTCCGCGCAGATCAAAGCGGGCAGGGTCAATCAGGGTGGCACCGGCGATCATCAGCTTCTCGGCCTGCATCTGCTGGTAGCTGCGCTCAAGGGCAGCCAGCTGGACCCGGTTGTTGGCCCCTTCCACCTCGGCGGCACGCTCCGGATGGACCGCCGCGATCGGACAGCCATCGCCGTGTGCCATGGCGATCACATCCGTCAGATAGAACTCCCCCTGGGCATTCTTGTTGTCGAGACGAGACAACCATTGACGCAACTGGCCCCCATTGGCCACCAGCACGCCGGTGTTCACCTCGCGGATCGCCAGCTGTTCGGCATTGGCATCCTTCTGCTCGACGATCCCGACCACCTGACCGTTTTCACGGACGATACGGCCATAGCCAGTGGGGTTGTCGAGCACCACGGTCAGCAGTGCCATCCCGTTTTCCGCCTTGGCAGCCAGCAGTCGCTGCAGGGTCTCTGGCTGGATCAGCGGGGTATCGCCGTAGAGCACCAGCACATCGTCTACATCCTTCCAGAACGGGATGGCCTGGGCGACGGCATGACCGGTCCCCAGCTGTTGCGCCTGCAGCACCCAGTTCACGTCGGCCGCCACGATCCGCTCTTTCAGCAGCTCGGCACCGTGGCCATAGACCAGATGCAGCTGCTCGGCGCCGACCTGACGGGCGGTATCGATCACGTGGGAAACCATGGGTTTGTTGGCTACCGGGTGCAGTACCTTGGGCAGAACGGAACGCATGCGGGTACCTTTACCCGCCGCCAGGATCACGACGTTGAGGGACATAAATTGGCCTTTGGAACATGAGAAATACTCGGCGGAGTCTATCCAACGGGTAAAAAAAAAGCGACCCGAAGGTCGCTTTTTACATCACCGTTATTAGCGGTAATTCTTTTTGACGATATCGATGACGCGCAGTTGCGCCATCGCCTTGGCCAGCTCGGTAGCGGCCTGGGCGTAGTCGATATCACCATGGGAGCTGTGGATCCGCTCTTCGGCTGCGCGCTTGGCTTCCTGGGCTTTCGCCTCATCCAAGTCATCAGCACGAATCGCGGTGTCCGCCAGCACGGTCACGGATTCAGGTTGTACTTCCAGCATACCGCCGGAGATGTACAGCACCTCTTCAGTTCCGTTCTGCTTCACCAAGCGGACCAGGCCCGGCTTGATGGCAGTCAGCAACGGAGCATGACCGTGGCGGAGACCCAACTCACCTTCGGAGCCTGATACCTGAGCGGATTGCACGCGACCGGAAAACAGTTTTCCTTCGGCGCTCACCACGTCCAGGTGAAAGGAGATCATCTCTGCCATGGGCCCTCCTGTCGAGGCTTACAGTTTCTTGGATTTCTCGACGACTTCGTCGATACCGCCAACCATGTAGAACGCCTGCTCGGGCAGATCGTCATACTCGCCTTTCAGGATGCCCTGGAAACCACGGATGGTCTCTTTCAGCGGCACGTATTTACCCGGAGAACCGGTAAACACTTCTGCTACGAAGAACGGCTGGGACAGGAAACGCTCGATCTTACGGGCACGGGCTACGGTCAGTTTGTCTTCTTCTGACAGTTCATCCATACCCAGGATGGCGATGATGTCCTTCAGCTCTTTGTAGCGCTGCAGTACGGTCTGAACGCCACGAGCGGTCTCGTAGTGCTCTTTGCCAACCACCAGCGGATCCAGCTGACGAGAGGTAGAGTCCAGCGGGTCAACGGCCGGGTAGATACCCAGTGCCGCGATTTGACGGGACAGTACCACGGTCGCATCCAGGTGGGCGAAGGTGGTCGCCGGAGACGGGTCAGTCAAGTCATCCGCAGGCACGTAAACGGCCTGTACGGAGGTGATGGAACCGGTCTTGGTGGAGGTGATACGTTCTTGCAGAACACCCATCTCCTCGGCCAGGGTCGGCTGGTAACCTACTGCGGAAGGCATACGGCCCAGCAGTGCGGATACTTCAGTACCGGCCAGGGTGTAACGGTAGATGTTATCTACGAAGAACAGTACGTCACGACCTTCGTCACGGAACTTCTCGGCCATGGTCAGGCCGGTCAGCGCAACGCGCAGACGGTTTCCGGGCGGCTCGTTCATCTGACCGTAAACCAGAGATACTTTGTCCAGTACGTTGGACTCCATCATCTCGTGGTAGAAGTCGTTACCCTCACGGGTACGCTCACCTACACCGGCAAACACAGAGTAACCACTGTGCTCGATCGCGATGTTACGGATCAGCTCCATCATGTTTACGGTTTTGCCTACACCGGCACCACCGAACAGACCAACCTTACCACCCTTGGCGAACGGGCATACCAGGTCGATAACCTTGATGCCGGTCTCCAGCAGATCGTTGCTGTTGGACTGATCTTCGTAGCTGGGGGCAGCGCGGTGGATAGACCAGCACTCTTCTTCACCGATCGGACCTTTTTCGTCGATTGGCTCGCCCAGTACGTTCATGATCCGACCCAGAGTCGCAGTACCGACCGGAACCTGGATGGATTTACCGCTATTCACTACTTCCAACCCACGACGCAGACCGTCGGAGGAGCCCATGGTGATGCAACGAACGACGCCGCCACCGATCTGTTGCTGAACTTCCAGCACCAGACCCTGGCCTTGACCTTCGCTAACGACCTTCAGTGCATCGTACACCTGGGGCACGGCATTCTGCGGGAACTCGATGTCCACCACAGCGCCGATGATTTGGACGATGAAACCGTTACTCATGTCAAATCCTCTAAACCTTTGATAACCCTTGCCTTACACCGCAGCAGCACCGGATACGATCTCTGTCAGCTCCTGGGTAATACTGGCCTGACGGGCCTTGTTGTATACCAGTTGCAGATCGTTAATCAGGTTACCGGCGTTGTCAGTCGCGGCTTGCATGGCAACCATTCGGGCTGCCTGTTCACTTGCCAAGTTTTCCACTACGCCCTGGTAAACCTGAGATTCGACGTAGCGAACCAGCAGGGTATCCAGCAGCTTCTTGGGATCCGGCTCATAGAGGTAATCCCAGTGGTGTTTCTTGGCGAGCTTGCTGTCTTCAGTTACGGGCAAAGGCAGCAGTTGATCGACCCGTGGTTGCTGCACCATGGTGTTGACGAACTTGTTGTACACCAGATACAGCTTGTCAATCTCACCGTTGTCGTAAGCCTTCAGCATGACCTTGACTGAACCAATCAGGTCATTGACGCTCGGACTATCGCCCAGTCCTGCGACATGAGCTTTAACCTTGGCGCCGTGCCGTTCAAAGAAGTTGGAGGCCTTGTTACCGATCAGTGCCAGGTCAACCTTGGCACCTTTCGCGCTCCATTGCTTCATATCATTGAGGGCAGCCTTGAACAGGTTGATGTTCAGACCACCACACAGGCCACGGTCGGTGGAGACGACGATGTAACCCACTCGCTTGACCTCACGTTCGATGAGGTAGGGGTGCTTGTATTCCAAGTTCCCCTGAGCGATATGGCCGATCACCTTGCGCATGGTTTCAGCGTACGGACGGCTGGCAGACATGCGTTCCTGCGCACGGCGCATTTTGCTTGCTGCCACCATTTCCATAGCGCCGGTGATCTTCTGAGTGTTTTTCACACTCCCGATCTTGTTACGTATCTCTTTTGCGCCGGCCATCTCTTACTCTCCATCAAGTGGCAGCTCACGCTGCCACACACGCTTACCAGGTCTGGGTTGCTTTGAAGCTATCCAGCAACGCAGTCAGCTTGCCAACGATCGCGTCGTTGTAGTCGGCTTTGGCATTGATTTCTGCCATCAGCTCGGCATGCTGGGTATTGGCGTAAGAGAGCAGAGCGGCTTCGAAGTCGACGATCTTGTTCAGCTCGACATCGGAGAGATAGCCTTTCTCGGCGGCGAACAACACCAGAGACTGGTGAGCCACGCTCAGCGGAGAGTACTGCTTCTGCTTCATCAGCTCGGTCACTTTCACACCGTGATCCAGCTGCTTGCGAGTCGCCTCGTCCAGATCGGAAGAGAACTGGGCGAATGCCGCCAGTTCGCGATACTGGGCCAGCGCGGTACGGATACCACCGGACAGCTTCTTGACGATCTTGGTCTGAGCAGCGCCACCTACACGGGATACAGAGATACCCGGGTCAACCGCCGGACGAATACCGGAGTTGAACAGCTGTGAAGTCAGGAAGATCTGACCATCGGTGATGGAGATCACGTTGGTCGGAACGAACGCAGATACGTCACCCGCCTGGGTTTCGATGATCGGCAGCGCGGTCAGAGAGCCGGTCTTGCCTTTCACTTCACCCTTGGTGAACTTCTCTACGTACTCGGCGTTAACGCGAGCAGCACGCTCCAGCAGACGGGAGTGCAGATAGAAAACGTCACCCGGGTAAGCTTCACGTCCTGGCGGACGGCGCAGCAGCAGGGAAATCTGGCGATAAGCTACGGCCTGCTTGGACAGGTCATCATAGATGATCAGCGCGTCTTCACCGCGGTCACGGAAGTACTCACCCATAGAGCAACCGGCATACGGAGCCAGGTACTGCAGAGCTGCAGCTTCGGAGGCAGAGGCAACCACCACGATGGTGTTGGCCAGGGCGCCGTGCTCTTCCAGCTTGCGCACCACGTTGGCGATGGTGGAGGCCTTCTGGCCAATCGCAACGTAGACACACTTAATGCCGGAATCTTTCTGGTTGATGATGGTGTCGATCGCGATGGCGGTCTTACCAACCTGACGGTCACCGATGATCAGCTCACGCTGGCCACGACCGATTGGGATCATGGCATCGATGGCTTTCAGACCGGTCTGGACCGGCTGGTCAACAGACTTACGCTCGATAACGCCCGGTGCGATCACTTCGATCGGCGAGAAGCCGTCGTTGTCGATCGGACCTTTACCGTCGATCGGCTGACCCAGGGTGTTCAACACCCGGCCCAACAGACCACGACCTACCGGCACTTCCAGAATGCGGCCAGTACCTTTTACTTTCATTCCTTCTGACAGACCGTCATAGGAACCCATAATCACCGCACCGACGGAGTCACGCTCCAGGTTCAATGCCAGAGCGTAGCGGTTGCCCGGCAGCTCGATCATCTCACCCTGCATGGCATCAGCCAGGCCGTGAATACGAATGATACCGTCGCTCACAGAGACGATAGTACCTTCGTTACGCGCTTCGCTCTTTACATCAAACTGCGCAATGCGCTGCTTGATCAGCTCGGCGATTTCAGTGGAATTCAGTTGCATGCTCTAATACCCCAATCAAGATTGCAGCGCGTCAGCCATGCGATCCAGCTTACCGCGGACTGTGCCGTCGATTACCAGATCACCGGCCTTGATGAGCACCCCGGCCATCAAGGACGCATCGATGCTGCAATTCAGCTTCACTTTGCGCGCGAGACGTTGTTCCAGAGAAGCCTGAATATTGGCTTTCTGCTGGTCGGTCAGTTCGATCGCCGAAATCACGTCAGCCTGAACCTCTTTATCCAGTTCAGCTTTGAACGCTACAAATTCAGCAACGACCGCCGGCAGCACACCCAAGCGACCATTCTCGGCCATCACCCTGATCAGGTTCTGGCCATGCACGTCGAGTTGCTCACCGCAGACACCGACAAACAGCGTTGCCAGCTCTTCGGCGGCCACAGAGCCGTTTACCAGGTTGTGCATGGTCTCGTTTTCCACTACTTGCGCAGCGAAACCGAGCATACCCAGCCACTGGTCAACCGCCTTGTGCTCAACGGCAAACTCGAAAGCAGCCTTGGCGTAGGGGCGAGCGATTGTAGTCAGTTCAGACATAGCCCCGTTCCCGTTACAGTTCTGCTACCAGTTTGTCGACGATGTCGCTGTTGGCAGCCTGGTCGATTTGACGCGCCAGGATCTTCTCTGCACCAGCAATGGCAAGAGCAGCAACCTGCTTACGCAGTTCTTCTTTGGCACGATGACGTTCAGCTTCGATCTCGGCACGGCCCTGAGCCAGGATTTTTTCCCGCTCAGACTGGGCACCAGCGGCAGCTTCATCAATGATCTGGGCTTTACGTTTGTTAGCCTGCTCAATGATTTCAGCAGCCTGCAGCTTGGCTTCTTTCAGCTGATCGGTGGCGTTGGCCTTGGCCAAATCCAGATCTTTCTTGGCACGTTCGGCAGAAGAGAGACCGTCAGCAATAGCTTTCTGACGGGCTTCGATGGCAGCAATCAGCGGCGGCCATACGTACTTCATGCAAAACACTACGAAGAAGAAAAAAGCAATTGCTTGGCCGAGGAGGGTGGCATTGATATTCACAGCCGATGTCCTCTTAAGTTAGTTAATGGGTTATGCCTGGAGAGTCGTAACGACTTAGCCAGCAACCGCAAACATCACGTACAGACCCAGACCAACGGCGATCATCGGGATCGCATCCACCAGACCCATTACGATGAAGAACTGGGTACGCAGAACAGGGATCAGATCCGGTTGACGAGCAGCACCTTCCAGGAACTTGCCACCCAGGATACCGATACCGATGGAAGCGCCGATAGCAGCCAGACCCATCATCATTGCAGCAGCGATGTACAGCAGGTCCATGTTCAAGTTTTCCATGAGGATCTCCAGTTATTTAGATGTAATTGATTGTATAAAAAGGATTATTTGAGTTGCATCAACCATGGTCTTCCTGCGCCATCGACAGATAGACGATGGTCAGAACCATGAAAATGAATGCCTGCAAAGTGATGATCAGGATGTGGAAAATTGCCCAAGGCACGGACAGGATCCACTGTGACCACCAGGGTAACAAACCAGCAATCAGGATAAAGATCAGTTCGCCAGCATACATGTTGCCGAACAGTCGAAGACCCAGAGAAACAGGTTTGGAAATCAGCGTAACAGTTTCCAGGATGAGGTTAACCGGGATGGCCGCCGGGTGGTTGAAAGGCTGAAGCGTCAGCTCCTTCACAAACCCGCCGATACCCTTGACCTTGATGCTGTAATACAGGATCAAGAAGAACACGCCCAAAGCCATGGACATGGTGATGTTAACGTCAGCAGAGGGAACCACACGCAGATAGGGAATACCCATCAATTGTGCAGCGTGAGGGATAAAGTCAACGGGGATCAGATCCATGAAGTTCATCAGGAAGATCCACACAAACACCGTCAGCCCCAAAGGTGCGATGACCTTGTTGCGACCGTGAAAGATGTCTTTGACGTTACCATTCACAAACTCGACCAGCATCTCCACAAAGCACTGCAGCTTACCCGGCACCCCGCTGGTAGCGTTAACGGCTACTTTGCGGAACAGCAGGATAAACAGGGCGCCTAGCACGACGGAAAATACCATTGAGTCGATATTGACCGTCCAGAACCCGGACCCGACTTGAAGGTGGGTCAGGTGGTGGGAGATATATCCCTGAGGAGTCAGGACTTCTCCGGTTGCAGACATGAGTTTTCCTAATAGTGGTTGTTAAGCGTGAATGAAACCATCCACTGTACAACGAGGGCGAGGATATAAGTGGCGAAAAACGAGACGGTAACGACCTCGACTCCCGCACCAAACATCAGGGCGAATAGACCTGTTGTAGAAATGAGCTTAATCCCTGCCCCACCATAAAAGTCCCGCAAAACCAGGCCCACACTCTCGGTTGTCACCTTGCGGCGCAGCACCCAGACAGTAAACAAGGCTTGAGGAACCCAGTACATCCCCCCTCCGTAGAGGGCGGAATAACCGGCGCTGGCACCAGTCAGGTAAAACCAGACGGCACTCATCGCCAGGATCAGGATGAGCTGACAAACGAGCATAACCAAGGCCAGTGTCAAACCTTCCAAGGCTATTTTCTGCTTCACCAACCTACCCCTGAACATTACAGAACTGTAAAAAATCGGGATCCGAAGACCCCATGTTAACAGCTCTTAAAGCCGGTCAAATTATACCCTTGAGGGCAGCTATTGCAATATGACAAAAATCCTTAATTTTTGCGGCTTTCCGCGGCAAATCAGGGTTATGGTCATATCAAAAGGAATGGATGTTTTATTACTACAAAAAGCGTAAAAATCACGATTACGACACGCCAAAATAGCCCAATATACGGTCCAAATCGGACAAATTCTCGTAACTTATTACTAACTTCCCGCTATCCCGCTTGCCAGGCTGAAGTTGCACCTGATTACCAATTTTTTCTGCCAGTTGGCGCTCCAGGTAGCCGATCTGCGGATCACGAGCCGGTTCGACCCTGGCTTTTGCCGGTTCGAGCGCTTTTTGCACCAGCTTCTCGGTATCGCGTACGGTCAGCCCTTTCTGGGCAACCAGCTTGGCTAGTTCAGACTGGGCTTGGCCGCTCAGTGCCAGCAGGGCACGGGCATGGCCCATGTCGAGGTCGCCATGCTCGACGAAACGCTTCACATCGTCGTTGAGCTGGTTGAGACGCAACAGGTTGGTCACCGTGGTGCGGGACTTGCCCACCGCCTCGGCCACCTGCTGGTGGGTGAGTTCGAATTCGGTCAGCAGTCTTTGTAAAGCGACCGCCTCTTCGATGGCATTGAGGTCTTCCCGCTGAATATTCTCAATCAGCGCGATGGCGACAGCAGCCTCGTCGGGTACATCCTTGACGATGCAGGGCACCACCTCGAGCCGCGCCAGCTGGGACGCGCGCCAACGCCGCTCACCGGCGATGATTTCGAAGGATTGTTCGCCGAGAGGGCGTACCACGATGGGCTGGATCACCCCCTGGGCGCGGATGGAGTTGGCAAGCTCTTCCAGTGCATCCTGAGACATGTCCTTGCGGGGCTGGTACTTGCCGGACTGCAACCACTCCACCGGCAGCTTGCGCAGCTCGCCCTGATTGGTGGGGGCCATGGCCTCTTCAGTACGTTGATCGCTCATCACCTGTTTCTGGCGGGCAGCCGTGCTGGTACTGAGCAGGGCATCCAGCCCCTTGCCCAGTCCACGTTTTTTCGGAGTCATATGCTCTCTCGGTCTGCGATGGTCGCCTGACGTTCCTGCTCCTGGCGGCGCAGGATCTCGCCAGCCAGTGCCAGGTAGGCCTTGGCGCCCACCGATGATTTGTCATAGTGCATGGCCGGGGCACCGAAACTCGGGGCCTCCGCCAGTCTAACGTTGCGGGGAATGATGGTGCGGTAGACTTTGTCGCCAAAGTGCTGTTTTAGCTGATCGGACACATCATTGGCCAGCCGGTTGCGGTGATCGAACATGGTGCGCAGCACCCCTTCGATCTTGAGATCCGGATTGACCACAGCGGCCAGCTTGCTGATGGTGTCGACCAGGGCGGTGAGCCCCTCCAGCGCGTAATATTCGCACTGCATGGGCACCAACACGGAGTCGGCGGCGGCCATGGCGTTCACGGTCAGCATGTTGAGAGAGGGCGGGCAGTCGATGAATACGTAGTCGTATTTGTCCCGCACCGAAGCCAGCGCATTGCGCAGGCGGATTTCGCGGGCGAAAAATTCCATCAGACGGATTTCGGCCGCGGTCACGTCGGCGTTGGCGGCAATCAGGTGATAGCCCCCGGTGGTTTCGGGGATGATCACTTCGCTGATGGGGGCATCCTCGATCAGCAGCTCATAGGCGGTGCGCTCGACGTCATACTTGTCGACACCACTGCCCATGGTGGCATTGCCCTGCGGATCCAGATCGATCACCAGCACCTTGCGCCGGGTGGCAGCCATGGAGGCGGCCAGATTCACACAGGTGGTGGTTTTACCCACTCCACCCTTCTGGTTGGCTATGGCGATGACTTTTCCCACACGATCCCCTAAATGAAACTGCGACCCTATTCGGGCTGGATATGTTTGAATTCCAGCAGATGACGTTCGCCTTCCAGCTCCGGCACCCGCAACTCATGACAGGCTACCAGACGGATATTGGCAGGCAACTGGGCCAGCTCCTGCTCGGGATATTGTCCCTTGAGTGCCAGGAAGCAGCCCTGTTCTGACGGCAGGTGGTGACACCAGCTCAGCATGTCCTCCAGCGAGGCAAATGCCCGACTCAGTACACCATCAAATCCCACCTCGGGTTGATACTCTTCAACCCGGGATTTGACCGGCGTCACATTGGTCAGACCCAGCTCCTGGATCACCTGACGGATGAAGTTGATCCGCTTGCCCAGACTGTCGAGCAGGACGAACTGCTTGTCCGGATTGATGATCGCCAGCGGCAATCCCGGCAGGCCGGGACCTGTCCCCACGTCGATGAAGCGCTCACCGTGCAAGTGGGGGCTTACCACCAGGCTATCGAGGATATGCTTGACCAGCATGGCGTCCGGATCTCGCACCGAGGTGAGATTGTAAGCCTTGTTCCACTTGTGCAGCAACTCGACCAACTGCACCAGTTGGCTCTTTTGGGTATCGGTGATAACAATTCCGGCCTGCATGAGCAGGCCGTTCAATCTTTCCAGCATATTTTCCAACGGTAAGAATCCTCAGGCGGTTTTACGCAGCAGGCCGTGTTTTTTCAGGTGAACCAGCAGGATGGAGATGGCCGCCGGGGTGATGCCGGAGATGCGGGAAGCCTGACCGATGGTCTGCGGCTTGGCATCGTTCAGCTTGGCTTTCACCTCGTTGGAGAGGCCGTTCACCTCGCGATAGTCCAGATCCAGCGGCAGCAGGGTGTTCTCGTTGCGCAGCTGCTTTTCCACTTCATCGTGCTGACGCTCGATGTAACCGGCGTACTTGATCTGGATCTCAACCTGTTCGGCCGCGGCAGGATCGGTCACGGATGGGCCGACCCCTTCGATGTCCATCAGCGCATCATAGGTCACCTCGGGGCGACGCAGCAGCTCTTCCAGACTCTGTTCGCGGGTCAGCGGGGTGTTGACCAGGGCGTTGACCGCTTCCAGTGACGGGTGTTGCGGGTGGATCCAGGTTGAACGCATGCGCTGACGCTCCAGCTCGACCTGTTCCATCTTGGCGTTGAATTTGCTCCAGCGCTCGTCATCCACCAGACCCAGCTCGCGACCGATGGCAGTCAGGCGGATATCAGCGTTGTCTTCCCGCAGCAGCAGGCGATATTCGGCGCGGCTGGTGAACATGCGGTAAGGCTCGCGGGTCCCCAGGGTGGAGAGATCGTCCATCATCACGCCCATATAGGCCTGATCCCGACGCGGGTTCCAGGGATCCTTGTCCTGGGCACGCAGGGCCGCGTTCAGGCCGGCCATCAGGCCTTGTGCCGCCGCCTCTTCGTAACCGGTCGTCCCGTTGATCTGGCCGGCGAAGAACAGGTTTGGAATGCACTTGCTCTCCATGTTGGCCTTGAGATCCCGCGGATCGAAGAAATCGTACTCGATGGCATAGCCGGGGCGGGTGATGTGGGCGTTCTCGAAGCCGCGCACAGAACGGACGATCTGCACCTGCACATCAAACGGCAGGCTGGTGGAGATCCCGTTCGGGTAGAGCTCGTGGGTGGTCAGGCCTTCCGGCTCGACGAAGATCTGGTGCGCCGTCTTGTCGGCGAAACGGGTGATCTTGTCTTCGATCGACGGGCAGTAGCGCGGGCCGATCCCCTCGATCACCCCGGCGTACATGGGGCTGCGATCCAGGTTATTGCGGATCACCTCGTGGGTACGCTCGTTGGTGTGGGTGACGTAGCAAGGCACCTGACGGGGATGCTGGCTGGCATTGCCGATAAACGAGAAGACCGGACGCGGATCGTCGCCGTGCTGTTCCTGCATGACGGAGAAATCGACGCTGCGAGCATCGATGCGCGGCGGGGTGCCCGTCTTGAGACGATCGATGCGCAGCGGCAGTTCGCGCAGGCGCTGGGCCAGGGCGATCGAGGGAGGATCCCCGGCACGGCCGCCCTTGTAGTTTTCCATCCCGATATGGATCAACCCGTTCAGGAAGGTACCGACCGTCAGCACCACAGTTTTGCCGCTGATGCGGATCCCGCTCTGGGTGACCACACCGGCAACACGATCCCCATCCATGATCAGATCGTCACAAGCCTGCTGGAAGATCTTCAGGTTCGGGTAGTTCTCCAGCATCTGGCGAACGACAGCCTTGTAGAGCAGGCGATCCGCCTGGGCACGAGTGGCTCGTACTGCCGGGCCCTTGGAGGAGTTGAGGGTGCGGAACTGGATCCCGCCAAGATCGATGGCACGCGCCATGATCCCGCCGAGTGCGTCAACTTCCCTGACCAGGTGTCCCTTGCCGATCCCGCCGATCGCCGGATTACAGGACATGTGTCCCAACGTATCGATATTGTGGGTCAGCAACAGGGTGTTCATGCCCATACGGGCTGCCGCTGTTGCTGCTTCGGTTCCGGCATGACCGCCACCGACGACGATCACATCAAATTGTTCATGGTATTGCATTGGGATCACCTTGATCTGCACGCCTGAAGATCTTTATTTGCCTGGGCTAAAGGGCGGAACATTCTATCTGTTTCGCGTCCTGAGGGGAACGTCTACTTAACGTTCAGTATGAAGGGAGGATCCACTAATTAGATCTTAAGGATCTTTAGATCGATCTTTTACTGGATCTCTTATTAGGATCCGCCCTTTCTGTTGATAAGCACTTTTTGATCATAAAGATCATTAATTTAAGGACGATCCTAGCTTGTGGAAAAGCTTGGATCCTGGCCCGGTGAACGAGGGGATAACCAGGACTTTTATACACAGAGGTCTGTCGGTCTGGATCTAATACATGGATAACTATAGGTTTTGCAGAGCTTTACACCGTAGTTATGCACATTGCCCCTGGGCGTTGTGGGTAACCTTGTAGAACAACTCCCCCGGATCAATCTGTTAATAACATGGTGGATAGTCGATCTGGGGATAAGTGGGGAGATCAAGCTTTTTTTCAGGATCTCCCGCACGCTGATCAGGCGATCATCGTCATCCAGTCGCGGATCCACACTTCTGCGGCATCTTCGGGGATCTCGTGTTGGGTCACATCAATGTCGAGCCGCTCGCCGATCCGGCTGGCACCGCACTCGGCCAGCAGCCGATCCAGCGTCTTGCCACCCTGGCAAAAGGTGTCATAACTGCTGTCACCAAGGGCGATCACGCCATATTTCAATGAATTAAGATCCGGATGCTGCTCGGCAAGATCCTTGGAGAAGGGTTGCAGGTTGTCGGGCACATCCCCGGCACCATGGGTGGAAGTGACCACTAGCAGGATGGATCCCGCATCATCCAGCACCTCTGCCAGCTTGGCCGGGTTGTGGATCCGGGTCTGGTGGCCAGCCTGTTCCAGCAGGTTGGCGACGTGGTCTGCGACATATTCGGCGGCGCCCAGCATGGAGCCGACGACGAGATTGAGTTTGGCCATGGAATGGATCCTGATTTCAGACAAAGAAACGGAAAGCCGGATTCTACCGCCAAAGGGTGTGGATAAATATGGATAAAGCTTGGGGATAATGGATCCAGTCAGATAATGCCACCGGATCCATCCTGCCGATCTTTTTTCTGCTTCTTTATATTCCTCTCAATTTTCTTCTCCGCTCATAGCTCTCCTTATGGCTCCCATCTCCCGCGAAATCCTGCCAACGATGCAGCTAGATAACAATGTAGATGCAAATGATTAGCAATTATTGAATCGATTCGATCACGACTCCTGTAGTAGGATTGCGCTGCTTTATTCGCCCATGGAACAGGGTGATGTCGTGACAAACGACCACAAATAACAATTAAAACAACATAACTCATTGATAAACGAGACTTTAATATGATTGCGCAAAAATACACTACAGGACCCGGCAAGAAGGGCGCCTTCGGCGTGCTTTCGCTCTCCGGTTTGCTCGTCTCCCTGCCGCTGATGGCCGAACAAACCACAGCTGAACTGCCCAAAGCCAGCGAAACCATGGTGGTGACCGGTACGGCCATGAAGGTGGAAGTGCCGATGGCCGAGACCCCTCGCGCCGTCTCCGTGGTTAATCGCGAGGAGCTGGATCAGCACGCCGTGTTGCAGCTGGATGAAGCGATTCGCTACCGTTCCGGCGTATTGACCGGCCTCTATGGCTCAGACAACAACACCGACTGGTTCAAGGTGCGTGGCTTCGATGCCGCCTCTTATCTGGATGGCAACCGCTTGTTTGGCACCGGCTACTACGTCTGGACGCCGGAACCGTTCGGTCTGGAGAGTGTGGAAGTGCTGAAGGGGCCAGCCTCGATCCTTTACGGTGAGGCGCCTCCGGGCGGGGTGATCAATGCCATCAGCAAGCGGCCGGCCGCCACGCCGCAAGGGCAGGTGGATCTGCAGCTTGGCAGCCGGGATCATCGTCAGGTCGGGGTGGACGTCTCTGACGCGCTCTCCGACAACAGCCGCTACCGCATGGTTGCTCTTTATAAAGAGCGTGATGGCGTGCTTACCGGCACCTACAACGATCGGGTTTATCTGGCGCCGAGCGTCACCTTCGATCTTTCGGATCGTACCAGCCTGACCCTGCTGGCCAGTTTTCTGCACGACGAAGGGGTCCCGACCAACGGCTTCTTCCCGGTCTATGGCACCCTGAATACGTCAGGTGGCCAGATTGATCCCTCCACCAACCTGAGCCAGCCGGATTACGATCGCAACCGCAATACCCAGATCTCCACCGGTTACGAGCTGGCCCACCAGCTCAACCAGACCTGGGAGTTCAAGCAGAACGTCCGCTTCAATTACAACGATCTGCTGCTGCGCCAGACCTATATCTTCCCGACCTATGAAGGCACAACTGCCAGTCGTGGCCTGGTTTACCGTGATGGCAATACCAAGAGTGCCACCATGGACAACCAGATGGTGGGCTACTGGAACACCGACAGCACCGAGCAGACCTTGTTGCTGGGGGTTGATCTGCAGCGTCATGTCAATGAAGGGGTCGAGGCCGACAACTACGCCATGGGCACCATCAATACCATGAACCCGGATTACAGCGGCTTCCCCGGTTTTGACGAGTCGACCGCCACTCACCAGAAGAGCAGCAAGGGCCAGAGCGGCCTCTATGCCCAGCACCAGGTCCGCTGGGACGATCGCTGGTTGCTGACTACCGGTGGCCGTTTTGACTATGTGGAGACCCACAATACCAATACCAGCAAGGACGAGCGCCAGTACGATCACGAGCTCTCCCTCTCGGGCAGCCTGATGTATCTGGCTGACAACGGCCTCTCTCCCTACTTTGCCTATGCAGAGTCGTTCGAAGTGCTGCCGGGGATCGATCCTAACACCCGAAACTCCTACAAGCCGCTCAAGGGCAAGCTCTACGAGACTGGCGTGAAGTATGCGCCAGCCTTCCTCGACGGTTACATCAATCTGGCGCTGTTCGATCTGGCCCAGACCAACTCGCTGGTCTCTACCGGTTCCGGCCAGCAGACCCAGGCGGGTGAAGTGACCTCTCAGGGGGTTGAGCTGGAAGGGAGCGTGCAGGTGACCGATGCGCTGCGTCTGACCGCTGCTTATACCTACACCGATGCCAAAACCAACGACACCGGCAGTGGCGATCGCCGTGCCAGCCTGATCCCGCGCCACCAGGCCTCCTTCTGGGGTAACTACAAGGTGCAGCAAGGGGTGGCTTCAGGTCTGGAGCTGGGTACCGGTGTGCGTTATATCGGTTCCAGCGTGGGTATTGGCGCAGTGAATGCGGACTACACCCCCATCTACGGCTCTGCCGAGGTGCCGGCCCATACCGTCTGGGATGCGATGATCGGGTATGACTTTGCCAAGAACTGGCGTGCCCAGCTCAACGTCAACAACCTGCTGGGTGAAACCTACGTGGCCAGTTGTGACTATTACTGCTACTACGGCGAGCCGCGCAGCGTAGTGGGCAGCATCAACTACCGCTGGTAATCGAAGTCGGGCGGGAACCGGATTCCCGCCCTTCTTTTCACCCGCAGTTGTTCTGATCTCTCTGGAATACCGGTCCGTTATGGAACTCTTGTCTCTGGTTTATCGTCAATATCGTTGGCCCTTTATCGCCATTACCCTGCTCAGTCTGCTCAGTGCAGTCAGCGGGATTGGCGTCATTGCCTTTATCAATCAGTCTCTTATCGAATCTATAGGTGATCCGCTGCCGATCCTCGGTCAGCTGGTCGGCCTGATTGTGCTGCTGCTGGTGATCACACTCGGATCTCAGCTGGCCCTGACCACTCTCGGTCACCATTTTGTCTACCGGTTGCGCGGACGCCTGCTCAAGCAGTTGCTGGATACCGATGTCGCCCGCATCCGCCAGATTGGTCAGGGGCCGCTGCTGGCTTCCCTCTCCAGCGATATCGGCCAGATCACCATTGCCTTCGTGCGCCTGCCTGAGCTGGTGCAGGGGCTGGTGCTCACGCTGGGTTCTGCCCTCTATCTCGGCTGGCTCTCTCCGGCCCTGCTCGGGGTGACCGCGCTCTGGGTCACCGTCACCATGGTGGTGGGCTGGCTGCTGGTGAACCGTGTTTATCGCCATCTCTCCCACATGCGTCAGGCCGAAGATCGGCTCTATCAGAACTATCAGGCCATCATCGCTGGCAGCAAGGAGCTGGCGCTCAACCGCGAGCGGGCTCACTTCGTTTACCACCAGCTCTATGAGCAAAATGCCCGTGACTACCGCCAGCAGATCATTCGCGCCGACACCTATCACCTGAGCGCGGTGAACTGGTCGAATATCATGATGCTGGGGGCCATCGGTCTGGTCTTCTTTCTGGCCAACGGCCTTGGCTGGGCCAACACCAATGTGGCCGCCACCTTCGCCCTGACCCTGCTGTTCCTGCGCACCCCTCTGTTGCAGGGGATTGGCGCCCTGCCGACCCTGCTTGCCGCTCAGGTGGCGTTCGACAAGATCGCCGCCCTCAATCTGGCCGAGCCGGATGCGGACTTCCCGCTGCCGCCCGCCATCCGCCCCTGGCAGCGTATCGAGCTGGAGCAGGTGAGCTTTCACTATCAGGGGGAGGGCGGTTTTGCCGTTGGCCCCATCGATCTGGTCATCGAAAAGGGGGAGCAGATCTTCATCATCGGTGGCAATGGCTCCGGCAAGTCGACGCTGGCCATGCTGCTGACCGGCCTTTACCAGCCGGTATCGGGCCGGATCCTGCTGGATGGTGAGCCGATCACCGATCGCAACGGCTATCTGGCGCTCTTCTCCGCCATCTTCACCGACTATCACCTGTTCCAGCACCTGCTGGGGCCGGAACCCAAGGATGAGCTGGTGGCCGAGTGGCTGGAGCGGCTGCAGATGGGCAGCAAGCTCACCATCGAGGATGGCTTTATAGCCGATATCGATCTCTCCCAAGGGCAGCGCAAGCGGGTCGCCCTGCTGCTGGCGCTGGCCGAGCAGCGCGAGGTGATGCTGTTTGACGAGTGGGCCGCGGATCAGGATCCCCAGTTCCGCCGCATCTTCTATCAGGTGCTGCTGCCGCGCCTCAAGGAGATGGGCAAGACGGTGATTGCCATCAGTCACGATGATCACTACTTCCCGCTGGCCGATCGCCTGTTGGAGATGCGTCAGGGCCAGCTCACCGAACTGACCGGCGCGCGCCGTGCCGCAGTGAGCCGCGATGCGATCGCCCATCTGGATTGCGAGGTGCCGGCTTGATGCCGGCACCGATGAGACTGGCGGCAAGCCAGCACAGGAATTGCTTATGTTCGAGATGAAATCAGCCAGCTTCACGGTCAATGACCGCACGCTGCTGCACCCCACCGACCTGCGTTTCGAGCAGGGACAGGTCTATGGCCTCATCGGCCACAATGGGTCGGGCAAATCGACCCTGCTCAAGCTGCTGGCACGCCAGCAACCCCTCAGCGACGGCGAGATCCTGTTCGATGGCAAGCGGCTACCCGACTGGGGCAATCGCGAGTTTGCCCGTCAGGTGGCCTATCTGCCCCAGCATTTGCCGAGCGCGGAGAACCTGCTTGGGCGGGAGTTGGTGGAGATGGGCCGCTACCCCTGGCGCGGCTTACTGGGCCGGATGGGGGCGGAGGATCACCGTCAGGTCGATCGGGCCATCGCCCTTACCCATACCGAACGCTTTGCCGATCGGCTGGTGGATACCCTCTCCGGCGGCGAGCGGGGCAGGGTCTGGCTGGCGATGCTGCTGGCCCAGGAGAGCCGCTTTATCCTGCTGGACGAGCCGCTGGCCGCGCTGGATGTGGCCCATCAGGTGGAGGTGCTGACGCTGGTCAAGCAGTTGAGCCGTCAGCTCAACCTTGGGGTCATCATCGTCATTCACGACATCAATATGGCCTCCCGCTTCTGCGATCGGCTGGTGGCGCTTCACTCCGGCCGCCTGCTTACCCACGGCGAACCTGAGGGGATCATGACCAGCGAGACCCTGCATGCCATCTATGGCATTCCGATGGAGGTCATTCGCCACCCGGCTCATGCTCATCCCATCGCCATCGTCTGACTGGGGGGCTCTCTTGAACCGTTTATTGAAGAAGATGGCACTCTGCCTTATTAGCCTGCTGCTGCCACTTGCGGCGCAGGCTGACACATCCCCGATCTCTTCTGTGCCGCTACCCCGTATCGCCACCGTCGACTGGACCATCGCCGAGACCCTGCTGGCGCTCGGGGTGACACCGCTGGCGGTGGGGGATGCTGGCCCCTATCAGGCATGGGTCGGCGAGCCACGGCTACCCGCCGGGGTGGTGGATATCGGCCTGCGTACCCAGCCCAACCGTGAGCTGCTGGCGGAGCTCAAACCCGATCGTATCCTTATCTCGCCGCTGGCGGCCCCGCTGGCGCCAACTCTTTCCCGCATCGCGCCGGTGAGCACCATTGCCCTTTATGATGGGCAAACCGATCTGTGGCAGCGGCTGCACGAGGTGACCCTGACCCTCGCCCGTATGGTGGGCAAAACCGCCGAGGGCGAACGGCTGCTGGTCGGGCTGGATCGGGATCTCGCCAGCATGCAGGCCAGATTGCCTGCAGATCTGCCGCCCCTGTTGGTGGTGCAGTTTATCGATGAGCGCCATGTGCGGGTGTTTGGTCGCCACAGCCTGTTCGATGCGGTGGTGACGCGGCTCGGGCTGCGTAATGGTTGGCAGGAGCAGACCAATGACTGGGGTTTCTCGGTGGTCAGCATCGAGCAGTTTATGACCTTGCCAACCGCGCGGCTGGTGGTGGTCGATCCCATCCCGGTCGGGGTGAGCGAACGGCTGCAGGAGCCTGGGCTGTGGCAGCATCTGCCGCAGGTAAGGCAGGCGCCCGTGCTGCATCTGCCTGCGGTCTGGAGTTTTGGCGGCGTACTGGCAGCCCGCCGTTTCGCCGGTCTGCTCAGCGATGTATTGCTGCAAGATGCCGAGCGTATGGAGGCGAGCCGATGAAGCGACTGCTCACATCGCCGCTGCTGCGGCCGGTCTCGATCCTGCTGGGGTTGACCCTCTCGCTCGCGTATTGGGAGCTGGCTCGCCAGCTGCCCGGTGCGCTCTGGTGGCAGAGCCTCTTCGCCCCCAATCTGGATGACGTCAGCCAAGCAGTGGTGCATTTCAGCTGGTTGCCCCGCTTGGCGGTCACCCTGTTGGCCGGGGCGGCGCTCGGGCTGGCGGGCATCCTGATGCAGCAGGTGCTGCGCAACCCGCTCGCGTCACCGACCACCTTGGGGGTGGCCTCCGGTGCCCAACTGGCGTTGATGATGGTGACCCTGTTTGCCCCCTCCTGGTTGCTGTTGGGGCGGGAGTGGATCGCCATGGCCGGTGGCAGCCTCGCGATGGCACTGGTGTTTGCCCTGGCCTGGCGTCGCCAGCTCAATCCGGTGGTCATCGTCTTTGCCGGGCTGGTGATCAACCTCTATCTGGCGGCCATCAGCATGGGGCTCTTGCTGTTCTTTCAGGAGGAGCTGAAAGGCTTGCTGGTGTGGGGTAGTGGCTCGCTAGTGCAGAACAGCTGGAGCGGGGTGAGTTACCTGTTGCCCCGCCTGCTGGCAGCTGCTGCGTTGGCCGCGGTACTGGTGCGCCCGCTGGCGGTGCTGGAGCTGGATGATGCCAGCGCCCGCAGTCTGGGGGTCTCCCTGCAGCATCTGCGTTTTGCCGGACTGGGGCTGGCGGTGTTTGTCACCGCTTGCGTGGTGAGCGTGGTGGGGCTGATCGGCTTTATCGGGCTGGCGGCACCAGCCATGGTGCGGCTGCTCGGGATCCGCCAGCTTGGCCAGCGGCTGCTGTGGGCACCGATCCTCGGCGCCCTGCTGCTGGCGGCCACCGATTTGCTGCTGCAGAGCCTGAGCCGCTTCTGGCCAGTCTTGATCCCCACCGGCGCAATGACCGCCCTGCTGGGGGCGCCGCTGCTGCTCTGGTTGATCCCGCGCCTTGGCATCAAGTCGGGTACGCCGAAGGCAAACGCCGGCCTGCTGGTGGCTCGCCATCTGGCTCCGGCTCGCCTTATTGGCCTGTTGCTGGTCGGGCTGCTGCTGGCCGTGGTCGCCTCCCTGCTGTTTGGGCAGGGAATGACGGGCTGGAGCTGGCCAAGCTGGCTCCGCTGGCAGGCCCAGCTGGAGTGGCGGCTGCCGCGCACTGTGGCGGCGGGGGCGGCTGGCGTGCTACTGGCGCTGGCGGGCACCCTGTTGCAACGGGTCAGCAACAACCCGATGGCGAGCCCGGAGCTGCTGGGGGTGAGCGGCGGCACCTTTATGGGGGTGATAGCGACGGCGTTGTTGCTGCCTGCATTGCCCCTGCCGCTGATGCTGGTCGGTGGCCTGCTCGGTGCCTTCGTTTGTCTCTTGCTGCTGGTGGTGGTTAATTGCAAGCACGGCTTCCAGCCGGAGCGGATCCTGCTCTCAGGTATCGCCATCACGGCGTTGTTTGAGCCGCTGCAGGCCATCGCGTTGGCCAACGGTGACCTGCGGGTGCAGCAACTGCTCTCCTGGATGTCCGGTTCTACCTATTACGTCACCCTGCCGGTGGCCTATGGGCTGGTGGGGCTGGCGCTGTTGATGCTGGCCGCCTGCCTGCTTGTCAGCCGCTGGCTCGATCTGCTGCCAATGGGGAGTGCGGTGGCGACCGCGCTGGGCATTCGCCTCAACCGTGCCCAGCTCGCCATCCTGCTGCTGGTGGCCGTGCTCACTGCCAGCGCCACCCTGGTGGTGGGGCCGCTTTCCTTCGTTGGTCTGCTGGCACCACATATGGCCAAGCTGATGGGGTTGGTGCGGGCACGCTGGCACCTGCTTGGGGCCGCCGCTTCCGGCGCCCTGTTGATGGTCTCGGCGGACTGGGTCGGTCAGCAGATCCTCTTCCCGCAGGAGGTGCCGGTTGGGCTGGTATCCACCTTGTTAGGGGGCGCTTACTTCATGTGGTGTCTGCGCCGCCTCTAAGTTTGTGGACAAAAAAATAGACAATAAAAAGCCCGGGATGAACCCGGGCTTTTTATTGTCTGTCGTGCGGCGTTACTTGCCGATGCAGAAGCTGGAGAAGATACGACCCAGCAGATCGTCGGAGCTGAATTCACCGGTGATCTCGGAGAGGGACTCCTGCGCCAGGCGCAACTCTTCGGCCACCAGCTCGCCAGCCACGAACACTTCCAGCTGCTCTTTGGCCACCAGCAGCCGCTCGGCAGCACGCTCCAGCGCATCCAGATGGCGGCGACGGGCCATAAAGCCCCCTTCGGTGTTGCCCTGGAAGCCCATGCAGGCTTTCAGGTGCTCGCGCAGGGCAGGCAGTCCCAGCTCGGTCTTGGCGGAGATGCGGTAGACGGCGTGGCCCAGCTCCTGACTCGGAGCCAGATCCTCGCCTGTCAGATCGGCCTTGTTGCGAATGACGGTGAGGCCGATGTTTTTTGGCAACCGATCAACAAATTCCGGCCAGATCTCCCGCGGGTCAACCGCATCTGTGGTGGTGCCATCCACCATAAACAGCACCCGATCGGCCTGTTCAATCTCGGCCCAGGCGCGTTCGATACCGATCTGCTCCACCTTGTCCTGAGTGTCGCGCAGACCGGCGGTGTCGATGATGTGCAGCGGCATGCCATCGAGATGGATGTGTTCGCGCAGCACGTCGCGGGTGGTGCCGGCAATCTCGGTGACGATGGCCGACTCACGGCCCGCCAGAGCGTTGAGCAGGCTCGATTTGCCGGCGTTGGGACGACCGGCGATCACCACCTTCATCCCTTCCCGCAGCAGAGCGCCCTGTTTGGCTTCCCCGCGGACATCGTCCAGCTCGGACATGATGGCGTAGAGGTCGCCCGCCACCTTGCCGTCGGAGAGGAAGTCGATCTCCTCGTCCGGGAAGTCGATGGCCGCTTCCACATAGATGCGCAGCCGGATCAGGCTCTCCACCAGTTGCTGGATTTTGCTGGAGAACTGCCCCTGCAGGGAGTGCATGGCGCTGCGGGCGGCCTGTTCGCTGGAGGCTTCGATAAGGTCAGCGATAGCTTCGGCTTGGGCCAGATCCAGCTTATCGTTGATGAAGGCGCGCTCGCTGAACTCGCCGGGGCGGGCAGGACGAATGCCGTCGATTTTCAGAATGCGGCGGATCAGCATGTCCATGATGACGGGGCCGCCGTGGCCCTGCAGCTCCAGCACATCCTCGCCGGTGAAGCTGTTGGGGGCTTTGAACAGCAGGGCGATGCCCTGATCCAGTACCTGGCCTTGCTCATCCCTGAACGGCAGATATTCGGCGTAGCGCACCCGCGGGAGCTTGCCGAGCACTATCCCGGCGACCTGTTCGGCGGCGGGGCCGGAGACCCGGACTATGCCGACGCCACCACGGCCTGGCGCGGTGGCCTGGGCCACGATCGTATCTGTTATCATCTTGCTTGGCTCGTTTGTTCGCTGATAGGAAAACGTAGTGGGAGACATTGTAATAAAAAAGGCGGCCCGAAGGCCGCCTCTTTTGTCATCACGGGAAGATTAGCTGCGTGAATGCAGTCCTTTCTTCTCCAGCTGACGATAGATGATGGTCTGCTGGATGATGGAGATGACGTTGCTCACCAGCCAGTAGAGAGTCAGGCCAGCCGGGAACCAGAGGAACATGAAAGTGAAGATGATCGGCATGAACTGCATCACTTTCTGCTGCATCGGGTCGGTTACGGTGGTCGGGCTCATCTTCTGCAGATACCACATGGAGGCACCCATGAGGATTGGCAGAACGAAGAAGGGATCCTTCACTGACAGGTCAGTGATCCACAGGGCAAACGGCGCGTGACGCAGTTCAACGGACTCCATCAGTGCCCAGTAAAGGGCGATGAAGATCGGCATCTGAACCAGGATCGGCAGGCAGCCACCCAGCGGGTTGACCTTTTCCTTCTTGTACAGCTCCATCATGCCCTGAGACATCTTCTGGCGGTCATCGCCGAAGCGCTCGCGCAGGGCCGCAATCTTGGGTTGCAGCATGCGCATCTTGGCCATGGAGGTGTACTGGGCCTTGGTCAGCGGGAACATGATGCCGCGCACCAGCAGGGTCAGCATGATGATGGCCAGACCCCAGTTCTGGACGAAACCGTGGAACACTGTCAGCAGCCAGTGCAGCGGTTGGGCGATGAACCACAGCCAGCCGTAGTCGACGGTCAGGTCGAGGTGGTTAGCCACCTTGGCCATCTGGTCTTGCAGCTTGGGACCAACCCACAGCTTGCTGGTCACTTCAGCCTGTTGGCCGGCAGCCACGTCAACCAGCGGCGCCTTGTAACCGATGATGGCCTGGCCTTTACCAGGGATCACGCGGCTGTAGAAGCTGTTGGTATCGTCGGCATTCGGTGCCCAGGCAGAGACGAAGTAGTGTTGCAGCATGGCGACCCAACCACCCTTGGTGGTCTTGTTCAGGTCGGCATCCTTCATCTCGTCGAAGGTGTACTTCTTGTAGCGGGTATCTTCAGTGGAGAAGGCACCACCACGGTAAGCGCTGGCTACCATGGCATGACCTTCCTGATCCTTCGGCGTTGCTACGGTCTGTTTCAGCTGACCATAGAACTGCACCTGAACCGGCTCGGCAGATTTGTTGTCGATCTTGTAATCAACGCCAACGGCATAGTCGCCACGCTTGAGGATGAACTCCTTGGTGAAGACCACGCCCTTGCTGTCGGTCCAGGTCATCGGAACGACGACTTGATCCTGACCATCGGCCAGCTGATAGCTGGTCTGGGCGGCTTCATAGGTAGGACGACCTTCGGCCTGACTGTCCGGACCGTTGCGACCCACCAGACCGCTCTGGGCGATATAGAGGTGCTCAGGCTTGCTGGTCAGCAGCACGAACGGTTGGTCCTTGCCCTCTTCCAGTTTGTGAGACAGCAGTTCAGCAGACACGACGTCACCACCCTGGGTATCCAGGGTCAGCTTGAGCACGTCAGAGGAGACGGTGATCAGCTTGCGTGCGGCAGTCGCGTTGGCTTGCTCGGAAACCTGAGGAATATCACCGGTCTGACCGGCTTCAGGTACGAAATGTTCGGTTTGGGCCACGGTAGTCGGGGCCGGCTTCGGAGCCTTGTCGGACTCCCACTGTTGCCAGAGCAGAAAGCTCACGAACAGCAAACCGATCAGGAGTAGATTGCGTTGTGATTCCATAGTCTTCAGTTTCTTCGCTTTGGTTGCGGAACCGGGTCATAACCACCCTCGGATAAGGGATGGCATTTTAATAGACGTTTGCTAGCTAACCAAACGCCTTTTATGAAACCGTGAAGTCGGATGGCTTCTATCGCAAATTGGGAACAAGTTGGAGTAAAACGGCAGCGCGGCCCGAGCAGAGGGCTAATGATTAGCTGATACAGGCGTATCAGTTTGATAGCTACCCATTGCAACGGCGTGACAGAGTGCGCCATAGCTTTTCCAGTAACTTGAACAGTTCCTCGTTATCCATCTCTTTCACACCGGCCTTGGCGATCACCACGATGTCGATAGCGGGCAGCTGATGTTGTTTGAGGCGGAAACTTTCCCGGACCACCCGTTTGACACGGTTACGCCAGACGGCACGCTTGAGTGCTTTTTTGGGCACAGCGAGACCAAGACGAGAGTGTTCGAGTGAATTGGGGCAGGCGAGAAGCGTAATTTGCGGGGAAGCAGCCCGGACAGGCTCGGCGAAAACGCGTTTGAAGTGTTCGGGAGTTAACAGACGTAACTCCCGAGAGAAGGTGTGCTGGGTAGGCATTAAACTACCAGACGGGCACGACCCTTGGCACGACGAGCGGCCAGAACTTTACGACCGTTGGCAGTTGCCATGCGGGCGCGGAAACCGTGAGAGCGCTTGCGCTTCAGGTTGGACGGTTGAAAAGTACGTTTCATGATTCGATTCCGTATTTCTGTACAGTTTTGATTGTCACACTTAGCCGACGCGCCAGCTATAGCGTGTGACGACTAGCAAAAGAGGCCGAATTCTAAACAGAGTTCGGCTTTTAGTCAATCCGCCGTTCCCTCTCATCCTGCCATGGTCTTGAAAAGGCCACTGCCGAGCGTGAGGATCCAGAGGATCAAGGGCTCCGGATTATACTGGCAACCCGGGGTTAAACAAGGGATCCCTCAATAAAAAAGGCGGCCAGGCCGCCAAAGAGAGAGCTATTTAAGGACTTTCCGCAAGAACTCCCGGGTACGGGGATCCTTGGGATCGACCAATATCTGATCCGGCGGGCCCTGCTCGACGATCCGCCCTCCTTCCATGAAGATCACCCGATCGGCAACATCACGAGCAAATTCAATCTCATGAGTCACCACCACCATGGTCTGGTGCTGGCGGGCCAACTCTTTCATCAGTCCCAAAACCTCGTCGACCCACTCGGGATCGAGGGCCGAGGTGGGCTCATCAAACAGGATCACCTTGGAGTGGGCCGCCATGGCGCGGCCAATGCCGACCCGTTGTTGTTGGCCACCGGAGAGAGAGGCCGGATAGGCATCCTGCTTGTCGGCGAGGCCAATGTCCTTGAGGATGCCGAGCGCTGTGGCGCGGGCCTCCGCTTTTGGCTGCTTCCAGACGGTGATCAGCCCTTCGGCGATGTTGTCGAGCGCTGTTTTGTTGGCAAAAAGGGCGTAGTTCTGGAACACGAAGGAGGCCCGCTTGCGCAGCTCGATCGCCTGCTGTTCACTGGCTTTGGCCAGATTGAGCTCGAGATCGTCGATGGCCAGGGTGCCCGCATCCGGGGTCTCCAGCAGGTTCAGGCAGCGCAACAGAGTCGACTTGCCGGTGCCGGAGGGGCCGATGATGACGACAATTTCCCCCTTTTTGACCTCCAGATCGATACCGTTGAGCACCTGATTGCCGTGATATGCCTTGGAGAGGCCGGTTAGCTTGATCATGAACGCCCTCCTTTAATAGGCACGGTTGAGACGAATTTCCAGCAGATGCTGCAAGCGGGTAAAGAAGATCACCACTACCCAGTAGATCAGCGCCACCGCCATAAAGCTCTCGAAGAACTTGAAGGAGGAGGAGGCTTCCATTTGCGCCTTGCCCATGATCTCGGCCACTCCCAGCGTGAAGGCCAGCGAGGTGCTCTTGATCATGTCGATGAAGTAGTTCATCAGCGACGGGGTGGCGATACGGGCCGCCTGCGGCAGGATGATCCGCTGCATCGCCTGATAACGGCTCATGCCGATACTGAGCGCCGCTTCCATCTGGCTTTTGTGAATGCCGAGGATGGCTGCGCGGATCGACTCGGCCATGTAGGCGGCGAAGTGCAGGGTCAGACCGACGATGGCGGCGGTAAAGGCATCCATTCCCACGAAGATCGGGAACAGTTGCGGCAGTCCGTAGTAGAGCAGGAACAGCTGAACGAGTAGCGGTGTACCCCGAAAGAACGAGATATAGAGCATCGCCAGCCAGTGAATCGCAGGGACGCGAAACACCCGTACTATCGCCAGGGCCAGCGAGAGTACGAGTGCCAGCACGAATCCCCACAGGGCCATCTCCATCGTGGTGCCCAGGTATTTGAGCAGGATGGGAAACAGCCCCAGCGTGTATTCGAGGTCAAATTCCATCATTTATTTGTCGGTGATGTCGGAAGCGAACCATTTCTCGGAGATCTGACGCAGGGAGCCATCCTTGCGCATGGCGGTCAGGGCCTCGTCGACCTTCTTCAGCAGCGCCTGTTTCTCCGGGGTCTTCAGGAAGGGCAGGGCGTTCTCGATAGTCTCGAACGGTGCGCCAGCCTGTTGCAGCGGCAGCTTGGACTCTTTGATCAGCTGGGCGGTGGAGACGCGGTCCATCACGAAGGCATCGATGCGACCCAGGGCGACATCCTGCTCGAAGGCGGAGTCATAGGTGCGGATATCGATCTTCTTGTTCGGGTCATTCTTGCGCAGCAGCTCTTCAAAGTTGGAACCCAGGTTCACGGCCACCTTCTTGCCTTCCAGATCCTTGATGCCATGAATGGTGCTGTTGCCCTTGCGTACTACAATCTGGGCGCCGTCATAGACGTAAGGCTGGGAGAAGTCGTACTTCGCCTTGCGCTCGTCGGTGATGGTGATCTGGTTGGAGATGGTATCGATGCGGCCGGTTTCCAGCATGCCGAACAGGCCGGAGAAGCTGGCGGTCACGAATTCGACCTTGTAGCCGGTGCGCTCGCCGATCTGGTTCCACATATCCACTTCAAAGCCCTGCAGCTTGTCCTGCTTGACGAAAGTGAACGGGAAATATTTGCCAGACATGCCGACCTTGATGGTCTCCTGGGCGATGGCCTGACCGGACAGGGTGGCGAGCAGGATGGCTGCGCCGGAAATCAGTTTGATGGATGTTTTCATGGTGTTTCTCTCTCTCAATGTCTTGTATTTGTAGTTGTAATAACTGCTTTGGCCCTGATGTTATTGGAATAAAATTTAAAAAATAAATGACATTTGGTTATATGAAATAACAGGAGAGAAGCTCGGGATCGACCAATCCGGACGGTGGATCAAGCTGTGGGTAACTTTGGGGATGAAATCCGATCCAAAGGCGCTGGATCCTTGAAAGTCAAGGATCTTATTTGCTGGATCCACCGGGCGATGGCTGGAGATCCGGCGGCTAAAAACGTAGAATAGCCGGTCTTTAGTTAATCAATCGACAGGAGTTTAGAGTGACTGCTTCGCTATGGCAGCAGTGCCTTAACCGGCTGCAAGATGAGTTGCCCTCGGCAGAATTCAGCATGTGGATCCGGCCGCTTCAAGCGGAGTTGAGTGACAATACTCTGACCCTGTATGCACCGAATCGCTTTGTTCTGGACTGGGTACGAGACAAGTATCTCATCCGGGTTAACGGCATCATCAACGAACTCTGCGGGGTCGACGGCCCCGCCCTGCGTTTTGATATAGGTAATCGTCCCCATCCTGTTGCTGTCGCCAGAGCGCCGGTACAGGGTGCCGCGCCTGTGAATAACTTGCAGAAGAGCTGGGAAAGCAAGGCTGAAGCCAAGCCCGAGCCGAACCACAAGAGCAACACCAACGTGAACTATACCTTCGAGAATTTCGTCGAGGGTAAGTCCAACCAGTTGGCGCGTGCGGCTGCCCGTCAGGTAGCGGACAATCCGGGTGGTGCTTACAACCCGCTGTTCCTCTATGGCGGCACCGGCTTGGGTAAAACCCACCTGCTGCACGCCGTTGGCAATGCCATCAAGGAGAGTAAAAAAGATGCCAAAGTCATCTATATGCACTCCGAGCGGTTTGTTCAGGACATGGTGAAAGCGCTGCAAAACAACGCCATTGAAGAGTTCAAGCGTTACTACCGCAGCGTCGATGCCCTGCTCATCGATGACATCCAGTTTTTCGCCAACAAGGAGCGCTCCCAGGAGGAGTTCTTCCATACCTTCAATGCCTTGCTGGAAGGTAACCAGCAGATCATCCTGACCTCGGATCGCTATCCGAAGGAGATCAACGGTGTCGAGGATCGCCTCAAGTCCCGCTTCGGCTGGGGCCTGACCGTGGCGATCGAACCGCCGGAGCTGGAGACCCGCGTCGCGATCCTGATGCGCAAGGCAGACGAGAACCAGATCCATCTGCCGGACGAAGTGGCCTTCTTCATTGCCAAACGTCTGCGATCCAACGTCCGTGAACTGGAAGGCGCCCTCAACCGGGTGATCGCCAACGCCAACTTCACCGGCCGTGCCATCAACATCGATTTCGTGCGCGAAGCGCTGCGCGACCTGTTGGCACTGCAGGAGAAGCTGGTCACCATCGACAATATCCAGAAGACGGTGGCGGAGTACTACAAGATCAAGCTGGCGGATCTGCTCTCCAAGCGTCGTTCCCGCTCTGTTGCCCGTCCGCGCCAACTGGCGATGGCACTGGCCAAGGAGCTGACCAACCACAGTTTGCCGGAGATAGGTGATGCCTTTGGTGGCCGTGACCACACTACCGTTCTTCATGCCTGCCGCAAGATCGAGCAGCTGAAGGAGGAGAGTCACGACATCAAGGAGGACTATTCCAACCTGATCCGTACCCTTTCTTCCTGATAACGGAATCGAGTGGACAGATGCAGCGCGAATATTCCAACCTGATCCGAATCTTTTCCTCCTAATCACAACGGAGAGCACAGATGCAGCTCGAAATTAGCCGTGAGGCCCTGTTACGTCCTCTGCAACTGGTGTCCGGCGCCCTCGGCGGCCGACCGACCCTGCCGATCCTCGGCAACGTGCTGCTTGATGTCAGCAACGGTCTGCTGTCACTGACCGGTACCGATCTCGAAGTAGAGATGATCGGTCAGGTCTATCTGAACGGGGCCAGCGAAGATGGCCGCACCACAGTACCGGCGCGCAAGCTGCTGGATATCTGCCGTGGTCTGCCGGAAGGCGCCGAGATCCGTCTCAATACCGAAGGCGAGCGCCTGATCATCCGGTCCGGTCGCTCCCGCTTCAACCTCTCGACCCTGCCGGCGACCGAGTATCCGAACATCGAGGATTGGGAATCTGTGCTCGAGTTCGATATCAGCCAGCTGGAGCTGAAGAAGCTGATCGATGCGACCCAGTTCTCCATGGCCAGCCAGGATGTTCGTTACTACCTGAACGGTATGCTGTTCGAGAGCGAAGGTCACGGTCTGCGCACCGTGGCGACCGACGGTCACCGTCTGGCCACCTGCCGCCGCGAGGTAGTAGGGGAATCGCTGCCCGATCATCAGGTTATCCTGCCGCGCAAAGGGGTACTGGAGCTGGTGCGTCTGCTGGAGGCGGAAGACAAGCCGGTGCGGCTGCAGATCGGTCGCAGCAACCTGCGTGCTGCGCTGGACGGCTTCATCTTCACCTCCAAGCTGGTGGATGGCCGCTTCCCGGACTGGCGCCGCGTCATTCCGCGCAACAGCGACAAGGCCCTGATCGCCGGCCGTGAGGATCTGCGTCAGGCGTTTGCCCGTGCCGCCATCCTCTCCAACGAGAAATTCCGTGGGGTGCGTCTCAATCTGCAGGAAAACCTGCTGCGCATCACCGCCAACAACCCGGAACAGGAAGAAGCCGAAGAGCTGCTTGACGTACAATATGCCGCTGGCGAGATGGAGATCGGCTTTAACGTCTCTTATGTGCTCGACGTGCTGAATACGTTAAAATGTGACCAAATTCGGATTAGCCTGAGCGATTCCATCAGCAGTGCCATTATTGAGGATTTTGAACATCAGGATGCTCAGTACGTGGTGATGCCGATGCGGATCTAGTCGTGTCCCTGGTCAAACTCCAGCTCAGCGACTTTCGCAATATCCAGCAAGCCAGTCTCAAGCTGTCGCCCGGCCTCAACATTCTGGTCGGGTGCAATGGCAGCGGCAAGACCAGCGTACTGGAAGCCATTCACTACCTTGGTCTGGGGCGCTCCTTTCGCACTCATTTGACCGGGCGGGTCATCCGCCAGGGGGAGAGGGCATTTACCCTGTTTGCCCAGTGCGAGCTGGAGGGGCGTCAGGTTCCGATCGGTCTTGCCAAAGACAAGAGTGGCGAGACCCAGCTCAAGATTGCCGGGGCGCAGGCCCAGCGGCTTGCTGATTTGGTGGAGCTGTTGCCGGTGCAGTTGATCCATCCCGATGGCTTCAACCTGCTGACTGGCGGGCCTCAGGCTCGCCGCGCCTGGCTCGATTGGGGTGTTTTCCATCAGGAGCCGACCTTCTTTGCCCTGTGGGGGCGAGTGCGGCGGCTGCTGAAACAGCGCAATGCGCTGCTGCGCCAGAGCACCCAGTACCGCCAGCTGGCGTTCTGGGATCAGGAGCTGGTGCGGCTGGGTGGTGAGCTGGCCGAGTTTCGCGCCAGTTATTGTCAGGCCATTACGCCCTTGATCAAGGAGATGACGGCGGATTTTCTGCCGGAATTCGATATCAGTCTCGGCTTTTACCGGGGCTGGGAGAAAGACACTCCCCTCGGCGATCTGCTGGAGGCGGGGTTTGAGCGGGATCGGGCGCTGGGCTATACCGGTGTCGGTCCACAAAAAGCCGATGTGCGCCTCAAGGCGAACGGGGTGCCCGCTCAGGATATTTTGTCCCGGGGTCAGCTGAAGTTGCTGGTCTGCGCCATGCGGTTGGCCCAAGGGCTCTATTTGAATCAACATAGCAGCCGTGGCTGTATTTTTTTAATTGACGATTTTGCCTCTGAACTGGATGTCGACAAGCGCCGCTTGCTGGCCGCAAGGCTAAAGCAGTGTGCGTCCCAGGTGTTTATCACCGCCATCGACACCGGTCAGCTCGCAGACATGATGGATGCGAATGACTGCAAGTTGTTCCACGTGGAACAGGGTAAAATCTCCGAAACGTTAGAGAAGGCAGAGAGTAAGCTATGAGTGAAAATACTTACGACTCCTCGAATATCAAGGTGCTGAAGGGCCTGGATGCGGTCCGCAAGCGCCCGGGGATGTATATCGGCGATACGGATGATGGCTCGGGTCTGCACCACATGGTGTTCGAGGTCGTCGATAACTCCATTGACGAGGCGCTCGCTGGCTACTGCTCCGATATTCTGGTCAAGATCCATTCCGACGGTTCTGTTTCTGTGCGTGACAATGGCCGGGGTATCCCGGTAGACATGCACGAGGAGGAGGGCCGCTCCGCCGCAGAGGTCATCATGACCGTGCTGCACGCTGGCGGTAAGTTTGATGACAACTCCTACAAGGTATCCGGCGGCCTGCATGGCGTGGGTGTCTCGGTAGTTAACGCCCTCTCTGACAAGCTGTTGCTGACCATTCGTCGTAACGGCCACGTCTACGAGCAGACCTATCATCTGGGTGAGCCGCAAGCGCCGCTCAAGCAGATTGGCGACAGCACCGGCACCGGTACTGAAGTTCGCTTCTGGCCGAGCCCTGCCATTTTCAGCGATACCCTGTTCCACTACGAGATCCTGGCCAAGCGCCTGCGCGAGCTCTCCTTCCTCAACTCCGGTGTCTCCATCCGTCTGCAAGACGAGCGTGATGGCCGCGAGGCGCATTTCTGCTACGAGGGTGGCATCAAGGCGTTTGTTGAATACCTGAACCAGAACAAGACCCCGATCCACCCGAAGGTGTTCCATTTCACCACCGAGCAGGATGGTATCGGCGTTGAAGTGGCGATGCAGTGGAACGACGCCTATCAGGAAGGGGTCTACTGCTTCACCAACAACATCCCGCAGCGGGATGGTGGTACTCACCTCGTTGGCTTCCGTACCGCGCTGACCCGTACTCTGAACTCCTATATGGACAAAGAGGACTACAGCAAGAAGGCCAAGTCTGCCGCCAGTGGCGACGACGTGCGTGAAGGTCTGATTGCCGTTATCTCCGTCAAGGTGCCGGATCCCAAGTTCTCATCCCAGACCAAAGACAAACTGGTCTCTTCCGAAGTGAAGACCGCCGTTGAACAGGCGATGGGTGAGAAGCTGGCTGACTTCCTGCTGGAAAACCCGGGCGATGCCAAGATCGTGGTCAACAAGATCATCGATGCGGCCCGTGCCCGCGAAGCGGCCCGCAAAGCCCGCGAACTGACCCGCCGCAAAGGCGCGCTGGATATCGCCGGTCTGCCCGGCAAGCTGGCTGACTGTCAGGAAAAAGACCCGGCTCTTTCCGAACTCTACATAGTGGAAGGGGACTCTGCTGGCGGTTCCGCCAAGCAGGGTCGCAACCGTAAGAACCAGGCCATCCTGCCGCTCAAGGGCAAGATCCTGAACGTGGAGAAGGCCCGTTTCGACAAGATGATCTCCTCGCAAGAGGTGGGCACCCTGATCACCGCACTGGGTTGCGGTATCGGTCGCGACGAGTACAACCCGGACAAGCTGCGTTATCACAACATCATCATCATGACCGATGCGGACGTCGATGGTGCGCACATCCGAACCCTGCTGCTGACCTTCTTCTATCGTCAGATGCCGGAAATCATCGAACGTGGCTACGTCTACATCGCCCAGCCGCCGCTCTACAAAGTGAAGAAGGGCAAGCAGGAGCAGTATCTGAAAGACGAAGACGCGCTGCTGCAGTACCAGACCGCCATGGCGCTGGATGGTGCGACCCTGCACGTCAACGAGTCTGCTCCGGCTATCGGTGGCGAAGCATTGGAGCGCCTGGTCAACCAGCACCGCTCGGTGAGTCACCTGATCACCCGCATGTCTCGTCGTGCGCCGGAAGCCGTGCTGACCCAGCTGATCTATCAGCCGGAGTTGAACGAAGCGCTGCTGAACAGCGAGAGCGATCTGCTGGTCTGGTGTCAGGGGATGGAAGCCGTGCTCAACGAGAGCAACCACGGTATCCAGTACCAGATCCAGGTTCGTCGTGACGAAGAGCGCAGCCTGTACGTGCCGCACGCCGTGGTACGTCAGCACGGTGTCGACCGCGAATATCCGCTCAGCTACGACTTCCTGCAATCTGGTGAGTACCGTCAGCTGGTTTCGCTGGGCAAGGAGATCGCCAACCTGATCGAGGAAGGTGGTTTCATCAAGCGTGGCGAGAAGGTCAAACCGGTTGCCAACTTCGTGGAAGCCGTCGAGTGGCTGATGGGCGAAGGCAAGCGCGGCATCTACATCCAGCGCTATAAAGGGCTGGGTGAGATGAACCCGGACCAGCTGTGGGAAACCACCATGGATCCGGAAGCCCGCCGCATGCTGCGCGTCACCATCGACGACGCCGTCGGCGCTGACCAGCTCTTTTCCACCCTGATGGGTGATGCCGTTGAGCCCCGTCGCGACTTTATCGAGACCAACGCCCTGCGCGTAGCCAACCTCGACGTCTAATCGATGCTGTCAGCTCGATATACAAAAGCCGCTCCCTGTGAGCGGCTTTTTGTTTTTGGGCGGAAGAAGTTGCACGTTCCACGTGAAACATCGTGCTTTGGTATCAGGGGTTTTAGCCGCGAAAAGATCGTCGCCACTCGCTGGGGGAGATGGAAAAGCGGGCGCGGAAGTGGTTGCGCAGGGAGGTGGCACTCTTGAAGCCAACCAGCTCGGCAATGCGGTCGATAGAATGACCGCTTACCTCCAGCAACTCCTGACTGCGCCTGAGCCGCTCCGCCAGCAGCCATTCACCCACCGAGAGGCCGGTAGCCTGATGAAAACGGCGGGTAAAGGTGCGGCGGCTCATCAGGGTATGGGCCGCCAGAGAATCCAGGGTGTGGGGTTCGGCCAGATGGGCACGCAGGTGATCGAGCAACTGGTTCATCCGGACATCGCGGGTGGAGGTGGGCACCGGCTGCTCGATAAACTGGGCCTGACCCCCTTCCCGGTGAGGCGGGATCACCAGCCGCCGCGCCACTTTGTTGGCGATGGCCGAGCCGTGGTACTGGCGTACCAGATAGAGGCAGCAGTCCAGCCCGGCGGCGGTGCCTGCCGAGGTGACCAGCCCTTCGTCATCCACATAGAGGGCGTTGGTATCGAGCTGCACGCAGGGAAAGCGGTGGCAGAAATCCTGCTCATACTCCCAGTGGGTCGATGCCTTGCGACCATTGAGCAGCCCGGCGTAGGCGAGCACATAGGTGCCGAGACAGAGCCCGACCAGCCGGGCACCTCTGGCTCTGGCGGCAATCAGAGCATTGAGCAGCTGTGCTGGTGGTCGTGCTGCCGGGTCGTGCCAGAAGGGAATGACGATGATCTCCGCCTCGGCCAGCACCTCCAGCCCATGGGGAGCCTGAATGGTGAAGCCTTGCGCCGAGCGTGAATGAGGGTTGCCATCACCGCAGCAGATCATGAGCTCGAACAGCGGCTGGCCCGGCAGGATGTCGCCGAAGATGAGGCAGGGGACGGCGCAGTGAAAAGGACTGAAGTGATCGAAGGTCACCACGGCAACGATCGGGGTGGGCATTATGTTGGCTCCTCTCTGCGCGCAGACCACTCATCATAAACGTCAGGCTGTGAAAGCCGAAGGGCCATGTCTGGCATGGCCCCCCTGCGGGTCACAGTGATATCGCCTCGCCATCTTGCGGCACCCGTACCCGATCCGTCATGCCCCGTTTCGCCAGATAGTTGCGCAGCTCCTGGCGTGACAGCACGGCGTGGTTGACCGCCTCCATATGGCTGGCGATCAGCGTGGCTTGCGGTGCCGCCTGATATACGGCGGCGACATCCTCCTTGCCCATGATGATGGAACCGAGTCCGGGCACCTGTGCATCGCCGCAGTTGAGGATGATGACCTCGGGTTGATGCTGTTGCAGGGCTTGTTCGACCGAGGGATGCCAGATGGTATCACCGGCCAGATAGAGGCTCTGTTCATTGGGGTGGGAGAAAACCACGCCGCATACCTCTCCCATGCGCTCGCCCAGTACCGCCATCAACGGGTCGCTGCCGTGCTGGCCACCGGTCTGCTGCAGGCGAATGCCGGCAAACTCGGGCTGGTCGCTCAGCAGCCGCACATCCTCAAAGCCACTGGCACGAATGGCATCGGCATCTTTTTTATGTTGTACCAAGAGCGGCAGATGTTTGGGGATCAGGGCTCTGGCGGCGTCATCCCAGTGGTCGGGATGGTCGTGGGTGACGATAACGGCGTCCACATCGACCAGCTCATCGATCGGTAGCGGCAGCTCGACCAGCGGATTGCGCAGATGGCTGTTGGCGGTGCCCTCAAAGCCGGGGAAGGCCCCCTTGGCAGAGAGCATGGGGTCGATCAGAAAGCGGGTACCGGCATAGTCGAGCAGCAAGGTGGCGTTGCGAACCAGGGTAATCTTCATGGGGTGGCTCCATGTTGGCTGGTGGATATGCAACCAATTATGGGAGACGGAGCGAGTTGCCATCAGTGGCCCACGGGTCGATTATCATCACTATCGGGCCAACAGGTTGATGTTCTACAGGTCGGCGCGGCCATTTAAAAAATTTGAAAAAATCCCCTTGAAAGGAAAAAGTGAGCCCCTATATAGGTAACAAGGCCGGAACGCTCGACAGAGGTTTCGACCAGGCGCCCGTCCATAAGGAGGGCAAATAATCCGTTATCGCTCACAAGAGGGTAATACTATGCGTTCTATCGACTTTTCTCCGCTCTATCGTTCTGCCATCGGTTTCGATCGTCTGGCCAATCTCATCGAATCTGCGGCCAGCAATGGCAATGCCGGTTATCCCCCCTACAACATCGAGCAACTGGGTGACAACGACTACCGCATCAGCATGGCGGTGGCGGGCTTTACCCAGGAAGAGCTGGAGCTGAGCTTTCAGGAAAATCTGCTGACTGTGAAGGGCAACAAGCAGGCCGACACCGGGCGCAACTATCTCTATCAGGGGATTGCCGAACGTGGTTTCGAGCGCCGCTTCCAGTTGGCCGACTATGTGCGGGTGAAAGGGGCCGACCTGAAAAACGGTTTGCTGCACATCGAACTGGTGCGTGAAGTGCCCGAGGCGATGAAGCCGCGCAAGATCGAGATCAACGGCTGATAGCTCGAATTCACTGAAATTTTAAAATTTCCCGGGTGCCGATGACGGGCCTGTGGAGAGTTGAACCTGTTGCTTATTAGAAGGATAGGATTATGCGTAACCTCGATTTTTCTCATCTCTATTCCAACGCCGTTGGCTTCGAGCGGATGGCCCGTGAGCTGGAAGGTCTGTTCGAGCAGAAGACCGTAGCTTACCCCCCGTACAACATTGAAAAGCGCGATCAGGATGGCTATCGCATCACGGTCGCCGTGGCTGGCTTCGAGCGCGAAGAGCTGGAGCTGGAGACCGAAAACGGCACCCTCAAGGTGAAGGGGCGCAAAGGGGCTGCGGCTGGTGAGCGTCAGTTCCTCCATCAGGGGATTGCCGAGCGCGACTTCGAGCTCGCCTTCAAGCTGAGCCAGCACGTGGAAGTGCAGGGCGCCAAGCTGGAGCATGGTCTGCTGACCATCGACCTGGCCCGCGAACTGCCGGAGGCGCTCAAGCCCCGCGCCATCCCGATCGGTAAACCCGACCAGCTGGCGCTGCCCGGTTAAGCAAACCGGATCGCGATAAACAACAAAGGCCTGCATCTGCAGGCCTTTCTGTTTTGTATCGCTGGATTGGATTAACCAGCGTAGAGGGTGTTGATCTCGTCGGCCAGAATGGCGATACCGCGGCGCACCAGCTCCTCGCTCTGGGAGTAGTTGAGGCGGATGCACTCCTGGCTGTGACGCCACTCGGGGTCATCAATGCCGGGAAAGAAGTAGTGACCCGGCACGATCAGCAGGTTCTTCGCCTTCAGTCGCTCGTACAGTTCCTGACAGTGGAGCGGTAAGCCTTCAAACCAGAGCCAGAGGAAGAGGGCGCCTTCCGGCTTGTGGATATGGAAGCGCTGGTCGGGGATCGCTTCACGCAGCAGCTGTACCGCCAGCTCCGCCTTCTGTTGATAGAAGGGTTTTACTACTTGCTCGCTGAGGGTGATGATATCGCCGCTCTCGATCATCGGGATGGTGATGGCGGGCCCCAGACTGCCCGGCGCCAGATTGATGATGCCGCTCAGGTTGGTGATGGCCTGGATGATCTTCTCGTCGGCAATGACGATGCCGCAGCGGGTGCCTGGCAGGCCGAGCTTGGAGAGGCTCATGCAGAGGATGGTGTTGGCGTTCCAGAATGGCTTGGCTTCGCTGAAGATGATGCCCGGGAAGGGGACGCCGTAGGCGTTGTCGATCAGCAGCGGAATTCCCTTGTCGCGGGCGATCTGATCGAGGTGCTCGATCTCTTCGTCGGTCAGCACATTGCCGGTGGGGTTGGTCGGGCGGGAGACGCAGATCACCCCGATATCGTCACCTACCTGCAGGCTCTCGAAATCCACGTGGTATTTGAACTGGCCATCGGGCAGCTTCTCGATGGTGGGTTTGTAGGCCACGAAGTAGTCGTCGGTCAGCGCCGAGTCGGCATAGCCGATGTATTCAGGGGCGAGCGGGAACAGCACCTTCTTCTTGCGGCCATCGGCAAATTCGCCAGCCAGCAGGTTGAACAGGTAGAAGAAGGCATTCTGACTGCCGTTGGTCAGGGCGATATTGCGGGCCGAGATATCCCAGCCCAGCTCCTTGCTGAGCAGGGAGGCCAGCGCTTTGGTGAACCTGTCTTTGCCCTGTGGGCCGTCGTAGTTGGCCATCGCTTTGACCAGCTCGCCGTTGTCGAGCAGGCTCTTGGCCTCGGCCTGAAAGCGTTCCAGCATGGCGGGGATCGGGGCCGGATTGCCGCCACCCAGCATGATGGCGTCCGGATTGGTCAGCCCCTGATTGAGGTCATCCATGAGTTGGGTAATACCGGCGTGGCGAGTGAACTTCTCGCCGAACAAGGAAAATTCCATTCGGTGGCAGATCCAGAGTCAGTTACGAAGATGTAGCACCATAGCTCAGTTTAAAAGCAGGTGTCGATCAAAAAGATGGGACGTTCCACGTGGAACATGGTGCAAAAATCAAGCGTGGTTAAAAGCACCAACTGTTGGTTTAAAAATGACCGAGCGGGATGCATTTTGCGACTCAATTTGGTATCGAGATATAGTTAATTTAAACGAAATCATCATGTTATGAATTGCGTGAGGATTGGCACAACTATTGGAATAGCTATCTGGTCATCTCAACCATACCGGAGCAAACCAGATGAAAAGCCTGATCGCTACCCTGATTGTGAGTGCCCTGAGCCTGAACGTGATGGCCAACGAAAACCCGCGGCCCGAGCTGGAGAGTGTCCAGCTGGAGCAGGATGTGCAGAGCGAATTGCAACAGGCATCCCATGCCGTGGTGCAGGATGCGCTGCACAATCTCAAGCCGCTGGCGCTGGATACCCTGGTGGTGGAAGCGAGCCAGGCTGTGGCGACTCACCCCGAGAGCTGAGATAGCGCAGGGGCGTCTGTCCCGTATGTTGTTTGAAGAAGCTGATAAAGGCGCTGTCGCTGGAGAACTCCAGCGCAGCGGCAATCCGGCTGATGGACTCGCTTTCTGCCAGCAGCTCCATGGCGCGCAACAGCCGCCACTGCTGACGCCACGCCTGATAGCTCATGCCTGTTTCCCGCATAAAGATGCGGCCAATGGTCTTGTCACTGGCACCCACCCGTTCGGCCAGCCGGTTGAGCCGATCGGGCAGGGCATTCCCCCGTTTCAACTGCTGTAGCCAGTCGCCCAGTCTGGGATCGGTCGGTAGCGGCAACTGCCACGACTCCCGTGGCGCCAGCCCCAACTCCTCCATAAACAGTGCAATCGTCCGTTGCAGCTGCTCTTGCGGTTTGTCCCACGGCCAGAGCGCCATCCGCTCGATCAGTTCGTGCAGCAGCGGATTGACCGCCAGCACCTCCACCGTGCCGGGCAACTCGGGGTGCGGCTGGAAGTAGAGGGAGCGGTAGGCCACCACACCACGCATCAATACTCGATGAGCTGTGCCCGCTGGCAGCCAGGCGGCGCGGGTGGGCGGCAGCAAGCAGACCCGACCTTCCAGCTCCATGGTCATGCAGCCGGATTGGGCGAACAACAGCTGATGGCGTTGATGTTGATGCAGACCCGAGTCGTGCCAGCCAAGAGCGGAGGCGATGCCGATCACGCTGCCCGTCAGCTGGTCGGGGTCAAAAGGGTGATCGGGAAGAATAAAGGCCATATGTCCGATTTTTGATGTTTATAGTCCCACTTATTGTAATCAGACAAATGGCATCTCTCTAGAATGGCGACCTCTTGTGAAGGAGGTTTGTCATGAACAACAAGTTGCCACCGCTCTGGCTGGTGGTGGGATTGATGATGTTTCCCCAAATTGTGGAGACCATCTACAGCCCGGTCCTGACCCACATCGCCACCCAGTTTCGGGTGAGCGAGGGGCAGGCATCCCAGACTCTGTCGGTCTATTTTCTGGCGTTTGCGGTGGGCGTGGTCTGCTGGGGACGGCTCTGCGATCTGATTGGGCGGCGTCCCGCCATGCTGGCCGGTCTGCTCACCTATGGTGTAGGCACCCTGCTGGCGCTGCTGGCCAATCAGTTTGAAACCCTGCTGCTGGCCCGGGTTATCTCGGCCTTTGGCGCTGCGGTGGGCTCCGTGGTGACCCAGACCATGCTGCGCGATAGCTATCAGGGCAGCGATCTGGCGCGGGTCTTCTCGGTGATGGGCATTGCGCTCTCACTGAGCCCAGTGCTGGGGCTGCTCAGTGGTGGCCAGCTGGCGAGCGGGTTCGGCTATCTCGGAGTGTTCAGCGGTCTGCTGGTCCTGGCGGTAGGTTTGCTGCTGGTGACCTGCTGGCAGCTGCCGGAAACCCGCCCGGTTACTACCCAGCGAGTCGCACTCTGGCCGCTGGCGTGCCGGATGATGAAGGATGGCGGACTCTGGCGCAGTGCCATGCTGGTCGCCCTGTTCAACACCATGCTGTTTGGCTACTACAGTCTGGCCCCATTCCTGTTTGCCGGATTGGGATTGAGCACCGGCGAGTTTGGCTATTCGGGGATCTTGCTGGCGCTGGCGACTCTGCTCGGCAGCCTGCTCAACAAGCATCTGCTGGGGAGGGGGTGGCTGCCGTCCTCTCTGGTCAGGTTGGCTTGCGCTCTGGCGTTGGTCGCCGGGCTGCTGGTCTGGGCGACTCAGGCCAGCCTCTGGTTCCTGTTGCCCATGATGGGTGTAGTCATCGCTTTTGGGCTGGCGATCCCCAATGTGCTGAGTCAGGCGCTGCTGGCCTATCGCGAGGTGGCAGGCAGCGCTGGCGCCCTGTTCGGGCTTGGCTACTACCTGCTGCTCAGTCTGGGGTTGGCGGTAGCGGCCGGATTGCAGGATCTCGGCCTGTTGCTGAGTGGCTGCGGTCTATTGGCGCTGATTTGCAGTGGGCGTCGTTCCACGTGAAACATCAGTTGCCGATAAAACGGTAGCCGATACCGGATTCGGTCTCGATAAGCGTCGGTTGCTGGGGGTTATCCCCCAGCTTTTTGCGCAGGCTGGCGATGACGATGCGCAGGTAGTGGGTGTCTTCCTTGTGGCTCGGCCCCCAGATGTCATTGAGCAGCTGGGTCTGCATCACCAGCTTGCCGGGGTGGCACACCAGCGCCTGCAGCAGGGCGAACTCCTTGCGGGAGAGGGGGATCTCCTCCTCCTTCATGGTCACCTTGTGGCTGCTGATATCGAGCGTCAGGCCGCATTGGGGGAAGTGGCGCCGTTCGCCACTGCTGACACCAGCCCGCTGGCGCAAGAGCACGCGAATGCGGGCCATCATCTCGCCGATGCCAAACGGCTTGCTCATGTAGTCGTTGGCACCGGCATCCAGCAAGCGCACCTTCTCCTGCTCCGAATCACGGGCCGACAGCACCAGCACAGGATTGGGGTGGTGTTCGCGAATGGCCTGCAACACCTGAATGCCATCGCCATCCGGCAGACCGAGATCGAGGATCACCAGATCGGGGTTGAGGTGGCGATACTGCTCCAGCCCTTCATTGACCCCCACCGCCTCACTCACCTGATGCCCCTCGGCAATCAGGCTGATCCGCAGAAAGCGACGGATCGCCGCTTCATCATCTATGACCAGAATGTGCGCCATCGAACCTCCAGAGGCGAATGGTGGGAGGGGCTGAGTGACCCGATCTGGCGGTCAGCCATCAGACCTCCGGTGAATTGAGAGCGAGCGGCAGGGAGATGCGCATGCAGGTTCCGTTGCCATTGGGGCCGGAGAAGGCCCAAATCTTGCCGCCGTGGGCCTCTATCATAGCGCGGGAAATGGCGAGGCCAAGTCCGGTGCCACGGCTACCGCAATCGCCCACCGGCTGGGTGTAGAAGAGGTTGAAGATCTTCTCCCGATCCGATTCGGCGATACCGACCCCGATATCGATGATGTCGATGATGAGGTCGGGTTCGGCCACCATTACCTTGAACTCGATGGGGGTGCCTGCCGGCGAGTAGCGAGAGGCGTTGTCGAGGATATTGACCAGCACCTGCTCGATCAGGGCGCCGTGCACATAGAGCTGGGGCACATGCTGATCGAAATGGACCCGCAGCTTGTGCTGGCGCCAGGAGGAGTCGAGCCGCTTACGGGCGCTCTCCACCAGATCCGCCAGATCGACCCAGTCTCGTTTCAGCTGGAAGTCGGGGGAGCCGATGCGGGTCATATCCAGCAGATTCTGCACATAGCTGTGCAGGCGGCGCGCCTCCTCCTGCACCGAGTGGAGCAGTTCGTCACGGTCTTCGGCGGGGATCCGGTCACCATATTCCAGCAGGGTGCTGCCAGCCCCCATGATGGTGGCCAGCGGTGTCTTCAAATCGTGGGAGACCGAGGAGAGCAGGGCGGCGCGCATCCGGTCGGTCTCCGCTTGCAACTGACTGTCGGCCAGCCGCTCGTTGAGGTCGATCCGCGCCAGCGCGGCGCGAATGTCGGTGAGCAGCGCTTGTAGCTGGTGTTCGGCAGAGGAGGAGAGCGGATTGGCCAGCGTTATGCCGATCACCAGATCATCGCTGAGGTGGTGATACTGGGCTTCGGCGGCATTGAGAGTTGCGGTGTGGGCTCCGGCGCTCTGCTTCTGGGCCAGACACCAGTCGATGGCCGCCTTGTCGGTCTGGCCTGGCCTGTGCTTCTCGTTGCCGAGCCTGTCGTTGAATTCCTTGTCGATCACCACGGTCGGCTGGCCGAGCGCCAGTGAAATGGCCTGGGCACCTTGTCTCAAAACCTCCTCCGGGCTGCTGGCAGTGGCCAGCCCCTGACTGAGGGAGAGCAGGGCATTGCCCAGCTGCTGGGTCTCGCGCAGACCGATCAGCTGTTGCCGCTGGCGGGAGGCGAGCCGCCCCGCGGTCATGCCGACGATAAGCAGCACAAACAGGGTGAGCAGATCGCTGTGGTTGGCGACGCTCAGGGAGAAGTAGGGGGCGGTGAAGAGCAGATTGTGGGCGATAAAGCCCAGCACAGCCGCCAGCGTGGCGGGTACCAGACTGGTGGTGAGGGCCGTCGCCAGCACCCCCAGCACGAAGATGAGCGGTAACGCTGCGGGGGGCAGCCAGTAGGAGAGCCCCCAGGCGGCGGCCGAGGTGATCCCCATGATGGTCACCGCCAGCAGGCTGTGGTGAATATCCTTCGGGGTCGGGACGCGCATCCCTACTTCGGGCTTCTGCTTCTCGGTATCGACCAGCGTGATTTCGAGCCCCTGAGCCTGCTTGAGCAGGTGTTGCACCAGCGAGCGACGCCACGGCGCCTTGTGGGGTTTGCCGAGCAGCAGCTGGGAGACCTGCTGCTGTTCGGCGGTCTCCAGCAGGGTGTTGGCGACCGCCGGGCTGGATAGCGTCAGCACCTTGGCGCCGAGGTGGGAGGCGAGCGCCAGCGCCTGCTCCACATCGGCAGAGCGGCGGCCATTGCTGTCGACATGCACCACCAGCCAGGGGAGTTGGCGGCGCTGGGCAAAGCGGTGGCCGTAGCGCACCAGTGCCGAGCCGTGCAGGTCGCCGAGGCAAACCATCAACTTGCCCCGCAGCGGCAAGGTGCTCTTGCCTGCTGCCTGCCACTGCAGTTGCAGATCGCCCTCCACATGGCTGGCGGCAGTCTGCATCGCCAGCTCCCGCAATGCGGTGAGGTTGTTGAGGGAGAAGAAGGATTGCAATGCAGCCTTGGCCTGATGGGGAACATAGACCTTGCCCTCCTTGAGGCGGCCGAGCAGCTCCTTGGGGGGCAGGTCGATCAGCACCAGACTGTCGGCTTCCAGTAGCACCTGATCGGGCAGAGTCTCTTTCACCCTGACCCCGGTCAGCTGCCACACCAGATCGTTGAGGCTCTCCAGATGCTGCACGTTGAGGGTGGTGTAGACGTCGATCCCGGCGTTGAGCAGCTCCTCCACATCCTGCCAGCGCTTCTCGTGGCGGCTGCCGGGGGCGTTGCTGTGGGCCAGCTCGTCCACCACGGCGATGGCCGGTTTGCGGGCGAGCAGGCCGTCGAGATCCATCTCCTCCAGTCGCTGCTGGCGGTGCATGTGGATCTTGCGCGGCATGATGGCGAGCTTGTCGAGCAGAGCCAGGGTCTCCTGACGGCCATGGGTCTCCACCACGCCGATCAGGATGTCGACCCCCTCTTTGGCCTGTTCCCGCACCGCCTGCAACATGGCGTAGGTCTTGCCGACGCCGGGAGCGGCGCCGAGAAACACCTTCAGCTTGCCCTTGTGCTCCTGTTCCAGGCTCGCCAGCAGGGCGTCGGCCCTTACCTCATCACGCATCCCCATGCTCCTGCATCAGACTCGTCAGCAGGGCATCAGCGCTTGCTACATCAGCCATTGTTATCCCTATCGAGCCAACCGCCCGTTGCGAAAATCGAGGTCATCACCAAACCGGAATGGGCGCCATCAGGCGCCCTTTTGATGCTCCAGTTGCAGATTCAGCTGGAGAATGTTGACCACCTGCGGGCCAAGGATACCAGCTTGTGTGGCCGACTTGACCTGCTCCGTCAGTTGGGCGGGATCCAGTCCACGTTCTTTGGCGACGCGGTCGACCTGAGCCAGCACCGCATCCAGCGGCAGGTGGGGATCGAGGCCGGAGGCGGAGCGGGTCAGCATGGCGGGGGAGCTGGTTCCAGGCTGAGCCTTGGCTGCTTGTTCGGCAAACTCTGCCCGCAGCGGTGAGCTCATCCCCAGATTGCTGGCGCTGCCGCCTATGGTGTTGAAATCGCTGGCGGAGGGACGGGGATGGAAGTAGTCAGCCCGCTCGAATTTCTGCCCCAGCAGGGCGCTACCGATCAGTTGCTGCTTGCTGTCGGTCAGCTGGCTGCCGTTGGCCTGCCAGGGGAACAGCAGTTGGGCCAGCCCGGTGACGGCCAGCGGATAACCCACTCCCAGCAGCAGGGTCAGGGTCAACAGGGTTCTGATTGCTATCATGATTCTCTTGCTCCAAAAGGATGGTTGGGGATGCGGGTCTGACCCGCATCCCGGTTATGTCGTTACACCAGACCCAGGCCGGTAATGACCAGATCAATCAGCTTGATGCCGATAAACGGCACCAGCAGGCCGCCGACACCGTAGATCAGCAGGTTGCGGCGCAGCAGGCTGGCGGCCGAGCCTTTCAGGTCGACACCACGTAGCGCTAGCGGCACCAGCGCCACAATGATCAGGGCGTTGAAGATGATGGCCGACAGGATGGCGCTCTGCGGGCTGCCCAGCTGCATCAGGTTCAGCGCCCCCAGTTGCGGGTAGGCGGCGATGAACAGGGCCGGCAGGATGGCAAAGTACTTGGCCACGTCGTTGGCGATGGAGAAGGTGGTCAGGGCGCCACGGGTCACCAGCAGCTGTTTGCCGACCAGCACCACATCCAGCAGCTTGGTGGGGTTGGAGTCGAGATCCACCAGATTGCCCGCCTCCTTGGCGGCCTGGGTACCCTCGTTCATGGCCAGCCCCACGTCAGCCTGCGCCAGTGCGGGCGCATCGTTGGCGCCATCACCGCACATGGCGACCAGACGGCCATCGGCCTGCTCCTGCCGGATATAGGCGAGCTTCTTCTCTGGCGTCGCTTCGGCGATGAAGTCATCCACCCCGGCTTCGGCGGCGATGGCGGCAGCCGTTTTCGGGTTGTCACCGGTGATCATCACGGTGCGGATCCCCATATGGCGCAGGATCTGGAAGCGAGCCTTGATACCGGGCTTGATGATGTCCTTGAGGTAGACCACTCCCAGCAGTTGCTCATGGGTACAGACCAGCAGCGGGGTACCACCCTGACGGGCGATGCTGTCGACTGACTTGAGCACCAGCTCAGGCACCGCCTTGCGGTCGAGGCTGAGGTAGTTCAACACGGCATCCACTGCCCCCTTGCGATATTGATGACCGTTGCGATCCAGTCCGCTCAGGCGAGTCTCGGCGCTGAAGGGGATCACCTTGTCGCTCTCCAGCTGGCTAGGCTTGGCCATGCTCTTGCTGGCCAGAGTCAGGATGGATTTGCCCTCTGGGGTGTTGTCACCCAGCGAGGCCAGCATGGCCGCTTGTGCCAGCAGGGCAGGGTCGACGCCGGGGGCCGGGATCAACTCGTCGGCCATCCGGTTGCCGAAGGTGATGGTGCCGGTCTTGTCCAACAGCAGGGTGCGCACGTCACCGGCCGCTTCCACGGCACGGCCAGACTTGGCGATGACGTTCAGCTTCACCAGTCGATCCATACCGGCAATGCCGATGGCGGAGAGCAGGCCGCCGATGGTGGTCGGGATCAGAGTGATAAAGAGAGCGATCAGGTAGAGACGCGGGACCTGGGTGCCGTTGTAGTCGAGGAACCAGGGCAGGGTGGCGACCACCAACAGGAAGATTAGGGTCAGCCCCACCAGCAGGGCGTCGAGCGCCATCTCGTTGGGGGTCTTCTGGCGCTTGGCCCCTTCCACCAGTGCAATCATCCGATCCAGCGTACTTTCGCCCGGATTGTTGCTGACGCGCACCCAGATCTCGTCGGAAACCACAGTTGTGTTGCCGGTCACGCCGCTGCGGTCGGTACCCGACTCGCGGATGACGGGGGCGGATTCGCCGGTGATGGCCGCCTCGTTGACCGAGGCGATACCGGCGATCACTTCGCCGTCGGCCGGGATCATCTCGCCGCTGCGTACCAGCACCAGATCCCCCTTCATCAGGCTGGTGGCGGGTACCCATTCGCCCTGACCATCTTTTGCGTTAGCCACCCGGCGGGCCTTGAGCTGGCTCATGCCCGCTTTCAGGCTGTCGGCGCGGGCCTTGCCGCGCCCCTCGGCCAGGGTTTCCGCGAAGTTGGCAAACCAGAGGGTCAGCCAGAGCCAGGCGGTCAGCTGCCAGGCCAGCGAGGGGGCGACGCCGGAGAAAGGCTGCCCCAGCAGGGACTCCACGGTCGCCATGACTGCGGCCAGCCAGAGGGTGAACAGGATGGGGCTGCCAAACAGCGCCTTGGGATTGAAGCGATAGAGGGCCTCAACCATTGCCTGGATGATCTGTGATTTCTGTTTTTTGCCCTTCACCAACATGGTGTCGGTGCTCATTGCAGTGGACTTGCTCATTGGAAAGCTCCCAGCATCAGATAGTTGGCCATTGGCATCCGGATGGTGATCGAAAGGGTCTGGTTCATCAGAATGCACCTCCGATCAGACTCAGATGTTCGGCCACCGGGCCCAGTGCCAGCACCGGCAGGAAGGAGAGGCCACCTATCAGCAGGACGGTGATGATCAGCAGGGTAACGAACAGCGGGCCGCTGATGGGGAAGTCCCCTACGCTCGTCTCCTGACGGGGCGCGCGGGCCAGCTGACCGGCGATGGCCAGTACCGGAATGATGTAGCCGAAGCGACCGAGCAGCATGGCCAGACCGATGGCGATGCACTGCCAGTTGTCACCGGCGGCAAAACCGGCGAAGGCGGAGCCGTTGTTGCCGGCAGCCGAGGCATAGGCATAGATGAGGCGTGACAGACCGTGCGGGCCATCATGGCCGATGATGCTGCTGGCATCCGGCATCAGCAGGGTGACACCACCGATCACCAAAACCCCCACCGGCATGACCAGCATGCTGGCGACGACCCACTTCATTTCGGTGATGCCGAGGCGTTTGCCCAGATAGGTCGGGGTACGTCCCACCATCAGGCCGCACAGGAACACGGTCAGAAGCACGAACAGCATCATGCCGTAGATACCGGAGCCGACCCCGCCGAAGATGACCTCACCCAGCAGCATGTTGATCATGCCCACCATGCCGCCGAGCGGAGTAAAGCTGTCGTGCATGGCGTTGACGGCACCGTTGGAGGCGGCAGTAGTCGCCACTTCCCAGATGCTGGAGAGCACAGGGCCGAAGCGGCTCTCCTTGCCTTCCCAGTTGCCAGCCATGTTGCTGGCGTCAGTAGTGAGCTGGGCGAGGGCGGGATCCGGTTTCAGCTCCTGGGAGAGGGAGACGAAGAGCCCCAGCACCAGCATGAGGGTCATGGCACCGAGAATGGCGCGGCTGTGGGCCATGTCCTTCACATAGCGGCCCAGAGTAAAGACCATGGCGGCGGCGATGGTGAGCAGGGCGACCATCTCCAGCCAGTTGGAGAGGGCTGTCGGGTTCTCGAACGGATGTGCCGAGTTGATGCCGAAGAAGCCGCCGCCGTTGGAGCCAAGCTGCTTGATGGCGATCTGCGAGGCCGCCGGGCCGAGGGGCAGCAGCTGCTCCTGACCTTCCACACCGTGGAACGACAGATAGGCGGAGAGGCTTTGCGGCACACCTTGCCATACCAGCACCAGCGCCATGATCAGCGCGATGGGCAGCAGCACATAGAGGCAGAAACGCACCAGATCCTGCCAGAAGTTGCCAAGGTTGATGGTCTGCTGACGGGCGATACCGCGGAACAGGGCAATGGCGACGGCGGCGCCCGTCCCTGCGGAGACGAAGTTCTGGGTGGTCAGGCCCACCATCTGGCTGAAGTAGGAGAGGCTGGCCTCACCGGAATAGGCTTGCCAGTTGGTGTTGGTCATAAAGCTGACCGCGGTGTTGAATGCCAGTTGCCAGCTCAGACCCGGCAGTTGTTGCGGGTTGAGGGGCAGCAACCCCTGAGCCATCAGGATCAGGAACAGCAGACCGAAACCGGCGCCGTTGAAGGCCAGCAGGCTGAGGGCGTAGGACTTCCAGTCCTGCTCCCGTCCATCGGTGCCACAGCAAGCCAGCGTGGCGCGCTCGACCGGTGCCAACCAGCGGATTTTGCCTTCAAATACCCGGTAGATGTAGTTGCCCAGCAGCGGTGCTGGTAGCAGAACCAGCAGCACGAAGGCCACCGGATAGATTATTTCTTGCCACATGTTCTAGTTCCTCACTCGTGGTCACGGTGCGTCAGGGCACGCATTGGATTGCTCACGAGGCTCGGCAGTTTGCTGGCCACCGGGTAGATAATTTCTTGCTGCATATAGGTAGTCCCTCACTCGTGACTGCGCGTGAGTGCGCGCATCAGATAGGCCATCAAGGCGAGGACGAGCAGCAGATATAGCCAATTCATATCGACTCCATTGAGATAATTAGCTGCGAGAGCCGATGTAAGACCATATCGACTCTGTTGGTGTCATTGACGCTGAAAAGGGTATGTAAAACAGGCGTAAAGGCGCCATAAAGCGCCATGTGGCAGGCGTAAAATCGGCGTAAAGAACGACGGATCTGCGAGAGAAATGGCGGAGGGATCAAAAAACCCGGCCTGAGCCGGGTTTGGGAGAAGGGGTTAGATGGTTGTCGAAGCCGGCTCCTCGTGAAAGGTCAACTTCAAACGTACCTATCGCATTGTTACGAACTCTTCAGCGCTGGTGGGATGAGGCATGGGAACGCAGTTGTTGAAGTTGGCCTGATAATGACAGGCCAACTTCATCTGCCCTTAACGCATAGTGACGAACTCTTCTGCACTGGTCGGATGGATCGCCACGCAGTTGTCGAAATCAGCCTTGGTGGCACCCATCTTCATGGCGACGCCGAAACCTTGCAGGATCTCGTCCATCGCAAAGCCGATACCGTGCAAACCGACCACCTTCTCTTCCGGGCCGACGCAGACCAGCTTCATCCGGGTGGGCTGGCGATGCTGGGTCAGCGCAGAGTACATGGCGGTGAACTGGCTGCGGTAGACCTTCACCTGGTCCTCGCCGTATTCGGCGATGGCTTCCGGTTCGGTCAGGCCTATGGTGCCGATGGGCGGGTGGCTGAACACCACGGTCGGTACCAGATCGTAGTTGAGGTGCTCGTTCGGCTTGTTGTTGAACAGCCGTTCGGAGAGACGACGGCCCGCAGCGACGGCTACCGGGGTGAGCTGGATGCGACCCGTGTTGTCACCGACAGCATAGATGTTGGCGACAGTAGTGTTCTGGAACTTGTCGGTCGGGATAAAGCCCTTCTCGTCCAGCGCGATGCCTGCGGCGGCAAGATTCAGGTTGTCGGTAGCCGGTACCCGGCCGATGGCCCAGATCAGGCAGTCGACGGTGAGGTGGCGACCATCTTCCAGTTGCAGGGTCAGGCTGTTGTCAGCGTTCTTGAGCACGGCTTTGGGAATGGCGTGGGTGTGCAGCTTGGGCCCTTCCTGCGCCATGATTTCGACCAGTGTCTCGTGGATCATGGGGTCGAAGTTGCGCAGCGGCGCGTGCTTGCGCACCACCAGATGGGTCTCTGAGCCGAGCGCCTGCATCACCCCTGCGATCTCGACTGCGATGTAGCCCGCACCCACTACGGCAACCCGCTTGGGTTGGCTTTGCAGATCGAAGAAACCGTCGGAGTCGATACCCAGCTCGGCACCCGGGATCGCCGGAATTTCCGGGCGGCCACCGGTGGCGATCAGGATGTGATCGGCCGTGTAGTGCTCGCCATTGACCTCGATGGTGTTGCTGCTGACGAAGCGGGCGAAGCCCTTGATGACGGTGATCTGGTTCTTGCCCAGCACGTTCTGATAGGACTGGTGAATGCGGCCTATGTAGGCCTGGCGGGACTCGACCAGCTTGGCCCAGTTGAAGTGGTTGAGGGTGGTGTCAAAGCCGTAGTCGGCGCCATATTTCAGGGCATCGGCGATCTGGCCTGCATACCACATGGCCTTCTTCGGTACGCAGCCTACGTTGACGCAGGTTCCACCCAACTCTTTGGCTTCAATCAGGGCAACTTTCTTACCGTACATGGCAGCCCGGTTGGCAGAAGCAATACCGCCGCTGCCGCCGCCGATGGCGATATAGTCAAAATGCTGTGCCATTGCGAGGTTCTCCGCTCATTAAGAATGCAATCACAGCATGATGGGGATAAAGCGGCTGGCTCACAAGAGCCAGCGCTCAGTTATGTTGGATCGGCAGGCGAATATGGAACTGGGCGCCCTGGCCCGGTTCGCTGGCACAGCTGATACGGCCTTTCAGCAGTTGCACCACCAGGTTGTAGATGATGTGGGTGCCCAGACCGCTGCCCCCCTGACCCCGCTTGGAGGTGACGAAGGGATCGAAGATGCGCGGCAAGATTTCGGGCGGGATGCCGCGGCCGTTGTCCGAGTAGTCGATAAACAGCTCTTCTCCCTGCTGTTCCACCTTGATGGTGATCTTCTTCGGTTTGTCCCAGCTGTCGAACCCGTGGTTGATGGAGTTGAGGATCAGGTTCGAGTAGATCTGGGTAAAGCTGCCCGGGAAGGAGAAGATCGACAGCTTGGGATCGCACTGGATATCCACTTCGCACTGGCTCTTCTTCAGTTTGTGGCCAAGCGAGACCACCACCTGATGGAGGTTGTCGGCGAGGCTGAAGTTGTAGCGTGCTTCCGATGACTGGTCGACAGCCACCTGTTTGAAGCTGGCGATCAGCTCGGAGGCGCGCCGCAGGTTGCTCTGCAGCAGTTGCATCGACTCGTCGAGGTTGACGGTGAACTCGTTGAGATAGGAGCGCGACAGCTGTTTTGACTCTATATGAGATTTGAAATCGGCGACCCGCTCCTGCAGGTAGGAGGAGGCGGTCACGCTGATGCCGATGGGGGTATTGATCTCGTGTGCCACCCCGGCCACCAGCGAGCCGAGGGAGGCCATCTTCTCCGACTCCACCAGGGTTTGCTGGGCCTGTTTCAGGTCGTCGTACGCCTTGCCCAGTTGGTTGTTGGCTTCGCTCAGGCTGCGGGTACGCTCCACCACCTTGCCTTCCAGCTGCTCGTTGAGCTGGATTATCTCCCGCTCGACCTTTTTCAGCTGGGTGATGTCGTAGCCGAAGCCGATCTGGTACTTGAGGTTGGGACCATCGTAGAAGGGTACGAAGGTCCACTGCAGTACCAGCTCATGAGCCTGCTGGTCATGCATGATGACCTCTTTGTCCGCCAGTGAACCTTCCGCTGCCAGAATATCGTTCAGCTCTTCCCGTTGCGCCGGGCTGACAAAAAGATCCAGCCAGTTGTGTTGCAACAGCTCCTGCTGGTGGTAGCCGGTCAGCAGGATGGCTGCCGGGTTGATGCTGGCGATGGTGAGATCCGGCTCCATACAGCAGATGACCATGTTGGCGGAGTTGATCAGGGTGGCGGAGAAGTCCCGCTCCTTTTGCAGCTGTTCCACCGCCTGATGGCGGGCAACCAGCTCGTCACGTAGCCGGGTGCGCATCTGGTTGAGGGTGGATACCAGGGTATCCAGCTCATCGGGTTTCTTGCGTGGCTGCGGGCGGCCTTCCAGCTCCAGTGCCATGTCGAGCCGATCGAGGTTGAACTTCTGGGCGTAGTTAGCGATGCGGTTGATGTGCCTGACCACCAGATAGTAAATGATGATCAGGATGCAAAATGAGACCACCAGGGTCTTGATGGTCTGGCTGACCATGATCAGCACCGATTTTTCGATGAGGCGCTGGTAGATCTGCTCGAGAGAGGCGGCAACGAACAGCTTGCCGACGATTTCACCCTGATAGGTGAGGTTGAATTCGCGGGAGATATCATAGCTTTCCCGCTCGACCCCCTGGGTCAGCAGCGGGACTTCGGAGTTGCCGAGCATCTCCTTGACCATCACGAACTGCATGTTGGGCAGGTTCATGATCCCTTCAATTTGCACTTTGACCTGCTCTTCATCCAGGTTCCACAAGCTGGCGGCGATGGGTTGCAGGAACGAAGCCTCGATCTGGCCGATGCTGTCTTCGATGACGGCGACATCCTTGCGGTAATCCCACGCGAGTTGCAGCGCCGTAATGATCATCGCCAATACGGTACTGCAGACCAGAATGTAGGAGAGCAGGCGATATGAGAGTCCGTTGCGGCCTACGGCCCTGGCGGTCTTGGAGAAGAGTCCTGACATGGCGTCCTTGCGGTCTGGATGTGGTGTTTTTTAGTTTAACTGCTTCATGCACTTATGTCGTCTTTCCTGCGAAGCATAAAAAAGGCCCCGATACGGGGCCTTTGCATGTCATTGATGATTAATGTCCGCCGTTTGCTTTGGGCGGAATGGTTTCATCGAATACCGGCAAGGGTTTGTGCTCGGAAGCCAGATAGGTGTAGATCACCGGCAGCACGAACAGGGTGAACAGGGTACCGATGGCAAGACCTGCCACGATGACGATACCAATGCTGAAACGCTGTGCTGCACCGGCACCAGCGGCGTAGAGCAGCGGGATCAGACCGGCAATCATGGCGGCAGTGGTCATCAGGATCGGGCGCAGACGCACCTTGGCGGCTTGCATCACGGCTTCCATCCGGTTCATGCCGCGCAGCAGCTGCTCTTCCTTTGCTACTTCACAGATCAGGATACCGTGCTTGGTAATCAGACCCACCAGGGTGATGAGGCCCACCTGGGAGTAGATGTTCATGGTCGCCATACCCCATGCAAGGGCAATCAAGGCCCCGCTAATGGCGAGCGGTACAGAGACCATGATGACCAGCGGGTCACGCACCGACTCGAACTGGATTGCCAGCACCAGGAAGATGATGGCCAGTGCCAGCGCGAAGGTGGCATAGAGCGCATTGCCTTCGGTGACGAACTGACGGGCTTCACCCATGAAGTCGTAACGATAGCCTTGCGGCAGCTTCTCGTCGGCGGTGGTCTGGAACCAGTTGATCGCATCACCCATGGCCACGCCCGGAGCCGGAACGGCGCCGATGGTGGCGGAGTTCAGCTGGTTGAAGTGGGGCAGGGCGCGGGGCTCGCCAACCACTTCAATGCTGATCAGGCTGCCGAGCGGGATCGACTTGCCGTCGGCGGCCCGCACGTAATAGCCCTTGATGGACTCCGGATTGAGACGGTACTTGCGCTCGACCTGCGGGATCACCTCGTAGGAGCGGCCATCCAGGTCGATACGGTTGACGTAACCGTCCGCCATCATGGTGCCCATGGTGATACCGATATCCTGCATGGTGATGCCGTAGGCACCCGCCTTGTCCTTGTCGATGCGGATCTTCATGGTGGCGGAGTCGTAGTTCAGATCGAGATCCGAATAGACGAACTGACCGTTACTCTGCGCCGCTGCAAGAATTTCACCGGCCACCAGGAACAGGCTTTCGAAGCTGTTCGGGGTGGTGATGACGAACTGGATCGGCAGACCACTCGATGCACCCGGCAGTTCCGGGAACTGGAAGGTGGTGATAGCCATACCCGGGATGTCTTTCACCAGATTGGCGACCCGGTCCAGCACCTCTTTCTGGCTCGCTTCACGCTGGCTCCAGGGCACCATGGAGGCGATACCGAACGCCTGGTTGGCGTTGAACACCCCGGAGAAGACCTGGGAGAAGGCGATCTCGGGCTGGTCGTCCAGGATCTTGTTCACATCCGCCATGGTGTTTTCGATGTAGTCCAGGTTGGCGTTGGACGGTGCGGTACCCAGCACGGCCATTACCCCCTTGTCCTCTGACGGTGCCAGTTCGCTCGGGATGAACTTGAACAGCAACGGCAGGCTGGCGAAGACGATGACGGCGAACACCACGATAACGGGGCGCTTTTTCATCACGGCGTGCAGCATGCTGTCGTAGCGATCGGTCATCCGCTCCAGCAGGTGGTGGACTGTGCTCTCGAACTTGCCCGGCTGCTCGTTGGCCTTGAGCATCTTGGAACACATCATCGGGGACAGAGTCAGGGCGATGATGCCCGAGACGAACACGGCGCCAGCCAGCGTCAGGGCAAACTCCTTAAACAGGGAGCCTGTGATACCACCCATCAGGGCGATAGGGGCGTATACCGCCGCCAGAGTAACCGTCATGGCGATAACCGGCACCGCAATTTCACGGGTACCGATAATGGCGGCCCGGAAGGGTTCTTCCCCCTCCTTGATATGACGGTCGACGTTCTCCAGCACCACGATGGCGTCATCCACCACCAGACCGATCGCCAGCACCATCGCCAGCAGGGTCATCAGGTTTATCGAGAAGCCGAACATATCCATCATCATCACTACGCCGATAAGACTGAGCGGAATGGTGATGATCGGAATGATGACCGCGCGGAACGAACCGAGGAACAGGGTGATGACCACCAGAACGATGGCGGCAGCCTCCAGGATGGTCTTGATAACCTCGTGGATGGACTCGTTGATCGCCACTGTTGAGTCATACATCACGTTGAGGCGCATGGTGCTCGGCATATTGCGCTCAAGGCTCGGCAGCAACGCCAGCACATCGTGGGCGATGTTGATGGGGTTGGCTGTCGGCGCGGCGTTGACCGCCATGACCACTGCTTCGCGGCCGTTGGCGCTGGCGCGATAGATGTCGTGGCTCTTCTCGAGGGTCACCTTGGCAATGTCGGAAAGGCGGATCACCTTGCCGTCACGGGTAGCAACGACCAGACGCTTCAGCTCGTCGACATCCTTGACCTGGGTCTCGGCGTTGCCGTTGAACAGGGTGAAGTAACCGGTCGCCTGACCTGTCGCGGACTGATAGTTGTTGCTGTTGAGCACCGTCATCACGTCGCTGGCAGTCAGGTTGAAGGCCGCCATCTTGGCTGGATCCAGCCATACCCGCAGGGCAAACTCGACACCGCCGTAGAGGTCAACCTTGGAGACCCCGCCGACAGTAAAGAGCTGCGGCTTGATAACCCGCTCCAGATAGTCGGTGATCTGGCTGGAATTGAGCTCCGGGCTGGTAAAGCCGAGGTAGAGCACCGCCGTGGTTGAACCGGTGGAGGAGGTGACCGACGGGTCTTCCGCCTCTTTCGGCAACTGGGATCGCACCGAGTTCACCTTCGCCAGGATGTCGGACAGCGCGGCGTTGGGGTCGGTGTTGAGCTTCATGTACGCAGTGATGGTGGAGCTGCCCAGCTGGCTGGAGGAGGTCATGAAGTCGATGTTGTCGGCTTGCGCGACCGCCTGTTCCAGCGGTTGGGTGATGAACCCCTGGATCAGATCAGAACTGGCGCCATAGTAGCCAGTGCTGACGGTGATCACCGTGTTGGTCACCTCGGGGTATTCCCGTACCTGCATCTTGAAGATGGCCTGAAAGCCCAGCAAGGCGATCAGGAAACTGAGCGAGATCGCCAGCACAGGCCGTTTTATAAATATGTCAGTAAATCGCATCGCAGATCTCCGCGCTTACAGCATCGGGGTTTGTGCCGGAACGGCCAGGGCATCGTTCTCGACCACATGCACCTTGGTGTCGTTGCTCAGGCGAACCTGACCCGACAGTACGATCTGGTCACCGGCCTGGATGCCGGAGAGCACATGCACATCGTTGCCACGGCGCTCACCCGCCTTGACCACAACCTGCTTGGCTCGCAGTACTTTCACCTTGTTACCCTCTTTGTCGGTCTCTTCGCCCTCTTTGAGCACATAGACGTTCTGACCGTAAAGGGTGAAGGAGATAGCGGTTTGCGGGATCACGATCTGATCTTTCACCGTCGGCAGAATGATGCTGGCGCGGGCGAACATACCGGAACGCAGCTGACCGTCGTTGTTCGGAATGTCTGCCTGTACCTGGATCAGGCCGCTCTGGAAGTTGACCGCAGGCTCGATGGCGGTGATATGACCGTCAAACTGGGTTTGCGGATAGGCATCCACATTGATCTTGATGGTCTGGCCCAGCTTGATTTTGGAGATATCGGTCTGGGGCACGGTGAAGCGCAGGCGCATCACGCTGGTATCTTCCAGGCGCACGATATCTGTGCCCGGCTGCAGATACTGACCGAGGAACACATTGCGCAGGCCGACCACGCCGCTAAAGGGCGCACGGACTTCACGACGGGCAATGGTCGCCTTCAGACTCTCGATATCCGCTTCCAGTGAGCGATAGGCCGCTTCAGCCTCATCCAGCTGCTCTTTGGAGATGGAGCTGGTCTTGTAGAGGTTCTGGAAACGATCGAACTTGGCTTTTGCCGCCGGCAGCTTGGCCTGGGAGGCCCGCAGATTGGCCCGCTCCACGGTGGAGTCCAGGCTCAGCAGCAGCTGGTCTGCTTTGACCGGTTTACCCGACTCGAAGGTGATGGCGTCAATGGTGCCGGCCAGTTCGGTGGAGAGGGTCACCCCCTGATTCGGCTCGATGAAGCCGATCGCTTCGATGGTCGGTACCCAATCCTGCGCCTTGGTCACCATGGCGGTGACAGGGAACTCGGGCTCCGGCCGGTTGGCCATGTATTGGGCAATCATCTTCTGTTTGAACAAATTGAAGCCGATGACGCTGCCAAACAAGGCGATCGCTATCAGCAACATAATGGCCATCCACTTTTTCATGAACAGGCTCCTGAGGTGGAAAGATTGGGGGATAAAATGGCATTCCAGCTGGCCCGGATCGCGGTTTCCAACTGCGATTCGGTCAGCGTGATGTTGTGCACCCTGCACTGCAGGGCCAGATGCATGACACTGTCCAGACTCAACACCTGGAGTGCACGTATCGGTAAATCAATAAACAATCCTTGTTCAACGCCCTGTTCAAAAAATCGGTCCAGAGGCTCCCAGGCGGCCAGAATGACAGGATTGGTCTCCAATTCTGCCCCTAGCGGAGAGCTCTCGTACTGCAATTTGCACCGGATAGCGTTGGGTTCGTTAACAAAAATGGCATGAATATTGAGCCATAATTGGCGAAATTGTTGAAATGAAACTTTATCGATTGCTACATCGGCCATGACCATGGGCACACACTGCAAGATAGTGTGCTGGTGCAGTTGCCGGATCAGATCATCCTTGTCGCCGAAGTAGCGATAGATGGTGCCGGTGGCAACATTGGCCTTCTTGGCGACTTCTGCAATCGACAGGCCATGAAAACCCCGTTCACCCAGCACCTCATGGGCCGCGTTGAAGATGCTCTCTTTTTTATCCAGAATCATCAGTGTGACTTTCGATTGAATGAACGTTCATTCATTCTAGATGGGCATCAAATCAAGTCAAGGCAGCAAGGCGATTTGCGACTGCGATCTGCCCCTTTTCGGCTGGCAGCAGGGGAATAGTGGAAGAAAAGTGCGCAATGTGCTTGAAAAAACAACGAACAGTGTTTCAGTGACAGAAAAGTGTAGACAAACCAGCAACCATCATTAATAATGCGCCCCGTTCGACAGCGTAGCGCCCGTAGCTCAGCTGGATAGAGCGCTGCCCTCCGGAGGCAGAGGTCACAGGTTCGAATCCTGTCGGGCGCACCATCAAAAGTGCGTCGGTTAAACGGGCGTTGTTGTGGAACGAAAACAGCTGTGGTGGCTGTAGCTCAGTTGGTAGAGTCCCGGATTGTGATTCCGGTTGTCGTGGGTTCGAGCCCCATCAGCCACCCCATTTTACAGCTTGTCAGGTACGCGAAGGTGGCGGAATTGGTAGACGCGCTAGCTTCAGGTGTTAGTGCCCCCCGGGTGTGAGGGTTCGAGTCCCTCTCTTCGCACCATACTTGCTGTATGACGAGGATGACCATCAGGTCGTCTTTGTTTTTTTGAAGTAAACTATTTTGAAAGAAATAGCCTCGGTGATTAGCGCAGTCCGGTAGCGCATCTGGTTTGGGACCAGAGGGTCAAAGGTTCGAATCCTTTATCACCGACCACATTTAGAAAAACCTCGCTTCGGCGAGGTTTTTTGCTTTCTGGCCTCCGCTGCGCCAGCACTCTCTCCCTGTTACGTCTGTTTACACTCTATTTGGGCAGCGCGCCCTGCCTTTCGGTTATGCTTCAGCCTCGAGTCACTGACAACCGGATGTCATCGGCCCATTTCAGGCATTTTTCCATGAATAACAAAATTTCCTTTGCTTGCTCTCCCACCCTGCTGGCTGCCTTGCTGCTGGGTGGCTGTACCATCAAGCCGCCATCCACCGATGTGATGATGGGCTCCATTGCATCACAACCGCAGGAGGAGCGTTCTCTCTCCCCCTTGCTGACCAGCGGTGATTTTTGCGTTGCTGTGTCCCAACAGAAGGTGTTGGCACAACCTTGCAGCGGAAAAGACGATCAACTGTTCGAGTGGGATCTGGGTGAGTTGCGCCTGCAGGATCTCTGTTTGCAAGCCAAAAACGACAGCGAAGTGATGCTGGCACCCTGTGACGGTCAGGCGCAGTGGGAGTGGCAGAAAGACAGGCTTTTCAACAGCAAGGTTTCCCGCTGCCTCGATGTGGCCGGGCGACGCCATACCCCCGGCACGCCGCTGCGGCTGGCTGAATGCTACGGCGGTGCGAACCAGAGCTTCAGCTGGCAGCGGCCCAATCCCTGGCTGGAGACCCTGAAAAAACAAAGCCTCACATGGTGAGGCTTTGTTGAATCGAATGTCGGGATGAAGAGGATCAGGCTGCGCTGACGCTCTCCAGCTCGAACAGCTTCTCCAGATAGACGGCGACGCCATCTTCGTCAGAGGTGAGGGTCTGCTCGTACTCCGGCAGCGCCATTTTCAGGCGGTCATGGGCGTTGCCCATCACGATGCCGCGTCCCACCATGGTCAACATCTCGAAGTCGTTCATGCCATCGCCGAAGGCGATCGCCTCCGACATATCGAACCCGTTCTGCTCCAGCACGGCACGCACCGCATTACCCTTGTGCACCCCGGCGTGCATCACTTCGAGGCAGTCTGGCAATGAGAAGGTGACGTTGAGCTGGTCGCCGTAGCGTTGGTTGAGGTGCGCCTCGATCTTCAGCAGTTTCTCGTGGTCGCCGATGTAGAACACCTTGTTGATCTGCTCTTTCGGTTCCTGTTTCAGGTCATCGACCAGACGGTAGGTGAACCCCGACTCGTCGTGGAACTGCAGCAGCCAGGGCAGCTCCTCTTCCACCACCCAGTCATCACCCTGATAGACATTGAGGTGGATAGAGGGGTCGCGCTCCAGCGCAATCAGTTCGGCGGCGATCTCGGTCGGCAGCGGCTGGTTGAAAATCAGCTGATCCTGTTTGTCATGGACCACGGCGCCATTGGAAGTAATGAGGTAGATGTCCATCCCCAGCGCATCGCGGAAGCTGCGTACGTCAACGTGATGACGGCCGGTGGCGACCACGAATTTCACACCTTGTTCTACCAGGCGGTGCAGGGTATCCCGGGTACGGGGAGAGATCTGGTGCTGCTTGTTGAGCAGAGTGCCATCGAGATCGGATACAACTACCTTGAACATCATTACCTCGGCATCGATTGAAAACAGGGGCAGTTTACCTTAGCCCGCAGTGTCACCCCATTTATTTAGGGTTACAAAAAATAGCCAGCTCAGAAGCGGGCGAAAAAGTCGACCATCGCGGTCAGGGCGGGCTGGCGCTTGTCATCGGATTCAATAAACAGCTCGTGCCAGGCACCTTCTATGCGCAGTGGTTTGCCACCTTCGCACTTGGCAATGGTGCAGAAGCGTTCCTGCGCGGCATTGTCCACCACGCTGTCGCTGCCAGCCTGCAGCACCAGCAGCGGGGTTTTGATGGCGCCTGCATCGGCGATGGCAGCATCGGCACCAGTGATCCCCTGATAAATCCAGTGGGCGGTCGCGCCACCCAGCTTGATCTGCGGGTGCTGTTCGTAGAGCTGGCGGAACGCCTGATAGCGGGACTGGCTGTGAGTCAGCTCGTTATCGGCAAAGCCGTGATCCTGATAGGCGCCCTGACCTGGGCCGTAGGGAGGTTCGCCAATCCAGCCGCCGACCGTGCCTATGGTGCTCGCCAATCCCTTGGCCAGCCACTTGGGCAGACCGCCGAGATTGATGCCCAGCATAGGGGAAGAGAGCACGGCCGCCTTGATATCATCGGGCCAGCGTTCCAGATAGCGGGCCGAGATGGCGCCGCCCATGGAGTGGGCCAGCAGGAACAGCTTGGCAGGCTGGTCCGCCATGATTATCTGGTCGTGAAATTGCTTGAGATCGACCACATAATCGTCGAACTGGTCGACATATCCCTTCTGCGGGTCATTCAGCATCCGGTCGGACATCCCCTGACCGCGATGGTCGATGAGATAGAGGCTGTAGCCCTGACGCCAGAGATCCCACGCCAGCTCCTGATACTTGAGGTAGCTTTCGACTCGGCCATTGACGATGAGGATGGCGCGATCGACCTTGGCTTGCCGCAGCGCGGCATAGCGGATGGTCACCCCATCCTTGCCCTTGAACTCTCCTTCCACCGCATGCTGGCGCCAGAAGTCGGGCAGGGTTTGCTGGTAGAGGCTGGGTACATCGGCTTCGCTGGTGAGCTGATAGGTATTGGTCACGGCAAGGGCTCCGGCAGAAAACAGGGTCAGGGCCAACAGGGAAAGAGAGAGGGGTTTCATCAGGCACACTCCTGTTGCCAATGGTGATAAAGGGCGGCGATATCCCCCGAGCAGAGCAGCGCCATGCTGGCTTGCAAGCGGGGCAAGGGCCAGTCCCACCACTGCATCTCTTGCAGCATGAGGATCTGCTCATCGCTGAAGCGACGGCGGATTGGTTGGGCCGGGTTGCCGCCGACTATGGTGTAAGGGGCCACATCTTTGGTCACCACGGCGCGGGTGGCGATGACGGCGCCATCACCTATGGTGATGCCGGGCATGATCATCGCTTCCGAGCCGATCCAGACATCGTTGCCAATCCGGGTGTCCCCCTTGCGCAGAAAGCCGCTGCGGGCCCCTTCGCCAAAGGTGTCGGGGTTGAACGGGAAGGTGGAGACCCAATCCAGCCGGTGGCCCTGATTGCCCGCCAGCATGAAGGTGGCGCCCGAGCCGATGGAGCAGAACTTGCCGATGATCAGCCGATCCACCTCGCCCCAGAGGCCGCTCTCCCAGGTGTCGCGGGTCGAGCCATCGCCGAGCAGGTAGCGGACGCAGTGATCCTCGAACGGCTTGCCGTGGTAGTAGCCAGAGTAGTAGCTGTAGTCGCCGGCCTCTATGTTCGGGTTGGTCAGGTGATCCCGGATGATTTGCGATTCCAGCCAGCTGCCAAAAGGGTTTTCCATCACTCCTCCTGTAGGTCGTCCTGCTCGCTCTGCTGCGCCCACCCTTTGCGGGTCAGCTGCATCCGCTGCCACCACTCTTCGTCCGCCAGAATTTCACCGGCCGGGCCGAGCTGGGGGTAGGGCATCTCTTTCTCTTTGCAGAGTTGGGCATAGATAGGATAACCCCCCTCGAACAGGATGCTGTTCTGCTCCTCCAGCGTGAGCGGGCAGCCGCGCTGATAGCAACCGGCCAGCTCGCGCTGACGCTGGGCTTCGTAGAGGATGGCGGCAGCAGCCACCGAGACGTTGAGGGACTGCACCATGCCGACCATGGGAATGACGATATGGTGGTCGGCCAGCGCCAGCGCCTCTTCACCGATGCCGTGCTTTTCCTGACCCACCAGAATGGCGGTCGGTTTGGTGTAGTCGATGGCGCGAAAATCGACCGAGCTGTCAGATAGATGGGTCGCCAGGATCTGCATGCCTGAAGCTTTCAGCTCGGCAACGGCTGTGCCGATATCCGGGTGCAGTTTTACATCCACCCAGTTCTGGCTGCCGCGGGCGGTGCCTTTGCGTTTGTGGATCCAGGTTTTGGGCCAGACGGCGTGTACCCGGTGGATGCCGATGGCATCGGCGGTACGCACGATAGCGGCCAGATTGTGAGGTTTATGGACCTCTTCCATGCAGACGGTCAAATCGAGCTGACGCTGGGCCAGCATGTCGGTGATGCGCTTGAAGCGTTCGGGGGTCATGGCTTGTCTCTATAAAAGCAGCAGGCGGCTTGCGCCGCCTGTGTTCAGTTCTTCTGTCGGCTCACCTTGAGCACGTTGGGCATCACGCGGATCTTGCGCATGATGTTGGCCAGGTGGATGCGGCTCTTGGTGGTGATGAGCAGGCTGACCTGATAGACCCGGCCATCCTTCTCTTCGGTACTGATGGCGTGAATATTGGCGCCGGTGGCGGCAATCACGTTGGCAAGCTCGGCCAGCGCACCCTGATGGTTGACGATCTCGATGCTGATACCGGTGCGGAACTCCTGTTCCTGCTCCTTGTCCACTTCCCACTGCACCGGCAGGTACTTGTCTGGTTCCTTGCTGTAGCCCTTGATGTTGCGGCAGGCTTCTTGGTGGATCACCAGACCCTTGCCCGGGCTGATGTGGGCGATAATGGCATCCCCCGGGATCGGACGGCAGCAGTTGGCGAAGGTGACCAGCATGCCGTCGGCACCCTTGATCGGCATCTTCTTGCTGCTGGTTTTGGGCTGCTCTTCCGGCGGCAGTTCATCCCCCAGCATGCGGCGCGCCACCATGACACTCATGGCGTTGCCGAGGCCCACATCGGCCAGCAGTCCCTGCAGATTCTCATGCTTGGTATCGGCGAGCACCTGCTTGATGCGCGGCTCGGGGATGTCTTCGATATTCTTGGCGCCCAGCGCATGGTTGAGCAGGCGGCGACCCAGCACCACCGACTCTTCGGTACGCAGGTTCTTGAGGAACTGGCGGATCTTGGAGCGTGCCTTGGTGGTCACCACGAAGTTGAGCCAGGCCGCGTTGGGGCGAGCCCCCGGTGCCGTGATGATCTCCACCGTCTGGCCCGAGTGCAGTGGGCTGCTGAGCGGGTAGGGGTGGCGGTCGACCCGCGAACCGACGCAGGCGTGGCCGATGTCGGTGTGCACCGTGTAGGCAAAATCCACCGGCGTGGCGCCAGCGGGCAGCTCCATGATGCGTCCTTCCGGCGTGAACACGTAGATCTCGTCGGGGAAGAGGTCGGTCTTGACCCCTTCGATAAATTCAAACGAGCTGCCGGCGCTCTGCTGCAATTCCAGCAGGCTCTGCATCCAGCGCTGGGCGCGGATCTGGGCAGTGGTGCCCGAGCTGTCGCCATCCTGCTTGTAGGCCCAGTGGGCGGCGACCCCTTTATCGGCCATCTGATCCATGAATTCGGTGCGGATCTGTACCTCGACAGGTACCCCGTGCGGCCCCACCAGCGAGGTGTGCAGCGACTGGTAGCCGTTGGTCTTGGGGATGGCGATGTAATCCTTGAAGCGGCCGGGGCGCGGCTTGTAGAGGCTGTGCATCTGCCCCAGTACCCGGTAACAGGTATCTATGTCCTTCACCTTGACACGAAAGGCGTAGATATCCATTACCTCATGAAATTGCAGCTCTTTTTTCTCCATCTTGTTGTAGATGGAGAAGAGATTCTTCTCGCGGCCACTGACCTGATGCTCGATCCCCGCCTCCTTCAGGCGACCGCTGATTTCGCTCTGGATGGAGTCGATGATCTCGCGGCGATTGCCACGGGCGCGGCGCACTGATTCGCGCAACACGCGGGATCGCATGGGATAGAGCGCCTCGAAACCCAGCTCTTCCAGCTCGTTCTTCATGGTGTGAATACCGAGGCGGTTGGCGATGGGGGCGAAGATTTCGAGGGTTTCCCGGGCGATGCGGCGGCGTTTGTCAGGGCGCAGGGAGCCCAGGGTGCGCATGTTGTGGGTGCGGTCGGCCAGCTTGATCAGAATGACCCGGATATCCTGGGTCATTGCCATCACCATCTTGCGGAAGTTCTCGGCCTGCGCCTCTTTGCGATCGCGAAACTTCAGCTTGTCGAGCTTGGAGACCCCGGCCACCAGTTCTGCAACCGCATTGCCGAATTGTTCGGCCAGATCGGCCTTGGTGACAGAGGTGTCTTCAATGACGTCGTGCAGCACGGCGGCCATCAGGGTTTCATGATCGAGGCGCATGTCACCCAGGATCCGGGCAACGGCTACGGGGTGGGTGATATAGGGTTCGCCACTGGAACGCATCTGACCCTGGTGGGCATCACGGGCCACCACATAGGCTTGCTTGAGCTTCTCAACCTGCTCTGGCGGCAGGTAGGAACTGGCTATTTCTTTAAGGTTTTCAAATAAATACAAGACAGTCCCCGCAGCGGTGAAACGGCAATTCGTGGAATTGAGGGTATAGCCCTGAGTTTGCGAGGTTTTCGAGCGGTTGTAAATGGGGATGAACAGTCGGCACCCGGGCGGGTGCCAACCGGAGGAATAACTTAACCGCGGCCTTCGGCGATGGCAGCAACGGCAGCCAGCTCGGCGGCTTCCTGCTCTTGCTGTTCGTAGCGGTCCTGGGTGTCCATCACTTGATTGTTCACCAGACCCAGCTCGATCTCACGCAGGGCGATCACAGTCGGCTTGTCGTTCTCTTCGTCGACCAGGGGATCTTTGCCTTGTACCGCGATTTGACGAGCGCGGCGCGCGGCGACCAGCACCAGGTCAAAACGGTTACCTACCTGTTTTACAGCATCTTCTACAGTAACGCGTGCCATGCAGGACTCCAGTGTTTGGGCTTTCTGTATTTAGAAAAGCAGTGTTTAAAAATGACGCAAAAGTTTACTTGTTTTTGGCTTACTCTGCCAGTAGCTGTTGCAGCAAGTTTTTTTGAGCTTGTTGCTGGTGACGCATCTCCAGCCGTTGGCACTCAATAATGGACCTGAGCTGGAACAGCGCCTGCTCGAAGTCTTCATTGATAATGACATAGTCATACTCGTCGTAGTGCACCATTTCGGCAATGGCTTTCGCCATTCGGCCGGCAATCACTTCGGCGCTGTCCTGACCGCGCCCAATCAGGCGGCGTTCCAGCTCTTCGCGGCTGGGGGGCAGGATGAAAATGGATTTGGTCGGCATCTGCTTGCGGATCTGGCGAGCACCCTGCCAGTCGATGTCGAGGAATACGTCGATCCCCTTGGCCAGACAGGCTTCGATGGCGGCGCGGGAGGTGCCATAGTAGTTGCCGAACACTTCGGCCCACTCCAGAAAATCACCGCGCTCGATCAGCGCCTTGAACTCTTCCACCTGGACGAAGTGGTAGTGGACGCCGTGCTCTTCGCCCGGGCGGGTGGCGCGCGTGGTGTGGGAAACCGACAGCTGCATCTTGCCCGCAGCGTTATGTTGGGTCAGCAAGGCATTGAGCAGACTGGATTTACCAGCGCCGCTCGGAGAAGAGATGATATAGAGAGTGCCTTGTTGCGCCATATTATTACCTTTAATCGAAACCGCTGTTTTGGTTGTAGCAGAGACCGCCGTCTTGTGCCCGAAAGGGAGACAGCCAAACGCAAAACGCGGAAAATTCTTGAGTCAGGAGGATGTAAAGGCGGCGAATTTTACCAGAATGCGGCGAATAAAAAAACGGCCGGAATCATATTCCAGCCGATCAAAGTATTCGTAGCTTGCTGCGGGAGCGTAACCCACATCAGCCTGCATTGTGCCTTTGGCTGAGGGCAGAGGCTATCAGGTTATCCCTGCCTGATGGCTCGGAATTCCCGAGGTGCCCTGTCACTACGGCAGTTGACGATCTGCACAGAGCCGATCGAACGCGGCGGTCACCTGCTCGCTGGTGATTTTTCGCATGGCCTCCGGGTCTTTGAGACGGGTGCGCCAGCTCAATTCGGCCAGCGGCTTGCCGGTCTCCTGCTCGACCAGCTCCTGATAGACGCTGACCACGTAGTCGCGACAGAGATATGGGCCGGTGCGAGCGGGATTGTGATGGGCATAGAGGCCGATGACCGGCGTGCCCACTATGGTGGCCATATGGGTTGGGCCAGTATCGGGGGCCAGTACCAGACTCGCCTCGCCAATCAGCGCCAGCAGCTGCTTGAGGTTGGTCTGCCCCACCAGATCTACCGGCTTGCTCTGGCTGAGTTGCCGGATCTCGGCGGCCAGATCCCGCTCCAGCTTGGCCGGCCCGCCACAGAGATAGACCTGAAAGCCCTTGCTGGCGGCGTGATCCGCCAGCGCGGCATAGCCTGCGGCAGTCCAGTTCTTGAACGCCTTGCTGGCGGCAGCGCAGATCAGCAGGGTCGGTTTACCGCCAATCTTCTCCCTTGCCCATGCCTGATGTTCGGCGCTGATGGGCAGTTGCCAGTCCGGGGTCAGATCCTTGATGCCGAGCTCTTTGGCAAAGGCGAGGAAACCGTCCAGCACGTGGGGAGAGGCAGGCGAAGGCACCTTGTGGTTGGTGAACAACCACTGGCCGTCGTTGGCGCGCTCCTTGTCAAACCCGAGTTTGACCTTGGCCTTGATGCCGAGAGTAGCGATGCTGGCCCGCATCGCAGCCTGCAGGTGGAGCAGGGCATCGAATTTGCGCCCCTTGAGGGTCTGCCAGAGATCGCGATAGCCGCGCCACCCCTTGCTCTTGTCGAAGGGGATCACCTCGACCCCGGGCAGATCGGCAAACAGGGTTGCCTCGATTTTGCCGGTGATCCAGGTGATGCGGGTCTGTGGCCACTCCCGCTGGATGATGCGCACCAGCGCCAGTGCGTGGCAGCAATCCCCGATGGCGGAGAGCCGCAGGATGCAGATGGAGGAGGGGGGCGTTTGAAATAGCGGCATGTTGTGGCGCACGGCTGGCAAAAAGGGTGGATGGCATTATGCAAACTCCCCTCTGGATTGTAAAATTGCGCACAATCGTCAGCCTGGATAGGCCGGGCCCAGCGCCATGACCTGTCTCTGCACGTCGTTGATTAAAGGCCACTATTGCGGGCATGCCGGAGCGGCAGCCTCATCGCCAATTGAAAAATTGCGATCCATGACCCACTGAGCGGGATCTCCACGATGCGAGTACAGACCAAACACAACCAGATCTGCTGGTACGCCGAAGGGGCCTTTCGCGACCCCTCTCCCCAGTTATTCGATCCTGCCTGGTGGCAGAACAATCGTCAGGTGGTGGGGACCTCCATCGGGCGGGGAGTGACCTGGTTCGTCAAGGATGAGTCGCGCCATCTGGTGCTGCGCCACTACTATCGCGGCGGCATGGTGGGCAAGGTGGTGCGGGATCGCTTCTGGTTCGAAGGGGTCGAGTCGAGCCGCGCCATGGCCGAATACACCCTGCTGGCCAAGTTGTGCGAGCTGGGGCTGCCGGTACCGCGTCCGTTTGGCGCCCGCATGGTCAAACAGGGCCCCTTCTATCGTGCCGATATCCTGATCGAGCGAATTCGCGGTGCCAAGGATATGGTGGCGCTGCTCAAGCAGGGGCCGGTGGCGACCGAGGTGTGGCACAAGATAGGCCAGACGGTGCGCCAGCTGCACGATGCCGGGGTCTATCACGCCGATCTCAACAGCCATAACCTGCTGCTCGATAAAGAGGGCAAGGTGTGGGTGATCGATTTTGACAAGGGTGCGATCCGCTCCCCCGGCGAATGGCAGAAGGCCAATCTGGAACGCTTGCTCCGTTCATTCAATAAAGAGTCTCAACTGCATACCAGTTTCCACTTCGTACCGGAGAACTGGCAGACCTTGATGAACGGGTATCAGGGAAAAGCGATCTGACCCTGTTGCTCGGCGTGAACGCCAATGTTACTTATTGAGCTGGTATTCAGATCCTGTTTCGAGGCGCCCCATGGAAATGCTCAAGACACCTTTGGTCGATGTGACTGCCCGACTTGATCCGGGTCTGCTGTCTGATGCCATGGCGCTGCTGGAGGCGGGGATCTGGAGCTGGTCAGCCCAACATGGACTGCAGCGTGATCCCTCCTGCCTGCGCCTGTTGGGATTGGGAGAGTGCTGGCCGGATGATCTCGGCTGGCTGGATCGGGTTCATCCCGACGATGTTGCCCGGCTGGAAGATGCCCTGCTCGCCTGCCAGAGCGGGCGCAGCAGCGGTCTGCGCCTCGAATACCGCATTCTGCATCATCACGGTCACTACATCCGGCTGGAAGAGCGGATGCGTCGTGATGAGCGGGGGTATCTGCTGGGGGTTGTCCGTCACCTCGATCCCGCTGCCGTGCTGGTGGAGGAGCGACATGGCACCGATCCGCTGACCGGACTGGAGAGCCGTGGCCGTTTCGAGCAACTGCTTGAAGAGCGGCTGGCGACCGAGAGCGGCACTTTCAGTCTGCTGCAGTTTTCGGTCGATCACATGGCCAAAATCCAGCAATTGTTTGGCGAAGTGGCTTGCGACGCCATGCTGGCCAAGCTGGCGCGTATCGTACGCCACGAACTGCGGCGGGAAGATCCCTTTGCCCGCTGGGATGAGGACGGTTTTATCCTGATGCTCTCCCAGACCGAGCGGATGAGTGCGCTGGAGATCGCCGAGCGGCTGCGCCTCGAGATTGCCGATGCCAGCCTGCTGTCACAGCGGCCGGTCACCGTCAGCATTGGGCTGGTGCAGAGTCAGGCTGGCGAGCAGCTCGATCATCTGCTGGCCCGGCTGGCCAGCTGTCACAGTCAGGCCAGACGGGAGCACAACACCGTCGTCGGCTGAGTGAGGTCAGGGTTGGCCGCTTTTGTCACGCTGGCAGACCCAGAGCGAGGCCAGCATCAGCAGGCCGCCGATGGTCAGTCGGGTCAGATCAGTATCCTTGCCCCAGAGCAGCAGATTGACCAGCAAGCCGGCCGGAATGAGCGCATTGTTCATGATGGCCAGCACCCCGCTGGTGACCAGCGTCGCCCCCTTGTTCCAGAGGAAGTAGCCGAGGCCGGAGGCACCTACCCCCAGCCAGAGCAGAATGCCCCACTGCAACCCTGACGTTGGGTATTGTGGCTTGCCCAGCAGCCACCAGGCGGGCAATGCGATCATCAGCGCCCCCAGATAGAAGCAGCCGAACACCGCCAGTTGCGGTGGTTGCTCCGCCTCCCGCGCCAGCAGTACCTTGTAGCCCACCTGACCGAGCGCGAAACAGAGGTTGGCCCCCTGCACCACCATAAATCCCAGCACATAGCTTTCGGTCAGGCCGTCGAAGCGGATGACGGCAGCCCCGAGCACCGCCAGCAGGGCACCCCACAGATAAACAGGCTTGAAGCGGCGCTCCAGCAGATCGTGGAGCAGGGTGACGTAGATGGGGGTGAAGATGGTAAAGACCAGCACTTCCGGCACTGTCAGCAGCAGGAAGGAGTGGTAGTAGAAGAGATACATGATGCCGAGCTGGATGGCGCCCAGCGCCATCAGCTTGGCCGCCAGATCGGGGCGCAGCCAGCGGCGGCGCAGGAAGGGCAGAAACACCAGACTGGCGAGGGCGATGCGGGTCAGCACCGAGAAGTAGGCATCGACCTGACCAGCGAGGTAGACCCCGATCAGGCTGAAGGAGAATGACCAGAGCAGGGTGACCCCTATCAAGTAGTTCATGTGTTTGATTTATCGTCAGTTGTCAATTTTAAGGGGGCTATGATGGCCGAGATGGAAGCGGCAATCCAGCGTTTATGGGCGCGATTGCCACAGGTCGGAGCATTTTCCTTTACCGCCAGCAATGGCGAGGGGTCGGCGACCGACTGGAGTGGTCGGGGCGAGGGGCGTGTGCAGGTGACCGATCATCAGGGGGGGTGGCTGTATAACGAGCAGGGTCGCTACACCACGCCTCATGGCAAGGAACTCGCCATGCACAACCGCTTCTGGTGGCAGCGCAGTGAACGGGGGATCCGTCTCTCCCATCTGCGTTATGAGGCGCCGGTCGAACTGTTCGAGCTGCTGCCGCAGGGGGATGGCCGCTGGCTGACCGCCGAACCCCATCTGTGTGGGGCGGATCACTACAGCGCCGAGTTGACCGAGATCGACGGCGGTTTTCTGCTGAGCTGGCAGATCACCGGGCCGCGCAAGAACGAGCGACTCAGCTATCGCTATCTGATCTGACGCCGGCTGGCAGGCATAAAAAAAACCGGCGCAGAGCGCCGGTAGCGGGGGACAAATCGGAGGTTTTTTAAAACAGTCCCAAAACAGGAGAGATAGACTCTCGTCACACATTCAGAGATGGACTTCAGGCATTCAGGGCATAGCTCAGCATGGCTTGCAGCTTGCTATCGAAGAACCAGGGCAGCAGTACCATCAGCAGGCCCAGGATCCCGGCCAGCCGCTGGCGATACTGCCAGCCGGCAATCAGTACCAGACCACCGCACAGTGTGGTCAGGATGCCTGACATAGGGAGACCTCGCGCTGCATGCGACGCTGTTGCGCCCACTGGTTCATGGCGACCGAGCCGAGGATCAGGGCCAGTGCCACGCCGGTGGTGGGGTGGATCTGCTCGCCGAGGAACAGGGCGCCCAGCATCACGCCGAACAGCGGCACCAGATAGTTGCTGAAGGAGGCGAACGTCGGGCCGGCCTTCTGGATCAGCGCCATGTAGAGGAAGTAGACCAGACCGGTACAGAGGGTACCCAGCACGGTGATCGCACTCAGGGCCTGTGTGCTCGGCAGGGTCAGGCTGCTGAGGTCAACCATGAAGGGGGCGACCAACAGCAACTGGATTGCCGAGGAGATCAGGATATTGCGGGCGACCACGACCGGATGGTCCTTGGCGAAGCGCTTGATCATCAGCAGGCCGATGGCGAAGCAGCTGGCACCCAGCAGGATGGCCATGGCACCGAGCAGACCGGCGTTCATGCCCTGGGAGAGTTTCGGCCAGAACAGGGTGAGCACACCGGCAAAGCCGATGATCACGGAAAGCAGACCGGTTTTGGTGATTCTTTCACCAGAAATAAACAGCGGTGCAGCCAGAATGGTCACAAACGGGATACAACCCATGACCACGGCGGCGATGGCGCTATCCACATACTGTTGGCCCCAGGCGACCATGATGAAGGGGATGGTGGCATCCAGCAGGGCGATCAGCATATAGGTGCGCCACGGGGTGTGCTCACTCTTGAGCCGCATGAACAGGCAGAGCAGACCCAGGGTCAGGCTGCCGCACAGGGCACGACCGGCAGCCACCAGAATGGGGGGCAACTCGGCAACGGCCTGGTGCATGAAAATGAATTGGGAACCCCACAGCAGGCCAATGGCCAGCAATAACAGATAGCTACGCATTTGAATCTCCGATGTATTAAGCCAGCGCATTCTAGGCAATCTGTTACTATGGTAAAAATGAATTGTTGGCATTTAACTATGGCTAATATCGATGGATAGCTCGCTCGCCCGTCTCGACCTCAACCTGCTCGCCGTATTCGACATGCTGATGCAGGAGCGCAACGTCACCCGTGCCGCCGAACGGCTGCATCTCTCCCAATCCACCGTCAGTCACGCCTTGGGGCGGCTGCGGGTGGCGCTGGATGACCCGCTGTTCGTGATGAGTCGGCGCGAGATGATGCCGACCGAGCGGGCCAAGGCGCTGGCCGGGCCGGTGCGCCAGGCGCTGGCGATGCTGGAGCAGGGATTGCGGCAGGCCAAGGGGTTTGATCCCGCTACCGCACGGCGGATTTTCCGTATCGCCACCCCGGGCTCGGTGGAGCACGGGCTGGTGCCGGTGCTGGTGGACAGACTCCATCAGCAGGCCCCTCACTGTCGCCTTGAGGTGTGCGAGCTGGCGGACAGCGACTACGAGCGGGAGTTGGAAAAAGGTGAGCTGGATCTGGTGATCGGTTTCGCCGGGGCGAATCATCTCTCACCCCGTTTGTGGCGGGAGGAGTGGTTCAACAACCCGCTGGTCTGCCTGTCGCCCCTTGGCAGCGAATTGCCCGATGTGCTGACACCGGTCGAGCTGGTGAGCCGTCCCCACATCCACACCTCCAGCTGGGGTCACAGTCAGGCGATGGTGGAGCTTTGGCTGGCTCGCTTCGGGGTGGAGCGGGAGTTGGGCGTGCGGTTGCCGAGCTTTATGGCAGTGCCGCCGCTGATGGCGACCGGTCGCTATCTGGTGGTGGTGCCCGAGATGATCGGGCGCCACTTCTGCCGCTACTACCCGCTGCGGATGCACCAGCTCGACCCCGCCATCCCCATCGTCTACCTGATGGCGGGGCACCCACTCACCGCCCACGACGAGGCGATCGGCTGGTTCAAGAGCATGCTGCACCAGCTGGTGTTCGACCTCTACGGCGACGATGCGCTCGGGACTCCCGCTCAGCGGATGCTGGCGAAGTAGTCGAGCCCCATGGCGCTTTTCACCTCCGCCAATACCTCATCGGTGATGATGCGAGCCTGCTCGGTGCCCTGATAGAGCAGTTCCAGCAGCATCTTCTTGTCGGCGATGGCCGCGGTCCGGCGCTCCCGCATCGGAGCGAGCAGGGTCTGCAGGCAGTCGTTCAGCACCTGCTTGCAGCGCATGTCCCCCAGTCCGCCGCGCCGGTAGTGGGCCTTCATGTCGGCGACCAGCGCCTTGTCGGGGTGGAAAGCATCGAGATAGGCGAACACCGTATTTCCCTCCACCTGACCCGGATCGCTCACCTTGAGGTGGTTGGGGTCGGTATACATGGCGAACACCGCCTGTTTGACCTCTTCCGTCGGCATGCCGAGCTCTATGGTGTTGCCGAGAGACTTGGACATCTTGGCCTTGCCGTCGATGCCGGGCAGGCGGCCAGTGTCGCTCAGGATCGGTTGGCATTCGGTCAGCACCTCTTTGCCTACCAGAGAGTTGAAGCGGCGGACGATCTCGTTGGTCTGCTCCAGCATCGGCAGCTGATCTTCCCCGACCGGCACATGGCTGGCGCGAAAGGCGGTGATGTCGGCGGCCTGACTCACCGGATAGACCAGAAAACCGGCTGGTAGCGTGCGTTCGAACCCTTTTTGCTGGATCTCCGCCTTGACGGTGGGATTGCGCTCCAGCCGGGCAACGCTGACCAGATTGAGGTAGTAACAGGTGAGCTCGGCGAGGGCAGGCAGGGCGCTCTGCAGGCAGAAGGTGGTCTTGGCCGGGTCGAGACCGACCGCCAGATAGTCAGCCATCACCTCCAGCACGTTGTCGGTCACCTTGGCCGGATTGTGGCCGTTGTCGGTCAGCGCCTGCAGGTCGGCGATCATCACGAATTGACGGTAGTGGTGCTGGGCTTCGACGCGCTGGCGCAGGGAGCCGACATAGTGGCCGATGTGCAGTTTGCCGGTGGGACGATCACCAGTCAGGATAACGGGGTTGTGCATGTCACTCTCTCCAGTTGGGTGAGCCGGGAGGCGACAAAGGGATAAAAACAGTTGACCGCCTCTCGGCGGTCACGGTGTTTTCTTTGGGAAATTTACAATAGAAACGCGGTGCCGCCTGTTTAGGAGCAGCACCACCAGTAGTTGTGATTGAATGCGGTCATATTCATAGCAAATCAAACTACGCCGGTTTCATTACTTCTGCAAGGGGACGACCAGCAGATCGCAGGGCACCGTATTCATCAGCTGACGGGCGCTGGAGGTGAGCAGGCTCCAGAAGCTCTGGCGATGGCCGCACACCAGCAGGTCGATCTCGTACTCCTTGACTGCCTGATTGACCCGCTCGCTCAGATCGCCGCAGATCACCAGCTTCTTCTCGATGGGATAGTCCACCGAGGCCAGAAATGCCTCCAGCTTCTCTTTCGCTTCGGCGATCACCTGATCCTGCACGTTGTCGATGTCGATATCGATCATCTCGGTGTAGAGATCCTTGAGGTCCACATCGACATGGATAACCGACAGCTTGGCGCCGTTGGAACGGGCTCTGTCCACCGCCTTGTCGATCACCTTGCGGTTGTCTTCAGAGAGGTCGATCGCGGCCAGAATATGCTTGTAATAGGTTGTTCCACTCATGGGGGTTCTCCTTACCGATCCTTCAGCCCACTATACCAATCTCTGCTGAAACTAAAATGGTGCCTCAGGCACAGTTTTGGGATTTAAATGAGTTTAATGACGTGTGACACAGGGTCAGCCACTCAGTTATTAACCACTATTTGCCTATAAATTAAACAGGAGTTTGACGCCGGTCACATCCCCCGGCTTGCCGATCAGGGGGGAGAGGCATAGGATGGGCACGTGCTTCGCAATGAACACAAAACAACAAAAAGCATCTGAATACCGCTTTGGGGAGCCACGTGCTCCCTTTTGTTTTTCTGCCTCATTTCCCGCTGCTTTTCTGACTGATAGCGATCCGGCATCAAGTTAATCTCCTTCGATTTGGTTATGCTGTAGCCAGTTTCTTTGGAGGCCTTCCCATGATCATTCATCCCCAGATTCAAGGTTGTGTTGCCCGCAACTGTCACCCCATCGGCTGTCGCGCCGCCGTGCAGCAGCAGATCGAACGGATCAAGGCCGCTGGCCCGTTCAACGGTCCCAAGCGGGTGCTGGTGCTGGGGGCCTCCTCCGGGTTTGGACTGGCGTCGCGCATTGCGCTCGCCTTTGGTGCCGGTGCCGACACCATCGGTATCTCGTTTGAGCGCGGCCCTTCCGACAAAGGATTGGGCAGCGCCGGCTGGTACAACAACATCTGGTTTCGCAAGGAGGCGGAGCAGGAGGGGCGTATCGCCATCAACCTGATCGGTGATGCCTTCTCCGACGGCATGCGTCAGCAGGCCATCGACACCATCCGCCAGCAGCTGGGGCAGGTGGATCTGGTGATCTATTCGCTCGCGAGCGGCATCCGGGTGCTGCCCGACGGCACGCAAGTGCGCTCGGTGCTCAAGACCACCGGCCAGCCATTCAGTGGTTGGGGATTGGATCTGGAGCGCGATATTCTGGTGCAGCAGTCGCTGGCGCCCGCCACGCCGGAGGAGATCCGCGATACCGTCACCGTGATGGGGGGCGAGGATTGGCAGCTCTGGATGCAGGCGTTGCAGCAGGCCGGTTGTCTCGCCCCCGGTGCGCAAACCGTGGCCTACTCCTACATCGGCCCCGAATCCACCTATCCCCTCTATCGCGATGGCACCATCGGTTATGCCAAGGAGCATCTGCACGCCACCGCCGAGACCATCAACCTGCAACTGGCCGAGATTGGCGGCCATGCCTGGGTGTCGGTCTGCAAGGCGCTGGTAACCAAGGCGAGCGCCTATATTCCGGTGCTGCCGGTTTATCTCGGCTTGCTGATGGGGGTGATGAAGGAGCGCGGCGTCCATGAGGGGTGCATCGAGCAGATGCAGCGACTGTTTGCCGCCAAGATGTACGGGCCCAATGGGGTGGTGGCCGATGGTAACCGGCTGATCCGGATGGATGACTACGAGCTCGACCCGGCCATTCAGGCCGCCGTTTCGGCGCTCTGGCCCAAGGTGACGCCGGACAATTTCCACGCGCTGGGGGACTTTGCCGGGCTGCGGCAGGATTTCATGCAGCTCAATGGCTTCGAGCTGCCGGGCGTCGATTATGCTGCGCCGGTGGATGTCGCCTCCCTTGGCGAGCTGACCCCCTGAGCTGAAAGAAACGGGATCTCCCTCTCGTTGGCGGGTTGATTCGCGGCGGGAGTGTGGCGACAATCGATACCAAATCACTGAGGAGAAACAAGATGCTGGCCCAAGCCATGATCGAGAAGTTGAACGAGCAGATTAACCTGGAGTTCTACTCCTCCAATCTCTATCTGCAGATGAGCGCCTGGTGCGAAGACAAGGGCTTTGAAGGGGCGGCGACCTTCCTGCGCCAGCACGCAGTCGAGGAGCGCCAGCACATGGAGCGTCTGTTCACCTATGTGAGCGAGACCGGCGCCATGCCAAAACTGGGTGCCATCGATGCCCCTCCCCACGAGTTCAAGTCGCTGGGCGATGTGTTCCGTACCACTCTGGAGCACGAGTATCACATCACCAAGTGCATCAATGGTCTGGCCCACGTGGCCTTCACTACCCAGGACTACTCCACCTTCAACTTCCTGCAGTGGTATGTGGCCGAGCAGCATGAAGAGGAGAAGCTGTTCAAGAGCATCGTCGACCGTCTGGGTCTGGTGGGTGAAGATGGCAAAGGCCTCTACTTCATCGACAAGGAGCTGGCCGAACTGGCCAAAGGCGCCCCGGCCAGCATCATGGACAGCAACGCCTGATAGTCGTGGACACTTAGTGTTCAGCCAGTACAATAACGGCCCTTTTAAGGGCCGTTGTTTATTCTGGTGGGCAGTCACCGTTGTGATGTCAGCCAGAGGCAATCTCGGTTCTGGCCAGGTGCCGTTTCTATTTTGATAAGTGAGTGATGATGAAGCAGGTCGATGTGGTGGTGATCGGGGCCGGTGCGGCCGGATTGATGTGTGCGGCGCAGGCGGGCTATCGGGGACGCTCCGTGCTGGTGCTCGACAACGCCAAGAAGCCGGGCCGCAAGATCCTCATCAGTGGCGGTGGCCGCTGCAACTTCACCAACCATCAGGCGGGCGCTCACGCCTACCTGTCGGAGAATCCCCACTTCAGCAAGTCGGCGCTGGCTCGCTACACCCAGCAGGATTTCATCGATCTGGTGGACCGCCACGGGGTCAACTATCACGAGCGCACCTTGGGGCAGCTGTTCTGTCTCGAGAGTGCCAAGGATATCGTCGATGTGCTGCTCACCGAGTGTGACTGGGCCGGGGTGACCCTGCAGTTCCAGACCGAGATCCTCACTGTCAGCAAGCAGGACGAGGGCTTTGTGTTGACGACCAGCAAGGGGGAGATCGGCTGTCACTCGCTGGTGGTGGCGACCGGCGGTCTCTCCATGCCCAAGCTGGGCGCGACCCCGTATGGCTTCAAGCTGGCGGAGCAGTTCGGTCTCAAGGTGCTGCCGACCCGCGCCGGTCTGGTGCCCTTCACCCTCCATCAGGCGGAGAAAGAGGCCTTCGCCGATCTGGCGGGCATCAGCCTGCCGGTAGCTGTGACCGCCGAGGATGGCACCCGCTTCAAGGAGGCGATGCTGTTCACCCACCGCGGCCTCTCCGGCCCCGTCATCCTGCAGATCTCCTCCTACTGGCACGCCGGCGAGAAGATCCACATCAACCTGTTGCCGGAGCTGGATATTCCGGCTGCCCTGCGTGAATGGGCGCAGGCTCACCCGGCGCAGGAGCTGAAAACCGTGCTGGGGCGCGAGCTGCCCAAGCGCTTCGTCGACAAGCTGGTGGAGCTGGGCCAGCTGGTCAGCAAGCCGATGCGCCAGTACAACGAGCGGGAGCTGGAAGCGGTGGCCAATCTGCTGGGTGACTGGCAGATCCTGCCCAACGGTACCGAGGGGTATCGCACCGCTGAAGTGACCCTTGGCGGCGTCGATACCAACGAGCTCTCCTCCAAGACCATGGAGGCGCGCAAGGTGCCCGGCCTCTACTTCATCGGCGAGGTGGTGGACGTGACCGGCTGGCTCGGTGGCTACAACTTCCAGTGGGCCTGGTCCTCCGGCTGGGTGGCTGGTCAGTACTGTTGATGTCACAGGGGCTGGTTTATCCGGCCCCGATTTATTGGTCAGGGTTATGGTGATCGGTCGGGTTGTCGCAAGGGGGCGCAGATGCTTGAGAATCAGATGATGTTGTTGGCGGTGTTCGAGCGGGCAGCGCTGATGCTGATGACCCTCTTTTTCCTGACCCGCACCCGGCCGTTCCAGCGGCTGTTCCAGAAGCGGGATCACACCCCGGCGGAGCTGGTGCTGGTGGCCTCCATCTTCGGCCTGTTTGCGGTGTTCAGTACCTACACCGGCATTCCGGTAGAGGGGGCGCTGATCAATGTGCGGATCATCGCCATCATCTCCGGCGGCATCCTGTTCGGCCCCTGGGTCGGCATTCCGGCCGGGGTCATCTCCGGTCTGCACCGCTATCTCATCGACATGGATGGTCACACTTCCATCCCTTGCCTCATCGCCAGCATTATTGCCGGCCTGCTCGCCACCTGGCTGCACCTGCGTTGCCGCAAGTCGCGGCTCTGGCTCTACGGCATTCTGGCGGGGATGCTCTGCGAAGGGCTGACCATGCTGCTGATCTGGCTGCTGACCGAGCCCCACGAAGTCGGGGTGGAGATCGTTAACCATATCGCCTATCCGATGATCGCCGGGGCGCTCTGCATCGGCCTCATCATCAAGCTGGTGCAGGATCTGGATGACGAGAAGGAGCTGATTGCCGCCAAGCAGGCCAAGCTGGCGCTCGATATCGCCAACAAGACGCTGCCTTTCTTCCAGAACATCGATCGCCACTCCCTCAGTCAGGTGTGCGATGTGATCCGGCGCGACATCAGCGCCGATGCGGTGGCCATCACAGATACCCATGACGTGCTGGCCTATGTCGGGGTGGGCAAGGACTATTACGAGCTGGATGAGCACCACGCCATCAGCGGCATGACCCAGCAGGCGGTGCTGCTCGACCAGATCATCATCAACAACGATCTGCGCCAGTATCACCTCTCCGATTTCCACTCGGTCATCATTATTCCGCTGCGGGAAAACGGCTCGGTGAGCGGCACCCTCAAGATCTACTACCGCCGCACCCACAGCATCACCAGCTCCCTGCGGGAGATGGCGGTGGGCCTCTCCCAGCTCATCTCCACCCAGATGGAGGTGTCGCGCATCGAGCAGTTGAAAGAGATGACCCGCAAGGCGGAGTTCACCGCATTGCAGAGCAAGATCAACCCGCACTTCCTGTTCAATGCCCTCAACGCCATCTCGTCGCTGATCCGCATCCGGCCCCAGCAGGCGCGCCAGCTCATTGCCAATCTGGCAGATTACCTGCGCTACAACCTCAACAAGGGTGACACCCTCATCGACATCAAGGAGGAGTTGCAGCAGGTGCGCGACTACGTGGCTATCGAGCAGGCCCGCTTTGGCGACAAGCTGGAGGTGGTGTTCGATGTGGATGACGTGCATATCGAGGTACCGAGCCTGCTGTTGCAGCCGCTGGTGGAAAACGCCATCCTGCACGGCATCCAGCCCCGCAGTGCGCCGGGCCGGGTCACCATCGAGGTGAAACAGCTGGCAGGTGGCATCCGGGTGGCGGTGCGGGACACCGGTTACGGCATCAGTCAGGAGGTGATCGATGGGGTGGCCGCCGGGCGGGTGGGGAGCCGCAGCATCGGCCTGATGAACGTGCATCAGCGGGTCAAGCTGCTCTATGGCGACGGCCTGCACCTCAAGCGGCTGGAGCCGGGTACCGAAGTGAGTTTCTATCTGCCGGATCAGGAGTCGATGCCATGCTGAGAGCCATCATGGTTGAGGATAAGTGTGTGCCGCGAGAGGTGTTGTCATGCTGAAAGCGATCATTGTGGAAGACGAGTATCTGGCTCGCGAAGAGCTGATCTATCTGGTGAATCAGCACAGCACCATCGAGATAGTGGCGAGCTTTGAGGATGGGCTGGAGGCGTTCAAATATCTGCAGGATCACGAGGTGGATGTGGTGTTTCTGGATATCCAGATCCCCTCCATCGACGGCCTGTTGCTGGCCAAGAACCTGCACAAGTCGAGCCATCCGCCCCACATCGTCTTCGTCACCGCCTACAAGGAATTTGCGGTGGAGGCGTTCGAGCTGGAGGCGTTCGACTACATCCTCAAGCCCTACAACGAGCCGCGCATCATCAATCTGCTGCAAAAGCTCGAGCATGCGGGCAAGTCGCAGCCAGCCACCACAGGGGAGGCGAGCGGCGAGGGGAGCAGCCCCCACAATCGCACCGTCAATCTGGTGAAGGGGGAGCGCATCATCGTCACCCCCTGCGAGCAGATCTACTACGCGGAAGCCGACGAGAAGCTCACCTATGTCTACACCCGTGATGATCGCTACGTGATGACCATGACCATCAGCGAGTTTGTCAGCCGGCTGCCTGCCGAGGGGTTCTTTCGCTGCCACCGCTCCTACTGCGTCAACATCAACAAGATCCGCGAAATCGTCCCCTGGTTTAACAGTACCTATCTCATCCGGCTCCATGACCTGCCGTTCGAGGTGCCGGTCAGTCGCAGCAACATCAAGGCGTTCCGTCAGCTGATGCGGCTCTGATTGTCATTCATTCCCGCCGATCTGCATTTCATGCCTTAATCGATCGGCGCGAACTGCGTCTTGCCTATAGTGGCCTCAATTTCCTTAAGGCCATCGACCGAGACGCATCATGACCATCGATCTGAACCGCACCCGGTACCTGACACTGATCGGTACCATCATCACCCAGTTCGCACTGGGTTCTGTCTACACCTGGAGCCTGTTCAACGCCCAGCTCTCCGACAAGCTGGACGAGCCGGTGAGTCAGGTCGCTTTCGCCTTCGGCCTGCTCAGCCTGTCGCTGGCGGTCGCCTCCTCCATGGCGGGCAAGCTGCAGGAGCGATTCGGGGTGCGCAACGTGACCCTGGGTGCCGGTGTGCTGCTCGGCATCGGTTTCTTCCTCACTGCCCATGCCAGCAATCTGGCGATGCTCTACCTCTGCGCGGGCATTCTGGTTGGTTTTGCCGACGGTACCGGCTATCTGATGACCCTCTCCAACTGCGTGAAGTGGTTCCCGGAGCGCAAGGGGCTCATCTCCGCCTGTTCCATCGGTGCCTATGGTCTCGGCAGTCTCGGTTTCAAATACATCAACCTGCTGCTGCTCTCCAGCTCCGGCCTTGAGACCACTTTCCAGCTGTGGGGGCTGATCGCCATGTCCATGGTGCTGGTGGGCGGCATGCTGATGAAGGATGCGCCCAAGCAGGCCGCCTCCGTGCAGCAGAGTGAGAGCCGTGACTTCACTCTGGCCGAGGCGATGCGCAAGCCGCAGTACTGGATGCTGGCGCTGATGTTCCTCACCGCCTGCATGAGCGGCCTCTACGTTATCGGCGTGGCCAAGGATATCGGCGAGAAGATGGTGGGTCTGCCTGCTGTAGTCGCCGCCAATGCCGTCGCCATCATCGCCATGGCCAACCTGGGGGGCCGTCTGGTGCTGGGTATCCTCTCTGACAAGATGTCCCGCATCCGGGTCATCACCATCGCCCAGCTGATTACCCTGGCGGGCATGGCGCTGCTGCTGTTCGTGCCGCTCAATGCCAATCTGTTCTTTGTGGCTGTCGCCTGTGTGGCATTCAGCTTCGGTGGCACCATCACCGTCTACCCCTCGCTGGTGAGCGACTTCTTCGGTCTCAACAACCTGACCAAGAACTATGGCGTCATCTATCTGGGCTTTGGTCTGGGCAGCATCATCGGCTCTATTGTGGCCTCCCTGTTTGGCGGCTTTATGGCGACCTTCCACCTGATCCTGGTGTTGCTGGTGGTGGCGCTGGTGCTCTCCCTCACCATTCGCCTGCCGGCACCGGTAGCGGTCGAGCGGGCCTGACACGCCTCCCTGCCATAGCAAGCAAAAACAGAGACCCGGGCCATGCCCGGGTCTTTGCATTTCCGATGCTCGGTCAGCGCGGCGCTAGCCCCAGCAGCTGGCGGGCCTGACGGCAGCTCTCCTCCACCGTTGACCAGTCGTCACCGGTCACCGTGATATGGCCCATCTTGCGGCCGGGGCGGGGTTCGCTCTTGCCGTAGAGGTGCAGATGCAGGCCGGGCAGCGCCAGCAGGGCGGCCCAGTCTGGCGTGCCGTTCTGCCAGAGATCCCCCAGCAGGTTGATTAACAGGGCGGGGCGCACGGCGATCTGCTCCGGCAGCGGCAGATCGCACAGGGCCCGCACCTGCAGCTCGAACTGGTTGCATGCGGCGTTGTCGAGGCTGGGGTGACCCGAGTTGTGGGGGCGGGGTGCCAGCTCGTTGACCAGTAATCGGCCTTCCACCAGAAAGAACTCTACCGTCAGCACCCCGACGTAATCGAGGGCTGCGATAATGTGTTCGGCGATCCCTTTGGCCTCGCTCTCCAGCGCCGGCACATTGGCCGGGGAGCGGGTCTGATCGAGGATGCCGCCGCTGTGCCAGTTCTGCACCAGTGGCAGGGCGCTGATGGCGCCGCTCGGGCTGCGGGCCAGGGTAAGGGCAAACTCCCCCTCCAGCGCCAGCCGTTGTTCCAGCACGCAGGGGACGCCACTGGCTGCCAGCGCCGTCGCCAGCTCATCCAGATTGTTCACTTGCCACTGCCCCTTGCCGTCGTACCCTTCGCGGGCGGTCTTGAGGATGGCGGGCAAGAGTTCGCTGGCCTGTGTGGGGATGGGCTCTTCCGGCAGTAGCGCCAGATAGGGGGCGACCCGGATGTTGGCTCCGCGCAGAAAGGCTTTCTCCTCGCGGCGATCCTGACAGATGCGCACCGCGCTGGCGGCTGGGCGCACCGGCTTTTGATTTTCGAGCAGCGCGAGGGTGGCGGCGGGCACGTTCTCGAACTCGTAGCTGATGGCCTCGCAGCGGCTGGCCAGCTCGTGCAGGGCGGTCGGGTCGTCATAGGGGGCGACAATATGGTGATCGGCGGCGGCACCGGCGATGCTGGCCGGGTCGGGATCCAGCACCACCACCTTGTAGCCGAGGCGGTGGGCGGCCATCACAAAGTAGCGGCCAAGCTGACCGCCGCCGAGCATGCCGAGTGTGGCGGGGGGCAGGATCATGTCGGCTCCTCCAGTTGCAGCGCCAGCACCCGATCTCGCTCGTGGGTGCGGAAGTCGTTGATCTGCTGCCGGTAGCGGGGGGCGTCGTCATCCCGGGCGACCGAGAGCAGGGAGACCGCGAACAGGGCGGCGTTGGCAGCCCCCGCCTCGCCGATGGCGAAGGTGGCGACCGGCACCCCCTTGGGCATCTGCACGATGGAGAGCAGGGAGTCCATCCCCTTGAGATGGCGAGAGGGGATGGGTACCCCCAGCACCGGCAATGTGGTCTTGGCGGCTACCATGCCCGGCAGGTGAGCGGCGCCACCGGCTCCGGCGATGATGGCGCGCAGTCCGCGCTCGCGGGCAGTGGCGGCATACTCGAACAGCAGATCCGGGGTGCGATGGGCCGAGACCACCTGCGCCTCGTAGGGTACGCCGTGCTCCTTGAGGATGCGGGCGGCGGCCTGCAGCACGGGCCAGTCGGAGTCGGAGCCCATTACCAGGCCGATCAGGGGAGGGGTGTTCATTTTCTCTGAATCCTTGATGTTAAACGTTTGCTTTTGGTGGGCAAAAAGAGCCGGCAAGCCGGCTCAGAATTTCTCGGGTCGCACGATTTCGACCGGTTGCAGAAAGGCGATCATTGCGTAATCGGGGTAGTAGCGACTCTGCAGGTGGGCCAGCAGCCGCTCCGCCTGCTCCCGGCTGCAGATCGCTTCCAGCCGGATGTTGCCGCTCTCGCTCCAGCTGGCGTTGCGCTCACCATGATCGCCACGACCGCGGGCATCTGTGATGGTGTAGCCGCGCAGCCCCTCGCGGGTGAGGGTGCGCAGCAGGGTAGGTTCCAGATTGGCTTCCGTGATGACGGTCAGCAGGGTGCGGGTCTCGGTCTGCATGTGGCTACTCCGTGAAGTGGCGGGCCCAGCTGTGGTAGAGCGGGATCCCCAGCATGATGTTGAACGGGAAGGTGACCCCCAGCACTGCGCTGAGGGACAGCCCCGGGTTGGCCTGAGGCACGGCGATGCGCATGGTGGCCGGCACGGCAATATAGGAGGCGCTGGCTGCCAGGGTAGCCAGCAGGGTCAGGCCGCCGAGAGAGAGGCCCATCAGCTGGCCAGCCGCCAAACCCAGTCCCGCCGAGGCGAGCGGCATCAACAGGGCGAAGCCGAGCAGGAACAGGCCGTGGCGGCGCAGATCCTGACACTGGCGGGCGACGATGAGGCCCATCTCCAGCAGGAACAGCGCCAGCGCTCCCTTGAACAGGTCGACAAACAGCGGCTTGAGCGGAGCAATTCCATCCGGCCCGGCCAGATAGCCGATGGCCATGCCGCCGAGCAGCAGAGTTACCCCTTTGCCGAGGAAGGTCTCGTGGGCCAGCATGCGCCAGCGGGTCTCGCGACTGATGCCGCGGGCGAGCACTATGCCCACCAGAATGGCGGGGATCTCCATCACCGCGAGGAAGATGGAGAGCTGGGATTCAAAGCTGATGCCCCGCTCGGTGAGCCAGTTCACCCCGACCGCAAAGGTGGCGACGCTGACCGAGCCATAGTGGGCGGCGGTGGCGGCGGCATCGACCCTGTTCATCTTGAGGCGCAGCACGGCAAAGCCGAGCAGGGTCTGCACCACGCCGAGCAGGATCACCAGCGCCAGTTGCGGCAGCAGAGGTTGCAGGGATTGCTGGGCCAGACCGACGCCGCCCTTGAGGCCGATGGCCAGCAGCAGAAAGAGAGAGAGGGTGTCGTAGAGGGCAGGAGGCATTTTGAGCTCGGAGCGCACCAGACCGGCCAGCAGACCAAACAGAAAGAAGAGTACAACAACGTCCAGCATGATGGTTCGCAGGGCAGTTCAGATAATGGTTGCATGCTAGAGCCCGCAATGTTTCGATAAAATCAGATTCTCGCTGATGGTTGTTCGGTAAAAACTGATAGGGAACGGCATGCTCAACTACAAACAGCTCTACTACTTCTGGCATGTGGCACGCAGCGGCAGCGTGACGCAGGCCGCCGAACAGCTGCATCTCACGCCGCAGACCATCAGCGGTCAGGTTGCAGAGCTGGAGCAGTCCCTCGGGGTGGCGCTGTTCAACCGGGTGGGGCGGCGTCTGGTGCTGACCGCTGCCGGACGGCAGGCGCAGGAGCAGGCGGGGGCGATTTTCTCGCTCGGCGCCGAGCTGGAGCACACCCTGCGCCACGCCAGTCAGGAGTTGACCATGCAGGTGGGGATCGCCGATTCGGTACCCCGTACTCTGGCGTTCGAGCTGCTGGCCCCCGCCATGGCGCTGGCAACGCCGCTGCGGCTGGTGTGTCACGAGGAGCGGGCCGAGCAGCTGTTCAGTGAACTGGCCCGCCACAAGCTGGATATGGTGCTGATCGATCGCCCGCTTCCCCCCGACAGTGGCGTGCGCGGCTACAACCACGAGTTGGGGCGCAGCCCGCTGGCACTGTTTGCCAGCCCCGAGCTGGCGGCGCGGGCGCGGGACGGCTTTCCCGCCTCGCTGGAGGGGTTGCCGTTGCTTATTCCCGGAGAGAAGTCGGCCACCCACGATCGGCTGCTGGAGTGGTATCGCCAGCAGGGCATTCATCCCCATCTGGTGGGGCAGTTTGATGACTCCACCCTGATGAAGTCGTTCGGCAAGGCGGGGATGGGGATCTTCCCGGCGCCGCTGGCGATGGCTGACGAGATTGGTCGCCTCTACGGGGTGGAGCGGATTGCGACCCTCACTGACGTCACACTCTCTTACTATCTGGTCTCGGCAGGGCGCCATCTTTCCCATCCCGGGGTGCAGGCGGTGATGGAGGGGGCCCAACAGAGGCTGGCGGTGCTGGCTGGCAATAAATAGAAATCTGGATGGCTATACATCCAGCTTTGCTCTGCCTATAATCCTCCCGCTTTGGCGCATCATGCTTAATAGGGAATCCGGTGAGAATCCGGAGCTGGCGCGCAGCGGTAAGGGGGAACGAAGCGACATCAGGGCACTGCCGTCAGGCGGGAAGCCGTCGCCGTAGGCTATCAGCCCCCGAGCCCGAAGACCTGCCAGAGTTCGTATTTCGGGCCGAGAGAAACCGGCCACGAAGTAGATACTTACGCGAACTTAAGGATCTCTCATGTCGAAGAAATTTCTGGCGGCTGCCCTGTTGCCGACGGCGGCGTTTGCCCAGCAGCTGACCATTCCCGTCAATCCCACCATGGTGGTGACCGCTACCCGCGTCGCCCAACCTGCCTCCAGCGTGCTTGCCCCGGTCAATGTGGTGACCCGGGACGAGATCGATCGCCTGCAAGCCCAGACCGTGACCGATGTGGTCAAGACCCTGCCCGGTGTGGAAGTGGTCAGCAATGGTGGCCGAGGCCAGCTCAGCTCGCTGCGGGTGCGTGGTGGCACCTCTTCCCAGACGCTGGTGCTGGTGGATGGGGTGCGCAGTGCCTCCCTGACCGCCGGGATGACCGAACTGAACAATCTGCCACTCAATCAGGTCGAGCGGATCGAGTATATCCGCGGCCCGCGCGCCACCATCTACGGCTCCGACGCCATCGGCGGGGTGATCAACATCATTACCCGTCCCGACAAGGGGACAAATCAGCACAAGTTCAATATCGGTGCTGGTTCCCATCAACAGCGTCAGGCCGCTTTCAGTAGTGCCAGCCAGGTAGGTGAGGCGGGTCAGCTCAAGGTGGCTGGCGGTTTTGATGATGAAGAGGGTTACAACGTACATCCCTTGCCCGGCATCAACGATGGTGACCGTCACGGGCATCAGGGCTACAACGCCATGCTGGACTACCAGCAGGCGCTCGGCAGCAATTGGGATCTGTTCGGTACAACCCGCTGGTTCCGCAATGTCGCCCAGTACGACCGCTCTTCTGCGGCTTCCGCCTGGGGGCCTGCCACCCATCAGCGCAACGAGACCTGGACTGAAAACCAGAGCTATCAGCTGGGGTCACGCTATCACGATGATCGCTATCTGAGTGAGTTGCGTGGCGCCTTCTCCAAACAGGATGCGTACGACTATCAGGACAACAGTGGCCGCGATCAGGCCAATACCCGGACCTACACCCGCCAGTACAGCCTGAACTGGGTCAACAGCTTGAAATTGAACGAGAGCTGGACGCTGGGAGGCGGGGCCGATTGGCAGAGTGATCGACTGGATGATCGCTCCCGCTCCTCCGGCTCCACGTATCCGGTCGACGCCAAAGAGCGCGACAACACCGGCCTCTATGCCCTGGCCCAGTTTGACAACCAGATATGGCAGGGTGAGCTGAGCGGCCGTAGCGATGACAACGAACAGTATGGCCGCCACAATACCTGGCAGACCGGTGCTGGCTGGCGCTTTGCGGAGGATTACCGCCTGAGTGCCCGTTACGGTACCGGTTTCCGCGCCCCGACCTTTAACGATCTCTACTATCCGGGTTCTGGCAATCTCAACCTGAAGCCGGAAGAATCGAAGAGCAGCGAGCTGATGCTTGACGGTCAAACTGCGGGTGTCGAGTGGCGCATGACCGGTTATCGCAATGATTTCGAGCAGATGATCCAGTGGGCCCCTAATGGTAATGGTGGGTCATCACCACAAAACGTTGGCAAGGCTCGGATTGAAGGGGTCGAGCTGGAAGGGGAATTTGATACCGGCTGGTTGAGTCATCGGGTCTCTGCCGAGTACAAGGATCCCAAAGACAAGGTGACCGATAAACAGTTGCAGCTGATCTCCCGCAAAGGGGCCAAGTGGATTACGCAGGCGCAGTGGCAGCAGTTTGACGGCTCGTTGAGCTGGATCTATCAGGGGGAGCGCTATGGCAATGTGGCCAATACCACCGAACTAGGTGGTTACAGCCTCTGGAATCTGGCCGTTGGCTACAAGGTGACGCCGGCACTCAAGGTATCGGGCAAGATCAACAACCTGCTGGATAAGGAGTATCAGACGGCGGTGGGTTACCCTGCCGATGAGCGCGCTTACTACGTGACAATGGATTACTCACTCTAAGCCGGACCCGGCCAAGCGGAAAAATCAGGGGCCCTGCCATTGGCAGGGCCTTTTCTATTGGCGGCAGGCGGGAGTATGATCGCCGCCTTGCACCAAAGGGGAGTTCAAGTGGCCAATATTCTCGTGTTTGATTCCGGTATGGGTGGCCTGACCATCTACCGCGAGATCCGTCGCGTTCTGCCGGCACACAACTATTTCTACTGCTTCGACAATGCCAACTTCCCCTATGGTGAATTGAGCGAGCCCGCCCTGATTGCTGCCTGCACCCGATTGGTTACCACCATGGTGGCCCGTCATCAGATCGATCTGGTGGTGATTGCCTGCAACACGGCTAGCACCATAGCGCTGCCGGCCTTGCGTGAGGCGCTGGATATTCCCGTGGTGGGGGTGGTGCCAGCCATCAAGCCCGCCGCAGCCCAGACTCGCAACGGTTGTATCGGTCTGCTGGCCACTCCAGGCACCGTCAGCCGCGACTATACCCACGAACTGATCGCCCAGTTTGCTCCCAGCAAGCGGGTGCTGCTCAAGGGCACCACCGAGCTGGTTATAGAAGCCGAACACAAGCTGTCGGGCCTGCCGGTCAATATGGCGCTGCTGCGCGAGGTATTGGCCGACTGGCTGGAAGGGGAAGAGAAGCCGGATACGCTGGTGCTCGGTTGCACTCACTTCCCGCTACTCAATGAAGAGATTGGGCAACTGATGCCGCAATGCATGCTTATTGACTCGGGCAGTGCTGTTGCCAAACGGGTGGCCTGGTTGCTGAACAATGGCGGGCATGCCGCCGTGCAGTCTGTACATATAGAAGAGGTGATTGCCAGGGCTTACTGTACCCGGCTGGATGGGGAGGCTCAAAAACTGACAGCCCCCTTGCAAGCATGGGGGCTGTCATCACTGGAAGAGGTGAAGTACTGACGAGCGGTTAGGCGTCAGTTTCGCTACCTTCTCTTTCCTCTTTATCACGTTTGTCATTCGCTTCACGCACCTTGAGGGTGCGCTGCTGATACTCTTTGTCATTCAAAGCGGCAATCGCCTTGGCGGCATCGGCGGCGGGCATCTCCACGAAACCGAAACCTCTGCGCTTGCCGGTTGCCTTGTCCTTCATCAATCGCACGGAAATGACCTGGCCCTGTTCGGCAAACAATTCGCGCACTGCAATCTCATTGGCGCGATAGGGCAGGTTGCCTACATATAAGGTGCAAGTCTCCTGATTGGCGATCGACTCGGCAACATTAGCCGGGGTTCGCTTCAGGAACAGCGGTACCACGAAACCGCCGATGGCCAGACCTGCTGCAAAAATCACTTCCGCTTTCAAAGAGAACTGCAGGGCCTGGGCAACCAGGTAGCCAACCACTGCCAATACCAGAGCAAGGATTGCGGCCTGCATATATACGGGAAACTTGGATAAATTCATCTTAAAAGACCTTTTGTAAATGAAAGCAAAAAAGGTGCAACACTATATTCACCTCCATGGTAACCAGCTTTCCTGATTGGCGCTACCATGGACCACTCGGGAGAGGTTATCGGCTCCAGTATGGCATTCCCAAGGTCACTGAAGGCGACATAAATGACGCTAAAATGGGAGTGAAATAACCGGATTGTGGATAACATTGTATATATACACTGAATAAGCTGTTTCTAATTGAATAATTTGAAATTTTCGTGATTATCTTCAAAAAAAGTCTTGTCATCGCAGCGCGGCTCCCTATAATGCGCCCCTACCAGCACGGCGGAACACGCCGAACTGATGAGCCAGCTTCCTAGCGAAGTGGGCGCCGAAAGAAAAGCGAAAACAATCGCTTGACTTTCGAAGTGAGAAGCGTAATATGCGCCTCCTCAACGCGACAAGCGTGACGCTCTTTAACAATTTGAATCAAGCAATCTGTGTGGGCACTCACAGCATCGAACATCAAAA